>NZ_QUCW01000001.1:0-21176 GCF_003473825.1 Roseburia sp. AM16-25
ATTATTCTCTTAGAATCTTTCAAGGTTGTTTCACTGTTCAGTTATCAAGGTTGGTTGCTAACAGCAACTCTGATATTTTATCATGTATCAAGTCGTTTGTCAACAACTTTTTTATTTATTTTCGAGTCGTTTGTGACCCGAACAACTTCATTATCATATCAAATGATTTGAAGTTTGTCAACAACTTTTTTCAAGATTTCAAATCTCTTTTTCGTTGTTGTTTGCTGCCGTTTTGCGTCAGCTAGATTATATTATCATTTCGGCCTTTTCTTGTCAACAACTTTTTACATCTTTTTTCCAAAAAGTGAAAAGTTGTTTTCTCATGGTCTTTTCCTATAATCTAACGGAGAAGGAGGGATTTGAACCCTCGCGCCGCTATTAACGACCTGCACCCTTTCCAGGGGTGTCCCTTCGGCCAGCTTGGGTACTTCTCCAAGTGTGTCGAATAAAGACTGACATAAAATATGCTCACCACCATGCGATGACAAGCATATAACGGAGAGGGTGGGATTCGAACCCACGCGCCCTTGCGGACAAACGGTTTTCAAGACCGCCTCGTTATGACCACTTCGATACCTCTCCAAGCCATATATGTTTATGTGTTTTTCAGCACGAATAAGATAATATCATTCTTGCATCTGCGTGTCAATTCTTTTTTTCAAATTTCTTCACTTTTTTCGGGACTGCAAAATACGCTCCCCCATGAGCAGATCTTCCGGGGTCGTCACCTTGATATTCTCGTAACTGCCCTCGATCAATTTCACACGCGCCTGCATGGTCTTTTCTACGACCATGGCATCATCGGTCACCCCGGTCTTATCGCATGCCTGCAATCTGGTATAGGCTTCATACACTAATGGATAGGAAAAACTCTGGGGTGTCTGCACACTCCAGACCAGATCACGCCTTGGGGTCGCCTCTACCCAGCCGCTCTCATCCGCGATCTTGATCGTATCCTTGACAGGCATCCCGACAACACAGGCACCGTATCCCTTTGCACCTCTAATGGATCTTTCTATGATATCTTCCGTCACAAAGGCTCTGGCACAATCGTGGATCAAGACATAATCGCAGTGGATGACTTTTAACCCCTCATAGACAGAGTCATAGCGTTCTGCTCCTCCGTCTACAATGGCACTTACCTTTGTAATATGATATTTTTCTACGATCTCTTTCCGGCAATATGCCCGGTCTCCCGGTGCCACTACCAGAACTATCTCATCCACCCGGCTCTTTTCAAATGCCTCCAGACAATATACCATGACCGGTTTGCCGCACAGGGCAAGATATTGTTTTGGAATATCTGCTCCCATACGCTTTCCGGAACCTGCCGCCAATACGACTGCTCCTATTCTTTCCATCCCATTCTCCTGCTCAAGATCTTCTGTCACTACCGCATGCCTTTGATCACGATTCCACGCGCTGTCCCAATGCCAGATTCGGCACAGCATTCAAAGACATAGAATCTCTGCGTCCCGACATATACTCATAATAGGCTGCCGCACCGATCATGGCGGCATTATCCGTACAAAGGATCGGTGACGGATGGTAAAATCTGACACCACGCCTCTCGCAGGCTTCCTGCATGGCTGCACGCAGAGTACCATTGGACGCAACGCCTCCGGCAATGGCAAACTTGTCCCCGCCGAATTCATCCAGCGCATGCATGGCATGTCCCACCAGAGCATCTATGACCGCCTGCTGGAAGGATGCAGCGATATCTGCCTCGTTGATTGTTTCGCCCTTCATCTTGGCGCCGTTGATATAATTTAAGACTGCGGACTTTAAGCCGCTGAAACTAAAGTCGTAAGCACTGTCATTGACCTTTGCCACCGGGAAAGGTATGGCATGCGGGTCTCCCTCTTTTGCCTTTTGCTCGATCTTAGGACCACCCGGATAGCCCAGACCAATGGCTCTTGCCACTTTATCAAAAGCCTCTCCTGCCGCATCGTCTCTGGTACGCCCTAAGATCTCATACTGCCCATAATCTTTGACGCGGACCAGATGGGTATGTCCTCCCGATACCACCAGGCAAAGGAATGGCGGTTCCAAAGTTTTATCTTCTATATAATTAGCGCAGATATGTCCCTCGATGTGATGCACACCTACCAACGGAATATCTTTTGCAAAACTGATCGCCTTTGCCTCAGAAAGTCCTACGAGCAGGGCTCCAACAAGACCCGGTCCATAGGTAACACCAATCGCATCAATCTCATCAAGTGATGTATGAGCTTCTTTCAGTGCTTCCTCAATCACCTGATTGATACGTTCAATATGTTTTCTGGATGCGATCTCCGGCACGACACCGCCATATAAGGTATGGATCGGTATCTGTGTGGAAATGACATTGCTCAAGACCTGTCTGCCGTTTACCACGACCGCCGCCGCCGTCTCGTCACACGAACTCTCTATCGCTAATATGCATATTTCTTTATCACTCATCATTGTCTCCTTCTGTCAAACGAAAACTCAGGATCTTCCAGTGCCCCTCATCATCCCTGCGTAGCACAAACTCCTCGTAAGTCCTGCTATAGTCACTTGCCTCTCTGGAAAAATAATAGGCATCCACATAGGCGCAGTAATCTCCGTCTACCGTAGCATAGGTAATATCATTGCTGTCACTGACCGAGGACTGCACAATGATCTTATCCCTGGTCTTATAGTCCTCAATGTCTGCCTTGAGGCTCTTCAGATAGGTATCTCTCGGATTGTAGGACAGGAGTTCATCATCCATCAGGCTTCTCGCCTGATCTGCCATTTTCTCCAGTTCCTCGTCCGTATATTCCTCGCCGTAAAAAGCCGTGATGATCCGGTTGTACCACTTCACGACCTCGCGTGGTGTTTTAGGATACTTTTTATCAAAGTCCCTTTCGATGATCTTTTCCACTTCTGTCGTCTTGTCTTGTGCATCTTCTGCACTTTTTGCATTCTTGTGCGACAGATAATAATAGTAGCCACACACCAGCCCCACACAGATCACGATCGATATTCCTATACGAAATGCCTTCTTCATCGCTTATTCCTCCAAAAAGTCCAACTCCAGCATCTTGCCGTCCTCTCCCAGATATGATTCCGCGAAAATCCGCTTCACATCCTTCATGTATCCTTTTGCACCTACCAAAGACGGGCTGAAATGGGTCAGCCACATCTGCTTGACCTCTGCCTTCTTTGCCAACTCTGCCGCTTCATAAAAAGTCATATGCTTGTACTGTTTTGCCTTAGCAAGTTTGTCCGGCTCCGCATACATGCCCTCACAGATAAATAGATCTGCCCCCTTGGCGTTGTCCGCAATGCGGTCGATCGGTCTGGTATCCGTGCAGTATGCCACCTTGATCCCTTTGCGAGGCGGTCCCATCACCATGTCCGGCGCGTATTCCTTATCCTCCCACAGGATGGTCTCGCCTTTTTGCAGGCGGTTCCAGGTCTGTACCGGGAGTCCCAGAGCACTTGCCGCTGCGGCATCAAATCTGCCACTGCGCGGGATCTCGATGCAATAGCCGTAGCAAGGCACATTATGCTGGACACGGTATGCCCGGATATGATAGCCATGCAAGACCAGATCCTGCTCTGCCTCGGTAAGTTCTATAAAATGAATGTCAAACGGTAGTTCCGGTGCGATCACACGCAAAGAATTAACTACGCGTTCCAGACCTTTTGGTCCGATCATAGTCACCGGTTCCGTGCGGTCTGAGTTGCCCATGGACAAAAGCAGTCCAGGCAAGCCACTGATATGGTCCGCGTGATAATGGGTAAAGCAGATGGTATCGATCGGATTTGGGCTAAGCCCCGCCTCCTTCATCGCAATCTGGGTTCCCTCGCCACAGTCGATCAATAGACTGCTGCCATTAAAACGCGCCATCATTGCCGTAAGCCAGCGGTGTGGCTGCGGCATCATCCCTGCTGTTCCCAGCAAGCAAATATCTAACATATATCCTCCTTATGAAAAGCCATGACGAAAGCATCCTCGTCCGGCTTGTGGTAAAAGCCCTTTCTTTGTCCTACAAGAGAAAATCCACATGCCTGGTATAATCTTTGTGCCGGCAGGTTGCTCTTTCGCACTTCCAGATAAACATGGGCTACGCCCCTTTTTTCCGCTTCCTCCATCATCCGGGATAAAAGCCTCTTTCCCAGACCTCTGCCGCGCGCTTCTTCTGAAACTGCGATCGTTGGGATCTCCCCTTCATCACTGTTGCAATATAAGATGCCATAGGCACACAGGTTTTCTTGATCTTCTGCCACTAAAAAGACATGTTCTGTCTCGGAAAGCGTCTCCAAAAATCCGGTCTTTGTCCACGGCTCGCTAAAGATCGCCGCTTCCATCGCTGCGATCCTGTCGATATCTTCCACCCTGCAGGGTCTGATCCGGATATCCATTATGCCTGACCGCTCTTTTGCGCTTCCATGCGTTCTCTTTCCGCCTGTGACAGACGCAGATATTCCGGTCTGTGCTCGGCTGCCGTCTGCACTTTTCCCGCAAGATAATAAGCCTCTGCCCTTGCACATAAAGATGCGGCACGCTGGCGGTTCATATGAGCCGGTGCGAAATGGTAAGGAACCTTGCATTTATCTGCGATTGCCTCTTGAAAGACCGGCACGCCATCGCCTAAGAAAGTCACGGACCCGCCCGTAGCATTGATCTTTTCTATGATCTCTGTGATGTCAACAGCGCAAGGTTCTACGATGCACTCCATCTCTGTATCCGTAAAGTGATAAAGACCGGTATAGGTCTGCCCCCGCCTTGCATCCATGATCGGACACACATTATCTGCGCTTCCCCAGAGATTGTAAGCCATCGCCTCAATCGTTGAGACGGATATGATCGGCTTGTCCAGAGCAAGTCCCAATCCCTTTGCCGTCGCCGAACCGATACGGAGTCCGGTAAAAGAGCCCGGTCCTGCTGCAACCGCAATGGCATCGATCGTATCCAGATCCAATGCGATCATCTTTTTCAGTTCTTCCAACATTGGAAGCAATGTCTGTGAATGCGTCTTTTTAAAATTAGTAGAGTATTCGCCCACAACAATATCATCTTCCACGATCGCTACACTGGCAACCATGCCCGATGCATCAATTCCTAATATCTTCATGCCTTACCCACTTCCTCAACTGTAATCATGCGATAGTCAAAACCTTTTTCCAGATCTTTTTCGATCACGATCTGCCAGAAATGGTCCGGCAGAATCTCCTCGATCAAATTTGCCCACTCAATCATAGTCAGGCCTTCGCCATAGACGTAATCGTCAAAACCAATCTCATCCATTTCTTCCACACAGCCGATACGATACACATCGAAATGGTAAAACGGCATGCGCCCGGTGTGATATTCCTGCACAATGGTAAAGGTCGGACTACAGATGGCTTCATCAATTCCCAGGCCCTTTGCGATTCCCTGCGTAAGAACTGTCTTTCCCACGCCAAGATCGCCGATCAGGGTGTAAACCTGTCCCGGTCTGGCATTTTTTCCTAATTCTTCCCCAAAGGCAAACGTTTCCTCCGGTGAAAATGTTTCTTTTATCATCTATTTTTCTCCCTTAATGTGTAAGCGATAATCCTTGCAATGCTGACGCAACATGGCATAGATCTGTGGCAGTTCCTCCGTCACCTGTGCCTTTGGTATGATGTACGCATTGACGCGGTTACTATATATAAGAAGATTGTGTTTGGTTGTCACGGCTTTATAGATCATATCCCATGGCAGAACTGCCTCCTCCGTCTCGTGATCTGTCGTGACGGCAATGCCATCTTCTCTCATTTCAAAATGCAGGACATCCTTCAAAGCATCTGACATATGAATCTGTCGCTTCGAGCGGATGCGCAGCGTCAAAGGCACATATAACAGAAAGATCAACGCGATCAAAAGATAAGGCAGGGCATGACGGATGTCGTGCAGATTTTCGGAAAGCGCGATCACCACGATTACAAAGATCCCCATGACAAGCGACAAGATGCCCTGCATGGATGTATATGCGTGATACATATTGAAACGATACATATCCTCACTGCTCAGTTTTACGTTAAATTTGACGGTCATGATATATCTTCCTCCATATAAGCCCACTTCTGATTGTTATATTATCATATTCCATACAAAATCAAAAGCCCCAATCCGTCTACCGACATGCAAGACGCCGGACGGATTGAGGCTTTTATCCTATTTCTTTATTTTGTTTTTAAACTCTTCCTTTTAAGATCGGTGAGATCTTTTTATATACCACCATTGTGATCAGGACGGAAAACAGACCTTTGACAAAGGTAAACGGCACATTAAAGAATAAGAGGCACTGCCACAATTCTTTTACGGATGGCACAATTGCCTGATAAGCACCGATGATCACATCCATTGGCATCATCTTGGTGTAGATCGGATAAACCACGAAATAGTTGGATGGGAAACTGAAGAGTGCCATGCAAAGTGCTCCGATCAGAGCGCCTGTGATGGCTGACTTCTTATTCTTTTTGTGCTTGTAGATCAGTCCTGCCGGAAGTACGAAGGCTACGCCAAGAACAAAGTTACTCAATTCTCCGACGCCACCTGTGGATGTCATAAACAGATGCAAGAGATTTTTAACTAAGCATACCCATACGCCACATGCCGGTCCCATGGCAAAAGCACCGATCAAGGCCGGTAATTCTGACAGATCCATGCGGATGAAATTTGGCATGACCGGAACAGAAAAATCAAGAAACATCAGGATAAATGCGATCGCCGATAACATTGCCGTCACCGTCAGATAGCGCACATTCATCTTAGATGCTGCTGCACTCTTTGTTCCATTGTTTACGTTTGCTCTTTTTGTTGTTACCTCACTCATTTTGTAACACTCCTTTTTCCTTTTTATTTAGGAAAATCGGTCTCTGGTAAGTCAGCCTTGTACGCAAAAAGCCCCGAACACTAATTCCAGCGTTCGGGGCAATACATTGCACGCAAAATTCAACTTATCTTCTCTCATCCAGACTATACTGTCGGTATCGGATTCACACCGATTCAACTGCAAATGCAGGTCACGGACTCGTTGCCGTAGCAACATCACCGTCGGTCGGGAATCTATGATCTCTCATATCACCCTGCCCCGAAGATTCCTATTTACAAGCATCAGTATATGCATATAGAGCCTATCTGTCAACCACTATTCGATAATAATATTGTCAAAAAAGTTATTGCCTTTTTTGACCGGCTTCCTGTGCTCCTGTTTTTTCTTGAAATTCTGCTTATTGGCAGGCTTTTTGCATCTTGCCGCAGGCTGGTCTTTCGCAGCCTCTTTTTTGTCCTGTCGATCGCCCAGTTTCATGGTCAACTGGATCCTTTGCTTTTTGAAATCCACGCTCAAGACCTGCACATCCACAATATCGCCGATCGATACAGCCTCCAGCGGATGCCTGATGAAGCGGTCGCAGATCTCAGAAATATGGACAAGTCCGTCCTGGTGCACGCCGATATCCACGAAAGCACCAAAATCAATGACATTGCGGACAGTGCCTTTCAAGACCATGCCCGGTTTTAAATCTTCCATGCTCAGGACATCACTGCGAAGAATTGGCTTTGGCATATCCTCTCTTGGATCACGACCCGGCTTTTGGAGTTCTTTTACAATATCCTCCAAAGTCATGGCACCGATACCAAGTTCTTCTGCGAGTCGATCCAGATCGCCTACTTCCTTTCCGATCTGCCCGATACCGCCACTGGTGATCTCCGTCAGATCATGTCCTAATTCGGCAAGAAGCTTTTCCGTCACTTCATAGGACTCCGGGTGTACGCTGGTCGCGTCTAAAGGATTCTTGCCCCCGCGGATCCGCAGGAAGCCTGCACACTGTTCGTATGCCTTTGGTCCTAACTTTGGTACCTTTAATAATTGTTTTCTTGAAGTGAACTGTCCGTTCTCCTCACGATATGCCACGATATTCTTGGCAATGGTCTTATTGATGCCTGAAATGTGTTCCAGCAAGGATGCTGAAGCCGTGTTCAGGTCAACGCCCACATTGTTGACGCACGCCTCAACAACACCGGATAAGGCTTCGTCCAACTTTTTCTGGTTCATATCATGCTGATACTGTCCTACACCGATCGACTTTGGATCAATCTTTACCAGTTCGGACAAAGGATCCTGCACACGTCTGGCAATGGATGTCGCACTACGCTGTCCCACGTCAAATTGCGGAAACTCCTCTGTTGCCAGTTTGCTGGCAGAATAGACGGATGCCCCCGCCTCATTGGTGATCACATACTGCACCGGAACCGGGATCTCCTTTAAGAGATCTACGATAATCATTTCTGATTCACGCGATGCCGTACCATTTCCTACGGAGATCAGAGTAACATGGTATTTGGAGATGAGTTTCTTTAAAACTGCCTTTGCCTCCTCCACCTTATTCTGCGGTGCTGTCGGGAAAATAACTGTCGTATCCAACACCTTACCGGTCGCATCTACAACTGCAAGTTTACAGCCGGTACGAAATGCCGGATCCCATCCCAAGACCACCTGTCCTGCGATCGGTGGCTGCATGAGCAACTGCTGTAGGTTCTTACCAAAGACACTGATCGCGCCGTCCTCTGCCTTTTCGGTCAAGGCAGACCGGATCTCACGCTCAATAGCCGGTGCGATCAGGCGGTCATAAGCGTCTGCGATGGTCTCCGTCAGTACCGGTGTCGTATAAGGGTTATCCTTGGTAATGACCTGGTTGGAAAGATAACGAATGATCTCCTCGGTCGGTGCTAAGATCTTGACTGTCAGGATCTTTTCCTTTTCTCCTCGGTTGAGTGCCAGAATACGATGTCCCGGCAACTTTTCGATTGGTTCGTCAAACTCATAGTACATCTCGTAGACCGACTCCGCGGTCTCATCCTTGGCACTTGATGTGATATGTCCCTTTTTCTCTGTCAGCCCACGGATATGCATACGATAATCCGCCTGGTCTGCGATGGTCTCTGCCAGAATATCCATGGCTCCCGCGATCGCATCCTGCGCCGTAGCCACTTCCTTCTCTGCATTTACATAATCTCCTGCAATCTCCTCTAACGGCTGATCGATCTCCTGCAAAAGGATCAGATCTGCCAGCGGCTCTAAGCCCTTTTCCTTGGCGATCGTCGCACGGGTGCGGCGCTTTGGACGGTATGGGCGATACAGATCATCTACAACGACCTGTGTCTCTGCTGCCAGGATCTGCGCACGCAGTTCCTCCGTCAGTTTTCCCTGCTCTTCTATGCTTGCTAGAACTGACGCTTTCTTGTCTTCCAGGTTGCGCAGATAATTCAGACGTTCATACAGGTTTCGCAGAATCTCATCACTGAGTGCACCCGTTGCTTCCTTTCGATATCTTGCGATAAAGGGAATGGTATTGCCCTCATCGATCAGTTTTACCGCCGCATCTACCTGTTTTGGCAGAACGCCAAGTTCACTTGCCAGTTTTCTATTGATGTCCATCTATGTTACTCCATTTCTTTTCTAATTTCTCGATCAAAACCGCCTGCATCAGGCACTCAGATCCACCTTGCCCCCGATCAGGCTGGCTGCATCCAGCGATTTTTGATTTTGTCCGTAAGGATTGCTCTCGTTGTAGCGGATCGTTGTGTTGGTCGTGCCACCCGAAACATAAGTCCTGCCACATTCCGGGCAGACCGATGTGTGGATGGATACGCTGGCATTTACCACCGTTCCGTTATTTTGGGCAGCTTTGGTATAGGCATTGCTGACATGTTCACCCTCGTGCGCCCGCACGGCACCGCCGGCTGCCTCCGGTGAAATGTGTGCCGCCGCCTTAAAGGAAACATTTTCATCCGACCCATCGATATACTTGCGCTCCTTGCAAGTCTGACATTCCGCCGGCGTGGATTTATAACCCGGCTTGACGCCGTCCGTATCCCCTGCCCCGGTCATAGTCGGATCCGTCACGCCTGCGGTGACATCATAAGTCCCCATGCCATAAGTTCCCGGCTGATATGAAGTTGTAAGGATAGAACCAAGACTTCCTATCTGCATACACCATTCCCCCTTTCTTTGATCGCGTCCTCTTTACAAATCGTCCGTCATTCCTTTATAGTAGATTTTGTACTTAAATATCACTATTTCAATTAGATGTGAGGCCTAATATGCAAGCACTTGCCAGACTACTACAAAACTATATGAGCCATGCACCCAAATGCCTTTTCCATCTAGTAACCGGCTACTATTGTCCCGGCTGCGGTGGCACCAGAGCCCTGTATTTATTTCTTACCGGACACTGGATCAAGTCTTTTCTCTTTCACCCGCTGGTGGTCTATGCCTTTTTTGTCTGCCTCTATCTATGTATCCGCAAGATCCTAGATCATAAGTACCACCCCAGCGCCCGTCTGCTATGGATCGCACTGGGCTTACTGGCAGTAAATTTTGTCATCAAAAACCTTGCCCTTGTCTGTTTTCATGTAGACCTATTGCAGATCTTCTAGTTCTGGTTTCCCGCAATCTCTCTTGCTACATAAACACCACTTGCAGAAGCGTGTGACAGGGAGTGGGTAATACCGCTTCCATCACCGATCACATAAAGTCCCTTATAATTGGTCTGCAAATGTTCGTCCACTTCCACTTCCATATTGTAGAACTTGACTTCGACACCATAAAGCAGAGTATCGTCATTTGCGGTACCCGGTGCGATCTTATCCAGTGCGTAGATCATCTCT
Source organism: Roseburia sp. AM16-25 (assembly GCF_003473825.1). Taxonomy (NCBI): domain Bacteria; kingdom Bacillati; phylum Bacillota; class Clostridia; order Lachnospirales; family Lachnospiraceae; genus Roseburia; species Roseburia sp. AM16-25. Next base: position 10,652 of record NZ_QUCW01000001.1, read on the forward strand.
ACAATGCCGTCCAAGATTCGCTTTGGCAGTACCAGGGAGAGATCTCCCGGCGTAGCATTGAGTGTCGGTGTGACAAAGGACTCCTCGATACGCTTCCTGGTAGAACGCTGTCCACGGATCAGGTCTCCGAAACGCTGTACCATCACGCCACCGCCAAGCATATTGGAAAGTCTGGCGATTGACTCGCCATAACCGTTGGAATCCTTAAAAGGCTCGGAAAAATGCTTAGAAACCAAAAGTGCGAAATTGGTATTCTCCGTCTGTTTCTCCGGGTCTTCGTAACTGTGTCCGTTTACCGTAATGATGCCATTGGTATTTTCATTTACGACCGCCCCCTTTGGATTCATACAGAAGGTACGCACCTTATCCTCGTATTTCTGGGTACGGTAAACAATCTTGCTCTCGTATAATTCATCCGTCAGATGTGAAAAGATCTCTGCCGGCAATTCCACACGCACCCCGATATCCACACGGTTGGAATTGGTTGGAATAGAAAGATCCTTGCAGACTTCTTCCATCCATTTGCTTCCGCTGCGTCCGACAGAAATAATACAATCTTTGCAGGTGTAACTTGCATCCTTGCATTGGATACGGTAGCCTTCCTCACCATCTGCTAAGACTTCGACTGCCTCCACCAGCGTGTCAAAATAAAACTCTACCTTGTCCTTTAAATATTCGTAGAGATTTTCCAATACCACATAGTTGATGTCCGTACCCAAATGGCGGACAGATGCATCCAGCAAATGCAGGTCATTTTGCATACACTGCTTTTTAAAACGACTGCCTGCGGTAGAGTATAATTTGGTCCCCTCGCCGCCATATGCCAGATTGATCGTATCGACATAGCGCATCAGATCAATAGCTTCTTTTTTACCGATATATTCATATAAAGTACCGCCAAAATCATTGGTGATATTGTATTTTCCATCTGAAAAAGCACCGGCTCCGCCAAAACCGCTCATGATCGAACAGGTCTTACATCCGATACAGGACTTGATCTTATTTCCGTCGATCGGGCATTTTCTGCCTCCCAGAGCATGTCCTGCCTCAAAAACGCCCACACGCAAATTCGGATCCTGCTTGATCAGTTCATAGGCAGAAAAAATACCTCCCGGGCCTGCGCCAATAATCAGTACATCGTAATTCATACATTCTCCTATCCGTCGTCTTTTCATAAAAACGACCGCTTTTTTACTTCATTATCATATCATAGTTTCCTCTGTCCCGCCAGTAAAATAAAGCCGTAAGCGGGCGTAGAAAAGGAGATGCCAGCCTTGACATCTCCTTATAGTGTCCTTTTTTATCAGAATACCTTTACTCGTCGTCCTCGTCCTGACGTGCCCAGCCAAAAGCATACTTGACTGCCTTATTCCAGCCTTTACGCTTTGCTGCGCGCTCCTCCGGGTCGATGGATGGAATGAAAACACGGTCATACTGCACATTCTTCATGACTTCTTCCTTGCTCTCCCAGTAACCAACCGCAAGACCTGCCAGGTATGCTGCACCAAGAGCCGTAGACTCTACGCAGGACGGTCTGTTGACCGGCTTATCCAGCATATCTGCCTGGAACTGCATCAGAAAATCATTGGCACTGGCACCACCATCTACATTCAGGGTACGAAGATCGGTCTCGGCATCTGCCTTCATAGCATCAATAACATCGCATACCTGATAAGCAATAGATTCCAGCGTCGCACGGATGATATGGTTCTTGTTGGTGCCTCTGGTAATACCTACGATCGTACCTCTCGCATACTGATCCCAATGCGGTGCGCCCAGTCCGGTAAATGCCGGAACGACATAAGTACCATGGGTGCCCTTGGCTTTCTTTGCCATATATTCGGAATCCTCAGCGGAATCGATCAGTTTCATGCCGTCACGCAGCCACTGGATCGCAGCACCAGCGACGAAGATAGATCCCTCCAGCGCGTAATTGACCTTGCCGTCCAATCCCCATGCGATCGTTGTAACCAGACCGTTCTTGGAGAATACCGGCTTTTCTCCCGTGTTCATCAAAAGGAAACAACCGGTACCATATGTATTCTTGGCTTCGCCCTCGGTAAAACAGGTCTGTCCGAAAAGGGCTGCCTGCTGATCTCCGGCTGCTCCCGCGATCGGGATCTCTGCACCGAAGAAACTCGGATCTGCCATACCGTAAACACAACTTGACGGCTTGGCTTCCGGTAACATGGAACGCGGAATATCGAGTTCTTTTAAGATCTCATCATCCCATTCCAGAGTATTGATATTGAAAAGCATGGTTCTGGAAGCGTTGGAATAATCTGTAACATGTACTGCGCCCTTGGTTAGTTTCCAGATCAACCATGTCTCTACCGTACCGAATAAAAGGTCTCCAGCTTCCGCTTTTTCTCTTGCTCCCTCTACATTTTCCAAAATCCAACGAATCTTGGTAGCGGAGAAATAGGCATCGATCATCAGACCTGTCTTGGAACGGATCATGTCCTCCAAGCCTCTTGCCTTTAATTCATCTGCGTACTCAGAAGTACGGCGGCACTGCCAAACGATCGCGTGATATACAGGTTCCCCAGTATGTTTATCCCACACAATGACAGTCTCTCTCTGGTTCGTAATACCAATACCGGCAATATCGTCTGCGGTCGCGCCGATCTTTGACATCGCCTCTACGGCTACACCAAGCTGTGTAGACCAGATCTCATTGGCATCGTGTTCCACCCATCCCGGATTCGGGAAGATCTGACGAAACTCCTTCTGTGCCATACTACAAATGTTCCCCTCATGATCAAACAGGATACAGCGATTGCTTGTCGTCCCTGCATCCAATGCCATAATATATTTTGGCATAGTAAAAACCCCCTTATATTGAAATCAAATCTTTAATGATCCTGACCCTATTATAAAAAATCCCCCATGATTTTTCAATAAAGTTTCCGCGATTTTCTATTCTTCCACGGATGGTCGTAATGTGTCTATTTATGATGCATTTTAGACCAGACGGATCATTTGACGCACTTCGCCAAGTGCCGCTGCCTTTGTCGCATAGTCAGACTCTTTCATGGCCTCTGTGACAAATCCGATCTCATCATCCAGACCGCTCTCAACGAACTCTACCTGACCAAAGATATTCTCAATCTCAGCCTCTGATGCAGCGGAACGTACAAAGAAACGATTGACCTGCTCGTTTGGATCCGCAAGGACAAGTTTCTCCTTTTCCCACTCCAGATAGATGTTCTTGTCGATATGCTTGGCAATGGCGACCATATCACCCACGACTGCACTGGCGGTCGGGAGTTTGCCCGCACCGCTTCCGTAGAACATACCGTCGCCCAGCATATTGCCATGAACAAAAATAGCGTTGAATACATCATGCACATTGTAAAGCGGATGCTCCGGTGATAAAAGGAAAGGTGCTACTCTTGCCACATAGGAGTCTCCCACCTTTTTGCTGGTAGCCAGTAACTTGATGGCTCTTCCCATTTTATTTGCATACTTGATATCGGTTGCCGTGATATGTGAAATTCCCTCAGTCGGGATATCTTCATAATCCACCTGTCTGCCGCAGACAAGAGATGTCAGGATGGCGATCTTACGGCAGGCATCGTGTCCTTCGATATCTGCTGTCGGATCCTTTTCTGCATAGCCCTTTGCCTGTGCATCCTTTAATACATCATCAAATTCCAGACCTTCTTTGGTCATCTTTGACATCATATAGTTGGTCGTACCATTGACGATACCCGTGATCTCCTCGATCACATCACCTGTCAGGCAGGAGGTCAACGGACGGATGATCGGAATACCGCCGCCAACGGATGCCTCAAATAAGAAATTGACCTTGTGATTTCTGGCGATCTCGATCAATTCTGCACCCTTGTCTGCCACAAGTGCCTTGTTGGAGGTCGTAACATGCTTTCCTGCCTCAAGCATTGCCTTAACAAAGGTATATGCCGGCTCCACGCCACCCATGGTCTCCACAACAATGGCAACTTCCGGATCTTCTACGATCGTCTTGTAGTCATGGACGATCTTGTCCGCGATCGGGTCTCCCTCAAAATCACGCAGATCCAAAACATATTTTAATTCTAATGGCTCGCCACAACGCTTTGCCACAACATCTCTGTTTACCTCTAAAATCTCTGCTACACCGGAACCGATAGTTCCGTATCCCATAATTGCTACTTTCATCTGATCACTCCCTAGCTAATATTTTTACGTATTGTATTCCCTGTGTTTTTTCCATGACTTCCACCATCTCCGAGACATCGCCTGTCTCCGGCAGCACATCGACCGATAAGGTCAGTGACGCGATCCCATTGACCGGAATACTCTGGTGGATCGTCAGTATGTTGGCATGATACCGGGCGACTGTCTGTAAGATCTCTGACAGAATGCCGGGCTCGTCCTCCAACTGGATCACCATAGTGATCGTCTTTCCTTTGACGTTGTCATGAAAGGGAAAAATATCCTCTTTGTACTTATAGAAAGAACTCCGGCTGATCCCCACGCGATCTGTCGCCTCCTGCACGGAGATACAACGACCGGATTCGATCAGGCGCTTTGCCTCCACTACCTTGCGGAGCACTTCCGGCACTGCCTTTTCCTTTAACACAAAATAGGTAGTCTTCTCTGACATATTCCCTCCCGAGTGTCTTTGATACAAACACAAATGTTCTCACTCGAAAGATAATACCACAAGAAGACTACCTAAATCAAGCCCTTTATGATTCCTGCGTATGACGATCCGGTCGTCCCAGAGAACACCATTTCAGATAGGCATTCATAAACGGGGTGATGGCACCGTCTAAAACGGCATCCACATTTCCGGTCTCCTCGCCGGTCCGCAGATCTTTTACCATGGTGTAAGGCTGTAAGACATAAGAACGGATCTGGTTGCCCCAGCCGATCTCGGTCACCTCTCCACGGATGCCCTGCGCTTCGCGCTCCTGCTCCTCTTTTTGCAAAAGATACAACTTTGCCTTTAACATCTGCATAGCCTTATCTTTGTTCATATGCTGGGAACGCTCATTCTGGCATTGTACCACGATCCCAGTCGGGAAGTGCGTGATACGGATGGCAGATGATGTCTTGTTGATGTGCTGGCCACCAGCACCGCTGGACCTATAGGTATCGATACGGATATCGTCATCATTGATCTCCACCTCGACATTATCATCCAACTCCGGCATGACGTCGCAGGATGCAAAGGAAGTCTGCCTTTTGCCTGCTGCATTAAAAGGCGAGATACGTACCAGACGATGGACACCCTTTTCAGATTTCAGATAACCATAGGCATTTGCCCCATTGACTTGGAAGGTCACGGACTTGATGCCCGCTTCCTCACCGTCCAGATAATCCAGTACCTCTACCTCATAGCCACGACTCGCTGCCCATCTGGTATACATACGGTACAGCATGGATACCCAATCGCAACTCTCCGTACCACCGGCTCCGGCATGGAGCGATACGATGGCATTTCTGTCATCATACTCATCTGAGAGCAAAGTCTTCATGCGCAGTTCTTCCAGTTCCCCATCAAACTCCTGTAAAAGAGATTCGATCTCCGGCAAAAGATCCGGGTCATTCTCCTCATATCCCAATGTGATATAGGTGTCGATCTCCTCATATAGTTCCTGTAAATGGGAAAAGATACTGACATCATCTTTTAAACTTTTCAGTTCCTTCATTTTGGCAGTAGACTGTGCTGCATCATTCCAAAAGTCCGCTGCCTCCATTTCTCTTTCTAATTCTTCGATACGCTTTGACTTGTTAGCCAGGTCAAAGTGAATCCCTCACTTCCTGTAGTGGAGATTCGTACGCTTGCAGCTGCTGTTTATAAGCGTCAAGTTCTACCACAGTATTCACCTCTTTCATTTTTTATTTGTCCAGTTCCTCGTGGAGGACTTCAAGCCCCTTCTGGATCTGGTTGTCGAGCGACTCATCATAAGTCTCGTCATCACCGCCTAAGAACTGGTATTCCAGTTCGATATCCGGTGTGATGCCTGTCTTGTGGATACACTCACCACTCGGCGTATAGTAGGTCGCCATCGTGACCTTGATCGCACTTCCGTCGGAAAGCGGCACCGTCGTCTGCACGATCCCCTTTCCAAAAGTCTTGGTACCGATTAGGGTACCATAGTCAAAATCGCGGATGGCTCCGGCAAAGATCTCTGCCGCGCTGGCTGTATTGCCGGATGTCAGTACGACCATCGGCATATTGATCTGCTTTTCATCATCCGATGTATAAGTCGTGCGCTCGCCGTTTTTGTCTTCCATATAAACGGTCGTACCCGCCGGTAAGATGTCATCCAGGATCCCGGTCACGGAATCTACCAGCCCGCCACCATTAAAGCGCAGATCGTAGATCACGGCTTTCATGCCCTTGGACTCCAAGTCTGCCATTGCTGCTTCAAACTGATCTTTGGTATTATCGGAAAACTCTGACAGATAAACATAACCGACAGCGTCATCCAGCATCTTGTATTTGACACTCGGTACCTCCACCTGGGCACGCGTTACTTCCACGACATCTGTCTTGCCGTCACGCTCATATTGCACCGTGATCTTGGTGCCTTCTTCGCCACGCACATAATGCACGAATTGATCCAGATCTTCTGATTGTCCCTTGTGTCCGTCCACAGATACGATGATATCATCCGCCTGAAGCCCTGCCTTTGCCGCCGGGGAATCATCATATACATTGACGATACGCACCTGTCCGGTCGTCGTATCCTTTGTAAGCACAGCGCCGATACCGGCATAATTGCCTGTCGTATCGATCATCATATCCTCATATTCCTGCGCCGTATAATAAACCGAATACGGATCATCCAATCCTTCCATATAGCCCTTGTAAATGCCTTCTGCCAGTGCCTCTTCATCCACATCTTCATAATAGTAATGATGTACCAGTGTAGAAATGTATTGCAACTTGGAAAGGTTTAAATCTGCCAGCGTGCCAAGACTGCCCCGCAAGGCAAATACCAGCCCGCCAAGGATCAGCGCCATGACAAGCAGGCTGCACAAAACGCCGGTCAGGACACCACGACGAAATGTCTTTGGCTTTTTTTCCTTTTTTGTCACTTCCGGTTGCTCTTTTATTTCTTCCATCTTCCTATCCTTCTTATATGACTTTTTTCCAATATATTGCAAGATCACATATCCTATGCGGTTAGACCTGCAAATGTTTGTGCAGGGTCATTCGGCTGCCAATGTAACCGATACCAATACCCAGTACCAGCGATACCGGAACCAAGATGGTAAATACGGTTCCTACCGGCACGAAAGAAACCAGATCGCCAATAAACTGGAAGCGCTCCGATACATAACTTACAATGCCCTGATAGAGGAAGAATAAAAGCACCAGCGGAATGATTGAACCGATCAGACCGATAAATACACCCTCTACGACAAACGGCGCACGGACAAACTTGTCCTTGGCACCGATCAGTTTCATGATGGCGATCTCCTCTTTACGCACGGAAATACCAACAGTAACCGTGTTATTGATCAAAAAGACGGCAACTGCCACCAGAATGATGATCACGCCAACAAAAATATAACCGATCAGACTGTTAAAATCTGATAAGGTCTGTGCTGCAACCTCGGAATAACTTACCTTTCTGACGCCATCCAAACCTTGCAGATAGTCTACTAAGGTCTGCTGCATGGATACATCATTCAGATAGATCTCATAGTGTTCGGAATTAGCAAGCGGATTATCCTCGGCAAAGCCCTCTGCGGCTGCCTCATTGCCCTCAAAATACTTGTCTTTATAAGATGCCCAAGCCTCATCTGCGGTCACGAAATCATATTTTGCAACCTCAGCACGCTTGCCGATCTCCTCGCCTACCTTGTCGATCTGTTCCTGGCTGACTCCCTGATCAAAGTAAACAATGATCGTCACGCCTTCCTCGGCAGAATGTACCATTGAGGTAAAATTCACACCTATGGAATAAAAGACACCAAACAAAAAAATGCAGGCAGACATGGTCGCAATGGATGCCAGGGAGAATAACTTGTTACGCCAGATATTTTTCAGTCCCTGTCCTACGTTATACCAAAATGTACTAAACTTCATGTGTATCACCCCATTTCCCGTCACTGACAACGACGCCTTTTTTGATCGTGATGACACGCTTATTCATCTTTTTGACAATTTCGCTATTATGTGTTACTACCACAACGGTCGTTCCACGCTCATTGATCTCCTCCAATAAATGCATGATCTCCCATGCATTGGTATTGTCCAGGTTTCCTGTCGGCTCATCTGCCAGAAGGATCTTTGGCTCATTAACCAGTGCTCTTGCAATGGCAACGCGCTGCTGCTCACCACCGGACAACTGGCGTGGCAGCGACTTGTACTTTGCAGCCAGTCCGACCAAAGACAGCATGAGCGGCACCTTGCGCTTGATCTCACGTGTTGAGGACTCAACGACTTTCATGGCAAATGCCACATTTTCATAGACGTTGCGATCCTGTAAAAGACGGAAATTCTGGAATACAACACCGATATTTCTGCGGAAATATGGAGTCTTTTTGTGGGTGACCGAAGACAACTTCTGCTCATTGATGTAAATCTCGCCCTCTGTCGGTTCCAGTTCCTTGAGCAAAAGTTTGATCAGGGTCGATTTACCCGAACCGCTCTTACCCATGATAAAAACGAACTCCCCCTGCTCAATGTCAATATTGACATCATTGAGCGCCGGCACCCCCTGCTGGTATGTCTTACTAACGTGTTCTAGTCGAATCATTGTTTCTTCTATCTCCTAAATGCTGTAAATTAAAAATCCTGATTTTCCATATACTTCATATACTTCACGACCATGAGTGCGATCTTGAAGGTGATCGCATCTTCAAAGACGCGCAGATCCAGTCCAGTGCTCTTTTGCAACTTATCCAGACGATAGACCAGTGTATTTCTATGTATATAGAGTTGTCTGGATGTCTCAGAAACATTCAAACTGTTTTCAAAGAATTTGTTGATGGTGGAAAGTGTCTCCTCATCAAAATCATCCAGATCCTTGCCGTCAAAGATCTCCTTGATAAACATTTTGCAAAGCGGAATCGGCAGCTGATAGATCAGGCGTCCGATGCCCAGTGCTGAATATGCGATGATGCGCTTGTCGGCAAAGAAGATCTTGCCTACATCCAGAGCCATGCCTGCTTCTTTATAGGAGCGAGATACCTCCTTGATCTCTCCGACAATCGTACCGTAAGAAACGCGGATCGCATCATCACGGTCCTTTAAGGCATCAATGATCACTGCCGCGGTCTTTCGGATATCGTCATAGGTCTCCTGCTCTGTGAGTTCTTTGACAACGATGATATTGTGCTCATCTACGGCGGTCACAAAGTCCTTTGTCTTTCCGCTAAAGAGGCTGCGCACCCGGTCAATGGAATCTCCATCCTTGTGCTCACCTGTCTCTACGATCATAACAACACGTCTGGCATTGATATCTACATGTAACTTCTTGGAACGGTTGTAAATGTCAACCAGCAATAAGTTATCCAGCAAAAGGTTCTTGATGAAGTTATCCTTGTCAAAGCGTTCCCTGTATGCCACCATCAATTCCTGAATCTGGAATGTGGCGATCTTGCCTACCAATAAGGCTTCTTCCTCATCCGTACCTTTTGCAAGAACAATGAACTCTAACTGCTGCTCGTCATACACCTTAAAGAACTGGCAGCCGGACACTACCTGACTCTCTGCTTCAGAGATTGCAAATGTAACTGCTGATTCGCGATACTGGCCCGGATTCGTAAGTGTAGATGCCAAGACACCACCCTCGCTATCCACAACAGCGAAATCAACCTTGGTGATCTGGTGCAGACCGTCGATGGTATTCTGTAGCGTCTGATTCGAAATCATATCCTTTCCTCCCTTATCTATGCAATTTCCACAATTTGACCCTGTGGTTTTTTGAAGTTTTTCACATACTTATTTGATATTTTAATATAATCTGCTAAAAAAAGAAAGAGGCAAGCGCCACTTTTTTATGCAAAATCCCTTTTGCTACAAATATTCTGTCAATATCTCCACATTTTGACATTTTTTTACATTTTAAAAGTCAATGCTTTTTTCCTTTTTCGACAAATTTTATCAGAAACTTACAAAACGCTTGTTCTTTTTGCCATTTACAGATTCCGCGTTTTTATCCCCAAAATTGTGGATAAAGTTAATAATTCCGTGTATAAGTCCATTTTTCCCACTTTTTCGTTGCAAAAATTGTGGATAAGTTTTTGCGGTCTTCCACCCGGATTTTTTTGTTTCTTACCTAAATTTGGATTTTTGTGCAGTTCTTCCAAAAAACACTTTTTACCTTGACAAAATTATTGTCTGAATACTTTTTGGGGGAGGAGATAGGACTTACCGTGGATGGGGCGCTGGAGTGTGTGATAGGGGCGGGGAGGCGGACTACGAGAGAATACATTGGAACAGGTTGGGACAGTATTCTCTCGTAGTCCGCCTCCCCGCCCCTATCACACACTCCAGCGCCCCATCCACGGTAAGTCCTATCCCCCTCCATATATACTGAACATTTTGCTCGGC
>NZ_QUCW01000001.1:21186-762199 GCF_003473825.1 Roseburia sp. AM16-25
CCCCTCCATATATACTGAACATTTTGCTCGGCATACACGACAATAAAAAGCCCCAGGCATTTGCCTGAGGCTTAAATCCAACTTAATATGCAAATTAGTAAATTCTACGAACTGCAAGGATCGGGCTGTAGTTTACATTGGTGTATGTGATACCGGAACTGCTATTCAAAGCATTTACGATCGTACCATTACCTGTGTAAATTCCAACATGTCCACTGTAACATACGATATCACCAGCCTGCATAGAATTCACATCTACGCCATAACCAACGCTACGCATAGCACTGGAAGAATGAGGAAGTCCTACACCAAAAGCAGAATATACACTCATAACAAAACCAGAGCAGTCTGTTCCGTTTGTCAGACTAGATCCACCATAAACATACGGATTGCCAACGAACTGGGATGCATAACCTACAACTGCTGATCCGCCGGAACCACTTGGGGATGCATAGGAAGATGATCCACCTGTGTAGTAAGATCCACCGGATGATTTTCTTGAAGATGCAGCGGCTGCGGCTGCGGCTGCCTTACGCTCTGCCTCTTCCTTAGCAAGTCTTGCTTCTTCTTCTTCCTTGGACTCTGCTGTTACATAGTCAGTTGACAAAGTTACAAACTCTAAGGATACATAGCCTTCATAATCTAATAAGGATACCTTTACCCAACCTGTATCAGCCATAGACTCATCTGTTACAACCAAGTCGTCTCCTTCCGGAACCATACCCTCAACAGAAGACTCCGTTGTCGGCTGTTCTCTGACATATAAAGTCTGTGTGGTAACCGTTGCAAGTCTGGTAGAAACGGATTTTGCCAGTTCCTCATCACCGACAACAACGAACTCACACTTAACATATCCGGTACAGTTGCCGGATGTGATCTGATACCAGTCTCCCTCAGTAGCAAGTACGGTAGCGGCTGACTTGTTGTATAACTTGCCGACAACATCGCCATCCTCGCTTGGGGTGCTACGGATATTAACGTAATTGTCTACCTGTGCAATGGCTACATTGGCATATTCAGACTGCTGTGTCTGCTCAACTGTAGTTGTGTCATTACTTGCCACATCACTGGTGTTATTGGCTGCTGCTGAAGCATCGGATAAAATGTTCGCCAAAGTCAATGATACACCTGACAAGGTAGAATATGAATTAGATGCGACCGTTGCGCTGTCTGTAGATGCCATACCTACAACACCGGCAACCGGAGAAGCAAGAGATGTCATAGACACACTGCCTAAAAGCACACCTGCTGCTACCGCATATGAAATCTTGATCTTTCCATCTTTTCTCATGTTATCGTAAACCTCCATGTGAAACATTTGTTACGAAATTGTTACATCACTTTTGCCATTATAGCAAAGGGTTCGCAACCTGTCAAGTCCACGCCCTTACTAAATTGCGACATTAGTGTGTCTCGCTCAAATAATGTTCCACGGATGTGATCGCATTGGCACCGTCTGCCGCCGCCGTGATCACCTGACGCAGTTGTTTTGTCCTGCAATCCCCTGCAACAAAAATACCCGGTATATCCGTCACGCCATCTTCGGCTGCAAGGATATAACCTGCCTCATCACGCTTTGGCAGCCCCTGTATGGTATCTGTATTCGGCTTGATGCCAACAGCAATGAAAATGCCCTGCACCGGCAGATCTGTCGCCTCCTTTGTCTTGGTATTGGAAATATGCAGTTTTTCCACCATATCCTGACCAAGGATCTGATCCACAACCGAATCCATCAGGCAGACAATATTTTCCTTCGCCTGCACCTGCTGCTGCAAGACTTTTGCCCCACGAAAAGCATCGCGTCTGTGGATTAAGTATACCTTGCGACAGCCCCTTGCCAGAAAAAGTGCATCCTCGAGTGCCACATCGCCGCCACCGACCACAGCTACATCCCGGTTCTTAAAGAAAGCCCCATCGCAGGTTGCACAGTAAGATACGCCCATACCGCAAAGATCTTCCTCTCCGGGAACTCCCAACTGTCTATGGGATGCTCCCATGGCAAGCACGACCGTCCTTGTCTCAAAGTCTCCTTGATTGGTATGGACAACTTTATGATCCTGCTTGTCTTCAATGGCAGTCACCGTCGCAGTCTTGACCTCTGCTTCTTCCGCATCGACATGTCCACGCATCTTTTGTCCCAATTCCATGCCACTGATCCCCGGTAGTCCCGGGTAATTATCAACCTCATAGGTATTGATGATCTGTCCTCCGCTCAGAGGTGTCTTTTCCAGAACCAAAGTCTCGAGTGCCGCACGTTTTGCATAAATAGCCGCAGCCAGTCCCGCCGGACCACTTCCTATTATAATTACGTCATACATTTTTCTTCTCCTTTTATCTCCTCTTGTCATTTTCTTCCTGATGTGTCATACTACAATTAAGTATGACAGAATATTCCATAGATATACATGGTCTATCGCATAGGAAGGAGGAATTGTCATGAATATTACACCTGTTTCTTCCGGTATGATATCAGATACCGGCGCCTTACAACAGATCGGCATTGCCATGTTAAGCAAGCAACTGGATACTGCCACATCTGCCGGTGATCTTCTTGCCGCTTCTCTGTCTTCTATGCCAACCCCTGTTTCAGAGGCTTCTATAAATGGTATCGGTCAGAACATCGATCTGCGCGTCTGATCGGATCCTTACAATTCTATAACAAGTGTAAGAAAAGAACCGCTAAGGGTTCTTTTCTTTTTTCCTTCTACAATTATAAACTTCTCTTATTTCAAGGCAATGGCTTCGATTTCAAGCATAACATCCTTTGGCAGTCTTGCCACTTCTACACAACTGCGGCTTGGATATGGCTCTGTGAAGTATTTTGCATAAACTTCGTTGATCGCTCCAAAATCATTCATTTCCTTAATGAATACAGTTGTCTTTACTACCTGGCTGATGTCTGTACCGGCTGCCTCCAGCAGATTTTTCATATTTAAGAATGCCTGCTCTGCCTGTGCTACGGATCCCTCCGGGATATTGCCTGTAGCAGGATCTACCGGGATGATACCTGATGTATAAACCATACCGTTTACTTCGATTGCCTGTGAATATGGTCCGATTGCTGCCGGTGCCTTATCTGTTGCGATTACTTTTTTCATAATGCACTACTTCCTTTCTATTTCTAATGGACTACCTGTCAGGTGCAGGCTCTCCTTTTTTACGTCTTTTGCTATTATAGCATACTCCTATCCTATGGTATAGAAAAACTTAGTCCGCTTTACGGATCTTACCGTCCGTGATCTGAATTCTTCTTTCCTTATATAAGCGTCCTACCGCGCGTTTGAATGCAGCCTTGCTAAGTCCTGTCTCACGGAAAATGATTTCCGGTGTTGCCTTTTCCGTAAACGGTAGAACGCCTGCATAGGACTCGATCAGATCCATGATCCTTTCCGCATCATCATCCATCTGCATATAGGCTTTCTTACGCATAGATACATCCAGTTTGCCGTCTTCCTTGATGCCGGTCACCTCCACCGTGATCACATCTCCTAAGTGCAGATGTGATGTGTCTTCATGTTTCGGGATCATGGCTGAATATTTGTCATCGATTGCCAAAAATGTACCAAAATCATGACCGAACTCATAAACACGTCCCTCCACTTCATCACCGATCTGATACGGTGGATTGGTGGACAGGCTTTCATAGATACCGCGCGTGCTGGCGCATAAACGATTGCTCTTATCAATATAAAGGCGTACCAAGATCTCGTCACCCTCATGCACCTTTCTGGTCTGCTCCTTATACGGAAGCAGTAAGTCTTTTTCCAAGCCCCAATCCAAAAAAGCACCGATACGTCCCACTTCTTTCACTGTAAGAACCGCGATCTCATTTAAGGTGATAAATGGATGCGTCGTTGTCGCGATCATACGATCTTTGGAATCCCGGTAAAGAAAGACCTCGATCTCGTCACCGACTATGGTCTGGTCCGGAACCTGCTTCTTGGGAAGTAGGACTCTCTCCTCTGCCTTCGCCTGATCCTTATCCGCCAGATAGACACCAAAATCTACTTTTTTTATGACCCGTAAGGTCTGCATACATCCTAATTTCATTGCATTTCCTTTCTTATTTGTTGTTGATTGTAAATTCAACAACCGCAAACAATTCTTTTTCCTCGTTTTCTAAAGCAACCACACGCTGATTTTCCTCTTGCACACTGTAGCAGATAACCTGATCTGATAAGACTGCTGATTTGCGAAACTCCACATAAATCTGGCTTATCTTTTGTCCTCTCGGCAGGCACTCTCTCGCCGCCTCAACATAATGGGCATTGTTCATATGATGGTTGGTATCCAGATGCAACTTGGTCACAGTAAAGTCATAGACTCTGGTCATAGTATCCGGCAATTTACGCTTGCGCAGGTTCCATTCACCCTCTAACTGCGGATCAATCGTATAGGCATCCAGCATTTCCTGTGGCAGACGTACCGGCGATAATTTATCCAGATCCATCAAAATCCACAAGGAATCGGCTTGGACATAGACCCGTCCCGCCTGATCCTCGATCGTAAAATTACGATATCCCAGCATACCGCGAAAACGATACGGCCAAGTCTTGACCACGATCGACTCACCCACCATCGGCATGTCCTTTAATAATTTAATCTGATAGGATGTCACAAACCAGCCAATATGATGCTCTGCCAGATAGGATAAGCCCACGCCCAGATCTTCCGCCTGCATGGTACAGCAATCCTGCAAGTAATTCATAATGCCCGATACAGACAATCTGCCTTTTTCATCTGCCTCACTATATCTTACACGGCTATGTAATGCATACATTGTTTTCGCCCTCTCATCATTTTTCTAGTCCATTATAAAATAACACAAAATAGAGATAAGGTAAATGTATCTGTTTTGAGCCACGGACAATCACCCACAAAAAGCGCCAGAAACGGCATATTCGCTATACCGCTGCTGGCGTTCTTTCTTTTTTATGGTGTTGTACTCGGCGTTGTGCTACCGTCACCTGACGAGCCACCGGAGGAACCGCCCGAACTGCTGCCGGAGCTGTTGTCCCCTCCCGAAGTGTCAGTCTGTGATTTATTGTCAGTAATGGTTCCCTCAACCGTCGGCTTGACGCTTCCATCACTTGTGGAACCATCGCTTGTGCTGCCGGAAGATGTATGCACGCTGCATACCGTATTCAATGCTTCTTCCGTGATCAGATATGGTCCGTCTTCTGTCTCCGCCGTACCACCGATGATGAATACCGTCGGCACACGATTTTCAACTGGGCAATACTCTCCGGCGATCTGACCGGAGGCAGAGCAGATGTCTAACTTGACATGATGGTCACAAGTCTCTTTCGGTACAGAATCCTTATCGAAATACTCGGTATAAACCATAGAGCCTCTCGGATCCGCATCGCAGACACCCTCGATCGCCAGTTTACCTGACTTCTTACATACCTGCGCCGTCACAATACCGGATGGCTGTGTAAACTCCTTACGAGGCAGGTTCTCATGGATACGCTGCATGACTGAATGCCAGATCAGTTTGGCATATGCGGTATAAGTCTGCTCCGTATTGTCATCATAGCCGCCCCAGACTGCCGCTGTATAATATGGCGTGTAGCCTGCAAATACCGTATCACGGTTCTTGGTCGTCGTACCGGTCTTTGCCGCCGTCGGCATATTGGAAAGTCCCGCACCGGAACCTGTACCGGATGTGATAACATCTTGCATGGCATTGGTCAAAAGCCACGCCGTCGTATCCTTTAACACTTCCTTGGAAGTATTTTGTGTATTGTCCAAGATCACATTGCCGTTATGATCCAAAACCTGTGTATAGAATACCGGCTTGTTGTAGTCTCCGCCATTTGCGATCGTTGCATAAGATGCCGTAAGTTCCAGATCCGTAACACCATGGGTCAGACCGCCCAGGCATAAGGTCTGGTTGTTGTCTCCCGGTTCCAAAGTAGAAATACCAAGGGCTTCTGCATATTCAAAGCCAAGTCCGGTACCGATCTGGGTCAGGTTCTTGACCGTCACGACATTCATGGAAGATATGATCGCATCACGGATCGTGGTAAAGCCACGATAGCGATTGTCGTAGTTGTGAAGCGGCGTACCATTTGCATAACTGGTCGGTGCATCATCCTGCACGCTGGCAAGGGTCAATCCGCCGGCATCCAATGCTGCCGCATAACAACCGATGATCTTGAAGCAGGATCCCGGCTGACGTGTAATGTTGGTTGCACGGTTCAGCGTCTTGCTGGCTGTCTTGTCGCCACGACCGCCTACTAAAGCAACCACATGTCCGGTTGCCTGGTCGATCACGGAAATGGCAGCCTGTGGCTGTAAAGTATAAGTGATCGTCTCGCCACCCTCGGCGATCGTATCGCCTTCTTCCATGATCTCAGACTTATACTGTTCAATCGCCTGATCACATTCTTCCTGTGAAGAGAAGTTAATATCATAATTCGGATTCTGCGCCTGATAGTAGGTCAGCATGGTCTGCTCACTGTAATTCTGATAAGTGCCGTCCTTCTTCGTCACCGTCAAACGGTAAGAGAAAGAATAAAGCACATGATCTGAATAGTTTGCATTGTTGTTGACTTCTTCCTCGCAGATGGTCTGGATATTGCTATCCTGCGTAGAGTTGATGGTCAGACCGCCACTATAAAGCATCTGATAAGCCTGCGCCTCTGTATAGCCTTTTTGGTCTACCAGATCATTTACCACTTCATCCGTCAGCGCATCTACAAAATAAGAAGTGCTTGCACTGGATTCATTCTGCGCATTCACAATCTGGATACGATCGTAAAGGTTGTCCTCTAAGGCTTCATCATATTCCGACTGGTTGATATAGCCCAGATCCAACATCTTTTTGAGGACTTTTTTACGTCTGGACGCATTGTCCTTCGGGTTGGTGATCGGATTGTACTTGGACGGATTCTGCGTGATTGCTGCGATCGCCGCATCCTCGGACAAGGTCAGTTCGGAGACAGACTTATTGAAATAACGCTCCGATGCTGCCTCAACTCCAAGGGTATTCTGTCCTAAGTTGATCGTATTCAGATAATTTTCCAGGATCGTATCCTTATCTTCTACCTTTTCCAACTGGACTGCCAGATACTGCTCCTGGATCTTACGGTTGACACTGTCTAAGAGTGTGGCTTCCTTTGTCCACGTTGTAAAATAGTTGTTTTTCAGCAATTGCTGGGTGATGGTCGATGCACCCTGCATCTTCTCACCGCCACTGATGATACCGGTAAAGCCTGCACGGATAATACCACGCAGATCAATACCATTGTGCTTGTAAAATCGCTCGTCCTCGATCGCTACAAAGGCATGCTGCAAGTCCTTGGGGATCTCATCGATTGTCACATAAGTACGGTTGGAGCCGGAGGCTGCCAGCGTCTCGATCTCATTTCCCGCTGAATCCAAGACTGTCGTGGAAAATCCATTCGGGGAAATATTGACCTCTGAAATATCCGGGCACTCTTTGATCAACTTGACTGCATACAGACCGCCTGCCACAAGTCCGACAGCGATGATGCAGAGAATGCATACCAAAATGGTCTTAATAAAGGTAATGCCGAATCTCTTTTTATTTTTGGCACGTTTGCTCGAAAGTTTAGCACTTTGCTTTTGTGCACTTTTTTTACCGTAGTTCATATCGTTCTCCTTTACTTACCATGCCTGCCCAAAAGATATACAGGCATGGGTATTGGTCAGAATTTAAACAAATCTACTTTATTATACCAAAAACTTCATATATAATAAAGAAAAATGTGTGGGAGAGACAGGCATGGCAGAATGCACGAAAATACTATATCAGGGCGGCGTGGGCGAGATCGTCGAAAAGAAATCTCGCTTTATCGCCAGTGTCGCACCTGTTGCAACAGAACAGGAGGCACTGGACTTCATCGCAGCCAAGAAAAAGGAATACTGGGATGCGCGGCATAACTGCTATGCTTATATCATTGGCAGCAAACAGGAAATTATGCGTTGCTCCGATGACGGCGAACCGGCGCAGACCGCAGGACGGCCTATGCTCGATGTCCTCCTGTCCGCTTCCGTCTACAATATCGTTGTCGTTGTGACCCGATATTTCGGCGGCGTCTTACTTGGTACCGGAGGCTTGGTACGCGCCTATCAGGGAGCAACCAAGGCAGGACTGGATGCCAGTGTCCTGGTTGAGCAGCGTCTTGGTCGGGAACTCACCATCACCAGTGACTACAATGCCTATGGCAAGATCGACTATCTGCTACGCGAACATGCCGTGCCCGTTTCGGCAAGTGAATTTGGCGCTGATGTCCGTCTGGATGTCGTCATCGATGCCGATCTTTACGACAGTCTGCCAACCGAGATTGCCAACGTAACCAGCGGAAATGCCCTGCTTTCCTGGGGTGATTACGTGCGCTACGGCTACGATGCAGAAAAAATTATAATTTTTGAAAAAAAGACTTGATTTTTCTTTTCGCCTTCTATATAATGTTCATTGTTGAGTTGCTGTTAGACAAGTCGCTCACACAAGGCATAATGGCCCATCGCCAAATGGTAAGGCAACGGACTCTGACTCCGTCATTTCAAGGTTCGAATCCTTGTGGGCCAGTTTCAAGAACTTCTTTATGAAGTTCTTTTTTTTATTTCCATTTTTTAAATGCGCAATGAAAAAGACGGCTCAGATTGGAATAACCATATTCCTCTCTGTCCGTCTTTCTTTTTCTATAAGATCATTTATACCTCAAAGATCAGATCTCCATAGGAAGGCATTGGCCATGCTTCCTTGTCTACCAGCATTTCCAATGCATCGACCGGAGCACGCAACTCTTCCATTGCCTTAAATACTTCATCGTGATAGAATTTGGCTCTGGACTCGTTCTCTTCCATGGTAAGCCCCTCTGCAACCACTTCCTGCAACTTGGCAAGTGCTACCTTGGTATCAGCCAATAAGTCAGATACCTCTACCAGAAGTTCGGTCTGCACGCTGACATCTGCATCGCAGGCAGCCTTGATCGTGTTGATCGAAGTACCGAGTTCTGTCGCATACTTGATGACTGCCGGAATGATCTGCTTGCCGGCAATATCGATCATGGTCTTAGCCTCGATATTGATCTCCTTTGCATAAAGTTCGTACTCAACTTCTGCACGGGATTCCAATTCTGCCTTAGTAAATACGCCAAAACGCTCAAACAAGGCAATGGACTTGTCTGTGGTAAGTGCAGGGATTGCCTCCACCATAGACTTGATATTCGGAAGTCCACGTCTTTCGGCTTCCTCTACCCATGCGTCAGAATAACCATTGCCGTTAAAGACGATGCGCTGATGGTCTGTCACCAACTGCTTGATCAGATCATGCACGGCAAGATCAAAATCCTCCGCCTTCTCTAAGATATCGCAGACATCCGCAAATGCCTCTGCAACGATGGTATTCAGTACGATATTCGGCTCGCCGACAGAATCCTGAGAACCAACCATACGGAACTCAAATTTATTTCCTGTGAAGGCAAACGGTGATGTACGGTTACGATCCGTAGCATCTTTCATGAAATCCGGCAAAGTCTTAACGCCGGTCTCCAACTTGGCACCGGAGATCGAATGTGTCGCTGCTCCGGTATCAATGAGTTGTGTCAATACGTCCTGCAACTGCTCGCCCAGATATACAGAGATAATAGCAGGAGGTGCCTCGTTTGCGCCCAATCTGTGATCATTTCCCACATCTGCTGCTGACTCGCGCAAAAGGTCTGCATGTTCATCTACCGCGCGCAGGATACATGCCAGAACCAGTAAGAACTGGATATTGTCATGTGGTGTCTTGCCCGGTTCCAAAAGGTTGATACCATCATCGGTAACCAGTGACCAGTTATTGTGCTTACCGGAACCATTGACGCCTGCAAATGGCTTCTCATGGAGCAGACACTGCAAACCGTTACGTCCGGCTACCTTTTTCAAAGTCTCCATAATCAACTGGTTGTGGTCAACTGCCACATTTGCCTCTGCATAGATCGGTGCCAGTTCATGCTGAGCCGGTGCCACCTCATTGTGCTGTGTCTTGGAAGATACGCCCAGTTTCCACAACTCAATATTGACATCGCGCATATATGCTGCAATCCTCTCACGGATCGCGCCAAAATAATGGTCATCCATTTCCTGTCCCTTTGGCGGCATAGCACCAAAAAGAGTACGTCCGGTGTAGACCAGATCCTTACGCTGTAAGTACTTGGCACGGTCTACGATAAAGTATTCCTGCTCTGCACCGACTGATGGCATAACTCTCTGTGAAGTGGTATTGCCAAATAAACGGAGCAGGCGGACAGACTGCTTGGAGACGGCTTCCATGGAACGCAGAAGCGGTGTCTTCTGATCCAATGCCTCACCTGTATAAGAACAAAATGCAGTCGGGATGCAAAGTGTTGCACCTGCGGCATCCTGTCTGACAAAAGCCGGAGAAGTACAATCCCATGCTGTATAGCCACGCGCCTCAAACGTTGCACGCAGACCGCCGGACGGGAATGAAGAAGCATCCGGTTCGCCCTTGATGAGTTCCTTGCCGGAAAAACTCATAAGTACCTTACCATTGGACATCGGCGCAGTGATAAAAGAATCATGCTTTTCTGCCGTCACACCGGTAAGCGGCTGGAACCAATGTGTATAGTGGGTTGCTCCCTTTTCGATCGCCCATTCCTTCATTTCATGAGCAACAACATCTGCTGTTTCCGGGTCCAGTTCTCTGCCCTGACTGATGACCTCTTTCATCTTCTGATAGGTTTTCTTTGGCAAACGCTCACGCATCACAGAATCATTAAAGACATTCTCGCCAAAGATATCAGCAACGTTGAAATATTCCTGTTCTTTCATAATACTTTTCCTTCCTCGTTTCTTTCACTTGTAGCACAACTCTATCAAATATATCATAAAAATCTGATAAATCATACTATTTATAAGCAAAAAGGTGCCCCGCTATGAAAAACACATACGGAACACCTTTGTACCATCAAAAATATTAAGCTCTATTTACAGAACCAAACAGTTCCATCTTCTCTTTTACCGTTGCCTTGATTGCTTCTGTTCCAGGTAAGAGAAGTTTTCTAGGATCAAAGCCCTTGCCTTCCAGATCCTTGCCAGCCTCGATATATTCTCTTGTTGCTGCTGCAAAAGATAACTGACACTCTGTGTTTACATTGATCTTGGCAACACCAAGCGAGATTGCCTTCTTGATCATGTCATCCGGAATACCTGTACCACCATGAAGAACCAGTGGCATATCTCCTGTCAACTGCTGGATAGCATCCAAAGTCTCAAAACTAAGACCAGCCCAGTTTGCAGGGTACTTACCATGGATATTACCGATACCTGCTGCAAGCATATCAACGCCAAGATCAGCAATCGCTTTACATTCCTTAGGATCAGCACATTCTCCCATGCCGATAACGCCGTCTTCCTCTCCACCGATAGATCCTACCTCGGCTTCGATAGACATTCCCTTGCTATGTGCAAGAGCAACCAACTCTGTTGTCTTTGCAACATTCTCATCGATTGCATAATGAGAACCATCAAACATAATAGATGAGAAGCCTGCCTCAACACACTTCAAACATCCTTCATAACTACCATGATCCAAATGCAATGCAACCGGGACTGTGATATTCAATTCCTCGATCATTGCCTTTACCATTGCTGCAACTGTCTTGTATCCGGTCATGTACTTTCCGGCACCTTCAGACACACCTAAGATGACAGGAGAGTTCAACTCCTGAGCAGTCAACAATACAGCCTTTGTCCATTCTAAGTTATTGATATTGAACTGACCTACTGCGTAATGTCCAGCCTTAGCCTTGTCCAACATTTCTTTTGCAGATACCAACATAGCGGTTCCTCCATTCTTCTATATAATTTCACTCCATGAGTCATTATAGCTCAATTTATAAATCTATTCAACAATAATTTCCATTTCCTGTTTACAGTTGCTGATGGCAACAAGATGATGATTCCCACCGTACTCACCGTCCAAAGTCCATGACACATCTTCACTGCTGGTCAGTTTTAAGAAGTTGGTCTGGAAAGAGTAGACCTGGTTGGAATCCTTGGAAATCCCTGTCAAAAAGCAAACGATATCATTGAGTTCGATCGGGTTTTTCGGGGTCTTGATTAAAGTCACTTCAAACACACCATCATCCAGCGCGATATTGCCCGGAATGATCCCCTTAAATCCACCTACAGACATGGAATTCGTCACCATGCCATAGATAAACTCATCATATAAGACATTGCCGTCATACTCTACCTGCATACGATAAGACGGGATATCCCAGATCTGCTTGGCTCCCTCTAAGATATAGGCAGCATGCCCCAACATATTCTTCAGATCCTGACTGGTCTGGTAACTCACCTCGGTAAAGATACCGAAGGCTGCGACGTAGACAAAATAATCTTCATTAAATTTGCCTACATCACAAGGGAAAGGCTTTCCCTCCGCAGCAATATGCGCTGCCTGTACCATATCTGATCCGATCCCCAGGGAATTACCAAAATCATTGGTACTTCCGGCAGGAATATAACCGATCGGCACCGAAATGCCAGATGCCATAACACCGGTGACAACCTCATCCAGTGTGCCGTCTCCGCCACTACAGATGATCCTGTCATAGTTGCCTGCCTCCGTGCGCGCTTTTTGCACGGCATCGCCTGCAGACTGTGTTGTATAGACCATCACTTCATATCCGGCTTTGACCATCACATCAATGATGTCTGCGAGATTCTCTTTTATCTTCCCTTTGCCGGAACGCGGGTTAAACAAAAATAAAACTCGTTTGCTCATGCTAAAAATCCTACTTTGTCAAAAACTTCTCGATCTCATCGACTGCCTTTGCATCATCCTCGCCCTCAGCGTCGATCGTAACGACATCGCCCGCAGTAAGGACTAAACTCATCATACCCATAATACTCTTGGCATTGACCTTTTTCGTGTCCATCTCAAAATAGATACTGCTGGAAAACTGGTTTGCCAACTGTACCAGATGAGCGATCGGTGTGGACTCCATACTGTCTGTCATATTGATTGTTACGTTTTTTCTCACGATTGTTCCTCCTATCCCCTATGCCTGTCTGCGATCTCGCTAATGCGTCGCAGGCGGTGATTGACGCCCGACTTTCCCAGTGGCGGATCCAGCAACTGCCCCAGATCCTTGAGCGGCATATCCGGATGTTCCAAACGTACCTCTGCGATCTCTCTGAGACTGTCCGGCAAAGAACCAAGTCCTCTGGTCTGTTCGATCCACTGGATATCTTCCACCTGTCTGACAGCCGCACTGACTGTCTTTGTAATATTCGCCGTCTCGCAATTCACCTTTCGATTAACAGAATTTCTCATTTCTTTCAGGATCCGGACATTTTCCAGATCCATCAAAGCCACATGGGCTCCCATGACATTTAACATGTCAACAATCTGAGCGCCTTCTTTCAAGTAAACTACGTAATGTCTCTTTCGCTCTACTATCTTTGCATCCACTGCAAAACCCTTCATAATCTCCTGCAGTTGCAGTGCCTGTGGGCTTGTCTTACAAACGATTTCAAAGTGGTAATTCTTGTTGGGGTCGCTGATGGATCCGGCTGCCAGAAAGGCACCGCGTATAAAGGCGCGACGACAACAGGTCTGCTGTAACAACAGCCCATCTACCACGTCCATGCGGATGGATACGCCATCCTCCCTCTCTTTATACATCTTTACCATGGTCAGGACATCTTTTGCATCCTGCTCATCCAAATGAGCCCCATATTCAGATATATTAGTTGTTTTATCTAATAAAGTAAAGTACTTTTTTTGCACCAGCGGGTTTTCCGATTCCATGGAAAGGATCGTCTTTTTCCCCTGGGTCAAAAGTTTTCCTTCATGACTGAGAATTGCCGCCAATTCCGCCAGTCTGCAATGCCTGCTTCCGTCGATATGCTGGCTCAATTCCTTTTTTACTTCTGCTGAAAAGGACATTGGAACCTCCTACTTTCCGCGCAAGGCATCTTTACCGATGTCGCGGTGCTCGATCTTGACGCCGATCGCATCTTCATCCAGTAAGCGCTCGTGCAATTTGTTTGCCAGTGTGACCGAACGGTGCTTGCCACCGGTACAGCCGATCGCGATCACCAGTTGGTTCTTGCCCTCTTTTATGTAATTCGGGATCAGAAACTCGATCATGTCTACCAGTTTGTCCAAAAAGATATGGGACTCCTCGTAGCCCATCACAAACTTCTGGATCTCAATGTCATTGCCGGTCTTGGGTCTGAGTTCCGCGATATAGTATGGATTTGGCAGAAAACGCACATCAAAGACTAGGTCTGCGTCCGCCGGTATGCCGTACTTAAAGCCAAAGGACATGACCGTCACAAAAAGGCTGCGGAAGTCTTCTTCCTGCACAAAGATCTTTTGCAGTTCCTCCTTTAACTCGCGCGTCAGAAGGTGTGAGGTATCAATGATATAGTCTGCTTCCTCTTTCAAAAATCCGATCGCTGCCCGCTCCTTGATGATGCCTGCCTGAATACGCTCCGTCCCGGACAGTGGGTGATTCCGTCTGGTCTCCTTATAACGCTTGACCAGTACCTCATCCTCAGCATCCAAAAAGAGAATGCTGTATTTCTTGCCATCCTGCCGCAGTTCGGATAAGACCGACTGTAAAAGATGTAAGGACTCGCCGCTTCGGATATCGATGCCGACGACCAGTTTCTGCTCCTTGGCGGAAGGCTGCTCCGACAGATCGATAAAACTCTTAAGAAGCGGGATCGGCAGGTTATCTACACAGTAGTAGCCCAGATCCTCCAACATCTTGAATGCCGTTGACTTTCCCGCCCCGGACATCCCCGTTAATATCAATAATTTCATACTTTATCGCCTCCTGCATGCGATTCTTAAAAGTTACCCACAAATCGTACTTCCGGCTCTAAGTGAACGCCAAATTGTGCATAGACCCGGTCTGATACGTCATGCATAAGCCCCCGCACATCTGTTGCCGTCGCCTTTCCCAGATTGACTACAAATCCACAATGCTTGTCAGAAACTGCGGCATCACCGACACGGTAGCCCGCCAGTCCTGCATCCATGATGAGTTTGCCTGCGAAATAGCCCTCCGGGCGCTTAAAGGTAGACCCTGCGCTTGGGTATTCCAGCGGCTGCTTTGCCTGTCGTCTGATTCGGTAATCATCCATCTCTGCCTTGATCTGCCCTGTCTCCTGCGGGTGCAGTTTCATGGTAGCAGACAATACGATGGCACCTTCTTCCATCATGCGGCTGTGCCGGTAAGAAAGATCCAGATCTTCTGCATGCCAGTTCTCGATCCTGCCGTCTGCGCGCAGGACTCTGACCTCTTGCAGGACATCCTTCATTTCTCCGCCATAAGCGCCGGCATTCATGCATACGGCTCCGCCGATCGTGCCAGGGATCCCTGCCGCAAAAGCCAGTCCACCCAATCCGTGCTCCAGTGCCGCATTAGCCACCTGGGACAGGAGCGCTCCCGCTTCTGCCCGAATCTGATTGCCCTCGACCGTGATAGCAGACGCCTCTTTGCCAAAGGATAAGACCAGTCCCTCGATCCCCTGATCTCCCACTAAGACATTGCTGCCATTGCCTAAGATGGTGACCGGGATGTCATGGGTCTTGCAATACGATACCAATGGCGCCACATCCGCAACCTGTACAGACGCAAAAAGCCCTGCTGGGCCGCCAATCCGAAAAGTGGTATGGCGGCTCATAGGCTCTTTTTCTAAAAAGTTGATATGTGGAAATTCCTTTTTGATTTCCATTATTTATTTTCCTCCATGGTCAAATAATAAACCGTCAGATATTAGTTGTGTAAAAATGCTACATATCCCTTGTATGCTTCGTAGAGATCCACCTTGCTGATGATCTCCCATGGTGCATGCATGTTGAGCACTGCCACACCACTGTCGATGACCTGCATATCCAGATTGCCCAGAATGTAAGCGATTGTTCCGCCGCCACCTGCATCTACCTTACCGAGTTCTGCGGTCTGGAAGGACACATCTGCGTCATCCATGACTTTGCGCATTTCAGCCATATATTCTGCGCTTGCATCGTTGGAACCGGACTTGCCGCGTGAACCTGTATACTTATTAAAGACAAGACCTCTGCCGAAGTAAGCCGCATTTTTCTTTTCCATAACAGACGGATAGTTTGGATCGTAGGCTGCGCTGACATCGGAAGATAATACCTTGGAATTGCGTAGTGCACGGCGCAGCAACAACTCAGAAGTCTGACCGGTCAGTGCCATGACCTCTGCAACCGTATTTTCAAAAAAGCGTGATTCCATACCGGTTGCACCGACAGATCCGATCTCTTCCTTGTCTACCAAAAGACAGACGCTGGTGTACTCTACGTCCATCACCTCTGCGATCGCCTTAAAAGATGGGTAAGCGCAGACTCTGTCGTCATGACCATAGCCCATGATCATAGAACGATCAAAGCCGTAGTCTCTAGCCTTTCCTGCCGGAACCACTTCAATCTCAGCGGATAAGAAATCTTCTTCCTCAATGTCGTACTGCTCTGTTAAAATACGAAGGACATTTGCCTTGACACATTCTTTTTCTTCTTTGCTCTCTACCGGGATACTTCCCACCAGCACATTGAGGTCTTCTCCCTCGATCACCTTGGATGCCTTTTTCTCCATCTGCTCTGCAGAGAGATGGATCAAAAGATCGCTGACTCCGAATACCGGATCTTCGTCCTTTTCACCGATGCATACATTGATGACACTGCCGTCTTTTTTGACGATCACACCATGTAAAGCCAGTGGCAGGGTCACCCACTGATATTTCTTGACGCCACCGTAATAATGGGTATCTAAAAGTGCCATATCGGTATCTTCGTATAATGGATTCTGCTTGAGATCCAGACGCGGAGAATCAATATGTGCTCCTAAAATACGCATACCATCGGAAAGCGGACGCTTGCCGATCACAAAAGCAGCCACCATCTTTTTCTTGTTGATGGCATAGACCTTATCTCCTGCCTTTAAGGTCTTGCCGGAAGCGATGATCTCATCCAGATTTTCAAAGCCTGCCTGCTTTGCTTCTGCCTCAAAGAATGCTGCGCACTCTCTTTCAGTCTTGTGTTCTGACAAGAACTTGCGATAGCCGTCTGCAAAATCATAGACAGCCTGACGCTTGTCCTCTTCCTGATACTTTTTCCATGCATTTGCTCTTTCCAAAATAAAACACTCCTATCTTTTATAATATATGCAAAATCTAAGACTTCATGCCTAACGAAAAACTACTCCTGTCCCTGACTGATATTGTCCTGGACACGACGGTAGAGTTCTTGTGCGGCATTGTAGCCCATCTTCTTTTGACGATGGTTGACGGCTGCCGTCTCACAGATCACGGCAAGATTACGTCCCGGACGGATCGG
Source organism: Roseburia sp. AM16-25 (assembly GCF_003473825.1). Classification (NCBI taxonomy): domain Bacteria; kingdom Bacillati; phylum Bacillota; class Clostridia; order Lachnospirales; family Lachnospiraceae; genus Roseburia; species Roseburia sp. AM16-25. Next base: position 38,546 of record NZ_QUCW01000001.1, read on the forward strand.
CAGGGAATGACATACCACATCAATACCCAAGATGTTCATATGCTCATCCTCAAGACCCAGGCGGTCATAATCGTTTTCCTTTTTCCAGTCTTCCAATTTGATGACAAAATCGATCTTCTGGCTCTCCTTGATACTCTCAACACCAAAAAGACTCTTAACATCGATGATACCGATACCACGCAGTTCGATCAGATGCTTGGTGATCTTCGGGGCACGTCCCAGAAGAGTGTGGGCGTTAGTCTTTCGGATCTCGACCACGTCATCTGCCACCAGACGATGTCCTCTGCGGATCAACTCCAGAGCAGCCTCGCTCTTTCCGATACCGCTTTCTCCTGTGATCAGAAGTCCTTCACCATAGACATCGACCAATACACCATGAATGGTCGTGCACGGTGCCAAAAGTACATTGAGTTCAAAGATCAACTCGGACATGAACTCGGATGTCCCGCGCTCGGTTCCCAGGATCGGGATCTTGCGCTCATGTGCAATATCCATCAAAGACTGCTCCGGTACGAAACCACGGCAAAAGATCACACACGGTATGTCGTAGGAAAGCAGTTTGCGGTAGATCTCCGCACGTTCCTCTGCGGTCTTATTATTCATATATGCATGCTCTACCATACCGATCATCTGGATCCTGTCTGCCTCGAAGTGCTCATAGAATCCATTCAACTGTAATGCCGGACGGTTGACATCCGCAACGCATACGAAATGTTCCTCCAGATTGAGGTCTTCTGTAAAATTCTTTAAATGCAGTTTGTCTGCAACGATGGAAAGTTTTGCCTGTATTGGTTCCATAGTCCTTCTCCTTTATCGTCAAATCACAATATAACCACTCCTGTTATTGTAACCAACTTTTTCATTTTTGTACAGTAGGGTCAGCCTCACTTCCGTGAAAATACCGGTAGAGTTTTTCTGCTGCACGCATATCCATGGATGGGGTATCGGCAAGTTCCTCAATACTGGCATTTCGCATCTCATCCGCACTGGCATAGCGTTTCATCAGAGCCTTGCGCCTTGCCGGTCCGATGCCCTCCACATCATCCAGGAAACTGTGCACCTGTGACTTGCTGCGCAAAGACCGGTGATACTCGATAGCAAAACGATGGGCTTCGTCCTGCAATCGCGTGATCAGATGAAAGCCCTCCGATGTCCGGTCGATCGGGATAAGCTCATTATGGAAATATAAACCTCTGGTCCTGTGGTGGTCATCCTTTACCATACCGCAGACCGGTATGGACAGATGCAGGTCTGCCAGGACCTCCTCACAGATATTGACCTGACCGCGTCCGCCATCCATCATGATAACATCTGGGAAACGCGTAAAACTGCCCAGCGATTCATCCGCTCCCTTGGCACGCAGTTCTTCCCGTTCCTGTAGACCGTGAGAAAAACGTCTGGTCAGAACTTCCCGCATGGAGCCATAGTCATCCGGTCCCGTGATAGTCTTGAGTTTGAACTTTCGATAATCACTGCGCAGAGGTTTTCCCTTTTCGAAAACCACCATGGAGCCAACCGTCTGAAAGCCGTTGATATTGGAAATATCGTAGGCTTCCATGCGGTTTAGATGCTCCATGCCAAGCAGTCCCGCGATCTCTTTTAAGGCACCGATGGTACGACCTTCCTCTTTCTTGATCCGCTCCCGATCCTGGGCTAAGACCATGGCAGCATTCTTTTCTGCCAGTTCCACCATCTTATTCTTCATGCCCTTTTGCGGTACACGCAAGTAGACACGCTGTCCTTTTTTCTCCGTCAGCCATTGCTCGATCACCCGGGCATCCTCGATCTCTTCCTGTAAAAAGATCTCGCGTGGAATGATCGGCGTACCGGCATAAAATTGTTGGATGAAACGTGTTACAACTTCCCCGTCTGCTTCATCCATGCGCACATTCATAAAGAAATGCTCGCGTCCGATCAGTTTGCCCGACCGCACAAAGAATACCTGTACGACGGCATCCTCCCCCTGCTTTGCCAGTGCAACGATGTCCTTGTCATCCATCTCACTTGCATTGGTAATCTTCTGCTTCTGCACGCAGGCACGGACACTCCCCAGCAGATCACGGTATTCTGCCGCCTTTTCAAATTCCATATCTGCTGCCGCTTTTTGCATCTTCTCGGTCAGCATCTTCTCAACCTCGCCATAGGAGCCGTTCAAAAAGTCAATGGCTCCCTGGACGCTTTTTTGATATTCCTCCTCCGAAACCTTGCCGGTACAGACACCCGGGCACTGCTTCATATGGTAATTCAGACAAGGTCTGCGCTTACCGAAATTATCTGGGAACTTTTGGTTGCAGGTGCGCAGATGGTAGATCTTCTGCACCAGATCAATGGTATCCTTGACAGCCGCCGCGCTGGTAAAAGGTCCGAAATATTTTGCCTTGTCCTTTTTCAGTTGACGCGAAAAAAGGACTCTGGGGTAAGCTTCTCCCAGCGTCACTTTGATATACGGATAGGTCTTATCGTCACGAAGCATAGTATTATACTTTGGGCGATGCTCCTTGATCAGATTGCACTCTAAGACCAGTGCCTCCAATTCCGAATCCGTCACAATATATTCAAAATAGGCTATCTGCTGCACCATGCGCTGTTTCTTGATACCCTCATCATGGCTGGGCTGGAAATACTGGTGCACGCGATGGCGCAGAGACTTTGCCTTGCCAATATAGATGATGGCTTCTTTGGCATCATGCATAATATAAACTCCCGGAGAATCCGGGAGTTTTGCTAATTCTTCTTCAATCGAAAAATCCATATTCTTTACTCTTCCACAAATAAATCTTTGTCGTCGATCTCTTCTACTGTCTCAGCAGAAGTATCCTCTTTCTTTTCCTCCGGGTCATCCAGTCCCTTCAGGTCACGGAAGATCTTCATAAATTCCTTACCGGTGATGGTCTCATGCTCGTAGAGATAGTCTGAGATCTTATCTAAGATCTCGCGGTTTTCTTCCAAAAGATCGGTCGCCTTGTCGTAACACTCGGTCACGATACGAAGGACTTCCTGATCCACCTCTGCCGCGGTACGCTCGCCACAAGTCATGGAGGCTCTGCCTTCCAGATACTGGTTCTCCACCGTTGCCAATCCCATCATGCCAAACTTATCAGACATACCAAAACGTGTCACCATGTTTCTGGCAATGCTGGTCGCATTCTCAATATCGTTGGAAGCACCACTGGTCGGAGACTCAAATACGAGTTGTTCTGCTGCACGCCCACCCATAAAGGTGGTGATCTTGGCAAGCAGTTCATCCTTGGTCTCTAAGAACTTCTCCTCCTCCGGAGTCTGTAAGGTATAGCCCAAAGCACCCATGGTACGCGGTACGATCGTGATCTTTTGTACCGGCTCGGTGTTCTTCTGCAAAGCGGAAACAAGCGCATGCCCTACTTCATGATAAGAAACGATCTTGCGCTCCTTGTCACTCATGACGCGGTCTTTTTTCTCTTTACCGCCGACAGCAACTAATTCAAATGCCTCAAACAAGTCGCTCTGGTTGACAAACTTACGGTCATGCTTTACGGCGATGATGGCAGCCTCATTGATGATATTGGCAAGATCGGATCCTACCAGTCCGGCAGATGCCAGTGCCAATGCATCCAGATCTACCGTCTCATCCATAGCCACATCCTTGGCATGTACCTTTAAGGTCTCCAGACGTCCTTTTTGATCCGGACGGTCTACGATGATGCGTCGGTCAAAACGTCCCGGACGAAGCAATGCCTTATCCAGAACTTCCGGACGGTTGGTAGCCGCTAAGATCAAAAGTCCCTTAGAAGTATCAAATCCATCCATTTCTGCTAATAACTGATTCAGAGTCTGCTCACGCTCGTCATTGCCACCGCCATAGCGGGAATCACGGCTCTTACCGATGGCATCGATCTCATCGATAAAGATGATACACGGTGCAGCCTTCTGTGCCTCTTTAAAAAGATCACGGACGCGGGAAGCACCGATACCGACGAACATTTCCACGAAATCGGATCCTGCCAGAGAGAAGAACGGCACGCCCGCTTCTCCGGCTACTGCCTTAGCAAGCAAAGTCTTACCGGTTCCGGGAGGTCCGACCAAAAGTGCGCCCTTTGGCAATTTGGCACCGATCGAGGTATATTTCTGAGGATTGTGCAGGAAATCTACTACTTCCTGCAAGGATTCCTTTGCCTCATCCTGTCCGGCAACATCCTTGAAAGTCACACCGGTAGACTTCTCCACATAGACCTTGGCATTGGACTTGCCAACACCCATGGCTCCGCCGCCCATGCGCTTCATAAGGAAGGACATGAGTATCCATAAGAGTACGATCGGGATAACAAAACTCAGGACATTGTAAATGATCACTGCCGTAGAGTCTGAGATCTCTCCGTCGATCTCCACATCATGTTCCTTTAATAAAGGAAGGAGGTCTGCATCAGAGATATAAGCGGTGTAATAGGTGATCGTCAGATCCTGCCCTGTACTCTCCTTATATAACTGTGCCTGGATGGACGCGGTCTGAGAGTCTGATCCCACCTTGGCACCATCTACCAGTTTGATGTTGATCTGATCGCCGTCAAAGACAACCGACTTGACCTGATCCTTCTCTACCAGATCCAGGAACTTGGAATAGGTGATCGCCTCTGTCGTACTGGAGCCTGCACTGCTATATAGAAGGCTGGTGATAAACATGGCGATCAGTGCAAAGAGCACAAAGAGCATGATCGGCTGTCGTTTTTTGTTGTTATTATTGTTATTCGGTCCACCCTGCTGTGAACCATTGTTGTTTTCGTTCATTTTATCCTCCACTCGCGTAGGTATTACCTCATCCATTATATTTGACCTAAATGGCAAAAGCAATACTACCCGGGTGCCTTTTACGATAATTTTCGAATTCGTTTATACTTTTTTTATTTTTAGAGAACCTTTGCCAGGAAGTTCTGTAAACGTTCACTCTGCGGATGTTCAAAGATCTCCTGCGGTGTATTCTGCTCCACAATGGTTCCCGCATCCATAAAGACTACGCGGCTTGCCACTTCTCTGGCAAATCCCATCTCATGGGTAACGACCGCCATGGTCATGCCTTCCTTTGCCAGATTTTTCATAACATCCAAGACTTCTCCGACCATTTCCGGGTCTAAGGCAGAAGTCGGCTCGTCAAACAAAAGGATCTCCGGTTCCATGCAAAGAGCACGCACGATAGCAATACGCTGTTTCTGTCCGCCGGACAACTGGCTCGGATAGGCATCGGCACGATCTTCTAAGCCTACCATACGAAGCAGTTCCATCGCCTTTGCCTCAATCTCACCCTTTGACTTGTGCAAAAGTTTCATCGGTGCGATGGTCATATTGCGAAGCACCGTCATATTGGGGAAAAGATTAAAATGCTGGAAGACCATGCCCATCTTCTGTCTGTGCACATTGATGTCTACCTTTGGATCGGTGATATCCACGCCATCCACAAGGATCTGTCCGCTGGTTGGTTCCTCCAAAAGGTTTAAGGATCTAAGCAAGGTAGATTTCCCGCTTCCGCTTGGACCTATGATGACAACAACCTCGCCCTGGTCAATCTCTAAAGATACACCGTCGAGCGCCTTGATCTCCCCTTTGTTATAATGTTTTTTTAAGTCTGTGACCTGGATCAATACATTCTTATCGCTCATTCTTACGCAAACTCCTTTCCAGACATCCCACTAAGGCAGTCAAAATAACGACCATAACAAGATAGATCGCTGCCACGCCCAGCAATGGCAAAAATGCGGAGAAAGTTCTGCCGCGGATGATGTCGCCCGCCTTGGTCAGGTCCATGATACCCACATAACCTGCAACCGAAGTCTCTTTCAAAAGTACGATAAACTCATTACATAAGGTAGGAAGTACCACCTTGAATACCTGCGGGATGATGATATAGATCATGGTCTGTCCGTAATTAAAGCCAAGGGAACGTCCTGCCTCGAACTGTCCCTCGTCGATCGACATGATACCTCCACGGATGATCTCTGCCACGTAAGCACCGGAATTGATACCGAAAGCAAAGACAGCCACAGCCGTAGAATTGTTGGAAGTGGCAAATATGATAAAGTATGCGATCATAAGCTGCACAACCACCGGCGTTCCACGGATCACTGTCAGATATAACTTACAGATGACATTAGCAATGCTCAATATGTAAAATCCGACCGGATTTCTCTTTTTCATATCTCCGTTGTTCTTGTCATAAGTCGTGCGCACGGTTGCAACGATCGCCCCTAAGACAATACCGATCATAACCGCAAAAAATGTGATCACAAGCGTATTCCCTAAACCTTGAAACAGGGATTTCCATCTATCGTCCTGTATAAAGACAAACCGGAAATCTGTCACAAAAGTATTCCATCCATTACTCATTTGTCTTCTTCCTTTCTACTATACCCATAGCCTGAAAAAGGGTCAGACACCTGGGTCTGACCCTTTTTGCTCTGGCTTTTATTCTGCTGAAATATATTTATTTACGATCTCGTCAATTTTACCATTACTCTTCAACTTGTCAAGTACATCGTTGATCTGGTTCAAAAGTTCATCGTTGTCCTTTGCTACACAGATAGCATATTCTTCTTCCACGTACTCTGTGTCTAAGATCTTGAGTCCGTCATTTGCCGCAACAAATTCCTTTGCCGGCTCGCTGTCGATGACAACGCAGTCAACCTTGCCTGTCAGCAGTGCCTGTACCGCATCTGCGCCCTTGTTGTATCGGGTCACCGCATCTTCGCCGTAATCATCTGTAGTGTAGATATCACCTGTGGTATCCTGCTGCACACCGATCTTGGTATCGGAAGACAGATCGTCTACTGTCTGGATGGCACTGCCATCTTTTACAATGATGACCTGCTTTGCTGTCGCATAAGTGTTGGTGAAATTAACGCTCTTTTTTCTGTCCTCTGTAACAGTGATACCGGCCATACCGATATCAAACTTACCGCTCTGCACACCGGAAATGATAGAACCGAACTCTACGTCCTGGATCTGTAATTCCATGCCAAGTTCATCTGCGATCGCCTGTGCCACTTCCACGTCGATTCCTGCATAATCCTGTCCGTCCACATATTCATATGGTGGGAAAGTCGCATTGGTCGCCATGACCAAAGTTTCCTTTTTATCACTTGCAGCCTGCTTGTCACTGCTCTTGCTTCCACAGCCTGTCATCATACCTACCGCAAGGGCAGCCACCAGAACGGCTGCTAAACCTCTTTTTAACTTCATAATTTTCTTCCTTTCTTCCGTCTTCGCTTTCGCCTAAAATTTATAAATATACATATATATTGTATAATATAACACCGTCAGCCCCTCAAAGTCAATCTACCAATAGCGTTTTCTACGAAAGAGGATCATAGAAAAGATCACGATCAGGACTGCTGCCACCAGAACCCCCACATAACCATAACGCCAGTGCAGTTCCGGCATATATTCAAAATTCATGCCATACCAGCCTGCCAAAAGGCTGAGCGGCAAAAAAATAGTTGTTACAATTGTCAGGATCTTCATAATATCATTCTGTCGGATAGAGATCTGCGACTGGTAGATCTCCCAGATCTCCATGGCATACTCCCGCATGATCTCCATATCATCTGCCAGCCGTTTTGTCCTTGTGATGAAGCGTGAAAAGCACTCCATTTCTCCCGGATCTAAAAAGCCGCCCTCCCACTCCATCAGATCATCCGCCAGTTCCGTCAGTTGCTGATAGTAACGGAACAACTGATAAATGCTGTGTTTCATAGTATACATTTTTTGCAGGAAAAAGCGGGCATTATCCTTGGGGATCTCTTCTTCCAAAGTTGCCAGTTGTTTGTATATGACATCCAGCACATGAATATCATTTTCAACAAGGATCTGAAACAGCCGGTAGAGCATGGCTTCCGGTGTCTTTTTCCCATTTTCCTTACGCAGACGGTCCATGATCCCCTGTAGATAGCCGTCAAAATCCGCAAAACAGATCCCGTCCTCCCATACGACAAAGGCAAACTTGGAAAAGGCATGTCCCTGTCCCAACAGCGGCACAGTCTGCTTTTTCCCCTCTACTTTTTTCTCCTCCTGCAAGGGCACCTGCATCTGTACCAAGAGGTCGTGACCTTTCTTTTCTACCAGACAGGAGTGAATGGCCTCAGGATCGATCAGATCCTCTTTTTCCTCCTCCCATGTATAAGGATGGATATAACCGCAGCCATCCTTTTTTTCCAATAAAAAATACATACTAAGTGGTATCTCCTATCTCTTTTCTACCTCTTAGTATGTATCTTTTTCTATCCTGTCTATACGATTTTAAGATAAATCAATCTTGACTTTTTTCAATTTCTTCTTTGGCAGATCGTCATCTTCCTCCTCTGCTTCCGGCTCGGATGCCTGTACCAAAGCCTCGGTGATCTCATTGATGTCATGATAACCGTCTACCACATTGCCGATGTTACTGTGGAGATTGTTGATACTTGCGGAGATCTCCTCCATGGCTGCGGATGTTGACTCGATATTGTCGTTGATATTGTTGACATTCTCCAAAGTCGTGTTCATCAGGCTTTCCAGTTCCTGGGCCTGCTTCTCGATCACATTGGCACGGTGCAATACCTGGGAAGTATTCTCGGCGATCTCCTGGAATGAGAAGTTGACATCATTGGCATTCTGCGTACAGATCTCCACAGACTTCTGTCCTGTTAAGATCTCCTTTTGTACCTGTGTGGTCTGCTCCTCGACACCGTTTAAGATGCCATGGATCTGCTCTGTGAACTTGGCGGAGTCATCAGATAACTGACGGATCTCCGTTGCAACAACAGCAAAGCCCTTGCCATGCTCTCCGGCTCTGGCAGCCTCGATGGAAGCATTCAAAGACAGAAGATTGGTCTGGGATGTGATCTGATCCAGTGTCGCTAAGATCTCGATAATCTTGGCATTTTCCTCGGATAAGGACTGGATGGAGGAAGCAACCGTTTCCATGCGCTTGTTGAGATCCTGCATCTGGGAAGACAGGTCTCCTACCAACTGACCGCCTGTCTGTACCTGAGTGTTGGTCTCGTTGGAAGCCCCCGCCATGCGGGTACTGCTGTCCGCGATATCCTTGATCTGGGAAACCCCGTTTTGTACCATGCCCTTGATCTGCTCAATATCTCCGACCTCTGCCACTGTCCTGCGCGCAATGTCCTCGGTAGCCTCTGCGATCTGATCAGAGATCGTGCCGGTCATAGTAATATTGTCATTTAACTTGCCACTGGTCGTATCTAAGACACCAACAGACTTACCGATCTCTGCTAAGAGTTGTTCTGCCTTTTTACGCTCCTTTTCGCTTGCCTTGTGGGTCTTGCGCAGTTGGTGGAACTGTTCTTTGGTCAGGCGGCAAAGAGAAATATATACCAGCATGCCACTGACAATATAAACAACGCACATTGACATGGCATCCGTCGACCAGGAATCTCGCAATTCCTGTGTATAGCGGAAATAGAAATATACCATAGCAGCCGCACTGATCGCCGACTGCATGATGATCGGTCGGATGTCCTCATAGATCACAACAAAAAAGATCGACAAGAAAAACATCAGATAATTGGTCGTGCAAGGAAAGGCTATCATCAGAATGATACTGATCGCCGACATGAGTACCACCATGGCATACATCATGACCACCGGATGTACCTTTTTGTTCAAGAGTAACAGGAGCGCTGTAAAGATCAGTCCTCCGATACCCATCGGGATGACCTGTACGATCCCGGTAAAAAATGCATTTACGATACAGCGAAGCACAATACAGATCAAGAGTGTGATCGCTAATATTCTGTTTTTGTTACGAATGACGTCATTATAGTCCATCGTCTTATCCCCCTCGTTTACTATACAAGTGTACAGTTTTCCCCTCAACTGCCCTGTGTATGAAGATAAATACATTATACAATAAGAAAGTTTATTAGGAAAGTATTGTTAAAAAAATTTTTCGTGCTATTATATCTAAAGCGAATTTTGATATATAAGGAAAGGAATGCAATTATGGCAAAAGATACAACAAAAAGATTAACGACAGGAAAACCTATGTCACTGATCCTTGGTTTCTCCCTGCCTCTTTTGGTGGGTATGCTCTTTCAGCAGTTCTACAGTCTGGTAGATACCATCATCGTTGGAAAGTTTCTGGGTGTGGATGCCCTCGCCGCCGTCGGTTCCACCGGAGCCATCAACTTTCTCATCATCGGTTTCTGCATGGGCGTGTGCAGTGGCTTTGCCATCCCGGTCGCCCAGCGTTTTGGTGCCGGTGATTATGAAAGCCTGCGCAAATACGTTGCCAACAGTGTCTGGCTCTGCCTCATTTTTTCTGCTGTCATGACTCTGATCGTCTCCGTCTTTTGCCGGCAGATCCTGGAACTCATGCAGACACCGTCCAATATCATAGATCAGGCATACTCCTATATCTTTATCATTTTTGTGGGTATTCCGGTTACTTACCTATATAATATCACTTCCGGTATCATGCGGTCTCTCGGTGACTCCAAGACTCCGGTCTATTTCCTTTTGCTGGCATCCGGGATCAACATCGTACTGGATCTGATCTTTATCACACAGATCGGCATGGGTGTCGAAGGCGCCGGTTATGCAACCGTGATCTCCCAGTTTATCTCCGGGATCTCCTGCCTCATCTATATGAAGGCAAAGTTCCCGATCTTAAAAATGCAGCCGGGCGAATGGGCTTGGAACGGACACTGTGTTGCTACTCTCTGTCATATGGGCGTACCTATGGGCTTACAGTATTCTATCACAGCGATCGGCTCTGTCATCTTGCAGGCTGCCGTCAACAACTTAGGGTCCAATGCCGTTGCCTCCATCACCGCAGCCAACCGTATCTCCATGTTCATCGTATGTCCGTTTGATGCCTTGGGTTCTACCATGGCAACTTACGGCGGACAAAATGTCGGTGCCATGGAACTGGGGCGTGTCAAAGAAGGCTTAAAATCTGCGACCATCCTTGGTCTTTGCTATGCGATCATCGCCTTTTTTGTCCTGCTCTTTGCCGGAAAATATCTCCTGCTTTTGTTCCTGTCCGCAAATGAGACAGCCATCATCGCAGATGCACGGACTTTCCTGCTGATCCAGTCCTGCTTTTATTTTCCGCTGGCTCTGGTCAACATCGTACGTTTTCTCATTCAGGGCATGGGCTTTTCCATCTTTGCCATTCTTGCAGGCGTTATGGAAATGCTGGCGCGAAGCATTGTTGCCTTTACCCTGGTACCGGCGATTGGCTTTCTGGGTGCCTGCTTTGCCAGTCCCTTTGCCTGGATCATGGCGGATGTATTCCTCGTCCCGGCCTTCTTCCATGTGCATAAAAAACTGCAAAAGAAGTTTGCTGCACACATAGCACTATAATATTTTCCCATCAAAAAAGGACGGAGCCCATCCGTCCTTTTCTTATGCCTTTCTTTAGGCCTCTACGCCTTTGGATTTGTAATAATCATCAAACAATTTGTTGGCTGCATCCATAGTCTGCTGGCTGATGCTTGGAAGCGATTTGCCCCATGCTGCTGTCGCCTGCTTGAAACCTTTTTGCATGGCTTCCTGCATCTTCTGCATCTTTTCTACATCATCTCCTGCAAGTGCACTTGCAAAATCAAACAAACGCTGTGAGGTCTGGGAAACACCCCAGTATCCGTCATCTGCGATATCTGCCTGCGCCTGTGCCTTGGTTGCTGCATCCACAGTAAAGTTGCCGCTGGCTAAGAATTTCCAGATAGAATCATCACCGGTTGCCTGACTGTAGGACTTTGCCTGTCCGTTCATCATATCCTGTACCAGTGAGATCAAACTCTGCTGCCTGTTCTCCTGATCCTGCTTCAACTGCTGCACCAGGGCTGCACGATCGGATGAACTCATCTTGTTGATGGAATAAGTTGCTTTCTTTTCTGTTGTTCCCTTCTCATAAACCGCCTCTTTTTCCTCAGTGGCACTTGTTTTTTCAGCCTCTTTGGAAGTCTTGGCAGAAGAAGTCTTTCCGTAGCGGTTGTAAACGCTATCGGTCTTAGTAGTTCCTACCGGATTCATACTCATAATCTTGTCCTCCTTGATCAATAATGCAATGTCGAAATCCTTTTCAACGTTTCTTATCTTCTATATCGGAGGAAATTTTGCAAAATAAACCCCTTAGCCTACTTTTGTGCATTTTTTCTCCCCATGGCGAGCAAGCCTAAGGCAAGCAGGATGGCTTTTAAGACATTGTTGCAGATCATCATGATCCAGACAGCCATGATTCCCAGTCCAAAGACACGCACGCAGAGATACGTGCCGACCACGCGCACACCCCACATACTGATGAGTTCCACCACCAGAGGATAGCGGGTGCGTCCCATACCATTATAAATACCTTCCATGACTGCCGATGTGCCAAAGACCGGTTCCGTAAAGGCCACCATCCGAAGCAGACGCGTCCCGATAGCGATCACCTGCGGATCTTTTGTAAAAATAGACATCATGGCATGGGCGCCGACAAAGAGCAGGATACCTGTGATGCACATGAGTCCAAAGATCAGAGCGATCGACACGATCTTAACATCCTTTTCTTTCTTTTTATTCTTCTCACCGATGGCGTGGCCGATCAAGGTAGAAGTCGCCGCCATCATGCCATAGCCCGGAATATAAAAGATCTCCTCCGCCGTAATGGCAATGGCATGTGCCGCATAGGTGATCGTATCCATAGATGAGACAAAACTGGTAAAGACCACATGTCCCAGGCAGGATGCCAGGCGTGTTAGGACAACCGGAAGGCTAATGGCAAGGACAGCCGTCAGAACCTGTCGGGTCGTAACCGGCAAAATGTCTTGCGCTTTTTCTGTTACAAGCGGCTTATCTTCTTTCCCCTGCGCCGGGGATCCCCCCTTCCCCAGCACATCCAGACTCGGATTGCGTAGGAATACGACCGTCATCAAAAGACCCCCGATCGTATAAGATACCATGGTCGCCATACCGGCTCCCACAGCCCCCTTTCCCAAAAGATAGATAAAAACATAGTTGAGCCCGATATTGATAACATTGACCCAGACATTGACGATCATAGGTGTCTTGGTATCGCCTGTCGCCCGGATGGCAGAGGCAAATATAATGGTCGCCGCACGAAAGATCATAGGCAGATTGATAAAGATAAAATAGCGTGTGGCATCTGCATGAATCGCCTTTTCTGCCCCCATCCAGACCGGCACATGGGGTGCCATCCAAAGAGTGATTGCCATAAGGATGCCCCCGGCAAGCAGTGCCACGATCATGGCGAGTCTGGATGCCTTGCGGATCTTACTTTGATCTTTTTCTCCCACTGCCCTTGCAATATAGGAAAGGAAGCCCACGCCAAGGGCACCGATCACGCTCTGGATCAGCCAGGTATAGGTAGCGGTCAGAGATACCGTTGCCGTTGCCTGTGCGCCCAGATGTCCCACCATGGCAGTATCTACATATTGTAAGATGGTCTCCAAGAGATTTTCTAAGATCGTAGGCCATGCCAGGGTAAGCAGCATACCAAGGACTGCCTTATCCAAGCCAAATTTTATGCGATTGTCTGTATTCGACTGTGTCATCTTATATTCTTTCTCCTTTTTCACCTTTCTGCGCCCCGGATGCAATGCACAGCGCAAACACTGGCTCTGTCCCCCTCCACGGTAAAGTGGATGTCCCAGCGGTCAAAGGCGATCTTATAGACCTGATCGGCATGATTGTGATAAGGCGGTCTGGGATCCTGCTTTAAAAAGGCGATCGCCGCCTTTTGCTTTTCTTTGGGAAGTTTATCCAGCAATTCCTGCGGAAAGTCCACCTTTAGTGCATGGGAAAAGACCGCATCGGCAAATCCCCCTTTGGCATCTGCTCTTGCATCCGCATAAGGCAGATAAGGCTTGATATCATAAATGGGCGTGCCATCCACCATATCTACCCCTGCCACATAAAGTACCGGTGCCTTGGCACAAGCATAGTCGACGCCTAATAATTTAACGCAGGATAGCCCAATGGGATTGGGGCGAAAGGGTGAGCGCGTGGCAAAGACTCCCATACGCTTTTTTCCTCCCAGGCGTGGCGGTTTTACCGTCGCCGACCAATGCTCTTTTTGACTGAGAGAAAACTGCCATAGGATCCAAAGATGGGAAAATTCCTCAATGCCGCGGAAGGCTTCAGTACGGCGAAATTCCGGCTCCAATTCGATGCGCCCGACCAGTTCCTCTATCAGACCGCTCTGTCTGGGCAAACCAAACTTGGTCGGGAAATCCGTATGCACATGTCCGATGATCTGCATGCTTGTCTCTTCCATGACTTTTTCTCTCCTCTTGTTTATAGTACATTCTCTTGTCCGAGATACTTCTTCAAACGTTCAAGCTCGAGTATAACACAAGCGCAGATAAAAAAATAGAGGTCAGCATCTTTGCCGACCCCCATCGTCATTTTTATGTAAGACCAATTACACTTTATGCTTCTGCCTGATGTAACTGTTCTGCTACTGCATCACGTTTTGCCTGATTGTCTGCCTGCACCTGTGCGAGCGTTTCCACATCCAGCGTGTAGTTCTTCATGGCAAAAATATTGCAGAGGAATCCAATGATCGGAAGGACAAAGGACAGTCCGATTCCCATCCAGAATACACCGCTTGTAACCTCATCCCCCATCTGTGGTACTGTGTTGACATAACCGATCAAAGAAATTGCTGCGGTTGCTATCATAGCACAGATAGATGACATACCCTTATCGAACAAAGAGTAAACGCCTGCGATAACAGATGGCATGAAGTTGCCGGAACGATGTTCCTCACCATCCGTAACATCTGCACGCATGGTTCCTGCTGCAACGGAAAGAAGCATTCTGCCTGCGGTCATACCAACCGTACATGCTACCCAAAGAAGGAATGCCCAAGAGCCTGTGGTTCCGATCTCACGCATACCGCTTGGTCCTAAGATGATACATACAGCAAGCTGGATAACAGAAATTGCAATAGCAAACCATGAGAACCATACCGTTCCCTTCTTGGCACCGATCTTTCCGATGATGATACCACCGCCAAAGGCAAATACCAGACCAATAGCAGATGCATAGTTGTTTGCTACCTGTGTTGCAGAATAGGATCCGATCAGTACACCGGATACCAGGTTCATGATTACCGATTGCGTTGCTGTTGTCTGTGCAAACTTATCGGTAGCACATGTTACGATATAACGCTGTACATCCTTGTTTTTGGAAAGCACTTCCCACATCTGTTTAAGACCAATCTTCTCCTGCTTTCCGGATACCTTAGCACTCGCCTCTTTCCAAACCTCATCGTTATCTGCTCTTGCGATACCAATCATGGAAACAATACAGCAGACAAAAGAAACTGCGATGTAAAACAAAGTCATTTCCTTTAACATTGGCATATTGTACTGATTGTCATATTTTGGCAAGATGTTGAATGTTACGACATTGCTCAAAAGGATCGGTACACCATAAGAAAAAATGGTAGATACAAAGTTGAACATCGGGCGCTGCTTAGGATCGTTGGTAAGAACAGATGCCATAACAGAACCTGCTACGTTATTTACGGTATAACCGATGATGTAAATAATGTAGATCAGAATGAACATAACCAGTCCTGCCACACCCTTGAAGTGGTTTGCACCTGCTCCATACATCAGATAGACTGCAACTGCCTCGATAATCCAGCCAATGAGCAGGAATGGGCGACACTTACCATACTTGGTAGGGAATTTCTCAAATACATACGCAATCGCTGTATCTGTTACTGCATCCAGGATTCTGGATAAGGTGATGATAACACCCACAACCGCAGTTGCGATACCGTAGCCTTCACTGCCGGCATAAGAAGCATAAACCATACACATGTACATACAAATGTTGTTACCAGCACACGCCGGAGCCATGATCATCTCCCATAACTTGGCGCTGCGGTATTTCATGCCTGTAACACTTACCTCTTTACTCATAAAAAGTCCTCCTCTATTGTTGAAACGAATATTTCGTCCCCTTCGTTTAACTATACATTAGCACGAGTAGGCTCAAAGCATCGTACATAAATTCATGTTTATATTATTTTTTTCGTGATTTTTATAGAAATTTAATATTTTTGCGTTATACTGGATACAAACAATGCAAATAAGGAGTATGTCAGTATGTTTTCTAAAGAGACCTGTGAGATGACCATAAAAATCTTATCCACATGCTATTCCCTGCAGTTCTGGGAGTATTCCCCTGCCATGGAACTGCTTTCGAATCATGATGGACAGGCAGAGTTTATGGATCGGCTCATTTCTTTAAATGGTATGAAAGACTTTCTGATCGCATATGCCAAAGAAGATGTCTGCCCTCCCTATGAATTTTCAGACGATCTGGGCATTATCATAGGCTGTGTATTTTCCAAAGAGGATAAAAGAACCGACCGTGTCCTTTTACTGGGACCGACCTTTGCCAATGACCGGTCTCTAAAACGCCTGCTGGATGATCTGGAGATCCATGATCTTTCCGTGTCCGCCCGTAAATATATGTACGAGCAGTTCAAGGACTATCCCATCATCCCCATTAATATCTTTGAGCAATACCTGCTCATGCTCCACAATGCCATCTGCGATGAATGTCTGGATTTTCCTGCCATCCGGCGCAAGAACTTTTACCATACCAAAAAGACGGCTGCCGCCCCGGAGACCAACATAGCCACCAAGGCATTTATGCAAGCCTTAGAAGATTATAAGGGCAACGATGCCTCCATCCGCCACTTACAGCAGACTTCTTATAAATTAAACGAAGATCTGTCCCGCGACCATGCCGGGGTTTCCGGTTTTGAGCAGCAACTGGTCGCTGCAGTCGAGCAGGGAAATATGGGACTTTTAGACCTGATCAAGGAAGGTGGAAAGTTCTCCAACGGCATCAAGATCCAGTTGGAAAATGATCTGCAGCGCTGCAAGTACGGATCCATCTCCCTTTTGACCCTCTGCAGCCGCGCAGCCATCCGGGGCGGTCTGTCTGCCTCCATCTCCTATTCTTTGATGGATACCTACACCCTCGCCATCGACAACTGTGCAAATGTAAATGATATCCGCTATATCAACGACACCATCTTTGCCGACTACATCACCCGTGTGCACGATGCCAAGCAAAACGAGGATATCTCTGCGCCCATCCGCGCCTGCATTGACTACATCAACCTGCATATCCGCGACAAGATCACGATCA
This sequence comes from Roseburia sp. AM16-25, assembly GCF_003473825.1. Classification (NCBI taxonomy): domain Bacteria; kingdom Bacillati; phylum Bacillota; class Clostridia; order Lachnospirales; family Lachnospiraceae; genus Roseburia; species Roseburia sp. AM16-25. Next base: position 55,694 of record NZ_QUCW01000001.1, read on the forward strand.
AAGACCTGTCACACTTTACCGGTTACAGCGACTATTATCTGTCCCACAAATTCAAAGAAGAACTGGGCATCACGGTCAACCAGTATGTCCAAAAAGAAAAACTAGCGGCAGCAAAAGTGCTCCTGACTACCGAGCACATGAATGTGACCCAGGTAGCAGAAGCACTGCATTTTTGTTCGCAATCTTATTTCTCAAATCTTTTTCAAAAAGAATATGGGGTATCCCCTTCCCAGTATCACGGCTAGTCTTCTCTGTACTGGGCATTTAAGAGTGCCTCAAATTCCTCCTGCGGCAAAGGCTTGGAGAAATAGAAGCCCTGAATATAATCGCATCCCATCTCCCGCAAAGCATCCACCTGTTCCTTGGTCTCTGCCCCTTCGGCTACGACTTTGGAACCGATGGCATGTGCCATGTCGATAATGGCTTGAATGACAGCATTTGCCTTTGTCGTCGTACCGATCTTTTGCACAAATCCCATATCTAATTTGACAACATCAAAATCATAATCACGGATGGTACTAAAGGACGAGTAGCCACTGCCAAAGTCATCCAAATAGAACTTGACGCCGATCCGCTTCATATCCAAAAGCACATTGCGGTTGTTGCTGGCAACGATCGAGTATGCCGTCTCCGTCACCTCAAAACGTGTATAATCCATCGGCAGGTCGGTATTGGAGACATCCAGAAGAACCGATGCCATCATATCTTTATCAAAGAAATCCATCTGGGACATATTCATGGAAACCGGAACAATAAACTGTCCCTTTTTGTAGCGTTCCTCCATAAAGGAAAGCACACTGCGTTCCACGAAAAGATCCATCTGGGAGATACGTCCGCTGTCCTCTAAGGCAGGTACAAAGATGCCCGGCGATACCATTTCTCCATCTGCCTTTTTCCAGCGCACCAGCGCTTCGGCGGATGCTATCTCACCGGAAAAGGCATCATAGACCGGCTGGTAATAAACCTGAAACTCATGCTTTTCCAGAGCATTGCTGATATCCCGCAGTGCATCATTTCTCTCCATATAAGAACTGCCCATCTTTTGATCAAAAATGGCATAGGGCTGTACATATTCATCCTCGATATAATCCTTTGCCATATGGGCGCGGTCGCACATATTGCTGACGCTGTCCAGACGATCCTCCGCCGGTATCATATAGATACCGCAGACACCGTAAACATCTAAGGATCTCTGATCAAATACCAGAGTCTGATGTAAGAATTGCTTTAAGTGTTCATAATTGATATTGGCTGGATCCACCAGACAGACAAAATGATCTGCCTCGATACGTCCCACAGCATAAGGATGCAGGTTAGATCTGTGAATGACACGCACGACCTCACGCAGTGCCAGATCTCCGCCCTCCGTACCGAACAACTCATTGATTGCCTTGAAGCCCTTGAGGTTGATATACATAATGGCAAGATCATGGTCTACGGCAGGATCCCGCAGAACGGCTCTTGCCTTTCGGATAAAGCCATATCGGTTCAACTCTCCGGTCAGATGATCCTGTTCTAGGAGTTTTGTCACATCCTTTAAGGTCGTAAGGATCAAACCATCTTCCTGATCCAGATAAGAAAACTTCCATTGTTTCTTGTGGCGGTTGTGTTCCGGTGTACTAAAATGGAACATAAAACTGTAAACTTTTTGTTCTTCCAACTGCTTTACGATGTATGGGATCTCCGAGCAGTGCATAAAGTCCTTACCGTCGTTATCATCCAAAAAAGTCTCTACCAAAAGGGCGCGCGCATCATAATAGTCATGCTCCTCGCCTGTCCAGTCCCAATCTGCATGCAATTCATCTGTATCTACATAAAGCATCCCTGTCTGGGTGTTGATGACACAAATATAGTCATACTCACTTCTGACAAGATAATCTGAAATTTTCTCATGTACCCGTTTCACATCATGTCCTGCTATCGTCTTGGCTGTCTCTTGTTTCTCCATCTTCATCCCCTGGGGAAATATATCCCGTCATATGCTATTTTTCCTATACGAAAGGCGACGCCCATCTGTCTGCACTCGGACCTCGTCTCACATCCATATTGTAATACCCTTCATCTTGCAAGACAACCTTTATTTTCTATACGACATTGCAAATTTTCAGTATTTATGCTAAACTTCCCACATTATGTATGCAAAAATGCATTTAATAGGAAATAATCTTGAGGGGGAAATTTTATCATGCATGATCCAAACAAAAAGCGCAGTTCCTTTTCCGGTAAGATCGGCTTTGTCCTGTCTGCAGCCGGTGCTTCTGTCGGGCTGGGAAATATCTGGCGTTTTCCATACCTTGCTGCCAAATACGGCGGCGGTATTTTTCTATTGATCTATATCATCCTTGCCCTGACCTTTGGTTATACCATGATCATTGCAGAGACATCACTCGGTCGTATGACCAAGAAAAGTCCGGTCGGAGCCTACCATTCCTTCGGCAGATCCAAATGGCTGTCTGTCGGCGGCTGGCTCAACGCCATCATACCCATCCTGATCGTACCTTACTACTCCGTCATTGGCGGCTGGGTACTCAAATATCTCATTGGCTATCTCTCTGGAAAGGGTTCTGCACTGGCCCAGGACGGCTATTTCAGCACCTTTATCTCTGACGGGGCATCCACAGAACTCTGTTTTCTGGTCTTTGCCCTGCTGACGCTTGGCATCATCTTTGCGGGCGTACGAAACGGCATTGAACGCGTATCCAAGATCATGATGCCCATCCTGGTCGTACTGTCCGTCATTATTACCATCTATTCTGTAACCAGACCAGGTGCCCTTGCCGGTGTCAAATATTTTCTGGTGCCAAACCCGGAAAACTTCTCCTGGATGACCGTCGTTGCCGCCATGGGACAGATGTTTTATTCCCTGTCGATCGCCATGGGCATCTTAGTGACCTTTGGTTCTTACATGAAAAAGGATGTCTCCATCGAGGACTCTACCAAGAATGTAGAGATCTTTGACACAGCGATCGCCATTATGGCTGGTCTGATGATCATTCCGGCGGTCTTTGCTTTTTCTGGCGGAGATCCGGACACCTTACAGGCAGGTCCGTCCCTCATGTTCATCACGATCCCGAAAGTCTTTGACAGCATGGGGCTTGGCACGGGCGTCGGCATCCTTTTCTTTGTGCTGGTACTCTTTGCCGCTATGACAAGTTCCATCGCACTGACGGAAAGTGCGGTTTCCACCTTTGAGGACGAACTTGGCTGGAGAAGGAAAAAGGCGACCGTTATCGTCGGTATCATCATGATCGCGCTCGGCACTCTTTCCTCTCTGGGCTATGGTCCACTGGCAAATGTAACCCTGATCGGCATGCAGTTTTTGGATTTCTTTGACTTCCTGACAAACTCAGTCATGATGCCGCTGGCTGCCCTTGCGACCTGTCTGCTCGTCTCCCGGGTGGTCGGCACACAAAAAATAGAGGATGAAGTGACAGACGGAGGAAAACCATTCCGTCGAAAAAAGATCTTCCAGTTTATGATCAAGTATCTCTGTCCGATCTTTGCCATCATCATCCTCATTTCATCCATTGCCAATGCTTTTGGCTGGATCTCTATGTAGTTTCCAGTCGCTTTTTCTCCCGCCGCGTCTCTACGAGATGGCGGATGCAGGCGACGGGATGCACAAAGAGCATCCGCGGTCCGCTATAGCGCATCACTTCTTTGATGCGCTGGCGCATCTCGGGCTTGTAGCAATGCACCTTGCAGTTGGAACAAAAAGTCTTTGTCTCCATAAAAGGACACTTGTCACTGCGCATTCTCGCATAATCATCCAGTGCCTGACACTCTTTGCAGAGACACTTGTTTTTCTTATCATAAGCCGCATGATTTCCCTTGCAGTAGACACGGATCATATCCGAAACCATAGTTTTTTCCCGTTCTCTTTTTTCTATAAGTTCCTGACTGGTCAAATTTTCTTCCATCATCTTCTCCTAACTGACGCGTCCTTCCTTCATTTGATAGACCTGATCGGCAATGCGCATGGCAGAATCCCTGTGTGAGACCAAAAGGATCAGTTTATCTCCTCGCTCCTCGCGCAAAGAACGCAAAATGACACTTTCATTCAAGGAATCCAGATTGCTGGTCGGCTCATCCAGAAGCATCATCGGCGCGTCGTGTAAAAAGGCACGCGCCAGCCCGATACGCTGACGCTCTCCGCCGGATAAGGTATCACCCAACTCGCCCACCGGTGTGTCATAGCCCTGCGGTAAGGACAGGATAAAGTCATGGATGGAGGCTTTTTTGCAGGCTTCCTCGATCTCCTCTCTGGTCGCATCCAGTTTTGCAATGCGGATATTTTCTGCGATAGAGTCACAGAAAAGATGGGTCTCCTGGATCATATAGCCCTGCATCCGGCGCAGATCTTCCGTATTGATCTTTCCGATCTCCCGGTCTGCGATTGCAAGTTTTCCTGAATCAACATCCCAGAAACGCATCAAAAGTTTTAAGAGGGTTGATTTACCGCTGCCGCTCTTTCCGACAATACCAAGAATGCCCTGCTTTGGCACATCCAAAGACACTCCATCTAAGATCGTCTCCTTTTCATATGCAAAGGTCACATCCTCGATCGTCACCTGTCCGTAAGTTGTCTGGTCTGCACCTGTGATCTCAGCGACCTGTGGTTCTTCCTCTAAAATGTCTAAGACACGGTTGCCTGAGGCAAAGGTATTCTGTAAGGTCGTTCCCAGATTTGCCAGTGCCACCACCGGTCCAAAGGAGGACATAAGTGCCAGAGTCGCGATCACGATCCCGTCAAAGGCAATGATCCCTTCTTTATATAAATAAGATGCGCTAAGCAGCATAAGGAAGTCAAAGACCAGGATTGCCGTATTGGTCACCGCCATATTAAGCCCAGTCACACGCTTCATTTTTTCCTGACAGTCATTCATCCGATCGGTGCGCTCATTCATCTGCTGCATACGTTTTTTTCCATTGCCATACTGCATGGTCTCCGGCAGACCGCGCAAAGAATCCAGCACAAATGCACTCAGACTACCTGACTGATTGCGGAACTCCAATCCCAGATCGCCACTCGTTTTGGAAGCAATGACCGGTACGATGACGCCCACGGTCACATATGCCGCCAATGCCAGCAGTCCCAGACCCCAGTGGATATGTCCGATGAAAAGACTCAGGATGACCGAGTAGATCGTAGCGATCGCGATCGGCGAGATCGTGTGTGCGTAAAAAACTTCCAAAAGTTCAATATCTGAAGTAATGACGGATATCAGATCTCCCTTGTCCCTGCCCTCAAGTTTTGCCGGGCAAAGCCTGCGCAGGGCTGCAAATGCTTTTGCGCGGATCAGTGCTAAGAGTTTGAATGCAATGTAATGGTTGCAGGACTGCTCCGTATAGCGGGCAAATCCTCTGGCGATGGCAAAGACCACCATGCAGACAAAGAAGAAAGCAAAGGAGTGGGCTATTGGAAATCCCCAAACCTTCAATGCCGCATAACCGGCAAAAATAGTGATAAAGGATGCCAATAAATGTCCGATCAGACCTAATGTAATGGCAAGGAACATATAGCCCAGAAGCGGACGTACCATGCCGATCAGTTTTGCCATGATCTCTAAATTCGATCTCTTTTTCATGCCTGTGCTCCTCCTTTCTCAGACTTTCCGTAATTTTCCAATTCCTGCTGCGCCTGCCAGAGTGACGCGTAAGTTTTTTGCTCTTGCAAAAGGCTTTCATGCTGCCCCACTTCAACGATCTGACCTTTTTCCAATACATAGATCTGATCTGCTCCGACCACATTTGCCAAACGGTGGGAGATCAGAAGCACGGTCTTTGTCTTAGCCAAAGCAATGATCTGCTCCATGATATCATTTTCACTCTCGACATCAATATTGGAGGTTGCCTCATCAAAAATATAGATCGGGCTGTCATGCAAGAGAGCACGCGCCAATGCCAGGCGTTGCCGCTGTCCGCCGGACAAGTTGGATGCCTTTTCCAGTAATTTGGTATCCAGCCCCTCCTCTTGCCGTAAAAAGTCTGCCAGTTTGGTCTGCTCTAAGACCTTCCACATTTCCCCTTCCGTGGCGTCTTCCTTTGCCATCAAAAGATTATCGCGCACGCTTCCCTTAAAGAGGTAGGCATCGTGGCTGACATAGGTGATCTTCTGCATACGCACATCTTCCGGAATGGCTGCCAATGGCAGTCCTCCCAAGGTGATCTGCCCCTGGTCAGCCGTATTTCTTCCCATAAATAAGGATGCGATCGTTGATTTGCCGCAGCCGCTGGCTCCGACCAGGGCAACAAACTGCCCGGATTTTACTAACAGGTTGATATGGACTAAGATCTGACGGCTCTCATCATAGGAAAAAGACAGGTCCTGCATACAAAGATCGTTTGTTTGTGGTACCTCTTCTGCGATCTCCCCTGTCTCTTCCTTTTTGACATCCAAAAGGGCAAAGATCTTGTCACTGGCTGCCATACCATTCATGGCAACATGGAAAAAACTTCCCAGTTGGCGCATAGGAATAAAGAAGTCAGCCGAAAGCAGGATGATAAAAAGTGTGCCGGTAAGATCGATATGACCTGCGCGATACTGAAGGATGGCAACGATCATGCCAAGTGCCGCACCGCCATAAGCAACAATATCCATAATGGTAATGGAATTTAACTGCATGGTCAGGACCTTCATGGTGATCTTTCGGAACTTTTCGGCTTCCTCGTCCATCTTTTCACTCTTATAGCCATCTGCCTGATAGATCTTCAAGGTCGTAAGCCCTTGCAGGTCTTCCAAAAAGGTGTCGCCCAAAGCCGTATATTGTCCCCAGTATTTTGACAAAAGTTTCTTTGCCCACTTCTGGACAAAGACGATCGCCATCGGGATCATAGGCACGCAGACCAAAAGTAGGATCGCTGCCGGGACATTGACAAAGCAAAGGACAATAAACAAAGTCAGGGGTGCCAACATGGCATAGAAGAACTGTGGCAGGTAAGCGCCAAAGTAAGTCTCCAACTGGTCTACGCCCTCCACGGCGATCTGTACGACTTCGGAACTGGCAACGTATTTTTGATAGGAAGAACCCAGTGCCAGAAGTTTCTCATAGATCTTTTGTCGCAGGGTCTTTTTTACGGTCTTTGCCGAAAGAAAACTCATGCGGTTGGAAAGAAGGGTGCAAAGGAAACGTGCCAGAATACAGAATACAACAACCAGGACCAGTCTTTTGATGTTCTGATAAAAGTCGCCTCCCCTGCCGCTGTCCGGCAGTAAAGTTCCTAAAAACCCGGTAATGCTATACATCATCAGGATGTTGGCAAGCATGCCAAGCCACTGAAAGATGACATTGCCGGCTATGTATTTTTTGCTCTCGCCCACCATGGCGATGAGCCGTTTGTTCATCATCATATGTATGTTCTCCTTCCCTGTATCTATGAAATATACTTTCGTTTTGATTAGTTGATGTGTACCTTGGTTTTTCATTCATAACATAGGTTCGCTTTAACTTACCACATTTTGCTGGATTTTTCCACTGGTTTTTTCTTCCTGCCATTGGATTTTTCTTCTTGCCATCAGAAATGCAGAGTTTCTGTAATCAAAAAAGATGTAAGTCATTTTCGACTTACACCTTAAAATAGTATTGCATGATTATTATATTTTCTTCACTTTCCGATCATAGGTATAGATACCATTGACCTCGTCCTCGATATCAGATACCTGTGTGTAGACACTTGCACACAACCCCTGTGGAATCAATCTCATCGCCTCCTGACGCCGCTTTTCATATGCCGCCTTAAGGCTCTCCGTATCTTTATAAGTTCCATATCCATAGATAGCTTCTGTTGTAGTATGTTCCGGGATGCCATAGGAATAACCTCCATACTCTGACAATACAGCCACACGCTCATTCTTTTTTGGGTCACGTGGAATGACCAGAGGGAAGAAATAATTGTGAAAGGAATTCATATCGCCGCTTCCCTGATCGTACCAGCCGCTTGCCGCATCGATCAGGCGCGTTGGATCCGCCTCTCTTGCCAGTGCCACCATTTCATTGGTCGAAAACTGTCCCCAGCCCTCGTTGAAAATAACCCATGTGCTGATGCAGGGATGTTTCTTTAATAAGGCGATCGTCTCTAACATCTCCTGCTGCCATTCACGTTGTCCAGCCACGTCCTCACGCGAAAGCAGTTTTCGATGCCTGTCACTGCTTTTGATCTGTAAAAACGAAAGTACGGTAGCCAGATATGTAACATACCAATCCTTGTAAGACCTACCGCCATTTACCATATCCTGCCATACGATCATCCCCAGCCTGTCACAATGGAAATAAAATCGCTCCGGTTCAATCTTGATATGCTTACGGATCATATGAAATCCGGTCTCCTTCATTCCCATGATATCATAAATATATGCCGCATCCGCAGGCGGTGTCATGAGTCCATCCGGCCAATAGCCCTGATCCAAAACACCTTCCATAAATATCGGATGATGATTTAAACAGATGCGCCAGATTCCATCTTTATCTTTTTCCTTTGTGAACGTGCGCAGTGCAAAGTAGCCGTAAATAACATCCTCCCCCAGCAAGATTTCATAATCATATAAATAAGGTGTTTCCACGCTCCAGAACTTGCGATCTGCTTCCGGTATCTCCAGCACAATATCTTCCAGATATAGATTAGAATTTTCCGGATTATCCGAACTTTCTACCTTTTTTCTTATGATGGTGCTATCCTTGTACTCTGCTATGACTGTTTTTTCGCTTATTTCCTGTATTTTAGCATGCGGTGTTTCAATATTTGCTCGCGCATGAGATGATGCAAAAATCCGTATCGTTACAGGTAAGCCTGCATTTGTCATGAAATTTTCACAAATATCTGTTAATTCATTCGTTTCATTTTTTCCCTGTGCAAGAATAGTAAAACACACTTTTCCATGATCACTATCTGCCACCACATTTACTTCTGCGATTGCAAGAGCCGGCACATATTCCATCCAGACCGTCTGCCAGATACCACTTTGTGCCGTGTAATACATACCGCCACGCTGTAACTTTTGCTTTCCCCGCGCATGATAAGAAGTGTCGCTGACATCCTTCACCTTCACGACAAGATCCAGTGCGTCCGCCCGGCTCTTCCTTGCATATGGTGTCAGGTCAAGGGTAAATGGGAGATATCCGCCAACATGTGTCATCACTTCTTTTCCGTCCACATAGACATATGCTGTCTGATCCACCGCACCAAAATGTAGGAGCAGACGCATCCCTTGATCCAGTTTTTTTCTATCCAGTACAAGTTCTCTATGATACCAGAGATATTCATCCGGTTGCAACTGATGCTCCACACCGGAGAGTGCGGCTTCCGGTGAGTATGGCACAAGGATTTTCCCATTATAAATATCCGGGATTTTCTCCCCATCCAACTGTTTTGTGATGGCATAATCCCACCAACCATTGAGATTCTCATAAGAATCGCGCATCATGGATGGGCGCGGATATTCTGTAAGTACTGCAAGATCTTCCTTGCCCACTTTCACCTCCTCTCTTAATTTTTCTCCCCAACTTGTATATAACTGCTTCATACGCACACCTTCTTTTCACCTTTGGGCTCATTGTATCACACCTTTGCGGTCTTTTCACTGTTTATCCAGCCAAGAAAAAAGAACCCTGCGACACAGCAGAGTCCTTCCTTTTAAATTCTTATTATGCTCTTATCTTCAAAGCTCTTGTTGCATTCAAGACTGCCAGCACCATGACACCGACATCGGCGAAAATGGCTACCCACATATTGGCAATACCAAGTGCTCCCAAGATCAGGCAGACTGCCTTAACCGCAAGTGCAAAGACAATGTTTTCCCGCACGATCTTTAAGGTTCGTACAGAGATCTTCATAGCCAGCGCGATCTTTGCCGGATCATCGTCCATAAGGACCACATCGGCTGCCTCGATCGCTGCATCCGATCCCATGGCTCCCATGGCAATACCAATGTCTGCGCGGGATAATACCGGTGCGTCGTTGATGCCGTCACCGACAAAGGCTAAGTTTTCCTTTTCTCCCTTGGCATTTAAAATGTGCTCGACCTGTGCGACCTTATCTGCCGGAAGCAGTTCACTGTGGACTTCATCAATACCAATCTCTGCTGCCACACGCTGTGCCGTCTCATTGGCATCCCCGGTAAGCATGATGGTCTTTTTGATGCCGTTCTTCTTCAGTCCGGCGATCGCATCCTTCGTGGTCGGTTTTACCACATCGGAGATCACGATACATCCTGCATAGGTGCCATCCACGGCAACGTAGCAGACCGTTCCCTCTTTGTGCTCGGTCGTAACCGTCAGATTTTCACGCTGCATCAGGCGCATGTTTCCAACATAGACCTTCCTGCCGTCCACCCGGGCACACACACCATGTCCGGCGATCTCCTCAATGTCAGAGACACGGGAAAGATCCAGTTCCTGTCCATATGCCTTTTTCAGACTCAGGCTGATCGGATGGGAAGATGAACTTTCGGCATAGGCAGCCATACCAAGTAAGGTTTCTTTATCAAATCCATTTTCCGGGTAAGAGGCGGTCACCTCAAATACTCCCTTGGTCAACGTTCCTGTCTTGTCAAAGACAATATACTTGGTTGCAGACAATGCTTCCAGATAATTGGATCCCTTGACCAGAATACCATTGCTGGAGGCACAACCGATACCTCCGAAGAATGATAGCGGAATGGAAATAACCAAAGCACACGGACAAGAGATTACCAGGAAAGTCAGGGCTCGGATGATCCACTCGCCCCACATCGGACTACTTCCCATAAACAGGCGCACGACCGGCGGTAAAATAGCAAGCGCCAGAGCACCGTAACAGACTGCCGGTGTGTAATACTTGGCAAACTTTGTGATAAAGTTCTCGGATCTGGATTTCTTCATGGCTGAATTTTCCACCAGATCTAAGATCTTGGATACGGTAGAATCTCCAAACTTCTTGGTCGTCTTTACCTTGATCATACCGGTCATATTGATGCATCCACTGATGATCTCATCACCGCAGGATACGTCTCTCGGCAGGCTTTCTCCCGTAAGCGCACTGGTATTTAAGGTCGTATTTCCCTCTGTGATCACGCCATCGATCGGCACTTTTTCGCCCGGGTTGATGATGATCTCGGAACCAATCTCCACATCATCCGGATCGACCTTTTCCAGTTTGCCATCCACCATCATATTGGCATAATCCGGTCGGATATCCATAAGGGCTGCGATGTTCTTACGGCTCTTTCCTACCGCTATGCTCTGGAAAAGTTCGCCGATCTGATAAAAAAGCATAACCGCAGCGCCTTCCTTGAACTCTCCCAAGCAGACCGCTCCAATGGTCGCCACGGCCATCAAAAAATTCTCGTCAAAGACCTGTCTCTTTAGGATACCTTTTCCCGCTTTTTTTAAAATGTCATAGCCAATTACCAGATATGGCACCAGATACAATGCCAGACGAAGGATCCACGGCATCTCTACCAAAGCATCCAAAATGGATACTGCTATTAATAAAAGCAGGGCAACAACAATGCGTTTCAGTACTTTTTGCTGTTTTTTACTCATCTATCTTCTCCTTTACGACTCCCACCGCCTCCGTGGCACAGCCCCGAAACGCGGTTCTTCTTATAAAAAGATCTCGCAATCGTCTTCTACGACTTTGCAGTTCTTGTATGCCTGCTGCATAACAGCGTCCACATCTGCGCCTTCTTCAAATTCAACCTTTAACTTCAAAGTCATGAAACTCAAAGTTGCATTCTTTACGCCCTCTGTATTCTTTACGGCTTCCTCCATCTTTGCTGCACAGTTTGCGCAATCAACCTCTACATCATATGTCTTTTTCATAATTTTGTTCTCCTTTTTCTTTTTTATTCTTTATCATACAAGATGGTGATCCATCTGTCTTTACTCCTCTACGTGATCCATACCCATGGATAGGATCGTGCGCACATGATCATCATCCAGCGAGTAAAAAATACTCTTGCCGCTCCGTTTGAACTTGACCAACTTGGCATCCTTTAAAATGCGGAGTTGGTGACTGACTGCGGATTGGTTCAGATTTAAGATCTGTGCGATATCACTGACACAAAGTTCACTTTCAAACAAGGCATATAAGATCTTGATCCTGGTCGAATCGCCAAAGACCCTGAAAAGTTCTGCCAGATCATACAGGTATTCATCCTCCGGTTGGTTTTGGAGTACCTGCTCTACCAAATCTTCGTGTGCCGCCAAAAATTCTGACTTCTGCTCTGCCACCTGAAATCCTCCCTTCTTTATCTTTATCTTTTGTATTTTTTCTCTTTATCATCTGTTCATATGTAATTATATTCATATGTTCATACATTGTCAATATATCCAATGAATTTTCTGTACCTTTTTTTCCCCGCCACATAGAATAATAAAAAAAGAAAGAATATCAACTATGGCAACTTTTTATAACCAGGCGACCTTGTCCTACAACGGCAACACGACCACATCCAATATCACGACCGGTGAACTGGTCGAAGTGCTCTCTGCCACAAAGACCGCCGTACAGACCGAGTATCAGCAGGATGATACCCTGACCTATGTCGTCAACATTTTAAACTCAGGCAATACCACCATGACCGGAGTGACGATCTCCGATAATCTGGGTGCCTATACCTTAAACACCATAACACTGGTGCCTATGGACTATGTGGTAGGCACTGTCCGCTATTATGTTGGCGGTGTCTTACAGCCGACACCAACGGTGACCGCCGGTCCTCCTCTGACCATTTCCGGTCTGTCTGTTCCGGCAAAAGGCAATGTCACCGTCATCTACCAGGCCAAGACCAACGATTATGCTCCACTGGCACAGGAAAGTAGCATCACCAACACGGCGACCATCAATGCCAACAATATCGCCAATCCGATCACGGCAAGTGCTACAGTCAATGCTTACAGTAAGCCGGTGCTCCGCATCAGTAAATCCTTAACACCGACAACTGTCTCCGAAAACGGACAACTGACTTATACCTTTATCATTCAGAACTACGGCAACACCGCAGCGGATGAAGCCGATGCCCTGATCGTCTCCGACCGTTTTGACCCGATCTTAAATCCGATCACAGTCGCCTTCAATGGCACTGCCTGGACGGAAGGTACCGAGTACACCTACGATGCCACCACCGGACAGTTTGTATCGACCGCCGGCATCATCACCGTACCTGCCGCTTCCTATACACAGGATGCTGCGACCGGTGTCATCTCCATTGTTCCGGGTTCCGCAACCCTGACCATCACAGGAACAGTTTAAGTTTTCCAAACTTCTCAATGAAATAAAAGAAAAGCCCCCGCGCGTATCCTGCGCACGAGGGCTTTCTATGTGATCTTACTTTATAAAATTTTTAAAAGTCCCAGCACGAGCAGGTGCAGGGGATAGAATACATAAAAGAACCACTTATGTATGGGCTTCTTACTGCCCGCCTTTCCATTATAAGTATAATGTAGGAGCAGGGGCACCAAAAAGACCCCCAGTTGATAAATACCCCAGATACCAAATCCCCCAAAGACAAAACTACAGACAGAGAGCAGGGTATAAGTCGACCACTTCTTCTTTTCATCCTTCCGATAGCAAAAGAAACACATGGCATAAAGGATATCAAAGATGGGCCAGTCTCCCCAAATGGACAAGATACAAAGAAAGGCAATGATGGCTTTTTTCTGTGCCTCCATCATCGTTCCCTTATCCCAAACCCAGATTGCAAGCAGGGCTAGAAAGAGGGTGTAGATAACGCCCGGCGAAAATTCAAATGTATAATTTCCATTTAATTTATAAATAGGTAAATGTCCATACTCAAAAAAAGTAAAGGGGATCCAGGAAATGACCGCAAAAATGGCAAGTCTCTTGGCATACTTCTTTACGCTTCGTGTATGCACATAGCCCTCGGCAATAAAATATGCCATGGTCGGACCTGTCAGCCGACCGATCATATGCATGATCTGCCCCTGCCAGGAGGCAAGCGGTACAAAAGCCCAGGCAATGTGATCGATGAGCATGGCTAGGATCACAATATATTTGATCTGATTTCGGTTTAAAGAAAGCATGGCTTGTTCTCCTTCCGGTGCCAGAACCTGACACCAGAATATCATAACAAGCCACTTCCTTTCTGTAAAGATTTATTCACCAAAGAAGATCTTCATATCCTCCTCCACGCTGCCAATGCCTGCAATCCCGAAGTTGTCTACCAGAACCTTTGTCACATTCGGTGATAAGAATGCCGGCAGGGTCGGTCCCAGGTGGATGTTTTTTACACCAAGGGCTAAGAGCGCCAACAAGACAATAACTGCTTTCTGCTCATACCAGGAAATGTTATAGACGATTGGCAGTTCATTGATGTCTTCCAGTCCAAAGATCTCCTGCAATTTCATAGCGATGACCGCCAGCGAATAGGAATCGTTACACTGCCCTGCATCCAGGACACGCGGGATATCTCCTATAGAACCCAGATTTAATTTATTGTATTTATACTTGGCACAGCCTGCTGTCAGGATGACCGTATCCTGTGGCAATGCCTTTGCAAAATCCGCATAGTAAGACCGGGACTTGGCTCTGCCGTCGCAGCCTGCCATGACAACGAATTTCTTGATCGCGCCACTCTTTACGGCTTCTACGATCTGGTCTGCCAGGGCAAATACCTGGGCATGTGCAAAACCGCCGATGATCTGCCCCTGTTCGATCTCCTCCGGTGGCCGGCATGTCTTGGCTAATGCGATGATCTGACTAAAGTCTTTTTCCTGACCAATTTCTCCCTCAATATGTTTGCAGCCCGGATAGCCGGATGCCCCCGTGGTAAAGAGACGGTCTTTATAGGAATCCTTTGGCGGTACGATACAGTTGGTCGTCATCAGGATCGGACCATGGAAAGACGCAAATTCTTCCGTCTGTTTCCACCATGCATTTCCGTAATTGCCGACAAAATGCTTGTACTTTTTGAACGCCGGATAATAATGTGCCGGTAACATTTCTGAATGGGTATATACATCTACGCCGCTGTCCTTGGTCTGCTCCAGAAGCATTTCCAGGTCCCGCAGATCGTGTCCGGATACCAGGATGCCCGGGCGCTTACCCACGCCGATGTTGACCTTTGTGATCTCCGGATTGCCATAGGCTTGCGTGTTGGCTCCATCCAAAAGTGCCATACCCTTCACGCCATACTTGCCTGTCTCCAATGCCAGCGCCACCAGATCATTCACGGATAAGGTGTCATCTAAGGTTGCTGCCAGTGCCCGCTGTAAAAAGGCATCCAGTTCTGCGTCATCTGCCAGCAGTACATTGGCATGCTTGGAATAGGCGGACAGACCCTTGAGCCCATAGGTGATCAACTCGCGCAGAGACCGGATATCCTCATCCTGCGTTGCCAAAACGCCGACACTTTTTGCCTTTTCCATATAAGCCGACGGCTCCGCCGTCCAAAGGGCTGCCTCCGGCAATTCCCTTTTGTCCTCTAACTGCTGTAAAAGTTCTTCCTTGCAGACCAAGGTATCTGCGATCCGCTTTTTTATCTGTGCCCCATCAAAATTGGCATTGGTGATGGTTGTAAAAAGATTTAAGGTAATACGATGGTTGACCTCATAAGAAACCTCTTTGCCCTCACTGCGCAGCGCTGTTGTAAGGGCAGCACATCCCTTGGTCACATATATCAAAAGATCCTGCAATGCAGCCACTTCCGGTGTCTTACCGCAGACACCGCGCACACTGCATCCCTTGCATCCTGCTGTTTCCTGACATTGATAGCAAAACATCTTATTTTCCATTTTTCTTCTCCTTTATCTTGCTTATTTGTCTTGTTTTTCACTGACAGGCTCATTATAATATGGTTATCGAAACAATTATGTTGTCATAACAACAAAAGGAGATAAAATGAATTACCAATTTTTAGCAAATACAAGATTATTCCGCGGCATATCCGTGGATGAACTGGAAAAGATGCTGACCTGTTTTTCCGTACAGACCAGACAATATGAAAAAGGCAGTCTGATCCTGCGTGCCGGACAGACGGTCTCTGCCATCGGTCTGGTCCTCTCCGGCAATATCACCATCGAAAACAATGACCTCTGGGGCAATCGCACCGTAATGGACCGCCTGGGGGCAGGCGCGATCTTTGCCGAGTCCTATGCCCTGACACCGGAGGAGATCCTCATGGTCGATATCGTTGCAAATGAACCGACAGAAGTCCTTTTCTTACAGACCCGGGCTATCCTAAATCCCTGTCAGAAGTCCTGCTACAGCCACCGCGCCCTCTTAGGCAATCTGCTTGCCATTTCCTCACAAAAGAACCTGCATATGTCCCGCCACATCCTCCACACCTCTCCCAAGACCATCCGCGGCAGGCTCTTGTCCTATCTGTCTTTTTTTGCACAAAAAGAGGGCAACTACGAGTTCGACATCCCCTTTGACCGCCAACAACTGGCAGATTATCTGGGGGTCGACCGCAGCGCCCTCTCCAACGAACTCAGCAAGATGCAGCGCGAGGGCATCCTGAGTTCCAAAAAAAATCATTTTAAACTTACACCTGATTGCCTGTAGGGATCTCTCCCTTTTCGTAGCCCAGCGCATTCTCTAAGGTAGTGTGGCTGATGGCTTCCATTGCCTCCTCGGTAAAGAATGCCTGATGTGAGGTGACGATCACATTCGGGAAAGACAAAAGCCTTGCCGTAACGGAATGTTCCATGATGTCTGCCTCACGGTTTTCAAAGACATTGCCGGACTCCTCCTCGTAAACATCCAGTCCCACGCCATGAAACTTGTGGGCACGAATCCCGGCAATCAGATCATCCGTATCGACCAGTTCCCCGCGGGAAGTATTGACCAGTACCACCTGATCCTTCATCAGAGAAATGGTCTTGGCATTGATCATATGATAGTTGTCGATCGTGAGCGGACAATGCAAAGAGATCAGGTCACCCTCCCGGAAAACTTCTTCTAATTCTTTATACTCGATAAAATCCAAAGATGGATTCGGGTATTTGTCATAGGCGATCACCCGCATACCAAATCCCCGGCAAATGCGCGCCATAGCGGCACCAATCTTTCCCGTACCGATAATACCTGCGGTCTTGCCGTAAAAGTTGATCCCCATGAGTCCTTCCAGACTGAAATTGTTCTCCCGCACCTTGATATATTCTTTATGAATACGTCGGTTGACACTCATAGCCAGTGTCATTGCATGCTCTGCCACGGCTTCCGGGGAATAGCCCGGTACGCGAAGGACGGTGAGTCCCAGTTCCTTTGCCTTTTCCAGATTCACATTGTTGAAACCGGCACAGCGTAATAGGATCAGACCTACGCCTTCCTCGTGCAAAACTTCCAGAACCGGTGCGGATAAATCGGAACTGACAAAAGCACAGACGGCATCATAGCCCTTTGCTAAAGCCGCTGTTCTCACATTGATATCGGCATCCAGATAATCGATCTCTATGGATGCATAATCTGCCAGTTCCTTATCAAAAGAATCGATATCATATTTCTTTGCATCATAAAATAATATCTTCATTTAATTTTATCCTTTCCTTCATAGATCCGGTCTATGTAACTCTTACAGCCAGGCTTCTACCACGGCATCCACTACCGTCGCCTGCTCTTCCTCGCGTGAGATACCGGCTTTGCCATCGCCGTCCTGCTCTCCGTAATTGCCATAGTAGGCGTGATTGCCACCGGCAAACTGAATATCAACCGTCGTATCCTTTGGCAGATTGTCCGCATACTTTGCCAGTTTATCCCGGTTGATGACACCATCTTCGCTGCCGACCAAAGACACGACCGCAAGATCGCTGTCGGAAAGATCCTTGGTCGAATAGGCCGCCAGAAGAAGGAGACCGTCCAGTTCGTCCGCGTGATCTGCTGCATAGGATGCCGCCATGGCTCCGCCCAGCGAATGACCGCCGATATACCAATGCTTATACTTATAGGCTGTCATGACATCCGTTGCCTTATTCATGCCAAAAATCGCCAGATTACCAGGCATAGTGACCAGATAGCAATCCAAGCCATTTGCCGCCAACTGCTTCATGAGCGGTGCGTAGGAGATTTCCTCCACCTTGGCTCCCGGATAAAAGACCATGGCACTCTCCGTACCCTTGCCATCAAAAAAATAGCCGTCCTCCGTCTTGGTCACGGTAACTTCCACGTCCGATTCCAGTGCGTCCTCTACGCCCTCGGCGTGATAATACTGGTTGAGATAAGCCATGATCCCCGTGATCAGGGAAATAATGATGACAATGGTGATCTCTATTTTTAATTTTTTACGCTGACTTGTGTTTTTCATATTGCTATCCTATCTTTATTTTTTGAAAACCAGAAAAATCTATACCTGTCTTTACAGGATGGCGGTCACGAGATTGTTCTCGATCTGCACGCCCGGAACACTGCTGACATACTTGGAAAGTCTGGCATAACCGTAATCCTTGTATTTGAAATCCGGGTATTCAGTCGCGATCATCCTGCCAAGTGTTCCCAGTTCCACCGTGCTGGCTGCTGCCTTCTGTACAAATTTCTCTACTTCTTTTTCGATATCCTTGCCATGGTCACTGCTGCGCAGGATGCAGATGGCAGTACCTTTTTGCATGGTCTCGAACTTGGTCGCTTCCTCAATAAAGGTACGCATGGAACTGTAGCCGTAATTTCGCTCATCAAAATCCGGGAAGAGTCTTTGCAGATTGCTCTTGGTGGATCCCAGATTGGCATGCTCGCCATTGTTCTCGCTCTGCTGGATCAATTCGTTAATTGCTGATTTAATTTCTCCGATCGGTGTGATAGAATCGCCCTTGCTGTCGTGATTACTTTCTTTGTGGCTCTTTGCCTTGGAAGTCTCCTTGACCTCCTCATCCACGATCTTATCCAAGAACTTGTATTCATTGCAGGCTGCAATAAAGGTCTTTGACGCGTCGGATTTGCCCATGCCGATCACAAACATGCCCTCTTCACGCAGGCGGTTGACCAGTCTTGTAAAATCACTGTCCGAAGTCACGATACAAAATCCATCCGTCTTGTCCTGATACAAGATATCCATGGCATCGATCACCAGCATGATATCCGATGCATTTTTGCCGGACGAATAGCGCGGCTGCTGGATTGGCACAATGGCATGCTTCAATGCCTTTTTGTGCCAGTCTGCAAGATTTGGACTGGTAAAATCTCCATACATTCTCTGATAGGTGATCACACCATATTTTTTTAATTCACTGATAATGGCATCAATATACTTGGAACTCGCGTTCTCCGCATCGATCAAAAGTGCCAGACGTTTTTCTTCCATTTTATACTCCACCTGCCTGTTACTGTAAATCTTTCAGGCTCTCCATCAATTCCAGATCCGACTGCAATACCTTAAAATTTGTCGTGATCGGTTCCTCTCCCGGCTTAGTCACGGTAATCTCAAAAACAGTTCCTTCCTCCACGCGGGAAGAAAATACCACCTGCAAGAACTTTACAAACTTTGGATGATTGTTTGTAAATGTGTTCTTTGCATTCATGAGTTTCATCATAGTTCCCGGATTGATCATCTCTTATACCTCTACTTCCCCTGCAAGCACACGCTTGTAGTCCTCGTAATTTTTCTTTAGTAATGTCGGTGTATCCAGTTCATACGGACACTTCTTTTTGCAGGCGCCACACTCTAAGCAGCCCTCGATCTTCTTCATTTCTGCCTGCATTTCCTCGGTCAGCCAGTTGGCTGACGGCGCACGGCGGAGCATGAGAGACATACGTGCACACTGGTTGATCATGATACCTGCCGGGCACGGCATACAGTAGCCACAGCCACGACAGAAATCGCCGGTCAGTTCCTGACATTCCTTGGCAATAAAGGCACGGATCTCATCGGTCATTTCCGGTGTCTGATCCATAAAGGCAAGCCATTCGTCCAACTCGCTCTCTTTTTGGATTCCCCAGATCGGAAGGACATTGTCAAACTGTGTCATATATGCCATGGCTGCGGTGGAATTGTTGATAAGTCCGCCAGCCAGTCCCTTCATGGCAATAAAGCCCATGTTGTGCTTGCGGCAGTTCTCCACCAATGCCAGTTCCCTGTCCGCAGACAGATAGGAAAATGGGAACTGCAAGGTCTCATAAAGACCGGATTCGATGATGTCCTCGGCAATGCCGATCTTGTGCGCTGTGATACCAATATGACGGATCTTACCCTGGGCTTTTGCCTCAAGCATGGCTTCGTACATGCCTGTGCCATCCCCCGGTGCAAAAACCCGGTCTGCACAATGGAACTGATAGATATCCAGATAATCGGTCTTTAAATTATGAAGTGTGGTCTCAAGGTCTTTCCAGAATCCTTCCGGTGTCTTGGCTGCCGTCTTTGAGGCAATGTAAATATTTTCTCTGACATCTGAAAGACCTAAGCCCATTTTTTCCTCGCTGTCGCTGTAGGCTCTTGCCGTGTCAAAAAAGCGCATGCCGCCTTCGTATGCCTTTTTCAAAAGTCCCGCTGCATCCTCAGCACTGATACGCTGGATCGGCAGTGCCCCAAAAGCGTTCTGCGGCACTGTGATCCCTGTACTTCCTAATGTAATGTTTCTCATTGGCTTTTCCTCCCTTATTCTTCTGCTTGTCCGTAAATGCCGTTGATCTTGACGGTAAAGACTGCCTCAGCCCCATTGAAACTCTTGGTCTCGCCATTATCGTCTGTATAAGAACGACCATAATTTTCCGGGAATGTGACATTGACCTCAACGGTCTCTCCTACCTTATGACCTTCCAACTGCTCCTCAAAGTCATCGATAAAAGTATTAGATCCGATCGTCAGATCCTGTCCCTCTGCGGTTCCTCCCTGGAAAACATAACCGTCAATACTGCCGGAATAATCGATATTGACCGTATCGCCTTCCTTTACTTCCAGACTGGTATCTGTCAGCAATGTCTCTTTCGTCGTATCTGAAGAATCCTGTGTGGTGGACTCCTGGCTGGACGTATCTGTCGCCTGCTGCTGGGCATCCTCTGCCTCGGCAGCCTTTTGCTTACGGCTATCGATCACGCCATAGACGATCATGCCGACAAAAAATGCAACGATAAGCGCAATGATGAGGGTATTTCTCACCAGACGCATGGTTGCCTGTTTTTTACGTTCTGCGGCTCTTCTCTCCTGCGCCATTTTCTTATTTTCTTTCTTCATTTCGTATGATTACCTCCTTAGATGATAACTCTTATATTATAATGAATCTTCCACATTCTGGCAACGGATAAGTCGCTGCTTTGTCAGCGCGATCCACTCGTCCAGACTGAGGGGCTGGTAGTCCGAATACATGCAAAAACAATTTATCATGTGGGAAGAAAGGGACTGCGTTCCACCATCACGATCCGGGATCCGGGTCTTTTCCACCATCTGCTGATACTGCTCGATCAGGCGCTCGTCATGACTGTCATGCACATGCCCATAGAGCATATAGGTCCGCGGCTCTCCCTTTTTATTTTTTAAATACTGCCCGTTATAACAGGCGATGGGATAATGGGAAAGGACGACCTTGCGCCCGTCATCATGGAGTTCCGCATAGGGATAGATCCAGCCAAAACGTTCCTTGTGGAAGGTTTTGCTCCGCAGATAGCGGTTGTCATGATTGCCGACGATCAGGAACAGTTTGCCCTGCAAACGGTCTAAAAGGGCATTGGTCTGCTCGGCATTTCCCATGGAAAGATCTCCTAAGATCACGACCTCGTCGCGGTTTCTGACCTTTTCATTCCATCTTTTTATCATATATTCATTCATTTCCTCCACGGAGGCAAAGCCCCGGTGATCCATTTCCCGGTTGAGTGCTTCATGGAAAAAATGGCAATCTGCAATGTAATACCGCATCTGTCTCTCCTTATGCTAACATGATATCATTTAATGTCCGCCGACATTCCTTATAATTTGGATAATAGGTCTCGACCTCCTGCCAGAAAGTCTTGGAGTGATCCATATGACGGCGGTGCGCCAGTTCATGCACCACGACATAGTCCAAAAGTTCCTGCGGCAGATAAGCCAGCCGGTAGTTAAAGTTGAGATTTCCCTTACTGCTGCAGCTTCCCCACCTGCTCTTTTGATTACGCATAGAAATAGAGCCGTAGTCTATCCCCATGCAATCTGCATAGTAGTCTACGCGCTCTATTATCTTTTGCTTGGCTATTTTTTTGTCGGATGCCGTCAGGCTCTCCCATTCCGGGATGTCGTAAGGATTTTCTGCCAGATACTGTCTTCTTGCAAACATCTGGCTGCGGTTTTCCTCGATCCACCTGGCATGCGAGGTCACAAAGCGGCGGATGGTCCTGTCTGAAACACGCATAGGTACCCGCGCTAAGACGGATCCATCCGTCCGGATCTGGAGTGCCATGCTTCGCCGCTTGGATCTTACGATCTCGACCTCGATTTCTTCATTTTCTAAGGCAATAATCAATTCTGTCAACATTTTCCTTAATCAAGGATCCTGCCATCAATGGAGATGGTCACAACCTGCCATGGAAGGAACTTGCCGCTGTTTTGTAAGGCGGTCTTGGCTGCATACTCCAGCCCGCCGCAACACGGTACTTCCATGCGCACGATCGTCACGCTCTTAATGTCATTTGCCTTGATGATCTCCGTTAATTTTTCACTGTAATCGATCGCATCCAACTTTGGACAGCCGATCAGGGTCACATGCCCCTTGATAAATTCTTCATGGAAGGATGCATAAGCATATGCCGTACAGTCTGCCGCGATCAAAAGACGGGCACCGTCAAAATATGGTGCCTGTGGCGGCGCCAGTTTGATCTGTACCGGCCAGTTAGCAAGACGGCTGACACTCGCAGCCTTTGTCGCTGCCGCCACTTCCGGCGCATCCTCATGTGCAATGGCTTTTGCCATGCTGCCCGGGCATACAAATGGCTTTGGTTGTTCTTGGGCTGCTTCCATGCGTGCCTTGACAGCGACTTCGTCGTAATCTGCCGCTTCTCTTTCAATGATATGGATGGCATCCATCGGACAATGCGGCAGACAGTCGCCAAGTCCGTCGCAATAGTCGTCTTTGATGAGTTTTGCCTTGCCGTTTACGATCTCAATGGCTCCCTCGTGGCAGGCTGTCGCACATGCGCCACATCCATTACATTTTTCTTCTTCAATATGAACAATCTTTCTTCTCATGATCTATGCTCCTTTACTTTTCCTAAGATGACTAGATCATAAGACATTTTGTCTAAAAAATATGTTGTATCTACAACATTTCATTTAAAATCTGACGCAAAACATCTTCCACGCGGTCGCAGTGGTTCACCTTGACATCCTCCATGGTCGGATTACATTTTTGCATCAGATAAGGCTGTCCCACAAATTCCAACATAGAACGGTCATTTTCGTTGTCACCGAAAGCCACCATTTCTTCCGGTGCGATCCCCATCTGCTGACCGATGGCTTCGAGTGCCGTACCCTTATTGGCTCCAAGTGGTGCAAAGTCCGCCCACTCATTACCAGATACCATGAGTTGGCATCTTCCGGCGATCTTTTTGGTAAAGTATGCCGTCACCTGATCCCGGTAGTCCTTTGGGGTAAAGTAAGATACCTTGATGATCGGCTCTGTGATCTCCTCCGGTGCCCCGATCACGGTCACATCGTTCTTGATGTGATTTGTCAGATAATTCACATAGTCCTCTGTCTTTGGCACCACATAGCAGGTGCGCTCCCCGGAGATCAAGACTTCACACTTTGGATCATCCATGACCATGTGGCAAAGTTCCAAGGCTAACGCTCGGTCAAACTCCCGCTTTAGGAGAACCTTGTCCTGGTAAAAGACCAAGGCACCGTTTTCACAGAGATACATGACATCTCCATCCACCTTTTTGAACATGTTATGTAAGTTAAAATACTGTCTGCCGCTGGCAGGCACAAAGATCACGCCCTTTTTCGTCAGTGCCGTGATCAGTTCGATCGCCTCCTCGGAACAATCCGGCATATAGTTCTGTAAAAGCGTGCCGTCCAGATCCGATGCAATCAGTTTTACCTTTTGCTTCATTTCTAATCTATCCTATCCTTTTCTCTTTTTCGCTTACCTATCTTAGCAGAAAGTCCGCAGGATTTCCACCTTGCGCGTCGCAGACTCCCAGGAAAATTCCGACAGATCCTGTCCCAGCGTCGCCAGTACCGATGCCGCGTCCACGCTCCACGCTCTATCCTGCAACTGCTGATAGAGGAAATCCACCGCCTGCAGGTCCTGGTTTTCCAGTGCAGACTGCATCATCTCCAAGAGATTTTCCTTGGTCTCCGCCGTCGTATCCTTGTGATCTTTGAAATAATCTGCCAGGTGCTTTCCGGCATCTTCGATCTGCTCCATGAGTATAGGATGCAGGGTCTGCACCTGATCTATCCGACCGTCAGCCAGAGCTATCTCGATCAGGCGGGCTGTTTTTGACAAAAGCAGGGCACCCACGGTCGCCGCCGTGCCCTTTAAGGTATGGATACAGCGTCTGTAGTCCTCTTTTGTCTCATCCGTCCAGGTCGTGTCAAAAAGAGTCGTCAACTTTTCCTGCGCCCTTGCAAGATCACGGGCAAATTCCTGCAAACCGGTACGATAACGCGACGGACTCTTCCAGATCAGCATGGCATATTCCGCATCAAACTCCTCGATCTGCGGCAGTTCCATGTCTGCCTGCGCCTGATCTTTGTCATCCTTTTGCCCCTTTTTCACCAGATCTTTTGGCAGGTAAGTAAGGAGCATCTTTTCCAGTTGATCGTAGAGAATAGGCTTTGGCAAAAAGTCACAGAAGCCCTCTGCCAGATACTTTTCCCTTGCCCCCGCAGTCACATTGGCGGTCAGCATGACGATCGGCACCTGCCGACAGAGATTGCCCTCATCCGAAAGCATATTACGCCGCGTCTCGATCCCATCCATTTCCGGCATCATGTGATCCAAAAAGATCAGGTCATAGGCATGTTCTTTTGTCAGACGCAGACACTCTGCACCACTATCCGCCTCCGTGATCTGGATCCGGCTCTCCTTTAAAAGTTCCACAAAAACACGCCGATTCATCTCGTTGTCATCGACCAGAAGAATCTTGGCTTTCGGTGCCACAAAACCGGAGGCAAACTCCTCATATGCCACATTCTGCGCTACCATCTGCGCAAATTCCCCGATCGGTGTTGGATCCGCTACCGGCTGGTAGAGAACAAATGAAAAGTCACTGCCGACGCCCTCCTGGCTCCAGACATCCAGTTTACTGCCCATCAGTTGTAGGAGAGAGGAAGAAATACTCAGTCCCAGGCCACTGCCTTCGATATGACGGACTGCCGTTTCTTCCACGCGGTTAAAGCGTTCATAGATCTGTGGGATCTTTTCCGGTTTGATGCCATTTCCGGTATCTTTGATGGAAAAACGTACGCCCAGATCACTACTGTCTGTCGTCTGTACCGACTCCACATAAAAGGTCACACTGCCCTGGGCGGTGTACTTGATCGCATTGGTCAAAAGGTTGATCAGAACCTGACGGATACGGATATCATCCCCGATATAGGCACGCGGCAGGGTCGGATCGACAACGACCTGAAAAGTCAGATTTTTCTTCTTGGCATGAGGCGACAGCATCTGATAAAGATCGGATATCATATTGCCCAGATCATAATGTACCGGCAGGATATTGAGTTTGCCGGTCGATAACTTGGACGAATCCAAAATATCATTGACCAGGCTCAGCAGCATATTTGCTGCACTCTCCACGTCTTTGCCATATTGCAGGATCTGCGGATCTTTCGCCTCTCGCAGGATCATTTCGTTCATACCCATGATGGAATTGATCGGAGTACGCAGTTCGTGTGACATGCTGGCGATGAAATCACTCTTTGCCTGATTGGCTTCGTTGGCGGCTGTCACCAGGGACTGGATCCGCTTCATCTGCTTTTCCTCATCCGTCAGATCCATCAGAAGGATAGAATAGCCCATGAGCACATCTTCCTCATAAATCTGGTCGATATGCACATCATAGACCTGATCGCCCAAATACATCTTATTGGCAATCCCGGTACGCAGATAAGACAAAAGTTTTGTCTCTGTTAAAAGTTGTCCCTGCCGCTGATCGGCTAAAGATGGAAAAAGTTTTTTTGCCTTGATGTTTGCCTCTACAAAGCCGTAGTTCCCATCCACAATGATGATAGGTTCATGCATATTTTCAAAGATATTGTTGTGTGCCACACGAGCAATATCAAACATATCCTGCACCATGGCAGAAGAAAAGAATAAGATCATCCCCACCGCGGTCAAAGATGGAATGAGTTCGTAGCCCCGATCCAGTCCCGAAAGACGGATGGGAACGACCACGAAAGGCAAAAGGACACAGAAAAAGAGCATCTTACAACTGCGACGGTATTTTTCATCCTTTGCCTCACGCCAGCCCTTAAGCGCCAGATAGGCACAGGCAAAGATCTGCACTGTCTCATAGACCGAGTTAAAATAGATGACCGGTCCGTAGACTCTGTGCAGATAGGTCAGACTGCCGGCGGTCACATAATAAATGTCCCGGTAAAAAAGCGAATGATACTGACTGGTCCATGCACTGATCATGACAAGAATGTCCACTACGAGCATGACACCGACCAGGTGCTTGGGTATCTTTTTGTGGGAATAGCGCATACAAAAGAGTAAAAAGAAAGTATCAATAAATGCCACACCGATATATCGCAATTTCATGATCAGCAGAATCGCACTGATCGAATCCGCCTGTATCTCCATCAGATATGCCGCATTTTCGATCAGGCATAAAAACGCCACGATCAGCATCAATTTAGACAGACGGTTGGACTTTTGGATCCCTGCCGCCAAGACAAAAGCGATACAGGCGATCGTTACGATCGCTTGAAAAATTAAAATTCCCTGACTCATACTCTCTTTTGTAAACTCCTCTTCTGTTTATAAAAGTGGTGCGATCAGACGCAGGAGCATCTGGATAAACCGCATGCCCTGACTGCGCCCGGTATTGTATTTTTCTGTAACTTCAAGACTTTCCCTCATCATGGCTTCCATATCCTGTCTGGTCTCTTGGACTGCCGGACCATAGGCATAGAGACAGCCATTTTCAAAATGATGATAGAGACTGCGGTAGTCCAGATTGATCGTGCCGCAGGTGGCTACCACGTCATCCACCACGCACATCTTGGCATGACAGAAGCCCGGCGTGTATTCATAGATACGGACACCGTGCTTTGCCAGGCAATGATAGTAAGACCGCGTCACGGCATAGACAATACGTTTGTCCGGGATCGCCGGTGTGATGATGCGCACATCCACGCCACGCTTTTTTGCCAGACGGATGGCGTGCACCATCTCATCAGTCAGGATGAGATACGGCGTGACAAACCAGCAATACCGCGTTGCCTTATTGATCAGGCTGATGTAGACTTCCTCGCCCACATGCTCATTATCCATAGGGCGGTCTGCATAAGGCTGCACATAAGCCCGGCTTTGCCCAGTCTCTCCGATCTCCTCTGCCATGGCATGCGGATCCGCATAAGGCTGCTCCAGATATTTGCCAAAATCGGCATCATCGATATCGTTGCCCTTGACCGCGTTCCAGTTTTCCAGAAAAGTTGCCGTCAGGCTCCGCACTGCTAGCCCTGTGATCTGCACGCCTGTGTCCTTCCAATAACCGTAGGGATGGGTCAGATTAAAGTATTCGTTTGCCATATTGTAACCGCCGGTAAAGCCCACCAGTCCATCGATGACCATGATCTTTCTGTGGTCCCTGTTATTTAAAAAGAAATTCAACCCCGGCATAAAAGGGTTAAAGATACGGCACTGGATGCCAAGGGCATTGAGGTGCTTGGCAAAATCCCCGTTGATAAAGGCGATACTTCCGATATCGTCATAAAAGACGCGGACTTCCACGCCAGCCTTGACCCGCTCTACTAAAATTTTCTCTACCTGATTCCATGCTTCTGCCTGCTCGATGGCAAAATACTCCATAAAGATAAAGTGCTTTGCCTTTTTTAAGGCTTCTTTTTGTGCCTCAAATCCCTTGTAAGCCTCATCATAATAGGTAATGGGACAATCCGCATAGACCGGAAATCCGCTCTTTTCCTGCAAATAATAGGATATACTAGCAAGTTGTTCATTCTTATCCCGCAGTTCCTCCATGGAGGACTTCACATGGTCTGCCCCCGGTCCCTGATCCAGCATGGGAAGAACGATGGCATCCACGGCATCGTAACGCTGCCGCATCTTATAGGTGTGACCATTCAGACCGACCAGAAGATACATGATGATGCCAAAAATCGGAAAGGCAAGGATGAGCATGATCCAAGGGGTCTTCATACTGCTTGTCCGATCCTGCGCGTAAATGCATACGACCAGCACCACCGCCAGAATACGCGTGGCAATGTTGATACCTTCCGCGTAATCATTGAGCCTGGTAAAGACCACCACGATAAAAGCGATCTCTAAGGCGATCGCAAGTACGGAGAAAAAGAGTCTTGCAATGCCGTTTTTCACATGTGCTTTTTTCTCATAGGTCCGTATTTTCATGCCTGCTCCTTTCCTAATATAAAGCACTCCAAATCTAGTCTTTCTATTATAATGCATCGCCGATGGATATTCAACACAGGCAGATCTTCTCGTTTTTCTATATAGTCTTTCGGTTATAAATAATATGTAATCTGTATTTTACATATATAAGACAGATTGTTATACTTGAATGCAGAAAAAGAAGGAAATGATATCACAATGAAACAAATTGATTTTGAAAATGGTGGTGTCGGCAAAAATATTCTGGCTGCCGCACTGCCAATGCTTGTCGCCCAGATTTTAAACCTCTTATATAACATCGTAGACCGTGTCTATATCGCCCGCATTCCCCAAGTGGGAACGGCAGCACTCGGCGCAGTAGGACTTTGTTTTCCTCTGATTGTTATTATCAGTGCCTTCGCGAATCTGTTCGGCAGCGGCGGTGCCCCGATTTTTTCCATCCACAGAGGAAAAAAAGAGGATACAAGGGCCAACCAGATTATGAACACATCCTTTACCATGCTGTGCATAGCCGCGATTTTGCTCATGGCGATTGGCATGCTCTTTGCCCATCCCCTTCTCATCCTTTTTGGAGCCTCCGAAAAAGCACTGGTATTTGCCTATCCCTACCTCATGCTCTACCTGATAGGTACCCTGCCATCCATGATAGCTGTGGGTATGAACCCCTTTATCAATGCCCAGGGCTATTCCACCATGGGCATGCTCTCCGTCGCCATCGGTGCCCTTGCCAATCTGCTCTTAGATCCACTTTTCATCTTCGCATTTGGCCTTGGTGTATGTGGTGCTGCAATTGCAACCGTCATCTCACAGACTCTGTCTGCTGCCTTTGTCCTTTATTTTTTAACTAGAAGATCTGAGTTACAGGTTCGCCTGCTTAAAAAGGAAGAATTTTCTGTCTCCTTAGGGTATGCCAAAAATATCGTCAGTCTTGGAACTGCCGGTTTTATCATGCAGTTGACCAACAGCCTGGTGACCATCTGCTGCAACCATGTCCTTTCCATGACCGGCGGTGATATTTATATCTCTGTCATGACGATCGTATCCAGTGTAAGACAGTTGGTCGAAACACCAATCTATGCACTGACCGAGGGTTCATCCCCCATCATCAGTTACAACTATGGTGCCAGACGTCCGACGCGTGTCAAAAAAGCCGGCAGCATCATGAGTCTTCTGGTATTTGCTTATACCGCTGTTATGTGGGCTGTCATTATTCTGATTCCCCATACCCTCATACAGGTCTTTAGTTCCGATGCCAGCCTGATCAGTGACTCTGTTCCGGCCTTAAAGCAATACTTTGCAGCCTTTATTTTTATGGATTTGCAATATATCGGTCAGACCATTTTCAAATCCTTAAATAAAAAGAAACAGGCCATATTTTTTTCCCTGCTTCGAAAAGTTTTTATCGTTGTCCCTCTGACCTATCTGATGCCTTTCGTTCTCGGCATGGGCACAGACGGTGTCTTTTTAGCCGAACCGGTATCCAATGTCATCGGTGGAAGCCTTTGCTTTATCACCATGCTTTGCACCGTCTTACCGGAATTAAAACGTATACAAAAAAACAAATAATAAATGGAGGATATCTACAATGGACTTAAAAGAATTACAAAAAGACCCAAAAATGATGGAGATTATGAAAGAGATTGGCAGCATCATGCAAATGCGTTCCAAGCAGGAGCAGGCAGAAAAAGTCAAAAATTTCCGCATCCTAAACGAGAATGCCGTCAAAGGACAGATCCTTTTTACCGGTTCTTCTCTGATGGAACAATTTCCCATCACAGAGATTGCCCGGAATCATGGCATTGACAAGATCATCTATAACCGCGGTATCGGCGGCTATACCACAGATGATTTCATCGCTGAAATTGACACCGTACTTTTTGACCTTGCCCCATCGAAACTTTTTATCAACATCGGGACAAACGACATGCGCCCTCGCGAAGACGGTCAGGACTGGGCTGTTCATCTTCTTAGCAATTATGAACACATCTTGCAGCAGATAAAAGAAAGGCTTCCCGAATGTCAGGTCTACATGATGGCTTACTATCCGACCAATCCGACGGTTGCTGATAACGAGGTCGTCCGACACCTCTTAGCCACACGCACCCGAGAAAACCTTGACATGATCAATGAAAAAATGGCTACCCTTGCCGCCAAATACGACTATCATTTTATCAATGCCAACGATGGGCTTTGTGATGCCGAGGGCTATCTGAAAAAGGATTTTACAAAAGAAGGACTCCATATGTTTGCCAACGCATATGAAGTCGTATTCAACAATATCAAACCATATATTTAATTGTAATGCTCATCTAACAACTGACAATCCATAATGAGTACATAAAAGACATTGCCGTAATAGTTGCTTTCCACGATACGCCCATGATCCAATACCGGGTGTGTACTGCCATCTTTCTTGACAAAATGGAATTGCACAAAATCATTCGTTCCGGCGGCTTGGGACTGAATCTGCTGCCAGATGCTTTTCTCAACAGCCTCCTGCTCGTCGGAGCGAATCAGATTGCGGAAACTATGCTTTGAATACTGCATGAATTCATCCAGATCCTTACAGCCTGCATAAGTAACCAGTTCCTGATTGGCAAATAGAATCTGGTCATTTTCCGGATCTGCCTTGTAGATCAAAAATGCTCCCGGCAAGTGCTGGGTAATGTCACTAAGGACAAATCCCAGACGGTTTCTCCGGTTTGGATCAAAATCTTTCTGATACCGCATACTCATGGCTTTTCCACGAAGTTTTCCCTCATAAAGCGCCATATCCGCAAGTCCCAGCAGCCGGTCAGCCTCCTCTGTATCCGCCGGATACTCCGCATAGCCTACAGAAATATGAAAGTAGTATTCCATACCCTCATACATAAAAGATCGGTCGCTGGCGGTAAAGGCTTCTATCTGCTCTTTGACATCATCACAGGTCGCCCCGGTCAAAATCAGCGTAAACTCGTCACCACCATTTCTGCCGTAAATGGCATTGGCAGGAAAAGCAGTCCGCATGCTCTGCGCCAGATTCTGTAATGCCTGATCTCCTACCACATGACCATAAATATCGTTAATCATCTTGAAATCATCGATATCTAACTGTATACCAACGCATGACTGGTTTGGATTTTTCCTGCGATATTCCCAAAAACACTTTTCAAAACCATTGCGGTTATAAAGACCTGTCAAGGCATCTGTCGTAGATAATTCTTCCAATTGCTGTCTATCTTCTTCCATGATTAATACGGATCCAGTCAAGCCAGACAAAAGGATAATGATCAGTATACCGACAATAAGAATCTGTCCTACATTGTCTCCTCGATTCCAGCCTTCTTTTGGCATCACTTCTAATTTAAAAGAGCATCCGCAAAGTTCAAATTCATAGGAAGCCGGATCTGTCATGTCCTCTGCGGAGGCAGAAATCTCCTGATATTGGGATGTAAGCGGTGATTCTGTCTTAGACAGGCGGTAATCATATCCAAAGTTGGTAAGTGCCTGTACGGAATTAGCAAAAATATCCGGCACGCGGATGATGGCTATGGTAAAGCCCCAGAAATACTCCTGCCCTGCATCATTTTTCAGGTAAACCGGATTACGGATCGCAATGCCCATGCCACCCTGTTTGAGTGAAAAAGGTCCTTGCATGATGGTCAGGTCATGATCCCGGCTATAGCGAGAAATCTCTCCTCTTTGCTCATCATGGAGCAGATCGATCTTGCCGGCCTCATTGCCCGCGGCAGGATAAATATCTGTTACGACACCATCCGGCGCGATCTGGATACTTTGAATCGTATCATCGATCAAGTCTGCAGCGATCTCATCAAAGTTGTCAATCCGTCCATTGTCACTGACAATAATCGCCTGTATGGATTCTGTGATGCTGATTCCATGGTTGAGGTCGCTGACCATGCGCTCTGCATAATTCATAGCATTCAGTTCGGTGACCGTCCGTACCTGTTTATGATTTTTCTCTATACTAAAGTGTACTACTCCTGCCAGAACAACGAGCCCCAAAGCCGTCACGCAAACCGGCAATATCCATTTCCATGTTCCGATCTTCCTTCTCATAGCATTTTTGCTCCTTTAACGCAATGTACTGAAAAGCCTTATATTTTTATATTATTTCGTATAGACCAGATCTTTGACGACTTCTCCTGCCACAATAAGACCGGCAACCGATGGCACAAATGCCACACTGCCCGGAATATCACGACGCTCTGTACATTTATGGGCTGCCCCCGGCGGGCAGATACAATGCGTCTGGCAACTGATCGCCATGTCCTCGATCGGTCTCGTTGGTTTTTCCTCCGAATAAACGACCTTTAATTTCTTGACGCCCCGCTTCTTCAACTCACGGCGCATGACCTTTGCCAGCGGACACATCTTGGTCTTATAGATGTCTGCCACCTGAAAAGCACTGGCATCCAGTTTATTGCCAGCCCCCATGCTGCTGATGATCGGCACGCCCATAGACTGACATTTCATGACCAGTTCAATCTTTGCCGTCACCGTGTCTACGGCATCCACTACATAATCATATTCTGCAAAAGGAAAGTCATCTGCATTTTCCGGCAAAAAGAAGCACTTGTAGGTATGCACTTTTACATCCGGGTTGATGTCCAGCATACGCTCTTTCATCACATCAACCTTGTATTTGCCGACTGTAGAACGCGTTGCGATGATCTGACGGTTGAGATTGGTCAGACAGACCTTATCATCGTCGATCAGATCAAAACTCCCTACACCGCTTCGTACCAAGGCTTCGCACACATATCCACCTACGCCGCCCACGCCAAAGACAGCCACTCTGGCATTTTTCAGGCGTTCCATACCTTCCTTGCCTAACAATAACTCCGTTCTTGAAAACTGTGTCAACATATGATCTTCCTCATTTCCTACCATTTTTCTTGGGGATTATTGTAGCATGGAAGCCGCAGATGCACAAGCCACAAGGGACGTTCCTTTTGCCATATGGACTGTCCCCTTTGGCTTGGGCGCCTGCTTATCCCATCTGCACCAGCCCCACTCTAGGTTGCTCCAAGCAAAAAGAGACGCCCCTACTGCATAGGAGCGTCCCTGTGTCTGTCTTAGTTCAAGTCCAGATATCTTTCAATTTCCTGTTCAAAGAATGGTGTCCACCAGTCCAGATAGCCGGCACGGTTTGGATGAATGCCATTTGCCATATAATAATGATATTCCGGTATGTCTGCATCCAGATCATCCCACATATCAATGATGCCAATGCCCCATTTTTCCTGCAGTTTCTTGGTCAATTCCACCATTTCACCATACTGCTCACTGTCATACTTTGTGCCGGTATAGAACATGACCGGACAACCGTAATGCTGGTCTGCGTATGCGATGATATATTCCATGGCGCCGGCAACCGTTGTCGTATCAAAATCATCCATGTTCTTAGAGTCTGAGATCTCGCCCATTGGCTGTCCTGTCGTTGCATCGTTGGTAGACAATTGACAGATAAAGAGATCCGCCTTCTGATCCGGAATATTTGCCTTCATGCGGGCAATATAAGAAGTCTCTCCATTGTCTACAAGCGTGGTTCCACTAACCGCTTCTTTGACATATGCAATACCATCTCTGGCAGCCAAATATTCCACAAAGGAAGCCTCATTACTGTTGCTTCCAAAAGTAACCGAAGAACCTAAGAAGATGATCTTTTTCCCCTTTAACGGAGAATCTGCAAGTGCTTCCACATTTGCCGGATCATACTGCGGCAATTCATTGATCTTATCTGATGCCACTTCTCCATATTTTTCAATCAATTCCGTCTGCAGTGCCGGACCATACCAGTTCATGTAACCGGCATCACTAAGCGTTCCGTCTTTCTGCTTGTATGTACTGATGGTCTTATCTTTATAATCCAGTTTTTCCCATAGATCCATGACATATGCATGATCCATGCCATATTTGACCGGCCAGACAGCCTGACGCATATCATAGATGGCATCCTTTTTCCCCTCCTGAATACCCGTAACAAAAACTGCCGGCGCTTTCCAGTTATCCCAGCAATAAGATACGATATACTGATATGCACCTGTCAGCGTTTCCAGATCATAAGTATCTCGATCCTCACTCTCTGATAATTCTCCTACTTCTGCTTTTTTGTCTGTCTCTATCGGTGGAATTTCTACTAAGATCATATCCCATGTCGCATCCTTATCCATGGCATCCAACTGTGCCTTATAGGATTGTTCCCCATCACCGGTCAAGGTCGCATCCTTTGTTGCAAACACATCCACGGTCATTCCATTTTTCTTTTCCAGATAATCGGTGTAGGATGTCTTGCCATTTCCAACTGTAAGTGTAGAGCCAACCACTGCAATGTGGCTTCCACTGAGCAGTGTCTCCTCCTCGCTGACCTCATCTGCTGTCACTGTTTTCGTATTCTCTTTTTTTGTGTCAGCATCTGCTTTCTTGCTGCTGCCACACGCTGTCCCTATGCATCCGAGACTAAGCGTCAGTGCCAGAAACATTGCCATTTTCTTTTTCATGTAAAATACCTCCCAATCTTCATGATGCATTCAGTATAATTCTTTTATATATAAATATTCCAATATAAAAATCTCATATGTTATAATATATTATGTATAGATTATTGGGAGGTTTCTTATGATTACAGAAAAGAAATTACAGTATTTTATAGAAGTCTGCAAAACAGAAAACATTTCATCGGCTGCCAGAAATTTATTTATCGCCCAGCCGGCACTTTCCAAAACCATTCAAGAATTGGAGGAAGAATTACACTACCCACTGTTTGACCGGCAGGGAAAACATATCATTTTAAATGAAAATGGACGAATTTTTCAAACCTATGCCAAGCAGATTCTTGCCAATTACGATGGCGCTCGCGCGGCACTTGCGTCAAACAACCAGACAGATGACAAGCATATCTCCTTTGGTGTCAGCGTCTGTTCCCAGTTGCTTTCAGATATTCTGGGTGGTTTTTACGAAAAACGCCCGGATGCCAACATCACGGTTCACACCGGCTATCCTCTGGACTGTATGCAGGATCATCTGGATCTCGTTTTGGATGCCTATCCACAACTAACAACACCTTCCTCTGATCAGGAACCCTTGCAAAAGCCGGCAGGCGACATTCTCATGAGCGAGGAGATCTGCATCGCCTACTCTGCGTCACATCCTTTTGCCCGGGAGGAATCCATACCACGTTCCATACTCTATCATTATCCCTGCATTCTTCCATCATCAGAAAGTCGCATGGGAGATCTGTTAGATGATCTATGGCAGCGTTATATCCTGCGCCCCCTACAATCATCCAGCGATGTCAACAACTCCTATGTCCAATGCGAACTTGTCAGTCAGGGACGTTATTTCACTCTGGTACCACAAAAGAGTTGGCGTCCTGCCTATACAGCAAATAATCTGATACTTGCACCTCTCCCGAATGCAAAAATCTACCGTCATATTTGTCTCTACCGCCAACCCTACCT
This sequence comes from Roseburia sp. AM16-25, assembly GCF_003473825.1. Lineage (NCBI taxonomy): Bacteria > Bacillati > Bacillota > Clostridia > Lachnospirales > Lachnospiraceae > Roseburia > Roseburia sp. AM16-25. The sequence continues at coordinate 91,593 of NZ_QUCW01000001.1, forward strand.
ATCACCGCTGGCTCTGGAATTTGCAGATTATCTGCACACATATTTTGCCGCGTTATAGCCAAAGACAAAAAATCCGCCGAGGATAAATTCCCCGGCGGATTTCATTCTTTTTATAGGTATTATTCGGCTGTTTCCTCAGCATCCTCATCACTTGGAATATCTGCGTTGTTTGGTGCAAGTACCGTGACAACTACGCTATCCAGATGGGTCATGACCTCAACATCCTTATTCTTGGCAATATCCAGATCGCCGACTGTGATCGTATCGCCCAGATGTAAGGTAGCGCAATCCACGTCGATCTTGTCTACCAAATGTTCTGGTGTTGCCTTGTAAGATACTTCCTCAAGGAGTTGTTCCAAGGCTCCTTCAATGACTTTATCCTTGTTATGAAGAACAATTTCGGCTACGGAATGTACCTTTTCACCCTTAACCAATGCCTGAAAATCCATCTCTACGATGCTACGTTTCATGGAATCATAATCCATTTCCTTGATGAGGACATCATACTCCTTGCCCTCAACATCCAGCATGATCTGGCTACCTTTCATGCACTCACGCATGATCCTCTCAACTTCCTTCTTCTCAATCTTCAGAAGTACAGAACCCTCGATCTGTTTTCCAAACAGATTACCGGTCACATAGCCTTCTCTTCTCAGTCTCTTTGCTTTCTCCGTTGTTTCTCTTCTTTGCGCTTTTAAAGTATTCATTTGTCTTTTCCTCCATGCTACAAATCTAAGAACAGAGGGATGTTTGCGGAATGTCATTAAAACAAATGGCCTTTCGTTTCTCTTCGTTCCACAAACTGTTATAGTCCTTTTATTTTTAAAATGCAAGAGGAAATTTCATATTCTACAACTGCGTATTATCTTTCCATAGAATGCCCTGCAAAGACACCTGATCTAAGAAAAGATCATGAAAAGTCATGCTACCACCATGCACTTTTTTTGTGCCGTCTGCCGCAATCTCCCCTGCTTTTCCCATAAAGGCACAGGAAGCAGCCACACTTTCCACCGATAGATCCGCCGTCAAAAAAGTAGCAATTGCTACCGTGGACATACAACCACTCCCTGTGATATAAGACATCATAGCATGCCCGCGCTCACAAGACTCTATCCGCTTTCCATCCGTGATCCAATCGGTAGGACCAGATGCGACCAGAATACAATCCAACTCCTCCGCCAGTTGCTTTAACCTCTGCGGATCCATACTTTTATCTACCGCATCCACACCAGCCGCCATATTATGCTGTTCCATCAAAGCCAGCATTTCAGAATAGTTTCCCCGGATACAGGTCGGCTCTATATGACGGATCAGATCCATGCATTTTTTTCTGCGATAAGAAGAACCTGCCACACCAACCGGATCCAACACGATCGGATGTGCCAGATTGTGTGCCTTTTCTCCGGCTAAGAACATGGCATCCAGACATTCGGTCGCGCCCAGATTGCAAACAAGCGCATCTGCGCCCGCCGCGATCTCTTCCACTTCTTTTTCGTGATGTGCCATGGTCGGCGATGCCCCTAGGGCCAGAGCCAGATTGGCACAGTCGTTCATGGTCACCGTATTTGTAATGCAGTGGATAACCGGATGCAAGGTCTTTATTCTGTTTAAATATGTTCTAATCTCTGCATCGCTTTCCATACAATCTCCACACAAAACTTATTCTTCCAGACTCGCCTGCATACGTCCTAAAACGCCTGTCTTTTTTAAAGAAGCCGTAATAACAATCGCAATCAAGGTTCCACCACATGTGCTAATCAAAAATGGAACTACAAAGGTAAAGAGTGCTGCCGCCTTATTTCCCATAACAAGATACGCTATCGGATAAGAGAGCATGCCTCCCAAAATACCCGTTCCTACCACTTCACCAATATAGGCAAATGGCAGCTTCTTTCCATATTTATACAAAAGGCCGCCCAAAAGTGCACCACACATACTGCCAGGAAATGCCAATGGGCTTCCCAAGCCGATTAAATTACGGATTAAGGATGCAATAAATGCCTGTGCCAACGTCCACCAAGGTCCTACCGTAACGACACATAAAATATTAACAAGGTGCTGTACCGGTGCACATTTAGACCCAAATACCGGGAAGGAAAATAAGCTTCCAACCACGGCAACTGCTGCCATAAGTGCTGTGATAGTTAATTTCTTCAGATTTACTTTTTTCATGATACTCTCTCTTTCTTTCCGGAGACATCACGAAAAACATGTGTCCCCTAGTTTTCTTTTCCCTTACTTGCAAATTTTCCTACAATCAGGCAGAGAACGATTGTAATTGCCATATCAGGCAACGTATTTCCCACCGGTGTATCCACATGCATCAGCAAACGATACGCTATAAAACCAATGAGCCAGATCAACAGATTAGTCCACTGAAATTCTTTTTCTGCTGCATCCGCCTTTTTCAAGATGAAATAATCTGCAATTTGCACAGCAATCATCGGCGCAAATACAGAACCAATCAAATACAAAAAGTTTGTAATGTTATCCATTGGATAAAGCATCGCTGCAACCGTTCCAATGATGGTTACAACCACAGCTGCCCATTTTTCCTTTATTTTAGAAGAAATCGATACGGATGAAACACCTGCAGAATACGCATCCAAAAAGGTCGTTGTCACGGTTGAGAATACGATAATCAAAAGGCCAACAACGCCAAGTCCTGTTTTTACCATAATCTGGGCAATATCATATTCTCCTGTAAAAATCGCTGCTCCCATACCAATCATATACATAAAAATGCTGACAACACTGTAGGTAAGTACACTAACGAGTGTTGCTGCAAATGGCTTTTCTGCTTCTCTTGTATAATCGCTGATAAGCGGTAACCAGGAAAGCGGCATAGCTACTGCCAATTCCACTGCAGCGCCAAAGGTCAGGCTTCCATCATCCACAATCGGACCTGCTACTGCAGTACCAAAGAAAATTACCTTAAACAGAATCAGTGACAAAATGAAAAGTGCTGTCATTGCAATCGTATTGAGCTTACCTAAATTCGTAAGACCGATTACAATCCAAAGAATAATCAACGCACCAATCACCAAAGCCCATATCCAGAGTCCTGTATGCAGCAAACCATCTGCTGCAAGCGCACCATCATAAATCATAATGGATGTCCATCCAATCAACTGCAAAACGTTAAGAATGGCAAACAATAAACTTCCTTTTTCACCAAAACTCATTTTTACTGTTTCCATGGCACTACGTCTTTCTTTTGCGCCAATCATACCAGCAGCAAACATCATAAGACCACCGATGAAATGACCTAATAAAATAGCTGCCATAGCTTTACCAAAACCTAATGGAGCAAAATAAGTACCTGTCAAAATTTCAGCCAGAGATACCCCTGCACCAAACCATATCAATCCATTTGAAAAAACGGAAGTTCTATTTTCATTCATCTATGTATTCTCCTTTGATTGCAAATGCGTGATTCATCGGGCCGCTTCCCTTTCCAAGATTCAAACCGGCAGCAAGCGCTCCGGAAATATAATTCTTGGCATATTTTACGGATGTCTTTAGATCGTATCCCTTCGCCAAATTGCTGGCAATGGCAGATGATAATGTACATCCTGTTCCATGGGTATTTGGATTATCAATTCTCTTTCCCATAAACCAGGTTGCCTGCTCATTTTTTTGCCATAAAAGATCATTGGCATCGTTTAACTGATGACCACCTTTTAGAAGAACACTACATCCCAAACGGTTGCAAATAATTTCTGCAGCTTTTTCCATATCTGCTTCACTTTTAATCTGCATTTCGGATAATACTTCCGCCTCTGGAATATTCGGTGTGATAACCTTTGCAAGAGGTAATAATTTACTTTTCAATGTGCTAATCGCATCCTCACTGATCAAGCGTGCGCCGCTTGTCGCTACCATCACGGGATCTACAACAATATTTTTAGCTTCATAGGCGGTTAACTTATCCGCAATAACCTCAATCAGCTCCGTTGATGCCACCATCCCTGTTTTAATAGCGTCTGGATAAATATCTGTGAAAATACAATCCAGCTCCTCTGCCAAAAACTGTGGAGTTGCCTCCATAATACTTGTTACGCCGGTTGTATTCTGGGCAGTCAAAGCCGTGATGGCGCTCATGGCATATACGCCATTTGCTGTCATCGTCTTAATATCTGCCTGGATGCCGGCGCCTCCACTGGAATCACTTCCAGCGATTGTTAATGCTGTGTACATAATTTTTCCTCCTCGTACTCTTTCTGCATTAATTTTGTATAGCGACCTAAGGTGGTGCCCCCAATCTGCCGCTGTAAATCTATCTATAACTTACCGGTCTTTTAAAAGGCCGGAGAAATTATATGTGTTTTTCTAAGATGTCATCCATCTTTTGACGCAGTTTTCTTGTCTCCGCCTCGATATCATCGCTGGCAAAAATTCCGCTGACCACAGCAATGCCTGCCATTTTCTGACCTGTCAGTTGTGGTAAGTTCTCTCCGCAGATGCCACCGATCGCGACCACCGGAATACTTACGCTTTCGCAAATCTGTCGAAACAGTTCGAAGGACATTGGCTTGGCATCTGATTTTGTACTCGTACCAAAGACTGCTCCACTGCCCAAATAGGTAGCGCCAGCCGCCTCCGCTGCTTTTGCCTGTTCCACTGTCTTTGCAGTCACACCAATTACGGCGTTTTCTCCCAAAATCTCTCTGACTTTGGATATTTCCATATCGGACTGTCCCACATGCACACCATCCGCCCCGACCAACTTTGCTACTTTTACATTATCGTTAATGATCAGCGGCACATGATATCGATGGCAGAGCAAAAGCAATTCCTTTGCTTCCCCAATAAAAGTCTCTTCGTCTAAGTGTTTCTCACGGAGTTGTACCATTGTTGCACCGCCTGCCAGAGCACTTTCCACCGCTTGTGCAAGTGTCTGTTCGCCCAGCCAGCTGCGGTCTGTAATCGCATATACTTTTAATTGTTCTCGTCTAAATTCCATGTATTCTCCTTCGCGCGCCTGTGACCTGCTTCATGCTCGCGCGCGTGCGTATCTCCAGCACAAATTGCCTTTTGTATCATAAGCAATTTCGTAGGATTTTCTTATTTATACAAAAAACGCACAGAAACCAACGATGGATTTCTGTGCGAAATAATCATTTCTGCAACTCTCTATCTCCCTACGTTGGCATTATCCAAATCAGGTTATGGGTCAAAGCAACTCGCTTACTCTCAGCCTGCCTACTTGCAAGCTCCCCTTTTTATAAAATAAAGATGTCATTCTTTCGGACAACATCTTTATTATAGTCGTTATGACAAATTATGCAAGAAAATTTTATTGCAATTTAGTAGCGGTCAAAAAGTTCCTGTGTACAACGCCGCATCACTTCCACATTGACACTATTGCCAAATTGTTTATATGCCTGTTGATCACTGCTATCGCATATAAATCCTTCTCCTGCCTCCGGCGTTCGAACCGGATTCGGAAAACTTTGCAAACGCCCTGCCTCCTCCACCGTTAATCGTCTCTTGTATCTGCCAATAATCGGGATCTGTACCATGGCAACGAGTGCAGGGAAACACGTTGGTGCTTTCACGCGAATGCCTGATGGTCGCATCTGTATAATGCCCTCCCAAAGGGTGGAAATGGCCGTTCCAGCCTGCCATTCCATCTTATGATGCGTCGGAACAAAATCCTGTAAGTTGTTATATTTTTCCAGCCACGCGTCAATAAAGACTTGATTGCGTTGATAGAGTTCCATGTTTTTCTTTACAAAATTCTGTTTCCATGCCGGATACTCTTGTGGAACTGCCTTGTATTTGAAATAATCTGCCCAGATGGGAAAACCGATCACTTTTAAATCAATTCCCTGATAAAACTCATCCCATGCAGACAGTACATACTTCTCATACGCAGATATGTAATACTTGTCCTCTACTTTCTGCTCATCTAAAATTTCATAAATGCTGTTATCTTCTTTTTTGTAACCTCCCGATATCTGAATATCCAGCGGCTCATCTACATGCTTGGGATCATATTTTCCCAAGATGATCACGCGCTCTCGCAATTGTGGTATTCCAAACTGATGTGGACTAACGATCAGCGGTGCCTCCGTTAAACGATATCCACAATCCTGAAGCACGGCATGAATAATGCGCCAGGTATTATGGTGATCGTGACTGACAAGATTTCGTACATTTTCTAACACTATATACTCCGGTTTCTTTTCACGTAAAATACGTTCAATTTCAAAAAATAGGGTACCTCTTGTCTGGTCTTTCAAGCCTGCCTGTTTTCCGGCCTTGCTAAATGCCTGGCACGGAAATCCTGCACATAGTACATCATGATCCGGTATGTCTGTTTTTTCATTCAGATCTCGTACATTTACAGCAGAATCCATGTGATAATTCTGCTTATATACCTGATTACAATTGGCATCGATTTCTGATGCAAGCACACACTCTCCACCAAGTTGCGTCATCGCCTGATGAAAGCCCCCAATTCCGGAGAAAAGATCTATAAATTTGAAATTGTATGTACCCTTGTCTCGTCTTTCCAAAATATCGTTTCCTTCTGATTTATTACGCTCAAACATATCTATTCTATCATAGCCGCCTTTGGAAAGCTAGACTTTTTTGATATGATTAAAAATTTTTATAACAAGGGCATTTCCGCTATCGCAAAATTTTTAAATTGATCACGCTCGACCATGATCTTGGGCGCTCTCGGTTTTCCATTACTATTGATGCCCTGTTTAAACTGTGACAAGAACTGTTTGTTACCGTCATTGATATCCAGCAGATAAAAATCTGCCAGCGTCACCTGATTCTTCATCCGCCCGCCATAACTACGCAGATTTTCTTTGTGTAGTGCGCGATTCCAGTATTCTGTCACTTCATAATTGCACACCCTATCTTTGATCGTCTCGTGTTCACAGACCAGATAATAGAGGTGTCCCCTGGGATTGCCGTCGATCAGTGAAAACACCGTATCCCAATCGTTGCCCTGCACACCGCGAGATTCTATGCTGTGGGTCTTTAAGTCTCCATAGCAACCTATGGTTGGAAAATATAGGTCTAAATCAATACCGTTTTTTGACTTATCCTGTGCATAGCGGATATCATCTTGTAGTTGATGCTCCACAAGATATTGTTCAAACAAAAATTCCAGATAAAATCCAGCCCATTCCGGTTGATATTTGTTGCGATAATTGGCAGCGATCATCTGTCGGTAGCAGTCTATTCCGTGCCATTCTTTGTTAACATCTTGAAAAAATGTCAAAATCTCCTGCACAATATGCTGCGGCATAGGATTAGAAACATCCACAGAAAATAGGTCGGGTGTACCCCAGGTCTGCCCTGTATTTTCAAACAGTTCCCTTAGGAAAACTTCAACTCCTTTTGGCGAAAAGACAGTGATCTGATTGCCAAAATAATCTGTTTTTTGAAAATAATCATGCTCTGCTGCATCGGACAGGTCACTGCTGTACACATGTGCAAAGGAGTTGTGGGCTTTTTTGTATATGAAATCCTCAATCCGAAAGGCACAGAATAATACCGTTTGCTTATAGGTGTATACCCCTAACAAAATAGGCCGATATCCTTTGGCAAGAGATGCCTGGTAAAATTCTTTCAGATCATTTGCTATCTGTATTCTCTTTTTAAAAACCGGATGTGGATTGCCCAGATAGGAAACATTTTTGGCACGGATGGAATATTTACGTCCCTGATAAACACCACAGATGATTCCGTCTTCATCTCTATAAATTCCCGGAAAATATGTCGCAATGCGTTCATATAGAGCCCGCACCGAAAGTGTCTGATCATAATCGCAGACAATCGTTCCATCTGTATTCACTTGTTCTACTAAAAAAGCCATCGTTGTCCCCCTCTTTTCAAGAATGCTTTCCCTGTCTATCCCACAAAAGCATCTAAATACCCCATAGCGATCGCATCATGCTTCCGCTTAAATCCGTGGGCTCCGTTTTCGATAAAGTAAAGCTGTGCATTGGCATAAACTTCCTTAGCCTTGCTGGCATAACTAGGATTTCTTCTGTAAAAAATTCTTTTCCCCAGTTTTTTTAACATGATCGTTTCCTCCCAATTTTAAAACTATGGGCTTACATATAGCACAATTCTATGAAATATATGTTATATCTTACTATAGTTTTTTACTGTTTGCTATGCCATAAAATGGATTTTCTGTTGTACCATAAAAGGCGCTGCCTTTCGACAACGCCTTTCTTCTATATCTTTCCTATGATCTCTGCTGATTATAAAACAAAGAATGTACAGGTTCCCGGTGCAAGTTCCACCTGACCTGCAGGCTGAACAACCGGACTTAAATCTGGCAATGCATTATCCTCTCCCAAGACAAGTGGATTGTCATTGAGTGTCATAATGGTCGCACGCATATTGCCATCCTGGCCTGCCAGAGTATATCTTTCTGCTTCCTTTGGAAGTTCTACCTCGGTTGTCTCTGTCAGTGAGTTGTTGATCACAAGATAGACAAATCCCGGCTTGCCGTCCTTGCGAGAATGCGCGTAAACATGTGCCCCCTCACGAACCGGCTCCTTTGTATCATAACAGGTTGTTCCCATCAGGCGATTCCACAAGAGCACAGCAAAATAATTTGGACGTGGATCAAAGACTTCACGAGCCAAAAATCCGTAATCAGATGCTGCCAGTGTATTATGGAAAATCACACCATTACTAACCGTGGAAAATCCTGCCAATTCGTTTAAGGTTCTAAGAACATCTAAATAGGTAGATGCCCATGTATCTCCACCGCCGCCTGCGTCGCCGGACTCGGTTACCCACATTTCTGTATCTGCTGCATATTTATCACGGATTGGAGCATATACCTTGGCACAATGAATCGGCACATAAAGATACTCCTCACTGTTTGCCTTTTCCGGAGCCCAATGTGCACTTGGCATAACAGATGCCAAACGATCAGATACACCGTTATAGTAATGATAACTAAATACATCCAAAGGCTCTTTGGTACCCTTTAAAAGTTCCTCAGTTGAAACATTTTCCTTGGTCAACTGCTCTACACCGCCACCACTTGCGCTGTCTTCACTGCCCATAAAATCAAGACCATCACCAACGCTGCTCGGTCCGATGCAAAGGCAATCCGGATAATTCTTGCGCAGCCAAACGAAGAAAAGATCCTGATCGCGTCTGTAATCTGCTGCCGTATAACCATGTGGAAAACCGGTCTCCTCCATCATATTCGGTTCATTTGCAAACTCTGCTCCATCGATCGGTACGCCGTATTCCTTACTGAGTGCAAAGATCTTTTCTGCCTCTGCCGGATGCCATGGTTCGTCTGCACTATGAAGTCCAGGACAGTTTGCTACGGAAATCATAAGTTTTGCTCCGATTGACTTAACAAAGTCAAGCACACCGATCCACTGTTCCTTCGTCAAAACATTCAGATATCCTTCCGGTACCTTGCCATTGCAAGTACCATCAAAATCATAATAAGTCTTAGTCGCCCAGGTACCGGACACACGCACCCATGCCGTTCCCAGTTCCTTTGCCAGTTTGCGCAATTTCTCATCATAGAGGTTGATCGGTGCATAGACCTGCATCAGATCCTTATACATATCTGTGATATTTTCGCCTTTTCCTACCTGAAAAGGCTCTGTTCCCGCGATCTGCTCCGGTGTGTATGCCTTCCAGAATGTTCCACCCGTCACTTCCGCAAATTCAATATTATAAGACATGAGACATGGATTCATCTCACGCAGAGCACTCAGTTTTTCCGGTGCCAATGTTACAAATTCTGCCATTTTATTACCTTCCTTTCCAATATTTATGCTTTCATCCTAGCACGTTTTTTGTCTTGTGTATATCAAATATCGAAAATAGGCTAAAAATATTACCAATTTTATAAAATTTATTCATATAAAAAACTTTTTTGTGCAGTTCTACGCGTATGTAACCAATCCAGACACTTATTGATAACAACCGTATATAGGGCTGCCAGCACATTGATACCAATACGCAGAGCCACCGCCATCGGCATACCAAATAAAGAGGATGCAATTGCCAGTGCTCCAAAGGTGTTAAAGGCCGTCTGCCATTTGTAGCCGGCAGAATATCCGACGCCAATACCACCGATAATACCAATCAAACTGTACATAGATTCCGGCAAAGTCAGATACAAGGCAATAAAAAGCACACAACCTACAATATTAAACAGACCTCTATCCTTAGCCCTAGGCAGACAATCTTGCGTAAACGGCAAACTGACCGACATACAGGCGATTCCTGCCCACATGGCGCGTGGCAAGCCTAGTATATTTACGATGAACATAGCACTTGATACGATCAGCGTTAATTTGATATACCAACGACTTCTGGCCGAATGCACATCAAACTCCCGGAAAAGGTCAAAAAAAGTTCTCCGATAAGAGCGATTTTTTTGATTTTTGTAAAAAACAGCCATGCAAATGACCATTCCGATAAACAAGCCAAGCAGACGCATCTGATACGCATGCCCAGTGACATCATAGCCATATAAAAGCAAATAGCCCAAAACGAAAGTGGAATGATTGTACATAATCACATTGTGACAGCCCAATATCATCAGCAGGAAAATACTGATCGTGTTGACCGCAAAGTCGCCAAATGCCGGTAAAACATTTGCCAGTCTAGGCCCCGCCATGAGAATCGCAAATATCCCCATGATGGAAAGCAGGCCATGCGTCGTCCTGATTCCAAAATCCGCCTGACGCAAAACCAAAAGCGCCAGTAAAACTGTCACCCCCACCACACTGTTCTCGTTTCCTGCCAACATGCTATAAAGTGTCACCACGGCAACACAAAACGCCATGACCAAATATACCTTGAAATTGTATATCAAGATATGGCGTCGTTTTTCTTTTTTATCTGTCGTGCTATGAATCAATTGTTTTGAGCCAACAGAACTTAATTGTAATTCTTGATAAAAAGTCATGCATTTTCTCTCCTATCTTTTGTAAAGCGAAGAGAAGTGTACTGCAAATTTGATTTATTTGCAAGTGGGAAATTAAGCGCCTGCGGATATCGCTTCTTTCTGCCGCCTTGAACCATATAATAATGATCATGATGCTTCATCCAGCCAGTTGGCGGCATCAGATATAGTTGTAAACGATTGTAATCAGGCTGTTTCATGCTTTGTATCCCCATTACTCTAAAAAGTGCTCTCCACACTGCTTCTTTAAAACCTATACTTTGTATTCACTCTTTAATTTTCCAATTCCGATGCCATATCCGCTGTGATATTTGTGGGTTTACTTTTATCATTTTAATTATTTTTCTTTACACAACGTCTTTATTGTCATTATTACCAAATATCATTTCCATTAATTCACATGCTATCTCTTTACTCAAGACTCTCATAATACTATCATCAACTTTACCCTTAGCTATTTGTGCATTAATGGCACGTTTTTGTAATATTGCAATCTTAAACATTCACTTTCTTCTATCTGTTATCATTTAAGTCACTCCATCCATTCACCTGTAGTGAACCCAATATATCTTGTCACTTAATCAGTTCCATTTCATCTTCCATTTTTATAAATCCGTATCTCTCATACAAAGGTCGTCCCATATCCGTTGCCTCTAACGCAATCTGTGATATGCCCTGCTTCCTCGCATCTTTTATCAATAAATCCAATGTATGATATGCAATTCCCTGTCTACGATATTCCGGATTGGTATACATATTCATGATATAAGCCTTTTTGCCTGTCGGGTTATGATATGTCGGCATAACCTGATAAAAGCTGACTCCACCTGCACCGATAAACTTTCCGTTATCATATACCAAATATGCAATATGCTCTCCCGTTTTCAATGCATATCTATAATATGCATATGATTCCTTCTCTACCAGAGACATATCCACATCATCTGACAATTTGTTGGCTGCGCGAAGTACAAGGATGCGCGTTCTTACTAACTCATCAACATCTTTCATTGTTGCTTTCTTATATTCAAATCTTTTTATATGATCGTATGTGCAGCCACCCAATGATTCGTCAAATGTCATTGTTACGTTCTTGTCAATAACAGAATCTGTTAATTTTTTCGTAAAGCAGATAATTCTATTTGCTTCTACAAAACCTATTTTTAAGTGAAATTTGCGACTATTTTCATTATCTAGCTCACAATCACTGGCAAATTCTGTACACCCCTGCTCCTTTGCCCACTTCTGACATGTCTCTAACAGACCTCTTGCCAGTCCTCTTTTTCTATATTCCGCTTTTATAAAAATCCCTTCCAAGTACCCTACTGGACTTGAGGCTGTGCCTTCTACATAGTCATGTCTTAATCCACATTGTGCAAAGCCTACTGCGCCTGCATCTGCCACTGCAATAAAAACTATCCCCTTCTCTTTGCTAATATAATCGTAAAATTCCCTTGCCAATTCTTCAATGGTATGTGATTTCCACATCTGAATCGCCAATTTTGCTACTATCTGTACATCCTCCAAAGTTGCTACTCTAATATCCATTTTCATTATCACTCCTACAGCCGATATAAGATTTATCCCTATTACTCCACCCACAAATAGAGCCAAACTAGAGCCATTCGATAAAACAAATGCCGGAACCTGTATAAATACAGGCTTTCGGCATTTCTGTCCGTTATTCAAACTCACAAAGTTCTGGTTTGATTTTGATTATTTCAGTGCAGTTATCTATACCGTTTTGTATTGATAACTCATACTTTTTCCACACGTTATTCTTCGTTTCACATATTTTTAGTACCAATCCAGTACCATTGCTATATTGTCATTATTGTGTGTAGTTCCGGTGGCTTGCAGGTTTGTTTACTATTCGCAGAATAATCATCCGATAGTTTGCAAGTCCACCTATGGAAATTATAATCTCCAAGCAATATTTCTGCAAGAAAAAGTTTTGTGGTACTAATGGGTAGTACCATTCTTTTCCATATCATTCATCAATCTATATTTTTCTTTAATCGCTTACGCTTGCCTACTATGTCAAAGCCGGTGTGATTGCTCCTGTATCCGGCGACTATGTATTTTCGGAACTGGTAAACCCTGTCTTTACCAAAGACGGCGACAACCTCAAAGTCAGCGTGTCCGTAAAGTATCTGGATAACAAGTCGAAAATGACGGAAATCTCACAGTATGAGCTTGTGCTTCATAAGGACGATAACTGGAAGATTGTAGAATAAATGTTACAGCAGAATAGTATGGTAATTGTTTATCCAATCTATACTATTCTGCTTACAATTAGATTGACAAAATAAGAATCCCTCTCATATGATTGGTTGCAATGGTATTGAGGAAATACAACCTTAAATGTATAATGAGAAAGTAGCATTGCAGGAATGAGGTAGGCTAATGAATCAAATATTGATTATTGAAGATGATTTAGAAATAAATGCGTTATTGGCTGATTTTCTAAAAGAAAAAGGATATGCTGTGCATTGCCAATATGATGGACTTCATGTTCTGGATTTTTTGAATAAAGAAAACATTGATTTGATTATACTTGATATTATGCTTCCTTATCGGAGTGGTGATATTATTTTATCTGATGTACGCAAGAAATTTACGATACCTGTTATTATTATTTCAGCGAAAGAAACTACACAAAATAAAATCGACTTGCTTCGTCTGGGAGCAGACGATTATATCACAAAACCTTTTGATATGGAAGAAGTGCTTGCCAGAATTGAAAGTAATCTGCGAAGAGTACAATTTCAAAATAGCCAGACAGAATGTTTGCAACATAACAATCTGACTTTAGACCTAGAGAAAAATACAGCATTTTTGAATGGAATAGAATTATCCTTAACCGCTAAAGAATTTGGCATTTTAGAATTGTTGATGAAATATCCAGATAAAGTATTTTCAAAATCGAATCTTTTTCAAAGTGTTTGGGATACAGAATATATTGCTGAAGATAATACACTTAATGTTCATATCAGTAATTTACGCAATAAATTAAAAGCGATATGCTCTGATACAGAATTTATTGATACTGTTTGGGGCATTGGCTACCGCCTACATAAAGCTAAGGATTAAACGTTCCTTAGCTTTATTATTTTTTTAACTTTTCTCATTACGATTTAAGAAATTCTTTAAAATTGCCCGTTATACTGGTTTAAGTAAAGGAGGTTTGGGATATGAGTTCAATTATTTTAGAAGCAAAGTCTTTAACCAAAGAATATAAACAAACATTAGCATTAGACCACATAAATTTACAAATAAAAAAAGGGAAAATTTATGGATTTATTGGTCAAAACGGAGCAGGTAAGACTACTTTTTTAAGATTAGTCACAGGGCTTGCGTTTCCAACATGTGGTACACTTTCTTTATGGGGAAATTCTGGAACAGAAGAATTGCAGAAACAGCGTAAACGAATTGGAAGTATGATTGAAACGCCTGCTCTATTCCCGTCAATGACTGCCTATCAAAATATGGAAGTACAGCGTATTCAACGAGGCATACCAGATAAATCAGTTATTAAAAGGACATTAGATATGGTTGGATTGCAAGATACAGGTAAAAAGAGTGTCCGCAATTTTTCATTAGGTATGCGTCAACGATTGGGGATAGCGATTGCACTTTTAAATACACCAGAACTATTGATTTTAGACGAGCCTATCAATGGTCTTGACCCTGCTGGAATTGTAGAAATCAGAAATTTATTAAAAATTTTGAATAAAGAATATGGTATGACCATTTTGGTTTCAAGCCATATCTTAGAAGAATTGTATCAAACAGCATCAGAATTTATTCTGATTGACCATGGAAAAATTATAGAAGAGATTTCTGATTATGAATTAAATGAACGGTGTAAACGACATATAGCAATTAAAACAACAGATGTTCAGAAAACGGTTCTGGTTTTGGAAGAGAATCTTCATACAGATAACTTTAAACTAATGCCAGATGGCATAATTCGTTTGTATGATTATTTGAATGATTTAGAGACAGTTGCGTCTGCTTTGGCAGAATCGCACATTCTTGTAACAGGACTTTCTGTATCTGGCGATACTTTGGAGGACTATTTTTTGAGCAAAATAGGAGGAACAAAAGATGTCAAATCTCCTAAAAACTGAGTTATATAAGTTGTTTCACAGTTGGTATTTTTGGGGAATTGGAATATTCAATCTCCTTTTAAGTAGCATATTGCTGTTAGATAGTAAAGAACGCTCTTCAAACTTAATTATGGCATCATTATACAATATTCCGTTACTCTATTTTTTGAGTATAGTGTTTATAGCATTGTTCATTGGAAGTGATTTTAGTGGAAGAACTTTAAATACTTATATTACTGCCGGACATAAAAGAAGTTCTATATTTAGAGTAAAGTTAATTGTATCTCAAATAGGTTGTATTATCATTCTGGTATTTCCATTATTTGTACATGGAATTATTAGTCAATTTTATATTGGAGAAAAACTTTTTTGGAATGATAGCACATATACTATGGTTTTACTAACTCTGTTTGCCATGATAACACTGTGTGCATTACCGATGTTTTTTGCTTTTATTTTTCGTGATATGGGGAAAACACTGACAGTTTCAATGGTTTTATTTTTTGTTATGATTTTTTTGCTGAACAGTGAATCTGCACAAATAATCAGCAGAATAATACCAATGGGACAACTTAGGTTAATTTCATTGCAAAAGGTCTATTCGACAAACTTTTGCTTGTTTGTAGATCTTTTATGGAATTTTATTTTATATTTCATTGCAGGTAGTGCTTTTTTACATACAGACTTGAAATAACCGGAGGTGTTTTTTATGGATAAATTATTAAAACTGGAAAAATATCAGTTGTTACATAATTCTATTTACTGGTGTGGTATGATTGGAATATTTATTTTAGGATTTTTTACAGCAGATACTTATGTTACAGAGATCATGGGATCGACAGAAGAAATTGCTTCTTCTCTTGCTGATATTTTTAATGGAATGGTGTATGATTCTACGTTTCTTCTTATCATCATGTCGGCTATACTTGCATTGATTTTAGGACAGGAATTCTCTAAGAGAACAATAAACTTAGAGGTCAGTGCTGGACATTCCAGAAAACAAATTTTTACAAGTAAAATAATATCGTATTTAATTGCTTTTAATCTTATGGCTCTTGTCTATCCAGTTTCAGGGTGCATAAGGGAATTTGGACGCTTTGGTGTTGTAGACGTGGGAATGTTTTTTTACAATATTATAAAAGCAATCATTTATTCTTGTCTGCTTAATAGTGCGATATTTCTAATTGCAATACTTATTTGTTGCTATTTACAGGATGCTGTAAAAGCAACCTCGGTTACAGCAATTATTATTTTTGGTCTTAGCTTATATCTTGGCTATGGAATGATGTTGAGATTACCAGTCGGTTTTTTACCTACTTATCAAATCAGAATCGTTGTCAGCATGAAAACCTTTTTTCAACCGATAGCTATTTTAGTAGGATGTATATGGTCTGGTATATTGGTATTGCTTTCGTGGATAAAATTTTGTAAATGTGATTTTAAATAGGTGGAGAAAATGTCTAACATAGAATGGATTTTAATTATCATAACAATATTTTTAGTAATACTGCTATTTCGATATATTCAATTAAAAAAACAAATCCGTAATCTTGCGGATCAAGTTAATGAATTGAATTCTGGAAATTCACAGCAGATGTTAGACATTTCGTTGATTGATAAAGATTTAGAAAGACTGGCTGGTATATTGAATCAATATAATATCAGACAACGACAGGCTGTTGCAGGCGTATTACGCAATGAAGAGTATTTAAAAGAATCTGTTGCTAATATATCACATGATTTGCGTACACCTCTTACAGTCATTCTTGGTCATTTACAATTATTGCAAAAAGAAAATTGGGAATCCAGTCAAGCACAGCGCGTAAAAGTGATTTTTAGCAAAGCCGAAAAAATGAAAGAATTGGTAGAGACATTCTATGACCTTTCTATTTTGGAGGAACAGCAGACAGTTCCAGAAAAAGAAAAGTTTAATATATCTAATATGTTAATAAATTTAATTACGGAAAATGCCGTTGCATTAGAAAAGGAGAATATTTTACCCGAAATAAATCTCCCAGATTATTCAATATACGTATATTCTGATAAAAATATGGTAGAACGAATTTTACAAAATCTGTTGACAAATGCAATTAAGTATTCTGTTGGAACGATAAAAATAACACTTATGGAGAAAGAAAATAATAATATTATATTTACCATTGAAAATCCAATGAGTGACAGTTCAGAAATTGATTGCAATCGACTTTTTGACCGTTTTTATACAGGCGATAAATCAAGACATAATGGAAGTACAGGATTGGGACTTGCGGTAGTAAAAACACTTGTTGCCATTCTTGGCGGAAATATTGTTGCAAAAGTACATGCCAATAGCCTTATTATTACTCTTGAATTATAAAGTATTGAAGATATATTCGTATGATAATTCATTGAAGAGTGGACATCAAAATGTAAAGTCAATAGTTTGTAAAGTTCAGTTACAAACTATTGGCTTTTTTCATTACTGTGTAACAAGTAAATTTACGATAAAGAAATAAGGATAGTCGGCTCTTATTTGTTGCCTGCAGAGCAGATCAACAAATAAATGTTGAAGAATCTGTATAGGAAAACAGAGAAAACAAGAAGCAAATCACTTCTTATTCTCTCTGCTGTTCAAGATACCGTCAATCGTACCTTGAATGATTTTTAATTTATTCAAACTCTACAAAGACTAACGCTTTTTGTTTAGGAATTATTCTCTGTAATGTTTCTCGTTCTTTTGATTATTTGATATATCCATATTATCCTGCCTATACGAGCTAATGTTATCATTTTGTTATCGGCATTGATAACACCTACTCGATAACTGTGGATAATAACTATATGTAGCATGTCAAATTATAAGCTATTTTGCTTAGAGATTCAACACAAAACTGAAATTTTACTTTTCCTTATATTCATCTGGTATTGCTATTTGAAATGTTTCACACAACAGCATCACATCATGCACATCATTTTTATCGTGTTCATATCCCAAATGAAGCATTACCTGACTCAATGGTTCAATACAAGAAACAGTTATATCTCCAACTTTTCCAATACCGGAAAAAGTTTTTGATGGAAATATATCTCCCTCATAAACAATTCCGTCATCTGTAAATTCAAAACAATGTAAATCAATGATTCTTTGTTTATCATCTTTCCAGACAGTATGACCATCCGTTGTATAATCAGTATTTACTTCCTCAAATCCATGCTGCTTAATCACATAAATATAATCATGATAATGTTTCAGTTCAACAAACAAATCAATATCATTGTGTATTCTTGATTCTCTTTTAAGAAGTGCATCAACACCCCATCCGCCATCTAAATATACTTTAATTTCGTTTTGCAAAGCATATTTTATAATTTCACATGCATCTTCTGTACGTACCATAATCTATCCTCCAAATTCAAATCTTTGTATGCTTTCCAACTCACTAAAAGCCTGAAATTTGTCAGTCTTTCATCCTTTTTGTTATCAATCACCAATTAGCTGTAATCCATTAGGATTTAGCTGATATATTTTATCGCACACCTCTTCAATATACTTTCTATCGTGAGAAATGCTAATGACAGCCCCCGGAAATTCTCGGAGCATTTTTCTTATTACCGGACCGGACAATGGTGAAAAATTTCTTGTCGGTTCATCCAGAATAAGAACATTTGCACCACTTAAGCTCATCCTCAAGAGAAGCACTTTCGCCTTTTGTCCGCCTGATAACTCCCGAATCGGATGCTCCATTTCATCTGGTGTGTATTTAAGTGAACCAAGGTATGTTCTAATTCTTGTACGCTCTTCTTTATCTCCTGTTTTATCAAGGTAATCAACCGGTGTAACATCCAAATCCAGCAGGTCTTCATAAGTTTGAGGCATATATTCTGCTTTAATGTCATTCCGATTTAGGAGTTCTTCCGCTATCTTTTTTAGAAGAGTCGTTTTTCCTGCCCCGTTGGCTCCTATCATACAGATTTTTTCTGAACCTTTTATTTTTAAATGAATTCCTTCTGCTAAAATTCTTTTGCCATCCGGAGTCACAAGCTTTGAAAGTTCATATTCTATGACCGTTTTTCCTGCGGGAATGTGTGAGTTTTCATCCCCTAATTTGACAAAGATTGCTTCTTCCTGTTCCGGCATCTGAGTCATATTTTCATCTTCTTTTTCAAATCTTCGTTCCATTGCCTTAACCGTATGCATTTTGTCCTTTAAGTTTTTGGCAACAGACGGTGCTTGTCTGGTACAACTTCTTAATGCACCTTGTACACTCTGCATAACTCTTTGATATTTTTCATCGCGAATCTTTTTCTCCCTACGGTCACTCAGTGCCCGCTGTTTTTGGATTTCAAATTTATGAAGCCGTTCTTCCACATAGCGTCTATAGGGAAGCTTTGCCACGGTATATCTCGCCTTTGTTTTTCGTATAATCTGCTCGATATGTATCACCATGTTGGCAGTACGCTCTATCAGCGTTTCATCGTGTGAAATAAAAAGCACAATGTGCTTCCAGTCATTTATGATTTTTTCCAGTAATGTAAGCGTCGCAATGTCGATGTCATTGGAAGGTTCGTCCAACAACAGCACAGAAACATCGCGAATGAAAAGCCTCATAAGTTGTGTCTTGACTTTTTCGCCTCCTGAAAGACTACCCATTGTCTGGTTACTGTAGAAAAAATCATTTTTCATTCCAAATTTTCCCGCAATAACAGACAATTCTTTAGGCGTTTTCTCCCAGAATATTTCCTCTTCAGAAAAATATTCGTATATTGTTTTTTCCTTATCTTCATCGAGCATCTCCTGCGGAAGATAACCAAGACGTTCGTGTCCCATTATCCTTTCCCCATCTGCTTCTATATAGTTTTCTACAAGCGACGGATTGTATATCCACTTCATTAATGTCGATTTCCCATTTCCCTCTTCTCCAATAATAACTGCCTTATCTCCATCATTTAGCACAAGGTTGAAAT
Source organism: Roseburia sp. AM16-25 (assembly GCF_003473825.1). Classification (NCBI taxonomy): domain Bacteria; kingdom Bacillati; phylum Bacillota; class Clostridia; order Lachnospirales; family Lachnospiraceae; genus Roseburia; species Roseburia sp. AM16-25. Next base: position 111,579 of record NZ_QUCW01000001.1, read on the forward strand.
CATTAAGAATTATTCTCAGGTCTTTTTTATGTGTTAAATTTAATTTTTTTATCTGCAACATTAAAGTTTCTCCTTTTCGAAGTCTGAGCCAATTATTATTTTGAACACACAAAAACGAGTCTTTTTTGCATACGCAAAAATAGACTCGCTAAATAGCCCCTTATTTCTTTTCCAAAAGGAAAACAAAGGAAATGCCTCTTGCGATAATCCAACTTAAGCGTACACAAAACAAACCTATTCTCTACAGGCTCAATAACTATATGTGTCTTACTTAAATCAAATTATCTATTAATCATTTCCTCACCTTACACAAAATGTGCCTTTCTTTCTTCTAATGGCAATACTATCATACTGTATTTTTTGTGTCAATACATTTCACCTTATGGAAGTGCAAATTAAAATTTTCACTTCCTAATTATACATCCAACCATTACGAAATTCAATCTTTCACAACCTCTTTACAACCACAACCACAGCACTCCAGCAAACGCAGGAGCACCATACCGTAAAACGCTTATGTGTAAATCAACTCCGTTCCTACAACTTCCCTCACACAAGCCTGAATATTATTCATTCTTCCAATCCATTCGTAGGGATTATCTTTCTTTAATTGTTCCGTCACATCTTGTCTGTCGGCATATTCCTTTACCAGTCGAAGAAACATATCCTCTGCTTGCTTATCGACTTCTGCAAGATAACTATGCAGCTTTCCGCTTGTCAGCAGGTTCATATATAACACTTTATAGTGTTCCTTTAAATGCCTTGCATGTCGTTTCCCCCATAAACCAATCGGCTCTATTTCTTCTTCGGCTGGTACTGTGATGTTCGGCAATAAATAATCACCCACCTGTCTATAAGTTCCGCCCATTTCTTCAAAAATTGTCTTTGTCATTTTCCTTTTCCTCCTGTGATTTTTGTCTATCGTGATCGTGTATTATCACGCTTGCGACCTTTAACTGTTCTTGCCTGCTCCAACAAATCATCTATCTGTTTGCGACCAAAAACCTTACGGAGCAGGCTGTAATCTTTATTTTCTGCTTTTAGGATTTTGTTTTCTTCGGTCAATCTTTCATTGACTTTCTCCAAACGCTGATTGGTGCGGTATAACTGTGCATTCGCTGTATTCAGCCTATGATAGTTGTCCCACCCCTCAAAGCAGCGGGCAAGCACCGTTTTGACAAGTTGCTTCAATTTCCTTACAACCGGCTCTGCCATTTTGGTTTTATATGCCTTTGCAGTCATAAATTTCTCTGGTTCTGGCAACTGATATTTCGGTGCAGTATCAAGCTCTATTTCAAGATTTGACAGCTCGTCTTTTGCCTTATCATAGTTCAATACTCGTTCCGACAACACATCAAATTCAATCTGTTTCTGCTCGATTTTCGCACCTAATGCCGCCACTTCTTTTTCTCTTTCCTGCTTTTTATAATCCAAAACAGAAAGATGTTTTTCGTGTGTGCCTAAATGTTCCCACTCAATCCCATAACGTTCCATCACCGCCGCAAGCTGTTCTTTTTCGGACTGTATCCATTGCGACCACTCCGTATCGCCACGACTGCCGCCCTTAAAACCTTGCGTTGCAAGAGCCTGCTTTAGTGACACTCTTGTATCAAGTCCACGCTTGCTGCCTGTGGTAAAAGGTACAAAATCTATGTGCAGATGTGGTGTAGCTTCATCCATATGCAGATGAGCCGAGAACACCCGAAGCTGTGGATTTCGCTCCTGAAAACCCTGATAGTATTCATCTAAAATCTGCTTTGCCAGTTCTCCGTTTTCCGTATCGGCGTTCATATTTCCCTTACCGCCCACCTGTAAAATGATTTCGTGGAACGGTTTTTCCTGCTTGGAACTTCGGATTTTTTCATAATAATCTTTTATCTTTCGGTCTGACCTTATCTGCTTGGCATTGTATCTTTCCAATGCTTCATCAAACAATTCGTGATAAACTGTCTTTATATTTTCATTGCAGTAGTCGATATTGAGATGAGTACGAGTTCCGTCTACATTTTCTGCTCGGAACTTTCGGCTATTGTGATTGACCGAGCCTTTACCGACCATTGCACTTATCGTTCTCTGCATTTTTTCATCTCCCATCTGTAAATTTCAACATTCTCAGGTTTTGTTACTTTTGTCAAAAGTAACGCAAAAGCACTTTTGACGGGTACACCCATCAAAAATGCGACCTGTAAACAGGTTTTGCGTTCTCCGAAGGCTCTCCGAGGGGTGAGCGTGTGCCGGTGGCACACACGCCTGCGAACCGACCGAGCCAGCAGGCGAGACCAAAGAGCCGCCTTTGAAAAGGCACTCTCTGCACACTCCCCTAAACTTTATCCGGTGTCAAAGTGTGACGATGGTGACAATGTTTTTCACAGCGTGCTGCTCTCAAAAACATTGACACCTTTGACACCGTTTGTCACGCCGTCTGCTCGGTTTCTTTCCAAAGTGAAACCTTTCTTCCGTCGTGTGTGCGGCTGTTCTGATAACGGATACCGTAATCACGAAACAGCCTGCTTGCGTTGATACTGAGCCTTAAAGAAAGTACATTCGGCTTTATATCCACCGCAAGCCTTTCGCAAAGTTCCGAAGCAGTTCCTTCCCATCTGTCACTTTCCGAAAAGAGCGTATCCGCTATCTTCTCAAGCAGAGGTTCGGGCGGTTCTTTCCACATCTCCGTTTCCGATTTTGCAAAGTTCCACACCAATCGCTCGCTGTCCCTTACAAGATGGATTTTCATATCCTGCTGGTCTCTGCCAGCAACATCAAGTGTGGCATTGTTGGAAGTACGCTTGTCCTTACTGAGAACAAATGCACCGTCTGCCGCACCCATCAGACCATTCGTGCCTGAAATCATATCGAATATATCTTCCGATTTTTGTTTGCGTGTATGATGAACAATAAGCATTGAAACCTTGTAACTGTCTGCCAACGCTTTCAGCCTTGCCACAACATCATAATCACTTGCGTAGCTGTAATCTGCTCCGCCTGCTTCACGCACACGCTTTAAGGTGTCTATGATAATCAAGCCTGTGTCTGGGTGTTCCCTCATAAACCCTCTTATCTGTTCTTCCAGTCCGCCATTGACCGTTTTACATTCCGTTGCGAAATACAGATTGCCTGTCTCCTTTGCACCGAACATCTGAAACAATCGCTTCTGCAAACGTGGGTAATCATCTTCAAGGGCAAAATAAAGCACCGTTGCCTTACGCACCTTATACTCCCAAAGCGGTGTGCCTGTGCTGATATGATAGGCAAGCTGTGCCATCATAAAGCTCTTTCCCACTTTCGGGGAACCTACGAAAAGGTAAGTTCCCCTTTGGAGCAGACCGTCGATAAGTGGTGTCTGAACCTCAAACACCGTATCATACAGCGTTGTCATTGATACTGTTTTCAGATAGGAAGGGTCTAACTGTCTGAGTATTTCCCTTTGCATTTCTTCAAAAGATTGCTCGTACCCCTTGAAATCCGTATCCTGATTGACTATACTATTGTCAGTACATTTGGAAAGTGACTGTTCCGCATCTGTTGCCGCAGATACATTTGGAATAGTCATTTCTTTTTTATTCTCCATTCGCATCCTCTCCTTTCAAACCGCCGAGAATAATGGAAATCAGTTCTATTACACTCAGCAGTTCATCATCCACACCTTTTCCTGCTTCAATCCTTTTCAGTTCCGCAAGGACTGTGGCAAATTCCGTTTTCAACGCCTTATACACTCTCGGATTGCCCTGTACCACCACATCCTGATTTAAGCAACGGCGGTAACAATACTCCTGTTTTGGCAATCCTGATAGAGCTACAGCTCTGTTAATGAGTTCGTTTTCTTCGGGCGATACTCGAAACCCTACTGTGATATTCCTCCAACGATTTTTGTTATCTCTGTTCTTAGCTGACATTTTCAAAATCTCCTTTCCCTAAATCATCTAATTTTTCTGCCATCTCAATCTGCTTTGACGGAAAGAGGTGTGCGTACTGATAAGTAATATCAATACTTTCGTGACCAACTCGGTCAGCAATCGCCACCGCAGAAAAGCCCATATCAATCAAGAGTGAAATGTGGCTGTGACGGAGATCGTGAATGCGGATACGCTTCACGCCTGCCGCCTTTGCCCCTCTGTCCATCTCGTGATGAAGATAGCTTTTCGTCACCGTAAAGATACGGTCTTTCTTCTTCAATCCGTAAAGCATACCGAGATATTCTTTCATTTCCTCACACAGAAACTTCGGCATTTTAATCGTGCGGTTGCTCTTTTTCGTTTTCGGAGAAGTAATCACATCCTGCCCTTTCAAACGCTGATAGGATTTATTGATTGTGACTGTTTCCTTATCAAAGTTGAAATCTGCCGGAGTCAAAGCTAACAGCTCGCCCTCTCGGATACCGCACCAGTAAAGCATTTCAAACGCATAAAAGGAAACAGGCTTGTCCATCATCTCAAAAGAGAATTTCTTGTATTCTTCCTTTGTCCAGAACAGCATTTCCTTGTGTTCCTCACGTCCCATATTTCCCACCTTTGCCGCAGGATTGGAACGCAGTTCATAGTAGCGGACAGCGTGATTGAAAATGGCGGACAACTGATTGTGCAGCGTTTTCAGATACGTCTGTGAATAAGGCTTTTTCTTCTCATCACGATAGGCAAGCATTTCATTCTGCCAAGTAATAATCTCCTTTGTGGAAATCTCGCTGATTTTCAGTTTCCCGAAATACGGAAGTATCTTTGTGCGTATGATATGCTCTTTGGTAAGCCACGTGTTTTCCTTCAAACGGTTCTTCACATCATTGATATAAAGCTCCGTAAAGGCTTCAAAACTCATATCAAGGTCTGAAGAAGTCTGCAATTTGAACATTCTTTCCCATTCCTGTGCTTCTCGTTTGGTAGCAAAGCCACGCTTGCATTTCTGCTTGCGTTCCCCTTTCCAGTTCACATACCTTGCCATCACATACCAAGTACCGTTATCTTCATTCTTAAATACCGGCATTTACATTTCCCCCTTTCCTGCTCCGTAGAGCCTTTCGTAAAAATACTGGCGATTTACACGCCCTGCAATCGTAATAAAGCCCTTTGCTTTCAATTCCTCATTTAATTGTCTGATGAGTTTATATGCATAAGGTTTTGATACGTTTAGTTCCTGAGCCACATCTTCGGCTCGGATAAATCTGTTTTCCATATCCTTTTTCTTCCTTTCTTAAAATAATTTTTTGCTTGCCGCTTTCTCCGTGTTAAAGTTCCAACAGGCACTCCTGCTTGTCGGCAGGCGCTGTGCTGTCCCAATGCACCGCAGTACATCAGGCGCTCGCTCGTATAGGGGTTCCCGAAAAGTCGGAGACTTTTGGGGAAGAGGAGGAGCAGTGCAGCGAATGAGCTTTTGTGCTTGCACACAAGCGAACGATACGGAACTTGCTCCGACGAGGTCTTGGCGGTTTGGCTTTTCGGACGGTCATTCAGTTGTCGCATTAAGCATATTTGTTTAATTCGTAATTTATTTTACTAAACATATTTGCTATTGTCAAGTGGTTGCAAAGAAAATATTAAACATTTTTGTTTCGGTTTTTCTTGACTTCCACTAAACATTTCTGCTATACTTATTTCACTAAATATAAAAGGAGCGTATCATTATGGCTATCAGCGAAAGAATACATTTTTTCAGACTAATGCGTGGTATGACACAAAAGTATCTCGGTACAGCAATCGGTTTTCCAGAAAAGAGTGCTGATGTGCGTTTGGCACAGTACGAAACTGGTACACGCAAACCGAAAGCAGACCTTACAAATGCATTGGCACAGGTGCTTGATGTTTCTCCACAGGCTCTTGATGTTCCTGACATAGACAGCTATATCGGTCTTATGCACACTCTGTTTACCCTTGAAGATATTTACGGTCTTACTGTCAGTGAAGCAGACGGAGAGGTATGCTTAAAGGTCAACAAGGACAAAGGCAGAGAAGCATATGAACTCCTCAAAATGCTGTATGCTTGGAAAGAACAGGCAGACAAGCTATCTTCCGAAGAAATCAACAGAGAAGAATACGATAACTGGCGTTACCATTATCCAGAGTTCGACACCACACAGCGTTGGGCAAAAGTTCCATCACAGGAATTAAGTGACGCTCTCGTGGAAGCATTCAAAGACCACTTGAAAGATAAATAAGCACCTACAGGACCTGCCACTGGCAGCTCCCTACAGATGCTTTGGCAACGACAAAAAAGCCCTTAACTATGGTTATTAACCACAGCTAAGGGCTTAGTTTATAATATGGAATTTGTTCAGAGCCAAGCTCCGAACTTTAGTCTGCAAGCCACCTGTTAATTGTTCCGTTACCCATAAACCACTGGATAACAAGAATAATGGCACTTGCTATGACTGTTATCAATTTGTTATCAAAAGACTAATCGAAATCGCTGAAACCCGCATAAACACTGGCTTTTTTAAGCAACTCGATTTATTCAAACTCAATCGTTCCAGGTGGCTTACTCGTCAGATCGTAAAATACTCGATTGACTCCCTTCACCTCATTTATAATTCTGCTCATGACGGTCTGCAAGACATCAAACGGAATGTCTGCCGCCTCCGCTGTCATGAAGTCTACCGTGTTGACTGCACGCAGTGCTACGGCGTAGTCATAGGTTCTCTCATCGCCCATGACACCAACCGAACGCATATTGGTCAGTGCTGCAAAATACTGTCCGATGCTTCGATCCAGTCCCGCCTTCGCGATCTCTTCACGATAAATATAATCAGCATCCTGCACGATTCGCACCTTTTCTGCGGTCACTTCGCCGATGATGCGAATGCCAAGTCCCGGTCCCGGGAATGGCTGACGATATACCAGATAATCCGGCAGACCAAGTTCCAGTCCTGCCTTACGCACTTCATCCTTAAACAGGTTGCGCAGTGGCTCGATGATATCCTTGAAATCTACATAATCCGGCAGACCGCCGACATTATGATGAGACTTGATCACTGCAGATTCTCCGCCAAGTCCTGACTCTACCACATCTGGGTAGATCGTTCCCTGTGCCAGGAAATCTACGGCACCGATCTTCTTTGCTTCTTCTTCAAAAACACGGATAAATTCTTCGCCGATGATCTTACGCTTCTGCTCCGGCTCGGTCACTCCTGCAAGTTTTGCATAATAACGCTCCTGGGCATTGACACGGATAAAGTTGATATCAAAGGATCCGCCCTTGCCAAATACACTCTCGACTTCGTCTCCCTCGTTCTTACGAAGCAGACCATGATCTACAAATACACAGGTAAGTTGTGGTCCGATTGCCTTTGCAAGCAAAGCCGCCAGTACGGAAGAATCCACACCACCGGACAGTGCCAAAAGCACCTTTCCGTCTCCTACCTTTTCTCTTACATCCTTAATGGCATTTTCTACAAAGGAATCCATGCGCCATGTTCCGGCACATCCGCAGACACCGCGTACAAAGTTGTGTAGCATCTTGGTTCCCTCAACCGTATGCAGTACTTCCGGATGGAACTGGATCGCGTATAAATTCTTTTCCTGATTCTCTGCCGCTGCCACCGGGCAATCCGCCGTATGTGCGCAAATGCGGAATCCCTCTGCCGGCTTTGAAATGTAATCAAAGTGGCTCATCCAGCAGATCGTTGTTGCAGATACGCCTGCAAACAATGGGGAATCCTGCTTTACGAATACCTCGGTCTTACCGTATTCTCTGACCGGTGCCTTCTCGACCTTACCGCCTAATACATGCATCATCAACTGTGCCCCATAGCAAAGTCCCAATACCGGAATTCCCAATTCAAACAATTCCTTGGTATAAGTCGGTGAATCCGGCTCATAACAACTGTTTGGACCTCCTGTCAAAATGATCCCTTTCGGATTCATTTCTTTAATCTTTTCAATATCTGTTTTATAAGAATAGATCTCACAATAAACATTGCATTCTCTGACTCTGCGGGCAACCAACTGGTTGTACTGTCCGCCAAAGTCAATGACTATGACCTTTTCCTGCTCCATGCTTGTCCTCCGTTTCTTTTTGTACCAGGTACAAATCTATCTCGTTTCATTATATTAGAGCCTATAAAAAATAACAAGTTCAAAGGTCAATTTTCCGACAGAATTTCCGATATAAAATATATAACAATCGGTAATTGGCAAAATTTTACCGCTTTCCCTACTATAACTTTTAAAGAAAGGAGCCGTCATGAGTGGATTTTCTGTAGCAAACAACATCACCCTGCGCAGTTATTACGCGACCTACCGCGCTTTTACGACCAAAAGTACACGTTCTTCTGCTACGACCAATCAGTTAAATTATGCAGATGCACAGGCGCTTCGCCGCGCGGTTCGGAAACTGGATGATTTTGACTTTGAAACTGCCGATAAGGACGATATTTCTTCTCATGTACGCGCCTTTATCGATACATACAATTACACCATGGATTCCGCCAAATCCTCGACCAATTCCTATGCGACCTCCACTTACAAGAATCTGAAAAATCTTGCCAGCAAGTATTCCAAGGATTTGGAAAACATCGGCATCAAGGAAAACTCCTCTGGTTATCTGACCCTCAGTTCTTCCGCCGTTGAAAACATCAGTGGCAGCCGTTTCAAGAGTCTTTTAAACAAAGACTCCAAATTCATGAAACAGTTGACGACCTATGCCAAGCGCATGGCAAACAACATCGATTATTACGCTTAATACTCCTATAATAACTACAAAAAGAGCATGTGTCCGATCCCTTCGATCGTCCACATGCTCTTTGTCTATCTGCTCATAACTTTTTCGTATCCCGCTTCCCCCGAAACAGAATCCGTCTTTTTACGCTTCTTCTTTTTTTGCGCTTGTCTCAAATTCATAATCCTTGCCCGGCAGGATAGCATTCAGGAAAATTCCCAAAATGGCTGCGATAGCAAGAGAAGTCAGTGTAACGCTTGTTCCTGCGATCGTGAATGTAAAACCATCTGTAAATCCAAGTGCGCTGACAAGGATAACGGCTGCAATGATCAGGTTTCTTGACTTTGTGAAGTCTACCTTGTTCTCAACCACATTACGGACACCGATAGCAGAGATCATACCATAAAGGATGAAACTTACACCACCGATGATGGAAGATGGCATAGAACCGATCACTGCTGCAAATTTCGGTGAAAAACTAAGGATGATCGCATATACGGCTGCAATACGGATAACCTTAGGATCATGTACCTTTGACAGTTCCAATACACCTGTATTTTCGCCATATGTTGTATTTGCAGGGCCACCGATGGCTCCGGCAAATGCGGTTGCAAGTCCGTCACCGATCAAGGTTCTGTGAAGTCCCGGATCTTCTACGAAATTCTCATCTACCGTTGCGGAGATTGCTGTAATATCACCGATATGCTCCATCATGGTCGCAAGTGCGATCGGTGCCATAACAAGGATGGCTGTAATATCAAACTTGCACCATACAAATGGCTGCCACTGTACCCAGTGTGCGCTTGCTACAGAAGTGAAATCTAAGATCGCGCTTCCGTCAGCATTTGTCATACCGACACCATTTAATACCAAAGCAAAGATATAAGAGATCACGATACCCATGAGGATCGGAATGATCTTGAACATGCCCTTGCCCCAGATATTGAAGATCACAATAACCGCAAATGCGACGATCGCGATGATCCAGTTTGTCTGTGCATTATTGACAGCAGAAGATGCAAGGGAAAGTCCGATACTGATAATGATCGGTCCAGTTACTACCGGCGGTAACAAACGCATAACTTTTCTTACACCTACCAGTTTTACGATCAGGGCAAATACCAGATATAAAAGACCTGCTACCACGATACCGCCACAAGCGTATGGCAACTTTTCGCCCATAGTCATATTGGCATAAATTCCACTATCCAATTGTGCTACCATGGAAAATCCACCCAGAAATGCGAAGGAAGATCCTAAGAAAGCAGGCACCTTACGCTTGGTGATCAAATGAAATAAGAGTGTACCGACACCGGCACAAAACAGTGTAACCTGAACAGAAAGTCCTTCTCCCTCGAAATAATCATTCACGAGGATAGGAACTAAGATCGTTGCGCCAAACATGGCGAACATGTGCTGCAAACCCAACAGTAGCATCTTTGGTGTTCCAAGACTGCGGGCATCTTTGATTGCTCCTTTTTGATTCATCACATAACTCCTTTGTACTGATTTGTTGTTCCTCTGCGAAAAGATCCCTTTCCGCAAAAAATCTGCGAGATGACATATGCACCCTCGCAGATATCCTTAACTAAAGAAAGTATAGCGGAATTATCTTCACTCTACAATCTTTTTTTTCGCATTCTTTGTATTTTTTTACACACTTAAAATCATATGGTCAAAACCATACTCCAGATTGGAATACTGATCATGGAAAGGATGGTAGATGCCACTACTAGTTTTGTTGCAAAGATCTCATCACAGCCATACTTGGATGCCAGAATACTGGTCGTTGCCCCCGCCGGCATGGCAGTCAATAGTACACAGACCCCTGTCACCAGAGACGGCAGTTTTATGAGCAGGCAGACGACATACAAAGCCAGTGGCATCAGTACCAGACGAAGGATAGAATACCGAAGCACTTCCCAGTCGACAATAGATTTCCAATCCGCTTCTGCCAAGATCATACCGATGACCATCATGGAAAGTGCTGTATTGCAATTTCCGATCGTTCCGATCGTATTTGTGATAACGGCTGGTGGTCTATATTGTGTCAGAATCAGGATCAAACCGATAAAACAGGCAATAATACAAGGATGCGTCACAACCTTTTTCAAAGTCGCTTTCCAATCCTTTGACTGCGTAAAGATCGCAATACCGGACGACCACATCATAATGCGCATGGGAATCAGGAATATGGATGCCATAGCAAGCCCGATCGATCCAAAAACGCCCTCTGCGACCGGATTTCCCAGAAATCCCGCATTAGAACAGATCACACTATATTGCAGGCTCATACGATGCCCAGCTTCCCTTTTACCATATAGAATTTTGCCCAGAATCACACTGACGATCTGTATCCCTATGGAAATCACAAGAACCTCTGCAAACTGCACAAACGTATTGCTATCGCAGTCAATCATAAAGGACTTTACAATATTGCAGGGAAGTACCAGATAAATGACCAGATCGTTGATATTCTTCTGCCCTTCTTTGCTTATAATTCCTATTCTTTTTATAAGTGCTCCTACTAAAATCAGCAAAAGCATGGTTATCTGTAAAACCAATAGTTTACTCATCTTATGTTTATTTTCTTTCTAACTGCGCCACTACTGCATCCACCGTGCCAGCCACATCCTTGCCGTCCAGATCCACGGTAATATCCGCGTATTTTTCATAAAGTGCCGTGCGTTCATTATAAATATCCCGCAGGGTCTGTCCCTCTTTATGTACGACACCTCGCTCATCCAGATCCCCCAGACGCTCGTCCAAGAGATCATAACTGATCCTCAGATAAACGACAATCCCGCTCTCTTTAAAGTGTGCCATAGCATCTGCGCCAAAGATAACACTTCCTCCGGTCGCGATCACGGTATTTTCCACATCAATTTGGCTGTTGATCTCGTTTTCTACTGCGTTGAAGCCATCAATGCCTTTTTCTGCAATGATTTCTTTTAAAAGTTTTCCGGTCTGATGCTGAATGACCAGATCGGAATCCAAGAAATCATAATTTAATACTTTTGCAAGAATAACGCCGGAAGTACTTTTGCCCACCCCAGGCATACCGATCAAAACAATATTTTTTCCCATATTCTTTCCTTTTCTCGTTGCTATAAGATAAGAGGATGCCCTATAAAAGAGCATCCCCCTTGACATCTGATCCTTGATTACTTTGTTCCAAAAATACGATCCCCGGCATCTCCAAGTCCCGGACAGATATAAGCATTCTCATTCAACTGACGATCCAAGGCGCCAACATAGATCTGCACATCCGGATGTTCCTTGTGCAGTCTCTCCAGACCTTCCGGTGCGGCAATGATGCACATGAACTTGATATTCTTGCCGCCATGCTGCTTGATCATGGTGATGGCATCTGCACCGGATCCACCGGTTGCAAGCATTGGATCTACTACCAAAATAGTTCTCTGGTCGATCGGTTCCGGCAACTTGCAGTAATACTCATGTGGCTCATGAGTCTCCGGGTCACGATACAAACCGATATGTCCGATCTTTGCAGATGGAACCAGATTCAGCACACCGTCTACCATCCCAAGTCCAGCACGCAGAATCGGCACGATCGCCATCTTCTTACCGGCAATCATTGGCTGTTTGGTCGTCTCGATCGGTGTCTCGATCTCTACCAGTTCGGTCGGAAGATCGCGCAGTGCCTCAAACCCCATCAACATAGCGATCTCACTGACCAAGGTACGGAACTCATTTGTTCCTGTTGTCTTGTCACGAAGTCTTGAAATTTTATGCTGGATCAGTGGATGATCCATAATAGTAACGTTCTCCATTTGTTCCTCCTCAAATACCGTTTATCGGTTCGTTTACTCTTCTAAAAATCTTAGTTTATCCTGCGTGGAAAGTCAATGGATATGTGCATACTTTTTTCTGGTAGCCATGCCACCACGGATATGTCGTTCTGATTTATTGACATCTAAGACGCTTCTTGCCTCTTTTGCAAGTTCGACATCGATCTGCGGCAAACGTTCCGCAACGTCCTTATGTACCGTAGATTTGCTCACGCCAAAATTCTTTGCCGCCTGCCTTACGGTCGCACTCTTTTCCACAATGTATGTACCAATTTCAACTGCCCGTTTTTCAATATATGGTTTCAAAAAAATCCCCTGCAATACTTGTTTTTACATTGTATGCAAGGGATTTTTCCTTTATTCAACTCATTTTGTCACAGTAGAAAAGTTATATTCTCCACATTCACAGGCAAATGTGCTTCCATCTGGCAGGATGACATCAGCCACACAGTTCGATGGTATGGAAATCCTAAAGTTCACCTTTCCATCTGTTCTAAACCAGGCACTCGAAACCTTGCCATATGCAGAATCATATTCCATAGAAATAGAATCTATCTGTGAAACCGGATGGGGTGCAATCACAAAATGATTCTCCCTGCCATCCATTTTGATTCCACATAAGGTATCAAAGATCCACTGACAACATGCTCCTTTAGAATAATGATTTAAAGATGCATCATCTGTCCAGTTTTCCCACACTGTTGTTGCGCCTTGTTTTATTTGCTGGATCCAGCCAATCTCCGGATTCATAAGCATGCGGAAAGCCTCATCGCTTGCACCTGCTTCCGTAAGAAGCGGAAATACAAATGGGGTAGACAAAAAACCGGTTCCCACACGATACTCTCTCTCCTGATTCAGTTTCACAATTTTTTGCAAAAGTCTCTGGCGGGCCTGTCCCTCAGCCAATTCCAATCCACAAGGTCTTACATACTTGCACATTCTCTTGCTTGTAATGTCACCATTCTGTACAAAATAATAATTGTATGCCTCTTTCGTCCGATCTGCGATCTGCTTATAATGTTTTGCTTGGGATTCTTTTCCCAGATAGTCAGCCATTTCCTCCATTAACCTCGCAGCATAGGATAAATATGCGGTCGCCTCCTCTACCATTGGCAGCAATAACATTTTTTGTGATGGCGCACAGTCGTCCGGCTCCGTCCATTCACCAAAATGTCTCCCACTGGCCACAAGATATTTGTCATATTTGCTTCGCTTTGGTGAAAAAAAGGAAAAGAGGTTTCTTTTACCCATTCTGCTGCTAAAATATGCAATGCACTTTTCCATTGCCTGCCAATTCTCCCGAATCAGGCAATCATCTCCATACCGTTTCCAGAAATAGTACGGGATAGTCACCATGGCGTCTCCCCAGCCGGCACTTCCCTCCATGGATATCCACTCGATCAATCCACTCTTCTTACCCCCCGTTGGATTCACATTATAGACAAGACCATTTCCTTTTTGACAATCTGCTACATCTCTCATCCATTTACGAAAAAATGCTCTCTGATCCATCATATAATTGCCTGTATTAAAAAAGAGTTGTGCATCACCAGTCCAGCCGGCACGCTCACGTGTCGGACAATCGGTCGGGACATCCATAAAATTTCCTTTTACACTCCAGAATGTATTTTTCACAATCCGATTGAGCATAGTATCCGAAGAAGTAAAGGAAAACGTTGTGTCCATGTCCGTATAAACTGCAATTGCACTAAATCTGCCGGCATCCACATCCTCCGGCCAGTCCAAAAGCAGGACATAACGGAATCCCATAATCGTAAATTTGGGTTTGTAGTCGTGACGTACCCCATCGCAGACAAAATCCACGGATTGAAAACGGCAGGTATCATAATTCGCCTTCCATGCAATATTTTCTACAGTAAAATTACCATTTGTATCCAATTTTTCTCCACACACCATGCGGCATTTTGCTCCCTTTTCTCCTTTTACGGAAAGTTTGACATAGCCTGCAATATTCTGTCCAAAATCCAGCACTGTATGTCCGTCCGGACAATGCACAATTGTTGGATTCGAAAATTTCTCATGTTCTTTTGCCGCGTCATTATTGGAAGCACAGACCATACCTTCATACGACGTCACTCTTGCCCTTCCACTATAAGATGGACTACGCCCCAGATCTATCCTCTCTCCGTTTTTCATATCCGCATAACGGATACTGCCATCATTAGACCATTGCATAGAAGCATCACTCACGAAAACCTCATGTTCTCCACTCTGATAAAAGACTTCCATTTGCGCCATAAGTTTTGGCTCATATCCATAAACTTTCGTGCTGTCAAAGACCCCTGTGGCACTGGCGTAAAAACCATCTGCCAGTTCCATGGTCCACACATTTTCATCTTTCAGCAAGTCTGTCACATCATACGTCTGATAATGTACTCTTTTTTGAAACGCAGTGGATCCCGGTGTCAAAACCGCATCCCCCACTTTTGTTCCATTAATTTTTGTCTCATACAGGCCACAGGCTGTAATGTAGAGTCTCGCACGCACAAGATTTTCTTTTTTTATTCGAAAAGTCTTTTTAAAACAGTCCACCGGATATCGCACTTTGGGACTTTTACTATGTTCATAGTTTCCCATGATAAACGATGCTTTCCACTCCTTTTTTTCCAACAATCCCATTTCAAAGAAAGCAGGCTGGCTCCAACTGTCATATACTCCATTCTCATCTGCCACCGCTACACGCCACAGAATCCGGTCTCGACTCTCTAAAGGAAGACTGTAACTCGTCTTCATGGAATCACTTCTTCTTTCCTCCATATGTTTCCATGGTTTATCATTTACGGACACCTCTATCTTAAACGCCGTCTGTTTTTTACCATCTTTGGTTTTCCATGATAATTGCGGATGCAGATCATCCAATCCCATGGGATTTCTCATATATGCTGTTTTCAGATCATATGTCTTCATAACTAATCTCCTTTACTATTTCCTGATGATGTAACAGTGCGTGTCATTTACCTACAGCCTGCCGGATACGATCAATTCTCCGTTTTCATATGTATAAGTCACTTTTTCTGCCACAAGGGATGATTTTTCAATCACTTCATGGATTTCCTGCGGATTCATATTTTCAGGTGATCCCATTTCCTTCCATATACGATACGGATTGCAATGCTCATCATCAATCCGGTACAATCGAACATTCTGACATCCCGGCACCTCTATCTGTACCCGATATTTTTCTGCTTCCCGCATCACTTAATAATTTCAATGCATAAAACTGCGGTTTGGGGATACCATGGATGGTAAGCAAACCAAACCCTCCCGAAAATTCTTCCGGCACTATCATGAATTCATCAAAAATATCACTAAATGCCCAAATAGATGATCCTGTCACATTTCCTTCCATCTCATCTATGCTTTTTACCTGGAAACATGCCACCTTTTTACTATCATTACTCGGTGATGTCAGGATGGCATTACAATTCCACTCAGTATAATAAATGGGGTATCTGCCCGCCACAATCTGACTGACTTTCTTTGTATTATCATACATCTGCCCCTTTGCCAGAACCGTGGTTTCCGTCTTATCCTCCATGATCAGACGAATCCCATCCAGAGCAGTCCCCGCTTTCTTACTTCTCAATTGCTTCATTCCCCCCACAACATTGGAGAAAAGATCTTTCATGGCAAAGGCTTCTCCTATACCATCTCCCGGATAATTATGTGTTGAAATAAAATCAAGTGGCAATTTCCTTTGCTCACAAAAGTCAATAAATTCAGCAATCCAATCTCCGGTTGCACTTGCAGGTCCCCCCACCAACAGAGCCGGCTCTACCTCCTTCACGGCTTTGGCTGTAATCTCATAGAGATGGAAATAGTCCTCCATCGTTCCGGCAAAAAAAGTGAACATATTAGGTTCATTCCAAACCTCAAAATTCCATGTAATAACCTCATTCCTGCCATACCGGTGTATCGCAGCCCGGATGAACGCCTGTACCAACTTTACCCAATCATCGTCTTTCGCCGGCATGGTCTTCATGCCCTCCGCGTTGACTGTGACTTTTTTCTTCCTTTTTGCAATAGTTGATGGCATGAAAGATAGTTCCACCCATGGCTTCATTCCTGCTGCAAGTACATTATCATATGCCGCAAAAATATTAAAAAAATTATAATTTTGAAACTTTTCTGCGCCCGGCATCGGCATCATATCCGCCATGGACATAATTGCCTGCATATCATCATCAAAAATGCCGTGAAACCGGACTCTCTCTATGCCAAGTTCATCATGAATAAATTTTAATTGTCTGGCATAATCTGAACGCATAGCAAGTTTTGCCTGACCAGAGCCAACACAATATTTCCAGTGATTGGATACTTCCACCCGCCTAGTGTCTTTTTTTACCGAAAAAACAAATGTCTCTTTCATGTCTGTCACCTTCTTTTTGTCTGCAGGATAATTTGCTCTGCTTCGGTTCCCTTTGCACTCACATCAATCACGATTGTTCCCTCTTCTTCTGTGCTTTGTACATAAAATCCCATCTGCCCCATCCAGGAGTGGTAGGAATCGCCATCAAACGCTTCTTCGGTCACAGGATTTCCGTTGCCAATAGCGCGCAGGATTCCGTTCCCCAAAACACTGACCCTGATTTGCCTATCAGAAAGCATCTTTACAATACCAGCTGCATCAGTCAGAGAGACCAGCACAAACGTCATATCTTCTCCATCAGCTGTCAGAACTTCTTTTTCCGCTTTCACACAAAGCCTTGTTGCATCGCCTGCAGAAATAAGTTCATCCTCATCAATTTTATTTCCTTTTTCATCATAACTGACCGCCTTAAGTCTTCCCATTTGATAGATTGTCTCATAGGACGCCTTACAAAATTCTAATTTTTTTCGACCAAGAGACTCTCCGTTCTGAAACAATTCTACCTCGGTTCCTATACTATAGATTTCAATCTGCGCATTTTTCCCTTGACAGCCCGGCCAACTCCAACTATGTACAGCATCTGTATCGCGCCACATACCAAGGAAATACTTTTCACCGGAATGATTAACCGGTCTTACAGCGATATATGGTTTTTTATACTTCTTCCAAGCAATGGCTGCAGCATACATCTCCGTTTCTTTCTGTCCCAAAAGATTGATTGCTCCACACCCTCCACTGACACACGGATATGGTCGATTAAAGCCACCTTTTGCCTTTCCATAAATCGGAACGCCGACACCGGCTTCCCCCAAATAATCCATTGCTGTCCACATAAAATCACCAATCACATATGGGTGAGCCTCAACCAACTTCCATCGTTCTGCCATGGAATGCGGATAAGTCTCGGAACCTAACATGATACGTTTGGGATCATATGCATGATGTGGCTCATAACAATTTTCTGCATAATTCAGCCCTACAATATCCAGTTCATCAAAACAGGCTTTCAGTTTTTTCTCTACCTTTTTCGGTTTTCCCATCATTTTTTGGACAAAAGGTACTACCGTGACAATAATATTAGCCAGTAGACTTGCTGTCGCCTGGGCGTTCTTTGTCTCCTCGTAAGGATTCACACTGTCCTGAGGACTGCACTTAGATTTTCTTCCTCCCATCATGGACACCACTGGATTGATACAATTGATAACTGGTCTGGAAGCATCCAGTTTATGGCAGATATCAACCAAAATACGGTTCCACACAGCCCCTTCGTCACTACCTGTGTCCCCTATTTCGTTACCAATAGAATACATAATCACAGATGGATGACTGATATCCTTGCGGATCATGGCACTTACATCTTCTTCATAATACTTTTCAAAGTAAATAGAATAATCATAATCTACTTTCATGAATCTCCACTGATCAAATGCTTCATCCATCACATACATTCCATATTTATCACAGGCCGTCAGGAGTGCTTTACTTGCCGGATTATGTGCCGAACGAATAGCGTTAAATCCAGCCTCTTTTAAAAGTTTGATTTTTCGTTCTTCTATCCCATCATAAGCACAACTTCCCAAAATTCCATTGTCGTGATGAATACATCCGCCACGCAGTTTCACACTTTCGTTGTTAACCAGAAGTCCTCGTTCTGCCGACCAGCGAAGTTCTCGGATTCCAAAAAGAATGGCCTCCTGATCGACTACCTTCCCATTTCTCCGCAGTTCCGCCTTTAACGTATAAAGATATGGATGCTCGTCACTCCACAGTTTTACATGCGGCACGATCATTTCTGTATGGATACCGGATGCTTCTGACACCTTATTTTTATTATCATCCCAAAGTGTTATTTGCAATTCACAGCCAGTCACATCGTTTACTTTTGTAGTAACAGAGACATAGGCACACTGATTTTTATAATCAACCCGCTTTGTCACTGCTTCGATGCCATCTACACTTATATGGGAAGGAGCTCCTATATATAAATTCACATTGCGATAAATGCCGCTTCCTGTATACCATCGACTATTTGGTGTCCTGCTGTTATCTGCAATTACCGTAAGTTCATTTTCCGCATCCAAAATCAGATTTCTGCTAATATCCAGTACAAATCCGGAATAACCATAGACCCAGCCGCCAATTTTTTTCCCATTTAATATCACTGTAGAATTCTGATATATCCCTTCAAACTCGATTAACACAGACTTATCTTTCCATGCGCTATCTGCCCCAAAATGCTTGGTATATTGATATTTACCCCCGGGGAAAAAGCCTGCTGCTGCGCCATTTTTCATATTTACCAGTCTTTTTTCCGTCTGCATGGCATCATGAGGAAGTCTTACTTCCACTGGTTCGCTATGCTTCAACAGGTTCTGAAATGTCCATCCATCGTTAAATTTAATTTTTTTCATACTCTATCTGTCCTACCTATAATAATTGCGGCAGGAACTTCTTCCTGCCGTAACTCATCTTATTTACTTTCTCTTAAGGTTCCATCTTCATTAAAGCCGTTCTCAACTCGAAGTTGTTTTAAATCTCGTTCCAAGTGGAAAAATGCGAATAAGACAATGCTGATTGCAAGGAAAATAAGAGGCATTCCATTATAAGCAAAACTGATTCCTTTTAAGGCTTTATCAACCGTCGCTGCACCGCCCTCTACATAAGTGTCAAATCCTTTGGTTCCTAAAGCAGCAAGTGCTGCCCAATCTTCAAAACCATTTTTTGTAACTGCCTTAGTCAAGGTGTCAAATCCGGTTCCAGAAAGAATCAGACCGACGATCACGGAATTCAGACTCGTTGCCATCTTTTGCGCAAAACTAATAAATGCAGAATACATACCTTCCGCAACGACACCTGTTTTGTAACGTCCATACTCCATCAATTCATAGTTTACCTGAGACAAAACACAGGCATTGATGATGTTTGGCAGGCTGACCGCAAGATAACCAACCATCTGTGCCGCAATTGATTGTGGTAAGAACATTCGAATGATAATACCAATAATAGAAATCATCATGGAACCACTAATCAATTTTGCTGAGCCCATCTTTTTGGAAAGTTTTGGGATCGCAGCAAATACTGGAAACAATGCCACAGAAGCAGCCATAACAATGGAGAATGTTCCCAAATTGCCGTAAACATATTGGAAATAATACTGTCCTACACCAAACGAACTCATCATAACAATCATATACATGAAGTTGATCAGGGTAAACATAACCAGATATTTGTTCTTTGCCACGCTCTTTAGAAATACAGAAATCGGAACATTTTCTTTTTGTTTTTCCGGTTCATATCCTTCAAATGCAGCCAATTCCTCCTCGGAATATTCCTCACAGAGGAAAAATGCCATCAAACA
This sequence comes from Roseburia sp. AM16-25, assembly GCF_003473825.1. Lineage (NCBI taxonomy): Bacteria > Bacillati > Bacillota > Clostridia > Lachnospirales > Lachnospiraceae > Roseburia > Roseburia sp. AM16-25. The sequence continues at coordinate 131,779 of NZ_QUCW01000001.1, forward strand.
AGCAACAATACCAATAATTGCTGTGATTGCCGCAATAATAATAAATCCTCTTTGTGAAGCATGGAAAATATTGATAACAGCCGGCAAGGCAATCTGCAGCCCCAATGACCCTATCGCATAAATTAAACCAATCACCGTCAAAGTCCGTACACGATTATCGTTATTTACAATGCTTCGCTTGATATGTGTTTCGTATGCAATATTTGCCATAGTTCCAAATATAGCACTGACCAGCGTGGATAATATTGTTATATAGACCACAATTCCCATGTCACTCATCAGGCTTCTTGGCGCCGCAAATACAAGTAAAGTCAGTATCCACATCGGAATGCCTGCAAGAACCCAAGGTCTCGCCTTGCCCCACTTTGTATGTGTTCTATCAACAATAGCCCCCATCAAAAGATCGGTAACAGCATCAATTGCCGTCTTGATTGCCATGCCAATGGAAATAGCGGCTGCTGCAATTCCAAGACTATTGGTAGCAAAATATGTTACCTCACCTATCATAAGTCCCTGTAAAATATTTCCCATCCTTACCATGGAAAAGCCAAGCAACTTTTTCTTAGAAAACTTTTCGTCTGCAATATTGAGACGTTTAATTTGATCTGCCATAGTATATCCTCCCTCGCATCCCAACTTGATAAACTTATTCTATCGTGAAAACTGGGAGATTTGAATTTCTCTACTATCCATTTTCTTATCATATATTCTTCAAATCCTCTTTTTCTTATCTGTGATAAACCAAATCACTTTTATTTTTCATGTGATTCCGTTATAATAAAAAAGAGTATTTGTATCATAGGGGCTTTCCTATGATATAAACAGATTGTGCTAAGAGGTATATAAAAGTGGAAATAAAAAACAGAGATCAGATTTATCATATTCTGCAAAATTTAAGTAATCTTGAAATTTCCTATGTGGATTACTCCCGACAGGAAATCAACTACAACGAATATCATACATATTTTGATTATTTCAACAACTATGTGATTCAAAATCACAATTTAACACGCTTCTACTTTCCAATTCCTAAAGATATGGAACATTTAGAATACCCAAATGACATCTCTAATTTTGATGTTATTTCAGATTCCTTGACATTTTTGCCTGGATTTGATATCTCCGTCAGCAAACTTTTTAATTTTCCCAAGTCTGCCACGCACCAGTGCAATTATTACAGTATGCTCTATCTTATGGAAGGAAATGCCCATCTGCAAATTCAAGATGTCAGTGTTCATGTTTTGCCAGGGGACTTTTACCTGATTCCTCCCAATACCCCTTACGCTGCTACGGCAGCCCCGGAGTCTATCGGTATTTTCCTCGATATGCGAAAAAGTTTTCTCAATTCTAACTACAAGTCCTTGTTTCAGGACGATGCCCGGTTGGAAAGATTTTTTATAAATTCTCTGAACCAGGATAGTTCTTCCACACATCTTGCCATCCATACGAACGCATCATCTATGCATCGCAACCGTATACTTGATATTTTTGCCGAATATATCAATCAGGAAAGTTTTAGCAATGCTGCTATGAAAAATCTCTTTTCACTTCTCATGATAGATCTCTTGCGGGATTCCAACACCAGAATTGAATCTCCAACACCTATCAGTGGCAGCGATACATTGTATCAGACTATCCTTGATGAGATACGCCGTAATTACCAAACGCTCTCTCTTAGTGAACTGGCAGAAAAAACGCATTTTTCCAAGCAGTATATCTGTAAAATCATAAAAGAAAAATCAGGGAATACATTTCAGAACCTTTTGCTCCATACAAGACTAAAAATGGTTGCGCAGTATCTGAATGACACTGCGCTCTCCATTGAAGAAATTGCTTTTTTATGTGGATTTTCCACACCGGCACATCTCAGCCGCTGTTTCAAACAAAATTTCGGCATCACGCCGAGTGCTTATCGCAAATCCGGCAATGTCAATGACACTGCACGCACTAAAAACTAGGAAAACAATAACATCTTGGTACAGATAGCTGCTGCACCGATATAGTGTTCCTTCTGCGCCAATTCAGAATAAATGATTCTATCCTGTCCCAAACTGGCGTCATAAGATGCACATGCCTGGATCAGTGCCTTTCGCACCTCCGGACTTTCAAAAAGGCTTCCGGTCAAAATGATACGATTTGGAGCCATGATGGTCGCTGAATTGACAATACTTCTGGCGAAGAGATCTAGGGCATCTGCCAACTGTCGTCCTATCTCGTCATCCGAATGACCACAATACAGACTGCCAAAGGCATCCTCAGAAAAAGGCGCGATCTTGCAAAGCGCCGCATAGGAAACTTTCGTTTCCAGACATCCCCGTCTGCCGCATTTACAGAGTTGCCCGTTTTTTTCAACGATAAAATGTCCCAACTCTGCGGCTTTGGCATGCCGTCCCTCATAGATCTCCTGATCGATGATAATGGCACAGCCAACACCGGGACCCCATTTGATGACCATAAGGTTATCGTGCTCTTTTCCTGTGCCATATAAAAGTTCTGCCACTGCAAAGGCATTGACGTTATTTTCCACATATACAGGAACTGTAAAGTGCTGTCCCAAAATCTTTGCTATCGGCACCGGCTCATCCCAGATGCCATATGCCTTAATACTGCTTCCGGTCGCCTTGTCCACAAGACCTGTGATACCAACGCCGATCGCAGCCAGCCTGCAGTCACCTGTCCCACACTCCTGCAAGAGTTTCTCGGCGGTCTGGCTCAACTTGTCCAAATAGGCTTGCGGTGTGATCGAAGTATTAGTCTTACAGCGTTTCTTTGCAGCAACCTGCCCGCGCAGATCCGTGATTGCCACGGTCGTATATTCCGGTTCGATCGTCATAGCACAAATATAAGACGCTTCATAGTTAATATCCAGAAGCACCTTCTTACGTCCTGCCCCACTGCTTTTCACATTGACTCCGGTCTCCACAAGAATTCCTTCTGCAAAAAGATCGGTACATATCTGCGTTACTGCCGCTGGAGTCAGCCCAAGCGCATCTGCCAAATCCTTTCTGGATGCCGGGCCGTGGTCGTTTATAAATTTTAAGATTGCCGCACGGTTTCTTTTGCGTACCGTTTCCATATTTGCACCGGTATGTCGAATCATAATCCCGCCTTTCTCCTTAAATAAAATCTAGCCTGACACACGATTGCGCCAGACTCGATCGCCTGTGACGCATTTAATATCTCTGTACTTCCATATTAAGCATTCCTGCCAAAATTTCAAGTTCTGCCGCTACATTTCCATAGGCAACCACAAAATGCGGCTCCCATCCAGCCTCAACACTTTCATAGACAATGGTCTTTGCATCTGCGTTCGTCTTTACTACCAGAGATGTACCATTAAACTGCTTTGGTTTGTCCAGGGCTTCCCCGCCGGCAATAAAGAATCGGAAGTCTCCGTCACTATCCTTACCGATACGGAAAATGGTAACTTCCTTGCATGGCTTACATCCAAAATCAAGGGTTGGACCAATCTTTCGATTGCAGTGTACATCGACCTTTGCCCCGGTATCCTCTCTTGCCAAAGAGCAGGCTGCCGTTCCACAATGCCAGAAAGTGATGGTATTTTCTTTTTCATCCATGGAAACCGGATCGCCAAAGAAAGTTGCCTGCTGTGTCAGCTGCATACCCAGATACATGGAAAGTGCTCCATAAGTATCCGCCTCACAACTTGCTGCCACGCCAAGGTCATTTAACATGGCAAGCACGGCGCAGACCGGTGTCCCAAATGCGGTAAAGAAGTCCGGCCAGCAGCGGGATGCCAATGCCCCTACATGATGGTCTTTTACATATTCCTTGTAAGCACGATAGAGTCTGGCAAAATCCTTGCGGTTTTGCTCCGGTGTATTTTCCAGACCGCACATACGCTCTCCTGCATCTGCCAGATAGTCTTTTACATCCTCATCACTGTATCCCTTAGCGATGTCGATCAATTCCCTTGCTTCAATGGATTCTAAACTTGCTCCAAAGTTTTCCAGCATTTCCAGATCCAGCGCGCGTCCAAACCCAAAGCCCTGCGGTGTATGTCCTACCGCTGCTACCGTCAGATGACGCATATCGTATTTTAATTTTGCAGCGCGTATGGTTGCGCCAACTTTCGCCCTGACTTCTTCCTCCTCCGGTGAGCCAAAGATATAGTTGAGCGGCTCCTTACGGAACGCCTTAATGGCATTTGCTGCAGAGTAGGCACCAGTCAGCGAATTCAAGCGGAGTCTGCCGCCATCAATGGCCGGCTCACGCAGGGTCCAAAGAAGGATCGGGCAATCCAGTTTCTTTAATACCTCGCTTGCATAGGCTGCATTGGCAAAGGTAATGTTCTGTAAAATCACGAGATCCGGTTGGCACTCTTCCAAAAATGCATCCAAAAGGTCAATGGATAAGAGCATCTCCTTTGGAAAGACGCAGGCATCCGTCAGACTCTTGATCAAAGCCACCGATTTATCAAATTCCTTCTGTGCACTTTCCAAATGAAAGGTCGGTACACCGATCGGTACATATGCTATCTGAAATTCTTTTTTCATCTTTCTATAACTCCTTTTTGCACATCATCTATGTACATTTTTCTTCATATTATTTGCTCTGGTCAACCAAAAGCCGCAAAACATCACTTACACAAAAGACTGATTCCGGCAATGCAGAGCAGAATATAGGTCAGCACGGTAAAAACCGTCTGACTCATCCGTTTAAACAAAATACCGCCCAAAAACATGCCGCCAAACAAAAACGGCACAGAGATTGCCTGGATCCGTATGGTGTTCATAGTGTAGTAACCTGCCATGATGTCGCTGACAAGGATCATGCTGTTTAAGATGATCCAGATCGCAGATACCGTCCTGCGGAATTCCTCCTTGCTTTTGGTGTGATTGGACAAATAGGTGATGATCAGTGGTCCGCCGGAGACAAAGATACCATGCACGACACCGGAAAAAAGAAGCAAGGCTCTGGCACTCGCCGTCATGCCCTTTTCAATGTAATGCTCTCGTTCTTCGGTAGACCCTTTGGACTTTCTTGGACTTTTATCCATGATACCAAAGCCGTTTTCCCATGCGTACTTGCCAAAAGCGATCAGACCTCGTGCACCGATACCTATGACAAAGATGCCCAGCGCCGCATACAGCAGACGTTCGTGTCCGGTAAAGAAATGTTTTACCAGAATACCGACGATGATACCAATGCCCATATAGCAGGTCACACGCTTTAGTTCTCTGATATTTACATTCTTATAACCACCCACGACAACATATATGCCGGCGATGATCCCCAGCACATTTAATACCGGCTTTGCGACCAAATAGCCCACCAGATGGATAGAAAAAGGCATTGCCAGGATCGTTCCCGCAAACCCTGTGATACCCTGGATAATGTTTGCCAAAAAGATCACTATGTAAAACAGTATTTCGGACATAACTTACTCCTTTGGATAGAACAATTCCTTGTTCTCCCCGGTCACACCACCATGGGCTCCCTGCTTCATCAGAGGCTCACGATCCGGGTGCGCAATGACCCATTTGTTCCTCTGTAACAAAAGAATGGCTTCCTCATCCCCGGTTTGCTGCTTTGCCTGCTTTTCTGCCTGGCTCAAAGGGGTATTGGTTCCCCGCGGCAAAATAACGATGTCCTTAAATCCCTCGTCCGTCACGCGCAGAGGAGACAGGTGAAGCGTGGTCTGGTACATCTCGATTGCCGTTCCCTTCGGTACAAAGAAAACCGTCGCCTGCGATACGTCATAAGTATTGTGACAGATATCATAATTATGTCCTAAGACCAGCATAAAATCCGTGATCGCGATATTGATCTCACTGCCTTTATGATATTCAAAGCCATTGTATGTCGTATTTCTGCCATTACAATAACCAATCTGGATCGGCATACCACCGTAAAAACTTGCAGCGATCTGTTCTGCTACCGGCTCGCTCTCCATCTCTTCCACCGATGCCACATAGACATTTCCATCTTCCGGGATCTGTGACGTCAGATTCATATAGGTTTCCAGTTCTTCAAAATCATATCCCTTGATAATCCGTCCGAAGGAGGAAAACTCTGCATCCTCAACCGAATAGATCTTCACATCATTACATGCGTTTAACGCTTCCAATAACTCCATCTTTTTATCCCTTTACTGCTCTCTTACGACCTTGATCGTTGCGCAGAAATCTTCCTTTCCATAGCCTGCATCCATAGCCGCCTGATAAACGCGAAGTGCATTTTCCTCGCCCGGCATGGATACGCCACATTCTTTTGCAAGGTTCATACAGATATTGACATCCTTGTATTCATTTTCGATAGAAAATGCTGTGGTATAATCCTCTTTTGAGATCGGCTCCTTCTTAGAATCCAGGTAGAAGTTCTGACCTCCACCATAGGAGATTGCCTGTGCAAAAGTCATGATGTCGATGCCATTGGCTGCCGCCAAAGTAGATGTCTCGTTGACACCGTTCTGGATCTGTGAAACCAAAGCGTTGTGACAGATCTTCATGACCAGCCCCTTGCCGTTGTCTCCCATACGGATCACATTTTCTCCCATATAAGAAAGGATTGGCCTCATAGCCTCAAAAGTAGCCTCGTCACCACCGACATAGATACCGAGTTTACCTGCAATAGCTGCAGGTTTACTCTTAACAACCGGGGCATCGATAAACTGTGCGCCTGTTGCCTTGACCATCTCTGAGATCTCAACAGAAACAGACGGATCGATCGTTGACATATCGATACAGGTCTTTGTAGCATCCAGTACCGGAAGGACTTCATTGTAGACACTTCTGGAATGTTCTGACTTTGGCACCATGGAAATGATGACATCTGCATGTTCCGCTACTTCCTTGGAACTGCTGCATGCTACGGCTCCCACTGCCTCCAACTGCTTTACCTTTGCTTCGACAAAGTCAAAAACATATACCTTGTCGTCATGCTTCTTTACAATATTTTCACACATGGACTCGCCCATGATGCCGAGTCCGATAAATCCGATCTTCATTACCTAACCTCCTGATTTTCCTGCAAATTTACTCTGTGACTGTCTTATCCCATGCGCCCTGGAATTTTGCCATGCCGTAATCTGTAAATGGATGATACATGCTGTCCTTATATACCTGCAATCCTGCGGTCACGATATCAGCACCTGCTCTTGCGCAGTCAACAAACTGCTTACCGTTACGAACGGCTGCACAGATGATCTGGGTCTTGCCATAGAATCCATAATTCTTGTAAATATCAACGATATCCTGGATATATTCCTTGCAGTCTTCACCACTGTTTTCCTTCCATCCGATGAATGGAGAAACGAAAAGGGAACCATTCTTTGCAGGAACGATAGCCTGTGATGCTGAGAAAACTAAGGTCACATTGGTTCTGACACCCTTTTTCTCCAAAATTCTTGCGGCCGTGATACCGGACTGTGTACAAGGGATCTTGATGACAAAGTTGTCGCACATGGCAGCGATCTCAGAGCCCATAGCCACCATTTCATCTACATCATCCAGATGTGGGTTAATCTCAACAGAGATTGGGAACTTTTCATAACCTACGATGTCCTTTTCCTCTACAAACTCTACCATGTCTTTTAAAACTTCCTTGAATGGCTTACCGGACAACATGATGTGGTTTGGGTTTGTTGTAACACCATCAATACCAAATGTGTCATATGCCTCACGGATCTCGTTAATTTTTGCACTGTCTAAAAAATACTTCATTTTCGTAATCTCCTTTTTATAAATTTTATGCTTGGGCTACTTGCATGAGTGCTTCGTAGTCTTTACTGTCTTTTCTAACAAATACCGGTGGTTTGCCGATCGGTGCTTCCACGATCATATGTCCGCCTACATATTCCTTGCCGTCAAAAATGTTGACCCAGCCATCGCTTGGCAGATAGATCGTGCGGCTCTTTGCGCCTTCTTCATAAACCGGTGCTACCAGAAGGTCCCTGCCTAAAAGATACTCTGTCTTTTCGGTGTAGGCTTCTGCCTCATCATAATGATAAAAGAGCGGGCGCATGACCGGTGTGCCATCGCTGATCTCCTCAGCCACCAGACCCTTGAGATAATCTTTTAAAGCGACATGCATCCTGCCGCACTTGGCAAGTTGCGCCAACAGTTCCTCGTCATCATCAAACTGCACATTGTTGACCGGCTGGTTGCCCTCATGGGTACGGAAGAGTGGTGAAAATACATTCATTTCCTCCCAACGCAAGAGCAATTCCTTGCTGCGTCGCATATGCATGATAGTGGTATAACCGCCGACATCCGAATGGGCGATACCGTAACCGCTCATAGCAAGAGATAAGGTCGCCGGGATCACTGCCGGCAGTCCGTCATCAATAGACCAATCAACATGCTGATCGCCCGTCCACATCATATGGGAATGTGCGATCGTTCCGGTATGTCCTGCTCTGGTAAAGAAGAATACCTGACCTTCCTTGCCGCATTCTGCAACGGCTTCCTGATTCATCTTTGCCCAGATCGCCGGCCACTGGTTATGGATGATCGCCGGATCCTCTCCACTGTAAAGCACAGCGTCGATCGGCAGATACTCACCAAAATCTGCCATCCAGCCACCCATGCCAAGTCCGATCATATTTTCCTTGATCAGTCCCTTGTACCACTCGTATGCCTCTGGGTTGGTAAAATCAACCATAGCTGCCGGGAAAGTCGTAATGGTCACCAGATAATCTTTGCCCTCGCGATCCTGGACACAATAACCGTGCTCAGATGCATATGCATATAAGTCCTTTTCAATGGCAATGAATGGATTGATGTAGCCTAAGAAACGGACACCTTCTTCTTTCCATTCTGCGATCTTTTTATCCAGTCCCGGATAAAGTTCCTGATCCCACTCCCAGTTCCACATGACCTGATAGCCGAAACCGGTTCTTCTGCAGCCTGACCAGTCCTGACACCAGACACCGACCACAGGAACGCCTGCTTCCTTTGCCTTTTTGATCTTGGCATCTACAACATCTGTTCCCTCCTGGATACCCAGGATCACGCCGTCATATAACCAATCCGGCAATGCCTTTTGTCTGCCAAGGAGTCCTGTCAGTTTGCGGGATACCTCTGCAAAATCCTGACCGCTGTCTGTGATGATGACCGGCGGCTCCTGGAAATATAAGGTGATCTTTCCGGCATCGGTAAAATCAAACTCGCTGTAGGCATTGATATCGCAATGCACATAATATTTGTCACTGGAAACAAAGGTCGGCTGTGCATAGTAGGATTCGTATTTGTCAAAGGAAAGTTTCTTGTCCGGGTGCTTACCCAGTAACTTTTCCTTAATGATCTTTTTGGAAATACGTCCGGTGTTCTGATGCTCTGCCACCCAGATACGTACATTCTGTCCTTTCAGATCTAGTTCCGAATAGGTCTCCCCACAACCGTAGATATGCTCCTTTGGATTGGTCACAAAGGTCAGCCAGTAACGATTGACCCCCGGCTTTTCCTCTCCCACATAAGCCAGACGGATCTGTGAACCCTGCTGGGTCACGGCAAACTGATGTACCTGCTCTTTGGCACTGCTTCCTTTCGGATCTACATAGGTCAAAAGATAGCCCTCCTCGGTCTTCTCCTGATTCTGTAAGGTCAGTTTTCTTTTCCCGGAAATCTTCTGTTTGTACTTGAAACTTCCTCTGGACATGGAAAACTGATTCTCCCCGGAACCAATGCTTACTTCCATTTTTAAAATCTCTTCAATTCTTATTGTAAAAACCCCCTCGCTTTAATTTTTTAATTCGTTTAACTAATTATAGAACCTAGATCAGTAAAATGCAAGTATATTTTTTAAACTTATTAAATAATTGATGTCTGCATAAAAAAGAGAAAGCAGATATATCTGCTTTCCCAATTCTTTGACCTGTGTTGATAATATGACATTGTCCTCATTTTTTTCGATTTTATTCTACAGTTACAACTTTTGCCAAGTTTCTTGGCTTATCTACGTCCAGCCCCTTATCTGCTGACACATAGTAGGAGTAGAGTTGCAAAGCAACGATCTCCGGGAATGACATATATTCGTCGTCCAGATTTGGCAGACCGATCACATGATACTCATCGCTCTGGGCAAAGTCCGCTTTCAGTTCTTCCTTGGTCAGGAGCACGACATTGGCACCTCTCGCCTTGATTTCTTTTACATTGGAAAGTTCCTTGGAGATCAGTTTGGTCTGGGTCGCTGCTGCAATGACCGGTGTCCCGTCTGTGATCAGGGCGATCGGTCCATGCTTCAATTCTCCGGCAGCATACGCCTCGGAATGGATGTAAGAGATCTCCTTGAGTTTTAAGGCTCCCTCCAGCAGAACCAGATAATCCATGCCGCGACCGATCATAAAGAGGTCGCTTGCCATGATCACTTCCTTAGCCTGACGATGGATGTCGTCTTTGATGGCAATGACCTGGGTAATAGCATCCGGCACTCTTCTGAGATTTTCCAGTGCATGCTCCAGATCCGCCTCTGTCATCCTGCCCCGCAAAGATGCACAGCGCAATACCAGAAGATAAAAGATCATCAACTGGGTCGTATATGCCTTTGTGCTGGCAACCGCGATCTCAGGTCCCGCATCGGTATAAAGCGTATAATCTGCGATACGGGAAATGGATGAACCTCTGACATTTAAGACTGCCAGACAGGCAGCGCCTTCTTTTTTCGCTTTCTTTAATGCTTCCATGGTATCAATGGTCTCGCCGGACTGGGATACTGCGATAAAGAGTGTGTCCTTATCCAAGACGGTGTCCGAATAGATAAATTCCGATGCCATCTCTGTCTCGACCGGAATACCCAGCCATTTCCGAAACAGATGAGCTCCCATCATGCCTGCATGCAAAGCGGTTCCGCATGCTACGATGCAGACGCGGTTAAAAGAGGTCAGCATTTTATCCACAGCCCCTTCATAGCCAAGATCGATACTGCCATCCACCAGGTAGTTTGTCAGGATCCGCTTCAAAGCCTCCGGCTGCTCGTTGATCTCTTTTTCCATATAATAAGCATAGCCCTGCTTGCCGGTGTTTCCTGCATCCCAGTCAACGACCTGCATTTTCGGCTGCACTTCCTGTCCATTGAAATCAACAACAGAAACCTGCGCCTTGGTCGCCTTTAAGATACACTTTTCATCCAAGACAAAAAACTCCTTGGAATACTCGTACAAGGCAGCCGGATCGGATGCCAGAATGGTCAGTTCCTCGTTCTTTGCCACAACGATCGGGCTTACGTTTCTGGTCGCATAAATGGTATCCGGGATATCATCAAACATGACCACTAAAGCATAGGTACCCTTTAATTTCTTGACCGTTCTGCGGATGGCTTCATTCGGATCTCCCTTGTAAAACTTGTTCAAAAGAGCCGCTACCACCTCGGTATCCGTCTCTGATACCAACTGGTCTTCCACCTCATACTCTTCACTCAGTTCCTTGTAATTTTCCACGATCCCGTTGTGGACCAGAGTTACTTTTCCCACACGATGTGGATGCGCATTTGTATCAGACACGCCGCCATGGGTCGCCCACCTTGTATGACCGATGCCACAGGTATAGTCACCGGTTTTCGGAGAAATCTCCCGCAGGTCTTTGACACGTCCCTGGCATTTGTGAATCTCCGGCAGGCTCTCGCCGGCTCTTCGGATAGCAAATCCCGCACTGTCATAACCTCTGTATTCCAGCAGTTCCAGCCCGTTTAAAATGCCATTTAAAGCATCATTTCCAATAAATCCTATGATTCCACACATATTTTAAATCCTCATTCTTTCTATACGAAGCAGCCGGATGATCCACCGGACTGCAATTATTTTTTCTTACTCTCATTATATTGGATTTGTTTTGTAGTTACCCACATATTTGCCAATATATGTCGCATTGAGATCTACGGAAGGGCATCCGCCGAATTTTCGATAACCCTTCTCCTCGTCGACCTTTTTCTAAGGTCCTGGCGCTAAACTGAGGACAATGTGTCACATATTATCAATTATTCACTTGTCAAAGTTCTCCGTGAGATTATATACTGCCTCCATAAAAATGTCAAACTGCGCCGCTTTTATATGCCTGCTATCAGCATATGAAAACTATAAATTTTATTTCTGAAATTCTTCATATTTCTTTAATAAAGGCAACACAGTTTCGTCACATCTGACCTGTAATATAAATAATGTCGAAAGACAAGAACATAACTTTTTCATAACTCCCCCTTACTTGAAAGTGATGTGTGCGTTGCATCACTTTCTTTTTTTGTGTAAGGCATGAACATGCATTTCGGCACATTCCTTTGTGTTCCTTGCTAGATAAAAGTGCTTATTCCAGCGTTTCCACAAGTCTCCGGTTGCACCGGTCATTGATCTGACAGGTGCCTGCCTCCTGTGTCTGCTTCCAGCGCGCATCCTCCCCGCAGATATCCATACCAAGAATTTTGTCTGCTCTTTCCCTGATCTCCTGCAATTTTTCCACTGCTTCATCCAGAGTCATATCTCCCTGATCCCAGTCGCAGACAGCATCTTCTTCACGCAAAACATCCTTGTCAAAAGAGACATAGATGGGATGCTTTTCCTGTAAAAAATCCGGCATGCCGATCCGGATCTTTTCCCACAATTTCTTTGCAGATATCGTATTTCCTGTCGCATCAGACATTTGCACGCCTGCTTTATTGCTTGCCTCATCTTCTGCGCGTACGTCCTCGATCAGATGCGCATCCACACCCACAAGATATACCCTTTGCAACTTTTCATTGGTCAGCAGTGCTTCCCTTACCCAGCCGCCGCAGGAGGTGATACCGCCCCAGGACGGAGCCTGTAAGTCCGGGTGATGATCAAATAAGATCAAAGAAAAAGGTTCTTTTATCTTTTCCAGCCAGAGCAGGGACAGATAGTGATAATTTCCGGAATCCAAAAAATGTATGCCCTCATAAGAATAAGGTCTTACCCTCTCACGCAGGCTTTCTTTTGCCGCATCATCGCAGTAGCAATTTGTCCCCTCGATATCCTGACAAGTGATCTGACATATTTGCCAGCCCTCTTTCTTTTCTTTATAAAATGTCTGCTCGGCATATGCCCCGGACATATGCATAACAACCATGAGTTTTTTCATATTTACCCTCTTATGCTTCTTTTTTCTTGCGGATCAAAAACATGGCAATACCGGCGCCGCAGATGATCAGATAACCCAGAATACTGATAACATCCGGCACTTCCCCAAGGAAGATGATGCCAAGCAGGGCAGCAAAGACGATCTGCGTATAATCATAGACGGATAATTCGCTCGCCGGCGCATAGGTATAAGCCGCCGTGATGGAGAACTGTCCCAGCGTTGCGGAAAGTCCCGCCATCAAAAGGGATGCCAACTGCCACCAGGCAAGAGGCTGGTGATCGACGATGATAAAAGGAACGGCACACAGGCAGGAAAATACGGAAAAGCAAAAGACGATCAGCGGTCCCGGAGCCCCATGCTTGGACGCAATGCGCACATTAGTGTAGGCAAGCCCCGCTCCCATACCGCCGATCATACCAATAAATGCAGGCAAAGTTGCAACGCTGTCAAAGCCCGGGCGCAGGATAAAAAGTGCTCCGATAAATGCCGTGATCACACAGATCAACTGGTATGGCTGAATCTTCTCTTTTAATAGGAAATAAGAAAAGATAATGGCAAAGAAAGGGGATAACTTATTGAGCATGGATGCATCTGCAATATAGAGTTTCCCGATCGCATAAAAGTTTGCAAAAATACCGACGGTTCCAAAAAGGGAACGAAAGAAGATATACTTGCCGCTGCCTTTGGGAATAGAAAAGGCTATATGCTCCTTTTTCATGACAACAAAGGCAAAAAAGACGGCGACCAGATTCCGAAAGAAACTTTTTTCGATCGCCGGAAGATCTCCCGCCAGTTTGACAAATAAATTCATAAAGGCAAAACCAAATGCCGCCAGGATAATATAGAAAATCCCCTTATATTTTTCATTGATCTTCATGTGTGATTAACTCCTATCATAAAACATTTCATTTCATTATAGCACACCCGGACAAATAAGGTTACAAACAGGAAAAAGGACAAAAAAAAGAACCGGTGCCCGAAAGCACCGGCTCTGGATCGTCCGATTATCCTTCAATGGAAATGAAGTGTTTCTCAGGAACCGCCTTTGGCTGCTCCTTCGGAATAGATAATTTTAGGATACCATATTCATACTTCGCATGAATATCTTCCTCGGTGATACCTTCACCGATATAGAAACTCCTGCTCATGCTGCCGGCATAACGCTCACGACGCAGGTAGTGTTTCTTTTCGTCCTCCTCGTCTTTATCCAATCCTTTTTCTGCACTGATGGTCAGGTAACCATCATTTAATTCCAACTGGATCTCATCTTTCTTAAATCCCGGAAGGTCAATATCGACTTCGTATCCTTTCTCTGTCTCTTTGACATCTGTCTTCATCATGTTCTTCGCATGTTTACCATACAAAGCCTTGTCAACATCATGGAAGGAAGCGTCCATCCAGTTATCAAACTCATCAAATAAATTCTCTCCAAAAATACTAGGCATTAACATAAGTCATCTCTCCTTTTCTACCGTGCCGCCTCTGGCAACACCTCATGCTTGTTTACCTTGTTTCTTTGGAACGAAGTTGTTAAGGAAACTCGGGGAACATCTGGTTCTCTTTTTATTCCCTCTTCCTTTGTTCTGACTATGTTATAGCACCATTTATTAGCACTGTCAAGAGGTGAGTGCTAATTTCACATATTTTTCACACTTTTTATCTTATTGTCAGTCAATAGAACTTTCTATCCCTCCAACACATTATTCATGTATTCCATCTTCTCTTCTGCCTGATAGATGAGTTTGCTGCACTCCAATAACTCACCTGTAAAATCCACACCGATATCCTGATACAGGGACTTGTACTTGATATCATGTTCCAGACTTGCCCACATATCCATGGCCTCGGTACGAATCTGCACCTCGACCGGTACGAACTGCTTCTTATTCATAAAATAGACCGGCACACGGATGATCATGTGCAGACTGCGGTAGCCGTTCTTTTTCGGATTGGCAATGTAGTCCTTGATCTCCATGATATGTACATCATCCTGTGCCATCAAACGGTCACGGATCAGATATACATCCTTGATGTAAGGACATACGACACGAACTCCGGCAATATCATAGATATTGTTGCAGGCAACATTCAAAGAAAGATCCAGATCCTTTTTCTCCAACTTGCCGACAATGCTCTTCATAGACTTTAATCGCGTATCAATATGATGGATTGGGCAGCGGAGTCCGCGATACTTGAACTCATCCTTGATGATGTTCATACGGGTTTCCGTAACGTTCATAGCCGCATTATACATGCGAAGGATCGGATCCATGGTGTGCATAAATTCATCATGGATATCCGCCATATGACGCATATCTTCCCCGGTCGTCGCCTGTGAGGTCATGAGTTCATAGACCTCGATCGTCTCTGCCCTACCATCGACGGTCTGGTATGCCGTTGAACCCCGTTCTTCTTCATAGGTCTCCTGCACTTCTATATCCTGTTCGATTGTTTCTTCTTGTCTTTCTTCCATATCCTGTTTCCCCTTTTTCATTTTCTTCCCCTTGTTCTTGGTCTTTGCATCTGTCCCCATATTTACAGATGCCACGGTCTGTTTTCGTACTGCTCTCGCTGCGCTTGACATACTATCAATCCCCCTAACTTACTTTCTTATTATATCCAATTTCCGGTAAAAGTGGGTGAACTGGATATTAACTTTTTATTAAATAAAGTTTATAATTGCAGGACAAATTTAACAAATCTTTCGAGATTTCGCATTGATTTTTCTGACAATTTTAAATATAATAAGGGTAAGAAAGAAGGGAGGTAATGCATATGTACCCAGTAATAACGATAAGTAGAGAGTTTGGTAGTGGCGGACACAGCATTGGCGAAAAGGTTGCAGCCAAACTCGGTATACCATTTTATGACGGGGAAATTGTGACACGCGTGGCAGAAGAAAGTGGCTATGCCAAAGAATTGATCGAAGAACAGGGCGAATACTCTACCTCTGCGAATAAATGGTTTGACATTTCAGCAGCCAGTGCCATGTATTTCCAAAGTCCACAGGACGAGATCTTCATCGCGCAAAAGCGCGTCATCCTTGACTGTGCAGCCAAAGGACCATGCGTCATTGTCGGACGCTGTGCGGATTATATCCTGCGCAAAGAGGACGTCAAATGTCTGAACGTCTTTATCCATTCTGACATGGAACATCGTACAGAGCGTGTTCTCAAACGCTATGGCGAGATTAAGAATGTCGGCATTGAAAAACGTCTTGCCAAAAAGGATAAGCAACGTAAGACCTACTACAAATACTACACCGATCAGCAGTGGGGTAACTACCACAATTACGATGTAGCCCTAGATAGTGGGGAACTCGGCGAAGAAACTTGTGTTCACATTATCTGCGAACTCTACAACAAAAAATAAGCATTTTAAAAGTGGGTACCTCGGATTTTCCATCCTTGGTACCCACTTTTTATATATGCACTTACTTCGTCTCAATTTTCTTTTTCTGCTACATTTTCCTGCCAGAAATCCACAGCCTCTTTCAACCATTTTTCTGCACTGGTTCCCAGTCCCAGACCGATGCCATGTGGCAGGGCGAAAAACCTGCGGTAGCGATACTTGATATGATGGTCTTCGAGCGCATCTACCATGACCTCAGCATGATGGGACGCCGGAACGAGTACATCACGTCCACCGGAAAAAATATAGGTCGGCGGATAATCATCTCGCACCTGCTTTTGCACACATAGAGACTCTCTCTTTTCATGATTGCAGGAACGGCCGAACATATAGATAAAGCCACGCTCAGACAGCCAGACACCCATGATTCCTTTCCAGATATTCCAATATGGGTGATCCAGCCAGTGCTGCATATTGGTCCACGGATAACCCAGCATGATAGTTGCCGGACGGCGTGTGCCATACTCCTCATATCCATGATTATGGCTGGCATAGATACCCGCAAGATTGCCTCCGGCTGAAAAACCACAGAGGGCATAGCCTTCCGGGTCGATGTTGTACTCAACCTGATGCTCCTCAATATGCTTGATTGCACGCGATACATCCTCCATCGGTGCATATGGGGTACAGTGAAAGCCGGTACGATATTCCAATACAAAAGCGGTATATCCCATCTCGTTAAACTTTGCCGCGATCGGATAGCCTTCTTCTCGTGTCACACAATGCGCGTAGCCACCGCCCGGTAAGATCAGCACATATTTTGTCTTTTCTCCGGAATCATTCGGAAATACACTCAAACGAACAGTTCCCAAGTCTTTATCCTCATAAATCTCGTCCAGAGAATAGACCGGCAACTGACGAAAACGTCCCTGGGCTGTCAATTGCTTGATACGCGCCTTGCCATATTTTACGCCATTGCAGAAATGCTTAACAATATACATACGGATGACCGAATAACAAGTCAGCACCAATGACAAAAACAAATAAATAACAAGCAGATTGTAAAAAATTTCTCCCCAGTTGTTGCCCGGCATAGCACTCATAGCACTTATCTCCCTTAAAAAACAAATTCTGTCAGAGCATTGTACCATATTCTGCCAGAGAAATAAAGATGCGCCCTGCAGGGATCTGCTTTATTTATGGGTTAGTACCTGTCCTTGATAGTATCCCGATAAAGTAAGGACAGTAATACTATCATAACCATCCGCAGAACAAAGGCGAGTGAACTATTCCAATACGTTCCTAACAAATAATTTGATACAAAGCACATAACGACAGAAATTAGCAGTCCCACAAATATAGTTGGTATCGTAAGTTTTCTATATTTCAAGGACAAGAGTGCCATAGCATTGAAACATAAATTACATCCACCATGAATCAGGGCATAATAAACCGCTGCCCTTGTCGTTGCAAGAACACCGCTGCTCATGTCCTCTGCCGCCTGCTGCATCATCCCCAAATTAACCAGCATGATAACAAAGATAACCGCATAGATAAGCAATAAAATGATGGACATCCACTGTATGATTTTTTTCTTTCTCAATTCTTTTCCCCCCTAACGTCTCTAATCACTCGGCAATCTTTTATATTCTTTTTGTCGGATTTCTATATCAACTAATCCAAATCCCATTATACATACGGATTTAGCATATACCAGATTGCCGCATCAACCCCTGTCGATACACGAGCAAATCCCCTTGCCCTATTATTACCTACTTTCACTCCAATATCATACATAACTCCAGAATTTTCAACATTTGTCGGGCAATTCACATATCCAAAGTATGCGTTGCCATTACTATCTTCCATTCTTTTATATTTTTTATTGAATGGATAAAGAACAAAATCACTACGCACAACATCGCATGATGATAACGTGTCATTCGAGTATAATTCAATCACATACGTTGCCTTAAAAGTTGCATATTTTCCAACGTCTCCGACTGTAAAATTCTTCGTGTATACTGTACTCTCACTTGCACGCATCATCCCATCTTTTTTTCTTTCACTCAACAATTCTGATGTATTTGTAAACACCTGCCCATTATTGAACACAATCAGGTTGTACTCCATTTTACCATCTTTCTTTGTTTCATCAAAAATCACTTTAACATCATTGACATCCATTTCAGAAACGCCATTCTGTTCATATTCTAATATGTAATGATATTCTTCTGGGAACATATTTTCGAATTGCTTTTTCAACTGTACTTGTTCTCCCAGCGAACGTCCCTGTAACTTTTCATTTGTTTTCATTGGTGCCGCATTTGAAACTAGATTTGATGACAGAAGTATAACTGCCATTACCAAAATTGATAAATTTTTTTTGTATTTTTTCATTTTTTCTCCAATCTTGAAATAATATTTCCTTCTACTGTTCTCTTTTCATTTTCTTCATATATAAAATACCACTTGTCCTATATTTTCCCTCCTTTCAACCATATTGGTATTTATATTTTTCCGCTATAATTTTGTAATATAAGATTTTGCTACCCATCCTGACTGATTTGTTTTCTGACGCGTCACTTTGTACCAAGAACTATTTGATTGGCTCCAGTCAATCCATACAAGTTCCCCCTTATACATAGTGCCCAACACTGTTGCAGATGTACTTGGCTGCATTCTCAGTCTGACCCCGTCTCCATTGACATAACCACTATTTCCTGCCCGTCCTATTGCTGCAAGACTTTTATTTTCCAGTGTGTTGTTTTCCACCCCCTGTGCAACAATACAACTTTCTTTATTATCTACTTTCTTATAGTCTTCCTTTGCGAACAATACTGCTCCCTCTCCTAACAATAGCCAGCACACTAGTGCTAATGTTAGCGTTAAAACGATGCTCTCTTTTTTCATAAGTTCCTACCTCTCTACTTCCAAAATTTCTGTTGTAATTCCGGCATACTGTTAAGCATATTTTCAAACTCTTGATATGTATAATAGTTTAATGCTATACACTTATCGTTTTTCATATCCATTTTGCTTGCCACTATACCATCCCCGATATCATAACAATATTCTGCCATCCCTCCTTTTATCTTTCTGCCACTTTCATCTAACTCATACATTACGCTATCCGCATGCACAGATTCATCCTGTACACATCTTTCCACAATATCTTTTGCAGATTTTTCTACCTCGTCAAATTTTTCATCAGATACTTCAACATCTTCTAAAGCATCCGTAATATTCTGATTCATATCATAAATGTTATATATTTTTCCGGTATCGACATCCAGCGTAATGTCATATTGCATTTCTGCCGTCTTAAACGAGAAGGCAATCATGGTAATCTCTTTATTCCGTACATCCTCATAACAACCAATTGTATACGAACATTTTGCCTCCGCCAGATTTACTAAGAAAATCCTTTCTATTCCTGCTCTTGCATTTTTCTGTAGTTTCCGCCTCCTCTCATCTTTCAAGTATGGTCGTGTGGGCTGCCTGCTAGGATTTATATTCGCCAAACTGTAATCTCTGGCATAATAAAAATCTATGATCTCCAACAAATCCTCGTCACTCATCTCCCCCTCTGGCAAATAAAAAATACTTTTGCCTGCTTCGAAGCAAACCCGATTCGCCACAATATCTTTCTCGGAATCTACGCGAACAACCTTGTCTATCGGAAAGCGACCTTCGTTTTCATACTGTATCTTCAACTGTGCCATTCTATCTTTTTCATTTTCTGTCAACTCTCTAGAAAAATGATCACGATTGGCTTCTGATGTTTGTACCTCATCGAAGTACTCATCTTTTTCAATTTCTGACATATTTTGCATTCGGGTCTGTACATATCCTGCTGCCGCATAAACGCCCAAGCCGCTCATAGCAGTCAGACAAACTATCCCTACATAGAACGCTATCCGCAAACACTTTTTTCTATGCCTTACTTTTTGCTTGGCGCTCCAAATCTGTTGGTCAACATATGCATCATAATCTCTTGGGAGGGGCTCTGTCGGCTGCTTGCGAAGGTATGTCCGTATTGCAGCATCTATCTTTTTATCCTGTTCACTCATACGAATACCCATCCCTTTCCATCATTTCTGCAAGTTTTGCCCTGCTTCTGCTCAATCTGGATTTCACTGTTCCGACAGAAATATTCAATATCTTAGCAATTTCCTCAACAGATAACTGATCATAATAATACAAAACCGTCACACTTTGAAAAGCTGACGGCAATGCCTGTATGTAATGCCATACATCCTCATAACTTTCTCCCTCTTCACTGGATTGTTCCAGTGCCATCGCATCTAATGAAACAATTCTTTTTCTGCCGCGTAAAATCTTCTTGGCTTCGTTCGCCACGATCTGCATAAGCCACGCTTTGGCAGAGTCTTTCTTTCGCAGTTGATGTCTGTGCTCGAACGCCCTCGTGATTGCCTCTCCGACCACATCCTGTGCTTCTGTCGGATTTGCGATCATAGACATGGCAAAATAATACATCTCTCTGCGATTCTCCTGGATGAACCCCATCAGTTCATCCTCTGTAATCACTGATTTCATGCATGTCCTCTTGATAAGTTTAACCGGTTATATATATTAGAGTCGCTACAACTCCATTTGGTTCCCTGATTTTTATATTTTTTAAAAGTCTTCTGGTTTACTTTCGTCAAATACAAAAACACTCCCCCTGTCAGTATCACATACCAACAGGGAGAGTGTCTATTCTTTTTATATCTTATTTTTCAACGTACCAAGCAGTCTCCTTTGGAGTCTTTCTGATAAATGGACGCTTGATTGCCTGTGCAGCACCATTTGGCAGAATATACTTCAACTTATCCTCTGACTTACGCATAGTAGAAGCCTTTGGATTGTCTCTTGTAAGTTTGATCGCATCAAATTCACACTTGGTTGTACAAAGACCGCAACCTACGCACTTGTTCGGATCAACGATAGACGCACCACAGCCTAAGCAACGGCTTGTCTCTGCCTTCACCTGTTCTTCGGTAAAGGTTTCCTTCATATCACGGAAGGTCAACTTGCCATCTGCATTCTTCTTGATCACTGCTGTCTGACGACCGGTGTTGTCGTAGTTCTCAACCTTGATATCATCCTTATCCAACTCTAAGAAGTAGTTTGAATCACGACCGATCGTAAGTGATGAATGCGGCTGTACATATCTATGGATAGAGATTGCGCCTTCCTTACCACATGCGATAGCGTCGATAGCAAATCTTGGTCCGTAGAACATATCACCACCGACAAAGATATCCGGAACACTTGTCTGGAAGGTAACCTTGTCTGCAACCGGAGCCGGTCCTCTAAACTCGACATTTTCACCTTCTAAGAGGTCACCCCAGATGGTTGCCTGACCTACGGAAAGGATGACGTTGCTACATGCGATTGTCATCGTCTCGTTCTCATCGTACTTCGGATCAAAACGTCCTTCTGCATTCTTAACCTGTGTACACTTCTTGAATACGATACCGGTCACCTTACCGTTTTCTGTAAGGATCTCCTTTGGTCCCCATCCGCCTGCGAATGCGATACCTTCGGATTCAGCCAGTTCGATCTCTTCCGAAAGTGCCGGCATGATATCACGTGTCTCCAAAGAAACCTGTGTTACCTTAGGAGATCCACAACGAACTGCGGTACGGGATACGTCGATGGCTACGTTACCACCGCCGATAACAACGGTGTCACCGGAAAGTGTGTAAGACTCATCGTCAATAACGGTATGTAAAAGGTCAACACCCTTCATTACACCTTCTGCATCTTCACCAGGAACATTGACACCACGTCCACCCTGGCAGCCGATAGCGATATAGAATGCCTTGTAGCCTTCCTCACGCAACTGCTTTAAGGTAATATCCTTACCTACTTCAACACCAAGACGAATGTCAACGCCCATCTCACGGAGTACGTCAACCTCTGCCTCAACAACATCCTTTTCCATAACGAAAGAAGGAATACCGTATGTAACCATTCCACCCGGCTTCTTGTTCTTATCAAACAAGGTTGGCTTGTAGCCTTTTTCTGCCAGATAATATGCACAGGAAATACCGGCAGGACCTGCACCAATGATGGCTACCTTTTCGTCGAAGCCACCCTGGATCTTTGGAATGACCTTCTTTGGTACATAATGCTTGTCTGCCTTGAGATCCTGCATTGCGATAAATTTCTTTACTTCATCGATAGCGATCGCCTCATCGATCGTTGCACGAGTACATGCATCCTCGCAACGTCTGTTACATACATGTCCGCAGACTGCCGGAAGTGGATTGTACTTCTTGATCAGAGCCAAGGCTTCTTCGTATCTGCCCTGTGCAGCCATCTTCAAATAACCCTGTACCGGAATGTGTGCAGGACATGCTGTCTTACATGGAGCAGTACCGGTCTTGTGTGTATTGATACGGTTGATATTGCGGTAATCCTCTGTCCACATATCCGGAGACCACTTCTGCTCGGTTGGGAGTGGCATCTTAGGATATACGACCTCAGATCCGTCCTTCTTGCAGAGTTTCTGTCCTAAGGTTGCGGCACCGGCAGGGCAAACCTCAACACAACGTCCGCAGGCAACACAGTTATCCTTTACAACATGTGCTACATAAGCAGAACGTGACATATTCGGTGTGTTAAATAACTGTGATGTACGCAGTGCATAACATACATTGACATTACAGTTACAGATAGCAAAGATCTTTTCCTCGCCGTCGATATTGGTGATCTGATGAACAAAACCATTGTCCTCAGCCTTCTTTAAGATCTCTAATACTTCTTCTTTGGTGATATAGCGGCCACCCTTGTTTGTCTCAACAACGTAGTCAGCCATATCGCCGATTGCGATACACCAGCCTTCCGGATCATCCGCACAGCCTTCTTCAAAAGTCTTGCGGGACTTTCTACAAGAACATGGGCTGGCTGCATATTTTCCTTCGTACTTGTCCAGCCAGTAGGAGATATGCTCCAATGAAGAAGAATTGTTCTCCATGCTGATAGCATCCTCTACCGGGATAACGTGCATACCAACGCCTGCGCCGCCTTGTGGTACCATCTGGGTCAGCCCCTCCAATGGGATACGGCTCATACGCTCGAAGAATGGTCCTACTTCCGGATGTCTCTCCAAAAGGTCTGCATTCATGTTGCCGAACTCAGCAGAACCCGGTACATACATAGGAAGTACCCACTGCTTCTCATGCTGTGGATTCTCATAATTCCACTCGATCACACCGTTATAAGACATTTCTTCCAACTGCTTCAAGAGTTCTTCCTCAGAATATTCCGGGCAAAGAGCCTTCATATCAGCAAGTGTTCTTGGATGACGCTTCTCCATCTTGATACCGATCTCGCACTGCTCATCTGTAACAAGATTGTAAAGTCCCCAGTACTCCGGGCTTTCTGCTGTGATATCTTCCTTGCCAAGTTGTACCTTTGCACGGTCGGTAACAGCCTTTGCAAACTTTGCAAGTGGCTCACGGAACGGCTTATTCTTTAACTCTTCGATACAATATCCCGCTCTCGGATCCTTTTTGTTACGATCCTCATCCAATGAATACGGTGTCATCAGATACTTTTCGTCCTTACTTCTTTCCATACTTTCCTCCACATTTCTCTTCTTATGCTTATTAATTATTTTGCCAGTCTGCTACTTCCTTGCGAAGCCAGTCACACCAGGCATCAAATCCCTCTCCGGTCTTTGCGGAAACAAAGATCACCTGAGCATTTGGATTTAATTTCTTTATACGCTCCTCTACTGCTTCCTTTGAAAAATCATCAAATACGCTAAGTGTATCGCACTTGTTGATCAGTACCACATCACAGATAGAAAACATAAGCGGGTACTTCAAAGGCTTATCGTCCCCCTCAGGAACCGATAAGATCATAGCATTCTTGACACTACCGGTATCAAACTCTGCCGGGCAGACCAGATTGCCGACATTTTCCAAAACGACCAGATCCAGATCATCGGTACCAAATTCATGGATGCCCTGTCTGGTCATGTCTGCGTCCAGATGACACATACCACCGGTATGGATCTGGATGGCTCTTGCACCTGTCTCTGCGATGGTTGCTGCGTCAACATCAGAATCAATATCTGCTTCCATGACACCGATGCGCATTTCATCCTTCAAACGGGAAATAGTCTGACGAAGTGTGGTCGTCTTGCCTGCTCCCGGTGAAGACATCAGGTTCAAAAGAAAAGTCTTTTGCTCTTTCAATTCATCACGAAGTCTGGCAGCATCTGCATCATTGTCCTCAAAGATACTGCGCTTTACTTCGATGACCTTGTAATCTTGCATTTATTCTCCTCCTCATAAATTTATCACACACCCCACTCACCAAAGCCCCTGCTTTGTTAATTTTTTGACAAAACAAAGTCCAAAAGAGACGTGTATATCTACATTTATGGTAACGTAAAAATCGGCACATTTCAACAGAATTTCTCCCATTCAAATGCGCCGATTGTGTTCTTATTTGCGTACAAGTCCTCACTGTTTTTCGCCTTGAGGAATAATGCCCCAGCCCTGATTTTTTGGGGTCTCGCATTTTCCTATAAACCGATAGGAATTCTTGTCATCAGATGGCTTCCAGTGCCTGTGCCAGATCTGCGATCAGATCACGCTTGTCTTCGATACCGCAACTGATACGGATCAGTTCTGCAGGAACACCTGCCTCTTTCAACTGCTCATCATTCATCTGACGATGTGTGCTGGATGCAGGATTAAGGCAACAGGTTCTGGCATCTGCCACATGGGTCTCAATGGCTGCGATCTTTAAATGCTTCATAAAGGTGCTTGCCGCATCCCTTCCGCCGACCAGACCAAAGGAGACAACACCGCAGGAGCCGTTTGGCAGGTACTTTTCTGCCAGCGCATGATACTTATCCCCCGGAAGCCCGCAGTAATTGACATAGGCAACCTTTGGATGATTTTCCAAGAATTCTGCCACAGCCTGTCCATTTTCACAATGTTTTGCCATACGCACATGCAGACTCTCCAAGCCCAGATTTAAGATAAAGGCATTCTGCGGGCTCTGGATCGATCCCAGATCACGCATCAGTTGTGTCGTACACTTGGTGATAAATGCACCTCCATTACCAAAACGCTCCACATAGGTCACACCGTGATAACTCTCATCCGGCGTGCAAAGTCCCGGATACTTATCCGCATACTTCATCCAGTCAAAGTTGCCACTGTCAACAATGGCGCCACCAACACCGGCGCCATGTCCGTCCATATACTTGGTCGTAGAATGGGTCACAATGTCTGCACCCCATGCAAACGGACGGCAGTTGATCGGTGTTGCAAAAGTATTGTCCACGATCAGCGGTACCCCATTTGCATGAGCAACCCGCGCAAACTTCTCAATATCCAGAACCGTCAGTGCCGGGTTGGCGATCGTCTCACCAAACATTGCCTTGGTGTTTGGCTGAAAAGCTGCCATGAGTTCTTCTTCCGATGCATCCGGGTCTACAAAGGTCACGTCAATTCCCATGCGCTTCATCGTCACCGAGATCAGATTGTAAGTTCCGCCATAGATACTGGTCGAAGATACAATGTGATCCCCTGCTCCGCAGATATTAAAGAGGGCAAAGAAATTGGCTGCCTGTCCGCTGCTGGTAAGCATTGCCGCTGTACCGCCCTCCAACTGGGCAATCTTTGCTGCCACATAGTCATTGGTCGGATTCTGCAATCTCGTGTAAAAATAGCCTTCTGCCTCGAGGTCGAATAATTTTCCCATATCCTCACTCGTATCGTATTTAAAGGTTGTACTCTGAATGATCGGGATCTGACGTGGTTCGCCGTTGCCCGGTGTGTAACCTCCCTGCACACAAATCGTATTTTGTTCCATAGTCTCCTCCTTATCTGTGCTATCTTGATCACCGCAATGTTTGACGGTGTTTTTAACATCTTTTCCTATTTTATACTAGGATTTGGTTCATAGCAAGACAAGACTCCTGTTTTCCTTACAATTTTTGTTGCCCTACACCACGTAATTTTTCCAAACGACCTATAAACCCGAAGTTAGCGATTTTTTGCAGCAACGGCATCGGGATATGCGTTACCCAATCCGTAAATGCTACGAATGGCCGTTGGCAGAGAAGCCAGATGGTTCCGATGGATGCCTCCACCAAAATAGCATCCTCCACAATCTCCCCCAAACTCTGATACCAGATTTCTCCGCGCCGGAAGACTGCAAAAATCAATCCATGAAACAGATAGATCGCCATGGTCTTTTGCCCCAGGGCAGAAAGACTGTTTTTCGCTCCCGGAATCATGATAGCAACAACATAGATCATAATATAGGAAATCAGATAGCAGGCTGCGCGAAGTGCGATCCCCATGGGCACAGACAATCCCAGATATTCGTAGTCGTACCTGCCATAAAAAATTTTGATAGAAATACGATCACTTACTGCAACCCATGCCAAAAATGCATTGATGGTTAAAAATATACCAAATGCCCACATACGACGGATGCGCGCACGAAGTAGGTCAATCCTGTTCCGATCTAAGTCCATCCCCAATAGGAAAAAGGGATAAAAGGTAAACATACGCGGCAAAGTCAGATAGTTATCATCCAAGGATGATGCCCCTACGAAAAGTCCCAGCACAAATGCAATCCAAAGATAACCCGGCAGTCGACGAAACAGCGGTGTAATCATCTTCCACATAAACATGGCAAGCAGATACCATAGAGAAAATTTTGGATATAAAAACGCCAGTTCCGTGTCCCTATTCAGAATGTAAGTATAAAGTATGTAGTAAAGAATCTCGAACACAAGATAAGGCACCACAAGTTGTTGTAACAACTTGTAGATGCCCTGTGTTTTTTTCGAGAAATACCCTGAGATAAATACAAAAGCAGGCATGTGAAAGGAAAAGATGATCCACTTTGTCGTTTCCATCACCACATTGTCATCCGATGCCACTTCAATAAAATGTCCAACAACCACCAGTACGATCAGAAATGCCTTGTAATTATCAAATAAATAATCTCTCTCTTTCATTTTCACCCAAAGTCTATGCCTCTGCGATTGCGGTCGCCAAAGCCTCCATGGTCTTACGATCAGAGTCCTTCATGGTAGAGCGGATCGTCACAAGCGGTTCTACCACAGTCACATCCTTGAAAGTATCCACGATCTCACGCATTGCCTTGGCTGCGCATGGCGCCCAGGAACCATTTTCTACCATGCCGATCGTGCGCTTCTGATATGCCTTGGACTGCAAATGATGTAAGAAGTCCTGCATGCATGGGAATACGCCGCCATCATAAGATGCTGCGCAAAGTACCATACGGTCATAGCGGAAAGCATCCTCGATGACTTCTGCCATATCCTCTCTGGCAAGATCACTGACAACCACCTTTTCTACGCCTTTTTCCCGAAGCATCTGCCCCAGCGCTTCTGCCGCCTTTTTCGTGTTTCCATGGATGGATGCATATGCCACCAAAACGCCCTTGCTTTCCGGTTCATACTTGCTCCAGGTATCATAAAGTCCGATGTAATAACCCAGATTTTCTTTTAAAACAGGACCATGCAAAGGACAGATCGTGGCAATATCAAGTCCTGCCGCCTTCTTTAAAAGTGCCTGCACCGGATTGCCGTATTTTCCTACGATATTAAAGTAATATCTGCGCGCTTCGCAAGCCCAGTCCGCATCTTCTGTCAAAGACAGGGCGCCAAACTTGCCAAAACCGTCCGCAGAGAATAAGACTTTTTCACTGGACTCATAGGAAACCATAACTTCCGGCCAGTGTACCATGGGTGCCATGACAAAGGTCAGTGTATGGCTGCCCAAAGATAAGGTATCGCCCTCTTTGACCGTTAATTTTTCGCACTCCATCACACCATCCGGGAAAAACTGTGGCAGCATGGCAAAAGTCTTAGCATTGCCCACCAGCGTCACTTCCGGAAACAATTCCACCAGTCTGCCAATGCTTCCGGCATGATCCGGTTCCAAGTGGGAGATCACCAGATAATCTACCTTGCGTCCTGCCAAAGTATCCATGAGATTCTTTTCCCATGCCTCGGCACCTCTGGCATCCACTGTATCCATAAGCGCGACCTTCTCATCCAGAATCAGATAGGAATTGTAGGAAACGCCCTCCGGCACAACATACTGACTTTCAAACAGATCGATGGTGGTATCATCCACACCGATGTATCGAATAGCATCTGAAATTGTTACTTTCATATGAAAAACCTCCTGCTCTTTTCTATATCTCTATACTCTGTATCTTAGCCAAAAATACAAAAAAAGACAAGGGGGAACTCCCTGTCTTTTTCTTCCTTACTCACGGATCTCTTTTATTTTCTCATTCACGATCCGATCGTACTGTTTTTCCATTTGTGTATAGGACGCATAAGCCTCCTCTCCTCTGTGATCCGGCAGATCATAGTTTTCCTTGAGATAGGCAGCCAGATAGATGCTGACCCGCTCTGCGCCGGATGCATTCAGATGATCTCCCTTATCCAGACAGTCCTTTGACCAGTCAATCCCGACCGGATTTGCCGTATCATTGAGATTGAGATAGGCAATATCATTTTCCCTTGCATATGCCGCGATCGCATTACAGCGTGCCGTATTATAGTTGTGCGGTGATGGCGCGCTTACCAACAAAAGTTTGGCATCATTTTGCTCGCACAGTGCAATGATCTTTTGCATATACAGATCAATGCTTGGTTTGATCTCCTCCAGCGTCTTTGCCTCGCTCATATAAGTATCGCCATGGGCATAAGGGATCTTTGTTCCGCGCACCAGATAGCCCTCAAAATCCTGTTCTGCATACTTTTTGCCAAAGAGCAGGGTCTTCCAGACATCATGATAGCGAAAGATCGGAAAATAGCGGTTGCCCATCTCGGAAAGCGTTGACTTGATCTCCTCGCTCTTACCGCGCACACGAAAGAGAGGTCCTGTCTCCATGACTACTACCTTGGGATGCTGGGTCTTAAAGGCGATCTCCAGCATGGAATAGGTCTCCTGTAGCTTTTGCCCGGATTGTCCACAGACATAGGATGCAATGCCCTTCTCTTCCCACATTTTCATAGGAGAGATAGCACTGTAACTCAAACTGTCTCCGACCACGAGGGCATCCAGTGAGTCCTCCCTCTGTTTTTGAATACGGATCATGCTCTTATTGCGGCTCTGGAGCAGATGATCGTCCTGCATGGACAAATAGGACAACCCGGCAGAACTGCCGATGATCAGCAGTGCCAGTATGACAAAAAATAGGCTGTTTCTATATTTTTTTATTTTCATTTTTTCTTTAAAATCCAGCATAAATCAAATCCACCTGTTGATAACCCACGCCATATGCGCCGAATAGGATCACGGCAAAAATAAGCGCGTAATAAAGTCCCCAGCGAGCCGGCAGACGCATGCCAGCGATCTGATCCAGACTCAATTTTTTCTTTTCCCGCAAATGTCCCACAATACCGACTACGATACAGCCGGCAATGATAATGCTATAATCTGCCAGGTCCAGTCCCATGCGAAGCAGGGTTCCGTCCCAGAGCCTTTCCGGTGCAAATCCCCGGAAAATGCTTGCAAACATGGAAAAGCCCGCCGTCAGCGTATTGGCACGGAAGAAAAGTTCTCCGGTAAAAATAATGATCCAGGTCTTTGCAATCCGCAGGACATTCCACCAGCCGGTTGTCTCGCTTGTACCGGTCTTAGCATAAAACTTCTCCTTGAGCGGTTCACATGCCACTTCCAGCAAGAGGATGACAAAATAATACATACCATAAAAGATATAGTTCCATTGCGGTCCGTGCCAAAGTCCGTTAAAAAGCCAGACCGGGAAAAGAGCGATGGCAGACCCCACCAGTTTTGTCATATATTTTCCCACATGTTTTTTTCCAAATTTATTCCATTTTCGCATGAATGGTGAAACAGATACCGGATAAAAGACATAGGTCTTAAACCATACGCCCAGTGTCATATGCCACCTGCGCCAAAACTCTGCCGCGCTCTTGGAGGCAAAGGGCTGGTTGAAATTATCCGGCAGTCTCACACCAAACATCTGTCCGCTTCCGATCACGATATCCATACAGCCGGAAAACTCCATATACAACTGCACGGCATAGGAAACGGCTGCCACGATCACGATGGCACCGCTGTAGTTCTCATAGTGGTCAAAGACCTCTGTTACCAGATAATAAAGGCGATCTGCAATGATCATCTTTTTAAAAAGTCCCCAGAGGATACGGATAGATCCCTGCGCCAGATTTTCGGATTTCAGGCTTTCTCCACTCCACAGTGCATCCGCTGTCTGGGAATACATGGCAATGGGTCCTTCCATGATCTGCGGGAAAAAGCCTAGGAAAAGTGCCACTTTCCCAAGATGTCGTTCTGCCGGGATCTTGCCCCAGTAGACATCCGCCATATAGCCGATCGCCTGCAAGGTGTAAAAAGAAATACCGATGGGAACGGCTATTTTTTTCGTCTCCAGTGCCATGCCTGACTTACCCACTGCCGTCAGCAGACCATTGACATTTTCTACAAAGAAATTTGCATACTTTAAATAGCCCAAGACAGCCAGCAGGACAAAGACACCGAAAAATAAAATCCACTTTTGTTTTTTCTTATCTCCGTCCTCTTTGACCCGTTCCAGCCAAAGTCCGATATAATGCGTAAACATGGACGTTGCCATCAACACCAATACCAGACTTTTGCTGAAAGACCAAAAGAATGCATATCCTGCCAGAAGCAGGACACACCAGCGCCTCTTTTGTGGCACGATCTGATAGGCGATCAGCACCAGTGGCAAAAAGAGAAAGAGATAGGTCACTTCATGGTAAGCCATCTTAGTTCTCCTGCAATCTCTTTACCATAGCATAAATGGCTTGCACAGAATTGAAATTCTGCGGGATGATCTCGGATGCTTCGATCTCAATATCAAAAGTCTCGTCCAATTCTGCCACAAGGGAGATCACGCCAAAGGAATCTAAGATGCGATTATCGATCAATCCCTCCTCATGTTCCCAATCAATGCTGTCATCCACGTCATTTAAGATAGTAAGTAATTCTTCCATTTTTATTTCTCCTCTTATTCTGTATTTTATGAGTTCCAAACATAAGTCTCGCGTCTTGCCCGGACTTGCGTAAAACCACCGACCGGATCGTAGAGAACGACCGACGGAAGCACATGACTTAAGAAAAGTGCCATCCCTTCCGTGACTGCATAGGCTCCGGTATTCTCAAAGATGATGGTCGAGCCGACCCGCAGATCATCAATCTTGATATTCTGCACCAGGATATCATTTCCCGTGCAGAGTTCGCCGCAGATCGTCCAGTTTTGATAGATTCCTCTGGCTCCCTGCGGACGGATGGTCAGTTTGGGCTGATACATGCCCCGAATCTGTCCGTCATAATTGACCTGATGCATACCGCCATCGACAATGCAGTAATTCTGGTCACCGCTTCGCTTGGTATCCTTGACCGTCGTAATATAATAGCCACAATCCGCCACAAAGGCACGTCCCATTTCTAAAGTAACCTTGCCCTGCCACTGCATTTTTGCCAAGGCATCCGCAATGGCTTCCAAAGTCTCAAAACGCTCATCCGCCTGTCTGGCAAAATAAGGTACTGCCAGCCCCGGTCCGTATTCAAGTTCCGTCACCTGATAGCCTGTTTTTTCCTTTAATCGGGCAAAGACTTCATCCAGATATGTCAATTCCTCCAAGGTCTTTTTCCGCTTCTTCTGTGTCCCGGAAAAATAGTGGATGCCACAGATCTCCAAAAGATCTTTATCCTGTTCCAGTTCCACAATATTGGTCAGCGTTTCCTCATCCATGCCAAACTGGTTACCGGAAGTCAGGCGCAAATATACCGGAACCTTTTTCCCGCTGCTTCGTGCCCATTCATTTAAAATGGCATATTGATTTAAGGACTCGATCGTATAATGGCAGCGGTTTCCATAAGTCTCCAAGATCTCCCACAGATCATCCCGGTCTTTCATCACGCCGGAGATCAAAAGTTTCTCCGCCGGAATCTCCTTCTGTTTACAGATGCGGAATTCGCCCATGGAACACACTTCAATGCGATTGACTTCCTCTGCCATGGCTCTTACCAAAAAGGGATTGGCTTTCATGGCATAACAAAGATCCGCCGCCTGCCCTATGATCCCCCGGAATGCCCGGGCACGCTTTTTTGCCTGCTCTACATCAAAGACATAGGTCGGTGTACCAAAGCGCAGGATGGCTTCATCTAAAACGGTCTCGTCCAACCGGTCTATGTAAGGAAATTTTTCTTCTTGCATGTTTCCTGTCTCCTATCTTTTTCATTATGCCGATTCCAATATGCTCTTAAAATAAGCACGGTCAGTCTTTCCATTTTTATTGAGCGGAAAAGTCTCTGCCTGGATAAACTTACGCGGTACCATATAATCCGGCACATGTTCCTTCAGAGCCCTGCGGATCTCTGCACTTTTCACATTTCCCAGATAAAAGGCAACGATCCGATTGTGCGCTGTATCCATCAGACAACAGGAACGTTTGAGATTTGGCACCATATCCAAAGCCTGCTCGATCTCCTCAAGTTCGATCCGATGCCCCATGTGTTTGATCTGAAAATCCTTACGCCCACAGAAATAGAGCAGTCCTTCCTCATCAAAATATCCCAAGTCTCCCGTGCGATAAAAACGCTGTCCCTCCGTCAGAACTTGTCCTGTTATGTCAGTTGGCAACTGCTCTTTTTC
Organism: Roseburia sp. AM16-25; assembly: GCF_003473825.1. NCBI lineage: Bacteria > Bacillati > Bacillota > Clostridia > Lachnospirales > Lachnospiraceae > Roseburia > Roseburia sp. AM16-25. Next base: position 164,874 of record NZ_QUCW01000001.1, read on the forward strand.
CAAATAACAGAATTGCTTTCTTGTCTCCAGTTCATTGTTATAATAACCGTTGGCAAGGGACTGCCCGCTTACACAGATCTCCCCCTGTCGCCCGGCTTCTGTGATGAGCCTATGATGCTCATCCAAAAGAAAGACGCTTCTTCCGGCAAATGCCTTTCCGATCGGCAGTTTTTCACCCTCGGTCACCGCATGGTTGATGATGTGATAGGTGCAGTTACAGGTGATCTCCGATGGTCCGTAGAGATTGACAAACATAGCGTCCGGCAAAGCCTCCTGCCAGAGTTTTAACTGTTTGTTCGGCATAACCTCGCCACTGAACATGACACGCTTTATCTCTGTCGGCACCCGGTACTTCAAGCCTCCCAAAGAAGAAATAATGGTCAGTGCCGATACCGCCCAGGTCAGGCTGGTCACATGCCGGTCACACAAATAGTCCAAAAGCAGTGGTGGTGCCGAAAAATAGGTGCGCGGAATCAGTACCAAGGTTGCTCCGGTCATCACACAGGAGTAGATATCCTTGACCGACACATCAAAGTCAAAGGGAGCCTGATTTCCCAGACGATCCTCTTTTGTGATGGAAAAGGTCTGTGTAAAATGTGAAATAAAATCAATGACAGCACCATGACTGACTGCAATTCCTTTTGGCATGCCGGTGGAGCCGGAAGTGAAAATACCGTATAGAATATCGGTCGGCCGGCTCTTGGCTCGGATCTTCTGTAATTTGACTTCTGCGACCAGATCATTCCAAGGCTGGTCGGCTGTATTTTCCGCAGTGCCACTACCTTCTGTAACCTTATCCGTCACATCATAGGAAGGCAGCAGCGTTTGCATAGCCGTGAGCCTTGGTCTGTCTTCTGTCTCTTTCTTTTGCATAGTACTCAGGATCTGCTTTACATTTTCCATGTATTTTTCATCTGCGATCACAAGGCTTGGTCGTAAAACCGAAAAGATCCTCTGGATGCGGTCTTGGGGCTGCATAGGATCGACCATCACATAAAAGCCTCCTGCATACAAAACGCCAAACATATGTGCCAGGGTCTGTGTGCTCTTTTCCGCAACGATGACCACGGCATCCTGTCTTTTCATCTGATCGCACAGGACACTGCCGATCCGCTTTGCCCGATAGACCAGTTCCGCCCACATCAAAGATGTATTTTCGTCCTCCACGGCAATCTGTGTCGGATACTTCTTTGCCGTTTTTTCCAAATAATCCAGTACATTTTCCATCTTTTCTGTCCTTTCTCTCTTGTCTTCTATCATTAGACGCAGAAACCTATCATTTGTTACAATCTTTTTTCGTCCTATAGTATGGTGTTTATTTCTTAACAATCCCCTAAAAACACTTCTTAACTTTTCTAAATCTTTTCTTTGGAAACAGATGTACGATCCATATAAAAAAGCCACAAGAGATATGTTTTTCTTACATATCCATTGTGGCTTTTATAGCATTAAGATTCAATGAGGCAAGTCTTTAAGATTTTCTTAAGAATTTATTCATTGCCATAACAAAGTTTTAATCTGGCAAAAAAATCATCCAGAATCCGCGGTGCTTTTTCTATATGCCGCTTTTGTCCTGCGACATTTTCAAGCAGTGCAATATACAACGGCTCCTCACACTCCCGCATGGCTTCTTCAATAATGAAACGCGATCCCTCGGAAGTTGGAAGATCTGCCCTGTTTTCTATAAAATCTTTGACTCCATGATAGATGGGAACATCATCAATATCCATAAGTTTTAAGAGTTTACAACCTTCTTCATAACTCTTTTCCATACTGTGTCCAGCCTGCGGCTTCAATGCCGGTATGGTACGAAAGCGCCACTCAAAATTAGCCGCAATAATACCCACCACATCTTCGGTCGGGCAGAGAAGATGATATCCTCCTGTATCAAAGTGTTGGTAATGTGCGGCATAGCACCATTGGTCAAGACACAGGAAATAATTGCCGGATAAGATCCCTTCGTTTCCAGTGCTCCCCTATGGAATCCCATAGAAGTACATTCTACCTGGGCAATACTTCCATCCTCTGCGATCCTTACCGGTTCTGCGCATGCCTGTCGGCTGAAAGTACCACTGTGCGTCTGTCTGTGGTGGAAAATATACCACTGTCCCTTTATGCATGCCAGACTTCCATGGTCGTTTGCCGTCTGATTGGTACGATTTCCCCCACTCCTTCCGTGGTATCCCACATCTCCATTGGAAATAATGGTTCCGCCAAAATGGTAAGGTCCATTGTAGTTCTGACTTGTTGCATAGCAAAGTTCATTGCTGTTTTCTATCGGGGTGATTTTGAATGGATTGGCACAAAGTTTTACTGTCATGATGCTTGGCAGAATAATGCAGGCTGCCGGTATCATTGTCGATCACTGGGGCTGGCGCATGATCTTTTATAGTCTGGCAGTTTTGTGTATCATTGCTCTTGTGGTTGCTTTTTTCGCCATGGATAATGTTCTGGAAAATGAACATAGTAAACTGGATATTTTATCTGCCATTCTCGCAGTTACTGGATTTACCGGTATTTTGTATGGTATCAGCAACCTCGGTAAAGGTTCGATCTTTCAACTTTCAACCGGTTTTTCGGTCAGTCTTTGATCACATCCCTTCGCACAATTTCCGGTGCGCTCGGCAGCACCATCTTTATGTCTCTGGAAGCCATACTGGAAGATAGTATAGGTATTATAGCGGCAATGCAGATTTCCTATGTTGGTATGACATTTGTCGGTGTACTTGTACTTGTATCCGCAATTTCTGCAAGAAGATGCGATTAGAAGATGGATATTTTCTAACTAAAAAACACCCCAGGGCAAAAGTCCTGAGGTGTAATATACTCTTCTGAAACATCGTAGGATGTTCTGAATTGTGAAAATCCTATCTCTTTGAGAACTGCGGTGCTCTACGAGCTGCCTTCAAGCCGTACTTCTTACGTTCTTTCATTCTAGGATCTCTTGTAAGATATCCGTTAGACTTCAGAACCGGTCTGTAATCAGCGTCTACCTGAAGTAACGCTCTAGCAATACCGTGTCTGATGGCACCAGCCTGACCTGTGTAACCGCCACCCTTAACGTTTACTAAAACATCGAACTTGTCAAGATTGTCTGTAGCAACGAGTGGCTGACGAACAACAACCTTTAAAGTCTCAAGTCCAAGATACTCATCGATATCTCTTTTATTGATTGTGATCTTACCTGTTCCAGGTACTAAATATACTCTAGCAACAGATGATTTTCTTCTTCCTGTTCCGTAATACTTTGTATTAGCCAATGTGATTTACCTCCTTACCGAATTAAAATGTCAACTCTTCTGGTTTCTGAGCTGCATGCTTGTGATCTGGGCCAGCGTATACAAATAACTTTGTGTACATCTCTCTTCCTAAAGGTCCCTTTGGAAGCATTCCCTTAACTGCATGTTCGATAACTCTGTCAGGATGCTTAGCTAACATCTCCTTTAAAGTTGTCTCTTTCATTCCACCAACATAGTCTGAATGATGATAATAGATCTTCTGGTCTAACTTCTTACCAGTAACCTTGATCTTCTCTGCATTAACAACGATCACATAATCTCCGCAATCAGCATGAGGTGTGTAAATCGCTTTGTTCTTTCCTCTTAATACCTTAGCAACTTCAGAAGCAAGACGACCTAATGTCTGTCCTTCTGCATCTACTACATACCATTTTCTCTCAACCTGACTTGGGTTTGGCATATAAGTCTTCATTTGGTTTCCTCCTTAAATAACATAAAGCGTCAGTCTCGTACAATGTCCGAAATACGATCACTGACATGTCTATAGTCAAAACACGTTTCGGGGCTAATGAAACTGTGCTTCTAAACTACATCAGCCGTTACATTATATTACGCACACGGCTTTTTGTCAATTCTTTTCTATAAATATTCCAGCCCGATCATGGTAAGTCCATGCGCCGGTGCTGTCGGTCCTGCCAATTCTCTGTCCTTTCCCGCAAGGATGCTTTCCATATCCTCCGGCTTTTTGATCCCTGCGCCCACCTGGATCAGGGTTCCGGCTATGATGCGCACCATATTGTAAAGGAATCCGTTCCCCTGCACGCGGATACGGATCATGTCTCCCTCACGCACCACATCCAGTGCATAGATCATGCGCACATAAGTATTGGTCTGCGCATGCATGGACGCAAAGGAAGTAAAGTCATGTTCCCCCACCAGATAAGCCGCCGCCTTTTGCATGGCACGAACATCCAGCGGATAGTGATAAAAATAACTTGTCCTTCTCTCCAGCGGCTGGCGGAAACGACAATTTAAAATACAATATTCATATGTCTTCCTGCTTTTGGAAAAACGTGGGTGAAAATCCTCTGGCACCTGGCAGGACTCCTGCACCACGATATCTTCCGGCAGGCGCTGATTGAGTGCAAAAGAGATCTTCTCCGCCGGCATTTTGGTATGGGTTTCAAAAACAGCAACATTGCCCAGAGAATGCACACCGGCATCCGTCCGGCTGGCTCCCGTCACCGTGATCTCTTCCCCTAAAAGAGAACTCAAGGTCTCATTGAGCACCTGTTCGATCGTAATCCCGTTTGGCTGGATCTGCCATCCGCAGTAGTTGGTTCCCTCGTATGCCACAACCAGTTTTACCCGCATTAAAGCACCACCTTTATGACCATCAAGAGGACAAAGTAGGCGATCACGACCACATACGCCAGACGATCGACCTTATGATAGGCCAGTGGTATCATCTTGGTCCTGCCCTCGCCACCAACATAACATCTTGCTTCCATCGCCAGTGCCAGATCATTGGCACGGCGGAACGCTGATACAAAAAGCGGTACTAAGAGCGGCACCATATTCTTTGCCTTTTTGACAAGTCCACCCGTTTCAAAATCCGCACCTCTTGCCATCTGCGCCTTCATGATCTTATCCGTCTCCTCGATCAGGATCGGGATAAAACGAAGGGCGATTGACATCATCATTGCGATCTCATGCACCGGTACATTGATCTTCTGCAAAGGCTTCAATGCCTTTTCCAAGCCGTCCGTCAACTGGTTCGGGGTTGTCGTCAGCGTCATTACCGACGATCCCATGATCAGATAGATCATGCGGATGGTCATCAGCACCGCATTGCGCAGTCCTTCCCGCGTGATGTGGATCTTCCAGATACTCCAGAGCACCTGTCCAGGTGTCAGAAAAAGGTTAAAAAGACCCGCGATCACAAGCAGGATCATAATAGCCTTGAGTCCGCGCAGCATAAAAGACAAAGGCACCTTGCTCAGGGCGATCACGCCGAATAAAAAGGCGGTCATGACGATAAATCCCACAATGCCGTCAAAAGAAAAGACACTGATGATAAACAGAAGTGTTGCAAATAACTTTGTCCGGGGATCCAGTTTATGAATGATGGAATCCGCCGGATAATATTGTCCTAATGTAATATCTCTTAACATAATTCTATCCTATCAGGCGTAGTATCGCCTCTTTTGCTTCGTCTACGGTCGTCGCCTCTGTTGACACATCCATGCCCTTTTCCTTCATCTCATGCATCAGGTATGTCACCTGCGGTGCCGCAAGTCCGATCTCCTCCAACTCCTTATAATGATGAAAGACCTGACGCGGCGCATCATCAAACTTGACATGTCCGTGATCCATGACAATGATACGGTCTACATACTTTGCCACATCTTCCATACTATGAGAGACCAATATAACCGTGTTGCCATATCTGGCATGCATATCTGCGATCATATCCAGGATCTCGTCACGTCCTTTCGGATCCAACCCCGCCGTTGGCTCATCTAAGATCAGCACCTGCGGTTTCATGGCGATCACACCGGCGATTGCAGCACGACGCTTTTGTCCTCCGGACAATTCAAAAGGAGAAACATCAAAATATTTTTCCGGCAAGCCCACATTTTGCAATGCTTCATAGGCACGAAGCGTAACATCCTTTTCCGGCAAGCCTTGGTTCTTAGGACCGAAACAGACATCCTTAAAGACTGTCTCCTCAAAAAGTTGATGTTCCGGATACTGAAAGACCATGCCCACCTGCATACGCAGATCACGAAGATCATAATCTTCCTCATAAATATCCTGTCCATTAAAGTAGATCGTGCCTTCCGTCGCCTTCAGCAGCCCGTTCAGATGCTGGATCAGGGTCGACTTTCCGGACCCGGTATGCCCGATCACGCCGATAAATTCACCGTCACCGATCTGCAAATTCACATGATCCAGTGCTGTGATCTCATATGCTGTTTTTTCACTGTAACGATAAGATACATTATCTAATATAAATGACATAATTCACCTTATTTTCTCTTGTCTGCCACTTTTTGCAGGGCATCGATCAATTCTTCTCTTGTCAGAATACCATCCGGTATAGCAAGTCCTGCTTTTTGCAGTTCATGCGCCAAAAGCGTGATCTGCGGCACATCCAGCCTGTGTTCCTTGAGTGTCTCCACCTGTGAAAAGATACCACGCGGATTGCCCTCCAAAACGACTTTGCCCTGATCCATGACATATACATAGTCTGCGTCCACAACTTCTTCCATATAATGTGTGATCAAAATAATGGTCACACCTTTCTCACGGTTGAGCGCATGCACAGCCTCCAAAACTTCCTTTCGTCCATTCGGATCCAGCATAGCAGTAGGCTCGTCCAAAATGATACACTTTGGCTCCATCGCCATAACTCCGGCGATTGCCACACGCTGCTTTTGTCCACCGGATAATTTATTGGGAGAGTGTTCCCGATACTGCCACATACCGACAGCCTTCAGGCTCTTTTCCACCCGCTCCCAGATCTCCTCTGTCGGCACACCGATATTTTCCGGTCCAAAACCGACATCTTCCTGTACCACACTGGCAATGATCTGATTGTCCGGATTCTGAAAGACCATACCGGCTTCCTGTCGGATATCATAGGTCAGGCTCTCGTCCGATACATCCATGCCGTCTACGATCAGAGTTCCCTCGCTCGGTGTCAAAAGAGCATTCAGATGCTTGGCAAAGGTAGACTTGCCCGATCCGTTATGCCCCAATACCGCGATAAACTGTCCCGCTTCCACGGAAAGATCCATATGATCGAGGGCTGTGCGGATGCTCTCCACATTGCCTTCTTCATCGCGGATGATATATTCATGTACTAAATCTTTTGCTTCAATGATTCCCATATCTGTTCCTTTTTACCAGTGCAGGCGATGCAACTCGCCCTCCAGTTTCATGTGGTCGAAATGATTCTGACGCAATGCCTCATAGAGGACGATCGCCACAGAATTTGACAGGTTGAGTGATCTTGTCTCACCGATCATCGGGATACGGATGCATTCCTCCGGGTGCTCGACTAAGATCTCCTCCGGGATACCTGCACTCTCCTTGCCAAACATGATAAAACAGTCCGGCTCAAAAGACACATCCGAATAGACATGTTTTCCCTTGGTCGTTGCATAATAAATCTTTGCTCCCGGGTTGCGTTCCAAAAAGTCATTCCAATCGTCATAACGCGTCACATCCAACTGATCCCAGTAGTCCATGCCCGCGCGTTTGACAGTCTTGTCATTCAACTGAAAGCCCAGCGGCTCAATCAAATGCAGTCTTGTCCCGGTAGCCACACAGGTACGACCGATATTTCCTGTATTTCCCGGAATTTCCGGTTCATGTAAAATAATATTCAGCGCTGCCATTTACGCACCTTTTCTTTCTTCTCTTAATTCTGTCACAAATTCTTCCAGACGATCCAATGCCACTTTCAGATTATCCAAAGAGTAGGCATAGGAAATTCGCAAAAATCCCTCTCCGCAAGCACCAAATGCCGTACCCGGCACAACAGCAACCTTTTTTCGATTCAAAAATTCTGTCGCAAATTCTTCCGATGTCATGCCAAATTCCTGAATAGATGGGAAAATGTAAAAAGCACCAAAAGGCTCAAAGCATTGCAGATGCATCTCCTCAAAACGATGGATCAGATAGCGTCTGCGCCCATTGTATTCTTCCCGCATGTGTGCCACGTCCTCGTCACAATGACGCAATGCCTCAACTGCCGCATACTGGCTGGTCGTCGGCGCACACATGATCGCATACTGATGGATCTTTAACATCTGCTTGATAATGATCTTTGGCGCACAGGCATAGCCCAGTCGCCATCCGGTCATGGCATGGGACTTGGAAAATCCGTTGATAAGGACAGTCCTCTCCTTCATGCCCGGCAAAGATGCGATGGACACATGCTTTTCCAAATAGGTAAGTTCTGCATAGATCTCATCACTTAAGACATAAAGATCATGTTTCTTTACCACATCCGCGATCGCTTCCAGATCCTTTCTTTCCATGACAGCCCCGGTCGGATTGTTCGGAAACGGCATGATCAGGATCTTGGTCTTATCCGTGATGGCTGCTTCCAATTCCTCTGCCGTCAGACGGAACTGATTTTCCTCTTTCAGGTTGATCACTACCGGAACGCCTCCTGCCAAAACCGTACATGGCAGATAAGAGACATAACTCGGCTGTGGGATCAGGACCTCATCCCCGGGATCTAACATAGTACGCAGGGCAATATCGATCGCTTCACTACCGCCGACCGTCACCAGGATCTCATCCCGATAATCATAGTCCAGATCAAATCTGCGATGCAGATAATTTGCGATTTCTATCTTTAATTCCTTGAGACCTGCATTGGAGGTATAAAACGTACGTCCACGTTCCAAAGAGTAGATCGCCTCGTCACGCACACGCCAAGGTGTATCAAAATCCGGCTCACCAACACCCAGTGAGATCGCATCCTCCATTTCACTGACAATATCAAAAAATTTACGAATACCCGAAGGTTCAATTTCTACGATGGTCTTTGAAAGTGGGTTTCTCATAAGCTCACCAACTCTCTCTCATCTTTGCGCTGTTCCGCCATGATTGTGCCATGATCCTTATACTTCTTTAAAATAAAGTTTGTCTTGGTGCTAAGTACGGAATCCAATGGTGATAACTTATCCGATACAAACTCAGATACCTCACGCAATGTCCTTCCTTCCAATGTCACCATAAAATCAAATCCACCGGAAATAAGATATACAGAATTAACTTCCGGATAATTGTAAATACGTTCTGCCACTTTATCAAATCCCATGCCACGCTGCGGTGTAACGCGCACTTCGATCATTGCTGTTACTTTCTCAATTCCAGCCTTTTCCCAGTTAATCAATGTATGATAGCCACAAATAATATGTGACTGTTCCATTTCTTCCAATTCATTCATGATGGTTGTTTCATCCGTTCCCATCATAATAGCAAGATCGTGGATATCAATTCTGCTATTCGTCTCAATATAATTTAAAATCTTCTCTCTCATTTGATTTCTCCTCACACTCGATTATAAAACTTTATACAATTCATCCGTCTTCGGCGGCTCTAAAAATCTGCGTTCTTCATCTCTGACAATCACACGATCATTTCCTTCTGTTGCTTTTCCAATGACTGTTGCCGGGATATTTGCCTCTGCAAGCGCATGCACAAGTGCATTTCCATCTTCTGATGCCATCAGCATCATGCCGCTGGATATGAGTCCATATGGATTGACATCAAAATATTCGCAGATTTCCACTGTTTCCTGACGAATTGGTATCTTCTTCAAATCAATTTCCAGTCCAACGCCGGATGCTTCTGCCATCTCCCAGAGTGCACCAAACAAGCCTCCTTCTGTGACATCATGCATTGCCGCGACGCCAGACTTCACGGCGACTGCCGCCTCCGGTACAACTGACAGATACTGATCAAATGCTTTTGCCGTATCCACAAAAGATGCCGGAAAGTGTTCTTTTAATTCCATTTCTTTTTCTTTGGCAAAAATGGTTGTTCCTTCCAGACCAATCCATTTTGTGACAACAATATCCATGCCACTTCTGGCTCCTGCCGTAGAAATCAGTTTTCCTTTTTTTGCCTTTGCCACACCAGCGACATTCACTACCGGCTGATTCACTACCGCTGTCACCTCGGTGTGTCCACCGAGAATCTGCATTTTTGCTTCTCGACAGGCAAGTTCCATCTGTTCCATAATACGCTTCAATGCAATCTCTCTTGTTCCATCTGGAAGTAAAATTGTTAACAACACGCCAATCGGTTCTGCCCCTGCACTGGCAAGATCATTTGCTGTAATCTGAATTGCCAATTTTCCGATATCTTTGGCTGTACCGGTAATCGGATCTGTTGACATCACAAAAATTTCATCTTCTGCCAATGCTAATGCCGCACAATCTTCTCCGATTCCTGGTCCCAAAACGACTTCATCGCGTTTGTAATGCAATTGTTTCATAACAGAACGTTTTAACACGTTTTCCGGAACTTTGCCTATTTTCATCCTCGTTCTATCCTCTTGTTCTATTCCCTATATATATGTACCATAAGGCTGCTTGAAACCAAGCAGCCTTGTTGCATTATCCTTATTTGTTTCATTTATCACAGCACATCATTTACTGTGCTGTTCCAGATGTCGTACCTGGTGTCGCCCCCGTAGTGGTACCTGCTGGCGTTCCCGCTGCAGATGGCGTTGTAGTCGTCTGTGTCTGCTGCTGTTGCTGTTGTGCTGCTGCAGCAGCTGCTGCCTGTGCCGCAGCTGCGTCTGCTGCCGCTTGCGCCGCTGCCGCCTGTGCCTCTGGCGTATAATTCGCAACCGTAGCACGAATCGTTGCATCATCCTTGGTTGCGATCGCCGCATTGATGGCTGCTGCCGCTTCCGGCGTAGCACCGCCAACGCCTACAGAGATCACTTCCTTGGAAGGATTATATTTGCTGTTGTTAAATACCTTGCGGCTGACTTCCACATCATTTTCATAAACGATCTTCCAAAGTCTTGCCGTATAGCCAATGTGCGGCTTGGTCGTTGTCTCGATGTAGCCTACCGGCTGATCGCCAACGGCAACATATTCCTTCTCCGGCTCTGTCTGGCTTGTCACTTCACTGACAAAATCCACACGACGGTTGGAAGGTCTGGTTTCCTTACCATAAATATTGAAGTAAATGATACCGCCACTGGTGTAACCCTCGATATAGATCGGAGTTTCCTGATTGTTCTTAAATTGCAGATCCTTGATGCCATCTGCGATCGCTGCATCCATGGACGGTTCTACATAGGAAACGATCATGGAGTGTGCGGCTCTGGTCACGATCTCAAGTTCTGCACGGATAACTGCATTGTAAAGCGTCGTCGATACCTGGCAGATACCACCGCCATAGGTCTCAACCGTCGTTCCGTTCTCATAAGAGCCAGCCGGATAATAGCCGTTCTCTGCGGTTGTCGGTCCGATGGCTTCGGAAACGGAGATAGTCTCTCCCGGATATACCACAAGACCATCCAACTTGCTTGCGCCGGTCTTGATATTGTTGGTACGTCCGTTTACCACCGTACCAAAGTCTGTATGATAAGATCCAAGTACATCCTGAATGCTTTCCAGTTCTTCCTTGGTGCCTCTCGGCTCATCTTTTTCTGTCAAAAGTTCGATGGAAGCATCTTTGCCATCCCAGTCTGTAGAAATGAAATCAGCGATCTTGACCGCAGATTTTCCGGTCATAAGGGTCACGCCCTCAGATCCTTCCACATACTCAAACTTGCCATCCACACGTTTTACCGTATTGTCCACTGCCTCTGTAACAAGGTCTGATTTGTTTTCATTTAAGAAAGCCTCGACCGTTGCCGTATCGGAAGTCAGGGAAATAGAAAAGTCCTTTTCCTTTCCAGCCTGCATATCCGCATTTGCCTTGAAGCGTTCGATCAGATTGCCTTCTTTTCCATAATTAAGGGCACGCTCTGTCACATCTGCATTCTTGGCACAAAGACCGATGTCATCGCCATCCGCCTCAATGCTCTTATCATCTGCGGTCAGGGTGAAAGTCACATCCTGATACTGGTCGACATACTGCTGCACAACCGCATTTGCCTCGTCCAGGCTCATACCGGACACATCCGTTCCGCCAATGGAAATATGCTCCGGGATAACTGCACTGTCCTGTGTTGTATCATCGGTATTCTCTTCTGCTGCAACCTGCTGCACCGGGAAAGCAAGACCTATACCGCATACGATCCCAAATGCCGCAACTAACATTCTCATTCTATTTTTCATAATAACCTCTCATCATTATTATCTCTATTCTATCGGTTCAGAGTTCATTTTATACTACCTTGCCCCCGCTTTTCAATATTCAAAGAGACGAATATCGTTGACGTGGTCCGGCAGTTTTAGTATATTTTTAAAGAAGACAGGCAAGAAGCATCGTAGCAAGCATACATCCGATGATCACCAAAATGATCACAGCAGATGCGATCCTTCTTTTTTTTGACTGCTTATAGTATGTCATTTCAAACACCTCGCTTAGTTTTCATTTATTTTAAGAAACATATCGTAAATACGACTTTGTTTCAGAAAGGACAGGGTATGCAGTTCCCTTTTTTAGCCATATTTCTCGGCATTGGCATCTTTCTTGCCATCCGTTATAAAAGCCTCAACAAGAAGCAGGATGAAGTCACACAATCTTTCTGGGAAAGAGAGGCGACTGCCAACGCGGCTCCCACTGCCAATCTTGACAATATTAAATATATTACCATTCCTCTGGATAAATTTCCACTGGGTTTCTCAAAAGATCCCGCGATTTGTTCTCTGGAAAATAGCCTGAGAGATTTATCTAAAAAACGCCTCTTAAATCTGACCGGTAAGACTAACACCGAATTGAAGGAAGCCTACGGCGTTGCTAACTTGACGACCATGCAGTCCATCGGCGAGGATTTTGATCTTTTGACCATTACCCTCAAGGATTATGGTGCTGCCCTGATCGAACAGGGTCTTTTGGCAGATGCCATCAGCGTCTTAGAATTTGGCGTTGCCATCGGCACCGACATCAGCCAGAATTACAACATGCTGGGCGACTGTTATCTGGCACTCGGAAAGACAGACAAGATCTCTTATCTGATCGAACAGGTCGAATCCAGAAACCTCATGCTGGCACCAAGTATCCTGCGGCATTTGCGGGGGCTTTTGTCCGAAGACAGCACAGACGGTCCCGTAAAAACCCCGGAAAATTTTGAGATAAACAAAAATTAAGACACAAAAAGCCTGTATATACCAAAGTTTTATTTGATATATACAGGCTTATTTTATTAGATCATATGCATCACATTGCGCAGTAAGATCTCGCCTCCTGCGACCCAGAGCAAAAGTGCTCCTGCAGCATAAGCACCGGTCTTGGACTCAAAACCGAAATGATATCCCGTGTAGATACCGGAAACAACGACTAAGATCGAACATACCAGAATAACAAGCCCCATCATTGCAATGGATGTACCGACAAAGCCGCAGGCACAACCGGCACACAGGGTATAAAAACTGGTAATGGCGATGATCTTGATATAGTCACGCACACGGATATCATCCCTGCGCTTTTCTTGGACAAATTCACGTTTGATCGCCTTGACGATCAGGCGGATTCCCAGAAGGGCAAACACAACGGTTGCCACGATATATCCGATTTCCTCTGCATTCTGAATGATCTGATGTTTTTCCAACTCATAGCAGACAAAATAGCCGCCAAAGAAAAAGATCAACTGTAATACGGTCACGATCGTACTTGCGATCATCAACGACTTACGCTTGACATCTGCAAGCATAGCCCCCTCGATCTCCATTGCGGCAAAAATATCAAGACTGATACCTGCAATGATCAATATATTTTCAATCCAACTCATGGAATCCTCCTACCGATAACTTAGAATCAAACTATGGTCTCTGCCGAAACCGCTATTTTAGTATAAGAGACTTGTTTGCTCCATTACATATGCAAACACAGACCACTGTAATAAAGCACTATACATTTTAACTGATATGTATATATCAACTGATGATTTCGATCATGGATTTCTGCGCCATAATCACATAAACTTCGACCAATTCTGCTATCGGCACCTGCATGCCGCCCTCGATCCACTGCACGGCAACATTGCATGCCATGTGGGCGTAATAAGCCGCGACTCTCTCTGGGCTCAGCCAGGAATAGGTAATCTTTTCCCGCAGTTTATCCTTGTTCATCCGCTGTAAGATCAACTCCTGCACAGCATCTTCCATCATCCCCACGAAAGAATTCTGCCCCTCTAAGCGGACTGCCTTCTCATAGAAATCCCGCTCCTTTTCCATGGCAGTAAAGAGATAGGTAATCCCCTCCCGCAAAAGTCCGTTATCGAAAAGCGGCATTGCCGATTCCATCAGATCTTCGCGCACGATCCACTCCAACAATTCATACTTATCCTGAAAATGGTTATAAAAAGTCGGACGGATCACGCCCGCCTTATCCGTTATTTCCTTGATTGTAATTTTTTCGATGGGTCTTGTCTTACTTAATTCTTTCAGACTTTCCGCAAGAATCACATCGATCCCATTCTTGCCCTGATTTGCCATATGCTCTCCTAGATCATTAGTTTTACAATGGTAATGTTGTATGCGTTCCTATCTCCGCGCAGATTGATTTCCTTGCCATCCTCCAAGAGGCGGACGGTCGGTCTTTGCACAAATCCCGGATGATTTTCCACAACGATCGCATGCCTGCCATCCGACAGGACGACTTCACTCCCCACCGGATAGATACAAAAGCCTGCGTTCATAGTCTCCACGACCTTAGGATCAAACTCCATGCCGGTGCGCGACATGATATATTCGATCACCTCTGCCGGCTGGTAAGACTTACGTCCCGGCCGCTGTGAGGTCATGGTATCATAGACATCTGCCGCCTTTAATATCCTTGCATTGCGCAACAGTTCCCTGCCTTTTAAGTGGTTGGGATAGCCACCGCCATTGTACCACTCATGGTGCTGATAGACTGTCTCATTGACCTGGTCGCCAAAAGAATATTCTTTGCGCAGATACTCGTAGCCCGCCCAGGCGTGCTTCTTCATTTCTTCTTCCTCTGCCGGTGTCAGTTTGCGTGTCGCATTGACCAGATCCGGCAGGACTAAGACCTTTCCGACATCATGCAAAAACGCCGCCGTCACCAAGTCATTTAGATCATCTTCCGGCAGTTCCATCTTCACACCTAAAATACCAGCCATCACCCCGGTATTCATGGAGTGAAAATAGGTATAATCATTATAGGTCTTGATATCGACCATATTATACATGACGGCTTCGTTGGAAAGCACATCATTTACGACATTCTCAACCACCAGGCGTACCAGGCGCTCCTCTGCATCCAGTTCCACATTCTCTGCCGAACGGCAAAAAAACTGTTGGATCATGGATACCGCTTCGCTCTTGACCTCCGGACGCACCACGTCCGTTACCTGAATATCTCTTGTGATCTCATCATCGATATAGACCCCAGCGGTTCCCAAAAACTTTATGTATGTAATATTTTCATTTGTCAGTGATGTATTCGGAGCCAAAAGCATCCGCCCCGATGCATCATGAAGCCCCTGCCCCAGGACCATACCCGGCTGCAGCTGCCCCGCTGGAACATATCGCATTATCTTACCTCTTTATTCGTCAAATTCCATGGTTACAAAAAAACCTTTTGGCGTTTCCTTGATATCCACGACCTTGCCCTGACGCGATTTCAAACGTTCCAAGGTCGTATAGTTGCCGGACATGGCATAGGCATGCTCCAGCGTATAGTAGTAGGAATTCGGGAGTTTGCTTTCTGTTACCGAGAGAGTCTGTCCTACTTCAACCAGATTCTGTCTCTCCATCTTAAACTCCATCTGTCTCATAAATGCTTCGCCAACTTTCCTATCTTACATGTAGTCATCCAGATTTTCTTCGTGAAGGATAGTAGAGTCCACAAACTCCTTGGATGCCTTGTTGACCTTATGTACGATGAACATATCGGATAAGCCATCGTAGATCAGCATGATACCGATCAGGATCATGCCTAATTTTACCAGACCAAAAGCATTACAGATGCAAAGCACACCTAAGACGATATTTAAGATCGCCATCAAAGGAATACTCCACCAGTTGTGTGCCTTGGTCTTTTTGCCCTCAAGGGCGAGGGAAAGATCCTGCACACCATGTACCACCAAAAGGACACCGATCGCGATCGGGATGATGGATGCGACTGCCTGCGGGCTTAAGAACATCCAAAGACCGATTAGTGTAATAAGTAGGGAAACAATGATTGAGGTATAAGACTTGACCTCATCCATCAGGCGCGGTATCAGAGAAACGATCCCCGATACCATAAGGATAATAGCGATCACGCGTGCCAAGACCGTGATCACGGTTGCCGGCCATATCACGAGCAGTACCCCCAGTACCACACTCAGCACTGCTGCTAAGGTCACATCAATCTTAATACTTTTTAATTTATCCATCATAAGGGTCATACCTCCTAATTGTTTGTAATAAATGCCTTGATCTCATCCGCACTCTGGTAGCCTACAGTCTGTCCTGCCACCTGTCCATCCTTGAAAAGGAGCAAAGACGGAACGCTCATCACTCTATACTGCATAGCAAGATCCGAGTTGGCATCTACATCTACATTATAGACAGCCACCTGTCCTTCCAGTTCCTCTGCCAAAGCATCCACAACCGGTGCCAGCATCTGACAAGGACCACACCATGTTGCCGAGAAGTCGACCAGTGCGACCTTTTCTGCTAAAACCTCTGTCATATCATTATTTGCAATCTTTTTCACCATAATAAATTCCTGCCTTTCCTGCCCTTGACGGGCACTTACATTTTATTATGTTCCATTGAATGAACATATATTATATAACACCTAAAATTTACAGTCAATTTTTTCAACCAAGAGTGACAGATAACGCAAAAGGGACTCTGCCGCAAAAGCAAAGACGACCATCAGAAGGACGCAGACTTTTGACATAGCGCTTAAGGCAAACAACTGATGGCAAAAGATCCCTGCAAAGATCAGTCCTGCGATATTGCCGATCACAATGGCATATTTGATGCCACTCATCGGTTTGGATATCTTGATCAGGATCATAAAGCCGACCACACACAAAAGCAGGGTCGCCGCTGTCGCAATATCTTCCGACGGAAGGGAAAAGACCTGCCCGCAGATCACCAGCGCACCGACTGCCAGAACATCCGTCAGCCCTGCCGGAAGTGCCCGCACTAGAACCCCTCGCATAAAATGTCCCTTGATCCGCTCGCGGTTTGGCTCCAATGCCAGCAAAAATCCCGGAATACCGATCGTAAACATACTGATCAAGGAGATCTGTGACGGCTCCAGTGGATAAGTGATCATAAAAAGCGCCGAAAATACCGACATCAGAAGGGAGAATATATTCTTTACCAAAAAGAGGCTGGCAGAACGACCTACATTATTGACGACCTGTCTGCCCTCATATACAACCTCTGGCATTTTTGCAAAATCCGAATCGAGGAGGACGACCTGTGCCGCCTGCGCACACGCCTCGCTGCCGGATGCCATTGCCACACTGCAATCCGCATCCTTCATTGCCAGGATGTCGTTGACACCATCGCCTGTCATGGCAACGGTATGTCCTGCCTCCTGCAAGGCTTTGACGATCAACTGCTTCTGCTTTGGCGTCACCCTGCCAAAGACGACGTAACGTTCTACGGCATCCCTTATCTTTGCCTTACTATCCAGTGTCGTCGCATCGACGTAATTCTCTGCGCCCTCGATCCCGGCACGCTTTGCAACCTCAGACACCGTCTGGGGATTGTCTCCGGAGATCACTCGGATCGCCACATCCTGCTCTTTAAAATAAGAAAAAGTCTCCTTTGCATTGGCACGGATCGGATTGGATAAGGTCACATAGCCCAGTGGTAAAATGCCGTCCGCTTCCTGCTTGGCAAATAAAAGCAGACGGTAGCCCTTTTGCACATAAGACGCGATTTCCTCTGCGATCGCATCATAGGAATCCTTCATAATAAATTCCGGCGCGCCAAGAAAATAGGTGCCGTCCGAAAAGGTCATACTGCCGTATTTATTTGCAGACGAAAAGGCTTGGATATGAGACGGTCTACGCCTGCCCGCTTTGGCTTCCGGCATCTTATCTAAGGCTGCCCGCAGCGCATCCATCGTTGCATTGTTATCCGTGGAGGCATAGACATAATCCGCCAGCATCCCCTGTAGAGCCTCACGATCCCACAGCCCTTTTTCGCCTTCTGCCCCATTTTCTTCCATGACCTGTCTGCGCCATAAAATATGGGAAACCTGCATACCCGGCTCCGTGATCGTCCCTGTCTTATCTACGCAAAGAACATCGACCCGCGATAAGGTCTCAATGCTTTTCATATCATGCAAAAGCACCTTTTTCGTTGCCAGCCGGATGGTTCCCAGCGCCAGTGCGATCGTTGCCAGAAGGTAGAGTCCTTCCGGTATCATGCCAATGACGGCTGCCACGGTTGCCGTCACACTGCGGGCGATCGTTTCCCCATTGAAGAAATAACTCTGCGAGAATAAGACAATACCGATCGGTATGATGGCGATTCCAACCCACTTGACCAGTTGGTTGATCGACCGGATCATTTCGGATTGCTCTGTGCGTTCCATGGACTTGGCTTCCAGCGATAACTTGGATATATAAGAATCCATGCCCACATGGGTCAGTCGGGCATAGCACTGACCGGACACCACAAAACTGCCGGATAAAAGTTCGTCACCCTGCGTCTTGTTGATCTCATCGGATTCGCCTGTCAAAAGCGATTCATTGACCATGACCTCTCCGGATAGGACACTGGCATCCCCGCAGATCTGGTCGCCTGCCCGCAGCAGGATCACATCATCTTCGACCAGTTCTTCCGAGGCGACCTGCTTTTGACTGCCATCACGCACCACGATCGCATGCGGCGCATTTAAAATGCTCATCTTTTCCAGCGTTCGCTTGGCGCGGATCTCCTGTATGATCCCAATCAGGGTATTTGCAATGATGATCGGTAAAAATGTCAGATTGCGGAAAGATCCCACCAGACATAAGAGAATCGTGATAACGAGAAAGATAAAGTTAAAGTAAGTAAATGTGTTCGAGCGTATGATCTCTGCGGTCGTCAGACCCGTACCCACATCCGCACGATTGTCCTTTCCCTGTCGAATCCTTTCCTCTACTTCCGCCGCACAAAGACCTCTGATCTCGGTCTCTGTCTCTTTGTCCTCAGGGAATATTGTCATAAAGTGCCACGCTCCTTACTGCCATTTCTTACCATCAGAATAAAACATGACACCTGATTTCGCAATAAAAATTCTATAAAGATTTTCTTAAATTTTCTTTACTTTAGGAAGCCAAACAGTCCCTTCTTTTCGTATGGCTTGCTCTCGTAAGAAACCAGTTCATAGCCAATGGCTTTGATCTCCTTTTTCAGCCATGGGATATCCAGTTCATTCTCGCTGATAACTACGGTCTCGCCATCTTTTGCAGAGGAGGTGACCTTTTTAATCTGGCAATTCTTGCGCACGACATCATTCATATGCGCCTCGCACATACCGCACATCATCCCATCGATCTTTAAAGTTGTCTGTATCATAATTTCTATGATCTCCTTTCTTTTATATACCCCCATCGGGTATCTACGTCTTATATATACTCCTGCTTTTTTCTACTGTCAAGCCTTTTTGTTAGTCTTTGCTAACTTCATACTTTTTCACTTTATCTCAAAATTGTATGCAAACTATTGAAATCCATAGGAAGAACCTATATAGTAGTGATTGGAGCAATTTTCGAGATGAAGTTTGCAGGAAAACGACGTTTTTGTCTACCGAAGGAGTAACACTCTCAGGTGCCGGCCGTGCCGGTGCAACTGCAAATGGATCGACTCTCTGGAGACACCCGGACACGACGAGCCGGGGGCCGAAGGTGCAAGATGCGTGCATGCACGCAGGAATCTCTCAGGCAAATGGACAGAGAAGATATCTATCTTTCTATTTTCTTTCCAATCTCTCCACAAGAATTTTGCATCCCTTACTAAAACGAAAGAGGTATGAAAAACATGTGGAACTTTATCAATGATGTTTTAACAACAATCGATGACTTTGTGTGGGGTGTCCCACTCATGGTGCTGATCCTTGCCGGTGGTCTGCTTTTGACCGCAAGACTGGGCTTCTTGCAGATCCGAAAACTTCCTCTGGCACTCAAATGGATGGTCAAAAATGAGGACGAAGGTCATGGAGAAATTTCCAGTTTCTCTGCACTTTGCACTGCCTTAAGTGCTACGATCGGTACCGGAAATATCGTCGGTGTTGCTACGGCAGTCGGCACCGGTGGTCCCGGCGCCTTGTTCTGGATGGTCGTTACCGCCTTCTTTGGTATGGCGACCAAATATGCAGAGGGATTACTTGCCGTGAAATATCGTGTCGTTGCCCCGGACGGGCACAGCCTTGGCGGACCTTTTTATTATATCGAGCAGGGCATGGGAAAAAAATGGACCTGGCTCGCCAAGTTATTTGCCTTCTTTGGCGTGTGCGTAGGACTTTTTGGTATCGGAACCTTCAGTCAGGTCAACGGTATCTCCTCCGCTGTACATAATTTCTTTGATCCGGCAGATGCCCACACGGTAAAACTTTTACCTTTCTTAGGCGATTATTCCTGGGCGGTCGTTATCGCCTCTTTGGTACTTGCCTTTTGTGTGGCTGCCGTACTGATCGGTGGTGTCAAGAGAATCGCAAGTGTCAGCCAGATCATCGTTCCTTTTATGGCAGTTATTTATATCGTATTTGTTCTGAGCCTTGTGATCTGCAATATTACTGCCGTTCCGGCTGCTTTTAAGACGATCGTGGTTGCAGCCTTTACACCAAAAGCGATCACAGGTGGTGCCGTCGGTTCCATGTTAGTCGCTATGCAAAAGGGTGTTGCCCGCGGTATCTTTTCCAATGAAGCAGGACTTGGTAGCGCACCGATCGCCGCTGCTGCCGCAAAGACAAAAGAGCCGGTACGTCAGGGACTTGTCAGCATGACCGGAACCTTTATCGATACCATCGTGATCTGTACTCTGACCGGTCTTTCCATCGTACTGACCGGTGCCTGGCAGGTAGACGGTCTGGAAGGTGTTGCCGTGACGACCTATGCATTCCAACAGGGGCTGCCTTTCCCGGCAGAGGTATCTTCCTTTATCCTTATGCTCTGTCTGGTATTCTTTGCCTTTACGACCATTCTTGGCTGGGACTATTACAGTGAGCGTTGTCTGGAATATCTGACAAAGGGCAATCAGAAAGCCATCAAGATATTCCGCTGGCTTTATATCTTTGCCGTCTTTATCGGACCATACATGACCGTCAGCGCTGTCTGGACGATCGCAGATATCTTTAACGGTCTGATGGCACTGCCAAACATGATCGCACTCTTTGCCTTAAACGGTGTGGTTGTTGCCGAGACAAAGAAATTCTTTGAACGGCATAAAAATGGAGAGATCCAATAAAATGCATTTCATACAAAAAGGGAGCCTGTGACTGATTCTCCAGTCACAGGCTCCCTTCTGTTTTTATGCTTATTTTTCTACTAATTTTCTTGCCATCTTAAGCACTCTGGTCGCATTGATCCGTACCTGTTCCTCGGATACGTCACCTTCCTGAATGCCCTTTTTCAGATCTTCGTAATCGCTCTTTCCGCCCGGCATAAAGAGGTCGCCACCGGCAGCGGCTACAAATCTTGCCAGAGAATTGCGGTTAGCAGAACGCTTGTCTGCGGTCATTGGTACAACCCAGTCTGTCATAACAATGCCTTCATAGCCATATTCACAGCGTAAGATGTCCTCGATTAAGCCGCGGTTTTCTGCAGTATGTACGCCATTTAAGAGGTTGTAGGAAGTCATCACGGCATGCGGCTGTGACTTCTTTACGCAGATACCAAAGCCCTTGGTATAGATCTCACGCATGGCACGCTCAGACACATGGCTGTTGTTGGCATAGCGGTTCAACTCCTTGTTATTGGCAGCATAATGCTTGATGGTCGTTCCGCATCCCGGATGCTTCTGCACGCCATTTGTGATCCCTGCCGCCATCAAACCGGAAACCAGCGGATCTTCTGAATAATACTCAAAGTTTCGTCCACAGCGGATAGATCTGTGGATGTTGAGTGCCGGAGCCAGCCACAGATGTACGCCGAACATTTCCATTTCATAGCCCACGATATCGCCATATTTTTCTGCCAGATCTGTATTGAAAGACTGGGCAATGGCTGTACCGATCGGGATGGCTGTGCAATACTGGGTCTTTACTTCCGTTCCAGCCTTCGGTCCCTTATTTCCGCCCATGATCAGTTTTGAGAAAAAGAGTATCGGCTTTGGCATGTAGTCCATAAAACTTTCCGGAATACCTGCCTGCCCTACTGCATGCAAGCCCTTCTCATCGCGATAGTATTCTCTCGCCAGACGAAGGCCCGCAGGACCGTCTGCCATAACAAGGGATGGGAAATCTTTGACATGAGTCGTTGTCTCACCTGCTGCACCGCAGACCTGTGATCCGGCGCTGCCGATGATGGATACCAGTCCACCCTTGTTTGGATCATGTCCGCCGATGTTCATCAGGGCTGCCTCATCGATAGACAGCGCCTCCACTTCCGGCAAGATCTCATATTTTGGCTGGTAATCTACCTGCTCTGTCGTAAAATCATCTGCGCTTAAAGTGATGACACAGATATCTGCCGGAATATTTTCTGTCTGGCCAGCCTCTGCACGCAGGTCTGTAAATCCCGGATCTCCCAAAACATTCTTTGCCACCAGAGTCGTAACGTCTTCTTGCAGACGAAGCAGAGCGACCGGAGCCGTATCCTGGCTGCTTACGCCCATGCGCACGATATAGTTGCCGGCTTCCAGAATATAAGAAGCAGATGCCTCATCATAGGAAGCAAAATCAGAAAGGGCAAAGGTAATGGCTACTTCCTGGCTCTCTCCCGATGCCAGTTCCTTAGTCTTGGCAAATCCGCAGAGATCCTGATATGCCTTATCCAGTTTTACGCTTGGAGCCGATACATAGACCTGCACCACCTGCTTACCTGCCCGCTGACCTGTATTGGTCACCTGTGCGCGCACCGTGATCTTTTCGCCGTCTGCGCTGACACCGGACAGTTTGTGTGCAAATTCTGTATAGGACAAGCCATAACCAAATGGAAAGAGTGCCTTTTTGTGGAAGGAATCAAAATAGCGGTAGCCGACATAGATGCCTTCCTGATATCTGGTATCATTGATGTCCTCAAAGTCATCCATCGGCGCATACTGATCCCATGCCGCCCAGGTCGTTGCCAGTTTACCGGATGGATTCTGTCTGCCAAGCAGAATGTCTACCAGGGCTGTTCCGGTATCTACGCCAAGTTGTGAAAGAACTAAGATATTCTTGACCTCCGTCACATCGGACAGATCGACTACGCCACCGACATTGAGTACCAGCATGAATTTATCATACTTTTCATTGAGGGCTAAGATATCTCTCTTTTCCGTAGCGGATAATTTGATCTCTCCCTCTT
Organism: Roseburia sp. AM16-25; assembly: GCF_003473825.1. NCBI lineage: Bacteria > Bacillati > Bacillota > Clostridia > Lachnospirales > Lachnospiraceae > Roseburia > Roseburia sp. AM16-25. The sequence goes on from NZ_QUCW01000001.1 coordinate 188,238, forward strand.
CTACCGGACGGTCATTTCCCTCACCGGAAATACGGGACAATACATAGATTGCCACGTCGCCCTGCCCCTCCAAAGGGATCTGGTAATTTGGTTCCGGCATGGATTTTCCCATGGCATAGACCATGACATTCTGATGGTTCGCCTTGGCTTCTGCCTTCATACGCTTGATAAAATCCGTCTTTGCCTCTGCGCGCTTGGCATCATAAGCGTCCAGCCACGCCTTGGTCGTGATCTCAAAGCCTGCCTGCTCTAAGCCCTCTTCGATATTCACAGAATAGTGTGAATTGACTTCGCCGGATCCGGTTCCACCCTTAACTGTCAGGCGCACACCACTACCAAAGGCTGCGATCTTGCCTGCCGCCTCCAGTGGAAATTTACCATCTTTTTTCAAGAGTACGGTACACTCGGCAAGTGAGCCTTTGACCGCCTCTGTATGTTTCTTTTCATATTCCATCAATTCCATAAAAAAGTCCTCCCTGTTTGTCTGAGCACATACTGACTTGTGCAATTTATACTCATTATAAACCAGAAGGACTCTCCTCACTATTAAATTTTTGATTTTTTTATCAAATATTTAGGCAATTATGCAAGTGCCTTACGATATTTTTCTACCATTTCGGTATATTCTGCATCGCTTAAAGTCTTGACCTGTGGATTCATGGCAAAAACGCCACCCCACTCATATTCATTTTCATACTTTGGAACCAGATGAAAATGTAAATGGTGTCCGGTATCTCCGTAAGCACCATAGTTGACCTTATTCGGATGGAAGATCTCATGCATGGCATTTGCCACCTTTGCAATATCCTCCATGTAAGCCGCTCTTTCTTCCGGGCTCAGTTCGATCAACTCGCTCACATGCTTCTTGTGTGCCACGATCACTCTGCCCGGATGGCTCTGCTCCTTAAATAAATATACCTTGGAAGTCGGCAGTTCGCAAATCTTGATACCAAAAGCATCGACCAGTTCTCCCTCTACGCAGTATGCACAATTTTGATCTATCATGTCCTGATTCTCCTCTCGTTTTCCCTTGTGACTGTCTTTATTATACGCAGACCCAGGGCAAATAGCAATGCATGACTTTAGGCTTTGATTCTCTTAGGCTGTCCCTTTTGCCGGAGCAGTCCAATGACAAAGAGGACGATTGCCAGCCCAAGGGTGATCGCAAGAATCCAGCCTCTGAGATCCAGCGGTGTCTCTCCCGCCTTTGTCATCACAGAAACCGATACCCAGCCGAGAGCATTTCCAATGGTTCCCCAGATACCAACCAACAATGAAAAAACTGCTGTCTTCATCCAACCATTTCCCGGTAAATAACGATAATCGCAAAAGATTGCCCAGCCAAGAGCAACAAAAAATGTACCCGGAAGGAAAAGATCCTGCGTATAAATTGGATTATCGATAGCAAACATAACCATCATCAGATAAAACCAAATCGTATCCCATGCCACCGTCAGAAGTGCTTTCTGGTTCACCAGCGTTTCCGGCAAGTCTAACTGTTTTACCACAAATGGCGCAAAAACCAAAGAAAGACCAAACATCGTTGAGCAGGCAATCTCGCCAAACGTAATCCAGTTGCCATGGTCAAAAAACATTTCCACAATAAAAATCAAAAGAATCAATGCAGCTGTCGATGCCACAATGGTCTTTGCCAGCTTCTTTCCTCGCGATAACAGTGGAACTACTGTAAAACCTGCCACTAATAGCATAGATGCCATAATTGCCGCATCCGTCTTTAAATCAGAATAGCCCGGAAGTGTCATGAGAAGCGCAATGACAATTGGTAACAATAAGAGTCCTGCAATAACTACTGCTGTCTTATATGCCAACGTACGCTCCCTTTTTGCATGGTGTTCCAGCACTTCTTTTGTCTCATCAGCAAGTGCCATATCCATTTCCGTCTCATCCATTTCCTGCAACAGTGTTTTACACGTACGGCATTCCTGCAAATGATTTTCCACCATTTTGCGACTTGCACCACTACACACACCATCATGATAGAGTGGCAAAATATCCTGCACTACCTCACACGGTAATTTCTGTTCTATATTACTCATCTTCTTCTAACCTCTCTTTTATTTTTATTCTTGCACGGTGATACGTCACACGCGCCCAACTATCTGTTTTTCGAAATATCGAAGCAATTTCCGCAAATGACAGTTCTCCAAAAACACGAAGTTCAAACACTTCTTTATATGGTTCTTCCATATCATGCAAAATCCGATGAATAGACAACGAAGTTTCACGTACGACAAAATCCTCCGTCACATCCGAAGCACACACTGCCTCCTGCTCTGGTTCCACAGCATCTGCAATTCTGCCATTTTTACGGAAGTAATCATAACACTGATTTTTCGCAATCGCGCACAACCAGGTGTATGGGCTGGATGACCCTTCGTATTCACTTTTTGTAGTCATTGCTTTCACAAAGGTATTTTGTGTGATTTCTTCTGCTGCAGCAGGATTTTTTACGATATTCATCACGTACGAATATACCTTCATAAAATACGTTCGATATAACTTCTCGGTATCCAGTCTTTCTCACCTTCCTTTCCTTTTTTCGTAGGTTAGACGATGTTTTCCCTATTTCGTTACAAAAAAATTTAAAAATTTAGGAAATTTTTCCACTTTTTCAAAATCCATTGAATTTCCGCCATTATTATACTATAATGAAGCAGATTTAGAAATGAATAGTACCCATAAAAGCAATGATGAAGAGAGTAATGCAATCAGGTTCTCACAGAGAGAGGAACATTTGCTGGAAGTTCCTTAGAAACGGATTACATGAAGACCACTTCGAAGCTGTACGTGGAAGGATGATTCCGAAGCGTTACCGGATAGCCCCGTTACAGGCTGCAAGAGTAAAAATTAAGGTGGAACCGTGTGCAAGCACCCTTAGATGATGTATCAGTCTATGGGTGCTTTTTTCATACTAAAAATGAAAAGGAGAATGAAAATGGTAAATTTCAAAGAAGACGAGCGTCTGAATACGCTGAACCACTCATGTGCCCATGTGATGGCACAGGCAATCAAGCATCTTTACCCACAGGCTAAATTCTGGGTTGGACCAGTTGTCGCAGAAGGTTTCTATTATGATATTGACCTTGGCGATGACGTTATCCGTGATGAAGACATCGAAGCAATCACAAAGGAAATGAAGAAAGTCATCAAATCCGGCAAAAAGATCATCCGCCGCGAAGTTTCCAAGGAAGAAGCCTTGGAAATGTTTAAGGATGACCCTTACAAGTTAGACCTGATCGAGGATCTTGAGGATGGCAATATCACGGTTTACGATCAGGGCGATTTTACTGATCTCTGCCGTGGACCTCACGTAGACAATGTAAAACTCTGCAAGCACTTCAAGTTGATCCGCCACTCCGGTGCTTATTGGAAGGGCGACAGCAAGAACAAGATGCTCCAGCGTATCTACGGCGTATGTTTCCCAACACCGGAAGAACTGGATGCACATTTGCAATTATTAGAGGAAGCCAAAGAAAGAGACCACAGAAAGATCGGCAAGGACATGAACCTCTTTATGGTAGATGACCTGGTTGGTCGTGGTCTTCCAATGTTCCTGCCAAAGGGATACACCATCTGGCAGGAATTAGAAAACTATATCAAGCGTAAAGAGAGAAAACTCGGTTATCTCCATGTTATGACTCCATGTGTCGGCACGGTCAATCTTTACAAGACATCCGGTCACTGGGATCATTACAAGGAAAACATGTTCCCACCAATGGAAATGGAAGGGGAATCCTTTGTACTTCGCCCTATGAACTGCCCACATCATATGATGATCTACGCAAACAGAAGACATTCTTACAAAGACCTGCCAATCCGTATCGGTGAGATTGCACACGACTTCCGTTATGAGTCCAGCGGAACCTTAAAGGGTATCGAGCGTGGCAGACATTTCTGTCAGAATGATGCCCACCTCTTCGTGACACCGGAACAGATCAAGGAAGAATTTACCAGCGTTGTAAATCTGATCTTTGATACCTATAAGGATTTTGGAATTACCAATTATCGTTGTGTACTTTCCCTTCGTGATCCGGCGAATAAAGAAAAGTATCATGATGATGATGAAATGTGGAATACAGCAGAAGATGCACTGCGTGATGTATTAAACAGTATCGGCATCGAATACACCGAGGAGATCGGCGAGGCTGCTTTCTATGGTCCGAAACTTGACGTAAACGTACAGCCGGCGATCGGTAATGAGATCACACTCTCTACCTGTCAGTTGGACTTCTGTCTGCCAGCCAAGTTCAACCTCTATTATATTGACAGCAACGGCGAAAAGCAGACACCGGTCGTATTGCACCGTGCCATCCTTGGATCTTTGGATCGCTTTATGGCTTATATCCTGGAAGAGACCAAGGGAAATCTTCCTACCTGGCTTGCTCCTGTTCAGGTTCGCGTTATGCCGGTCAAGACAGATGACGACGGTCTGAATGCTTATGCGCAGGAAATCGTAGATGCCCTGGAAGATGCAAATGTCCGCGTAGAACTTGACGACCGTGCCGAAAAACTCGGCTACCGTATGCGTGAGGGACAAGTTCAGAAAGTACCTTATCTGCTGGTTGTCGGATTTAATGAAAAGGATGACCGTACCGTTTCCTTCCGTCTTCATGGTGAAAAAGAAACGACTGTGCTTCCATTAGACGAATTCGTTGAAAAAATCAAAGCTGAAATTGCTGAGAAATCAAAAGAACATATTCATGTAAACTAGAACAAACACAAAAGGTGATACCCTGATGCACTATAATGATCAGGGTATCCTTTTTTAATTGTCATCCGTAAAAGGAGCTTTTTATGAAAAACAAGCGCCAAATAGCAGAAATTGTTATGATTCTGTCCTTTATTTTTGATCTGTACCACCTAAGTGTTCTTTGCAAATATGGCGGTACCAGACGTCATCTATTATGGATGTTTTTCGGTTTGCTCGTCTTCAGTGGCGCACTCATTCTGCGACAAACAACAGAACCTGCGACTATGAAAAACAAAACTGCATTTATTGTTAAATTAACTTCTGTCATTGCAGCATGTGTTCTCTTTTCCAGCAGTATCATTTATTCTGCAATCCCTTATCATGGTGCTCTGTCGTGGAAAATTCAGGATTTGATACATTCACGCGAAGTTACATTGACACATAATAATGTTTTTGACACTGGTATAGAAGGCATTCTGGATGATTTGACTGCCGCATTAAACCTTCCGGAAAAACTCTATATTGCAGAACAATTTACTGTAGATTTTGACGGTACTGGAAAAATAAGTGCAATCGAAGGTTTCTTATATGGAAAAGATGAGAACGATCAGACGCGCACCTATTTAATCAGTTACAATGCCCAAAAAAGCAAAAAAATTTATGTTAATATGGATGGGTATGCATCGGCAGATTTTGATACAGACTCCTTACTGTCTCCTATGATCGATGTGCTTGCTCTAGCCAATTGGAAAGAACAGGTGGCAGAGTGGGAACAAGATTATGATGTCTCCTCCTACCAATTACTATATTTGGGAAATCGTTCTTTTGAAATAAAAGATGGTCTCGTTACGGTTTCCGGAGATAGCTCCGAAATCCAAAAGTTAAATGCCGGTGGCTCTGTAAAAGGATACGAAGTATCCTTACACATGCCAGAGCTTGATACGGTTACACCAATACGTTATATCGCCAACCCCAAATACACATCTTTGCAGGAACAAAAAGAACAGGAGCAAACGGATGCTTCTACTAAAAACTCCTCAGGAATCGGCAAATGTGATACTGACGAAGATGGTATACAATATTTTTATCTCACAGAACAAATTGGGTGGAAATTTAAGATTTTAGATGCTGCCGCAGGAAGCCGTTTTTATGGCTTACAAAAAACAACAGACGGCGGTAACACGTGGGAAATGATCACCGAAGATCCTTTTATCGGAAATATTGGTGTCAGCGAAGGTCTCGTATTTTACGATGAGAATAATGGCATCATTGGTCTGACATGTGCAGGGCAGAATTGGTCCAACCTTTATCGAACAACAGATGGAGGGAAAACTTTTACAAAAATAGAATTTCCAGGTGCCGCAACCGGCGAATTCTACTTTGATATGCCAAGAAAAGATAAAGACCAGTTAGTCGTTTTAGCAAGATCCGAAGCTGGTGATACCACCGGTATAAAATATGTTTCTACTGATGGTGGCGCAACATGGAACAAGGCTGGAGACTTTTAGTCTCCAGCGCTTTTCTTATGCTTTATATTGCTTTCTTTTCCTTCTTTTTCAGATGGTTGAGCCATGCCTGCGGAAGTCCCATCGCAAGGATGATACCGATAACAATCGCCCCTGCCGTCTCAACTGTCTCAGTTCCTTTGATCGAAAACATTTCCATATTACCGCTGATTAGATAAAAGGCTGCATAGTAAATCCCGGCTCCCGGCACCAGCGGGAATATCCCTGACAACAGATATACCGTTGCCGGATGCTTGCGAAGTACCGCGAAAAAGCGTGAAAGCAAGGTCAAGGCCAGTGTTGCCACAATCGTTGCCAACATCAGATGCCAGCCCTGCTGTGAATGCAGATATTCATAGACAAACCAGCCCACACCACCTGTCAACCCACATAAACCCCATTCTGATTTAGGTGCTTGAAACAGAACAGCAAAGGCTAACGTCGCAATCATAGCAATGATAAAATGCAAAAAAATCGTCCCAATCATGACATAGCACCTCCCAAACTCTGAAAAATATAGATTGTCAGGCCAACGCCAACCGAAATAAAGAGTGCAGTCAAAAGCGCGTCCAAGAGATGGATCACACCTGACAGATAATCACTATTATAGAAATCACGGATGGAGGTCGTAAAGGCAATGCCCGGTACAAGTGGCATGATACAGCCGATCACTATCTTGTCCTGCGAAACCGGAAGTCCCATACACATAGGAAGCAGGCTCAGGGCTGTTACAAACATACTACAGATTAGCAGATTGGCAAAGCGCCCAACATGGTGTTTTTCAAACCATAACATCAAAAGTTGTAATAAAAGACCAATGCCAAATGCAATGGATCCATCCAAAAAATTTGCTCCGAACAAAATGGCAAAACCACCGGATCCAATACCGGTACATAGGACACGAATCCAGAGTGGATCCTTCTTGTGATGTATGATGGCATCCATACGATCCCAAGCCTCAGATATCGTACATTTCTTATCACAAATGTCTCTAGCTAACTGGTTGAGTTTTGATATCTTGAGCAGATTCACACTGCCTAAAGGCACATGCCGAATCATGCTACAGGCATCTTCCTTTCCCTCATTGGCACTGGCAAAGATACCATTGGATAGCACGTATACATCATAATCCTCTAACTGATAAGCCGCCATGATCTTCATAACGGTATCTTCCACGCGGTAGATCTCACCACCATTTTGAAGCATGGCGTCGCCGATTTCCACTGCCAGCGTTAATATATCTCTAGTTTCATTCATGCTATAAGTTCCTCACTTTGGTTATTTGTATCACTTGCGCACCAGCCCACTTTCATCAAACAAATGATATTTTCTATTTTTATTTTCCCCTTCAGCCACAACATCTTTCATATTTACTAAAATATTTCTACTTCATCTACTTTATCATAAGTCTTGTACAAATAGTTCTCTAAATCTGTTTTTCTTCGCTGATAATGCTTATCCTCATAATCAAGAAAATCCATATTTATTCATGCACCTGTTTTTTATAATCACACTTATGACCTCTAGCCATCTATCTGCATGGTTGTCGAGACACGGGTGTATAAATATACTTTGATTTTCTCTTTCTTCAATTTACATATCACCTCCAGGAAGTGTCGAAACTGCCGACAGATTGATACTGGCTAATGTATCCATCTGCCTGATTGCCAAATTTCTAAGCAATATAAGTCTTTCTGATTGAGTTTTCCCTTGCTCAATTAAAATAGCATTATAACTTTCCATATTTGCCAATACCAATAACTGATTTAAATTTGCATCATCACGCACATTCCCTTTTTTACCCGGATTATTATTTTTCCATTGCTTTGCAGTCTGACCAAATAAAGCAACATTTAAAAGATCTGCTTCACTGGCATATGTATAAGCAATCTGTTCTGGTGTCAGCTCTGGTGGAATCAAATTTTCCTTCACCGCATCCGTGTGAATACGGTAGTTCGCCTTTGATAAAGCCCTGTTCAAGATCCTCCACCATATCTGCCTGCTTTTGACACTATTCCAATAGCATTGGTCTGTTCAATCCATTTGATTGGCGTCATAACAAACCTGTTTAATCCTGCCTCACTTCTAACCGCCTCGAATTGCACACGGTTAAAATCTGGATTATGAAGTTCTTCCCAAACAGCCAAAAACTCAACTGTATTTCTGTTTCGCATCCAGTTCTGAATGACAAATCTGGGATCATTATCATTTCTGTATTTTGCGATATCTGTCAACGAAATATATTCATTTTCAAAATCTTTCGTGTAAATCCCAATATCAATTCCTTTTGCGTGAATAATTTCCCTAACTATTTTATTTGCCATCTCTATTCCTCCACCATGTTCTCCATCTGTTCCAACTTCTGCAAGGCTTTCATATACGCCATAAGTCTTTTATATTGCTCATCTCCAAGGCTGTGAATCTGCTTTAAAATCTTAATATCCGACCTGGTTACTTCATAATTCGCATCTTCATCCTTATTTTCCGGATCAATGCCTTTTCCTGTCAAAAGCTGTTCGGGAGTAATCTCCAATGCATCACATATAGCCAACAAGCAGTCCGCTTTGGGATTTGTCTTTTTCTTCTTCCAGTCACTGATGTTGCTCGTTGCAATCCCGGTTCTTCTTGAGAGTTCCAACTGCGTTATATTCTTCTGCTCCATCACACAAAAAATTCTTTCACTGATAATCATGACTTTTTCCTCCATCAACATTCCGTACATATCCGTATTTATAAATTTATCCATCCGTCTATACGGTTATAGTATCATGCTGCAACTTTTCTTTCAATGCCATTTTTAAATCTTTTTCTTAAATTGACAACCACATAAATAACGTCTATAATGTATTTATTACATCTGTAAGATTTAAGGAGGAATTTGAAATGAGTGATTTACCACAGATTTCTGAAGCTGAATTTGAAGTTATGAAAATCGTATGGAAACATGCGCCGATCAGTACAAATGAAATAACAGATAAATTATTACAGACCACAAGCTGGAGTCCGAAAACGATACAGACTTTAATCAAACGCCTTGTGACCAAAGGCGCTCTGACTTATGAAAAACAGAGCCGAGTGTTTGTTTACACCCCAGTCGTGAAAGAAAGCGAATACATCGGCCAGGAAAGCAATTCTTTTCTGGAACGCTACTATGATGGAGATATCACTGCCATGCTGTCTGCATACATCGAGAATGACAGACTGTCTGAAACAGAAATAGACACACTCCGCTCTCTTCTTTCCAAGAGGTCAAAAAAAGGAGGAAATTAACGTGGCTAATTTTATGATACGCTTTTTCATATGCAATGTATTTATCAGCGGTATCATCGGAATTCTTTTGATAGCCAAGCGGATATTCAAAAACAACCTTTCCAGCCGGATGCAGTATAATCTGTGGTTCCTGCTGCTTGGGTTGTTGGTAGTTCCCTTTATACCGTTCCGTCTCATCGGATTTCCGCAAATCTTCTCCTGGCTTGGTAACTTAAGAAGCTCTCCTGCTTCTGGTACCGCAACCGCTATAGGAGAAGCTATGGGAATTCATCCGACCGGAAATACAGACTGGATGAATGACTTCGCACTTTCTGTAAAAAGCGAGACACCATCCATTGCCGGATACATATTATTAGGGATATGGATTGTAGGTATTCTTGCAATGATTATTTTGGTAATCAAATCCTCTCTCCGTTTACGCAACTTGGAGAAATCTGCACTTCCCCTTCAGAACAAGGAAGTCCGCATACTATATCATCACTGCTTAGAAGAGATGGGGATTCACAGAGATATTCCTGTCTACAGTACCGCATTTTTGAAATCTCCGATTATTGTTGGACTTTTGAAACCGCGTATTTATCTTCCGATTCATCTGATCTCTGATTATAACGAATCCGATATGCGGTATATGCTGTTGCACGAACTGCAGCACTATAAGCACAAAGATGCTATTGCCAGTTATCTGATGAACCTTGCTGGAGTGGTATATTGGTTCAATCCTCTCGTTTGGTACGCTTTGAAAGAAATGCGTAATGACAGAGAGGTTGCCTGTGACACCTCTGTTTTAAAGATGCTTGAAGAGGATGCTTACGAGGAATATGGCAATACACTGATTAACTTTGCGGAAAAAGTATCGCTTACTCCTTTTCCATTTGCTGCCGGCCTTGGTGGAAACATGAAACAGATGAAACGAAGAATCATCAATATTGCATCTTATGAGAAGCCAACATTTACAAAAAGGCTAAAAGGTATGACGGCATTTGTACTGACTGCTGTTCTCCTGTTAGGTTTTGCTCCTTTTATTTCTACATACGCAGCCGACGAAAACTACTACCAATGGGACTCCTCTTCTGAGAATGTTTCCTATGTAGACCGCTCCACATACTTCGGAGAATACGAAGGCAGTTTTGTTTTATACGATTTGGGAAATGATGCATGGAGCATATATGACAAAGAGCATGCTACCCTGCGAGTAGCACCAAACTCCACCTACAAAATATATGATGCCTTGTTCGGCTTGGAAGAAGGTGTCATTACACCAGAAAACTCATTTATTGCATGGAATGGAGAAAGCTATCCATTTGAAGCATGGAATGCGGATCAGACCTTACAGTCTGCGATGAACTCCTCCGTTAACTGGTACTTCCAGACAGTGGATGAACAGCTTGGGAGTTCTTCCGTCTATAACTATATTCAGGAAATTGGATATGGAAATGAAAACATGAATGGTGATTTCTCCACTTATTGGATGGAATCATCCTTAAAAATTTCTCCAATAGAGCAGGTCGAACTTTTAACGAAACTACATAACAACAGCTTTGAGTTCTCTCCTGAAAACATCAATGCTGTAAAAGACGCCATCCTCCTTTCCTCTTCTGATGCCGGAACACTCTATGGAAAGACAGGAACTGGCCGTGTGGATGGCCAGGATGTGAATGGATGGTTTGTTGGTTTTGTAGAAACCGCAGATAATACATACTTTTTTGCTACCAACATTGGTGCAAACAGCGATGCTACCGGAGGCAAAGCAACTGAAATAACCATGTCTATCTTGTCAGACATGAATATCTGGGTATCACAGAAATAACAAAAACGAGTAAAGGTTAACTGTAGAATTAACTTTTACTCGTTTTTTCTTTTTTTTAATTACTGCTTTTTGCAATATTCATAAATATTAAATGGTTCTTCTCTTTTTTCAAATAAGATATCAGCTTCTTTAATAATCTTAATAAGTTCTTCTGTCTCTACACCTACTGTTTTTAGTACAAGTAACTTCTTTTCATTCGTTATGAGTAAGAAAAAATCTTTGTATAAAAAGACTCTATCTATTTCTTTAAGTTCACAGATCTTTTTATCTTCTAATTTTATTCCCTGAACATCAATTTCCACTTTGTTATATCTTGATTTATTCCATACAAATTCATGGACATTATTTTCAAATTTTTTTCCCTTAGATTGAAACCAAATAATCCAAATCAATGCAATAATAGAAATCCCCATGTCCACATAAAACATCGGATAACTCTTTACAAAATAGCAGCCGATTGATAACAAAAATAATACTGGTGTCATTATATAAATAATTTTCCTTCTATTATTTTTTGTCTTAAGTAATTGATATGGCATAGCATATTCTAACGAAAGCATATACTCTAATGCTTTTCTATCTTCATCGGTCATAATAGACTTTATAATCATTTTTACACCATCCTTCCATATTGGCACAATAGAAATATGTAAAATATGAAGCTACTGATTTTACTGATTTTGGAAATATATTTCATAATTCATCTTGCTCCTTTTTAGTGTCCACGAATATCTATCTCTTTCAGCAAAGAATTCCCATCTCCCCACGAATACACAATGTAATATCCTTTACTCTCTATCTGCTCCGCAAATTGCAATGTACTATGATCGACCACTTCAATCTCTTGTCCTTCTTGGATATCTACAAGATATTCCCACTCATTACTTCTGTACCCTGAATAGTAAGCATCCAATTCTTCCAAAGACAAATCACTTCGAATTAAAATTGCTCCGAAATACTGCATTCCATTTCCGTTACCTGTCAGCTTCCCTGCCCGTGATATTGACTCTATCAATTCCGTTTTCTCTGGCAGTGGTGTTTCACATAATTCCTTTTCCACTTTATAAGCAGTGTGGTTATTTATAAGCGGAATTGAAATCACACCGCCTATTAATACAACTGCTGCCAATATTCCAACTAGTTTTAATTTCTTCATGTGTCCTCCTTCCTTTTCTTACATCTGTAAGATTACCACAAAACACAACTATTATCAAATCATTCTTTAATTCGGTATTGGTAGTCTGGTATGTGCATAATTCCGTCATTCAGAATTTCATTCCCTAAATACTGAAAGCTGCCGTCCTCTGCAAACTTTACCGTAAGTTCATGGGTTATGACTGCATCATCACAAATGACCATGTCGCAAACCGCCTCAACTGTTAATGTGATTGTCCCATCTTCATTTTCTTTGATGTCGATAACCTCCGGCAGAGAAGTTCCAAAGAAAGTCGGTGCATAATTAAAGCATCCAAGTCGCGCCCAATAATACGTTTGGTTTTCCTCATCAAATACTGCATATTCCCGTATCTGCTCTGACGTCACCGGAAGATACTCCATAATTAAATTTTCAAATTCCTCTTTTGGTATTCCATTTGGATAATTCTCAGAATTAAACTTTTCCTGGTATTTCATTGCATACAGATATTCATATATCCCGTTATAATCCAGTTTTTCCATATGGTCAGCATCCCAATTCGAGCATAAAAGATTATTTCCCTGATACCCCAGACCTTGTACGCATCGTTCTGACATTTCCCGTTGTTCCTTAGATAATGGCTTTATTCTTACCAGACAGCTTCCGTCAACAATCTCTGTAACCTCCGGCGGTTCCGGAACACATAATTCATAACAAAACCATCCTTTATCCGTATATTTCCACTCCTTTATCCTTGCATAAGAAATATAGGACAATCCATATGTATCATTGGTGTTCCATGTAGCACACGCACCTATTAAATACATGTCCTTTCCATCAAAAATAAATTTATCTCTGCCAATGCCACCATCTGAATGCAACTCGTAAAGCACAACCGAACCAGCTTTCTCTTCCTGACAGTTTTTAAGAAAATCTTCGACTTTTTTATAATTTTCCATTGCTGCATATGCTTTCATCGTTGTAACCGGATACCCTTTTTCTTTTATCCGATCCTGCATTTTATAGATTGTCTTATCATCCAGAACCGTATTAACTGCCTCCCCTTTATCTGCCTGAGTATAAATATCAGAAATAAGCTCCAGAATCATTTTACACTCATCCTCTGCTTCTTTTCTTTCCGGCTCATCTATTGGAAGGTCATAACCTTTTTCCCACTGTTCTGCAACATCTTCTTTTGCATTCTCGTTTTCTTCCGTAGAATCAACATCTCTACTATCCATCAACTGACTATCTGATGTCATATCTTTCCTTATGCATACACATAACAGGCAACTGATCAGTACAATGAACCAAATACGCTTTTTCATAAATATCGTCCTTTTCTTCCAGCCACATTAAGGATTCATTCTTGCTATGACTGGCAATTCCAATTCTTTTTGTTCAATAGAATTGGCTAAATATCTAAAAGTTCCATCTTCAAATGGCTGAACCACAATTCGATTTGTAAATGCGCAGTCGGAATTATAATCTGCCCATACTCCATCTACAATCAGAGTAATCGTTCCATCAGAGTTTTCCGTATAATCAACTACTTCTCCAAACGGTGGATATGGACTGTCAGAAATCATCTCATATTCATAGCTGTTGCTGCCCTCATCATACCCACAATACTCTCTCAACTGTTCTACTGATACCGGAAAGTAAGTGGTCATTATCCTTTCATATTCCTCTGCCAGATTCTTCCAATCCCCAGTTTTCAGATTTTCGCCCGTAGAAATCCGAAAAATATCTTCATACATACAAGGCATCAGAATATCCTCTACATTACTGCTGTCCCAGTTTCTTGACCGATTCTGCTGCTCCTTTTCCTCTTCCGAGATAAGACAATCACTGGATTGTGAAATAAACCAATATGCTGAATCTATGGAAGTTACCGTTTCACTGTCCTCGATTTCCACCGGAGGCTCCCATACTTCCTCTGCCACTTTCTTTTCTTCCGTATGCAGCTTTCCCAAACAGATTATTCCTGCTATTACTGTAACTAGCAATATCAAAATCGGGAGTCCCCATTTTTCCGACAACCATTTTACATCTTCCATCATTCGCCTCCATACAGTTCTTCCCATTCCTCCGCTGTCAAGCGAGGCATGTGCCATGTTTCTTCACAATTTTCTTCAGAGGGTATGATTCGATTGGATACATATTGTACCCCTCCATCCTCTAAAGCACGGACCACAACCTCGTGAACATATACCTTTGAATTGCCTGAATAAGGAAATACCACATTGGCAGTAAGTGTAATTGTTCCATCACTGTTCTCCGTGAACCCGACTACTTCTGAATATGGATATTCCGGGTACTCCACCTCTTCAAACCCTCTCGGCTTATATTCATAAGTCGAATCTTTAGAATAATAAACTGTTTTTGATTGTAACGTTTCACTATCAATATTAAAATATTTCATAATAACACTTTCAAATTCATCCTTTGGAATCCGATAAACTGCGCCGACTCCTAGGTTGTCATCTGCAGCACAAGGAACATATTCGCCATTTTCTTTTCGATAAAGAATGTCATACATATCATAAAAATTTAATTCTCCAAAATCATCTTCGCTCCAATCAACAATAAACATATTATTCCGTTCAAAGCTTATTGGAAGAAGATATTTCCGAGACAGTTCCCTGCATCTCTCATCTAAAGGCTCCACTCGCAATGCTGTGTGCTCTTCCATTCCACTCAAAGTAAGTGCATACAGTTCTTCCGAAAAATAAATTCCAGAAAACATCAAATACCCTTCTTCCGTGTAATTCCAATCTTCCGCTTGGTAAGTTCCTATATGATTTCTTTGTATTGCCCCATCCTTATACTCATAATAACTTCTGATTACATCTACATTTCCATCCTTAGTTTGCAAATCGTATTTGATAAAACCACCCAAATCATCAATATCTATAATTGTTATTTCTGCCTTTTCCTTTGCATCCACCATTTTGCAGAATCGTTTTACCTGTTCTGCATGTGTCATATCAATTTGATTCTTATTGTCAACTGCCGTATAACCATTTTCTCCAAGACGATTTACAATACTACGGATTGTTTCCAAATCCGCTAATTTATTTTCTTCTTCTGCTTTCTCATAAAGATCAATGCAGACGCTTATAATTTCATCTGCATCCTCCTCCGATTTTTCCTGAATATCCTGAACATCTATTACCGTTTCCAAAACTGTATTTTCTTCCGGAGGTGCATCACTGCACCCCGAAATACTAAGTATTAATACAAAGCTAATTGCTGCCAAACCACTCTTCCAGAACCAGCTTGTCTTTCTTAACAACATGTCCACTTCCTCCTCTTCCTTTCACATCTTCTACCATGCTAATAATCAATATAGGATGTTCTACCGTATCTTCTGCTGTAAAAATTGCAAACCATCCTAATTCCGTACCCGAAGTATCATCCTTCAATGCCTTGATTTCTGCCGTACCTGTTTTTCCTGCTAAAAGAATGTCATCCCGATGGGCCGCATATCCAGTTCCATTAGAATCATTCACAACCTTCTTTATTCCTTCCAATACACGACTTGCTGTCTCATTAGAAAAGGCTCCTGGAATCCAATACTCAACTACTGCGTCTTTCTGATATACCAAATACGGTTTTATGACATTTCCCTCATTACAGAAAGCAGAATAGATACAAGCCATATGTAACGGATTCACTAAAACCTGTCCTTGTCCGTAACCGCTGTCAGCTAACTGTATTTCAGTTTCAATTCCCTCTGTATTGGAATACTGCGACTCTGCCATCTTAATCTCAAATGGCAGTTCCTCATTAAAACCAAGTCCAGTCAAAGAACTCTCCATTTCTTCTGAGCCAATCTTTAATGCTGCCTTTGCGAAATAAATATTATCGGAATAAATCAATGCATTCTCTAAAATGACTGGTTCATATGCATGGAGTGTTGTTACATGATAAGAACCCCACGATGCATCCTTTTGCCAGCTTAAGCCTACGTTCCCGAAATCTTCCATTGGATCGATTGCCCCTGATTCCAAACCGACCGCAGCGGTAATTGGCTTGAATGTAGACCCCGGACACCACACTTGCCGGAACCGATTATACATTGGCTTATTCTCATCCTCGTTAAGCGCAGTCCACTGTTCACTGGACAATCCCATAATAAAATCGTTATTGTCATATGACGGCGTGCTGACCAAAGCCAATACTTCTCCGGTATAAGGATTCATGGCTACCGAGCAGCTTTTATCTTCCTTAAACTGTTCATACAAGGAAACCTGCAAATCAGCATCTATCGTAAGCTGGATGTCCTGCCCATGTTGCACCAGCATCCAAGCAAGTTCCTCCTTCTCTTTGCCTTCCGAGTTTACAATGCAAATTCTGCAACCGTTCTGTCCTTTCAACTCACTCTCAAACAAACCCTCCATTCCGCCTCTGCCGATTACACTATTGGCTGTATAGCCTTCTCCTGCATGTTCCTCTAAATCTTCAGCAGTAACGCTTTGAACATACCCGACCAAATGTGCAGCCGCTTCTCCTAATGGGTATTCACGCACTTCAACATCAGATATCATCACTCCGGGAATTTCCAGTAGTTTTTCATGTCTTTCCTTTTCTTTCACCACCTCTTCGTCCGGTTCAATCTTCATCAACTCGATTTTTTCAACCCTCGGAATGGTTTTTATCGGCACAAAGGAGTCATCCTTTACCCACTGTGCCGACAGCATCTTTTCTATCGCTTCCGGAGTTGTTTCCAACAGTTCTGCAATCTGTGCAATTGCTTCCTCTCTGTTTTCCACCTTGCCCGGAACGATTCCAACCGAAGAAGCTATACCTTTTCCTGCAAGGACACGTCCGTTCCTATCCAGAATTTCTCCCCGTTCTGCCTGTGTAGTGGAAACTCTTACTTTATCTGTAGAAGTCAGATTTGGAAAAATCATGGAATCATCCCAAACCAACTTATAGCCTTCTTCGCCCTCCAAGAAAAGTGCCTCGTTCTCAAAGCTGATATTCCCTGCAACTGTATCGAAAGAAGTCTGGTAGGTTACCGTCATTTGCTCCTCGTCATATGTCAGAATTTCAACCGTCATATTCTGCACCTCAATGCCCTCATAAATAGCTGAATTTCGAGTTACAAAATCCTCCTGACTGACATTTCCCGATGCCTCAATATGTAGCATCGCATACATTTCTTCATACTCCTGTTTTGGAATATGATCCATGTACTCCACCAGAAGTTCTTCCGGTGTCCTCCAGGCATTTTCCTTTGTTGCCAACATTCCTGCCACGCATACTGCAGAAATTACCGCAGCTATTCCTATAACAGCAATCGCAATCCATAGGAGCCTGCTTCTTGTTTTCTTTCGCTTGTTTCTGCTTCTTCCTTTCTTCATATTGACCTCCATTCATTTTGCTTTGCTGATATGGTCATATTCTATTTTCAATGTACACTATATCTTCAAAATATTACATTCGTAAGATTTTTAGGCAAAAAAATTTCACTTTGCTTGGTATATCGTACTATGCATTCCTCAACCCTTTTTATTACATGCGTAAGATTTCGTGGTAAAAAAATTTCGTCCGCAATCCTTCTGCACTTGTGTAAATATTACATCAGTAAGATTTGGAAGTCAAGTTATCTTTATATAAAAAGGCTCCTGCCGGGAGGTATCATACATTTTCACAAAAGTGATACCTTTTAGCAAAAGCCTATTATTCAGCAGAGTCTCAAAACACCCCTCTGCTACGATATTCAAATGATTCATTCATAAGGCTACAAAACACACATCCATTTTTGCTCCTTAATATCCCACAAACCGCAGAAAATCAAGGTTTCCTTGAAAGCAGACAGACGGTTTCAATATTCCCCTGAACTTTGATTTTATACTGCATAGCGAAAGTATTCAATAGGTTTCAAAGTGGGGTAATATATTTAGCCCGTTTGAAATACTCCCCACCAAATAATCATCTAATCGCCCTAACTTCTATATCACCCAATTTTTTGTCACATGCCCTATGTGAAGGAAACGCTGTAAATCCTGGTCTTGAGATATAGTTACGAGTCTTGTCATAATAAACACTCAGAATTCCTGTTAACAAAAACTGAAATCCCATGTGTACTTCTTCCTCACTGTGATTAAAAAATATATATTCTCCAACTTCTCCATCCTGAGGACGTCTTTTAAAAATGCTCCATTTATTAAACGAACCAATATATCCTATTAAATCATCAAAATAATCATCTTCCTTAGAATAAACTCCTTCTAATTTTTCAAAAATCCATTGTTCCGTAGTTTTCTCTTTTTTCTCAAATGCATCCATTGACACCAAAGCCAAAAATGGACCTCTTAAATGTTGACCATTATCATCGACACAACGACATAATTTTGATGCGGCCTTCAATGCTTGAGCTTCATGTACTATGTCATTTTCATGTAAATTCTTTTTCACAGAAATAATACCTACAACGCCCTCTGGTGGAACTATAACATTTTCTCCAAATCTCTGAAAAATAGGATATTTAGCACTATCATAAATTAATATATCTAACTGTGTGGAATGGCTGTCCACTTCATTTTTCCTGCTTCTATTTTTCAATCCTGTTTTTACTGCTGGTCTCAAAATAAATCCCGTTAAAACTTCCAAATCTTTTGGTAAATATCTCTTCAGATATTCTCGTATTAATGTTTCTACATATCTTCCATCTTCTCCGTTATGGGCAGCTCCATTTCTATTTTCTGCTGGAATTAATATTTGAAATTGTTTATAAGTATCCAACATGGCTTGCATCTCATTTGACCAATAATTCTGGATTCTTTTACCATCCATATTATTACACCTCCAACTCCTCTTAACACCATTTATGATTATAACTCGAACATATCATAGGAAGGCGCTTCTGTTCTATCAACTTTAATCCCCATTTCTTGAGCTATTGTTTCCATCCCCCAAACATATGAGCCAAACTCGTTCTTCTGTGACTGACTGAGTTTTTCCCATGCCTCCGGATTAACAACCAAGTTTTCACTTATCACTGGTAAGAGATTATTAATAAAATTTCTTTTCTTTACTTCGTCCAAGCCATTTAATTGTTCATAATATGACGAAAACATTCCATCATTTTTCTTAAACCACGAAATAATACAATATGTTTTCTCGTTTTCAGGAAAAACGCAGACATATACATGTTGTGCTGGCTTACTGAAATCCAGCAAATCCTGCACTCTCCTATTATTCAAATCATACTGCAATGCTTCAAACCCTGTACAGGCAAATTTTACCGCTTTGTCAAATTCCCAAATAATACTTGTTAAAACAGAATAATCTTTTTCCAAAATAGCTTTATCAAAGATTTTTTTGTCCTCAATAAAATCCTCAATCGCCATTTTATTCCCTTTAAAAGGATCCTCTGCATCCGGCATATTAACCAGAGATGGCCTCTTTGCAAAAATAATCTGTTCCATTTTTTTAACTTCCTGCTTTTTATGATATTCTAAAGCAAAACATCTATATGTATACAAGAAAACTTGTTCTTCAGTTTTCTCAAAATCTCTATCCTCAATTGGTTGAAATAAAG
Organism: Roseburia sp. AM16-25; assembly: GCF_003473825.1. Classification (NCBI taxonomy): domain Bacteria; kingdom Bacillati; phylum Bacillota; class Clostridia; order Lachnospirales; family Lachnospiraceae; genus Roseburia; species Roseburia sp. AM16-25. Next base: position 208,221 of record NZ_QUCW01000001.1, read on the forward strand.
TTTTATCATGATGACCACAAAATCCAGTGAATACTGTCGCTTCTTTTCTTCCATAACTCGTCATTGGTGCAAAGGGATTATCAGGTTTCGGACATGGCATAAAAACCATTCCGTTACTAGATATCCTTTTTAGTATTTTATTATTTTGGATTGAATGGGCTCCTATAATCTTCTCTGAACACTCTTCATTATTTGGATGTAAACATTGTTTTATTCTGGACTCTTTTCGAATCAGTTTGTAATTGTCTAATAAATTTAGCGGGTTTACAAAATCTGCATCATCTTGTTTTCCTTTACAACAAAGCTTATATTTTTTTCCACTCCCACAAGGACATGGATCATTAGGATATACTTTTTTACTCGTAAATATTCCCCCTTTTTGCGAAAAAGTATCCTTTCGCCAAAATGTATATTTCCCGTTCTCCAAAGCCTATCCCCTGGGGTGAATCTCCGATTATATCATCACTCTACGGAAACAGAAACACACATCTATTTTATTCCCAAAATGGCGAAATCCTTTGATTTATTGGGCTTTTTTCGACAGAAGGCAGACTGTCTCACAATGTCCAGTCAACGGGAACATGTCATATGGGCGTATCGTCTCCACCCGATATGCTCTACAAAACCATTTCAAGTCTCTTGCCAACGTCTCTGGGTTGCATGAAACGTAAACCACACGCTCTGGTGCCAGAGAAATCACGGCATCTACAAATTCTTTTGTACTTCCTGCACGCGGCGGATCCATCAGAACCACGTCAAAATGTTCCTTCTTGGCTGCCGCCTTACAGATATATTCCGTGGCATCCTGACAGACAAAGCAGATATTCTTTACCTGATTGGTCTTGGCATTGGTAATGGCATCCCGCACGGCATCGCGGTTCAATTCCACGCCGGTCACCTCTTTGGCATCCCTTGATGCGATCATGCCGATCGTCCCTGTCCCACAATAGGCATCCAAAACTCTCTCTTTTCCGGTCAGGGCAGCCATGTCAAGGGCTCCCTGATACAGATGCTTGGTCTGTATTGGATTTACCTGATAAAAAGACTTTGCAGAAATACGGAAACGCATCCCCATAAGTTCATCTACAATATACCCCTTACCATAAAGCACCTTCTCCTGTTCGCCAAGCACCATACTTGTATTACGCCCATTGATATTTAAAACAACCGTCGTAATTTCCGGATGCATTTTTCGTAAAGCCTTAACAAAGTTGTTCTTTGATGGCATAACTGGTGATGCCAATACTAAAACCACCATCACTTCCCCGGTCGCATGTGCATGACGTACCAGTACGTGACGTAATAAGCCATAACCAGTATCTTCATTATATGGCTTTATCTTAAACGACCGCAAAAGTCCTCGAATATCACGAATAATAGCAGTTGATCCCTTATTCTCTAACAAACAGGATTCGATATCTACAACGCGATGACTATCTTTTTCATATGTACCACAGATAACCTCGCCATTTTTCTTTTGCGCATACACCGCATGCACTTTATTGCGATAATAATATGGATAAGACATGCCGACGATCGGTTCGACCTTACCAAATTCCCGCAGTAACTTTGCTACGCGTTTTTCCTTTTTTTGTAATTGTTCCTCATATGGTATGCCGCTATACTCACAACCGCCACATTTCTTATGATAAGGGCACTCCTGTCTCTCTCTCGTATCATTCTTTTGCATTTTCCTGTTGTAGCCTGCCTGTTTTTTCTCTGTCATCTTTTTACCCCGCGATCCACTGTCCCAGCAATGCAGCCAAAACTCCTAATACTAAACTACCTATCATATAAATAAGCGCCACGCCCATATGCCCATCCTGTACCAAAGAGGATGACTCATAAGCAAAGGTGGAAAACGTCGTAAATCCACCACACAAACCTACCTTTAAAAACAATGCTACCTGGGGTGGCAGATCGACACGCTTTCCCAAGCATACCGAAAGAAAGCCCAGCAGAAAAGCACCGATAAGATTGATCAAAAATGTCTTTATCGGAAAGCCATTTCCTGTATCCAGCGGCAGCAGACCAACCAGATAGCGCAAAATACTTCCTACAAATCCTCCAAGACCAACCATAAAACAATTCCAGATCATATCTCTCCCTCTTCTCTCATTCCAAGATCTCATACCCTAACAGTATAGCATATGCCGGGGTCGATCTGCTGTTTTTCTTTCACATCTTTTATCCTACCTGCTGCTCCATCGTCTCCTCCACCCAGGGAACTCTGGCGGAAAGCACGACCGCGGAAGCATTCTCCACATTCTCCTCATTATCATCAAAAAAGATGTGTGCCCCAAATGCCTCCAAGACCCGGCTCTTATCCATCCCTCCCAGAAAAAAGGCCTGGTCGATCCGAAGCCCCCATGCCCGTAAGGTACGGATCACGCGTTCATGTGCCGGAGCACTCCGCGCCGTGACAAGGGCTGTGCAGATCCGCGGTATTCCGGCATCCTCTTTCCAGCCTTCCCGCATTTCTTCTGTCCTCTGCTGCAATTCTGAGATCAACTGCAAAACATGGGCAAAAGGTCCCGGACGCAGCGGGACATCTGCCAGTTCTCTCTCCTGTGCACAAAAAGCCTCCACTCCCTGTTCTTGAAACGTACGCTCTGCTTCCCCGGAAAATAAGACCGCGTCCCCATCAAAAGCTATGCGGATTTCCAAGGGCTGCCTGATCTGCCCCCGCATATAGGCTTGCCGATAGGTTCCCGGGAAAGTCCTTGTCGAAACAGCATGCCCCCCATTTTCCATCGCTCCTCTGGGCAGTAAGACACCGGCGGCTATCCCTGATTGCAGGGCGTTCTTGACCTCCTCTGCATTAAAGGATAAATACAAATCCACGCCATAGGCACGCAGATAGGGCGCAATGGCACCCCCACCGGTCAAGGCTGCCCGCGTGATATCCAGCCCATAATATTCGATCGAGTGAAAAATGCGGAGTGCCGCGTCCGCACTATTTTTAGACATAATGACTACTTCGATCTGCCGGCTGTCCCTCTCCCGGTTCAAGGCAAGAAAAGCCTGAATTAAGGAAAACGCCGCTCCCGGTGCTAAAACTTCTTTTTCATGTGCGATCTGATAATCCACATAAGCCTCCACCCCCTGACTTTCAAAGATCGCATTTTCCTCTTCCAAATCGAACAAGGCACGGCTGGATATGCCGATCATAAAATTTTTCTGCATAAAAAACACCCCTTTCACCAGATGTCATCCATTTCCTGTGATTCCATCTTAGCAAAAGAGGTGTCCCATTATTGTCTCTACTTGTTACTTCTTCTCCAGATATGCATCTTGTCGGCTTCTTCGATCAACCAGTCTCTGAAATCCGGATGTGCAATGGAAATGATCTTCTCCGTTCGTTCCCATGTCGACAATCCCTTGAGGCAGACCTTGCCATATTCGGTTACCAGATAGTGCGTGTTGGCTCTGGTATCTGTAACGATGGATCCCGGTGCCAATGTCGGCTGAATACGGGATTCCACGGTGCCGTCCTTTCTGGTAAAGGTGGAAGAACAGCATACGATACTCTTACCACCATGTGACATATATGCACCCATAACGAAATCCAGTTGTCCGCCTGCACCGCTGATATGCTTGGTTCCCGCAGACTCTGCGTTGATCTGTCCAAACAGATCAAAATCAACTGCATTGTTGATTGAAATAAAATTATCCAGTTTAGCAATGTTTCTCACATCGTTCGTATAATCTACCGGTGCGCTCATCAATTCCGGATTTTCGTCCAGATAATCATACATTTTTTTCGTGCCGGCACCAAATGCGTATGTCTGACGGAAGCGGTCAATATTCTTCTTGGATCCATTGATCTTGCCCGCACGCGCAATATCGACAAAAGCATCCACATACATTTCTGTATGCACGCCCAGATCCTTCAGATCCGATTCGGCGATCAGGGATCCAACCGCGTTCGGCATACCACCGATACCAAGTTGTAGACAAGCGCCGTTCGGGATCTCATCCACGATCAATTTTGCCACTGCCTTATCAATATCGGTTGCAGGACCACCACCGCCGAGTTCACCGATTGCAGGGTTTTCTCCTTCCACGATCGCATCCACCTGGGAAATATGTATGCCTTCTTCCATGCCGCCAAGACAACGAGGCATGTTCTCATTGACCTCAACGATGATATGTTTTGCCGTTTCGCAAATCGCCATCAAATGGGATGCATTCGGTCCGAAATTGAAGTAACCATGCTTATCCATTGGTGCAACAACAAACATAGCAACGTCATCCGGCTGAATGTTCTCTCTATAATAACGTGGCAGTTCAGAATAGCGAAGCGGGCTATAGTATGCGCAGCCTCTGGCAATGAGTTTTCTCTCCAAACCTCCCATATGCCATGAGTTCCAGCAAAAATGCTCCCCTGCATCCTCTCGTTCAAAGATAGCCAGTGGCTTTAATAAGATACCACCGCGCACCTTGACATCACGCAATTCATCCGTACGTCTTGCCAATGCCCGATCCAGGGCATCCGGTGTTCCCGTACACCAACCATAATCTACCCAGTCCCCCGACTGCACAACTTTAACAGCCTCATCTGCCGTTTTTAGTTTGCTCTGATACTCCTGCGAAAAATCCATTTCCGTAACCTCCTCACAAGATTGTTAAAAATTTACCATACTTTTATACTACCACCTTATGCCACGAATTACAATATTTTTGTATAAGAAAAGACACCGGATCATCTCCGGTGTCCATTTATTCCTCTATTTCTTCCAGCGCCCGCTTCGCCTGCAAGAGGGATTCCATGAAATAGTCCCGCTCCTCCTCGGAAAGTTCCTGCGCAAGCACTTCCTCGTATGACGCTACCAGTCCCTCCAGTGCACGGTCACTGCCCGCATGCACATCCAGGATTGCCTCGGATTCATAGGCTGCATTGTAGTACCAGAGAGCCGCCTCTTTCGCATCACCGGCATCGCTATAGTAATCACCCAATTCTGCGCAGATCTCACTGGATGGCTTATCTGTCATCTCTTTGATGGCGATCTTGAAAAAGTCCCGCTCCCCTCCCAGCCTGCGATATGTCCGAAGCAGGATAGCAGCAGCGCGCGAGCGTTTATCTGTCTGACTCTCTGTCTCATAGATCCTTAAAAAATAAGGACATGCATCCATAAGATCAAGAATATCCCCGGTCTTATACAATTCCATGGCATACATCCGCTGCAACTTATCCGACAGCCCGCCATCCCCTGCGATTGCCTTGGTAAAAATAGAAAAATCCCGCTTACTGTGTAGATTTTCCGGCATATGACTGATCACGATATCACTGTCAAAAATGACCGGATCCAGACGCACCGTCTCATGCACCGGATCGATCCATGTAAATGTCCGCAGGCGTTTGAAGAGTTTCGGACGGTATTCCATCTTGGCATTCAAGACTGTATTATAGTCCGTCACCGTATGATACTTCATCTGCACGATCTCAACTTCCGGCAGGAGTGCCGCTTTCAGTTTCAGAAAAGCCTGCCGGTTTTCCTCGTCTAAGACCTCGTCCGCATCCGGCGCATAGATGTAATCCATGCTTGCCTTAGAAAAGGAAAAATTACGGGCTGCCGCAAAATCATCCTGCCAGACAAAATCGTAGATCTGCTCGGTATAGCGTGCGGCGATCTCCTTTGTCGCATCCGTCGATCCTGTGTCTACAATAATGATCTCATCCACAAGATCTGCGACGGAATCCAGACACCTTGCCAGCACCCTTTCTTCATTTTTTACGATCATGCACAAACTGATTGTCGTATCCTGCATCTGCCTGCTCCTATCTTTTGTCTATCCACCATAAACCATATAATTGCAAAATTCCTTCTAACGATCCGGATATTGCTCCTCTACAAATCTGCGCAATACCGGAATGCTCCTCTTGACCTTTTCCGTATCAATGCAGTAAGCCATACGGAAATACCCCGGCACACCAAAATTATCAGACGGCACCAGGATCAGATCGTATTCCTTTGCCTTCTGGCAAAAGACATTAGCATCTTCCTCGAGTGCCTTTGGGAAAATATAAAAGGTACCTCCCGGACGCACCACCGTAAAGCCCAGGTCTACCAAGGTATCATACAAAAGATTCATATTGGTCTCATAAACGGAAAGATCACTTGTCTCATCCAACACGCGTGCCACAGCCAGTTGCACCGAAGATGACGGACAGTTGTGTCCGGTTCCACGGCTGATCTGCGCCATGATTGGCACTAAAAGATCTGCATCCACCGCCTTTGGATTGACTGCCACATAACCAATACGCTCGCCCGGAAGACTCAGACTCTTGGAAAAAGAATAGCAGGAGAGCGTGTTGTCATAATAGCGGCTCGGATACGGCACGCTTTTTCCATCAAAGGCAATCTCGCGGTATGGTTCATCGCTGACCAAAAAGATCTCATGTCCGAATGCCTTTTCCTTTTGACGCAAAAGATCTGCCAAATGCTCTATGGTCTCCTCCGAATAGACGATACCGGACGGATTGTTTGGTGTATTGATGAGCACCGCCATCACGTCCCCTGTCAGCATTTCCTCAAAAGCCTCAAAATTGATCTGGAAATCCTTGGTATGTGCCGGCACAACCTCTAACTTTGCCCCGGTTCCTTCAACGTAAGGTGTATATTCCGGGAAAAATGGTGCAAAGGTCAGCACCGTGTCGCCCGGTTTGGTAACCGCACGCAGGGCATGCGCCAATGCGCCTGCTGCACCACTCGTCATAAAGATATGTTCCATGCCGTACTGCATGCCAAAGCGCCGGTTCAGGCTCTCTGCGACCGCTTTGCGCACCGAAGGAATGGTGGTAGATGGGCTGTAACCGTGCAATTCCATGGGATTCATGGTCTCATGCATGTCAATGATCGCCTTGGTATAATCCTCGGCACAAGGCACGCTGGGATTGCCCAGACTGTAGTCAAAAACATTGTCATACCCGATCTTCTCTCCCCTTTTTGTCGCGTATTCACTCAATTCACGGATGATGGATTTGCCGCCCAACATCGCCTTGTAAGTTTCGTTTATCATCTTTTACATCTTTCCTTTCTATATTTTCCGGTAAAAAATTATGAAAAAACCGCAGTCCGATCAAAGACTGCGGCATTTTTTTATTTTATTCCTTCAAATTCATATCCGGCATCTTTTACTGCGGCAGCAAGCACATCCTCGGCTACCGGTGCGCTCATCTTGACCACGACCTCGCATGCCTCATGATCTGCCTTTGCCTCGGTCACACCGTCGATCTTCTCCAGTGCTTCCTTTACGTGTGCCTCGCAATGTGCACACATCATTCCCTTAACTTTTAATGTTTCTTCCATGTCAGAATTCTCCTTATCTATCTTTTCTTTTTGATCCGCCTTTGTCTTGTCTTCTATTATAACAGTATCTTGCGCTTCTGTAACGTGCGATTTTGCTTTTTGTCCTTTGACTTTTTTATCCCGCTCGGTACTGTAAATATCGACAAAATTCAAACGCAGGGCGTTGGTCACGACGCAGAAACTGGAAAGGCTCATTGCCGCCGCACCAAACATCGGGTTTAACTCCCATCCGGTAAACGGATACCAGAGTCCGGCTGCCAACGGAATACCAATGGCATTGTAGAAAAATGCCCAAAAGAGGTTTTCGTGGATATTCCGAAGCGTTCTACGGCTCAAGCGGATGGCGGCTGCCACATCCGTAAGACGGCTGTTGACCAGCACCACATCAGCGGCATCTATGGCAATATCCGTACCTGCGCCAATGGCAACACCAACATCCGCTCGCATCAGAGCAGGGGCATCATTGATACCATCGCCTACCATCATGACGTGACCATCTTGAGAGAAGCGGCGGACCACTTCTTCTTTGCCATCCGGCAGAACCCCCGCGATGACCTCGTCTACGCCTGCACGCGCTCCGATCGCCTGGGCTGTCTCTACCCTGTCACCCGTCAGCATGACGACATGCACGCCCATATTTTTCAGTTCTGCGATCGCCTGCGGACTGTCCTCTTTCATCTCATCTGCCACACAGATCATACCGTAAAATTGATCCTGGCTGGAGAAAAAGAGCGGTGTCTTTCCCTGCTTTGCCAAAAGTTCGATCTCATGGCTCTTTGCAAAAGCAGAAAAAGAGTCCTTGGCAAGCGGTGCGATAAATTCTTCCTTGCCACCGTAAATGCGTTTGCCACGCCACAGCCCCGACAAACCATTGCCTGCCATGCTCTCAAATCCCTCTACCGGATCCGAGACAATGTTTTGTGCCTCTCCGTAGGCGATCACTGCTTTGGCAAGCGGATGTTCGCTCTTGCTTTCCAAGGATGCCGCCAGTGCCAGTAATTCCTCTGCCGAAATGCCTTCCTGCGGTACGATATCAGTCACCTTTGGTTGACCCTTAGTGATCGTACCTGTCTTATCTAAGACAACTGTTGTCGTCTTACCTGCCTGTTCCAGAGAAGTTGCATTCTTAAAGAGGATGCCCTTCTTGGCACCGACACCGTTGCCGACCATGATCGCTACCGGCGTTGCCAGTCCAAGCGCACACGGGCAGGAGATCACCAGTACGGCAATGGCACGGGAAAGTGCAAAACCAAAGGTCTGTCCGACAGCAAGCCAGATCAAAAATGCCACCAGAGCGATACCTAAGACTGCCGGGACAAAAATACCGGATATCTTGTCTGCCACCTTGGCGATCGGTGCCTTGGTTGCCGATGCATCACTGACCATGTGAATGATCTTGGCAAGTGTGGTATCCGAGCCGACACGCGTAGCCTTTGCGGTAATAAAACCGGAAGCATTGATGGTCGCAGCCGTCACTTCATCGCCCACCTCTTTGTCTACCGGGATACTCTCACCGGAGATCGCGGATTCATCAATGGCGCTTTGTCCCGAAAGGATCACGCCATCCACCGGAATGCTCTCGCCCGGACGTACCACAAAGACATCATCCACCTTGACCTGATCGATCGGCACCTTTTTCTCTGCACCATCCACAAGGATCGTTGCCTGTTTTGGTGCCAGTTCCATCAGCCCACGCAGAGCATCGGTCGTCCTTCCCTTGGAATATGCCTCCAGCATCTTTCCGACCGTGATCAAGGTCAGGATCATGGCTGCAGATTCAAAATAGAAAGAATCCAGATACTTCATAACGCCGTCCATATCGCCTGCCATCTGTGCCCCGGTCATAGCGAAAAGGGCGTAGACACTATAGCCAAACGATGCGCCCGCTCCCATGGCTACCAGGGTATCCATATTGGGAGACTTGTGCCATGCGCTGGTAAAGCCGCTGATAAAGAACTTTTGATTGATGACCATGACCGCCACCGTCAAAAGCAACTGATACAAGCCCATTGCCACATGATTGCCTGCCATAAAAGATGGCAAAGGCCAGCCCCACATCATATGTCCCATAGAAACATACATGAGCGGCAATAAAAAGCAAAGGGATGCGATCAGGCGGTTGCGCAAAGTACGAAAGGCTTTCTTTTGTGTGCTCGCCAACTGGTCGGCTTCACTTGCTCCACTCTTAGCCTGCGCCTGTCCTCCCTGTCCATCTTCTTTTAAGGATGCACCATAACCGGCTTCTATGACTGCTGCGATAATGGCTCCGCTATCCGCATGTCCTTCCACATTCATGGAATTGGTCAACAGGTTGACCGCTACATCCGTCACGCCGTCCACATTTCGCACGACCTTTTCTACGCGCGCCGAACATGCCGCGCAGGACATTCCCGTTACGTCATATTTTTGCATGTCTGTCCTCCTTATTTCATCAATTTCTGTAAGGTAACGACCAGTTCGTCCACCTTTTCATTCTTGCCTTCCCGGATATCATTTGCCACACAGGTCTTGATATGGTTGGCAAGCAAAACTTTATTAAAACTATTGAGAGCAGATGTGATCGCGCTGACCTGGGTCAAAATATCCACGCAATAGGCATCGTTTTCCACCATGCCTTTGACCCCTCGCACCTGACCTTCAATACGGCTCAAACGGTTCATCATATCTTTATATTCTTTCTCATCGCGCACTTTTTTATTACAAGAACTGCAGTGCGGACAGGTATTTTCCATCTTTTCTTCCATCTCTTTCTCCTTTCTTCGGATTGTAGCAGACCGTAGGGACACTCCATGTGGCAAAAGGAACGTCCCTACGGTCTGGATTATATACCCCTATGGGGTATATGTCAAGAGGACACTATTTATTTTTTGCGAAAGAAAAAGGCTTCCGCACCCATGTACGAAAGCCTTGTCTGTTCAAATATTCTTATCTGTTCATTTCCGAAACAGGACCTTTTGCGTTGTGGTCTGCAATGACATATTCCACCTCATGCAGATCAGATGACGGCAGATCTCCCGGAATGGTATTTTTGATAGCACTGCAGGCATTACCAAAAGCAAGTGCCTTCCTGCAATCCATATCGGAAGAAAGCAGGCCATATAGCATACCGCCACAATAAGCATCCCCACTGCCGATGCGGTCAACTACATCGATCTTCTCATAAGGCTGCTCGGTATAGAAGGTATCACTCTTTGCCTCGTAGATCACAGAGCCAAAACTGTGCTGCTTTGGACTGTGTACCACACGCTGGGTGGATGCCACGATCTGGATCGGATACTCAGCGGTAAAGGAGCGCATGATGTCTTCTAGGGATCCTTCCTTTAAAAAGGTCAGGCGCGCCGTATCCTCAGAGCAGAAAAAGATATCCACATATGGCAGGATCTGCTCAATACATGCCTTTGCCTCGGCTCCTGTCCATAAGTTGAGTCGGAAGTTGACATCAAAGGAGATCAGGGCCCCTGCCTCCTTGAAACGCTTGATCATTTCGATGGCACAAGTCCTTGCTTCCGGACAAAGTGCTAAGGTGATGCCGGATACATGGAAACACCGGGTAGACTTATACATATCCTCCGTGAACTCGTCGATCGAGATCCTGGTGATGGAACTGTGCTTTCGGTCATAGACCACCTGCGGTTTTCTAGGGAAGGTAGCACTCTCATAAAAATAAGCACCAAGTCTTGCATCCTCCGTGTGATCCCATACCAGATAGTCATCGCTGACATTCATGGAACGCACCTTACTTCTTGCCAGTTCCCCGATCGCATTTGCCGGCAGTTTAGAAATAATACCGGTATGCAGTCCCAAGAGGGAAACCCCGGATGCGACATTTAATTCCGCGCCGCCCACGTGACTTTCAAATTCTGTGCTTCTTACGATTCTTTTATTTTCCTTTGGTGAAAGGCGAAGCAAGACCTCTCCCAATGTCAACAGATCAAATTTTTCCATTTCCTTTTCCTCCTATCGCTTCTGCTTTGGATGCTGCTCATAAAACTTTTGTTTTTCCTGATACATGGCATTTTCAGCCTCTGTCATCATGGCATCAAAATCCTCTATCTCCTCACACCAGCACCAGCCGATAGATGCTGATGCCAGTTGACCCAAGCACATCTTGCTGCGCAATTCTTCCACCTGCTTGCGAAAATCCTTTTCACTGCGTCCGAATACACAGACTACAAACTCATCCCCGCCCATACGACAGCACATGTCGATCGGGAAACACTGGCGGATCTGATCTGCCGCCTCCATGATCATCTGATCGCCCCTTGCATGTCCGTAGTGGTCATTCATATATTTGAGCCCATTCAGGTCACAGTAGAGGACCCCTGCCTCTTTTTCTCCTTCCATCATATGTTTGCCGCAGAACTGCGTCATATAATAGCGGTTATAAAGTCCCGTCAAAGTATCACGATCTGCCATATAATTGGCAACCTCCACATTGTGACGCAACTGCTCCAGAGTATTCTGCAAGGTCGTTGCCAGCACGCCGACCTCATCCTGACCGCCCGCCTCGATCTTGGCATTCCAATCGCCGCCTGCCACCTGTTTGGCAGCCTCTGTCAGACCACGCAAAGGCTTTGTGATGCGGTGCACCATATGTATGCCCGCGATCGACGCGATCAAAAGCACGACAAAGAGGATCACCAGACACTGCATGGCAAGGCTATTGCGCGAAACATCAATCTCCGATGCCGGTGCACATAAGACCAGATACATGTTATTGGTCAGTTTTTTGTAAACCAGGCGCTTGGATGCTCCCTTCCAGGTATAGGAATAGATCTTTCCCTCTATGCGCTCTGTATCTAAGATGTCGTGAACCTGCGTCAGATTATCGTCAAACTGATCGACCGTGATCCCGTTTTCATAGTCCTTGTGATAGACCAAATCTCCGTCATCGGAAACCAAAAAGGCATACCCGGTATCATAAGCCGAAAGATTTTTGACCGAATCCTGTAATTTTTCCATGCTGATATCCATACCGATCACACCGATCAGCGTATCATCCCGGTAAATAGGGATAACATAGGATGTCATATAGACACGGGTATTCTGGTTGTAGTACGGCTCCATCCAGATCGCCTGTCCCTGCTCGATCGGCTCATAGTACCAGCCCACATGCTCACGGTCGGTCGGATCGTATGCCTGGATATCGGTCGGTGCCCGTTCCGTAAACTTTCCGATGGCATTCTTTACCAGAAATACACCCTGCGTCGTCCGGAAAATATCCGGATTCAGTCGCATATAAATAGAAACTGCGGCAGAGGTGTTGCGTGCCGTATTATCCAGTTCGTCATGCACATGCTGCATATAATCTTCCATATATTCCGTATCGTTCCACATAGACCTATCCTGTGAAAGCCTTCTGGAAACATAAGAATAATCCATGTCGACCGAACTGGCGATCTCTTTTAACATCAGATTGATCTCGCTCGCCTTCTGTTCGCAGAGCAGATTCATGATCTGTGAAGAATCCTCATTGATGACCCGCTGCGCACTGGCGATCCCGGCACCGCCGATCATGCCGGATGCCAAGATGATGCTGACCAGTAAAAGTGTCAGAAACCGCTTTTGCAGTGTGTGTTTATACCCATTCTTTTGTGCTTTATTTTTCATTGTAAACCGTTCCCAATTATCTCTTATCTGCCTGTCTTCCCCTAGAAATTCTTATACCGCATCCGCTTAAAACAGATCACATAAGTAATGATATGTGCGCTGAGCGTGATCGCCCAGGTGATCGGATACGCCATATATAAAATCCCCTCTGTATGGCGTATCTGAAAGATCGTTGCGATCCAGACCAGACGCAGTCCGCAAGCCCCAACAATGGACATGATCATAGGCAAAATGGATTTGCCGATGCCTCGTAAACATCCCACCATGGTATCCATCATACCACACAAAAAATAAGTGGTACAGATATAAGACATACGCACCAGTCCCGCCTCTACGACCGGCTGACTATCGGTATAAATATGTAAAAGTTGTCTGCCGAAAAGATAAGCACTCTCCCCAGTGATAAGCCCTACGGCAACCACGATACCAAGACAGAGGAACATGACCTTTTTGATACGTCCCTTGTCGCCCGCGCCAAAGTTCTGACTGGTAAAGGTAACTGCCGTCTGCGATACCGCATTCATTGCCATATAGACAAAACCCTCGATGTTGCTGGCTGCGGAATTGCCCGCAATGACCGTACTGCCAAAGGAATTGATGGCAGACTGGATCACAACATTTGACAGGGAAAATACCGTTCCCTGGATTCCCGCCGGAAGTCCGATCCGGATGATTCGTCCCAAAACATCCGTCTTGATCCCCAGATATTTGAAAGAAAAATGCATGACATCGCTCTGCTTATGCAGATAGTAAAGCACCAGTGCCGCAGAAATGTATTCGGAAACGACCGTCGCGGTTGCAACGCCTGCAACGTCCATGGAAAATCCAATAACAAGCACCAGATTTAATACCACATTCACAATGCCGGATGCCATCAAAAAATACAGTGGCGTCCTGGTATTGCCGATCGCACGCAGGATGGCAGCGCCAAAGTTGTAGGTAAGCAGCGCCGGCATACCTAAGAAATAAATCTGCAGATAGGTCGTTGCCAGACCGATAACATCATCCGGCGATCCCATCCAGACCAGGAGTTGATGGGATGTCAGCATACCAAAGATACTTAAAAATACGCCGCACACAAGACTAAGTGTAATACTCGTATGAATGGTATCCCGCACCTTTTCCCTGTGGTCACAGCCAAAGTAAAAGGCGACCGTCACATTGGCACCGACAGACAGCCCCATAAAAAGATTGACTAAAAGATTGATCAAAGAGGAGGTCGAACCTACGGCTGCCAGTGACTCATTCCCAGCAAAACGCCCGACAACAATAATATCCGCTGCATTAAATAGGAGCTGCAGCACACCCGATAAGATCACAGGGATCGTAAAGGCGATCATCTTGCCAAGAAGCGGTCCATGGATCATATCAACTTCTTTTTTATTCGCTTTCATTATCTTCCCTCTTTACAACTGGCGCATCATCATAAGTTTCCAGAAAATGATGCTTTACACCGTCTTTTTTGTAGGCGATGACCGTGCTCAAGTTTACATTTTCCACACTCTTAAAGATATTACCCTCCACATAAGGATTGGTCTTTTTCATCTCGCGGATCAGATTTTTGACTTCCAGACGCTTGGAATTGTTCTGTCCGTTATCCTGACAGGAAGAACATGTCTCTGTAAATTTGCAGGCACATTGCAGGAAATACAGATGGTTGTAGTCACGCCATTTCTTGATGTCATCCTCACGCACCAGATAAAGCGGACGTATCAACTGCATACCCTCAAAATTCGTGCTGTGCAGTTTTGGCATCATGGTCTGCATCTGTGCCCCGTAAAGCATGCCCATAAGGATAGTCTCGATCACATCATCATAATGATGTCCCAGAGCGATCTTGTTGCAGCCCAGTTCCTGTGCCTTGTGGTAGAGATGCCCTCTGCGCATACGCGCGCACAGATAACATGGCGATTTCTCGATCTCAAAGACCGCATCAAAAATATCTGACCCAAAGACCGTGATCGGAATGCCCAGTTTCTTAGCATTATTCTCGATAATAGCACGGTTTTCCTTGCTATATCCCGGATCCATGACCAGAAATACCAGATCAAAGTTTACCTTGTGATGGCGCTGCAATTCCTGAAACAACTTTGCCATGAGCATGGAATCCTTACCGCCGGAAATACAGACAGCGATCTTATCGCCCTCCTGCACCAGTTCATACTCACGGACTGCCTTGGTAAACTTGCTCCAGATGGTCTTTTTAAACTTTTTACGCAGACTCTGCTCGATGTCAAAGGTCGTGATCTCCGGCTGGCTTGTCTCATCCTCCGTTTGCATCCGCTGCATGAGCCAGCCAAGATAACCTCCCTTTAGGCTATAGACCTCCTGCCATCCCGCCTCGCGCAGATGTCCTGCTACCTCTAAACTGTGTTCTCCCTTTTTACAATACAAGACCAGCGTCTTGTCCTTCCACTGGTCAGCCTCTGCTAAAAGGGCTTCCTCCGAGAGATTGATACTGCCCGGTATATTGCCATAGGCAAAGGACAGTTCGTCCCTGGTATCAACCAAAGTATAAGTATCTTTTTCCATAGACAGGACTTCCTGCCATGTCTTTTCCAATGCTTCCATAATCTATCCCTTAATGTATTTTAAAGTCAAAAAATCGGCTATATACAACCATTTGTATCATAACCGATTTTTTTCATGGATAAAAGTATAATTCCTACGATTTTTGTATTATTTTTACATCAATTTTTTAGAAATTCTTTCTAATTCCCTTCTACCATAACTTCTTCTACTTTTTCCTCAACCTGCTTGCGCTCGAAGATCAGACGGAAGATCAGACGCACCAATGGTCCGCAGTAGAACATCTGCCAGCAGATCGCCATCGGGAAGTTCATTGCCCATGTCTTGATCCAGGTACCAAAACTTGGCTCCTTGAACAGGAAGGTTGCGATCAGACTCATGGTCGGACACATGATACAGCAGATGCAGATGGAGATCGCATAGGTGATGAACTGTGGGCGATCCTGTGGTGTCATCACAGAAAATGCCAGACCTCTGGCAATCTTTCCGACAACAAAAAACTCTAAAATAAAAGCGATCGGTACCATGATCGGCAGTTCATGTAAAGCAGCAACAAAGGTTGTCCCGCTGACATCTCCGGTATTGAGGGCTACGTTGTAAACAACCATACCGTAGACCATGATCGTCGCCATAATGGCGGTAAATACTACATCTTGAAACTTATTCTTTGGCATAATAATTCTCCTTTTTCTCTTTTCTAATAAGTGCATAATAGTGCATAAAAAAATGGGAACATGAAACTTTCGTCTCGTGTTCCCACTGCAACTACCATTAATTGCGCTTAGTGTAGCATAAATTTTTTGTCTTCGTAATACCCAAAATATTTTTCTCTCTTTTATATATGTATCACAAATTACATTTTTTATTTTTATGCATATTGTACAATTATATCTGCTTCTCTTTTTCTGTAATGCCTACATTCATGCTGCCCATATGGTAGCCGCCCAGATCCAGTGTCACGTAGGCAAATCCGATCCCCTTGAAATAGGAATAGATTTTTTCACGCTTGGCATCTTCTACCAGAAGTGCGATCTCCTGTGGCAGAACCTCGATTCGTGCCATGGTCTCCTGCCCCTCTCCGTGGATACGCACGCGCACCTGATGAAAGCCCATATCAAGAAGTAACTGCTCCGCCTTATCTACCATACCAAGACGCTCCTCACTAATGGTCTCCCCATAGACAAAGCGGGAAGATAAGCAGGCAAATGACTGCTTGTCCCAGGTCGGCAGACCCATCTGCTTGGATAAGGCACGGATATCCTCTTTATCCAGTTCTGCTGCCCGAAGTGGGCTCTTGATCCCCAGTTCTGCCACGGCAAGCAATCCCGGACGATAGTCTCCGTTATCGTCCATATTGGAGCCTTCCACAACGGCTGCCAGATGGTTTTCCCCGGCAATAGCAAGGATCTTTTCAAACAATTCATGCTTGCAAAGATAACAGCGGTTCTTTGGGTTGTGACGGAAGCCGTCAATGTCTAATTCCTCAGAAGCTGTGATCACATGGCGAATGCCTCTCTCCTTACAAAATGCCTGCGCTTCTTTTAACTCTCTCTCCGGGAAAGAGCAGGAGGATGCAGTCACTGCCATGACATTTTCTTTTCCTAAAGTATCGATGGCTGCGGCAAGTAAAAAGGTCGAATCCACACCGCTGGAAAATGCCACAGCAACGCTTCCCAAGTCCCGCAGATAGTCCTGTAATTTTTTATATTTGTCCTGTAATTCCATATTGGCTCCTATCCCATCTTTTTCATAACTTCCGGCAGATCCATCAATGCGTCGATCTTTTCTACCGGATGATCGATCTGTCCAAATCCATAGGCTGCATGGATAAAAGGCAGTCCCGCCTGCATGGTCGCATCATAGTCTCCCTGGATGTCTCCCACATAAACCGCAGTATCCAGATGATTTTTTTCACATAATAAACGGATATTTTCTCCCTTTGGCTTGCCATTATCGCCAAAGCACAAGATATCCTCAAAGAGGTCATGAAAAGAAAAGTAGTCCAAAAATGCCTCGATATAACCGGATTGACAGTTGCTTACAATATAAAGATAATAGCCTGCTTTCTGCAAAGTTTCCATAGTCTGACGCAAGCCCGGATAAAGTTTTCCACCGTGTTGGCGCAGATAATCATTTTCCACGGCACAACAGGTCGCAAGCAGGTCTTCCCGCTCTTTCCCCTGAGTAAAAGGAAAGAGCATCTCAGCGATCTTATCCATGGTCCGTCCCATGGTGCGGTACATATCCTCTTTTGTCACAATGACATCCGCATAGCCGCACTGGTGCAAAGCCAGTGTCCAGGACGCTGCCACCTGTTCGGCAGAATCCCAGAGTGTTCCATCCATATCAAATATAATTCCCTGTTTCATTTGTTTTCCTCTTTTACTGCTTTTCTATACACTCATAAATATAATCTGCAATGGCTTTATTGCCCTCGGCATTGGGGTGGATCCCATCCGGCAGCCATTCGCTGTGGTCTTTGGTCAACTGATAAAGATCAATATAGCCGACGCCCATCTGCTCTGCCGTGTCCGCGATGATCTCATACATCTGCCCACCGATGACCGCATCCTGTATGCCATACTTGATACTGCCGTCTTTTTGCGTAGAAAATGCCTGCGGTGGTTGCATGAGATAGATCTTTGCCTGCGGTGCCACGGTCTGATATGCCTCCACAAAATCCTTGATCTCTTTGGCATAAGCATCCTCATCCCACTGGTAATCCTTGGCATCATTGGTACCCAGCATGAGCAGATAAATGTCTGCTTTAGCATCCAGACTTTTCTGATATAGTTTCTCACTGCGGTAAGGGACATCCCCCTCATCCATAAGGGTCCGTCCACTGAGTCCATAATTTAAGACCTGATATTTTTCGCCTAAATTTTCCTGCAAATATGCCGGATAAGACTGACTGCGCCGATGCCCTAAAACGCCTGCCCCATAGGTGATACTGTCACCGACACAGGCAATGTGTATTTTTCCTTCTTTTACATGGGGTGCCGGTGGATATTGTACGACGTGTACGCCCAGACGGAACATTCCGTAAAGGACTACAAGGACACCAAGAGCCAGCCCCACCACTTTTCCTATTTTTTTCATCATTTTCCCATTATATCAGACAAAGCAAAAAACGCAACAACAGAGCCATTTCTGGCTCTGTCGCTGCTACTTATCAATTATCAACTTAAAGGAGAGTGATTGTTATACAAAATCAGACTTGAGGAAAAATCTCCTTTAATGCAGGGTAAATCTGGCGGAAGGTCGCATAACGTTTCTCGTATGCCTCCACCAATGCCGGCTCCGGTGAGATCGTATCTGCTACGCGCACGATCGCATCTGCCGCTTCTTCTACGGATCCGTAAGCACCGCAACCGACGGCTGCCAGCATGGCAGCGCCCAGTGCCGGACCTTCTTCAACCTCCAAGAGGTCTACCTGTAAATTCAAAACATTTGCCATGATCTTGCACCAGAGTGGGCTCTTGGCACCGCCACCACAGATTTTGGTGCGCTTGATGTCAATCCCCTGACTCCGTGCCACTTCCAAAGAATCACGCATGGCAAATGCCACACCTTCAAAAACTGCCTGGATCATATCGGCTCTGCCTGTATCCATGGTCATGCCCATAAAGCATGCTCTGGCAAGCGGGTCATTGTGCGGTGACCGCTCTCCCATCAAATATGGCAGGAAATAGACATGATTTTGTCCCAGAGTCTTAATATCCTTTTGGGCTGCGACATAATCTTTTTCCTGTAAGATCTCATCCATCCACCATTTATTGCAGGATGCAGCGGAAAGCATACAGCCCATCAAATGATACTTGCCATTGGCATGAGCAAAGGAATGCAGGGCATTCTTCTCATCCACGCCAAACTGATCGCTGGAAATAAAGATCGTACCGGAAGTACCAAGTGAGATATTGCAAGCCCCATCGCCTACCGTGCCGGTACCGACAGCCGCCGCCGCATTATCTCCTGCTCCCGCAATGACCTTGACCTCCGAAGATAAGCCAAGTTCTTCTGCCACCTTAGGAAACAGGGTGCCTACGACCTCATAACTCTCATAAAGTCTTGGCAACTGCTCCTGAGAAATACCGCAGATCGCAAGCATCTCCTCTGACCACTTGCGGTTTTTGACATCTAAAAGCAGCATACCGGAAGCATCCGAATAATCGGTACAAAAACTACCGCTCAGGCGGTATGCCAGGTAATCTTTTGGCAGCATGATCTTGGCGATGCGAGCAAAGTTCTCCGGTTCCTCCTCCTTCATCCAGAGGATCTTTGGAGCCGTAAATCCCGCAAAAGCAATATTTGCCGTGTAGGCAGATAATTTGTCCTTGCCGATGACTTCATTCAGATATGCCACCTGCTTTGCCGTCCTGCCGTCATTCCACAGGATCGCCGGACGGATCACCTGATCCTTGTCATCCAGTGCCACCAGACCATGCATCTGTCCGCCAAAACTGATTCCTGCCACCTGTGACTTGTCACAACCGGCTAATAATTCTTTCAGACCGGCGATGGACTGGCTGTACCAGTCCTGCGGATCCTGCTCTGACCATCCCGGATGCGGAAAGGAAAGTCCGTATTCTTTGGATGCCATCTTTAATATCTTTCCTGTCTCGTCCATCAGCAGCAACTTGACTGCTGATGTTCCGAGATCTACGCCAATAAATAACATCTTTATCTCCTATTTAAAAGGGTTCTCTGTAGGATAACGTACACCGGCTGGCTGATTGTATCCAATCTCCTCTACCGGAACACCGATATATTTGAATACTTCATATAAAGCCTTACCGTAATTACCAAAAGCAACGGCTCCATGATGTGGGAAGTTCTTCTCGATCAATACATGACGATAGAATCTGCCCATTTCAGGAATGGCAAAGATACCGATGGATCCGAAAGATCTGGTTGCTACCGGAAGAACTTCGCCCTGTGCAATGTAGGCACGGAGTTTGGCATCGGAAGTTGACTGCAAACGGAAGAATGTGATGTCTCCCGGTGCGATATCTCCCTCTAAGGTACCGTTGGTCACCTCGATCGGAAGGCTTCTTGCCATGATCTTCTGGTACTTCATCTCGCAGAAGGATAACTTGTTGGAAGCGGTATTGCCGCAGTGGAATCCCATAAAGGTATCCTGTAAGGTATAGTCAAATTTGCCCTTGATATCTTCTTCGTACATATCCTTTGGTACGGTATTGTTGATATCCAAAAGGGTAACAGCATCCTGACTGATCACAGCACCGATAAACTCGCTGAGTGCTCCGTAGATATCTACTTCGCAGGAAACCGGAATACCCTGCTTGGTCAGACGGCTATTTACATAACATGGTACAAATCCAAACTGGGTCTGGAATGCCGGCCAGCACTTGCCTGCGATGGCAACATACTTGCGATAGCCCTTGTGCTCTTCGATCCAGTCTTTTAAGGTGATCTCATACTGTGCCAACTTGGCAAGGATCTCCGGCTTCTTGTTGCCTGCGCCAAGTTCTGCTTCCATGTCTGCTACAACAGCAGGGATTCTTTCATCCCCTTCATGCTTATTGAAGGCTTCAAACAGATCCAGTTCTGAGTTCTCCTCAATCTCGATACCCAGTTGATACAACTGATAGATCGGTGCATTACATGCCAAGAAGTTGAGTGGTCTTGGTCCAAAACTGATGATCTTTAAGTCAGAAAGTGCTACAACGGCTCTTGCGATCGGTGCGAATTCTGCGATCATATCTGCACAGTCCTCTGCGTCGCCTACCGGATACTCCGGGATATAAGCCTTGATGCCGCGCAGGCGTAAGTTATAACTTGCGTTGAGCATACCGCAATATGCGTCGCCTCTGCCGTCCAAAAGGCTATCGCCGTGTTCTTCTGCTGCTGCAATGAACATCTTTGGTCCTTCAAAATGCTTTGCCAACAAGGTCTCTGAAATCTCCGGTCCGAAGTTTCCAAGATATACGACCAGAGAATTGCATCCTGCCTTCTTGATGTCCTCCAGCGCCTGTACCATATGGATCTCGCTCTCAACGATACAGATCGGGCACTCGTAAACATCCAAATCCGGATACTTACTATGTACTGCCTTCATCAGAGCTTCTCGTCTGGAAACAGACAGGCTCTCCGGGAAACAGTCTCTGCTGACTGCTACCACACCAATTTTTGCTTCTGGAATATTTGTCATTGTTTCACCCTCCAATATTTCTTAATACTTTTACCATTGTTTTTTGCAAAAAAGGATGTAATTTCATGCACTGAAACTACATCCTTATTGTATCAAAAGAAATGATTTTCCTCGACTTTATACTTGATTGGTACATATCAATTTTTTGACATTTGCCCGCGATTTTTCCGATTGTACTCGCTCGGCAGCATACCATACTTTTTCTGAAATGCCTTTGCCAAGGCACGGCTGTCCGAAAATCCGACCTGGGTCGCGATCTCACTGATGGTCTTATCACCCTTCTCCATCTCCTCCACGGCATGCTCTAAACGGATGCCGGACAGATAGGACTTATAATTGATCTGGGCGTATTTTTGGAACATACGGGATAAATGTTCGATGGAATAGCCAAATTGCTCCGCCAAAGACTGTAGGGAAATATCCTCCGCATAATGCTTTTTGATATATTCCGTGATCGGCGATAATCTCTGCAAAGCCTTGGAAGACCGGTACAAAAGATCGTCTGCCTCCTCCTGGCGATAGACGGTCACCAGCAACTGCATCATGGCATAGTAATCGCGCAACATCTCATATTCATGCCCCGGCACATCCGTACCGGTCAGATCGTAGATATTACGGATGAGGGTCATCATCTTTTTCTCATTCTCCTCCATCTGCGCCGGATCCAGATCTGCCATAGCCCCCTTTCCCTTTTTGTGGAAAGAGATAAAATGATCGGCAGTCAAGTAATTCTTGAATTCACTGATCGGGATCTGCACATAGACCGCCAGATTGGCTTTCTCCGCACGGATAGAGTGGAGTTCGTTGGTGTTGATGATGATAAATTCACCGCTCTCGACCCGGATCTTTTTTTCGCGCAGGATAAAGACCAGGCTGCCCTCATAAATGGCAAAGATCTCCACCGAATTGTGCCAATGCGGCTCTCTGGTGTAGTTGCCGCCCGCTCCTTCAAAAATATCAATTTTAAACGGCATGCCCGCTCGTGGCACGACCACCTCATGTTCGTAATTCATACATGCTCCTTATGGTGCTTTTTATTCGCCTGCATTGTCCGTCGTCTGCGTTTGTGAGAAGTCGACATCCGTCGTCTCGATTCCAAGCGCATTGCAGATCATCTTTGCATATGCACTGCGTCCTGCTCCATTCAAATGGATGCCGTCATTATAAAACCAGTCCGGGTTCTCTGCCCCTAAGGCATCCCAGGCAATGACTTCCACATTTTTGTTGTCCTTTGCCAACTGGCGGATCACACCGTTTGTCCGCTCCTGATCCTGCAAATACTTGCCATAGACCGTGACCCAGTAGATCTTGGTATCTTTTCCCAGATAATCAATGATCTCCTGCCCGGTCGCCTGACTGAAATAACAGTTGGTGCCCAGTTCGATCACTACGGTAGAGCCCAATTTATTTTCTTCTTTCAGACCTTCTAAGATCTCCACGCCGTCCCTTGCCTGCCGGCTTTCCTTGGCGTCGATCACACCATCCGGGATCGCCTGCATCAATTCCGGTGCGGCTCCCAACATAACCGAATCGCCAACACAGGTGATCTTTGGTCCGCTCTCCTCCTTGGCATCCTTGCTGTCGGATGTATCCTGATCGGCGCTGGTCTGCTTGGCTGCATCCTGCTCCTTTAACATCTTCTGGTTGGCTTTGAACTCCTTTTGCAGATCTTCCGCCAGACGATCGGAAGATTTGGACGGAGCCTTGATAAAGCCCACGATCGCGATCGCGGAAATGATACCGACCACGATCCCAATGGCTACCTTTTTGTAATACTTCTTATCTTTCATCGCTACGCACCCCATTTCTAAAAGATATGCTGTAAGTTGATAATAAAGAGAAGCGGATAATGCCAGAGATAGATCCAGTAACTGTGTCTGCCGATCCATTGCAGGACCTTATTCCGGTTCAGTGCTGTTGTCGTAAAATCGCACTGGTTCATCACATAGACCATAAAGGCAAAAAACAGGCTGATCAGCGCCATACCGCCACGGTAAAGCCATGCCTGCTCACCTTCGACAAGTACAAACAAGGCGATCGTCACCAATAAAGATACGAAAAAAAGAGCCCGCCCATTGTCCCCCTGAAAGAGGATGTTGCCTTTTTTATTCCAGTCATCTTCCTTGAGGCCTAAGACCACGCCGATCAAGAAGGAAAAAGCACGTGTATCCGTGCCGTAGTAAACACGATTGACATTGTCTGCATGGTACATCAGTCCCATGGCAAGTACAGAGGCAACTGCCAGTAGGACAAAAAGCCAGATCGCCCCTTTGCCCAGACGCGGCTCGATCCATTTTTTATAAAGTAAAAAGAGAAGTGGCCATACGACCAGGAGTTCCATTTCCACCCCCAGATACCACAGGTGGGTAAATGGCGAGTGTTCCGTGATCTTCATAAAGTAGGATGCCTGCGTCAGCATCTGCCACCAGTTGTTGTAACCCAGAAAGATACTTGCCGCTTCCTCTCTTGCCCCTAATAATAATTCCTGATGAAAGACGGTAAAAAAGGCAATGACCGCCATGACCATGATATAGAGTGCCGGATATATGCGTAGCCCTTTTTTGATATAATATTTACGAATGTGAAAACTCTCATTATCCCAGTCGATCTGACCTTTCTTTGCCGCCAGATACCCCGATATTAAAAAGAAAAAGCAGACGCCAAGAAAGCCTCCCTTCATGGCGAATGGAAAGATATGATAAAGCACGATCCCCAAGATGGAAACTGCCCGAAGGAAGTTGATTCCTTCATTGTATGTATATGTTGTTCTCATTTGCTATCTCAATCTATATAAATGTATTCTTATCTAAAAGTATGTAACTTTATTTCCGAATATTATTATATATGGCAGTCTGCTCTTTCGCAATTAGAAAATGCATTTTTTTGACAAATTTTATGATTTAGATTGCCAGAAGATTCTTGATCGCTTCCATGTAGATCAATACGGCTTCTTCCATGCCGGATACCAGAATATACTCATCTGCACCATGGATGCGATAATCCACACCCAATTTCTCCGGTCCGAAGGCAATAATATTCTTTAAGGACTTGGCATAAGTGCCGCCGCCGATGACCATAGGCTGGTGTTCGCTGTCCCCGGTCACATCCACATATGCCTTGTAAAGAGCCTCGACCAGTGGAGATTCTCTCGGGAAGAAAAGTGGATCCCCGATCTCAAGGATCTCAATGCGTCCGTTTTCATCTTCCAGATGTCCCTGACACATACTACGTACCCGGTCTGCCTTTAAAGTCACAGGCACACGGATATCGATGGTGCAGGAAATGACACCGTCCTCAGTCTTCACGATACCGTTGCAGAAGGTCAGATCTCCGTACTCATCTGCAAACTTGAGCCCAACGCCTGCGCCGTCACACGCTGTGCCTAAATGGCTATTGTAGAAGGTCACAAAGTCATCCTCAAAGCCTGCTTCTGCCAGACTCTGACAGGTAACTGCCGCTGCATTGACTCCAAGTGTCGGTGTAGACGCGTGCGCCGGTACACCCTTGGCAAAGATCGTGATCCTGTCGCCTTCCTGGCTTACTTTATATTCCTGCAGATCGGTCTCTGCCAGAACCTTTTCCAGACGGTCCTTCAAGCCATCCTTTGCCGGAATCACGGTCGTACAGGAATCACATACTGCATTTGAGACGAACCCACCATTCATGGAAAGGATCTTGGTATGCTTGGAATATGCCATCATCTCCATATGTCCTTTTTCCCCATGGATGCACGGATAACTTGCATCCGGCGTAAAGCCACAGGAAAGTTCTTCTTCAACTTCATTATAATGCTCCATACATTTCGATCCGGTCTCCTCATTACATCCCATGATAAGACGCACACGCTTGTTCAACTTGACACCGGAATCACGCAAAAGTTTCATAGCGTAAAGTGCCTCGATGACCGGTCCCTTATCGTCTGTCGTTCCGCGGCCATAGATGTAGTCGCCATCACGCGTCAGGGTAAAAGGATCGTATGTCCAGTCACCGCCGGTCGGGACCACATCCAGATGTCCTGCGATACCAACGATCTCATCCCCCTCGCCCATTTCTGCATAACCACAGTAATTGTCGAGATTGACGGTGCGAAAGCCCAGTCCCTCTGCGATCTCAAGTCCCACACGAAGCGCCTCTGCCGGTCCTTCGCCAAATGGCTTGCCTTCCTTTGCCTCTGCCAACTGCGAATCAATGGCAACCAGTTTGCCCAGATTTTCTATCATTTCTTCTGATAATCCATGAATCTGTTCTTTGATATCCATAATGTCCTCCAAGTTTTTGATAGCCCCAGTATAACACATCTGCTGTGCGTTTTGGCATAGAAAAAGAGACAGAAATCTCTCCTGCCTCTTTGCCCTTACTTCCTTTTATTTTGTAAATGCTTTTTCAATCCGCTCCATTGCCTCTTGCACGGTACTGCGCGGACACGCTACATTGATACGTTCAAAGCCTTTTCCAGATTTGCCGAAGATGGCTCCACTGTCCAGCCAGAGTCCTGCCTCATAGATGACCTTGTCCTCCAGTTCCTTTTGACACAAACCTGTGCCGCAGAAGTCCAGCCAGACCAGATAGGTTCCTTCCAGGTCGATCATCCGAACATCCGGCAATCGTTCTTCTACAAAGGATCTGACATAGTCAATATTTCCACGCACATAAGAAAGCATACCTTCGTACCACTCGTCCCCATGTGCATAGGCAGCCTGACAGGCAACCAGCCCCATGAGCCCGATCTGGCTGACACCTGCTGCATCCAGTTGATGGATAAATGCCTTGCGCAGATTTTCGTTTTTAATGATGATATTGGATGCCTGCAAGCCTGCAACATTAAAGGTCTTGCTCGGAGAGGTACAGGTCACTGTGATATCCGCCAAGGCATCACTCAGTCCGGCAAAAACATGGTGTTGCCCCTTAAAAATAAAATCATGATGGATCTCATCACTGACCACCGTCACACCATGACGCAGACAAATCTGTCCTATATGCAAAAGTTCCTCCTCCGTCCATACACGCCCCACCGGATTGTGGGGATTGCAGAGAAGAAATAACTTGATATTCTCACGCACGATCTTGTCTTCAAAATCCACAAAGTCTATATGGTAGCGGTTGTCCTCGCCCAGAACCAGATCATTGCTGATCACACGTCTGCCGTTATCGCGGATAACCTCGGAAAAAGGATAGTAGACCGGTGACTGCAAGAGCACGCCATCGCCGCATTTGGTGTATGCCTTGACCGCCATGGCAAGTGCTAAGACAATGCCCGGTGTCTTTACCACCCATTTCTTTTCGATCTCAAACTGATGGCGTCTGCGCATCCATCCCTGCAGTGCCTCAAAATAGGCATCATCCGACTCACTGTAGCCAAAGATCCCATGCGAAGCGGTCTCTACGATCGCATCCTGTATATAGGAAGATGTCTGAAAATCCATGTCTGCCACCCAAAGCGGCAGGATATCTGCCGGCATGCCACGCTCCACCGCAAAGTCATATTTTAAGCACTTGGTTCCTTTTCGGTCGATCGGTCTGTCAAAATCTAAGTTTCTCTCTGCCATGATTTCTCCTTTTGTATCTCTATCTTCTATATTTCCTAGCCTTCTATTTTCTGCTCTGCCTCGGCAAAGACTTTTTCAAGTTCTGCCAGAAGATCTTTAACATCCTCAATGCCTACAGACATACGAAGGGTACATTCGGTGATGCCGTTTTTCCTGCGGATCTCATCCGGTACGTCTGCATGGGTCTGTGTCATCGGATAGGTCAGAAGTGTCTCCACGCCTCCCAGACTCTCTGCATATTTGATCATGCGGACTTTTCCAAGAATAGCATATGCATACGCCTGATTTTTTACCTGAAAAGTAAGCATGGCACCAAAACCGCGCGCCTGCTTCTTCATGATCTCATGTCCCGGATGGCTTTTGAGGCCCGGATAGATCACCTCAGTAACACAGGACTGCTTTTGCAGCCAATGCGCGATCTCCATAGCGTTTGCCTGAGCGCGTTCCATGCGGATGCCTAAGGTCTTGATCCCACGCTGGATCAGGAAACAGTCAAATGGCGCCAGACCCGCCCCGGTCGTCTTGATCAGGAAACGAAATCTTTCTCTGATATCCTCCCGATTTGTGACAAGAAAGCCTGCCAGCGTATCATTGTGACCGCCTAAGAATTTCGTCCCGCTATGGATGACAATGTCTGCTCCCAGATCCAGCGGATTCTGGAAGTATGGGGACAAAAAGGTATTATCCACGATCAAAAGGATGTCATGCTTTTTTGCCACCTGAGCCAAGGCAGCGATATCTGTCACATTCATCATAGGATTGGTCGGTGTCTCAATGTAGATCGCCTTGGTATTTGGCTGGATATAGTCCTCTACATTGACCGCATGACATGGCACAGAAGAAAAGGTCAGCCCATTCTTGGAAGATACATGGCTAAACAGACGGATGCTTCCACCATATAAGTCTTCATCTACGATCAGATGGTCTCCCGGCGCAAACAACTCCATCAGCATGGTAATAGCCGCCATGCCTGTGGTAAATGCAAATGCATCAATGCCGTTTTCCAGACTTGCTACAATCTTTTCCAGATGTTCTCTGGTCGGATTCTGCAAGCGGCTATAGTCAAAGCCTGTACTCTGTCCCACGCCCGGGTGTGCATACGTTGCCGTCTGATAGATGGGATAGGAAAGAGCGCCAAAGTGGCTACAGTCTCCTTCCTCCTCTTCTAAGTGTAAACATTTTGTCTCAAATCCTCGTGCCATATGTATATGTCCCCTATTCTTTTCTAAAGTGTATGTTTTGGATTGTATCATACATTTCATACTGTTGCAATAGGAATTATATGAAATAGAGTAAAAAAGAAGGACATATCTCTTGTAGAAGATATGCCCTATCACTTGCTTCTTATAAGGCTGCCTTGATGGCTGCCAGCAATTCGTCATATGTCTCATATGCCGGAATATCCGGGTTGTCCTGCTTGATCTGATCGGTGGATTTAAAGAGAAATCCCGCCTTGCTCGCCTTGATCATTCCGAGATCGTTGTGGCTGTCACCGGAAGCGATCGTATCATAACCGATGGACTGTAATGCCTTGACCGTGGAATACTTGGAATTTTCAATGCGCATCTTAAAACCGGTAATCTCGCCATCCTCTGCCACTTCCAGCGAATTACAAAAGATGGTCGGATAGCCCAATTTCTTCATCAGAGGTCCTGCAAACTGGGTAAAAGTATCACTGATAATGATGACCTGTGTCATTTCCCGCAACTGATCTAAGAATTCCTTTGCGCCCGGGATCGGATCGATCTTTGCGATTGTCTCCTGAATCTCCTTTAAGCCAAGTCCATGTTCCTTTAAAATACCAAGCCGCCAATGCATCAACTTATCATAGTCCGGCTCATCTCTGGTCGTTCTCTTTAATTCCGGGATACCGCTCTCCTCAGCAAATGCGATCCAGATCTCCGGTACCAAGACGCCTTCTAAGTCCAAGCATACTATGTTCATCTTTTTTCTCCTGCCTTTATTCTCATTTTTTCATAAGTATAGCATACCAGGCTCCCGGACACAAATAAGGGAATGTAAGAAGATACCAGCCGTTCCAGCACGCTCCCACTTTGTATGCCATATCCTGCACACACGCCCTGCAAGATCTGTAAAGAGGTCAGCTCCGTGATCCCCTGTGCTCCCGGTAAAGGCAGCATCAGAGACAATAAGACCATGATGGAATTTGTCAAAAAAATCCTCTTTCGTATCGTCAATCCCCTATTTCCAAGGGCGCTTGCCATCCAGCCATCCTTTTTCCTTCCAGTATTTTGCATCCACACTGTCCGGACGCTTCTTTAAGACCATAGACATGACCGGGAAAAATATCCTGGTCTTTAAAGGTGGCTTTACCCTGCCCTGGTTGGCTTTGATCTTGGACGCAAGCGCATCCATATCTCGCTCGATCTTGTCCTTGGTCTTTGCCGTCACATCTTCCCACTTCATAGCACGAACAGCGATACCATACTTGTAGGTCTTAGCCACACCCCAATAAGCAGCACTGTCCGCCATATCCTGACAGGTGTTCTTTTGTCCGCCACCTGCCGCGGTCGCGATACAGACCATCTGCTTTTTGAACATGCTCTCCTCCGGGCGATGCATGATCCAGCGCCATCCATAATGTTCCAACAATGCCTTCATAGCAGAAGTGACATGGTAAACATAAACCGGACTTTCAAAGATCAAAAGGTCTGCTGCATCGATCGCCTCTGTGATCGGTGCCAGTTTCTCATAATGCGGACACAATTTTTCGTCCTTTTTGATGCACTGGGCACAACCGACACACATCTGATCAAAGTCGCGCGGTAAGACGATCTCCGTGATCTCTCCGTCTATTTTTTCTGCTAAAATCCTTGCCACATGATAAGTCGAGCCTTTGTGGCTCTGTCCATGGATCAATGTAATCTTCATAAAATGCCATCTCTTTTCTTCTTTTATTCGCAACTCATTCTACGCTTGTAAAAGAGCAAATACAATGGCATTCTGGTACTTTATGAAATACAAATCCCCCTCGAACCTGAGGGAGGGTATCTATCTTAGTGGATAAAATTTGTATAGGTAAATTCCGGTTCTTCCGGCATGGAAAGTCCCATCTTCATCGCTACATTCTTACAATTCAGCCAAAATGCCATATTATTGCCTAAAACCTGCATAACCTGCATGCCCTCGGCATCCTGCTGCACCTCTTTTGGATTTGTGCCATGCATCATATTCCAATATCTGGAGGTAATGATCGGCATCTGCTTCCTTTGACACATATTTTATTACTCATATAACTATACTAAAAGATGTCTCCAAACAGAAGTCTCTCTTTGTTAGGCAGTATAAACCTAAAGGTTATGTCTCTTATGATTTCTCCACCGGAATTGTCTTGATCCTGGTAAAAAAATAGACATATTTAAAGATGATAAGGAATATGATAAATGCCCTCCCATACCAATTCGGCATTGCTGCAAAGGCTAAGAGCAGCATGCCCGATGCCGGGAGAAGCAGACTGAACTTTGTCTTTAAGGTCATACTCCGATTTTGCACAAACTCGTCCAAGTGATTTTTGTATAGTTTTGTGCCGGTAAACCATGTATGGAACTTTTCAGAACCCTTAGCAAGACAAAATGATGCTAATAATAGAAAGGGTGTTGTTGGCAGTACCGGCAAGACCACACCAACAGCACCGATTCCGATCGCTGCAAATCCCAGGATCAGCCATAGGATTCGTAGTGGATTTTTCTTCATATAAAATATACCCTCCTGTTAGTTTATGCTAACCATTATATCGTAGTTAGGCTAGACTAACAAGTGGAAATATTTGCTTAGCAGAAACATCGTTATCGAGGTGAACTGAATGGCAGGTTATTTCTCTCCTTCCATCGCAAAATCCATTTTATGCAATGAAAATGATCTACTCATCAACTTCCACTTTTCTCATCTTGTCATAATACGCTTACGACTTAATTCAACAAAAAACGACAAAAGAAAAACCGCAAAGGCTGTCAAACCCTTACGGTTATAAGAAATAACAATTCTATTATATAGATATTTAACATCTACTTTTGGAACATAATTTCCCCAAATGGAGATAAGAATTTTTTTAACAGATTATTCTCATCTCTATCGAACGGTATGTAAATAACTGCTGCTTAAAATCAGCAGCACAGTGTTATCAGACCAACACATAAGAAATCCCTCCAAACTTGAAACAGGTCTGGAGGGATAAAATAGCCATCTGAGCATGACAAAATTGCCCACCAAAACACCGTTTTTTTTTATTTGGCGGACTTGTCAAATTCTATATTCATGTAAAAAAAGAGCCGATGACTTATGAGGTTATCTCACAAGTTCATCGGCTCTGCGTCTATGCGTCTGGCTCTTTGATGACGGTTATATGTAATTTCTTTGCATTTATTAAAGTTTCTTTCTTACATTTCGGACAGTAAAGAGGATAATTCTTTAAAACAGTATCTTCTCTAACTCTATCACGGGTTTTGTTGCCACAAATCGGACAAATTATCCATTCTGAAATCATAAATTATCCATCTCCATTTATCATGTTTTATTTAATCTTTCTATTTTATATTTACTATCTTGACAAATTCATATCGTACACTTATCTGGAATTACTATTATTCTCTAAACTTTTTTCAAGAATAAAGAAAATATCGTACCTTTTTCATCGGATGCCACCTTGATATACCCGTTCTGCTTATTCACAATATCACGGGTAAGATATAAACCGATCCCTACACCGTCAACTCCTGCTGACTGCTTTCCACGGTAAAATCTGCCGAAGATTTTTGCCTGTTCTTCTTCAGGAATGCCAATTCCGTTATCGGATACATCCAATCGCAAATACGATGGATATTCGGTGATTTTCAAGTCCACAACTCCTCCGCTTGGTGTATATTTCACAGCATTGTCAAGTACATTGGTAACAGCTTCTGCCGTCCAGTTAAAATCAAGCAGGGCTTCAAAGGTCTGCCCACAATCAAAGGTAATCGTAATATTTTTATCCCTTGCTTTGGCATAAACCGTTTTTACCGCTTGCATAACAATATCATTTAAACTGCTTTGTTCAGGTTTTAATCGGATAATGCCACTTTCCAAACGGGACATTTTAATCAAACTGTTTGTCAAAAAAGTCAGCTTTTCAAGGGACATCTGCAAGGTGGCAATATATTCCCTTCTCTCCTCATCGGATAACCCTGTATCACCTAATAACTGTGCAAAGGTGTTTGCCGCTGCTACGGGCGTTTTAATTTGATGCGAAATATCGGAGATTAAAGTTTTAATCTGTTCTTTCTCCTGTGTCAGCATTTGATTCTGTGCCTTTAAAATATTGCGGAGTTTTAGAAGTTGATGCTGCAGCCGTGCGGTCAGGGTATCCTCAGCTTCTGAAAAGACCGTCCGTTCCTGCTGTTCTACCAATGCTTCAATGAGCAGCGTAATCTCCTCTAACAGATTATCATTATAGCGGTTGTGCAGAAAGTCCAGCAGGAACAACAGACCCCCAAAAAATACAAATGCAAAAGAGATAAAAAGCGTACGGAAAAGGATGTCCTCCATAAAAAAGAACACACCAACAGATACCACCGCCGTAGCAGTACCTATAATTAAAATCAGTTTTCTATAAATCACAAAATGCTTCATCGTCATTCTCCAAAAGAGTAGCCCATGCCAAAAACTGTTACAATGTATTCCTGCTTTTCATCATTCAGTTTCTGCCTTAGCCGCTTAATATTCACACGCACGGTATTATCATCAACAAAGTTTCCATCTATATCCCAAAGCTGTTCCAAAAGCATTGCCTTTGTAACAACCCTTCCCCTGTTTTCCATTAGATAAAGGAGCAATTTGTATTCTGTTGAGGTCAAATGTATTTCCTGTCCCTTCATCAAAACAAGACACTTTTCTTTATCTAACTCTAAATCTCTGTATTTCATACGAAATTTTCCTACGCCACTTCGTTTTAGAACTGCCAATACTTTTTTCCGTAAAACTTCGATAGAAAAAGGCTTTGATATATAATCATCACAACCCACGCCAAACCCTTCCAACATATCTTCTTCCGTATCATTAGCAGTTAGAAATAATACGGGTGTTTCCGATGTTTCACGAATTTTTTCACAAAATTCCAAACCATTGCCGTCAGGCAGGTTAATATCAAGCAGAAACAAATCATACTTTTGTTTTTGGTATTGCTTCAATGCTTCCAAATACCCATAGACTGCTGTGACCATATGCTCGTCTTTTTTTAGGGCGATAGAAATACCCTTGCTCAGAATTTTGTCATCTTCAAGTAGAAAAATATTTGCCATAGCCGCAAAACGCACCACCTTCCTCAATATACAAAATTGCAGGAACAGACGCAGCAATGCTGCGTCCGTCCCACAACCTCATTTAACTATCAAAATTGTGCAGTCTTTCAATGACCGTTTCATCAGAAGTTGCCTTGTAAACAATGGCAGGAACGCTTAAGCAAATTACAAAGATTGCTGCGATCAAACCGATGACAAGTGCAACAGGGTATTTAAATACTGCATAGTTTGCCATATGCGGAACTGCATCTGCCACCAACATTAGGAACGCATTACCAAAAGTCATAATCAGCAGAGTAGAAATCAGAGCATAAATACCGCCTTCTAAGGTCAATATCTTCCTGATCTGCTTTTTCGTTGTTCCGATACTTTCCATAATGGCAAATTCATTTTTCCTTGCCACCACACCCGTCAACATAACATTTACAAAGTTAATCAAGCCGATGACAATGAGCAGAATTGCAGCACCGTTTCCCAGCAAACTCAAAGAGTAGTTCATCTGGTTATATAGTTCTTTCTGATTCACGGAAGATTTCAGCTGCCACTCCGATGTGGTCAAGGTACTGTTGATCGCCTGTAATTCGCTGTCAATTCGCTCTAAATCGTTGAAATTCTTAATGTCAACGCCGATTGCGGAAATTATTGGTTCTTTTGTCAGGCGTTCCATACCCGCTTCGCTGACAAAGATAACATCTGGCACCATATTTATTTCTTTGCGTCTGCCAATACCTTCTGAAAGAGTATTATCATAATCGTCATAGTAAAAAGCTCCGCCAATTTTGAAATCAGTTGCCTTGCCGTCTGTACTGTCGGCAGTTAGTGTCAATGTTTCACCCACTAAAGCGGTATTAGGAGCGTTATATTCGGTATCTTTTCCTGCAATCGCTGTTTCGCCACGCTTAAATGCTTCCATGTCAATAGGCGTATCAGGATGCTCTACATTGTATTCTTCCAGTACCCTGTCGTCTGGAAGCGTTGTAATATAGCAGCCATAGTCACCAGATTCAGCGTACCCTTTCAGTGTTTCTATCGTCTGTTCATAGGACTGCCCCTTTGCTTTATATTTGCTGTCCTCATATTTGATTTTCATAAAGCCTTCTAAATCGTTTTCATTAAAGTCAATACCTGCCCAGACTGTTTTTTGAACATCTATATTTTTAATACCGTCAAGCTGCTTGATTTGTTCTACAAAGTGTTCGTCAAACTGCGGTACTTCTTTATTGAGCTGTTCATACTGCTCAAACTGAATATCAGTGTATTCAAAGTTATAGTCCATATATTCCTTAATAAAGTTCTCAGCCGACATACTGCTTATAACCCCATTTACGCCTAAAATCATAGTAATTCCCATAAACAAGGACATAAACACAAGGGCAGCACGCTTTTTGGCACGGAATACATTATGAAATGCCATCACATGCAGCTTGCCACCATTGGTGGAATTTCTGCTTTTTGTTTTCTTCGGTGCAAAATTCTGAAACTTCAATGCTTCTATTGGCGAAATTTTTGCAGCCGCTTTTGCAGGAGCATTGCAGGCAATCCAAACGGTTACTGCTGAAAAGATTACGGACAAAATATAGATAGATGGATGGAAAAACACTTCGGCATCCATCATCGACTTGCCCTGTTCAAAACCCTCGTTCAACACAAATGGAACAATTCCAAAGGAAACAGCGGTGGCTAACAAAATACCAATCGGGATACCAATGCAAGCAAACTTAACTGCCTGATTTTTTACCAGTGATTTAATCTGTTTTTGCGTTGTTCCAAGCGTTTTCATCAAACCGTAAAAACGGGTATCATTTGAAATGGATATATACAAAACATTGTAAATAAGGAGATACCCGCTGCCAATAATAAAGAATACCAATAGGATTACCATTGCAATCACTGAACCGCTTGATGATTTCATGGAAACCGCACCGCCGAAAGATTGATTTTCGTTAAGCTCCACATCTTTTTGAATACGATAAAAATCATCAGGCATTTTATTCAACGACAAAGAAAGAACGCCGTCCTCTGCCATTGTATAGCCTGCATTTTTGCAATACGCTTCGGAAACAAAGCCCATTCCCGTGCCTGTATAGGAATGAAACCATCCGCTTAAAGTGAAATTTTTTTCCTGCTGACCGTTTTTATCATAATAGGACAGAGGGATTTCCATATTCAGCTTCGGCTCTTTCATTCCAAGCTGTGAAAGAGCATCCTTTGACAGCATAATTTCATTTTCATTTGAGGGATATTTCCCTTCTATATCTTTGATTGTTTCTTTATAGTGTTTATCCCATTCAGTAGTGTCGTAATACGAAAGTGCGATAGAAAGATCACGCCCCTCATCGTTCTTCTCGGCAACCGAGCCGACCATATACTGCGTACCGACGGTTTTAACATATTCCAAATTCTTAATCTGCTGTTCCTGCTTTTCTGTCGGCATCGCAAGGGAAGCATTAGCGGTCGTGCCTGCGGTACGCACCTGCATTAACTTCATATTTTCCATATAGTTAATGCCCAAACTAAACACGGTAGTAATCATAAATGTAGTGAGAACGATCGCAAACACCGCAAACAGGTTACGAATACGGTTTGCTTTCATCATTCCCTTTTCTACTCGCTTAACTGCTTTTTTATTTCGGTTAGCGTGCATATCTGACACCTCCCGAAACAACCTTGCCATCCTCAATGCGGATTGTGCGGTCTGCCATTTGAGCGATTTCCTCATTGTGCGTGATCATAATGGTGGTTTGGTGGAACTGACGGCTAATCGACTGCATCAGCAAAATAACATCCATACTTGTTTTTGAGTCCAAATTTCCAGTCGGCTCATCGGCAAGGATAATGGCAGGCTTTGTCGCAAGGGCACGGGCAATCGCAACCCTCTGCTGCTGACCACCTGAAAGATTATTCGGCATATTCTTAAGCTTTTGTTCCAAGCCAAGAGTATGGATAATCTCTTTTACAAATCTTGTATCGGTCTTGCCACCATCGATCTCAATAGGGTACACAATGTTCTCATACACATTAAGAACAGGAAGCAGATTATAATTCTGAAAAACAAAGCCAATGTTTCGACGCCTAAAAATCGTCAGTTCCTCGTCTTTCATTTTCAACAGTTCTTTTCCTCGGATAGTAACACTACCAGAAGTAGGACGGTCTAACCCACCAATCATGTTGAGTAGTGTAGATTTACCGCTGCCCGATGTACCGATAACAGCAACAAATTCGCCTTCCTCTACGGAAATGGATACCCCATCCAAAGCATGGACTTCGTTTTCTCCGCTTCCGTATATCTTTCGTAAATCTTTTGTTTCAAGTATTGCCATATTAAAACCTCCAAATTTCTGTTTTTATTTTGTAAGTTCAGTATAGCAACCACTTCTTACAATCTCATTACAATCCAAACTAAAAATAACAGCATTTCTTTTGTTCCTACCATGCACTTTTACGAATTGATTTCTTTTTTTAATGAAGCAATCCACTCCTCTATTGCCTCTGCCAATGTGTATTGTTGCCGTAAAACTGCCATACCCGTAACAGGAATATCTTCTTTACTCTTTTTCAAAGCAATATTTTCTTCCAGATATTTTTTCAATACCTCCATACTGCTCTCAATATTATCCAGACATTCTTGCTGTCTTTCTCTGGACATACTGTCCAGATTTACAATGACAGCATTAAAATCCAAAAAAATGTTTATCGGCTTACAGGATATTTCAAGCATCAATTTTTCAAACTGCTGTTTCCCTTTTTCAGTTAAAGAATACACTGATTTTTCTGGCATTTTACCCTCTTTTTCTATATGACTTGAAATATATCCTTTTTCCTCCAACTGGATAACCTTTTTATAAATAGACGGGGTACTAATTTTTACCCATTTTGAAATATTGCGGTACTCTACCAACTTTTGAAGGTCATACGCACTCAGAGGTTCTTTCTTTAACATTCCCAAAACAATTAAGTCAATGGTCGCCATATCAATTTCCTCCTTTACTCTCTTGACAACTACTATAAATTATAGTAGAATACCACTTGCGTTTCAACTGCTATAATATATAGTAGTATATTTTATTCTATTTATCAAGTGAAAGGAGAAAGAACACTATGGACAATCAAAACAGAAAATTGGAGTTATTGGGCAATGCTCCAATTCCAAAAGCCCTTTTAGCTATGGGTATTCCAACAATGATTGGTATGCTCATCAACGCCTTGTACAATCTTGTTGATGCCTATTTTGTAGGTGGCTTAGGCGAAAGTCAAATGGCTGCCATCTCGGTTGTGTATCCTCTCGGTCAAGTAGTCGTCGGCTTAGGATTACTTTTTGGCAATGGGGCAGCATCCTACATTTCTCGACTGTTAGGACAAAGAAATAAGGATCAGGCAAACAAAGTGGCAAGCACTGCACTATATAGCAGTCTTGTTGTCGGTGCAATTATGATTGTTTTATCAATCCTCTTTTTGAACCCCATTCTAAGACTTTTAGGTGCAACAGAAAGTGTCCTTCCTTATGCGGCTACCTATGCCGGTATTTACATTGTTTCTTGCATTTTCAATGTTTTTAATGTCACAATGAACAATATCGTGACAAGTGAAGGAGCAGCAAAAACTACAATGTGTGCCTTGTTGTTAGGTGCAGTCCTCAATATCGGGTTAGATCCATTATTTATATACACTTTTAATTTTGGTGTTGCAGGAGCTGCTATTGCCACAGCAATTTCTCAGGTAGTATCTACTCTTGTGTATCTGTTTTATATTTTCAGACAAAAAAGTGCTTTTCAGTTTAGAATAAAGGACTGTACCTTTTCTAAAGAAATTCTATCTGAAATTTTCAAAATTGGCGTTCCGACACTTGTATTTCAATTATTAACAAGTATTTCTATCTCTCTAATAAACAATGCCGCTGGTAATTACGGCGATTCAGCCATAGCGGGAATGGGCGTTGTTACCCGTCTTATATCTATGGGCAACTTAACAGTATTTGGTTTTATCAAAGGTTTTCAACCGATTGCAGGTTACAGTTATGGGGCGAAAAAATTTGATCGTCTGCGTACTGCAATCAAAATTTCCATCTTATGGTCAACTATTTTTTGTGTGATCGTAGGTTTATTATTCAGTCTGTTTTCTACGACTATTGTTTCACAGTTTACAACTGGAAACACAGAAATGATTCACATTGGAGCTTCCTCTTTAAGAGTAAACGGTATTACATTTATGCTGTTTGGATACTACACGGTATATTCCTCTTTATTCCTTGCTCTTGGAAAAGGAAAAGAAGGGTTTATTCTTGGAGCTTGCCGACAAGGTATCTGCTTCATTCCCGTTATCTTAATTTTTCCATTTATATGGGGATTAAACGGTATTTTATATGCACAGCCGATTGCCGATGTTCTCTCTGCACTTATTACAGTATTTATGGCAATCCCTTTGCATAGAAGTTTAGCTGTTGCCGAACAGAAAATGAAGATAACAGCTTCTATCCCCTGTGACAGGCAATAAAATCAAGCATAAAAGTAGTAACAGAGCCGATGAACTGTGAAAGCTTTCTCAAGTTCATCGGCTCTGCGTCTGTGCGTCTGGCTCTTTGATGACGGTTACTTGTAAATTCTCGACTTCAATTAAAGTTTCCTGTCTACATTTCGGGCAGTAAAGAGGATAGTTTTTCAAAACTGTGTCTTCTCTGATTTTGTTTCGGGTTTTGTTCCCACAAAGAGGACATAAAATCCATTGGGAATTTATACTCAGCATATTATCCTCGCCTTATAAGGTCATGTAACCGATTATCTGTAACAAATTTCTTTTTTCTGGGGTCACCCTCTGCACGATAGATTACTAAGCTGTCTAAATCAAATATTGAACTCCAAACTGTTTCAAAATCTGGCTCATCATCATATTGGCACATAAACCCATAATCACCTTTTAAGAGATGTTCGGTAGTTTCAATGTATTCATCTTTTATGCGTTCCGAAGAAAAGCTGTCTAATACTGTCCTGTAACGCCTGTGCGAGTCATAATCATTTCCTTTTGCATCGTCATATGGTTTCATCTCATCAGATGTAAAACTATTAACAGTACAAACAATACTGCCATTTTCAAAAATTTCTGCCGCCCGAACTTTTTTGAGAATTGGCGTACATTCAACCACTACCATATTGCCTTTTTTATCTGCAAGTAAAATATTGCAGTTAGAAGATACTGGCAAGCCCATAAGAAGGGAAACCGCCTGTTCGGTATTATCTGCCTTTTCAAGCAAATATCTTACAATAAAGCAAGAATTGAAACCTGCTTTTATCTTTTCAAGGTCGGTCATTACAAAAGTCATTGCTACAGCAAATCCGTGTTCATTCACTCCTTCTTCGCCGTTAATGAAAGAGGAAGTAGTGATATTGAACCTGTTTCCATTTTTCGGTGCATAGATTTCACTTTTGCTTCCTTCACGCAGATAAGGTGGTAAGTCATTATTTCTAGCCACTTTGTCAAGGTGGCTATGTAAACAGTACCAGAGAACGCAAAAAAGCCGCCTACTCTTAAAATCAATAAGAATAAGCGGCTTTGAAATTTGCCTTAGACATATTCAATTTTCATTCTCTTGGTCGGTGCATTTATGACCTTAAAAACAAGCTCGTCAACACAATCCGTATATCTGCCTTGCTGAATGAGCTGATTTTTTAACTCTACAAGGCTATGTATTAAAAGTTTTCTTTCGTGGCTATCCAAATACAGATGATTAAATTTCTCTCTCATAAGCACACCTCCACTTCTTTAGCTTCATTATATTGGAAAGCAGGGGAAAGGACAAATCTGCAAAAAGGGATAAAAATAAGCGTACCACTATTTCTAATGATACGCCTATCCTCATTAAATCACTTCAAAATGCTTCAACGCATCCTTTATGGCTTCCACTTTCTCTGCTGTCGGATGCTTCCTCGGCTGTTTCAATTCCTCTACCGCATTAGGAGCATCGTACATTGGCAAGCCTAAATCTCTCTTTACCTCTGCGATATATGCGGTATGTACCTTGAAGCCGTATTTAGCTTCTATGTACTCCTTTATCATTTTGTAGGTCACTCGTTCTTTGGGCTTATATTCTTCGGCTCTTTTAGCGATATTATCAAGCGGAACTTTTCCCTCACCCTCGCCAAACTCAACTTTTACGTTGATATGTCCGTCTGGCTTTTTGTGGGAAAGCAGTACTACCGTCTCGACATGTGTATCACTGTCCAAACTCATTTCCATATCTTCCTCAATAATCGGAAGCTTGAATTTGATGGATTTGAGCCACTGACCGTTTGGCTGTCGTTCCTCATAGATATGGATTTCAGAAATCAGCGATTCCATAATCTGTCGCTTCTCCTGCTCGTCCATGACAGCGTACAGCTTTTCAAAATAAATCAGCACTTTGTAGATATTGTCAGCAGTGAGTTTTTCTGCTTCTATTGCCATTTTCTTTGCTCTGGCTTCAATCAACAGATTCTCCGTATCCTCTATCTTATCATACATTTTATAAAGGCGATCATCAAGGTCTGCTTTACGCTTGATGTAGTGCTTATCATCTGGGTCAAGGGTATCAATCTCATCAATCAAACGGGACTTCGTAGCATAGCTCTGACGAAGCTGTTTTTCATAATTGGCAATCTCCTGTTCAATGGCGGATGTATCTATCTTCATATTGATTTTTTGCTGCATCATCGCCGCAAACTTCGGATTGCTGACCAGTTTGATAATAACCTCTGCAACAGCACCGTCCAGCAATTCCTCATTGATTTGCTTCTTGTATTCACACTTATGACCACGGGTCATAGTGCGGTGTTTGCAGCCATAATAGAAGAAATCCTTATATTTCGTGCCGTCCGGCTTGTGCTTGATGCTTTTGTTGCCGTACATTCCGGCTCCGCAAATAGGACATTTAAGTAATCCGGTCAGCAGGTGTACCTTGTTGTCTTTACCGTTGTTGACCTTTTCATACTTCTTCGCCTGAGCAAGAAGTTTTACTTGGGCTTCATGCCAGAGTCCTTCTGATACAATGGCTTCATGCAGACCGTCAACTAACAGATAATTTTCCTGCTCCACAAGTCGGTAATCATTGCGAGTTCCATGTACCTTTTCTGTTCTTCTCCTGCCGTAAGCAATTTTACCACAGTAAACGGGATTTTTCAAAATTCTGCGAATCAGGGCTGCATCAAACAGAGGATTTTTTCCATTCTGCCGCTGAATTTTGTTGATACCGTGATTGGCAAGGTATTTCGCAAGTCCGTTAGCTCCTATATCGGTATGCACATACTGGTCAAAGATAATGCGGATTGCCTCGGCTTCTTCCTCGTTGATATACAGCATACCTTTTTCCAATTTGTATCCGTAGGGAGCAAAACCACCGTTCCATTTACCCTCACGAGCTTTCTGGATTCTGCCTTCCATCGTCTGAACACGGATATTCTCACGCTCAATCTCGGCAACCGCAGAAAGCACGGAAATCATCAGCTTACCGGCATCTTTGGAAGAATCAATGCCATCCTCCACACAAATCAGATTGACATCGAAATCTTGCATCACCTGTAAGGTAGACAGCACATCTGCCGCATTTCTGCCAAAACGTGATAACTTGAACACCAGCACATAGGACACGCCATCTTTACCGGACTTGATATCCTCCATCATGCGGTTAAATTCCAATCTGCCCTCAATGGACTTTCCCGATTTACCGGCATCCTCATATTCACCGACGATTTCAAAATCGTTGAACTCAGCATAGGCTTTCATTCTTGATTTCTGAGCATCCAAGGAGTAACCGTCTACCTGAACGGCAGTAGATACTCTCGTATAAATATATACTTTTGTTTTTTCTTTCATATCGCCATCCTCATTTGTGCCACAGCCTGTGGCATAATTCAGCTTTCATCGTCTGTTATTTTTTGCCGTCAGTTTTCTGTTCCAACATCTTTATCGAATTTAAATAATCATTTTCCACGTCGCTGAGCGTTCTTGTCTTATATTTTCGATATTCTCCAGTCGCTTTATCAACAGCCTGCTTATGAGTAATGCTTCCATTTCCAATTAAAAGCTGCTCTCCACTCATGGTAAGAATGCGATCCAGATGCTCTGCCCAGTCCTGCATCGTCATTGCCTGTTCACGCTCTGCCTGACGTTCCGCAAAATCCAGATACCCGGATACAAGTTGTCCCATAGCACGAAGCTCTTTCTCATTCAGATAGTTTTTCGCAACAATCGCTTCTTTGAGTGTCGGCTGATTACCGGCAAAGGTGGTAAGTCCCATGAACTCTTTTTCCGCATCCGCTCTTGTATAAATCACTTCTGCCGCAGTCTGTCCGTGAATGGCATAATGAATTTTATTCTGAACCTTTTTGAAAAAACGGATAGAGATTTCCGCTTTCGGGTCGTAGTCAATGCTGGTGGCATAGATTTCAAGCACCTGACGATAAAACACCTTTTCCGATGCACGGATGTCTCTGATTCTTTCAAGCAGTTCCTTGAAATATCCACCGCCGCCCAGATTTTTCAATCGTTCATCATCCAAAGCAAAACCTTTTTTCATGTATTCTTTGAGAATGTTAGTTGCCCAGATTCTGAACTGTGTGCCACGCTTGGATTTTACACGATAGCCGACAGAAATGATAACATCAAGATTATAGTAGTCAACCTGATAGGTTTTTCCATCTGCCGCAGTTGTTGCAAAATTTGCAACAACTGACTCTCGCTGCAGCTCGCCTTCGGAAAATACATTTTTTATATGTCTTGAAATAGTAGATTTATCTCTCTGGAACAACTCTGCCATCTGGTCAATGGATAACCACACGGTATCCTCATCAAATGTGGTTTCAATTTTTGTCAATCCATCTTCTGTTGTGTAAATAATCATATTGGATTTTTGATTCATATCATCATAATTGTTCACCGGAACACCTCATTTCTAATTGTGCAACGGGGTATTGCGCTTTTATTCTATGTAGCTCTATGCGTTGAGAACAGTAGCTCTCGCATAGAGTTTGGACACTTATTCCACGACTATTATATCATTGCTTTTCCATCAATTCAATAGTGTCACTGGGTTCTTCAGATGTGTTTTCTTCCTCCAAACAAGACGGCGGCTCTGGAAGATTATCAATATCCAGAACCGCCGCATATTTTTCTATTAAATTTGCAAGTAAATCGGCAAAACCATTCCATTTATCTGTCAATAGTGCTCTCCTTTCTTTTTCGTCCACGTTCCTGCGGAATGTCCTGTTTCTCTTTTCCTCTGGTCAAAACGGCATTAAGAAAAGCCCGTACCCTTTCAGGTGCGAGCTTGACAGCATCCAGATACGGCTGAGCCTGTTCCAGAAGTTTCTCATATCGTTTTTTCCATACCCCAGCATCTTTCTTGGCTGTTTCATATTTTTGCTGGTATTTTAATTTCTCCGCTTTTTCAGCAAAGCTGCTGACAGCATAATTTTTGAGAGTACGGCATTCATCGGGTGTCAAGACGATGTTCCCGGTAAAAGATTTCTTACCCATCGACTCCAGCTCCTGAACCGTCACCGCTATTCCGGTTGCCGCCTTAGTCTGTGCTTGCAGGGATTTAAGCTCCTGCTTTTTCTTCT
The DNA here is from genome assembly GCF_003473825.1 of Roseburia sp. AM16-25. Taxonomy (NCBI): domain Bacteria; kingdom Bacillati; phylum Bacillota; class Clostridia; order Lachnospirales; family Lachnospiraceae; genus Roseburia; species Roseburia sp. AM16-25. The sequence continues at coordinate 252,270 of NZ_QUCW01000001.1, forward strand.
CCGCAGCCTGTGTAGTATCGTCAAGCTGTGCTTCTTTCTGGTTCAGTTCCGCCGTCACAGCTTCCAGTCGCTGCTTTTCCTTTGCCACCTTAAACTGGGTCACAGTCAGATGTTCCTCGGTGCTGTCACGCTCTCCACGTTCCACATCGGTATATCCGGCAGCTCTCATGTGCTGAAAAAAATCATCCTGTAAAACAGAATAGGATTTTCGGAGAACAGGCTTACCATTGACTTGCAGAATTGGTTTTCCATCTTTGTCCACAGCAGGTTTGGACAGCCACTTTTTACTGCGGCTGACCTGCATAATGGTTTCCTTTACCGTTCCTCTGAGAGCTTCATCCTTGCAGCGTTTCGACCACAAAATCTGTTTCTCCACCACAGGGACATAGACCACATGAAGATGATAATGGAACACGTCCTTGCCAAGTGCTTCGGACATCGCCCGGTTAATCTCGTCAGCGTGCATGACTGCCGAGAGGATATACTGTTCACCGCCAACAATCTCCACAGCGGATTTATAGGCTTCCTCATAAAACTGTCTGGCGTATTCATAACCGCCGTGATTGTCGAAGTACGCAGAGTTCACATCAAAGACCATTTCGTTGAAATGGACGGCATCCGCCTTCAGACCTCTGGTGGAAATGATGTTGTCAGCTTTCATCTGCTCAAACATTTCAGCGTAGCTCCCGGTAGGTTCTTTGAAGTGTACGTTGAGGGAACTTCTTTCCGGGATAATATCTTCGTTACTGTATATTTCTTTTTCACGCTCATTGTGTGCCTGTGCATCTCCGATGTCATTATCTGTGACATCCATATTTCTTGCACAGGTACGGTCAACTCCGTCATTTCTTGCCATATTTTTCCTTCCTTTCTTTGGGATTTGCAGACAGGTAGCTTTGGAGAGGCACTTCTGCGGAAGTGTAATAACCCACTATGACACTTTCATCCATACTGGCTGCAAAGTGCCGTGGGCTCTCCCGAGGGGCTCTCCGAGGGTAATGCGGTCGCTGCGGCGACCTCTGCCGAACATCAGAAAGTTGTCTGCTCCTCTTTCCAATGTCCGGCACGGACGGCTGCTGTTTTGCGAAACCGCCCCGTCCGTTGACAGAAAAAAGACTGACTTTTTCCTGTCATTTGGGTACGTCACGAAGGTTTTATACAGGAGTGATTTACGCTCGTACGCTGTGTACGTACGTACCAAAAAATCAATCCCGCCATTCCTCCGGTACGTACGTACACGGCGAAACGTCGTAAAACCCATTTATATTCGGACGGGCTACGGCTTCAATTCCCATGAATCCCCACACCCTGCGCCCGGCAGAGTTTGTGATTTTGTTGGTGTGTTCCAGATTGTAGCGACTTAAATTTGCCACCACACTGTCACTAAAGCTGCGGGATTTCAGGGGCGGCAGAGAATTTTCCTCACACCACATCCGATAAATTTCGTACAGCTCCTTGGAGCTGATGGAAGCATCCGCTTTCAGCCGGATATAGCCCTCAGACTCCATGAAGTCGAAAATATTGTTGTTGTCACGCTTGACGGACTCTCGGTTGGTTTTGGTGCGCTCACTTTCCGTGAATTTGAAATTGTTGGCAACCAGACGCTGCAATCCCTCAAACGCCCAGAGGAAAATGCCCTCCACCTCAGCTTTCATCTTCTGGGCGAGGTCAGGGTCATCCATTCTTCCGGCAGGCTTTTCCTTTGTGGTCAGCACAAGCTGTCTGCGGTAGAAACCGTCACTTCGGTCATACAATGCCTGTAAATCTCCGTTGGAGAAAGCCAGCAGACGGGCGAACATCCAGCCCTGATAGCTCTGTTTGCCCTTGCGCTCCAAATCCATTTTCCCTTGAGCTGTCACAATGGATTTCACATAATTGGTCTGGCGCAAGGCTTCCATTCGCATATCATCATCCACGCATAGGAGGATATGCTCCAGATCGGCACGGGCAAATCGGTTCTCAGAGATTTTACCAATGCTTCCGTCCTTCATGGAACTGCCCAGCATTTGCCCCAGCACCGCACCGATTTGGGATTTACCCTCGCCGCCATTGCCCTTAATGACCATCATCCTCTGTCCTTTATTGGAGGGAATCAGGCAATAGCCGATAAATTCCTGCAAGGTAGGGATGTCCTCCGGGTAAAGCAGACCATTCAGAAAGGAAAGCCACAGCACAGGTTTCGGAGTATCCGGGCGATAGAAAACCGGGAGCCTGTTTCTCACAATATCCGGCTTCCCCTCTGTAAAAGTGCCGTCCAGCATGAGCGTACCGTTTGCCAGATGAATCCTGTCCTGCTCCGGCGGGAAGTCCTCCACATGAGCCGCCAGCTTCATAATCTCAATGATGTTGCTGATTTTGCGGGGAATGTTGTTCACGGCACAATATTTCAATTCTTCAAAGATTTCGCCACGAAGCGGCAGGTCGTCCGTCACTCGACCATCAGGTGTGAAAAAAGCTCCGTTTGCAAAGATAATCTGACGGGTTCTCAGAAAATCTTCACAAAACAGAGCTTCATTGATACTCTTGCCGTCAAACCACATCGGCACATTCATCTCAAGCAATTTCCTGTTCTCTGACATGGCAGCGCACCTCCTTTTTCTGCTCGTCCAGTCGTGTTTGCATTCTTGCAATCGTTCCGTCTGTCAAAAGTTCCTTGACGGTATCAGTCCTTTCTTCCTGATCGCTCATAAGGAGCAAATCGTTCAGATACTCCACATATTCCAGCTTGTGGCAAGCTTCCACGAACCTCTCATCCGGCTCGTCCTCCGGTGCTTCGGGAGCATATCGCTCTTTCCAGTCCTCCAAAAGATGAAGATACCCGGACAGCACATTCATGCAGAAAAGCTCGTCCTGTTTCGACTGATTCACACGGGGACGGTACTTCTTTACCTGTGCCACCACGGACGGCGGCCTGTCCAGTCCGAAATCCGCAGCCAGTCTCTGCGCTGCTTCATAGGCAGACAGGTCAAGCAGCCTTGCCACAAAGTCAATCACATCTCCCTTGGCACCGCAGCCGAAGCAATAGAAGTAATCCTCGTTCAGCTTCAAGCTGGGGTGTCTGTCATCGTGGAAAGGGCAGCAAATCATCCCGGAGCGATTGATTTTCAGCCCGTAGTGTTCGGCGGCTTGCCTAACCGTGACCGCCGCCTTGACTGTTTCAAAAATGTTCATTTGCATAACCTCCTTGATTTTTCTCGATGATTTTTTCATCTGCCTGAATATACGCAGAAAAACGCTTTCAACCGAAAAATCAGGCACTTCCGCAAGCAAAGCAAAAAGCCGCCCCGAAAACTTGAAAAAATGCAAGTTTCGAGACGGCAGTGTTCACACAAAGTTGGTTGATATTGTTCCGTAAATAGAATATAATTGAAGTTAATATGAATCAGGAGGGATGATACAGAAATGAAATACCTGTCTACATTTGAAGTTGCCGAGAAATGGGGTATCTCTCCCCGAAGAGTTGGTATCCTCTGCAACAATGACCGCATACCGGGCGCACAGCGGGCAGGAAGCCGCTGGATCATCCCGGAGGACGCTGAAAAGCCGACAGATGCCCGCATTAAAAGCGGAAAATATATCAAACAGAAAACAGACAGAGGGGAGGAAGCATAATGGCTGATACTTATTTACCCGCCGATGTTCGGAAAAGAATCGTTGATGTAATGAGAGAACGCAAGATGACCCAGCGAGAACTGGCACTTCGGATTGATGTGAATGAAAGCACCATCAGCCGCTTCCTTAGCGGAAAGACCGAAAAGCTGAGCGAAGAAAGCGTTATCCGCATCGCCAGAGTGTTCAATGTGTCCACGGACTTTATCTTGGGTACGACCGTAATCCCGGATAAAAAGAACTACGATATTTCAGAACTGGGATTATCTGTTGAAGCTGCAAAGAATCTTTATACCGGAAAGGTCAACAATGATGTAGTCAACCGTCTGCTGGAAAATCCCCGCTTTGCCATGGTTACTTATATGATTGCACAGTATATGGATGATACCCTTGCAAGAGGATATGCCGCACAAAACCAGATGTTTGCTACCGTTGGCTCTCTGCTGTTGGGACAGAACCAAGCTCCCGAAGCAGTACAGGCAGCCCGAACCGCTAATGCCATGAAAATTCCCGCTTATCAGGCAGACCAGACCACGATTCAAAACACCTTTATGACGGTGGTTAAGGAAATCAAGAAAGAAGCAGGCAGCGATTTGGTCGCAGCCAAGGCAATCAGCAAGGAAGCCACCGAAAAGATGTTTGCCGAGCTGACCAAGGGGCAGGATATGCAGAATCCGACCATCACGCCGGAAGCAGTTGTTGATGCTATTACAGGCAGCATTTCCGGTGTCGATGGAGTCAATCAGGAAGCTCTGGACAACTTTAACAAAGCCTTGCTGGGGCTGATGCAGACGATGGTGCTGCCGGAAGATGATGGACAAGATAACTAACGAGCAGCTCTGTATTGCGGCGCAGAGCGGTGACAAATGGGCAGAAAACGCCCTTGTAGAGAACAATCTGCGGTTTATCCGAAAGACGGCATACGAGATATGGAGCGCACAGCGGGAGCTGAACGTTGCCCTCGGCATTGAACTGAACGATTTGGTGCAGGAGGGTTCATTGGGGCTTCTGGGCTGCATAAGCAGCTTTCAACCCGACTACGGGAACAAGTTTTTGACCTATGCTGCCCCGGCTATTCATAATGCCATGCTGGACTACATCCGCAGGCTGAATCCTACCTTTGAAGCCAAAAATCTGGACTGTATCATTCGTCTGGATGAGGTCAAAAAGGGCGAGAATAAGGGACAACATGAATTTATAGCAGATTCCAGAGTACAGAACCCAGAGCAGATTTTCATTGCAAAGGAAACCCACGAAGAAATCCATACGGCTCTGGAAATGATTGATGAGCGAGAGAAAGCCTATCTCTGGTATCGCTTTGGCTTTGAGGACGATGTCCTCCATCCTCTGAGCGAAACGGCGAAGCACTTCCATCTGTCAGAGAGCAGAGCAAAGTCCACGGAGAAATTGGCTCTGGATAACTTCTGGCTGGAACTGCCTTGGTGGTACTAAATATTCAAAGAAAGGGACATGTAATCATGGAAAAATATAAAATACTCATCATCGAAGATGACCCAATCATTCAAACTGAATTACAAGTTCTGTTAAACGGAAACGGATATGAGGCATCCGCAGTTACTGACTTTACATCAGTTATGCAAGCGGTCAAAAATACTCATCCCTATTTGATTTTGCTGGACATAAAGCTGCCACAAGAAAGCGGCTACTCAATCTGTTCTCAAATCCGCAGTTTTTCCAATGTACCGATTATCTTTGTAACAAGCTGCAATACGGACATGGATGAATTGAACAGTATTTTGCTGGGTGGAGATGCTTTTATCACCAAGCCTTATAACACAGCAATTCTGCTGGCAAAGATTTCATCCTTGATGAAACGAGCTTACCCGATAGAACAAATTGAGCGTCTGAATTGGCAAGGAGCGATTCTTCACTTAGAAAGTAGCACGATTGAATATGACGGTAACCAAGCAGAACTGACAAAGAATGAATTGAAAATATTATATTATCTTTTCAAACACGCAGGAAAGATTTGTTCCCGTAATGATATTGTAGATTATCTATGGGACAATCAGCTATATGTGGATGACAATGCTTTGAGCGTCAATATCAACCGCATCCGGGAAAAACTGGCGGGCATTGGCCTGACGGATTTTATCAAGACAAAGCATCGCCAGGGGTACACGATATGAACAGCAAACGGTATTGGAAAAACAGGCTTCCATTTCTGCTGACGAACCTTGTTTGCATGGCTGCGCTCACTGTATTTTTGCTGGTGTGCGGCAATTCGGCTTCCGCAGTAGTATTGATCCTGATCGTATGGGCATTGATTTTGCTGATGGGACTTGTCCTCACTTACTGGAAACGAAAGCGGCAGATGAAAAAACTTCTGGATATGGCGAAGCAGCTCTCCGAGAGATACCTTATTTCTGAAGTGATGGAACTGCCGGAACAGGCCGAGGATCAGGTTTACTATCAGATTTTGAAAATGGCTGGAAAATCCATGTTGGAGCAGATTGGGGAGGTCGAGCGGGAACGCCTGGAGTACAAGGAATACATTGAACAATGGATTCACGAAATCAAAACGCCCATTACTGCCATGAAACTCCTATGTGAAAACCATCGGACGAACTGGACAAAAGAACTTCTGCTGGAACTGGAAAAGACCAACCGCTTTACGGAACAGGCTCTTTATTATGCCCGCAGTGAGCATACAGAGAAAGATTATTCTGTCCGGGAAATGGCACTGTCCCAAGTGGTGCATCAGGCGATTGCAGATAACAAATATCTGCTGCTCCAAAGTGGTATGCGCCTGGAAGTGGAGGAAATGCAGGATACGGTTTATTCAGATGAAAAGTGGGTGCGTTTTATCCTAAATCAACTGATTGTCAATGCGGTCAAGTATCGTACGAAGCAGCCGGTTCTCCGCATTTCTACTCATAAATGGCAGGATCTGGTTGTCCTTGTCGTGGAGGACAATGGAATCGGGATTGCTGCGTCCGATCTGCCCCGTATCTTTGAAAAGGGATTTACCGGTCAGAATGGTCGTCTGATTCAGCAGTCCACGGGCATTGGTCTGTATCTGTGCAAACGGCTCTGTGAAAAGCTGGGCATTGGCATTACGGCGGAGTCGTCGGAACATGGCACAGCCATTTCCCTTTCTTTTCACATTAACTGTCTGATTCATGAAGTGCAGAACTGAAAAGCGTTCTGCACTTCTTACATTTTTGTTAGAACTTTGTAAGAAAACTTGATACAAACGAAGCCACTCTTATTTTACAATAGAGATCAGAGGTGATAACAATGAAAGAAATTTTGAAACTGGATCATATCCAAAAATATTACGGAAATGGCGGAAATGTTACAAAAGCAATTCAGGACATCAGCTTTTCCGTTCAAGAGGGAGAATTTGTAGGAATCATGGGAGCATCTGGCTCCGGCAAGACTACCCTGCTCAACTGTATTTCCACCATTGATACCGTCAGTGCGGGACATATCTATCTGGACGGAACCGATGTGACGGAAATCAACGAAAAACAGATTGCCCGGTTTCGTCGGGAGAATCTTGGATTTGTATTTCAGGATTTTAACCTGCTGGACACGCTGACCATTTCGGAAAACATAGCCCTGGCGCTGACCATCAACAAGGTTCCAGCAGGCGAGATTGATGGGCGGGTGCGGGAAATGGCCGGAAAGCTGAATATCACGGATATTCTGGACAAATACCCCTATCAGGTGTCCGGCGGCCAGAAGCAGCGGTGCGCCTGTGCCAGAGCCATTATCAATCAGCCTAAGCTGATTTTGGCGGATGAACCCACCGGTGCGTTAGACAGTCACTCGTCCCAGATGCTGCTCTCGACGATCCAGAGTATCAATGAAGATCTCGGAGCCACGATTCTGATGGTGACACACGATGCTTTCTCGGCAAGCTATGCCAATCGTATTCTCTTTATGAGGGACGGGGCAATCTTTACGGAAATCCGTAAGGGGGGTGATTCCCGCAGGACTTTCTTTGAAAAAATCCTGGATGTCCTTACCATGATGGGAGGGGGCATGAGCGATGTACGCTAAACTTATTTTCAAAAATGCAAAGCGGTCTGTGAAGGACTATTTGATTTATATTGTGACCATGACACTCTGTGTCACCCTGTTCTATGCGTTTTTGTCTATCAGCAGCACCCATTATCATCCGACCATTGGTGCGGAATATAATATTTCCCTGCTGGCTGGAGGTATGAAACTGGCAATTTGCGGGATTAGTTTGCTTTTGTTGTTTCTGATCCACTATGTCAATCGTTTCATGCTGAGAAAAAAGCAAAAGGAGTTTGCCGTTGAGGCAACCTTGGGAATGGAGCAAAAAACCATAGGCCTGCTCTTTTTTGGAGAGACTTTTTTCCTGCTCATATTCTCTGTGTCGGTGGGAATCCTTCTGGGGATGGTCGTTTCTCAGGTCATTACGGCTATGCTGCTTGCTTCTTTTGGGGAACCCTACGCTTTTTCTTGGTCGTTTTTCCCGGATACTGTGCTGTTGACCGTGGGCTTCTTTGTTGTTTGCCAGATTCTGGTTGGAGTCGGGAATGTCAGAATTCTCAACAAAAGCAGGATTATTGAGCTTATGACGGCAAACCGTCAGAATGAAAAACCGCTTCATAAAAGCAGATGGATGCCGATGATCTGTATTTTCTATGGCATTCTGCTGCTGTGGATGCTGGAGGTAGGTACTGTAAAATATCATTTTTACTTCGATTCCAGACATCCGCTTCCTGTAAAGCTCATGTATTGGGGGAATGTCCTTTTCCCTGCACTGACGCTGCTTTGGGCAATCGCAGGTGCTGTTTTACACAGAAAAATAGGGTTTTCCCGATATCTTTGCGGACTTCTGGCTGGTGCTGTATTGACCGCTATCCCGATTTTTTCCATCGCAGAACTGGAAAAAGCCTACTTCCTTGGATTTGACGCTCCAACTCTGAATCAATATTTGCTGTTTGGGGTTGCGGATATTTTGTTTATCATTTCCGCAGTCATGTATTTATCGAATGCGGCGCTCCTATACTGGAAGGAGTCTAAAGTGTCCCGCAAATATCATAATACGAGTTTATTTCTGTTTGGACAGCTTTCCTCTAAGCTGGCTACCAATACGAAAACGATGACGATCATTTGTGTGACCCTGACTTTTTCTATCTGCTTGTTTGTCATTGCGCCGGTTTTAACGGGATGGAGTCTGGGCTATTTGGACAGTCGGGCTGTCTATGATATTCAAATTTCAAGCCGCTACAACGATGTTTATGAAGTGGAAAATCTTCCGGATACAGACTATGGAGAAATTACTGCGTTCATAGAACAAAACAAAATAGCGATAAAGGACGATTTGACTTTTTCGGAATATCTTCCCAAGCAAAGCGACTTTCACCAGCGAGTAAAGTACAATTTTCCTCCCTTGGCGATCGCACTGAAGGATTATAACGCTGTTCGGAAAATGTTGGGATATGAACCTATTATCTTACAAACGGATGAATTTGCTACCCACTGGCATCGTGCAGCAGAGGACAAGGATATTGAAAACTACATTGCTGAGCATACCTTATTGGAAACTGACGCAGGCACCCTGAAACTCAGTGAGAACGCCGTGTTTCAGGAGCCTGTGGGGGAATCCATCTATAATCTTTATACAGATGTGGTGTATATCATACCTGACGAAATAGCGCAAGTCTTGCTTCCGGTACAGCGCAACCGATTTGTGATGACCCAATATCCGCTTCCCTTCAAAACGGCAGAAATGCTGGAACAGCTTCTTGGGCGTTCTTATCCAGAAGATCCTGATAAAGACAATCTGGCAGGATACAGTACAACTGTCCATACTACGGAAGTGAACCGTATAATCGCCCTTAACTTTATCCTAAAAGCGTCCTTGATCTATGGTGCAATTGTTCTGATGGTGATGTGTCTTACCGTGCTGGCTCTTCAGCAGCTCCTGGATGCAGAAAAAAACAACTACAGATTTTCGGTTCTGCGAAAAATGGGAGTGGAAGAGAAGGACCTGCATACTTTGGTTCTAAAACAGCTTGGTGTTTGGTTTGGGATGCCGATCACAGCGGCAATCGTTGTAGCAATTATTGTGATTGGCTATTTTCTTCAAAGTGTTTCTGCTGAAATCTCAGCTTATATTGGCTGCGGAGCCTTGATGGTACAAGTAGGGATTATCATTGGTATTCTTTTCTTACTGCTGATATGCTACTTCATAAGTACATGGATATTGTTTAAGCGGTCCATTTCGGAGAACTGATAAAGTCACAGTACAAAAAGGAAAAGCCGCCTGTATGAGCATTTGATATGCCCGCACAGGCGGCTTGCTTTATCTCTGGTAATCAGTCCAAAGGTTTATATTCTGTAACAGTTTTCAGGTATGTTTCCGGGTCGCCGTTGAGAACTAAATCTGCATAGGCTGCCGGATCGTTGTAAATCAGCCAGTCCAGCTCTGACCGCTGATATATATTATCGGCAACCTCATTCTCTACCGCAATCGTATCAATGGCAATCATGCTGCCATTTGCAAATTTCAGCTCCACACAGGCAGTATCCATATTGAACTCACAAGAAAGTAAACGCTTCATTTTGCCCTCCTTAGATCATGCCGAAGTGCTTGAGCGCCTCCTTGATTGCTTTTTCCTTATCGGGCGGGCATTGGGGCTGTTTTGCATCATCGGACTTCGGTTTGTTGTAATTTTCTCGCTCGATGATACCGCATTTCTGCTTCACCTGAGCGATATACAAGCTGCTGACCTTGAGTCCGGTATGCTCCAGCACATATTCCTTGATTTCCGAATAGGTGGCTTTCTTCTCTGCATCGGTGAGATCAAGTTCGTCCATGTGGATGTCTACCTCGATATGTTGCTTTGCATTAAGTTTGGACAATAAACACACCGTCTCAACATGCATGGAATGGCAAAATTGGTCGACCGGTCGCACGCGCAGCACCTCATACCCCTTTCCCTGTAAGTACTTCAAGTCTCTTGCCAAAGTAGCGGAATCGCAACTGACATAAACGATCCGCTCCGGTGCCATGGCAACCATGGTTTCCAAGCACTTCTCATCACAACCCTTGCGCGGCGGATCCACAACGATCACATCCGGGTGCAGACCTGCATCACCATCATCTGCATGTTCTTCTACCCATGCCGGCAGCACTTCCTCTGCCTTGCCCACATAAAAAGTTGCATTTTCGATCTGATTATTCTTGGCATTTTCTCTGGCATCCGCAATGGCTTCCGGCACAATTTCCACACCATACACATGCTTTGCCGCCTGTGCCAAAAATAAAGAAATGGTTCCGATACCGCAGTAAAGATCCCAGACGATCTCCTTGCCTGTCAGTCCCGCATACTCCAAAGCAAGACTGTACAATTTCTCCGTCTGCACCGGGTTCACCTGATAAAAAGATTTTGGCGAGATAGCAAAAGTCACGCTCTCATCTGTCCTGGTAAATCCCCCAGACTCTTCTTCTCTGACCCGATGAATGGTATCACGGATACACAGATCTCCCCACAAAAGCTGCACCTTATCACCAAGAATACGGTTGGTCTTTTCCTTATTTACATTATAAGAAATGCTGTGCATGCCCGGGACTTCCGACAAACTCTCCACCAATCGATCTGCCTGCGGCAATTTATCCCCATTGATGATCAGGCAGACCATGACTTGTCCACTATGAAAACCTTTGCGTATCAAGACATGACGCAGCAGACCTTGCCCTGTCGTCTCATCATAAGGCTTGATATGGCAGGCTTCCATGTACTCTTTGATGACAACCAGGATCTTTGCATTCTCACTGACCCCCAGCAGGCAGTCATCGATCGGGATGACCTGATGGCTCCTTGCCGCATAAAATCCAAAGACGATATTGCCGTCCTTATCATATCCACAAGGAAACTGCGCCTTATTGCGATAGCGGAACGGATCCTCCATCCCGACCACTGGCTCCATGACCTTTTCCACTTGTTCCTGTGAAAAGCTGCCGATCCGCCTTAAGTTATTTTCGACTTTTTTCTGTTTGAGAACCAGTTGCTCCTCATAACAGAGATTTTGGATCTGACATCCCCCGCACTGTCTTGCTATCTTGCAGGGAGCCTCCACACGCTTCGGCGATGGTTTCACAATTTCAACAAGGCGGGCGTAGCCATAGCCTTTTTTCAGCTTAGTCACGCCCGCAAGAATCTCGTCTCCAATGACGGCATCTTTGACAAAAAAGGTCATCCCCTCATATTTGCCAATGCCTTCACCGCCGATGCCCATATCTTCGATTTTCAGAATAAAGGTATCATTCTTTTTCATATTATTCCTCTGTACTGGTTTTTCTGATATTGGAATCAAACAAACGGTTGAATCCCTGCCACTTGAGATCGCCCTCTGCCACATTGCCCAAAGCCTCTTTCATGGTCTCCATCTTGGCATCGATATTATCCGCAAAACTAAGTGCCACTGCCTCTGCGATCGCAGGCTTCTTTGGCGAACCAAATTCCAACTCGCCGTGATGTGCCAAAATACAGTGGATCAGTTCTCTCGCCTTGACCTCCGGAAATCCCTCGATCGTATTGATGCGCTCCTGCACCTTGGTAGCCCCGATCATAATGTGTCCCAACAACTGTCCCTCATCGGTATAGTCATTCTGTGGAAACGAGGAAAGTTCATCCAGTTTTCCGATATCATGGAAAATAGCCGCAGTTAAAAGTAAATCACGATTTAAAATCGGATAAGTCTGTGCATAAAAATCACAATTCTTTGTCACACCCAGTGTATGTTCCAAAAGTCCCCCAACATAGCCATGATGCACGCTCTTGGCAGCGGAATGGAATTTAAAACGCTTGGCAAACTCCTCGTCTGCAAAGAAACTCAAAAGCAACTGCTTCATATATGGTGCCTTGATCGTCCCGATAAATCCCAGCAATTCCTCATACATGAGATCCACGTCCTTATCAGAACACGGAAGATAATCCTCCGGTATGTATTCGCCCTCCTGCGCAACGCGCAGTCTCTTGATATTTAACTGGTATGCGCCCTGGAAAGATGTGATATCTCCCTGCACCCAGATATAATCCAATTCGTCATAGTCATCAATTCCCATGGAACTCGGTTCCCAGATCTTGGCATCCAGTGTCCCGGTCTTATCCTGCAGCATCAGGCTTTCGTATGGCTTTCCTGCCTTGGTCAGTGCCGATTGCTTTTTGCGGCACAAATATATTTCATTGATTCTTTCTCCCTCTGTGAGGTCTTTGATAAATCTCATTACATTCTCCTCTTCTATGCAGAGCGTCTTCTTGCGCCATACCTCTATATGCCCTTACGCCCTATCTTTACTACATTCATGCAGTTTTTATTATACGGTTGAATGACTGGTCTTTCAATATATTTTTGTGTATAATACATTTTATGAATAAGAAAGCATTAAAAACACTCGAATACAACAAAATAATCGCTCTGTTGGAGCAATGTGCTGGCAGTACACAGGGAAAGGCTTATTGCCGTGAACTTCTGCCCGTTTCCGATCTTTCACAGATCAAACGCATGCAGGCAGAGACCAAGGATGCTCTCAGCCGTATCTTTAAACGGGGAAGTGTCTCTTTCTCCGGCATTACGGATGTACGTCCTTTCCTAAAACATCTGGAGATCGGGTCTTCTTTGACGATTTCGGAACTATTGGCGATTGCCTCTCTTTTAGAGGTTGCCAAGCGGGTCAAGACCTATGGACGCAGTGAAAATGATCTGTCGATCGAGGGCGATCATCTGGCTCATTTCTTTAACAATCTGGAACCACTCACACCGGTCTGTCAGGAGATCCGCCACTGTATCTTATCGGAAGATAGCATCGCGGACGATGCCAGTCCTGGGCTGAAAAATATCCGCAGGCAAAAGAATGTCATCGGCGAGCGTATCCGCACCCAGATGAATACCATGTTAAACAACAATACGACACGTTCTTACTTACAGGATGGCGTGATCACAGTCCGTGGCGGGCGCTATTGTCTGCCGGTCAAGGCAGAGTACAAGAACTACGTTCCCGGCATGGTACATGACCAGTCCTCCAGTGGCTCTACCCTATTTATCGAGCCTATGTCCGTCGTCAATCTCAACAACTCCCTGCGTGAACTGGAATTGCAGGAGGCAGAGGAGATTGAAAAGATCTTAGCCGACTTGTCCAATCTTGTCGCAGAACATACAGAGGAGATCTCACAGGACTTTATGATCTTGGCAGAACTGGATTTCATCTTTGCCAAGGGAGAACTCGCCCGCAAGATGAACGCCGTTGAGCCGGAGTTTCATACCGATGGCATCATCCATCTGCGCGCGGCAAGACATCCGCTTTTGGATCCCAAACATGTCGTACCGATCGATCTGACACTGGGCAAGGATTACAATCTTCTCATCGTGACCGGTCCAAACACCGGTGGTAAGACGGTCTCCCTCAAGACCTGCGGACTTCTCAGCCTGATGGGGCAGGCAGGACTGCATATCCCGACCAAGGATCGAAGCCAGTTATCTATATTTGATGATGTCTTTGCTGACATTGGAGATGAACAGAGTATTGAACAGTCCCTCTCGACTTTCTCCTCACATATGACCAACATTGTGCATATCTTGCGGGAAGTGGAAAGATCCAGTGGACATTATCTCTGTCTTTTCGATGAATTGTGTGCCGGTACGGATCCAAAAGAAGGCGCAGCCCTTGCGACTGCCATCTTATCCAGTTTACATGAGCGCGGTGTCCTCACCATGGCAACTACCCACTACAGTGAACTGAAAATGTATGCTTTATCCACACCGGGCGTAGAAAACGCCTGTTGTGAGTTTTCCGTAGAGACCCTGAGCCCGACCTACCATCTGCTCATCGGTATTCCGGGAAAAAGTAATGCTTTCGCCATTTCCAAAAAACTCGGTCTGTCCGACGACTTGATCGCAGACGCTAAGACTCACGTCACGGAAGATGATCAGAACTTTGAAGACCTCATGGTCGATCTGGAACAAAGACGGGTCTCTATGATGCGTGACAGTGAGGGAATTGCCCGGCAGAAAAGAGAAATGGAAGACCTGCAAAAGAAACTAAAAGAGCGCGAAGATCGTCTGAATGCCTCCAAGGATAAGATCCTGCGTCAGGCAAATGAGGACGCTTCCCACATCTTACAGGAAGCCAAGCAGATCGCAGACGAAACCATCCGCGACTTCAACAAATACAGTCATTCCAACCCGGACATTGCCAAGATGGAAGCCAAGCGTGCTGCTGTCGGTAAGAAATTGGCAGACAGCCGAAAGAAGGCCTCTGTTGCTGCCAAGGATAACGACAAGCCAAAGAACCACAAAGTACCAAAGAATCTGCGCGTAGGGGATCCAGTCAAGGTGCTCTCCATGAACATCAACGGAACCGTCTACTCCCTGCCAAACGCCAGAGGCGATCTGCAGGTACAGATGGGCATTATGCGATCCAAGGTCAATATCAATGATCTGATCCTTTTGGAGGACAACGATACAGCCGCTAAGACAACCGGCAAAAAGAGCCGTTACACAGGCAATGGTGGCTTTAGCAAGGCTGCTACCATCTCCCCGGAGATCAACCTCCTAGGACTCAACGGCGACGAAGCCGTAGCCAAACTGGATAAGTATCTGGATGATGCCTATGTATCGCATTTAAAATCGGTCCGTGTCGTCCACGGCAAGGGAACCGGTGCTCTGCGTAAGGCAGTACATCAATATTTAAGAAAACAAAAGATCGTCGACGAATTCCATCTCGCCGAATTTGGTGAGGGCGATGCCGGTGTCACCATCGTTACTTTCAAATAACTTGGTTTAACGACAAAAAACCTCCCGCAGCATTTCAAACTACGGGAGGTTTTCTACGTTCATAAATGGATTATACTAACTCAAGAACTACTTCCAAAGCACCGTCACCCTTACGAGTTCCGATCTTTACGATTCTTGTGTAACCACCGTTACGGTCAGCATACTTAGGAGCGATTTCCTCGAATAACATCTTAGGCATATCAACTTCCTTGATCTCCTTCTTAGTCTTACCAGCAGACTTTACAGGATATAATACCTTAAGCATTTCTCTTCTTGCATGAAGACGGGATGGCTGATCCTTCTTGATCTTCTTTTCTACTGTATCATATACAGTAACCTTCTTGCCATCAACAACTTCCTTTACACGCTTGCCGTCTTTGTCCTTGCGGGCAACCTTAGCCTGTACGGTAACTTCATCGAAGTTGTCCTTTTCTCTAACAGCCATAGCAATGATTCCTTCAGCGATCTTCTGAACTTCCTTTGCCTTAGCCTCTGTTGTAACGATTCTTCCATGATATAAAAGGTTTGTTACCTGATTTCTCAGTAATGCCTTTCTCTGTGAAGATGTTCTGCTTAACTTTCTATACTTTGCCATTTCATTTTCCTCCTTATGTGATGGCTCACTTCGCGATGCCTTTTGGTCTTATTCGCGAGGTGCATGGTATGCCATCCATGATATTATGAGAGTTCCGTGCCTTTTGGTCTTACCGGTTCTCCCTATGTGACTTTTATTCGTCTCCAGTTCTAAGCTGGAGTCCTAACTCGCTTAACTTACCTAATACTTCTTCCAAAGACTTGCGTCCAAGGTTGCGAACCTTCATCATATCATCTGCTGTCTTGTTGCATAACTCCTCAACAGTGTTGATGCCTGCTCTCTTCAAGCAGTTGTAAGAACGAACAGATAACTCTAATTCATCGATGTTCATATCCATGACTTTGCCCTTTGGATCCATTGGCTTGTCAGCCATAACCTGAGCCTCGATTCCACGATCAGAAAGATCGATGAAGAGGCTTAAATGCTCATTTAATACCTTAGCGGCTAAACTTACTGCCTCGTCTGGCTGAATTGTACCATTTGTATATACGTCCAAGGTAAGTTTGTCATAGTCAGTAATCTGACCTACACGAGTATTCTCAACCTTCAGATTTACTCTTTCGATTGGTGTGTAGATAGAATCAACAGCGATAACACCGATTGGTGTGTCCTCTGACTTATTCTTATCTGCGCTGATATATCCTCTACCCTTCGTAATGGTCAACTCCATGTAGAGTTTGCTGTCAGCACCACCATTTAAATTAGCGATCACAAGATCCGGATTCATGATCTCAATGTCAGAATCCACCTGAATATCACTTGCTCTTACAACACCTTCGCCCTCGAACTCAATGTATGCGATCTTCGGGTCGTTGCTTGCGCTGTTGTTGCGGATTGCAAGATTCTTGATGTTCATGATGATCTCTGTTACATCTTCCTTAACACCAGGAATAGATGAGAACTCATGTAATACGCCTTCGATTTTCACCTGACTTACTGCCGCACCTGGCAATGAAGAAAGCATGATTCTTCTAAGTGAATTACCAAGTGTAGTTCCGTAGCCTCTCTCTAAAGGTTCTACAACAAATCTTCCATACTTTTTGTCTTCTGAGATTTCAGCAATCTCAATGTTTGGTTTTTCGAAATCGAACACTAGGTGGCCCTCCTTATACTGGTTTACCTTGCTAAATTGTGTCTAATTACTTAGAGTACAACTCGACGATAAGCATTTCATCGACTGGTACGTCGATCTGCTCTCTTGTAGGTAACTCTTTTACAGTTCCCTGTAACTTCTCAAGGTCAACATCGATCCAATCCGGAACGAGTCTGCCGTTTGTTACCTCAACGATATCCTTAAATCTCTGAAGGCTCTTCTTTGCTTCGCGAACTTCGATAACATCGCCAGCCTTTACCAAGTATGATGGTACGTTTACAGGCTTGCCATTAACCAAGAACATCTTGTGGTCTACAACCTGTCTAGCTTCTCTACGTGTTCTGGCAAATCCCATACGGAATACAACATTGTCCAGACGGCTCTCAAGGATAGTCATAAGGTTTTCACCAGTCATACCCTTCTTTCTGTCTGCAATGTCGAAATACTTATGGAAAGGCTTCTCTAATACGCCATAGATAAACTTAGCCTTCTGCTTCTCTCTCAACTGGAGACCATACTCGGAAGTCTTTCTTCCTGATCTCTTTAACTGTCTATTTGATTTTTTATCCACTCCTAAATATACAGGATCCAAACCAAGTGATCTGCATCTTTTAAGAACTGGGGTTCTATTTACTGCCATCTTAGATTATCCCTCCTATTAAACTCTTCTACGCTTTGGTGGACGACATCCATTATGTGGTACTGGAGTTACGTCTGTGATGCTGGTTACATCGATTCCGCATGCAGAAAGTGCACGAATTGCTGCTTCTCTACCTGATCCTGGTCCCTTAACCATAACATCTACTGTCTTTAATCCATGAACGAGAGCAGCCTTTGCTGCTGTTTCAGCTGCCATCTGTGCAGCATATGGAGTAGATTTTCTTGAACCTCTAAATCCAAGACCACCGGCACTTGCCCATGATAAAGCATTTCCCTGTGCATCTGTAATTGTTACAATTGTATTGTTGAAAGATGCCTGAATATGTGCCTGTCCGTGTTCAACGTTTTTCTTTACACGCTTTTTTGTTACTTTCTTTGCAACTTTAGCCATATCTAAACTAACCTACTTTCTGAAATTATTTCTTCTTGTTTGCTACAGTTCTCTTAGGACCCTTTCTTGTTCTAGCGTTGGTCTTTGTCTTCTGACCACGAACCGGAAGTCCCTTTCTGTGACGGATACCACGATAGCATCCAATCTCCTGCAGTCTCTTGATATTAAGAGCTACGTCTCTTCTCAAATCACCTTCTACCATCATTGTTTCGTCAATGACAGCACTGATTCTCTTAACTTCGTCGTCTGTCAAGTCCTTAACACGAGTGCTAGGATCAACATTTGCTGCTTCAAGAATCTTGTTAGAACTTACTCTACCAATTCCGTAAATGTAAGTTAAACCAATTTCTACGCGTTTTTCTCTTGGTAAATCTACACCTGCGATACGAGCCATGTGTGTTTACACCTCCATAAAATTTTCTGATTAACTACTACCATCCCCAAATAGAACCTATACAGCTCCGTTGCCGGCCTGAAATGTGTGTATATGCCTTATTTGGTTCTTTTCTTCCTAAACATATAGTAAGGAAGAGTTCCGAATCCACGAAACTAACCACCCTCGGTATGTAGGGTGATCCGCATATATTATGAAAATGTTGCCTAATTATTTACTAATCATCGGGAACATCAGCCGCACATAACATATACAAATAACACTAATCCTTATGAATTAGCCCTGTCTCTGTTTGTGTTTCGGGTTCTCGCAAATAATACGAACACTACCTTTTCTCTTGATTACTTTGCACTTTTCGCAAATAGGTTTTACTGATGATCTTACCTTCATTGTAGGAAATGCCTCCCTTCTCATCATTTTCGTGTTCCTTGTACGCATGTACAAGTCTTTTATCTACTGCATTTATAGGCGCGCGAAAAGAAATGCCCATAAACGCACTTGATAGTATAGCAAAAGTATCAAACTCTTGTCAACAACTTTTTACTTATCTCTCCAAATGATTCTGCCCTTTGTCAGATCATATGGTGACATCTCGATCGTAACCTTGTCACCCGGTAAAATACGGATATAATTCATACGAAGTTTTCCGCTGATCGTTGCTAAGATCTGGTGACCATTTTCCAGTTCCACTTTAAAGAAAGCATTTGGTAATTTTTCTACTACAACACCTTCTACTTCGATTACATCTGCCTTAGACATTTATTTTATTCCTCCTACATAAAGATCCAAAATCTGACCGACCAACTCATCATTCATCGTCTTGCCCTTTGCCAGATCTAAGATCTCTTGTGGCAAATGCTTGATCGGCTGTATATGTTTTTCTTTTTTCTTTTTGGGATTATCGCAAGTTCTGGTCTTTCCATTGACCAGATAGACGATGTCATCCTGCCGTTTCATTACAAGATAGATATGATTCTTATCATGTCCTGCCTTGGATTTTGCTAAGATCAATTCGTCCATAGAT
Source organism: Roseburia sp. AM16-25 (assembly GCF_003473825.1). Lineage (NCBI taxonomy): Bacteria > Bacillati > Bacillota > Clostridia > Lachnospirales > Lachnospiraceae > Roseburia > Roseburia sp. AM16-25. Next base: position 271,820 of record NZ_QUCW01000001.1, read on the forward strand.
GCTTCTCACTTTCTGTCAGTGTCAGTATCTCCGGTCGACCGTCTGTAATGATAATGGTGTTTTCATAATGTGCAGATAAGGATTCATCCTCCGTCACAACCGTCCACTCATCATCCATCCATACGACATTTGGACTACCGATATTGATCATAGGCTCGATCGCAAAGGTCATACCCGGCTGCAACTTGATGCCGCGCCGCCATTTACGGTAATTTGGTATTTCCGGTTCTTCGTGCAGGTGTGTGCCAATGCCATGACCTACCAGATCCCGGACCACGCCATAACCGCGCTTGGTCGCGTAATCTCCGATCGCACTTGAAATATCATTCAAATGCCGTCCGGCTGTCGCCTGCTCTATCCCGGCAAAGAAACTCTCGCGCGTCACATCAATGAGCGCCTGTGCCTCCGGTGAGATCTCTCCCACGCCATGAGTCCTCGCCGCATCGGAATGATATCCTTTATAGATCACGCCAATATCCAGACTGACGATATCGCCATTTGTAATGATATGATCTTCTCTCGGGATCCCATGTACGACTTCATCATTGACGGAAACACACACAGATGCCGGATATCCCATATAGTTCAAAAAGGAAGGCTCGCATCCGAAACTACGGATGATCTCTTCTCCCAAAGTATCGATCTCCAGCGTTGACATTCCCTCACAAAGGGCATCCCCTAAGGTCTGATGCACACTTGCAAGGATCCTGCCTGCCTCCCGCATATACTCTAATTCTTGGGCAGATTTAATGGTAACTGCTGACATGGGCTAGACTCCTATGATCGCGTCGATATTGGCGAATACATCCTCCATCGGCTGCGTTCCATCTACAGAATGCAGGATACCCTGCTTCTTATAATAATCGATCAGAGGCTGGGTCTGCTCATGATAAACATCCAGTCTCTTCTGTACTGTTTCAGGCTTATCATCGTCTCTTAAGACTAATTCCTTACCGCAGGCATCACAGATACCTTCTTTCTTTGGCGGAATAGCAACGATATGATATGTTGCTCCACAGGAAAGGCAGGCACGACGACCTGACATTCTCTTTACGATATGGGAATCCGGTACATCGACATCAATGGCAAAATCCATCTTCTGTCCGATCTTAGAAAGTGCTGCATCCAGACTCTCTGCCTGTGGAATGGTACGTGGAAATCCATCCAGTACAAATCCATTTGCACAATCCTCCTGACCGATACGATCCATAACCAGATCACAGGTCAGTTCATCCGGCACCAAAAGTCCCTGATCCATATATTCCTTTGCCTTTTTTCCAAGTTCTGTGCCATTTTTAATGTTCGCACGGAAAATATCTCCTGTTGAGATATGAGGGATCTGATATTTTGCTGCGATCTGCTTTGCCTGTGTGCCTTTGCCGGCACCGGGAGCACCTAACATAATAATCTTCACGATAAAAACCTCCTTATAACACCTTAGGAGATACGGCTAGGCCAGTATCTCCATATGGATGTCTATTCATTAATCATTTAAAAATCCCTTGTAATTTCTGACGAGCATCTGGGATTCCACCTGCTTCAGTGTCTCGATGACAACACCAACAATAATGATGATGGATGTTCCACCAAAGGACACATTTGCACCAAATAATCCATTAAATACGATCGGGATGATCGCCACGATGGAAAGTCCGATAGCACCGATAAAAATAATGTTGTTCAGGACTGCCTGTAGGTAATCACTCGTAGGCTTGCCTGATCGGATACCCGGAATGGAACCGCCCTGCTTCTTTAAGTTGTCAGCGATCTCAAGCGGATTAAAGGTAATTGACGTATAGAAATATGCAAAGCCGATGATCAGCAGCACATACACTACAGCACCAATGGTATAAATCCAATTATCCGGATCGAACCAGTTTGACTGTGACATACCGCGAAGAATCTTGTACCAGAAACTTGTACCGCCTGTCTTACCAAGCAAGGTGCAAATGATAACCGGTGTCTGTAACAATGACTGTGCAAAGATGACCGGAATAACACCGGCCGTATTGACCTTCATTGGAATCACGGAGTTGGCACCACCAACCTGTCTCTTTCCCTGAATTTTCTTTGAATACTGAACCGGGATTCTACGCTCAGCCCCCTGCAAGAATACAACCAGAACAACCATAGCAACAATGATTGCTGCAATGATCACACCTGCAAGTGTACCCTTTGCAATGGTCTTTCCTGAGATGAACTGCTCAAATAATGAAGTCAGATCACTCGGAATACGTGAAAGAATATTGATTACAAGTACGATAGAGATACCGTTACCGATACCCTTTTCGGTAATTCTTTCACCGATCCACATAAGTACAGATGAACCCGCTGTAAGAGCAGCGACTGTCATGATAACATACAGGGCGTTGAACTCAGTCAGATAACCGGAACGTCCAAATCCGATTGCCATAGCAACAGACTGGATGATCGCCAATCCAACCGTAACATAACGGGTAATCTGTGTAATCTTCTTTCTTCCCTGCTCCCCATCACGCTGCATTTCCTCTAACTTTGGGAATGCAATGGTCAGCAACTGGATGATAATAGAAGATGTAATGTATGGTGTAATGTTCAGAGCGAAAATAGACATATTTTCAAAAGATCCACCAGTAATCGCATCAAAGAAATTCAGCGCATCGCCATTGTTTGCAAATAACTGTGAAAATACATCCGGATCCACTCCGGGAATTGGAAGCTGACTTCCAATTCGCACTACAATGAGCATTAAAAATGTAAATCCGATTCTTTTTCGTAAATCTTTAATTTTAAATGCATTGCGGAGTGTTTCTAGCATTAGATCACCTCTGCTTTACCACCAAGGGCTTCGATTTTTTCCTTAGCGCTTGCACTAAAAGCATTAGCCTGGACTGTCAACTTCTTAGTAAGTTCACCGTTACCAAGAATCTTAACACCGTCTCTGGTGTTCTTTACGATACCAGCCTCAACCAATGATTCAACTGTTACAGTTGCACCATCTTCAAATCTCTCAAGATAAGATAAGTTGATACCAACGATTTCCTTAGAGTTTCTGCATGTGAAACCTCTCTTAGGAATACGTCTGTATAAAGGCATCTGACCACCTTCAAAACCAGGTCTTGGAGCTCCTGAACGAGCCTTCTGTCCCTTATGACCCTTACCAGCGGTCTTGCCATTGCCTGAACCGTGTCCACGTCCTCTTCTGAAATTATCACTGTGCTTTGAGCCTTCTGCCGGCTGTAAGTTTGATAAATCCATTGTGACACCTCCTTAATTATTTGATTAAATCTCTTCTACCTTAACTAAATGTCTTACCTGTCTGATCATTCCACGAACTGCTTCGTTATCAGGCATCTCAACAGTCTTGTTGAGTTTTCTGAGGCCTAATGCTTCAACAGTCTTCTTGTTCTTTGGAACTGCTCCGATAGGAGACTTAACAAGTGTAATCTTTAACTTCTTTTCTGCCATGATCTATTTCCTCCTTAACCGAGAATCTCTTCTACAGTCTTACCACGAAGTCTTGCAACTTCTTCTGGGGATTTCAACTGACGGAGTCCGTCGATTGTAGCAAGTACTACGTTCTGCTTGTTAGAAGAACCTAATGACTTTGTACGGATGTTCTGGATACCTGCTAACTCACAAACGGCACGGGCTGGACCACCAGCGATGATACCTGTACCTTCCGGAGCCTTCTTCAGTAATACAGAAGCACCAGTATGCTTACCAGAAATATCATGTGTAATACTGTTGTTCTCATCAAGTTTTACAGTAATCAACTTCTTCATTGCATCTTCTTTTCCCTTGCGGATCGCTTCTGGGATTTCAGCTGCTTTGCCAAGTCCTGCACCAACATGACCATTGCCATCACCGACAACAACTAAGGCTGTGAAACGCATGTTACGTCCACCCTTAACAACCTTTGTTACACGTTTAATTGATACCACTGTTTCATTTAACTCTAATTGACTAGCATCAATAATTTCATGTCTCATGTGTTATTTCCTCCTAAAATTCTAATCCAGCTTCTCTAGCTGCGTCAGCTAATGCTGCAATCTTGCCCTGATAAATGAATCCACCTCTGTCAAATACAACTGTGGAAATACCTTTATCTAATGCCTTCTTAGCAATGACAGTACCTAACTTGGCTGCTGCTTCAACATTATTTGTCTTCTCTAAATCAGCCTTTACCTCTTTATCAAGCGTAGAAGCGGAAACGAGTGTATTACCAACTGTATCATCAATAATCTGAGCATACATATGATTGTTACTTCTGAATACTGCAAGACGTGGTCTGTCTGCTGTTCCAGAAAGAGTATTACGAAGTCTTCTATGCTTTGTCTGGCGAACTACTTCTCTTGATTTCTTACTAACCATTTCTCGTCACTCCTTTAATTATTTCTTACCAGTTTTACCAACTTTACGTCTGATAACTTCATCAGCATACTTGATACCCTTGCCCTTGTATGGTTCAGGTCTTCTCTTGTCTCTGATTTCTGCTGCGTACTGGCCAACTTTTTCTTTATCGATACCCTTGATGATAATCTTGTTACCATCAACTGTGGACTCAAGTCCTTCTGGATCAACCATCTCAACCGGATGAGAATAGCCTAAGTGTAATGTCAGGTTCTTTCCTGACTTCTGGACTCTATATCCAACACCGTTTACTTCCAAGACTTTTTCGTAACCATCAGTAACACCAACTACCATGTTGTGGATCAGTGTTCTTGTAAGACCATGTAAAGACTTCATCTTCTTTAAGTCGTTTGGTCTTGTAACGATTACTTCAGAACCCTCTAACTTGATATCCATCTCTGATGGAAGTGTTCTCTCAAGAGTTCCCTTTGGACCTTTTACAGTCACATGATTATTTTCTGCAATTTCAACAGTAACTCCTGCTGGGATTGCGATTGGCATTCTTCCTATACGTGACATGCCCGTACCTCCTATAATTTCTCCGCTATGCGCGGGGTGCTATATTGTATGTCCGCCTCGGGGACGGTTTATACATTACGTGAAATGTTCCAATGTCCTTGCTTTCGGATAATTACCAAACGAAAGCAAGCACTTCTCCACCGACCTGAAGCTTTCTAGCCTCTTTGTCAGTAACGATTCCCTTGTTTGTAGAAAGGATTGCAATACCAAGTCCGCCAAGAACGGTTGGGATCTCATCCTTACCAGCATAAACGCGAAGACCAGGCTTAGAAATTCTCTTGATGCCTGTGATGACCTTCTCGTTCTTGTCTGCGCCATACTTTAATGTAACGCGGATGCTCTTAAAGTTACCATCTTCTACGATGTCATATTTTGTGATATATCCCTCATCTACAAGGATATCAGCGATTGCGATCTTCATCTTAGATGCTGGGATATCAACTGTATCATGTTTTGCAGTATTTGCATTACGGATTCTTGTAAGCATATCTGCGATTGGATCACTCATTGTCATGATTAAATTTCCTCCTTCCGGCTTACCAACTAGCCTTCTTTACGCCAGGGATCTGTCCCTTGTATGCTAACTCACGGAAACATACTCTACAGATGCCATACTTTCTTAAATAAGCATGTGGACGACCACAGATTTTACAACGGCTATATTCTCTAGTAGAGAATTTCTGCTTGCGCTGCTGCTTAACTTTCATAGATTTCTTTGCCATCTTAAAATTCCCTCCTAAATTACTTTACGAAAGGCATACCGAATAATCTCAGTAATTCACGAGCCTCTTCGTCTGTCTTAGCAGTAGTAACAAAAATAATGTCCATACCTCTTACTTTGTCAACCTTATCATACTCGATTTCAGGGAAGATGATCTGTTCCTTGATACCAAGTGCGTAGTTACCTCTTCCGTCGAAAGAATCAGCACTAACACCTCTAAAGTCACGTACACGTGGAAGTGCAAGATTGATAAGACGATCAGCGAAATCATACATCTTTTCGCCTCTAAGTGTTGTCTTACATCCGATTGCCATACCTTCTCTGATCTTGAAGTTAGCAACAGAGTTCTTTGCCTTTGTTGTAACAGCCTTCTGACCTGTGATTGTCTCCATGTCCTTAACTGCTGCCTCTAAAAGCTTTGCGTTTTCCTTAGCTTCGCCAACACCCATATTGACTACGATCTTGTCAAGCTTTGGAACTTCCATAATATTCTTATAACCAAACTTTTCGATCATAGCCTTTACGATCTCATTCTGGTACTGCTCTTTAAGTCTACTCAACTGATTTGCCTCCTCTCGTTATATTAATCGATCACTTTACCAGTTGCTTTTGCTACGCGGACTTTCTTGTCTCCGTCCATCTGAAAACCAACTCTGGTTGTCTTACCATCAACAAGAAGCATAACATTTGAAATGTCGATTGGTCCTTCCTGCTCGATGATTCCACCGTTCTGGTTTGCCATGCTAGGCTTTGTGTGCTTCTTGATCATGTTCACACCTTCAACCAAAACTGTATGATTTTTCTGATTTACAGCGATAACTTTTCCTTCGTTATCCTTATCTGCACCAGCGATTACTCTAACGGTATCGCCCTTTTTGATCTTCATTGTTGCCATCGTACTACCTCCTATAATACTTCCGGAGCAAGGGAAACAATCTTCATAAACTGTTTCTCACGAAGCTCTCTAGCTACAGGTCCAAAAATACGAGTTCCTCTTGGGGTCTTGTCATCTTTGATGATAACTGCAGCATTCTCGTCAAACTTAATATAAGAACCATCTTTACGACGGGCACCCTTCTTGGAGCGTACAACTACTGCCTTAACGACATCGCCCTTTTTAACAACACCACCTGGTGTTGCATCTTTAACAGTAGCGGTGATCACGTCACCGATATTTGCATATCTTCTTGTAGAACCGCCCATAACACGAATGCAAAGGATTTCTTTAGCACCTGTATTATCAGCTACTTTTAATCTACTTTCCTGCTGTACCATGTTTGTAGCCTCCTTCTAATTACTTTGCTCTTTCCATGATTTCAACAAGTCTCCATCTCTTATCCTTAGATAATGGTCTTGTTTCCATAACTCTGACGGTATCACCGATGTGTGCATCGTTGTTCTCGTCATGAGCCTTTAATTTATAAGTTCTCTTAACGATCTTGTTGTAAAGTGGATGCTTTACGTTATCCTTAACAGCAACAACGATTGTCTTATCCATCTTATCGCTTACAACAATACCTACACGTGTTTTTCTAAGATTTCTTTCTTCCACGATATTGTCTCCTTTCTACCTTTAAAATTCCGAACTGCTTACTTGTTATCAGCTGCAGTAATCATTGTCTGAATACGTGCAATGTTTCTTCTAACTTCTTTGATTCTTGCTGTATTCTCTAACTGATTGGTTGCGTTCTGGAATCTTAAATTGAAAAGTTCCTTCTTTGCTTCCACCAACTGTGCATTCAAATCTGCAACAGATGCATTCTTTAATTCGTTAACATATTCCTTAGTTTTCATTTGCTGCAACCTCGCTTTCCAAATCCGCACGAGAAACGATCTTGCACTTGCAAGGCAATTTGTGTGTAGCAAGACGAAGAGCCTCTCTAGCGACATCTTCCTGTACCCCGGAGATTTCAAATAATACACGACCTGGCTTAACAACAGCTACCCAGTACTCCAAAGCTCCCTTACCGGAACCCATACGAGTTTCAGCAGGCTTTGCTGTAACAGGCTTATCAGGGAAAATCTTGATCCAGACCTTACCACCACGCTTGATATAACGTGTCATAGCGATACGGGCTGCTTCAATCTGATTAGAACGAATCCAACATGGTTCCATAGCAACAATACCGAAATCACCGTTTACGATCTTGTTGCCTCGTAAAGCCTTTCCTGTCATAGATCCACGGAACTGCTTACGATGTTTTACTCTCTTAGGCATTAACATTATTTGGCTCCTCCTTCCTTATTTCCCTTTGTAGGAAGTACTTCTCCTTTGTAGATCCAAACCTTTACGCCGACCTTGCCATAAGTAGTGTCAGCCTCAGCGAATCCATAATCAATATCTGCACGAAGTGTCTGAAGCGGAATAGTACCTTCTGAATAGAACTCTGTACGAGCCATATCAGCACCACCAAGACGTCCGGAAACGCTTGTCTTGATACCCTTGATACCGGTCTTCATAGATCTTGACATGCAAGACTTCATAGCACGACGGAAAGAAACACGGTTCTCCAACTGTGCTGCGATATTCTCTGCAACTAACTGAGCGTCCTTGTCAGGTCTCTTAACTTCCTTAATGTCAACAACAAGCTTCTTGTCTGTCAACTTCTGAAGTTCAGCCTTAACCTTCTCGATCTCAGCGCCGCCCTTACCGATTACAACACCAGGCTTTGCTGTGTAAACGATAACCTTAACTCTTCCGGCTGCTCTTTCGATCTCGATCTTAGATACGCCAGCTGCATATAACTTTTTCTTAAGAAATGTTCTGATATTGTAATCTTCAACCAAGTAGTCAGCGAATTCACCTTCAGCATACCACTTAGAATCCCAATCCTTGATCACACCGACTCTTAAGCCGTGAGGATTAACTTTCTGTCCCATGATTGCCTCCTATCTTTCATCAAGCACAACAGTAATGTGGCTCATTCTCTTTTCGATTCTGTAAGCTCTACCCTGTGCTCTTGGTCTAATTCTCTTCATTGTTGGGCCCTTATTTGCATAGCACTCTGCAACATAAAGGTTTTCCAGGCTGTAGTTCTTGTCTGGGTAATTGTTCTCAGCATTTGCGATTGCTGACTTTAATAACTTCTCTATAATGCTTGAAGCGTATCTTGGATTATAAGTTACGATAGCAAGAGCTGTCTGAACATCCTTACCGCGAATAGCGTCTAATACGAAGCAAGCTTTCTGAACTGACATTCTAGCATAAGATAACTTTGCTGAAGGTCTAGTATCTTTTTGACTGTTTCTCTCACGTTTAATCTGGGATCTATGTCCTTTTGCCATGATGTGAAACCTCCTTTCAAAAATTAATTAGCGTACTCTTGATTTCTTTTCGTTCTTGTCATGACCTCTGTAAGTTCTTGTAGAAACGAACTCACCAAGCTTGTGTCCTACCATATCTTCTGTAACATATACAGGCACATGCTTTCTTCCGTCATGAACAGCGATTGTATGTCCTACCATCTGTGGAAAGATTGTTGAACGGCGTGACCATGTCTTAATAACACTCTTGTCGCCTGATGCGTTCATTGCATCAATCTTCTTCAATAAGCTTTCATCAGCAAATGGTCCTTTTTTTAATGAACGAGCCATAATGATCCTCCTTATTTGATAGCCTTACCGTCTCTTCTTCTTACGATAAGCTTGTTAGACTGTTTGTTCTTCTTTCTGGTCTTCAAACCAAGTGCAGGCTTGCCCCAAGGTGTACATGGACCCGGACGTCCGATTGGTGCCTTACCTTCACCACCACCATGTGGATGGTCATTAGGGTTCATAACAGAACCACGAACAGTTGGGCGGATACCCATGTGACGCTTACGACCAGCTTTACCAATCTTAACAAGGTTGTGATCACCATTGCCGATAACACCGATAGATGCTCTACAGTTCAAAGGAATCATTCTCATTTCGCCTGATGGAAGTCTAAGAGTTGCATACTTGCCTTCTTTAGCCATCAACTGAGCGCTGTTACCAGCGGAACGAACTAACTGTCCACCCTTGCCCGGATACATCTCGATGTTGTGTACTAAAGTACCAACCGGGATGTTTGCCAGCGGAAGGCAGTTACCAACACGTACTTCTGCTTCCGGTCCGTTCATGACCTTCATGCCATCAGCAAGTCCTTCAGGAGCAAGGATGTAAGCCTTCTCGCCGTCTGCGTAGCAGATCAATGCGATGTTTGCTGTTCTGTTTGGATCGTACTCGATACCGATAACAGTTGCAGGAACTCCATCTTTCTTTCTCTTGAAATCGATAATTCTATATTTTCTTCTGTTTCCACCACCCTGGTGTCTAACTGTAATCTTACCCTGATTGTTACGACCAGCGTTCTTCTTTAAAGAAGTTGTAAGAGACTTCTCAGGAGTCTTCTTTGTGATCTCGGAGAAATCAGAGCCAGTCATATTTCTTCTGGAAGGTGTATATGGGTTATAAGTTTTAATTCCCATTGTAATTCTCCTTTCGCTACTTTTACGTTTTACTTATCGCGTCTAAACATGACGCATAATCTTGCTTTCGACTTACAGCCCTGCGAAGATCTCGATGTCCTTGCTATCTGCTGTAAGCTGAACGATAGCCTTCTTAGTCTTAGCAGTCTTGCCTACGCTTCTGCCACGTCTCTTTTCCTTGCCATCGTTGTTCATTGTATTAACGGAAGCAACCTTTGTTCCTTCGAACATCTTTTCAACTGCTTCCTTGATCATTGTCTTGTTTGCTTCTGGATGAACAAGAAATGTGTACTTCTTTTCAGCCATTGCATTCATGCTCTTCTCTGTGATTACAGGTTTGAGGATTACATCATAATATTGTACGTTAGCCATTATGCATACACCTCCTGAATTGTATTAACAGCATCCTTTGTTACAACAACTGTGTTGTACTTCAAGATGTCATATACGTTGATCGTGCTTGTTGAAGCAGTCTTAACAGTAGGAATGTTCTTTGCTGACATAACAACATTTGTGTCGTTGTCATTGATAACAACAAGCGCCTTTTCAACACCAAGGTTGCTCATTACCTTTGCAAAATCCTTTGTCTTGATCGCATCGAACTTCAACTCGTCAACTACAACAAACTTATTCTCTGCTACTCTGGAAGATAATGCAGACTTAAGTGCTGCTCTCTTCTCTTTCTTATTCAACTTGAATGAATAATCTCTTGGAGTTGGTGCAAATACAACACCACCACCTGTCCACTGTGGAGCTCTTGTAGAACCCTGTCTTGCATGACCTGTTCCCTTCTGTCTCCATGGTTTTCTACCACCACCACGAACTTCAGAACGTGTCTTTGCCTTCTGAGTTCCCTGACGGTTATTTGCAAGCTGCTGGACAACTGCCATGTGAACTAAATGCTCGTTTACATCAACACCGAAAACAGCATCGTCAAGTTCCATTGTCTCAACTTCTTTGCCTTCCATATTGTATACGGATACTTTAGCCATCGTAAAGTTCCTCCTTTCCTACTATCGATTACTTACCTGACTTTACAGACTCTTTAATTGTAACTAAAGACTTCTTAGGTCCTGGAACAGCACCCTTTACCAAAAGCAGGTTATTCTCTGCATCTACGCGTACAACTTCAAGGTTCTGGATTGTAACCTTAACGCTTCCCATGTGTCCAGGCATTCCTTTTCCTTTGAATACCTTACTTGGTGAAGAACAAGCACCGTTGGAACCCTGATGACGATGGAACTTAGAACCATGAGCCATAGGTCCTCTGTGCTGACCAAGTCTCTTGATAGCACCCTGGAATCCTTTTCCCTTTGAAATTGCTGTAGCATCGATCTTGTCACCTTCTTCAAAGATGTCAGCCTTGATCTCATCTGCAAGATTGTAATCTGCGCAATTTTCAAACTTAAATTCTCTTACGAATCTCTTTCCAGAAACACCAGCCTTATCGAAGTGTCCCTTCTCAGCCTTGTTGACGCCATGTCTGTTTCTGATTTCTTTCTTGCCGTTGGCATCCTTGTTGACTACCTTTTCTTTCTTGTCAACGAAACCAACCTGAACTGCTTCGTAACCGTCGTTCTCAACAGTCTTGATCTGTGTTACTACACAAGGACCAGCCTGTAAAACAGTTACAGGAGTTAAAACTCCATCAGCATTGAAGATTTGAGTCATTCCGACTTTTGTTGCTAAAATAGCTTTCTTCATTTTCTTTCCTCCTGTTTTTCTACAGCGGATCGCCGTAGCGATCATCCTAGAACAGGCAATATAAGTGGAACATAAATGTTGCTTCTATATAAACCTATACCGGATCGTTAACCTTGTTAACTTCTTACTTCATCTTGATATCGATGTAAACACCAGCTGGCATTTCGAGTCTCTGCAATGCATCAACTGTCTTCTGGGTAGGTGTCATGATATCGATGAGTCTCTTATGAGTTCTCTGCTCGAACTGTTCTCTGGAATCTTTGTACATGTGTACCGCTCTTAAGATAGTAACAACTTCCTTCTTTGTCGGAAGTGGTACCGGTCCACTCACCTGTGATCCGTTTTTCTTAACAGTCTCGATGATTTTCTTAGCAGATGCATCAACTAATTCGTGATCATATGCCTTGAGTGTGATTCTCATAACCTGAGTTGCCATAAAAAAAGTCGCCTCCTTCGCACTTATTTCAATAGTACGACAAGCGGTGACTGTACACTTCTCCGTGTGTGTCCTAAAGATTAACACACGTGTCTCTACACAATGGTAGACTATATTTTGTACAGTGACTTGTCGCCAGTTTCCTAACTTGACATTCGCTCCACGGAAAACCTGCCAGATTACTATGGTGATAATCGGCAGCAACCTCACGCTTCAACGCTATCAATGTCACAGCAACATCTAATATACATGATAAAATCAATACTTGCAAGGTTTTTTGAATAAATATTGTATTTTTTCGCATACAATATTTTCAGTGGCATCTTAGTCTTTCTTCATATATAATATAGAAGCAATAAGAAGAATACAAATCGAACGATACGATAGATAGAATGCGAGGAATCATTATGTGGATAGCAGACCATTGGAAAGAATACGAAGTCATCGACTGCTCCGGCGGTGAGAAACTGGAGCACTGGGGAAAATACACCCTGCTCCGCCCGGACCCACAGGTCATCTGGAACACCCCAAAGAAGGTCAGCGAATGGAAGAAACTAAACGGGCACTATCACCGCAGCAAAAAAGGTGGTGGCGAGTGGGAGTTCTTTGATCTGCCACAGCAGTGGAGCATCACTTATCAACTGCCCCACACCGATAACGACAATCTCTATGTCAACCATAACGGCAGCCTGACTTTTCATCTGAAACCTTTCAGTTTTAAACACACCGGTCTTTTTCCGGAACAGGCAGTCAACTGGGATTGGTTTTCCACACTTATATATAATAGGAAGAAAGAGCACCCGGATCGCCCGATCAAAGTATTAAATCTCTTTGCCTATACCGGCGGTGCAACGATCGCCGCGGCAGCAACCGGTGCCGCAGTCACACATGTAGATGCGTCCAAAGGCATGGTCACCTGGGCAAAGGAAAATGCCGTATCCTCCGGTCTTGCCGATGCCCCGATCCGCTGGATCGTGGATGACTGCAAAAAGTTCGTAGAGCGCGAGATCCGACGCGGCAATCACTACGATGCCATCATTATGGATCCGCCATCTTACGGACGTGGTCCTAAGGGTGAGATCTGGAAGATCGAGGATGCCATCTATCCGCTCATAGAATTGTGTGCGCAACTGCTGACCGACCAGCCACTTTTCTTCCTTGTAAACTCATACACCACAGGCTTGCAGCCTGCTGTACTGCACTATATGATTTCAACCGCCTTAAAAGGCTATCCGGGAAGTGTAGCCGCAGAAGAAATCGGTCTTCCTGTTTCCTGCAACGGACTTACCCTCCCTTGCGGAGCCAGCGGCAGATTTGCCGGTCAGGATCTTCCGACCTCATTATAAACACCACAAGGAGTTTGACAGTATGGAAACAGTTTTAATCATAGATGATAGCGGCATCAACCTGCGTACCGCCAAGGAAGCACTGGATGACTACTACAATGTCGTCACAGCCAATTCCTGCAAAATGGCTCTTCGTTATTTAGAAAAACATACACCAGACATCATCCTGCTCGATATCCAAATGCCGGAAGTGGACGGTTTCGAGACATTGAAAGCCATCCGTTCCCTGCCACAGACCGAGGACACACCTATCATTTTCTTGACAGCACAGGACAATGTTGCCGATGAGATCCACGGACTGGAACTGGGCGCAGTCGATTACATCCATAAGCCCTTGCAGCCCCAGATCATGCGCATGCGTATCCGCACCCAGTTGGATCTGGCACATTATCAGGATCACCTGGAAGAGATCATCATGCAAAAGACAGAGCAGGTCGCACGCGTAGAGACGGCACTGGTCGCCAGTTTAAATGACCTGTTGGAAATCCGTGACGGTATGACCGGCTCCCACGTCAGACGCACGGCAAAATATTTCGAGATACTCTTGAATGCCTTAGACAAGGCACATACCTTCCCGGATGCGATCACACCGGACTACAAGGTAAGATTGCTTCGCGGTGCTCCACTGCATGACCTGGGCAAGGTCGGTATTTCCGACAACACCCTTTTAAAGCCTTCACGTCTCAGCCCGGAGGAAATGGAATTTATGCGCCAACACTCCACCTTTGGCGGTCAGGCGCTTACCCATGCGGTTGAGATCGTTGGCGAGGACAGTTTCTTAAGCGATGCCAGAGACATGGCATATTACCATCACGAGAAATGGGACGGATCCGGCTATCCAAAAGGACTTGCCGGCGAAGATATACCCCTCAGCGCACGTATTCTGGCTGTCGCGGATGTCTACGATGCTCTGACCAGCCAGCGCAGTTACAAAGACGCTTTTTCGCATGAAAAAGCCGTCTCCATTCTCTTAGATGAAGACGGCACTTCTTTTGATCCTCGTATCATGCAGGTCTTTCGTCAAATCACAGACGAGTTTGCTCAGGCTAAAGCATCTTTTTCTTCCGAAGCCAAAGCATAACCACGATGCAAAGCAGCAGCGTTATCACACAGATGATCGCGAAACCATGCGGTGTGGACGAAAACGGCATCCATTTGCCACCGACGTTCATGCCCCAGAGTCCTGATATGATCGTCGGGATGGACATAACGATCGTGATCGCTGCCAGATATTTCATTACATTATTCAGGCGATTGTTGATGACCGTCGACATCAGTTCTCTGGTACCATTGATGATGTCACGATAGATCTGTGTCATCTCGATCGCCTGTCTGTTCTCAATGATCACATCCTCTAATAGTTCCTGATCCTCCGAATACTGACGGAGCCTCCCATAACGTGTCAAACGATCCAACACCACACCATTTGCACGCAGTGACGTAGCAAAGTAGACCAGATTGGATTCCAATTCGTGCAGGTCGATCAAGTCAACATCCTCGGTATTCTGATCGATTCTTTCCTCGATCTCAGTACGCTTTCTGTCAATACTGCGCAGCAGGCTCTGATAGACCATGCAGGCATTGTATAAGATCTGATAGGTAAAACGCATCTGTTTTTTGGTGGAGAAATCGCGCACACGTTGTTCCACAAAGGAACGCAGTACGGCAGTCTCCTCCGCACATACCGTGATCACCACATCTTCTGCAATCAAGATCCCCAGCGGGATTGTGGTATAGGAATGGCGGTTGTTACGCATTTCTGCTGATGGGATATCCACCAGAATAAGTGTATATTCATCTTCCAGATTGATACGGGAACTCTCCTCATCATCGAGGGCCGCCCGCACATCTGCGATATCCATATGAAAACGATCACTGATCTCTGCACATTCTTCCAGTGACGGTGCGGTAAGTTTTACCCATGCACCGGTATCGAACTGATCTATTTCGGAGATGATACGGTTGTCCGTTCTGTAAATGTTTATCAATTCTGTCTACCTCCTACTTTCCAGCAACTTTTCGGATCGCTTCCTCAAAATGCTTTTTATCGTAAATCACAGGCACCGGATAGAGGGGATTGGCTTCCTGATCTGCCCACTCTGCCATCTGTGCAATATCTTCCTCGCGGATCTGCGGCAGATGCTCCGGGATACCCATGTGTTCATTCATTTGTCTGATATGTCTGATAAATTCTTTGGCACGTTCTGCCTCGCTTCCTTCGCAAGCCACCTGTGAAAGGGTTGCAAGGCGCGCTAATTTTCCATAGACCGCCGATCCGTAGTCTTCTAAGACGATCGGCAGGACCACCGCGTTCGCCAGACCATGCGGCACATGATAAAGCCCTCCGATCGTATGCGCAATGGCATGCACATTTCCGACGCAGGCTCGTGTAAAGGCTGCCCCCGCCTTAAAGGATGCGATCAGCATTTCTTCCCTGGCTTCCAGAGAATCTCCCTGTTCGTAGGCTTCCGGCAAAAATCCCATGATCGCCGTGACCGCCTCTTCGCAATATTCGATAGTCTCTTCCGTGCGGTAAGTCCAACTCAGATAGGCTTCCACCGCATGCGTCAGCGCGTCCATACCGGTCGCTGCCGTAATATCTGCAGGCAGGGATACAGTAAGACTTGGATCCATCACGGCATAATCCGGCACCAATACCGGATCATTGATGGCATACTTGTGGTTCTCGGCATCATCCGTCACAACTGCTGCAATGGTCGTCTCCGAACCGGTTCCGGCTGTGGTTGGAACAGCGACAAAAAAAGGAACCTGCCGGCCGACCTTTAATTGTCCCTTCATGTCCTGCAAAGACTTATCCGGGCGGGCAACACGCGCCGCCAGTGCCTTTGCCGCATCCATGTTGGAACCACCGCCAATCGCAATGATGCTGTCACAGTCATGGTCTTGATAGATCTGATACATTTCCTCGATCTGTGAGATCGTCGGATCAGGATGCACCTGATCATAGATGACCGATCGCTCGGAGAGATCATTGTAGAGATCTTTCAAAAATCCGGTCTTGCCAATGCGGGGTCCGGTGACGATCATAGGCGCCCAGACACCTGCTTGCTCCAAGATCTCCGGGATACTGTGAAAACTATCCACGCCCTCCAAGCGCTCTGGCTCCTTCCATTTGACCACTTTCATTCCAATATTATAAATCCATTGATATACACGGCAATATGCCTTTTTTAAACCCATATTTAACCTCTCACGAATGCTTCTAATTCTAATGGTTTATGTAACAAGACCACATGTGGCAAGGTCTCAAGCAGAGATTCCTCGCGAAATCCCCATGCACACAGGGCACAATCCACACCGGAGTTTTCTGCTGTCGCTGCATCCACATCCGAATCACCTACATACAGGACGTGCGGCTTGATCCATTCCAGCCAGTCTTCCTCGGATAAGGCATCCTCTACGCCCATGCGCGCCCATGACCGGTCGGCGTAGACCTGACGCAGTCTGCGTAGTGCTTCTTCCACCGGGGCTGCTGCCGGTTTTCTTGGACGGATACCGTCATCGCCCACCGCAACACGCACATGGTTCTTGAAAACATCACGCACCAGCACATCTACAGACTCCTGATTTTTGTTGGTCACGATCGCCATAGGCATATCCTGCTCCTCATAATCGTGCAAAAGTTCCATCACACCATCATAAGGTCTGGTCTTGATCTGATTATGGGTCAGATAATAAGCCTTAAACATGGCAAAGGCTTCTTCAAAACGTGGATTTTCCTCTCCCTGTGGGGTTGCCTTGACCATGAGAATGCGGATACCATTTCCAACAAACTGCCGAATACTCTCCAACGGATGCACCGGATATCCCATCTGCATCATCACGTAATTCACGCTGTCCGCCAAGTCCTCCAATGTATTCAAAAGCGTTCCATCCAAATCAAATAAAACAATATCGTATTTCATCTTTTGTTTACCTTCTTTCTTCACGTTCCTATCTTACCACAGGCAGGCAAGAAAAAAAACCACCTCTGTCTTACAAAGGTGGTTTCTATATACCGTCATCCCACAGCGCAGTCAGGGACGACGGGGCAAAAGTCAGACGAATGTCCGGATAGCATAACAAACATCCGCCATCTGCTTATCAAATTATTTGGCATCGCTATTTCGGATCTGTTCTCTGACCTTTAAGATCATAGACGGGCTGACCGAAAGTTCATCAATGCCCATTTTAATGAATGTGTCTGTGAGAGTCACATCTGCACCAAGTTCACCGCAGATGCCGACCCAGCAGCCTTCCTTATGTCCATTATCAATGATCATCTGCAACATCCGAAGGATTGCCAGATGATGTGCATCATAGATATTATCCAGTTTCGGGTTCTGACGGTCGATCGCCAGTGTGTACTGGGTCAAGTCATTAGTTCCAACCGAAAAGAAGTCAACTTCCTTTGCCAGAAGATCCGAGATCATGACCGCCGCAGGTGTCTCGATCATAATACCGAGTTCCACCTTTCCATACGGAATGCCCTCACTCTTTAACTCCTCCTGCACGGTCGCACACATCTCTTTGGCAGCCTTGACTTCATCCACAGAGATGATCATAGGAAACATGATGGAAATATTGCCATAATAAGATGCACGGTAAATCGCGCGCAACTGCGTCTTAAAGATCTCCTTGCGATCCAGACAGATACGGATGGCACGATATCCCATCGCCGGGTTTTCCTCATGTTCCAGTCCAAAATAATCTACCTGCTTATCCGCACCGATGTCAAGGGTTCGGATAATGACCTTTTTGCCAGCCATGTTCTCTGCGACTGTCCGGTACGCCTTAAACTGCTGTTCCTCGCTCGGATAATCCTCTGTTTCCAGATACAAAAACTCACTGCGGAAAAGTCCGATACCGCCGGCATCATTAGCAAGTACACTTGCCACATCGCCAACACCACCGATATTTGCATAAAGGGCGATCTTCCTGCCGGCTTTCGTGACATTCTCTTTGCCCTTTAATTCCTGTAAAAGTCTTGCTTTTTCTACTCCTTCCTGGCGAAGTGCCTCATACTTTGTCAATTCTTCCTCCGTCGGATCCAATAGAAAGACACCGTTTCTGCCATCCACGACAGCCATATGACCTTCTGCATCCTCGGGATAATCTACTCCAATAAGCGCCGGAATATTCATGGTTCTCGCCAGGATCGCTGTATGCGAATTGGTGGATCCATGACGGGTCACAAAGGAAAGCACCTTGGACTTGTCCAGTTGCACGGTCTCACTTGGTGCCAGATCATCTGCCAAAACGATGACCGGCTGGTCTCCCAGTCCTGCCTGCTCACTGCCGCCCTGCAAGATATGGATGACGCGATTGGAAATATCTTTGACATCTGCTGCCCGCTCTCTCATATAATCATCATCCATGGCTGCAAACATTTCGGCAAAATTATCGCCTGTCGTTGCCACGGCATACTCTGCATTGATGCCCTGGGATGAGATCATATTGGTGATAGACTCCACATAATCCAGATCATCCAGCATCATCTGATGCACTTCAAAAATGGCGGCATTTGCCTCGCCCACTTCTTTTAATGCCTTTTCGTAAAGGGCTGCCAACTGGCTCTTTGCCTGCTCCTTTGCCTGGGTAAAACGCTTGATCTCCAGATCCGTATCTGTGACCTTGCTACGTTTTACGACCTGATCCTTCTTTCCAAAGATCTTGCACTTTCCGATTGCTATTCCGCTAAAAACGCTTTTACCTTCTAATTTCATATTCATCGCCCTCTCTTCGTTACTGTGCTAAACTACTACGAGCGCTTACCCGCTATCCTGTCTTACAGATTTTCTTCCAAAAACTTGCCAAGTGCTTCGATGGCTGCGTCCTCATCCTCACCCTCGGTCTTTAAAACGATTTCCTGTCCACATTTTACACCAAGTCCGATAAGGCCTAAGATTCTCTTGGCATCCACTTCTTTTCCATCCTTTGCGATGATAACCTTGCTTGTAAACTTTGCTGCCTCTTTTACTAAGACACCTGCCGGTCTTGCATGGATTCCTTCCGGATCTGTGATCGTGTATGTGATTTCTTTCATGATATTTTCCTCCTAATGATCTTTCTTTTTATATTTTAGATGCAGCGGAAGCATACTGCTTTTCTGCTTCCGCCCATCTATATTCCTTTTTAAACTTCCTGTGCGTCCTTCTTGATAAAACCAAGCATGACGGTCGTAACAATGGAACCGATGATCCATGAAAGGATGTAAAGCAAAGGCTTGCCAACGGTTGCAAATACGAAGATACCACCGTGAGGAGCCATCAGGGTACATCCAAAGAATGCACTGAGTCCGCCTGCGACACCTGCACCAACCAGAGTACATGGGATCACATGTGCCGGGTCACTTGCTGCAAATGGAATGGCACCTTCTGTGATGAAAGAACATCCCATAACAAGGTTGGAAACCTTAGACGCACGCTCTGCCTCGGTAAACTTCTTCGGGAAGAAATGACAGGCAAGGGCAATACCGATTGGTGGCACCATACCACCGACCATGATGGATGCCATTGCAATGTAGCATGCCTGGACTGCCGGGTCTGTTGACTGTGCGCCGCTTGCCATCAGATCAGATGCCGTTGCAAGCATTCCTGTGCCAAAGACATAGGCTGCCTTGTTGATCGGGCCTCCCATATCGATCGCCATCATGGCTCCCAAGAGACATCCCAGTAAGGTGATCAGTCCTGCCTTTGCCAGGGCTGTCAGCATGGTAGAGAGTCCGGTGTTGATCAATCCGATGATCGGGTTAAAGATAAAGCACATGAGGACACTCACGATAAACATACCTACGACCGGATAGATCAGGGTCGGCTTGATGCCTTCCAAAGAATCCGGCAGTTTCTCGCACAGTTTCTTGAGTCCCAAGATAATGTATCCTGCAAGGAAACCTACCAGAATACCGCCTAAGAAACCGGAAACGGTCGTACCGCCATGCTCTCCCTGGAAAGCAAAACGTCCAACAAAATCGCTAAAGCCGGACAGATTGCCCCAATCATAATCGGTAAAGAGAGCATTACCATTGGATGCCAGAAGGCCTCCGGTAAAACCAACCGCAAGACCCGGACGGTCTGCGATGGAATAAGCAATGTAGCCCGCAAGTACCGGAACCATCAGTCCCATAGCAAGACCACCTACATATTTAAAGAATGCGGATACCGGTGTGCAGGAACCGAAACTTCCGCCACCGATCGCACCATAGCCCATCAAAGTATCGATCAAAAAGGCGATCGCTGTTAAGATACCGCCACCGATAACGAACGGAAGCATGTGCGATACCCCATTCATCAGATGTGTATAGATCTGATGTCCTACGCTGTCTGTCTTTCCTGTCTCGACCTTGCTCTCTTTCTTAGCGGCCCTTGCATGGTATGCCTTAGCATCCCCTCTCATAGCACGGTCAACCAGTTCTGCTGCCTTGCTGATGCCATCTGCCACCTTACACTCGATCAATGCTTTGCCATCAAAACGATCCATTGGCACCTTGGTATCTGCGGCAACGATAACTGCCTTTGCAGAGGCGATCTCTGCATCCGTAATTACATTCTTGGCTCCTCCGGATCCTCTGGTCTCTACCTTGATCCGGCATCCTGCTGCGGCTGCTGCCTTTTCTAAGGCTTCTGCTGCCATATAAGTATGTGCGATTCCGGTAGGACATCCGGTAACCGCAACCACAAAAGTCTCCTCTCCGACCTCTGCTTTTTCTGCCTCTGCCTTGGCTTCCTCTTTTTCTTCCTTGTCCGCCTCAGCCAGATCGATCACATGCAAAAAGTCCTCCGGGCTCTTTGCCTGCATCAGATCCTTTGTAAACTGCTCATCCATCAAAAGGACGGACAAGCGACTAAGTACCTCCAAATGCACATTGTCTTCTGTATTTGGTGCTGCGATCAAAAAGATGATATGCACCGGTTCTCCGTCAAGTGCATCGTATTCTACGCCCTGTGGCACGACCATGGCTGCCAGCCCCGGTGCCGATACTGCATCCGACTTACAATGTGGGATTGCAATCCCCTCTCCGATACCTGTCGTTCCTTCTTCTTCTCTTGCAAAAACCCCCTGCAGATAAGCGTCCGGATCCGCGATGTTGCCGCGTTTGCACATCAAGTCTACCATCTGTCTGATGGCATCTTCCTTGCCTGTTGGTGTCCCCTGCAACTGAATGCTTTCTACACCAAGCAAATCTCTCACTTTCATGTGTGATTCCTCCTTTTACCTTTCCTATAAAATAATGTTTGACACATTACCTCCCGATACTATGCATCAAAGCGAGGACTTCGTCCCTGGTTGCCAGTTCCTCTGAGAATGCGGATGCGCTTCCCGCACACAGTCCCATATAAAATGCTTTGGCATAATCATGTTCTTCCATATATCCTGCGAGGAATCCTGCTACCATGGAATCCCCGGCACCGACCGAATTGACGACCTTGCCCTTCGGCGGCATACTTTCAAATCTCTGTCCATCCTCTGTCAAAAGGACTGCTCCGTCCCCTGCCATAGAAACCAGGACATTGCGTGCCCCACGCTCCTGTAACTTTGCGGCATAGGTAAAGACTTCTTCCTTATCCTCCAATTCCACGCCAAAGACCTCACCAAGTTCGTGGTTATTTGGCTTGATCAAAAATGGGTGATAAGGCAATACATTTACCAGCAGATCTCTGGTCGCATCCACAATGATATGCAACTTCTTGGAAGATAAGTGCTTCATGATATCCATATAGATGTCATCCGGCATGACATCCGGTATGCTTCCGGCGAGCACTAAGACATCGCCGTCCTCCAAACGATCCAACTGTTGATACAACTGTCTGATATGTTCCTCGGCGATCGCAGGTCCCTGTCCGTTGATCTCGGATTCCTCATTGGAACGGAGTTTGACGTTGATACGGGAAATCCCTTGCTCTACCCGGATGAAATCTGACTGTACGCCCCATTCATCCAAGAGTCTTACGATCTCCTGTCCGGTAAATCCTGCCATGAAGCCAAGTGCGTGACTATCATGCCCCAGATTTTTCAGCACCATGGAAACATTGATCCCCTTGCCTCCCGGATAAATGATCTCCGTCCTGGTACGATTGACACGCCCCAGCATAAAATCATCCACTGACACGATATAATCCAAAGAAGGATTAAAGGTCACTGTATAGATCATTCTCCCACCTCCTTAATATTTGAAAAATCTCTATACTTTTTGTTTATCTGATCCGTTAAAACGGTTGCATCCGCAAAGTCCCCAAAAGTCACGGTGGATATCTCTCCGAACTTGCTGGCATCTGCTAAGATGTAGGCATCCTTGGTCTGTGCCAGTGCTCTGCGCTTGATCAAAGCCTCTTTGACCTCCGGTGTGGTAAATCCCTGTTCTACCGTCACGCCATTGGTTCCGAAAAAGCCCTTGGTAAAATTGTATTTAGCGATGGAAAGCACTGCCTCCTCACCGACGATGGCATCCGTCGTTCCCTTGAACTCACCGCCCAGAAGATAGACGGTACAGCCTAAGGCTGCCAGTTTTCTCGCATGACCGATGGCATTGGTCACATACATGGCATTGCGGTTGAGCATGGGATCGATCATCAACTCTGTCGTCGTGCCTGCATCCAGATAGACCACATCATAATCAGAGATCAAATGCGCCGCATAGCGGGCGATCACTACTTTCTGCTCTACGTTGCGCTCCTTGCGTAACTGGACGTCATCATCCTGCGTCCGGTAAGAAGCAGCGTCCTTCATCATGGCACCGCCATGCACCTTGATGAGTTGTCCTCTGGCATCCAGATTGTTGAGGTCACGGCGGATGGTCGACTCTGACGCATCCAGACGTTCCATCAATTCTGCGACCGTCACAGAACCGCTTTCTTCTAGTATGGACAATATTCTTGCAAATCTTTCTTCTGCTAACATAAATTCACTTCCGTTCAACTTCATTCAAAATCATTCATTTGATGTTCGTATTATACAATCACATTCCGTCATTTTCAATCATTTTCAGTCATAAACTTCAACAAATTTTCCATATCGTTTTTGTATATTATCCATAATTTCCGACATTCTATACAAAAAACGGGGCAAAAAAAGAGCGAAGGTCTGAAAAACCTTCACTCATCCTTCATTCTGCTCTCCTTTAATAGTCC
The DNA here is from genome assembly GCF_003473825.1 of Roseburia sp. AM16-25. Classification (NCBI taxonomy): domain Bacteria; kingdom Bacillati; phylum Bacillota; class Clostridia; order Lachnospirales; family Lachnospiraceae; genus Roseburia; species Roseburia sp. AM16-25. The sequence continues at coordinate 295,513 of NZ_QUCW01000001.1, forward strand.
ACCTTCAAGAGGCAAAGCCCCTTTGCCGGTGCTGTCGGACCTGCCACCTTACGGTCGCATGCCTCCAAAATCTCCCCGACCTCTTCCGGTCTCTTTCGCCCCAGACCGACTTCGATCAACGTTCCTGACATGATACGCACCATATTCTGTAAAAAGCCGGTGCCATGGAAGGTCAGATAAACATATCCCTTACGCCGGCGCACGGTGATCGTGTCTACGATACGGACGGTCGACTTTTTCATACGGCTGTTGCCGCAAAAACTCTTGTAATCGTGTTTGCCTTCCAGAAAATGCGCCGCTTCCTGCATGGCTTCCACGTCCAGTTCCTGATCCAGGGGCGTATAATACTTGCGGTCAAAGACTGGTTTGACCGGACCGTCAAAACAGGTGTACTGGTAAGTCTTTCCCACTGCCTTATACCTGGCATGGAAGCGGTCAGCCGCCTCCCGCACTTCCAACATGGCAATATCGTCCGGCAGATAACGGTTGGCATAATCACGGATCTCTTCCGGTGACATCTGCGTATCCAGATGCACATTAGCAATCATGGCGCGGGCATGTACACCTGCATCTGTACGCCCCGCGCCAATCACGTCTACCATGTCCTTATCCACCATACGGGCAAGGACTGTCTCTATTTTTCCTTGGATGGTTTCGCGATCCGGCTGGTGTTCCCAGCCGAAATAACGCGAACCGTCATAACTGATCTTTAATTTGTAATTCTTTTCCATTATACTCTCTTGAAGCGGTTTACCTGCTCATTCAACTGCTGGGAAATCGCCTGATTGTTTTCTGTTTCTGCCTGGATCTTGTTCATAGCCTCTACCAAAGATACGGCATTCTGTGCAACACCTGTCACATCCTGTGCGTTCTCATCAATGGCAGTAGAGATATCGTTGATACCATTGTTCATATCCTCAACGGTATTGCGGATCTCGTCTGTCTTGGCTGCGAACTGTCCCAATACTTCATTGATGCTGTCTGCATCTGCCTCGTACTGCTCCACAACCTTAACAAATCCATCGTAGTCCTGCATAACTTTTTCGTCGATAAAGGCAAGCATATTCTGTGAATTGGATGCCAGTTTCTCAACGGAACCGATAACCAGTTTGGAAATCTCCTGAATGTTGTTGGCAGTCTCACGGCTGCTGTCTGCAAGTTGACGGATCTCATCCGCAACAACGGCAAATCCCTTGCCTGCCTCGCCTGCTCTTGCAGCCTCAATGGATGCATTCAAAGCGAGTAAGTTGGTCTGGCTGGCAATATCTAAGATCTCGCCGGTCAATTCTGTGATCTTTTCTGCACTGCGGCTCTCCTCCACGGCATCTTCTACCATGCCACGGATCTCTACGATACGTCCGCTGGTCTCGTTCTTGCCTGAGATTGTCTCTGCATGCAGATTCTGTGCTCTGTCTTTGATCTCATGTACCAGATCGACACCGCCGCTGGCACTGTCTACCATGTTCTGTACTTCTGCAAGGATAGCATCACTACCGGAAGTGATGGTACTAAGTGTTGCAGCGATCTCCTCCATGCTGGCTGCCATCTGCTGCATAGCGGCAGATACATTGTCTGCATTGGCTGTGGAAGAATCTACAGAATCCAGAACAGCCTGTGCAGAAGATGTCATATTGTCTGCCTCAGACTTGAGGTTTTGCATAACATTCTGCAACTGATCCAAAAATCCGTTCATGCCCATTGCCATCTGACCGACTTCATCACCGTAACGCACCATGATACGCTCGGTCAGATCACCCTCGTTCTTGGAGATCTTATCAGAGATCTGACGGATCTGCTCACCGGACTTCTTGGTCGGACGAACGATGGTCTTATAAACGATCAGAACCATAACGAGGATGATAAATACAACCACACCGGAGCAGATATAGTTGATCTGACGGATACGGCTGATCGCCTGTGTATTAGTCCTTTCGATATTGGCTAATTCACTGTTAAATAATTCCTCGAAGTCACCCTGTGCGATCTGCACATAAGTATATGGTCCACCCAGGGCAGACAAAGTATTGGAAGCCGCCTCGATATCCCCCTGCTGACACTTGGTCAGGATCAACTCTGCGGAATCCAGGAAATCTTCCATCTTGACTTCCCATGCATCCACGCGGGAGATCAAGTTCTTGTCTCCTGTCTTCTTGACACATTTCTTGGTCGTATCCATATTGTCACGCACGGTCTGGATCGCTGATTCCAGTCCGGAGAAGTTGACATCCTTTGGACGGTTGACACAGGACTCTGCGTACTTTGCCGTCTGCTGATATGACTCTGCAGTCACGCTCTTTGCCTGCTCCAACTCCATATAGACGTTGACCAGTTTGTCGTTATTCTTCTCAACTGTGCCAAGGATGGAGATATTAGCAAAAACAACGATCAAAAAGGAGATCCCCATGACCGCCATACAAGAATAGATCTTCATACCGATACTGGTCTTGTGTAACTTGCCCGGCTTTTTCTTTGCTTTCTCAGCCTTCTTGCCGCGAACCTTGGCAGTCTTCTCCTCTGTTAGTTTCTTTTCCTCTTTCGTTTTTGTCTTTTCTACACGTTCTTTTTCCATAATACAGCCCCTTCTCACTATGTATTATCTATGATGTTTTATTATATAGTTTCCGACAAAAAAAGACAAGGGCGATCCACAGATCGTCCCTGCCTTCTCTATTCTTTCATATGCTGTTACTTTTGCTTTTTCTTTCTCGGTACAAAGCGAAGCACGGTCGTCACTGCCAGGAGTGCGATCAGAATACCGCATACGATATCCACTGCCATTGTGATCTTCTCTGTATCAGAAGGTCCATCCACGAAATCGGTTCCCGGCATTGCACCAAGCATTGCCTTGGAATTTGCAACCGTATAAAGGACACGGTGCATAGCCTCTCTCGCGTAGTGATAGGTTGCTGTATCATTTTTATCAAAATCAAATCGTGCAGAATCTGCTAAGTAGGTCAACTTGATGTCTCCGCCTGCCTCGATCATCTGGTAGCCATCCATGAATACACCAGTATTGGCATTATCTGTGATCATCATGCCGTTGAATGCCCATTCATTTCTGGCAATGCCGGTCAAAAGATTGTAACTTCCGCCGGTCCAGGTATAACCGATACGGTTAAATGCGGTCATGACTGCCTGACATGCACGGATCTGTCTGGTCTCGTTCTCATAAGTGCCATCGCTCTTTTGCTCCAGATAGTTGAGTTCCACATCGCCCAGTTTCATGCACATTTCAAATGGCTTTAAGTAGATCTCTCTTGCAGACTGCTCATTGAGCCATGTTGCAAGTCCGTACTGTCCGTCACGGTCGCCTCGGTGATCTTCCTGATCGTTAAAGGCAAAGTGCTTGATGTAAGCATATACACCCTTGGTTGCTGCACCGTAAACCTGGTTGGATGCAACAGCACCGGAGAGGTAAGGATCCTCGGAATAATACTCACCGTTACGTCCTGAGAACGGTGTACGATGGATATTCATAGATGGTGCATACCAGCCGTCCATGCCACCGATGATCGCCTCATTACCGATCATGGTTCCCATTTCTCTTGCCAGTTCCTGATTCCAGGTCTGTGCCAGTGTCATAGAGTTCGGATAATATTTCCCGGTTCCGCCATAGATCAGTCCGTTTGCAGAATCCGCATCGGTACAGAATGGCATATCAATGGAATCAATATACTCAATACCATAACCGGAAAGTCCGATCGTGTTGTAGTAATCTTCATAAGTCAATTCGTCCAGAAGGTCATCCCACTGTGGATCATCAAAATCAAGTCCACGCATCTGGATCAGGGTCAAACCGTTTTTCTTTCCGTAAACGATCTTGTCTTCAAACTCGGATGCATCGACCGGTGATCCGGATTCAAAGGAATCTAATGCCTTTAAGCCACCTGCATCAATGGTCTTGCTGTAAACATAAGATGCAGGATTGCCATCCTTGTCACTACCGTTGATCTCATTGCCCCAGGTACTGATCTCATCTGTCGGCTCCCCATCATGTGTCGGGAAAGTTCCGGTCCAGTCATTTCTGGTCAGATAGTTCACATCACCCTTGGCATCATCAAACTGGTTGGTGATCTCTGCACCACTATAGGTATCCTTGGCATAAGTTGTCAGATCAGTGTCTGCATTCTCCGGCTCGTACGTGGTTACCATGGATGCATCCCCTTCCTCTGTCATGCCATCTGCGGTCGTCTTGCCCTTTGCGGTCAAAATATTGTTGATGGCTTCATGTGCATCCTTTGCTGCTGTGATGTAATATGTGCCGGCATCCAGGATATAGGTCTTTGCGCCATTGGCATCATATGCCTTAAACTGTTCTTCATCAAAGGTCATGGTGACAGTCTCAGATGCGCCCGGCTCCAAGACAGATGTCTTTCCATATGCCAACAGTTCTACGGACGGCTTCTCTACTCCGTTTTCCTTGTCATAATCGGTATATGGACTTTGTGCGTAAAGTTCTACGACATCTTTTCCTGCGACAGATCCTGTATTGGTCACTTCAACCGTAGCGGTTGCGCTTCCATCTTTCCAGGTGATCTGTGGTGCGTTCCAAGAGAAAGTCGTGTAGGAAAGTCCATAACCAAACGGATAGCATACCTCAGAAGCATAGTCATAATCTCCTGCATTGCCCTGTCCTAATACAACATCCTCATAGCGTGTCTCATAGTAGCGGTAACCGACATAGACACCTTCTTCATAACTAACATAGTTATATTTGGTTGCATCGCCATTTTCATCATAATACTGGTAATCACCAAAGTTCTGTGCAGCCGGTGAGGCAAGGGCATCTGCTGCAAAGGTATCTACGGTTCTGCCGGATGGATTGACCTCTCCGCTCAAAATCTCTGGCAAAGAAGAAAGACCACTCGGTGCTAAAACGATCGACTTGATATTAGCATAGTCATTAACCCAGTCCAGTTCTAAGGCTGCATTGGAATTGACCACCAGTACCACATTGTCAAAGTTATCATTTAAATAAGATAAGATTTCCAACTCTACGGAATCCGGCTCCAGATAAGACTTGGTCTGGTCTTCTGCCTTGTCTGTGTGATTATACATAGAACGCGGCATATCACGACCTTCGCCAGCCACTCTCTTTAAGACATAGACTGCGGTCGTACCGGAAAGACTGTCTACCACCTTGTTGTCTGCCGTGATCTTTTCCAACGGGCACTCATTGATGGCAAAGTCTTCTTCATCACCAAAACTGATAGAGCCTGTGCCAAGTCCATAAGATGATCCGTCGCCCTTGTCATAGAACTTCCAAAGAGTCTTATTGACGGTATAGCCGTCTGCTTCAAAATCCTCTTTCAGACTGCCGCTGCCATGTCCCATGATACCGGCATGTGTTGTGACGGTAACGGAGTTTCTGCTAAAGAAACTGATCGGCGTATCCTTGGAAAGTGGAAGTGCATTGTCCTCATTTTTCAAAAGCACAATACCCTCATCCGCGATCTGGTCTGCCAGAGCATCTTCTGCCGCTCCGATCTCATCCTCCGAATAATCACTCTTGTTATAATCCAGATCCAATCCCTTAGTATCCACGCCGGAGTTGTCGATCACAGAGTCATTGGCTCCCATCATGGCATTTACCATACGATTGTTATCCGTCAAAAGTGTGTTAGCAGCCACGATCGCTGCGACCATGACCGCAATCAGGATCAATGATATGACGGTCTTGATGATCTTGCTTCGTCTGGTCGGCTGCTTTTTTTCCTTTTTCCTCATAACGAAAAACCTCCTTCTTACATTTTGCGGTAACGCACAAAGCGCTACCCCATCTTTGTAAAAAAGAGGTTAGCATACTTTTTCTTTTTGTGAACAATGTGTGTCCTGTTCTGTCATTTTTGTGTCGTAATCGGTCTATCGGCTCCGTGGAATGGTAATACGCAGGACAAAGATATCCTGCCCGGTCTCTAAGGTTAGAAAGCCTCCATACTTTTCCGCCATGGTGCGGATACTCTCCATGCCAAAGCCGTGATAATCCTTATCTTCCTTGCAGGTCTGGGGCAGACCATGCTTAAAGTGCAGTGCCTCGCTGTATGGGTTTTCGATCTGGATAAAGATCAGATTGACCTTTTCATGGATCAGAATACTGATACAGCGCTTTTCTTCCTCCACCTTGCGGTTCGCCTCAATAGCATTGTCCAGAGCATTGCCAAAGAGGGTGTATATGTCTATGGCATCCATAAAAAAGAGGAGTTTGCCATCGATGATCCCATGCATGCGGATGCCGTTTTCCTGACAGACCAGACTCTTTTCCGTCAGGACGGTATCGAGGATAGGATTGCCGGTATGTAGGATGGAGTCATAGATCATGACAGATTTCTCGATGGAGTCTACGACCTGCCTACGCTCCTCGGAATCCGTGATGTTGCGAAGTCCTGCGATCTGGTGTTTCAGGTCATGGCACTTACGGTTGATCAGTTCGATGTTCTCCTTGGAGAGTTCATACTGCGCCTTATTCATCATAAAGAGTTGTTCCTGCGCCGACATCTCTTTTTGCAGATGCCACTGTCCCATATAGTTTCGCTGGTTGATCATGACAAAGAGACAGCAGACCAATCCATAGATCCCGTGCAACGTCCGAAATCCCCAGAAAGAGGAGGCCAGACTCATCACAAGCACGATAAAGAGCGTGACCAGCGTCATCCAAAGCGAAGTGATGGCATCTGTCTCATAGTGATGATTTTGCACCATCTTCTTGGCGAAGAAGAAGTAAAAAAAGACATAAACTCCCAGATGAATAAGCAGATAACAAAGGTGGGGGCTTTCCGCGATCTGGCTATGGGTCGCACTGTTGACCAGAAGACGGATGCAATATGCCACATGCTCGGTCGCATAGCCCATCATGATACACAAGACCGCTTCCTTGAGCGTCACTTCATAGCAAAAGAGGATTGCCAGCAACATTGCCACGAGCAGGACAGCGTAGAGCAGGGCATAGACAAGCAAAGAGGTCAATGCCGCCAGATCTCCGTGTCCCGGGATCGGAATAAGGCCAGCCAGTTGTGGGAAAAACTGCATCCAGACCGCCTCAACGATCAAAAGTACGAGACCGGTCAAAAGACAGCGCCAGCCTCCACCCTTTCTGATTCGCAGCGGCAGTACATAGATCAGGATTGCCAGAAACAATTCCATTGGAAAAATAAATTGATGTAGAAATGCTAACATGAATCCTCCTTACCTATCGTAACCGGCTTCCAAAAACTGACTGAGTTCCTGTAAGAAAGGCTTTTTTCTGGATCTGGAAAAAGGCAGATGATAGGTGCCGACCTGCACATCATCCTTATCTACACTGATCACATTTTTTAGGTTGACCAGATACGCCTGGTTGCAACGGCTGAAATGATAGTCTGCGAACTCCTTTTCCGCTTCTGCCATGGAAGAACGCATGGTATAGGTCTCGTGGGCGGTCACATAATAGACATTGTGATTGCGGACTTCGATATACAAAATATCATCCGAGGACACCTTTTCCCTGCGTCCGTCCTTTTGTAGCATGACATATTTCTTTTTGCCCTGCTTTTCCACCACGCCGATCGCCTTGGTAAGTTTTGGCTCAAATCTGCCGTAATCGATCGGCTTTAAGATAAAATCCAGAGCATCCACTTCATAGCCCGCTACCGCGTACTGCGCCATAGTCGTGATAAAGATGATGACGACTGCCTGATCCATACTGCGGATCTTTCTTGCCGCTTTCATCCCATCTAAATGCTTCATCTTGATATCCATAAGCAGGATGTCAAAGCCACCGTGATAATCATCAACCAGATCCATCCCATCCGAAAAGACGCTTGTGGCAATGTCAGCAAAATGCTCCTCGCGATACCGCTTGATATAGGAAAGCATGGTATCCTGATATTCTTTTTCATCCTCTACGATTGCGATTCGTATCATGTAAAATCCCCCAAAATCATTTAATTCTTTGCAAACTCCGGTCTGCGCATCTCAAGAACAACCAGTATTGTGCAGACGATCGTCGCTACCAGATCCGCGATCGGTCCCGCATACATGACTCCGTCGATCCCCATAAAACGCGGCAGAATCAGAAGCAGTGGCAGAAGAAAGATGATCTGTCTTGTCAACGACATAAAAATACCCTTTTTCGGTTTACCAATCGCCGTGAAAAAGTTGGCTGAAATCGGCTGCATAAAGCACAGGCAGATAAAAAACAGGTACTTGCGGAAGAAATTCACGCCAAAATCAAAGTAAAGTTCCGATCCGTTACCAAAGATGGAAATGATCTGTCTCGGAAATGCCTGAAAAAGGACAAAGGAGATCACGCAGATGACAGCAGAAATGCGAATCGCCATAAAGTAGGATTTCTTCACGCGGCCATACTTTTTTGCCCCATAGTTGAAACTGACGATCGGCTGCAAGCCCTGGGAAATACCGATGACAAATGCCATGACGATCATGGATACCTTGGCGATGATACCGGAGCAGGCGATCGGGATAGACTCGCCGTAGATGGACAGACCGCCGTAGTATTTAAGGGTACGGTTGAGCACGATCTGTACCAGCATCATTGCCAACTGGTTAAAGCAAGGTGCCGCGCCAAGCGATACAACCGAAAGGACGACCTCTGCCTTTGGCAAAAAAGCGTCCCTATGCAATGGCAAAGTCTTATAATGTGACAGATAGACAATAACCATGATACTGGCAATGACCTGTCCGATCACGGTTGCAGCCGCGGCTCCTGTCATACCCCAGCCAAAACCAAAGACAAAGATGGCATCCAGAACTGTATTTACCACAGCACCGACAATGTTGATCGCCATGGTCATCTTAGGACTGCCGTCTGCACGCACCAGATGTCCGCCTCCGGTAGACAGGATCAAAAACGGAAAGCCCAATGCCGTGATCCTCGTATATTCCATAGCATAAGGCAGGACTTCTTCCGGCGAACCGAAAAAGCGCAAAAGCGGCGCTAAGAATAAAAGTGTGACCGCGGATAAGACAACGCCTAATACCAGCATGACCGTAGCCGAATTGCCAATGTATTTTCCGGCGCCCTTAGAGTCTCCCCGCCCCATAGAAAGATTAAAGGTAGACGCACCGCCGATACCCATCAAAAGCGCGATCGCCACGCAGGACGTGTTGAGGGGGAAGGCGATATTGGTCGCCGCATTTCCCAACTCCCCTACCGCATTACCGATAAAGAACTGGTCTACGATATTATAAAGGGACGATACCAGCATGGCGATGATGCTTGGTATGGCAAACTGGCGCAGCAGTTTATTTTCCGGGACATATCCCAAAGGATTGTCCGATCTGATTTCCTTTTCCATAAATATAACCTCTTTTCCATTTTATTTTACACAAATTCCTCTGATTTACCAGTAAGAATACACAAATAAAAAAGCACACCCCAAAGGATGTGCTTCCTGACAGCGAACCGTTTCTCTTATAATTTTACATGTCTTTTCAGACGCTTGGTAAGGATCAAAGCAATACCGATCTTGCAGAGATCCGGAATGATAAACGGGATAACACACCAGCCAAGTACGGCTACGATGCCGACAGCACCTGTATTTGCAGTGTAAGCGATCATGAACCACATGGTTCCAAAAGCATAGCATACAATCAGACCTAATACCATAGAAAGACCTAATACCCATGTCTTTTCGCCAAATTTTGCTGTGATAGCCCACATAACGAGGGCAGAGAAAACAAAGCCAACGATATAACCGCCGCTATTGCCGAGCAGGGCGCCAATACCACCGGAAAATCCGGCAAAGACCGGAACGCCAATGGCTCCCAATAATACATATGTTAAAACTGCGATCGTGCCTCTTTTTCCTCCTAAAAGACCTACTGCCATAAAGACTGCAAATGTCTGTAAGGTAAATGGAACCGTTGCCGGAATGGAAATCCAAGAACAGATTGCCATAACTGCAACAAAGAGTCCGATATACGCAATGTCTACGGTACGAAGTGCTGTTGTTTTTGCCTGTGCATTCATGATAACTTCTCCTTTAACTTGTCTTATTTATAACTTTTCCTTACTCAGAATAAAAGATTGTTTAATCTTTGTCAAATTAAAATTACATATTTCTATTTTGACTATTAGTATTTCTTATAGTATCTTATTTTTGTATAATCTTTAGCACCGGTAGCAGCTCAAAGAAAGGATAATTCTATGTTAGTAAGCAAATATTTTGTCTGGTTCATCATATACAGTTTCATGGGTTGGATCTATGAATCCACCTACTGTACCATCCGCAAGCATCACTGGGAAAACCGCGGATTTTTGCACGGTCCCATCGTTCCCATCTACGGAGTCGGTGCCCTGCTTGCCTCCATCCTTTTTTCGGAGTTTCCCATCTCCGGTATGCAGGAAGCCAGCAACTTAAAGATCTTTTTGATCTGCTTCTTTGGCAGTATCGTTTTGGAATATACGACTTCCTGGGCGCTGGAAAAACTTTTTCACGCTTACTGGTGGGACTACAGCAATGTTATCTGCAATATCAATGGTCGTGTCTGCCTGCCGGCATCCATCGGCTTTGGGCTGGCAGGCATTCTGGTCGTCCGCGTCATTTATCCTTTTGTCAGCGGCATGACACACGATACCAATGTCTATCTGATGGAAGCCCTGTCGCTGGTCTTTATGTTTTTATTTGGCATGGATATGGCTCTGACGGTTTCCGCCCTGACCAATTTTGCCAAGAACTTCAACCGGATCGAAAGCGAGATCAACGAGCAGATCGCAAGTGCCTACGAAAAACTGGATACCAAGGCAGCCGATGCCATCGGCAACATGATCGAGAAGTCCGAACAGATCCAGGAGAGCGCTTTTGTCCGCAAGGAACTGGCAGAAGAAAAGGCTGCCGCCCTGCGCGAACGTCTGACCAAAGAGCGTCTGGAAAGTCTTTTCCTATCCTCATCTGCTGCACAGAAAAGTACCCTGCTCAGTATCCAAGGCTTCAAGCGCAGTAAAGATGGCAATGAATTGCGCCAGCGTATGCGCACCATGATCGACGAGAAACGCCACAACAGACAAAAATAAATTTAGGCAGGGAATACGATGGTGATCGTGGTTCCCTGATCCGGGGCGGAGTCCACACGGACACTCGCTCCATGTAATTCTGCGCCGTGCTTTACAATGGAAAGTCCAAGACCCGTGCCGCCGGTCGCACGCGAATGGCTCTTATCCACGCGGTAAAATCTTTCAAAAATACGTTCCTGCTCTGCCAGTGGAATACCGATTCCCGTATCTGCCACGCTCCAGCAGATGCCTTCTTCTGTCTTTTCGGTCGTGATAACCACCGTTCCCTCATCTTTATTGTAATGAATGGCATTGTCACATACATTGTAAAGCATTTCATAAATGATCTGCGGCATGCCACTGATAGACAAACGCTTGCCCTGATAAGAAATGGAGATATGCCGTTTCTTTGCCGCAGGCTGTAAAGTCTCAATGATCTCCTTGCTCATCTCAAACAGATCAATCGTCTCTTTTTCCAGTTCCAGATTTTCATCATCCAGTTTTGACAGGCGTATGATGTCCTGTACCAGTGTTGTCAGGCGGGCTGCCTCCTGATAGATCCTACCGGCAAATTTCTTCTGATCTTCCGGCCGCACGATCCCATCCTTTAAAAGTTCCGCATAGCCGGAGATCGACATAAGGGGTGTCTTTAATTCGTGAGATACATTTGCCGAAAACTCCTGCCGCATATTCTCCAACTGCTTTTTCTGGGTCACATCCATAATGAAGATGACAACACCGGTATTTGTGCCGTCCTGAATGACCGGATTTCCATGCAGTTCATAGATCACATCATCAATGGTCATATGTTTGACCATGTCTTTTCCGGCAAGCGCGCCGTCCACCACTTCCTTCAACTTCTGGTTGCGGTTTACGACAATGATATTCTGTCCCATACACTCTTCCGGTTTGATCTCAAAAATACGCTGGGCTGCCCGGTTGATGGAAAGCACATGGTGACGGTTGGTCACGATCAGACCATCCTTCATATTTTCCGTAATGGCTACGTATTCCTGCTGCTGCTTGTTGCGCTCCTGCACCTGTTCTTTCAAGGCTTCGTTCTGGTCTGCGATACGACGCAGAAAAGGCACCAGTTCATCATAGGCGACATTTTCCAGCGGATGATCCAGGTCGATTGCCTCCAAAGGCTCCATCATGCGCTTTGTTGTCCGGTCGATCAGATAAAAACTCAGGATCAGCAGTAAGACCAATGGCAGCAGCAACATGAAAACGCCCGGAAAAAGGGTCCCATAGACGCTGTCGATCGTATCCCCCACGCGCAGGATCTGTCCATTATCCAGACGAACGGCTGCATAGTAACTGCGCTTGGCATAAGTCGTCGAGTAGCGGCTGGCACTCCCCCTGCCCTCTTTCATCGCCTGGGCTATCTCCGGTCGGGATGCGTGATTTTCCATCTCTGCTGCATCCTCATAAGAGTCATACAAGACATTGCCGACGGCATCGACTAAGGTAATGCGCCCGGTCACACCATCTGCCAGACCTGTTTCAAGGGAAGTTCCTCCCAGTTCATCCACAGCCTTTGCCAGATAATCCACCTCGTTATCCACGCGCTCCGTCATATTTTCTTCTAATTTGTTATACATAAAGAAAAAAGCAGTGACAAAGGTAACAAGGATCGCCAATGTCACCAGAATTGCCGTGCTTCTAAAAATGCGTTTTCTCATATCATTCCCCTATTAGATAGCCAATCCCGCGGACGGTTGTCACATAGTCTCCTGCCGATCCTAACTTTTGCCGCAGGGATCTGACATGGACATCCACAGTACGCGTTTCGCCGTCAAAATCATAACCCCAGATGCTGTTTAATAACTGATCTCTGGTCAGTACCACGCCCTGATTGCGGATCAGATGGGACAAAAGATCATATTCTTTCTTGGTCAGTTCCACTTCCCGATCTTTCACAAAGACCTTGTGGGACGCATTGCAGACCCGGATATCCTCATAGACCAGATCATCCCCTGCATCTTCCTTTTTGGTGCGGCGCAAGACCGCCTTGATGCGCGATACCATTTCCATCATGCCAAAAGGCTTTGCTATGTAATCATCTGCCCCGCTGTCAAGCCCCAGGACCTTATCGTATTCGCTTCCCTTTGCGGTCACCATGATAACCGGGATATCCTTGGTCTTGCCATCACCTTTTAAGCGATGTAAGATTTCCAGACCATTCTCTCCCGGCAGCATGATATCCAAAAGGATCAACTCCGGTCTGACATCTTTTCGCAGTTCCTGCCAAAGAGCCGCCCCCTCCGAAAAACATTTGATCTCAAATCCATTTGCCAGAAGTGCATACTCAACCAGTTCCCGGATATTCTTTTCATCTTCTACATAATAAATCATATGATCTTCTCCATGATCTCCAACTCGCGTTTCCTGTGTCTTATATCACTATCATAGTATTGCACCGTGGGCGATCTTGCAAATAAAATTTATAAAATATCTGCATCCTTGTGGGTTCCTGTGATAGAAAATTCAACCCATTCTGCAATGTTGGTCGCATGGTCACCAATACGCTCAAAGTATTTTGCGATCATAAGAAGATCCAGACTGCTCATCGGATCCCCGGCTTCTACCATATCGTCTGCGATCTCCTGACGGACTTCCAGGAAAAGATCGTCGACTTCATCATCTCGGGCAATGACCTCACGCACCAGTTCCAAGTCTTGCTTAACATAGGCGTCAATGCTCTCCGTCACCATGGCTATGGTCGTTTCTGCCATTTTTGCCAGTTTTACATCATTTGTCGGTACACTAAAGTCTGTCGTTTCAATGATCTCCGCAATATCGGATGCCTGGTCGCCGATACGCTCCATGTCCGTGATCATCTTTAAGGCTGCGGAAACCTTGCGCAGGTCTTTCGCTACCGGCTGCTGCTGCAAGAGAAGTTTTAAACAAAGGCTCTCCACCAGACGCTCCTGTTCGTCAATATTGCTGTCCTCCTTGCGGATCTCCTTTGCCACTTTTGCATCCCCGGACTGCAAGAGTTTTGAGGTCTTGCGGATCACATCCTCACACATACTTCCCATTTCGATCAGTTCTACGTGCAGTTCTTCCAACTGTCTGTCAAATCGATTTCTCATACTTCCTCCTTAACCAAATCTACCTGTAATATAGTCCTCTGTCTTTTTCTCCTTCGGCATAGAGAAGATCTGCTCCGTCTCTCCGTATTCAATGACTTCTCCAAGTAAGAAAAAGGCTGTTTTATCCGATACGCGCACTGCCTGCTGCATGTTGTGCGTTACCATGATGATGGTAAAATCTTTTTTCAGTTCGATCACCAGATCTTCAATCTTTGACGTAGAAATAGGATCCAGTGCAGAAGTCGGCTCATCCATAAGCAGAACTTCCGGCTTGACGGCAAGTGCTCTTGCGATGCAGAGTCTTTGCTGCTGCCCGCCGGACAAGCCCAGTGCGCTCTTTTTCAGCCGGTCCTTGACCTCATCCCAGATCGCCGCCTGGCGCAGAGAGGTCTCCACGATCTCATCCAACTGCGCCTTGCTGTGCACTCCATGGGTACGCGGTCCGTAGGCAATGTTGTCATAGACGCTCATCGGGAAAGGATTCGGCTTCTGGAACACCATGCCGACACGCTTGCGCAGAAGGTTGACGTCCATATCACCATAAATTTTTTCTTCATCTAATCTCAACTGCCCGGTGATCTTGCAACCCTCTACCAGATCGTTCATACGGTTGATAGATTTTAACAAAGTAGACTTACCACAGCCACTTGGTCCGATAAAGGCAGAGATTTCTTTTTCCGGCAATTCCATGTTAATGCCTTTTAGGGCATGGAAATCGCCATAATATAAATTCAGATCCTGAATGGAAATTTTTGCTTTGTTCTCCATATGTTTTATTGACTCCTTTTTATCTTTCTCACACTTTTGAAACTTTTTTTGCAATGCCATCGGATATGGCATTGATCAATACAACAAGAATCAGTAGGACAAGCGCTGTCGCATATGCCTCATCCATGTGCAGCCCTTCACGCGAAAGGCTATACATATGCACAGCAAGGGTTCGCCCGGACTTTGTCAGATCGGTCGCCGTCTGTGCCACGGTTCCTGAAGTATAGATCAGGGCAGCTGTCTCTCCGACAATTCGCCCAATGGAAAGAATGACACCGGATAAAATGCCCGGTACGGCTGCCGGCAGGATGATCCGAAAGATGGTTCGCAGTTTTCCTGCGCCCAGTCCAAAACTGGCTTCCCGATACATATCCGGCACGGCAATAAGGGCTTCTTCAGTCGTACGAATAACAAGTGGCAAGATCATAATAACTAAGGTCAATGCCCCGGACCACATAGAGTATCCCCAATGCAAATAGGTTGCAAAGAAAAGAAGACCAAACAGACCATAAATAATGGATGGGATACCCGATAGGGTCTCCGCGGTCATGCGGATGACTTTTACCAATTTGCTGCCGCGCTTTGCATATTCCACCAGATAGATGGCTGCAAAAATACCAAGCGGCACGGCGATCACGAGGGATAATCCTGTCATAATGAGGGTATTGATGATTGCCGGCATCATGGAAACATTGTCCGAAGTATATTCCCATGCAAAAAGATCTAATGACAGATGGGGAGCCCCCTTTGCCACGATAAAAATAATGATATAGAGCAAGACGCCCATGGTAATTGCTGCGGATAATAAGATGAAGATCCGAAGCAAAAACGACAGGGGATGCTTTAATGCTGTTTTTAAATTTTGTTTCATTGCCTTGCCTCCTTACTTTGCGTCCTGACGTTTGAGTGCCGCCACGCATAAGTTGATCAAAAGAATAAATACAAATAAGACAACGCCGGTCGCGATCAGGGCTTCCCTATGCAGATCTGCTGCATAGCCCATTTCCAATACGATATTGGAGGTCAGGGTTCTCACACCTCGTGTGATGCCCTTTGGCATACGGGCCTGATTGCCCGCAACCATGACAACTGCCATCGTCTCTCCGATCGCCCTGCCGATGCCCAGCACGATACCTGCCACGATACCGGACTTTGCCGCCGGGATGACCGTAAGGAAAATGCTTCTCTCCTTGGTCGCACCCAGGGCAAGTGCTCCTTCATAATATGGTGTCGGAACACTGCGGATAGCGGCTTCACAGACGCTGACAATGGTCGGCAGGATCATGATGCCAAGTAAGATGGATGCTGTCAGCATGGTAGAGCCATCGTGTCCGGTCAAGTCCTGCATGAGCGGCACGATACATACCAGTCCGAAGAAGCCATAGACTACGGATGGCACGCCTGCCATCAGATTGACTGCCGCCTTACAGATACCGTAGATCTTTTTCGGACAATAATGCGCCATAAAAACAGCCGTACAGAGTCCGATCGGCACACCGATGATAATGGCTCCGGCTGTCACATAGATACTGCCCATGATCATAGGCAATATACCAAATATATTATTTGAAGGTTTCCATATCACGCCGGTTAAGAACTTGCCAAGTCCGATCTTTCCCATCGCCGGAAGTCCGTTAGCGAATAAAAAGATACAAATCAAGGCAACGGCTAACACCGAAGTGCAAGCCGCTATGAAAAAGATGACCTTCATTATCTGTTCTTTCAAATGTTTCATGTTCTGACCTTTCTCATTTCCTTGAATATCGGGATTTTCTATTTCACTTCATCCCATGTAAGAATCTCACCTGTGTAGATCTGCTTTACCTGATCAGATGTTAAATCTGTGATTCCACTTTCGTTGTTTACGATAACTGCGATTCCGTCTTTTGCGATCTCTGTTGCTACAAGTCCTGCCTCAGTTTCAGAATCTTTTAGTTCTCTGGATGCCATACCGATGTCACACAAGCCGTCGATCGTTGACTGCATACCGGTTGAAGAATCGCTTTCCTGTACCTCGATCTCAACGTTTGCATTGACCTTGCTATAAGCCTCTACTAATTTTTCCATAACCGGTGTTACAGAAGATGATCCAGCGATCACGAGTTTTCCGGATGCATTGTTGGATGTAAATTCCTTACCCTCGCCTACGCTGATGTAGCCATTGTCTGTGATGATCTGCTGTCCGTCTTTGCTCAAGATATAGTTTACGAAATCCTGTGCTGCATCACTTAAGTCCTCGCCCTTGGTTGCGATGTTGAATGGACGGGCAATCTTGTATGTACCGTTGGAAACGTTGTCTGCGGTCGCCTCAACGCCATCGATCTTTACAGCTGTTACCGTGTCATTTAAAGAACCCAGTGAAATATATCCAAGAGAATTTACATCTCCTGCAACAGTTGTCATCATAACAGAGGTAGAGTTTGTGATCTTTGCATCCTCGGTTGTCATGTCAACCTTGTTGCCGTCTGCATCCTTTTCCTCGATACCGAAGAGTTCTACGAATGCACCTCTTGTACCGGATCCATCTTCACGAGAAAGAATGGTGATATCCCCGGATGCTCCTGTCTGATCTGCGCTATCGGCTGTATTGTCATTTCCTTTACTTCCGCATCCTACCATGGTACCCAGTGCTAATGTTGCAACAAGAAGTGTTGCGGCGATTTCCTTCAATTTCATTTTTGATCTCCTTTTCGTCTGATAGACTTTTTTCTTTTCATTTTCTTTACAGGATCTATCATAAGGTGCTTTTGTAAAATGAAAGGTATGGTCTCTGTAAAAATTGTGTTAAAAAAAGACCCATGTCATCCGTTTTCCAACGACATAGGTCCTATGATATATCTCTATTCTATTTGGCTGCAATCCGCTCTGCCAGAGCCAGTGCATCATCAATATGCTTGCAGAAATATTCCTTGCCGATGCGCTTGTCAAATCCTGCCTTTTCCATCATATGCATAGGCTGTTCATTAGTGTGCGATAAAATCAGGCGAATTCCCTTTTCCGGTGTCACACCGGAAGCCAGTGCCAAGGTAATCGACAGGGGCAGAGCGATAATCGCCACAATAATACCCGAGATCACATCCTTGAAAAACTGTGGTCTTTATTCCTGTGTTTTCATCTCTTCTGTTGGTACTTTCAAATTAAATTCTACGCCATTCTTCTCATCATAGTAATCATCACTCGTCTCATAACAGATAACTTTTACCTGATCTACGCCATCCTTGATCAGATAAATCTTACGGGCAATGCCAGTCGTACCGGATGGGATCACGTCTTCATAGGAATAGGCGAAATCGCTGTCATCTGTTTCGTAAAAACTGTCCACATCCTCCCAGTCTTCCGCTACCAGTTGCATGGGCACCTCATAATCCGTTCCCATCTCATACCTGCCATTGTTATACACCGGCAGATCGATCGCATAATAAGAATATCCACTTGTCGCATTGTCCTTGTAGGTCTTGCCCAGATAGGCAATCGTCGGTTCCCCATCCAGAACTGCTCGGCTGCTGGTAGAGACTCCGCTCAGACTATATTGTACGGAATCAATAAAATCCATTAAAGTGCTGCCGAAAGTACTGATTGCAATGATAAGAATCACCACCAGAAGGACGATGATCTTTTTATTCTGCTTTCCTGTCTCCATGTCATCCCCTCCTCTTACTCTGTCACATCCAAATGCAACGGCACGCTCACATACTTTTGAATTTCTCCGCTGTCTGTATCTGCAATACTATAAAAAAATGCAATATTTTCTGCCTCCTTTGGTACAAAGAAAAAGACATATCCTGCATGCGCACCGGATCCCATGAAATCATACGGACTGATTGACTGACGATTGCCGATCAGATCATCATATCCACCCTTATCAAATTGGTATGTCCCCACTTCTGACCTAAAACTTCCATCATATGAAATATAAAAATCATCTACCGGAGCATTTTCATAACTGTCGTAGTCTATGCTATCCACTTGATTGGATTCCAGACGCACTGCGATCAGGCGCTGCCCCTTTGGAAGACCTTCAACTGTATCTGCCTCAGCCAAAACCTCGGCACTTGCAACGGTCAAGGTGCGGCCATAATCTTTTTCCACCGTGTATGCCTGCCCTACTTTGCCTTTTGAAACAGCCACCTCCGTTACATCCTCTCGATGAGACGCCTTGTAATTATCCGTTCCCAGATATCCCACAACAATGTTTTTTACTATGGTAAACAAAAAGGATAAGGCAAGGAAAATCACGATCAATATCAGAAGATTCCGCTTTGCCTTTTTTTCCCTTGTTTCTTGTGCGTCCGGCACAGAGGCAGCAGTCTTTGTGATATCAACATCAGGGCTTTTTACCGCATCCTCCCTATCAGCCTCTGCCTGTGGCTCCTCATATATAAAATCCGCTTCTGGCGAAGTTTGACTTGTCTTATCCTCCGGCTTGTTGTAAGTTCCACACTTAGGACATATGCAATAATATTTTTCGCCATCAAAATTCTTACCGCAACTCAAGCATTTCATACTGATTTCCTTTCTCTCCTCTTTTTACAACGCAGAAAAAGGCTGTACTTCCTCTCGGGGAATACAGCCTGTCATATTTATAATAATTGTCCTAAGACCTCCAGGATCTTGTCTGCCTTTGGCGGTTTCAGGAAATATGCACTTGGGTTGAGATCCAAGACAGAACGGATATGCTCCGCATCTCCATGTCCGGTCAGAAAAACAACCGGTATATCCTTGGTCGCTTCCTTTGAGCGGATCAACTCCAAGGTCTCCTTACCGTCGCAATCCGGCATCTCATAATCCAAAACAACCAGATCCGGCTGGCGCTTATCAATCATGGTAAGTGCCTGCTGGCCGGAAGTGGCAAGTGTCACCTGATAACGTTCCTCTAACATCTGCTTCATGCTGCGAAGCATCATCGGACTGTCGTCCACCACCAAGACGATCTTTCGGTCATCCTTGGATACGATCGAGCCATCCGGCAAGACCTCCGCATCAATGTCCACGCGTGCCATCAGCGCCTCCAAGACACCATTTTCCGCCATATCCTGCGGATCCACGTAAGATACCTGCCCTGACATATCATAAAGAGCATAGCGGCGATATGCCGCCTCACTGCCAATGATAACAACAGGAGTCATCACATATTTTTCTGCTAAGATCTGGAAAAATTCCAGATGACTGTCCGTAAATCCCTCGACATTTACCAACACCAGATCCGGCTCATAAATGCCCATCATGCTCTCAGCGATCGTCACATTGTCCGAGCATAACTGGATAGAGACAAACTTTGACAACTCCTTTTGTATCTGCTTTGTCTGGTCATTAAAATGTCCAACGAATAAAACCTTTTTCATATATCCCCTACCTCACGAACTCATATAGATTTATTTTAACAACTTTTCGTGTGATAGGCAACTAAAGTTTAGACATTCTCATTCATGAACTTGGCACTCAACTGGAAGGACTTGATCGGAGATTTATCTACCCAATTCTTATGACTTTCCAGAACAACAGCATCCACACCATTTTCCTTCACAATATCGACCATGGTCTTTAAATCCATATTGCCGTAACCCAGTTCCATACTGTCTGAGGTCAGAATAGAGGAAGTCTTTCCCTCTACACGGCTGCCTCTGTCGTTGATGTGATACAACTTGATACGGCTTCCCAGACGCCGCATGAGTTCTACGGTATTAACACCTGCCTCTGTCGGCCAGTAAGAGTCAAACTCAAAATTAACGTATTCCGGATCCGTGTTTTCAATGATGCGATCATAAGCCGTCTGACCATCAATCTTACGGAACTCACAGTTGTGATTGTGATAAAGGAGTTCGATACCATCCGCCTTCAGACGTTTCCCGCAGGCATTCAGATCTGCGATCAGTCCATCCACAGCCTCTTTGTCAGAATAATCAAAATGATGCATTCCGGTGATAACGATATATTTTGTTCCATAGGATTTTGCCTCTGCGATGGCTTCCTCCGGAACACGCTTCAAAGTGCCAAGATCCTGATGGATGCTGACTACCTTTAAATTTGTATCAGCCAGAAGCGCATGCCAGTCCAGATTTCCACTCTTTCCCATCGGCATGCCTGCAAGACGTGTGATTGCGCGGATGGTAAGCGACATATGCTTTATCATATAACTACAGAGTTCAATGCCATCGTATCCTGCCTCTTCCATCAGGCGCAAAGTCTCTTTCGCCTTTGCCTCTGTACCGATCACGGTGCGCAACTGAAACTGCTGTATTGCTTTTATTGCCATATTCCTTTCCTCCAAAAATCTATAAATCTTTTTTTACCTATACTATCTTATCTGCCTCTTTACATTGTTTCGACCAGATTTTGTATTTCCTATCAGAAAATTCGTCATCTTTTCTTCACGTTTTTTCTGATCTGTGTTAAAATCATAATGATTTCATGTTGCACCTATGTGCATTCTTTTTGATAGGAGGATTTTATCATGAGAAAATTAAAAAAAGATACCGATTTAGCCAAGTTTCTGATCGCAGTAAAAGCATGCAAAAACGACGTGTTTTTTGATTCTAATGAGGGAGATATCCTGAATCTTGCATCTACACTGAGTCAGTATGTCTTCTGCTCCATTGCAGGAAAAGAAAGTATATTGGAAAACGGCTCTGTCCGTTGTGTAAATGAGGAAGATTATAGCCTTCTGGCCGATTTTTTATGTGAGGACTAAGCATGACCAAGGACGAACAGATCAAGTCCTATATGGATTTGCTCTTACATACCAACAATCTCTTTGGCTGGATCTATGATGAGCATATGCAGATGCTTTTTACCACCTATCCCGGGGATGACTATCAGGGTTTTGATGCCTTGTTCCAACTGCAGGTTCCCCCTGCATTAAACGGTGGATTGCCCTCCCATCCTCGCTTTATCTATTCCTTTTTCAACCTTGCCTGGCTGATTGACTTTGAGATTGTTGACAACCAATTAAAAAAATTCTATGTCTTAGGGCCAACCTTTACCGGAGAAAATTCCTACAACGAACTGGTAAAGGCTATGGATCAGCGCAACCTGTCCATCAAGACAAAGGCAAACGTCTCCAAACTGCTGACCTCTCTTCCCATTGTTGCAAGCAATGTCATGATGAGTTATGCTAGTCAATTGCACTATCTGATCAGCGGAACAGCCATTGATATAAACACCATCGAGAGCGTACAGAACAAAGGAAACTACGAAAATCCTTCCATTGTTCCATCATCGCAACAGCATCACGGCATCTGGGCCTCCGAGCAGGAATTTTTGCGTCTTTTCAAGGATGGAAACCCGGACTATAGCAAGGCTCTGCAGAACTCATCTCATCTGAGTAATGGGGTCAAGCACAATCCCAAAAACAGTCTACGTGCCGCCAAAAACAATGCCTTTGTGCTTTTGACCCTGATCTCGCGCGCCGCGATTGAGGGTGGTGTCTCTCCAAACGTAGCCTATGATCTTTGTGACTTTTACGGGCAGCGCATTGAAGACTCCGTTTCTCTGGATGATAACGGTACTGTTATAGAAGAAATGCAAACAGTCTATTTCCAGAAAGTTTGCGAAGCCAAACACACCGACGGCATCTCACCGATCGTCAAAAACTGTTGTGATTATATCGGCGTGCATATCAATGAGAAACTTTCCATTGGTGATCTGGCAGAGCGCGCCGGTTATTCCGAATACTATTTTTCCCGCAAGTTCAAGCAGGAAATGGGCTGTACCATTACCGAGTACATCATGCGTGAAAAGATTGAACGCGCCAAGGTGCTCCTCAGTACGACCAATATGAGCATTTTGGATATCAGTATTGAATTATCCTTTAATTCCAGATCTTATTTTTCGGACTCTTTCCAAAAGATTGCCGGAATCGCACCGGGTGAATACCGTAAACAAAACATAAGGCTGTAGCAAAACGCTACAGCCTTTTTATCATTTCTCTATACTCTTGTGAAGCAATCCTACTTTGATACAATCTCATGTTTTCCTGCTTCCAAGGTCACTTTCTGCCCGTCCTCTAAGTAGACCTCCGCTGTCACGTTCGCCGGGATCTCGAAGGTGTAATGGATGTTATCTCCCTCATACTTCCAAGCACTGACGATCTTTCCAACCGGAGAGACATACTCCGCATGCGCATACCCCAAGGATGCATCCGGGTATGGATGGATAGTAACATGCTTATTCTCTAAGTGGATACCGCAGACACCACCAAAGAGCCAGCCACAGATCGCACCATAGGAATAATGGTTCAAAGAAGCATGCACTTCCCCTTTTTCGTTGATACCATCCCATGTCTCCCAGACGGTATTGGCACCCTTTTTCACCTCATAAAGCCAACTTGGTGCCGTATCCTGCAAGAGCAGACGATAAGCCGTGTCGGTATGTCCGTTTTCCGCCAAGACCTGACAAAGGAATGGCGTACTAAGGAAGCCGGTGTTCAAATGATAATCATTCTTTACTACAAGAGCATTCAGGTCTTCGACTGCCTGCTTCTTGTCTTCCTCCGTCAAAAGATCAAAGGCAATGGCTCTGACATATGGTGCCTGACGCTCACCTATGATCTTACCATTCTCTGTTGCCGCATCACGAAAAGCAAGGGTCGCTTTCTCGGAAACTTCTGCGTAATGCTTTGCCTCGTCCTCATGCCCTAAGATCTGTGCGATCTCGGATAACATTTTACCGGAATGTGCAAAATATGCAGTAGCAGAGTCAACCGGTGTCTTTCCCATCAAGGAAGCAGAGTCTACGCCTGGCTCACACCACTCGCCATAGTCGATACCTGTCTCGATCGTATAATCGCGATATGGGCTCTTTTTCTTAAAGATCTTCTTGATGTCCTTTTTCTTGGCACGATCTTCGAGGAAAGCGTACCACTTTTTCATCATATCGTAATTTTCTTCCAAAATACGCACATCATCATAACGCTTGTAAAGAGCATATGGCACGATGATACAAGCATCGCCCCAGCCTGTCGAACCTGACAAAAGTCCTGAGAAGAAACTTGGCTTACTGTTCAGCGGTGCAATGTTTGCAATCTTTCCGTCATCGTACTGCATAAGGCGGCACTCGCCCAGCCACTTGCGGAAGATACTGTAACAGTCCTCAAGGAAAATACCGGTATCTACGAATACGCCGGCATCCCCCGTCCATGCGGCACGCTCTCTGGTCGGACAATCCGTCGGCACATCACAGAAGTTGGACTTCTGGCTCCAGATACTGTTGTGCACCAACTGGTTGACATCTGCATTGCCACAGGAGAAATGTCCGATCTGCTCCATAGCGGAATACACGGCAATGGATTCAAAATGTGCGGTACTCAGGTCGATATCAGTCTCCACCTTAGCATACTGGAATCCCCAGATAGAAAACTTGGTATGATAGGTATTCGTTCCCTCTTTACAAATGAAGGTAACCTTCTGCTCGGTTCCGCCGCCCTTATGACGCTTGCGATCCTGAAAATTCTCTGCCGTAAAGTTGCCGTTCTCATCCAGTGCCTCGCCGTGTGTCAGGACAAGACGATCGCCTTCATGCGCCTCTAAGGTAAAGCAGATATAACCTGCCAAATTCTGTCCGTAATCGATCACGGTCTCGCCATTTGGAGTTGTCATGATCTTTCCTTCAAAATGCTCATGTTCCTGCACCGGGACACTGTTGGTCGCCTTAAATAGACTATTGTCTGCATCCACTACACTTACGCCATGCCAATCCGTAATGTCTTCCTTATTTGCATCATAGACCTCGCCCATCTGCATATCTGCCTGACGAAGCGGTCCTGCCTGGGAAACCTCCCATGTCTCATCCGAAATACAGATGACCTGTCCGGCATTTTCCAACTGGAAGAAAAAGGCAAGCTCGGTACCGAAAAGATTTCTGTCTCCATCAACGCCGGAATAACTGCGATACCAGCCATCTGCCACTTCTGCTGTAATGGTATTTTCTCCGTTTTCCAAAAGTTCTGTCACATCATAGGTCTGATATGGCATCTGCTTGTCATAAGAAGATGTTCCCGGAGCAAGGACAAAATCGCCCACTCGCTTGCCGTTAATCCCGACCTCATAAATACCATGTGCGCTGACATAGGCTCTTGCATCTTTGGCATTTCCGTCAAAAGTAAAGGTCTTGCGCAGATAAGATACCGGCTGCATCTCGTCCGTATTGATCTGTCCCTCCGGGTTGATCCATTTTGCCACAAACTGATCTGCCTTGATAATCCCCATCTCAAAATGAGCATCCTGACTCCACTCGCCGCAGACATCCTTTTCGTCCCACAGGCGCACAT
The DNA here is from genome assembly GCF_003473825.1 of Roseburia sp. AM16-25. NCBI lineage: Bacteria > Bacillati > Bacillota > Clostridia > Lachnospirales > Lachnospiraceae > Roseburia > Roseburia sp. AM16-25. Next base: position 320,633 of record NZ_QUCW01000001.1, read on the forward strand.
GCCAGACAACCTGCTGCTTGCTTGCAAGATCTGCATCCAGCATGACATTCATGCTGTCACTTGCTACCTTGCCGCTGTTGTATATGACATCTTCACCGGTCTTTGCCTCGATCTCATAGGCAGTCTGATGAATACCATCCTGACAGATCCAGGAAAGACATGGCTTTTGCACATCAATCCCCAATGGATTTTCCATTTGTTCACAACGTAATCTGATTGCTTTCATACTTGTCTCCTTTTTTGCTTATCTCTAACGAAACTCGTCATTTTTCTGATACGATAAGTTTATTATAGGAGTCCACAAGTCCTGTGCTTTTAGATATTTTGTTTTTCTGTCGGAATATTGCTTATCTTTGCCTAATTTTTAAAGACCGGTCCGTCTTTTGGCAGGAAAGAGTCGAAAATAAAGATGTCGAAATCATCCTTACGATCTTCCAACTGCTGCTGGCTCTTGATCGTCCATGCCACTGCCGGTGCGTGATAGAGTTTGCGACATAAAGTGCGCGACAGATCCTTATAATACTTATGATGGTAGGCAATAAAATCCGGGCTGATCAGGAAATTGACCAGCATATGATGGGTAATGCCATAAACAACCTTTGGCATGTCAGTCATGCCCTCCTTTATATAGGAGTCGGATAAGATACCACGCACGATCTCCTTGCGATTGCGGCGATACCAGAGCACGGCTAAAGGGTGAAAAGACTCGACGCAGTAAAGCCCCTTATAGTCCTGTAACAGAGCATCTGCCATCTCGCATACCTTGGCGCTCATGCCAGGCACCTTGTATTCAATAATGAGCGGCACCTTGCCGTCAATCAGGCGCAGAACTTCCTCAAAGGTCGGAATGGTCTGATCAGACTTGCAGATATGATAGCCCTGCAACTCCTCAAAAGTCAGGTCGCGCACCTTGACATCTGCCCCACAGATACGCTTCAAGTCAAAATCATGGCATACGACCATCTTCTCATCCTTGGTCAACTGCACATCCAGTTCGATCCCGTATCCGGCATCCACTGCTTTTTGAAAAGCATTCAGGGAATTTTCCGGTGCGTTGGTCTCATTGTCATGTAAACCACGGTGGGCATACAAGCGCCCTTGAAAAGGTGTAAAATCCGGACGGTTTATCATGCGCGGCATGATCATGAGTAAATAAAGTACAACAATAACTAAGATGATAATTCCTATCACTTTTAAAACAGTAAGCATCTTGTGTCCCTTCTTTCTTGTCATTTGTAAAAACTATGCCTGTTTTTTCGTTTTAGACAAACAAGAATGCCACGCGCAAAAAGTCTTGCGCATGGCATTTACATCCTATACTATATTATCCGCGAACTTCCAACATCTTGTTCTTGAGTTCGGTCTCCAGACGCTGCATTTCCTGCTCAGCCGCCTGTCTCTTTGCACGTCCATCCTCCTGAATCTTCATGACTTCATCAAAGGTTGAGATCAGGGTCTCATTGGTATGCTGTAAAGTCTCCATATCCACGATACCACGTTCGGACTCCTTGGCTGTCTCAACAGATGCCGTCTTTAAGAGGTCTGCATTCTTCTTGAGCAGTTCGTTGGTAACATCGGTTACTTCGCGTTGTGCCTTGGCTGCCTGATTGGAATGTTCGATACCAAGGGCAAGTACCATCTGGCTCTTCCAAAGAGGAATCGTGTTGACCAATGTTGACTGGATCTTTTCTGCCATCATGGTGTCATTGTTCTGTACCAAGCGGATCTGCGGTGCTGTCTGGATCGAGATCATACGAGTCAGTTCCAGATCATGCAGTTTCTTCTCGAAACGATCGCACATAGCCTCGATATCCTTGGCTGCCTGTGCATCCTCCGGCAGATTGCTTGCCTGTGCCTTTGCCTTGGCTTCTGCAAGTTCCCCATTTCTGACTTCTTCCAGTTTCTGCTTGCCGGCAATGATATACATGGATAATTCCTTGAAATAGGAAAGGTTGGCATCATACATCTTATCCAAAAGTGCAATATCCTTCATCAGTGTTACCTGATGCTTCTCCAATGCCTGACATACATTGTTGACATTGGTCTCTGTCTTGTCATACTTTGCCTTGAGTCCGGTCACTTTGTTGGCAGACTTTTTAAAGAGTCCTAAAATTCCCTTGTCCTCCTCTGTGATCTCAAAACTCTTGAGTTCCACGACCAGACCGGATAACATATCTCCGACTTCGCCCATGTCCTTGGTGCGTACATTTTTCAGTGCATTTTCGGAAAAATCAGCCATCTTCTTCTGGGTTCCTGCGCCATACTGTAAGATAGCCTGTGAGTTGTGCAGATCGATCTTCTGTGAAAAGTCCTCGACCATCTTCTTTTCTTCTGCTGTCAGATTGTTCTCGTTAAATGCAGAATCTGCCACAAGTTCTGTCTCCTCTGCGACTGTGCTCGGCAATTCCTGCGTGTCCGGTGTCTCTCCAAATGTCAGTGTAGGCGTTGTCGTAAAATCCTTAAATTCTTCTCCCATGTCTCTTCTCCTTGTCCTTTTTATTTATGATCTATTTCTTTGCTGAAAAATCGTCTTCTTTCAGACCTTCCTGCGCCAACATAGTGTTGAGCACCGAGATATCGGAAGAAATATCCCATGCACGGTCTGCAAATAAAGAGTCCAGCAATTTTTCAAATGCCACGTTCAATGAATCTACGGCATCTTCAATCTCATGCTTGGTCTTGGTCACATTCTCACCGGCTACCGGCTGTGCATCCAGTTCGCGGTAAGAGTCTAATAACTTCTCCGTCATCGGCAGATAGTATTCCATCATCTTGTGCAGATCTCCTGCCACCTCCGGATGGATCTTGACTTCTTCAAAAATACGCTGTACCAGTTGCTCCATCTTATCCAGTTTGCGGGAGATCTCCTCACCCGGAATGGCATCGTTGCACTCTCTGATATGGGCAACATAACGCTGTCCCTCCGCAATGAGTTTGCGACATTCTTCCGGCAACTTGTCTTCTTCTGCCTCTTTTGCTTTCTTCTCTGCCTGCTCTTTTTTGAAGTCCTCACGCGCCATCTGGTACTGCTCATAAGTACGGTCTGATAAGATCAGATATTTATTATCATAGTCCAGATGTGCCTGATAGAAAAGATGTTGTCCGATCATCTTCTCCAGATCCTTCATGGTATAGTCTACGGATTTGCCAACCTTTTTTGCCAGTTCCTCCACGGATATGTAAGCATGTTCCTCCAAACGATAGGTATATTTTGAAAAACGGCTGAGCATTTTAAACCTGTTGGTGCCACCGATCCCCAATGCCGTACCGCCGACTGCCATGGCAAGGAATAAGATCAGCGGTGCCAGGAAATAGGATCCGGCAACGCCAAATGCGAATGCCATCACGGCTGAAAAGAAAATACCAAGACCCATGAGGGGATAACCGATCGCCATCATCAGGACACAGGATGCCTTTGCCGGGCTCTTGTCATAAAGAGGAAGTCCCTGACTTGCTGCCATATCCGCGCGCTGACGTGCGCTCATGTCATTTGCCATCTGCGCCACACCGCCTGCCATCTGGGCTGCGGCTTGCCCAAAGGCTCTGCCCATGCCACCAGCCATGCGCCCCATATTGCCTGCCATACGTCCCATATCTCCAGCCATGCGTCCCATATCACCCGCCATACGATTTCTGTCATTTGCTCTTTGGGAGGCATCGCGCATAGAGGAAGATACCCCTTTGCTAAATGAGTAGAGTGCGCCATTGACCATATCACCGATGGAACCCGCCAAATCTCCAAAGTCTCCACTGTTGATCGCATCATTGACCGCATCTTTTAATTCTTCGCCCAAATCATCCCACTTATTATCTGCCATAAAAAGAACGCCTCCGCATACCATAAAAATCTAGTTTTATGATATACGAAAGCGCCTGAAATTGCAATGTTTGTAAAGATTTCCTTTCTTCTGTTATTGTAGCGGAATCACGAAGAAATCACTTTCTTCATAATGCGCCCCGCCATCGGCATCTGTCTTCGGATAATTCTTTTGTAAAAGGATTGCCTCCACCTGATCTGCTTCGATCACCCGATCCAAAGCAAACAGGCTTTCATAGGCAGTCTGACTGTCATCCGTATAGCCGTAATTTCCGCCATTTGCCAATGGGTATAAGAGACTGCCATCTTTTAATTTTACCCCAAAGAAGGTCGGTACCGCATTGTCTTCATTTGCCTCTCCCAGATCCGCCTTGCTATCCTTCTTGCTCAGATCATAGGTCAGATGAATAGAGATCGGGGAAATTTCAACTGAGTCTACCACAATACCGGTATCGCCGATCTTCTGGGCGGTCTGATAGGTCTTTGCCACATCCTTACCAGTCAGCGGAATGGTGAAATCCCATTCTCCGGTCAGGACACCGGTGTACTCTGTCTTATAGAGGGTTCCCAGATTTTTAAAGGAAACTTTCAATTCCTTGCCCTTGATCGTATCGCTTGGATCATTCAACTGTAACTGCATCTGATAAGTCAGAGATCCATCGTCCGCCTTATAGCGACCGATGATATTGCCGTCCGCATCTTCTTCATAAGGCGAGCCGTCTGCATATACTACAAAGCCATCCTCGCCCGCGATCAAGCCATCATAAAAACCACTGCTGGCATTAAATTCCGTGTTATCTATGCGCACATCTTCAAAGCCCGGCTCTTTTCCGTCCTCCAGATCATAACCTGTCACGGAAAACGTGATAAAGGCAACATACTTATCTACAATCATCTGCGTCGGTGTCACCGTCACGCCATTATTTGTCACCGCCATAGCCTTAAGGTTTGGCTCCTCCTCCACACTGGTTGCCAAGCCCTGATCGGTCAGTTTCGCCTGCTGCTCATCCGTCGCCTGCAAGAGTCCTTCCATGCCACGGCTCCAATAATGATGTGCTGCTGCCGCCACAGTGGTGCCTCCTACTGCCAGCAGACAGATGCATGCCACAGCAGCTGCCTTTTTATGCATTTTTTTCTTCTTTTGAAATGGTACGACTTTATGATTCTTTGGCATTTTCCTTTCTCCTTTCGCCCTGATCTGGCAAAAGGCATCCTCGGCTTTTTTTTGTACTACTTCCGGTAGTTCCACATCCGCCTTAAAGATTTCTTCTATCTTTCTCTCCATTCCGGACTCCTTTCTTTTCACTCCATTGCTGCCCTTATCCATATTTGCGATAGTAGACCGCCAGTCGTTCTCTGCCTCTTTGCAGCCTTGTCTGTACGGTACTCTTTGGGAGTTTTAACATATCCGCGATCTCATCGATCCGGTAGCCCTGACTGTAAAACAGGGTCATGATGATGCGGTATTTTTCATCCAAAGATTCCAGTGCCTCCCGAAATTCCAGATCACCTTTATCTTCTGTGATGGGCTCTGCGTATTCTTCCAGTTCCACGCAATTTCGCCTTTTCTTTCGGATGTCATAACATTTGTTGATCAAGATCCGCGTCAGCCATGTTTTAAAAAATTCCCGTTTTCGCAAGGTATGTATCTTCTCCCAGCAGGCAAGGATCGTATCTTGTATGGCATCTGCCGCATCCTCATCATTCATCAGGATCGCAAGTGCGACGCGGTACATATCCTGCATGTATAATTGCATCAATTCCGCGAATGCATCCGGGTCTCGTCCCTTTGCCTGGTCAATTAAATATCCATTTTCTATCTTTGACATTTCACAGTCCTTTCGCGCGCTTCTATAAAGCGTGTGCGAAGCGTCCTTCGTTTTCGCCTTACATATATTAGACAGCAGATTGCGGAAAAAATCTCATAATATAAAAAATCTGTTTAACATTTTTTAAACATAAAAGTTCTATGCTAGGGCATAGAAAGATAACAAACGGCATACCGCATGCCGTATTATAAGGAGAATTTATCATGAAAAAAGAAGTATGTGTGATCACCGGTGGGGGCAGTGGCATGGGACTGGCTGCTGCAAAATATATGCCTAAGGAAAAGATCATCCTTGTAACAGGGCGAACATTGGCAAAATTGGAACGTGCCGTAACAGAATTACAGGAAGCAGGATACGAAGCCTATGCCAAGACCTGCGACACCTCAGTTCGTTCTCAGGTGCAGGAGTTAGCAGCATATGCCGCCGAACTGGGCGAAATCAAAAATGTGATCCATGCCGCCGGGCTTTCCCCTGCCATGGCAGATCCTGAGAAACTGCTCCGCGTCAATGCACTTGGCACCGTCTATATCAATCAGGAGTTTTCAAAATATATGAAAGCAGGTAGCGTGATCGTTGACATTTCCTCCAATTCCGCCTATATGATCCCGGGATTTCTGGCAAATAAAAAGACTTTCACTCTGGCTGATACCGACGAAGATCTCTTCTTAAAAAAATGTCTGAAACTACCTAAGATGCTAAAAGATGATTACAAGTCTTCCGGTCTGGCTTACGGTCTGTCCAAGAAATTCGTCATCTGGTATGCTGCCAAATGCGCTTTTGATTACGGATCAAAAGGCATCCGTGTCTGCTCTTTGAGTCCGGGACTAATTGCTACGGATATGGGAAATCTGGAAGCCAAAGAAGGCGGCTCACTCCTAGAAACGGCTGCAGAAAAACGCATGGGTACGCCGGAAGAACTCGGCTTTGCGATCGCTTCTGTTGCTGATGAACGTAACGGCTATCTTGCCGGTGTCGATGTATTAGTGGATGGTGGAAGCACGATCGGGCGTAATTATAGCTAGATCTATGCTTCAAATCCAAGATAAAAACCATTGCAAACTTTCCTCTTATCATATATCATTTACATAGTTAAGCATTTTTAGGAGGATACAATGTTAAAAAGTTATCTGATCACATTTTTTATTTCCATGGTTCCGATCGTGGAACTCAGAGGCGCGATTCCCTATGGTACACTGTTATGTAACCCACCGGTTCCGCTTCTTCAGGCATACATTATCTCGATCATCGGTAATATGCTCCCGGTTCCGATCATTTTCTTCTTTGCAAGAAAGGTGCTGGAGTGGGGCGCAGATAAGCCGATCATCGGCGGCTTCTTTACCTGGTGTCTGAAAAAAGGCCACAAGGGTGGTGCAAAGTTACAGGCAAAAGCCGGACGCGGACTCTATGTTGCCCTGCTTTTGTTCGTAGGTATCCCACTTCCGGGCACAGGCGCATGGACAGGTACACTGGCAGCCTCTTTCCTTGATATGGATTTCAAAAAAAGCACGATCTCCGTTATGGGCGGCGTTCTTCTTGCCGGCGTCATCATCGGAGTGCTCTCCGCAGTCGGAATTAACGTCCTGAAATAAAATCTTCATATGCAAAAAGAGTTATCGGTTCTAGTCAGATTCTTTCACAAGATATCTGCCAACCTGTAACTCTTTTTTATTGGCATACATAATATTTTAATTTCTATTTAATCAAACTGGAAGACATTCAAAAACTGCTTTGCACGTTCCGTCTTTGGATTGGTGAAAAATTCTTCCGGCGCTGCTTCTTCTAAGATCTTTCCCTGGTCGATAAATACAACTTTATCCGCAACTGCCTTGGCAAACTGCATCTCGTGTGTCACGATGATCATCGTCCTGCCCTGCTTTGCCAGATCCAGCATAACATCCAAGACCTCGCGTACCATTTCCGGATCCAGAGCCGCTGTCACCTCGTCAAAAAGCAGGATTTCCGGGTGCATACAGAGCGCACGCACAATGGCAACTCTCTGCTTTTGTCCACCGGACAACTGTCTTGGGTAACTGTTTGCCTTATCTTCCAAACCGACACGCTTGAGCAATTCTCTTGCTTCCGCCTGTACTTCTTCTTTTTTTCTTTTCTGCACCTTGATCGGTGCGATCGTGATATTGTCTAAAACACTCAAATGGGGAAAGAGATCGTAACTCTGGAACACCATGCCGATCTTTTGACGCAACTCTTCCAGATTGTCTTTTCCTACGGTCTTGCCCTCTAAGATGACCTGGCCTCCCTGGATCGGTTCCAATGCATTGATGCAGCGCAGCAGGGTACTTTTTCCACAACCACTCGGTCCGACCACAACGACAACCTGCCCCTGTTCGATCTCTAAATTCACACCGTCCAAAATGCGGTTGCCCTCATATTCTTTTATCAGATCTTTTACCTGAAGTAATGTTTCTGCCACTTTACTTCCTCCTTTACGCCTAGGCTATGTTCCATTTTTTCTCAAGGTATCTCGCCAGCATACTGATCGGCCAGCACACCAAAAAGTACAAAATGAAAACGATCAAAAAGACACCAAATGCCGCATTCGGGCTGGTCATACGATTTGCTTCGATGATCTGCTGTGCCACTTTTAACATTTCCACAACACCGATCATCAGCACCAGACTGGTCGTCTTTATCATACGCGTGATCAGGTTGATCGACAAGGGGATCAAACGCTGGATCGTCTGCGGAATGATAATGTAAATATAGGTCTGACGTTTGGTAAGTCCCAAGGCTTCACTGCTTTCAAACTGATGCTTTGGAATACTGATGAGCGCCCCACGCACGAGGTCTCCCATCTCCGCCGTTCCCCACAGAACAAATACGATCACGGATGCAACCTCGCCGGATAAATTCCAGCCCAAGGCTCGTGTCGTACCGAAATATACAATAAATAACAAGACCAACTGTGGCATGATACGGATGATCTCCAGATAGACACGGAAAATTACTTTTACCACACGGTTTTTTACTGTCATCAGCGCACCAACCAAGACGCCCAGAGGCAGGCTGATCAAAATGGAAACCAGACTGATCTTCATTGCCACCCAAAGACCGGACAGGAGGCGCAACATATTGCTTCCCTTAAAAAGGACATCAATCCCCAAATCCAGCATAGCGCACTCTCCTTTCCAGCCAGGTTCCAAGCAAAGAAACCGGCAATAAGATGATCAGGTAGAATACTACCAAGAGGAAAAGGCTCTCTGTCGTCTTATAGTAAAGTCCGATCAGATCCTTTGCCGTAAACATGAGATCCATCAAACTGATGGCACTGAATACACTTGTCTCTTTTAATAAGAAGATAACATTTGCCACAAATGCCGGAATACTGATGGAAACTGCCTGTGGCAGAACGATATAACGCATAACCTGCGCACGGTTCATGCCAAGACTGAGGGCGCTTTCGCTCTGAATCTTTGCTACAGATTCCAGACCACTGCGGAAAGCCTCTGCCATATAAGATCCACCAAGGAATGCCAGACCAACGACACCGCAAGTCTCCGGCTGCATCATGATACCGATCTTTGGAAAGCCATAATAAATAAAGAATAACTGCACCAAAAGCGGTGTATTTCGGCTGATCTCAATATAAACGGCCACGATCTGTCTTGCGACCGGCACCTTATGATACTGAATCATGGCACAGATCAGACCTAGCAGGATAGCGAATGCGATACCGATCAGACCGATCTTGACTGTCAGCACTGCCGCTCTTTCATACATTGGTAAATACTTTGTCATAAATGCTATATCCATGGTATCGCGTTCTCCTTTCCTGTATTTTTCAAATTCTTACTTACTCTGTTTTGCCACCTTCTACTACAAGGCTGTCTTCATAATCTGTTCCGTAAGTATCTACTAATGTCTCTTCGTAATCTTTGTGGAAGAAGTTTTCCTGTCCCAATGTCTCGATCTCGCTGTTGATCCACTCACGAAGGCTGTCATTTCCCTTTGTCACTGCAGGAGCGATCGTATCCTTGTTGCCAAGTTCAGAAATACCTACGGTATAACCCTTGTTCTGAAGTGCAAATGCGATAACTTCTGTGTTGTCATTTGCCCATGCAACAGATGTTCCGTTCTGGAAGGCTTCTTTTGCAGTTGCATAGGAATCAAATTTCTGTAATGGGATATCCGGATAATTCTCTGTCAGATATGTCTCAGCGGTTGTTCCTGAAATAACAATGATGGAATCATCTTTGTTCCAGTTATCCAGACTCTTAATCACATTGTCTTCTCTGGAAACAACACCAAGTGCTACATTCATGTATGGAAGTGCAAAATCAACTTCCTGTGCTCTTTCTTCGGTAACGGTAAAGTTGGCTAAGATAATGTCAACCTTGCCTGTCTGCAAATATTCGATACGGTTTGCAGCCTCTGTAGATACGAAATTGACTTTTACGCCAAGATCCTTTGCCAGACGGTTTGCAAAGTAAACATCATATCCCTGATAGTCGCCGTTCTCATCCACATAACCAAATGGGTTTTTGTCGGAAAATACACCAATGTTGATAGTTCCATCTTCCTTGATCTCGTCTAAGGTACGATAACTTCCTGATGCTGCATCAGATCCGCTTGCTGTATCTGATTTTGCACTGTCGGAATTGGAACTTCCGCATGCTACCAATCCTACGGTCAGGATACTGGCTACTGCCACTGCTAATAATTTCTTTATTTTCAAATTCTTCATTTTAAGTTCTCCTTTTTGTAATTAGTAAATTTCTCTTTTATCTTCCTATATCTTATACTACGCACGATTTTTGGCCTTGTGACTCGTAACTTATCAGACTGTCTCAAGCGCCGGCGTATTTCCTCTCAAACCGAATTTGCAAAACCGCAAAAGTCTTACATCAAAATAGAGCAACAACAACAGTCGCATCTCTCCATTTCTGATTCTGCTTGAGAGTTCTGCATTCGTGCGTAGCACATACATCGCGTTGTTTTTTCATGTAACACTTTCATGTTTTTGCCTCCTTTTCTTTTCGATGTTTCCGATTATATCCCACTATTCCTATCGTGTCAATAGGAATAGTGGGAGAAAATTTAACTGCCCTTGTTTTTGTGAAGATACAAGAGCAGTTATAAGAATTGCGTTGTGTTGTATAGAATTCAGATCATCAAATCTCAATTGATCATTTACGAAATCAGATCTGCATAGTCTTCCGGTGTAAAACGATGATAAATGATATGACAGCCTTCCTCATGAAAACAATAATAATAAGGATCGTTCTCGCGGTCTTTGCAATGGATGGCATAATCAAAGTCTGCATCCTGCATATCCTGGAGCTCAACCGCCTGACTATATTTGCCAAACAAAGTCAAGAGTTTCTCCCTACTGCAATCATGCGTCTGCACCAGAGCGACCAGTTCCTCTAAAAATCCGTCATCGTGCATATTCGCATGCACATATGCCACACCTTCTTCCGGGATCTCGATACAAAAGCGTCCCTGTTTGCTGCTGCAACGGACATTTCCCAGTGTCCGGGTCACCGTTTCCGGCAAGGCATGCAGGACATCCAGCATTTCTTCCTCGCTCATCTGCCTGCCAAAGAAATGGCAAAGGGATGTCAGGGGGAAATAGAGGCGGATGACCTCCCGCCGATAGCCCAGTTTGATCTGTTCTTCCCAGATAAAGTCCATGAGATTTTTTGCAAGGCGTTCATAGCCTGCTTGCATTTTGCCGGTATTTCTTTGCGTCACATCTTTTTCTCTCAATTGTTCTTCACCTGCCTTTACATAATGCAAGGCATTTTCATGCTGGTGTTCTATTTCTTCTGCTGTCAACATCCGGTGTCGTTTTGCAGGACTTCCCAACACAAGACTCCCATCCGCCACCTGCATTCCCTGGGTAACCAATGCGCCGGCTCCCACCATACAATCCATACCAATGTGTGCTCCATTCAGAACAATTGCACCCATACCAATAATCGTATTATCCGCGATCGTGCAACCATGCAGAATGGCACCGTGTCCAATGGAAACATTTTCTCCGATTTCTACCGGGTACCCGTCTCCTGCATGTATGCAGACATTATCCTGCACATTGCTGTTCCGCCCGATCCTGATCGGCGCCGTATCCGCCCGAAGCGTCGCATTATGCCATATGCTGACACCCTCTGCCACCGATACATCGCCTGTCATGACCGAAGAATCTGCCTGATACCACTTTTTTTTCATTACCAGTCTCCTTTTGCAAAGGATTATGCCTGCGCTTCTTCCTTTGCGCCAAATAATTTTTTCAAACAAGAAAATGCAACACAGACACCTAAGACCATCAAAAGGAGGGCAACGATAAATTGCAGACCATCTACTAAGAAGGTTGCCTGACCACTTGCGATATTACGAACCAGAGCAATGGTCTTCTGGATCAGTGCTGTAAATGTAACTGCTAACATAATAAACATTGGTGCGTATAATGTCCAGCCTGTTCTTCCTGTTGTCTTTAAGAATACAGAAAGCGCGATCAAAACCAAGGCTGCTAACAACTGGTTGGCAGAACCAAAGAGTGGCCATACATTGTTGTATCCGCCCAGTGTCAAAAGATAACCAAAGAATAAGGTGATGACGGTTGCAAAATATTTATTGGTGAGCACTTTCTGCCATCCCGGCATCTTAGACGTATCTGTGGTATCTCCAAGGAAAAGTTCCTGGAAGGACATACGACCGATTCTTGCGACTGAATCCAGAGATGTCAAAGCCAGTGCAGATACGCACATGGTCATAAATACGGTTGCCACCTGTACCGGCAATCCCAATTTTTCCAAGAAACCTGCAACGCCGGTAGAAAAGATGGAAAATGGTGTTCCCTCCGGCTTTGTACCATTGACGGCAACGGCACCTACAACAACCAGCGCAACAATACCAAGCAGTGACTCTACGACCATGGCGCCATAGCCAACCATCGGCATATCTTTTTCATTGCTGATCGTCTTAGAAGATGTACCGGAAGATACCAGGCTGTGGAATCCGGAAACAGCACCACAGGCGATCGTTACAAACAAGGTCGGGAAGAGATAACTTCCGTCTACATTAAAGCCATTAAAAGCATTGAGCTGCATAGTCGGATGTGCGACGAGGACACCAACAACCGCACCGATGATCATGCCCAATAGCATAAAGGTTGTCATATAATCTCTCGGCTGCATCAAAAGCCACATTGGCATAACCGATGCTAAAAAGAGGTAAGCCATGATGATGTAGATCCATGCTGTCTTGGTTGCATAGATCGGGAAATGCATACCCAGTGCAAACATGCCGACCAAAAGTGCGATAGCAAGAACGGCTCTGACCCACTCTTTCATCTGTCCGACGCATTTTTGAATAACGCCAAAAATGATGGCAACTACGATAAACAACATAGAAATAGAAGCGGCAGCAGAATCTGCATATGCTGTCGTTTCGCTCATGTCAGCCACACCCTTGCCTACAAAGGTACCGGCAACCATATCGGTAAAGGCTGCGATAACGAGGAGGGTAAAGAGCCAGCAGAAAAGCATAAACAACTTTCTTCCTGTCTTGCCGATATACTTTTCAATGATCATTCCCATGGACTTTCCTTCATTTTTAACAGAGGCATATAAGGCTCCAAAGTCCTGTACTGCTCCGAAAAAGAGTCCTCCGATAATCAACCAAAGGAGTACCGGCACCCAGCCGAATACAGATGCTAAGATCGGTCCGGTGACAGGACCTGCACCTGCAATGGATGAAAATTGATGGGAAAATACCGTAAACTTAGATGACGGTACATAGTCCTCTCCATCCTCATGTGTGTACGCCGGGGTCTTTGCCTTTGGATCGATCCCCCATTTGTTTGCAAGCCATCTTCCATAAAACAGATAGCCGGCGCCAAGTGCTACAATTCCGATTAAAACAATAACTAATCCATTCATGTCTTTTTCCGCGCTCACGCGGCTCCCTTCTAAAAATTTCTAGCAAAGAGTCTATGTACTAAAAAAGCCTCCGTCTTTAGCACTCACTAAAGACGAAGGCTCTATGCTTCCGCGTTACCACTTTAATTGCCACAAAATGTGACCTCTCAACCTCATCACCGCAATCCATCTTGCAGAAATAAGTCTCCATATAACGGTGGAAACCGGTGGCACCTACTGACCAGGAAGGTATTCAGCGCACTGCTCGCAGAGGATAATCAAAAGAACCATACCTTGTCTCGCACCAACCGACAAGTCTCTGCACTGTATGAGATGTCCTCATGATCTTGTTCTGTTCCTTGCATTTACTCTTTGTTTGTTCTTAAATTACCACCGGTTTTTTTCAATGTCAACAAATTTTCTTATAATTATTCCACGATATCTGCAATTTTGTGAATAATTTAAAGTTTTTCCAGGTTTTCCCGTGCATTTTTATGAACTATTTTACTGCTTTTGTATGGTTACCTCCAGATATTCATTCTCGAAATCGCTTCCGCTATCTTCTGCTGTCTGCGTATTCAACGCGATTCTTACAGAAGGTGATACACTCATGGATGCGCTGGAGCCATCCGTATATTCTACGCTGCAATCGATCACAACCTGACTCAGGATCTCCTCCAAAGCCTGTCTTTGGCTTGCTGTCAAGATCCGGCAGAAGCGGAGGATATCTTTTCCCTCTGCCTCGACAAACTGCTCAAATTCTGCTTGCTTCATATTGATTATCCTTTTTGTCTATTTCTCACATCGATGTAAGATTCCCTTACACCTTTATATTGTCATCAATTGCCTTTGGGTTTTGTGTTTCTAAAATCTTTATTAAGAATTTCATTTCGCCATACACTTCCCATAATCTGTGCTAAAATATACCATAATAAGACGTTTATACGGGAGGCATCATGAAAAAACACGTACAAAGATTTTTTTCCATACTGGCTATTATATTATTCTTCGTTATCACATACTACATGGGACGACCGCTGGTTGCCTTTGTATCCGAGCCGGGAGCCTTTCAGGCATGGGTAGATGCACAGGGTTTTGTCGGCGTTCTCCTCTTTCTTGGTATGCTGGTCTTGCAGGTCTTTGCCGCCATCATTCCGGGTGGTCCTTTTGAGATCGCAGCAGGCTATGCTTTCGGCATTGTAAAGGGAAGTCTGATCTGCGCCATCGGTACCACCCTTGGCAGTATGGTTGTCTTTTTCCTCGTCCGCCGTTTCGGACACAAATTCCTGCATCTGTTCGTTGAAGATACAGAATTGGAAAAATTGACTTTCTTAAAAGATCACAAAAAAATGGAGAGCATCCTCTTTCTCTTGTTCCTCATTCCAGGAACGCCCAAAGATCTGCTCTCCTACTTTGTAGGGCTTACGGATATCTCCGTTTCCCACTGGCTCTTTATTTGTTTTGTCGGCAGACTGCCCGCCATTATCCTGTCCGTCCTCAGCGGACATGCTCTGAGCAATGCCCAGTACCATATCGCGGTTATTAGTTTTGCCATCATTGTGATCGCCGCAGGGCTTGGCGCCTACTTTGTCAGCAAGCACAAAAATAAAGAATGACCCCAGACACATGCTTATGTCAGATGCGATCGTTTGTGACAGACTTCATAATCGCACAAGTGCGCCTCTATCCTAATGATCTGTGATCGTCCTAACTGCCGTCTGGATGGCTTCCATTACCCCCTGGGTGCCAAGGCGACTAACATTTAAGCACAGGTCGTAGTTACCGGCGTATCCCCAATCTTGTCCGGTATAGCGCAAATGATATGCACGTCTTCTCTCATCCGTTTCTTTGACCGTTTCTTTTGCCTTGCGCACAGAAACACCGTGTTTTTTTGCAATGGTTTCTACACGTTGCTCGACTTGCCCCATCAGGAAAATGCGAAGCGCATCCTCTCTATCACAATAGGCATAGTTGCCACATCTCCCCAACAAAATAAAGTCGTCCTCAGGCATAATCTCACTCAACGCCTGCTTTGGTCGTTTGTAAAGTGCCTGATCATCCTCAGCCAACAAAATACTATACGACAAGGTATCCACCGGATTTTCACCATAGAAATCCGGGAAACGATCAAGTGTACCCTTGCTACGGATCAAATCGCTCACTTTTTTCCGATCATAAAACGGGAGTTGATACATTTTTGCAAGTTCCTGTCCGATCAAATCTCCCTGACAGCCGCACTCGCGCGCTAATGTTATAATCATACGTTTTCCCTCCTATAATAATCCGGCAAATACCGATGAAAATACCACGGTAAGCAGACCTGTGACTGCAATGGCAAGACTGCTCATGGCACCTTCGACCTCTCCGAGTTCCATTGCCTTGGCTGTACCAATGGCATGCGCAGATGCTCCAAAGGACAATCCCTTTGCGATAGGATCTGTAATGCGAAAGATCTTGCAAATGGCTTCGCCCATGATATTTCCCAAGACTCCGGTCACCACGATAACAGCAACCGTGATCGTCACATAGCCGCCCAACTCCTCCGATAGTCCCATACCGATCGCTGTCGTGATCGACTTTGGCAAGAGTGTAACATATTCCTGGTGGGACAACCCAAGCAAAAGAGACAGGACAAATACGGTTCCCATGCTGGTAAAAACACCTGCCAGGATACCCAGAAGTACTGCCCGCCAATGCCTTTTTAAAAGCTGCCACTGCTCATATAAAGGAATAGCAAGACAGACTGTTGCCGGGGTCAAAAACCAACTCAGATATTTGGCACCTGCATCATAAGTGTCATAGTCTACATCCGCGACCACCAAGACCAAGATCGTGATCACAATGGAGATCAAGAGTGGATTTAGAATGCCGAGTTTAAACTTTTTCTTTAAAAAGGATCCTGCCAGATAAGCAAGCAGGCTGATAGTCACGCCCGCAAATAAAGACTCCTGAAAAAAACTATTCATCTGCCTGCTCCTTTCCTTCTGCTTTTTCGGTCTTTTTCTGCTCTTTTCGGATCACAGTTTGTGATACCAATCCTGTCGCCGCAGCAGCAGTGATCAGACTGACGACTGTAATCAGGCTGACCGGGAGCAACATAGGCTTGAGCACACCCCAGGACACCATCAATCCGACTCCCGCCGGGATAAACATGACCGGCATGATTTCAATCAGGAACTTGCCTGCGTCACGCACCGATTCCAATTTGACGATTCTCGTCATCAAAGCAAGAAACAGGAGAACCATGCCATAGATACTTGCCGGGATTGGCAGGGGCAAGAGATACTTGAGACCTTCCCCCATAAAAGTGATCACTAAGATGATCAAAAATTGTTTTAAAAATTTCATTTCTTCTTCCTTATACTTCATAGATATAGTATGTGCAGTTTTGCGCACAAAAAAATAACTGCTGGCGCTTATGCACCAACAGTTATTATAGTAACTCTTTTATTCTTCTGTCAAACTAAATCTTGCAACAATCTCATCCATGCTGGTTGCCTGTGCTGACAACTCCTCACTGGTTGCAGAAGTCTCTTCTGCGGTTGCTGAGTTGGACTGGATAATATCTGCAATACGTGTAACACCTGCATCTGCCTGTCCCATTGACTCAGCCTGCTGTACGGATGTCTCACTGATGCCCTTAGAGTTATCTGCCAATTGATGAATAGCCTCTACTACTTCAACCAAGACTTTTTCTGTTCTCTCTGCTGCCTTGTTACCAACTTCGATCTCACGGATAGATTCCTCGATCAGTTCTCTGGTATTGACAGCGGACTTAGCACTCTGCTCAGCCAAGGTACGGATCTGATCTGCAACGACTGCAAATCCTTTACCTGCTTCACCTGCTCTTGCAGCCTCAATAGAAGCATTCAAAGACAGAAGGTTTGTCTGGCTTGCTATATCTTCGATTTCTGTAATGACAGAACCGATCTTCTCAGATGTCTCACTGATGCGGTTCATAGCCTCTACCATGACGCTCATTTCGTTGCGGCTGCTCTCTGCCTCACCGGCAACACGCTCTGCTTCTGCATATGCGTCATTGGTCTGATCTACTGTATTGTTCAATCCATTGGTAATCTCATCAATGGTAGCCTGCATCTGCTGTGCAGAAGCAGCCTGATCTGTAGCACCTTCAGCCAAAGCCTGTGATGCCTCTGCCAGGTTCAATGCTCCGGCAGATACCATTTCAGAAGCCTCACGGACTTCCTTCAAAGTTCCATCGATCTGGATCTTCATCTCACGGATAGAATCCAGAAGTGGACGGAAGTCTCCGGTATATTCTTCTTCGCAGGAAGTTTGGATATTGAAGTTACCATTGCTCATTTGTCCCAGCAAGTTCTCCATATCTGCGAAGATAACAGACAACTTAGTCGTTGTATCTGTAACAGACTGTACCATTTCGCCCAGTTCATCATCGTTGCGATACTCTGGGAATGGGGATGTCAGATCACCCTGTGCGAATGTCTCTAATCTCCTTGCCAGATCATCCATCGGCTGTGCGATATCCTTGGCAATCTTGCCGCCGATCTTGGTTGCAAGGATACATGCTGCAACAATGATCACAATGATCAGCAACAACATGATAAGTTCCATCTTTTGCAAAGATGAATGTGTCTTATCACCTAAACTGATGTTATCATCCATCAAACCCTGAAATGCCTCTGAGGCTGTTGCATATGCAGGTGCTAGTTCATCAAAAGCAGCATCCTGTGCCTTCTTTGACTGTTCTGCGTCAGTTGTTGCACCCATTTTCAGAATCTTGGCATCCACTTCTAAGTAATTATCCAATGTTGCGACAATATTATTGTAATCTTTCTCGCCAGCCTTGGCAACAATTGATTTCTTGATTTCCGGCAATGCGGCCTGTAAGTCCTCCACTGCCTGATCATGAATCTCTACCATCTGATCAATCTGACTCTGGTCGCTGTAACCGATCGCGCCTCGTGTTGCACTTCGAACATCTGCCAGATCTGCCATCGCCTGTCCGATATCTCCCTGGGGGAATGCATAATTCGTCAATACTTTATTGTACTGCGATGCAACCACAAATAAGAGAATTGCTGCGATGATCGCTGCCACACTGGCAATCAAAACAGTGATCAGCGAACTCACTGTCAACCTTTTTTGAATCCTCATTTTCTCTAGTTTCTCTAACATACTTTTCCCCTTGTCGTGAATGAAATATTATATATGACTGCACAAATAATCATACTAGATCTTGTATATAATGATACGCTCAAATACACTTTATGTCAACGAAAAAAGGGGCAAATTCCTTGCCCTGTACTTCATCTTTTATGGTTCTTTTCTCACTTCATATTTGTTGCACTCATCAACGATTTTTCTACCCCAGCGCAACGTCAAGCATCATCATCACCGTAAAACCGACCGCAAACATAATCGTTCCTATGTTGGAATGTTCGCCAGCAGACATTTCCGGAATCAGTTCTTCCACGACAACATATATCATGGCTCCGGCCGCGAAACTCAATAAATATGGTAGTACCGGTATAATAACACCTGCGGCTAAAATCGTGATGATCGCGCCGATCGGTTCCACAAGGCCAGACAAAACACCGTAGATAAAAGCTTTTCTTTTACTCATTCCCTCTGCATGAAGGGGCATGGAAATGATTGCTCCTTCCGGTAAATTTTGTATCGCAATGCCGATAGACAATGCCAGTGCGCCAGTCAATGTGATGCCGCTGTTTCCTGCATTCCAACCGGCATAAACGACGCCTACTGCCATGCCTTCCGGAATGTTATGTAATACGACTGCCAGAACCATCATGGCACTTTTCCCAAGGTTTGTTTGTGGGCCTTCTGCACTTGTGCTATTCATGTGCAGATGTGGGATGATGTGATCTAAAAGCAATAGAAACAGAATACCGATCCAGAAACCGACTACCGCCGGAAAAAAGGACAATTTTCCCATGCTTTCTGATTGCTCGATTGCCGGAAGCAGCAGACTCCAGATTGAGGCTGCAACCATGACACCTGCGGCAAATCCCGTCAACACACGCTGAATTCGTTCATTCAGACCTTTTTTCATGAACAGAACACATGCTGCACCAAGCGATGTGCCTGCAAATGGTATTAGTATACCTGTGATAAGATTTGTGTTCATATGTTTGCGCTTTCTATATGTAGGCTGATACTTAGTGTTTTGTAAAACTTGTAAATTACATTTTCTCGTGCGGTTAGTTGTTACTAACTATATACATATAGTTTAATATGGAGATAAAAGTTTGTCAATAGAAGGACATTTACACATAATTACTCCCCATATTTCCCGCATCATTTTTCAATGATTTTTACTGCAGTGCCATAGGCGATCACCTCGGCTGCTCCCTGCATAACCTGAGATGAACCATATTTTACATCGATCACTGCATCGGCGCCCAGTTCCTTAGCTTCATCCACCATGCGCTTAACTGCGATCTGTCTTGCTTCATTTAACATTTCCGTATAGCCGACAATCTCACCACCCACAAGAGTTTTCATGCCTGCCATAAAATCACGTCCAATATTCTTCGTTTGTACAATCGTTCCTTTTACCATCCCCAAGGCTTCTATTTCACAGCCAGGAATATAGTTAATACTTAGCAGCTTCATCTTCTTCTCCTTTGTCAATTTCTTTTATTCTGCTTACCATCGCGACAATCGTTCCTACTATGACGGCCACGATCGGCACTATGACGAGTGTCAATGCCCATAATGGCATATCAGCATCTACCACATATCCATAAATCAACACCCCAATCACAAGTAACATAAGGATGAGCATAATACCTGCGCCACCAAATACACCCAGTTTCTTCTTCATATGAATATCGACTTTGCTTACATTCACAAAATCTATTCCCTCCTTCTCCATTTTTTCTACTTTGTCCAGCCAGTAATCAGAATCAAGTTTTTCAATGGAAAGAGATCCGGCAAGCATGGCCTGCGACAGCGTACACATCTTTTCGATGTTGTCCTGCTCTTTTTGCAATACTGCTTTCTGATTTTCAAGGCATTCGTCCACCGAGATCTGTCCCTGAAAGAGTCTATGAATTTGTTCCACCGGAACGCCCAGTTTGCGGA
Source organism: Roseburia sp. AM16-25 (assembly GCF_003473825.1). NCBI lineage: Bacteria > Bacillati > Bacillota > Clostridia > Lachnospirales > Lachnospiraceae > Roseburia > Roseburia sp. AM16-25. The sequence goes on from NZ_QUCW01000001.1 coordinate 341,245, forward strand.
ACAATTTTATCTTTTTCAACAGTTCCACATCCTCTGTTCGGTAATCGCGATATCCGTTTTCTGTTCTTCTCGGTTGCAACAAGCCCTGTTCCTCATAAAACCGGATATTTTTGCTGGTAATTCCAACCAACTCTTCCACTTGTTTAATCTTCATGTTTCCGCCCTTCCTGTCTGGTGACCTCTTTATACAACTTCCACCCAGTGGAAGGTCAAGTCTTTTTCTATATTTTTTCATTTTTACGGCATATCTACTGTTTTTTCATATAAAACAGCTTGTCTATATGGTACTAGAATAGAACTGCCTCTGCAATAAGGGAAATATATAGAATTTTTCATTCGCCCAGATCAATGTCACAATGGTCTCTCATATATTATTGACCTTTAAAACGATCGGGTGGATTCATTTCTTCCGAGCATCAATATTCCCGCCATGACATAAAAATGTGTATTGGGAGGGCTTTTATGAAATGTCGAATACATCGCTTTATTCTGGTAGAAAAATAATTCCTATTTTAAGGACATATTAATGGCATTAGATTTTTGTTCGACATTCTTTCTATTCACACATGCAAAAAGGCTCCTGAGAAAAAATCTCGAGAGCCTTGATTTTATTGCATTTTTAAATAATCAGTTATGATTACTCAATGATTGTAGCAACACGACTGTTAATATCACAACTTGTATTGTTCTAAATATTTTTAATGATATTTTGTTTTATATAATGGTACATTTTGTGATTATTATATCTATTTCGAAAGTTTTTCAAGTCCCAAATAAGCCCATGGGCTTTTTACCTCCAATTTAAATGAAAGGACTGATAACAATGAAATTGATACACGCGGAATATAACCCGATGCACAACAGTATCGCCATTAACCACTATGACGGCTACATCCTCCGGATTGACTGCAACCTGGCAGAATCCGGGATACGGACCACTCCTAATTCACAGCGGTGCCTGAATGCTCTTGCGATTGACAATCCACTGGAATATGCCCGGCTTGTGCTCGATGGCGAGATGCAGGCATGGACGGATGCGGAGGATAGTTTGGAACCTTTCTAAATTCAGTACTCCATATAGTTGTAAGCGGATGGCTTATTCTCGTAACCGCTTGGCTTGTAATACACCTCTGAGCATGCATCATGCAGCTTTTTGAGGTAACTCGGGTCAATGTTGATAAATGTCAACTTTCCCTCTAGTGTAAACATAATACTAATCCTTTGTATTTTGAGTTAAAAAATGTGGGAAGACTAAACTTCCCACTCGTTAATGTTCATCTCTTTACGGATTGATTACCGAAGGTTAATGGAGACCTTCTTTAATGTTCATCTCTTCTATGGTTCAAGACCATAAGGTTAATGGAGACCTCTCTATCATCATAATATGACAATTAACTGGCTGTGTCAACTGCATACTATAAATTTTATCATAACCCAAACAATCTCAACTTTGCAATTTGCTCATTCTTCGCATCATTTGAATGAAAATATACAGTAGTAATGCATTTTTAATCTGTTCGTAACGTAACAGCAACTCTTTTGACTTATGGTGTATTTGGTGTATCCTATCTTTTGCTTCCCCTTTGTAATAGTCTATTAAAACACACTCAGCAACTTCTGCTCCCTCTGCCTCATAAACCTGATTAGTTTTTTCAATCAGAGGCATACTCATACTATCATACATACACCATCCCAATGGCGAAAATCTTTCAGAAAACAACCTCATTTGGTTAAGCAAACTGTTCAATTGCTCTTCAATATCTTTTGTTTTCGCTGCTCTTTGCTTAAAAACATGCTAAAAAACTTAGATGCATTAATCTGTTGCTGTAATTCCTTAATACTAACTAAATTCTCAAATTCTTTCACATTCTCGCTCCCTTTTACATAGGAATTTACTCATTCTCATACGGATAATAATGCTCTGTCTTCGACTGAAACTCCTTCAAATCACAAATCTTCATATCCGCATCAAACTCAGCAACGGTCACTCCATCAAAGCCATCCACATTGCCCTCGTAGTCACACTGGAAAAACCATTCCACAACAGCCGTATTCCCAGAAACAACCACACGTTTTATATCCCACTGCAAAACAGTACCTTTCCGGTTCCAATCCTCAAACCATCTGATTATCTGTCCAATTCCTTTATACACCGGACCGTAACACTCGCTGTAAATAATATCGTCGCTAAAAATCCCCTTTACAGCATCAATATCTTTATCCAGCCAGCACTGAAAATATTTTCTAATAACCTCTTCCATTCTGTACTTACTCCTTCATCCGTTCAATCGTTTTCTCCACAGAAATACACTCCACATGGTCTTTTGAACAAGGCTACCATATGCGTTATTCTACCACATATTCATCCTTAATTCATCTGAAATTTTCACTGTTAATTTACCACACATCTAAACAATCCTCAGCATCCACCCATGCCTGCAACTCACCCGCTAAAGCCAATCGAGCATATTCCACAGGATTGTCAATAGCAAGTGCATTCAATGCACATTGTGAATTTGGTGTGGTCTTTAAACCATCCTCTGCCTTATTACAGTCAATGCGTAAAATCATATTATCAAAGGTGGTTATATCAATACTATTGCAGTATTGATTATATGTAGCATATATAAGTTTCATAGCATTTTTGTCCTTTCATCGTTTTTACAGATAAGCCGGTTGTATTGATAAACTGTTGTGTGTTCTAGAAGTATCCTTTAGAACGTGAAACTCACGCCAGCTATCTTATCAACTTGGGATGCGCACCACTGCTCATATCGGAACGGTTAGGACACGAAAAGGTACAAACTACTTTAAGCACCTACTCCCACCTGTATCCAAACAAGCATCAGGAAGTGGTGGATATGATGCAGAGCCAGCACAAGTTGGAAACAGTAACTGCCGGTGCATCTAAAACCTCAGATAAGCCAGAAAAGGACCCACAACCACAGAACACAAGGTTCAAAGTCGTAAGTCCAAAGGACAAAATAAGCCCACAGCAAGTCCACAAGAATGACTTAAGCCCATGCGTCGGCTTCGCCGAACGCACATAAAAAGGCTCAACCCCTTGTCAACAAAGGGTTGAGCCAATCAAGTCAATTGATACTCTTAAAGTATTTGATTACTCGATGATTGTAGCAACACGTCCTGATCCTACAGTACGTCCACCTTCACGGATAGCGAATGTAAGACCCTGCTCCATAGCGATTGGATGAATCAATTCGATTGTCATCTCTACGTTATCTCCAGGCATACACATTTCTGTTCCTTCTGGAAGGTTACATACACCAGTTACGTCAGTTGTTCTGAAGTAGAACTGTGGACGATAGTTGTTGAAGAAAGGTGTATGACGACCACCTTCATCCTTTGTCAAAACGTAAACCTGTGCTGTGAACTTTGTATGGCAAGTTACAGAACCTGGCTTAGCAAGAACCTGTCCTCTCTGGATCTGGTCACGGTTAATACCACGAAGGAGGGCACCGATGTTATCACCAGCCTGAGCCTCATCAAGAAGTTTACGGAACATTTCGATACCAGTAATAACAGTCTTCTGAACGTCTTCCTTGATACCGATGATTTCAACTTCGTCGTTAAGATGAAGTGTACCACGCTCTACTCTACCAGTTGCAACAGTACCACGACCTGTGATTGTGAATACGTCCTCTACTGGCATAAGGAATGGCTTGTCTGTATCACGCTGTGGATCTGGGATATAAGAATCAACAGTATCCATAAGTTCCATGATCTTGTCGCCCCAAGGTCCCATTGGATCTTCAAGAGCCTTAAGAGCAGAACCCTTAACGATTGGGCAGTCTGTGAAGTCATATTCCTCTAACTGCTCTGTGATTTCCATCTCAACTAACTCTAATAATTCTTCATCGTCTACCATATCGCACTTGTTCATGAATACTACGATGTAAGGTACACCTACCTGACGAGAAAGAAGGATATGCTCCTTTGTCTGAGCCATAACACCATCAGTAGCAGCTACTACAAGGATAGCGCCGTCCATCTGAGCAGCACCAGTGATCATGTTCTTAACGTAGTCAGCATGTCCTGGGCAGTCAACGTGTGCATAATGTCTCTTCTCTGTCTGATACTCAACGTGAGCAGTAGAGATAGTGATACCTCTTTCTCTCTCTTCTGGAGCCTTATCGATGTTCTCGAAGTCAACCTTTGCGTTACCTTCTACTCTTTCAGAAAGAACCTTTGTGATTGCAGCGGTAAGAGTTGTTTTACCGTGGTCAACGTGTCCGATTGTACCGATGTTACAATGTGGTTTGCTTCTGTCAAATTTAGCCTTTGCCATTTTAATTTCCTCCTTAAATTTACATCCTTTGGGATGTCATTTCTTAATTCAACTATTTCCAATTATATATGGAAATGATGGTTTTTTCAACTATTTCCGAAGAAATAATATTAGTTAGCATGCTCGCTGATAACCTTGTCCATAACGCTCTTTGGAGCCGGCTCATATCTATCAAAGAACATAGAGTAATTTCCACGTCCCTGAGTAGAAGAACGAAGTTCTGTAGAGTAACCGAACATCTCTGAAAGCGGAACAAATGCACGTACGATCTTACCGCCGCCGAGGTCATCCATACCTTCGATCTGACCACGCTTAGCGTTCAGACTTCCGATAACATCACCCATGTATTCTTCCGGCATAGTAACTTCAACCTTCATAATCGGCTCAAGAAGAACTGCACCGCCCTGCTTCATAGCATCCTTGAATGCCATAGAACCAGCGATGTGGAATGCCATTTCGGAAGAATCGACTTCATGGTAAGAACCATCGTATACGTTAGCAGAAATACCGATTACAGGGAATCCTGCTAAGATACCAGCCTGTGCTGCTTCTTCGATACCTTCTCCAACTGCCGGGATGTATTCCTTAGGAATAGCACCACCAACAACGGTAGATTCGAACTTGAATGTCTCTTCTCCGTTTGGATCCATTGGCTCGAACTTAACCTTACAGTGACCATACTGTCCACGACCACCGGACTGCTTAGCGTACTTGCTGTCGATATCAACAGGCTTGGTGATTGTTTCCTTGTATGCTACCTGAGGTGCACCAACATTTGCTTCTACCTTGAATTCACGAAGCAGACGATCTACGATAACTTCCAAGTGAAGTTCGCCCATTCCGGCGATGATTGTCTGTCCTGTTTCCTGGTTTGTATGAGCACGGAAAGTAGGATCTTCTTCTGCAAGTTTTGCAAGAGCTTCGCCCATCTTACCCTGATCATTCTTTGTCTTAGGCTCAATAGCCAACTCAATAACAGGTTCTGGGAATTCCATGGACTCCAGAATAACCGGATGCTGTTCATCACAGATTGTATCACCTGTTGTTGTGATCTTAAGACCAACAGCTGCTGCGATATCTCCGGAGTAAACCTTGTCAATCTCAGTTCTGCTGTTAGCATGCATCTGAAGGATACGTCCAACACGTTCCTTCTTATCCTTTGTTGCATTCAGGATATAAGAACCTGAGTTCAATGTTCCTGAGTAAACACGGAAGAATGCAAGTTTTCCTACGAATGGGTCTGTCATGATCTTGAATGCAAGAGCAGCAAATGGCTCATCATCAGATGATGGCTTTGTGATCTCGTTGCCTTCTAAGTCAGTACCCTTGATGTCAGGAATGTCTGTTGGAGCCGGCATGTACTCAATAACGCCGTCCAATAACTTCTGAACACCCTTGTTCTTGTATGCTGATCCACAGTAAACAGGTACTGCTTCACATGCGATCGTAGCCTTACGAAGTGCCTTCTTCATATCTTCTACAGATGGTTCTTCACCCTCTAAGTAGATCATCATCAGATCATCATCAAGGTCACAGATCTTTTCAACAAGGTTGGTGTGCCATTCATCAGCAAGATCCTTCAAATCATCCGGGATCTCTTTGATTTCAATGTCTTCACCCTTGTCGTCATTGTAATAGTAAGCATCCATCTCGAACAGATCGATCAGACCCTTGAAGTCATCCTCTGCTCCGATTGGAATCTGTACCGGGATCGCATTCTTGCCAAGACGATCAATGATAGTCTGTACTGACATGAAGAAGTCTGCACCCATCTTATCCATCTTGTTGATAAATGCCATACGAGGTACGTTGTAAGTGTCAGCCTGACGCCATACGTTTTCTGACTGTGGCTCAACACCGGCCTTAGCATCAAATACACCTACGGCACCGTCCAGTACACGAAGTGAACGCTCTACTTCTACAGTAAAGTCAACGTGTCCCGGGGTATCGATGATATTGATACGATGCTCCAATGCACCAGCCTTTGGCTTATGATGATCCTCAAGTGTCCAGTGACATGTGGTTGCAGCAGATGTGATCGTGATACCACGTTCTTTTTCCTGCTCCATCCAGTCCATCGTAGATGCACCGTCATGAGTCTCACCAATCTTGTAGTTTACACCAGTATAATAAAGGATACGCTCTGTCAATGTGGTCTTACCAGCATCGATATGAGCCATGATACCAATATTTCTGGTTCTATCCAGTGGATATTGTCTTCCAGCCAAGATTTTTTCCTCCTAATATTATTGTACACAAGTAATAAGTAACTACTAGAATCTGTAGTGTGCGAAAGCCTTGTTTGCTTCTGCCATCTTGTGCATATCTTCTTTTCTCTTAACAGATGCACCAGTATTGTTTGCTGCATCTAAGATCTCGTTTGCGAGTCTTTCTTCCATAGTCTTCTCGCTTCTCTTACGAGAGAACATGGTCAACCAACGAAGTCCGAGCGCCTGACGACGGTCTGGTCTTACTTCGATCGGTACCTGGTATGTTGCACCACCAATACGTCTAGCCTTTACCTCAAGTACAGGCATAACGTTATTCATGGCTTCTTCGAATACCTCAAGAGCAGGCTTTCCTGCTTTTTCTTCTACTCTGGCAAATGCGCCGTATACAATCTTCTGGGCAACACCTTTCTTACCATCTAACATGACGTTATTGACAAGCTTGGTTACTACCTTGCTATTGTAAATTGGATCCGCCAAAACGTCTCTTTTTTGAGTATGTCCTTTACGTGGCACGTTACTTCCCTCCTTAATCATATTATTTTTTCGATTAACTCAACGGTACTCACATGTTATGTGTTCGTGCTAAATTTATTCTGACAAATGAAAATAAATTTCAACACTAACCATATTTCTTTGTGAAAATACAATTGTCTGCTAGGTCTTATTTAGCGTCCTTTGGTCTCTTAGCACCATACTTAGAACGACCCTGCTTTCTGTTAGCTACACCTGCTGTATCAAGTGTACCTCTGATTACGTGATAACGAGTACCAGGTAAATCCTTTACTCTACCACCACGAATCAATACAACGCTATGCTCCTGCAAGTTGTGACCTTCACCCGGAATGTAAGATGTTACTTCGATTCCGTTTGAAAGACGAACTCTGGCGATCTTTCTCAGCGCTGAGTTAGGCTTCTTAGGGGTAGCTGTCTTAACAGCTGTACATACACCACGCTTCTGTGGAGAAGATGTCTCAGTAGGCTTCTTCTTAAGAGAATTGTAACCTCTCTGAAGAGCTGGTGCTGTAGACTTCTTTACAGATGTCTGACGTCCCTTTCTTACTAACTGGTTAAATGTTGGCATTATTTTCACCTCCTGTAGTATAGTTTATAAGTGTGCACAGTTTTATGCACGCTAAAATATTATATAAACATTCTCGTCATCTGTCAAGAGATTTCTCAAGCAAAAAGCACCACGGAAAGCATGATCTGTTTTCCGTGGTGCCTTGTATTATGATTTATTATCCTTAGTCGATAGAAACAGTATCTTCTGCTTCTGTTTCTGCCTCGGCTTCTTCGACCGGCGTATCATCATAAAGATCTCCGAAGTCTTCTGTCTGTTCTTCGATCTCCTGATTGTAATCGGTATTCAACTTGATGTTGCCATAACGTTTCATACCTGTTCCGGCTGGGATCAACTTACCAAGGATGACATTTTCCTTCAGACCGATCAATGGGTCGATCTTGCCCTTGATGGCTGCTTCTGTCAGAACCTTTGTTGTCTCCTGGAAGGATGCTGCTGACAAGAAAGAGTTGGTTGCAAGGGAAGCCTTTGTGATACCAAGCAGTACCTGCTTTCCTTCTGCCACTTCCTTGCCTTCTTCTGCAAGTTTCTCATTCATTTCTTCAAAGTCAAGAACATCAACAAGTGTTCCCGGTAAGAACTCAGAATCACCGTTGTTCTCGATGCGTACCTTCTTTAACATCTGACGCACGATAACTTCGATATGCTTATCACTGATTTCAACACCCTGTAAGCGATATACACGCTGTACTTCCTGAAGCATGTAATCCTGAACGGCACGCACGCCCTTGATCTTTAAGAGATCATGTGGGTTGATAGAACCTTCTGTCAGTTCGTCACCGGCTTCCAGTTCCTGTCCGTCTACGATCTTGATACGTGAACCATAAGGGATCAGATAAGCCTTGCTTTCTCCGGTCTCCTTATTGGTAACGATAACTTCACGCTTCTTCTTCGTATCTTTGATCTCTGCTGTACCGGCAAATTCTGTGATGATTGCAAGTCCCTTTGGCTTTCTTGCCTCAAACAATTCTTCGACACGAGGAAGACCCTGTGTGATATCGTTTCCGGCAACACCACCACTATGGAAGGTTCTCATGGTAAGCTGTGTACCAGGTTCACCGATAGACTGTGCTGCGATGATACCGATTGCTTCACCGACCTGTACTGCCTGACCGGTTGCCATGTTGGCACCGTAACACTTAGCGCAAACGCCGACATGTGAACGGCAGGTAAGGATGTTACGGATCTTCACGCGTGTGATCTCTTTTCCGTTCTCATCCACACCAACTGTAACGATCGCATGTGCACGCTTTGGTGTGATCATGTGGTTTGCCTTAACGATCACATTGCCATCAGCATCGCAGATCGTCTCGCACGAAAATCTGCCTGTGATACGTTCTTCCAGACTCTCGATCTCTTCACGACCATCCATGAATGCTGTGATGTAAGTACCAGGGATCTCACGATCTTTTCCGGCATTACAATCAGATTCACGAACGATAAGTTCCTGTGATACGTCAACCATACGTCTGGTCAGGTATCCGGAATCGGCGGTACGAAGGGCTGTATCGGACATACCCTTTCTAGCACCATGCGCTGACATGAAGTACTCCAATACGTCCAGACCTTCACGGAAGTTTGACTTGATAGGAAGTTCGATCGTACGACCGGTTGTATCAGCCATCAAACCACGCATACCGGCAAGCTGTTTGATCTGCTTGTCAGAACCACGGGCTCCGGAATCAGCCATCATAAAGATGTTGTTGTACTTATCCAATCCGGAAAGCAGGGCTTCTGTCAACTCATCATCAGTCTTTTTCCATGTCTCAACAACGTCTCTGTAACGTTCTTCTTCTGTCAAAAGACCCCTCTTATATTTCATCGTGATACGGTCAACTGTCTTTTCTGTATCAGCGATCATCTGTGGTTTCTGTGGCGGCACGGTCATATCGGAAATAGATACGGTCATGGCTGCTCTTGTAGAGTACTTGTAACCCATAGCCTTGATATCATCCAATACTTCTGCCGTCTTGGTTGCTCCATGTGTATTGATAACCTTTTCCAGGATCTGCTTTAATCCCTTCTTACCAACATGGAACTCAATCTCATAACGGAGTGCATTTTCCGGCTTGCTGCGGTCAACAAATCCCAGATCCTGTGGAATGATCTCATTAAAGATCAAACGCCCCAAGGTTGTCTTTACATTGCCTTCTACAACGCTTCCGTCTGCAAGTGTCACGCTCTTATGAACGTAAATGACCTGATGCAATGTGATCTCTTTATTTTCATATGCCAACAGTGCCTGGTTCATACTTGGGTAATAATGTCCAAGTATGTCTCTTGCTCTACAGATGACATGACGGTTACCGTCTGTCACATCCTCAAAATGGATCATATCATCAATGTCGATGACATCTGCATTAATGTCTGCCTTGATGTCCTCTGCGTCAGTATATACCTTATCAGAAACAGTCGTAATGCCCTCTTCCTTGGAATGATCTGCCAGACGATCCATGGTCAGATAGTAGATACCAAGTACCATATCCTGTGAAGGAACGGCTACCGGACCACCATCAGATGGTTTCAGCAGGTTGTTCGGAGACAGGAGCATGAAACGACATTCTGCCTGTGCCTCCGCAGTAAGTGGAAGATGGACAGCCATCTGGTCACCATCGAAATCGGCGTTGAATGCAGTACATACCAGTGGATGTAACTTGATTGCCTTGCCTTCTACAAGGATTGGCTCAAACGCCTGAATACCAAGTCTATGCAGTGTAGGAGCACGGTTTAACATAACTGGGTGCTCTTTGATCACTTCCTCGAGTACATCCCAGACCTCTGGCTGTAACTTCTCGACCATCTTCTTTGCATTCTTGATGTTGTGTGCAGTTCCGTTAGCAACCAACTCTTTCATAACGAAAGGCTTGAAAAGTTCGATCGCCATCTCTTTCGGAAGACCACACTGATAAATCTTAAGTTCCGGTCCTACGACGATAACGGAACGTCCAGAATAGTCAACACGCTTTCCGAGCAGGTTCTGACGGAAACGTCCTGATTTACCCTTTAACATATCTGACAAAGACTTGAGGGCTCTGTTTCCAGGGCCTGTAACCGGACGGCCTCTACGACCATTGTCGATCAGTCCGTCAACCGCTTCCTGTAACATACGCTTTTCATTACGAACGATGATGTCTGGTGCGCCCAGTTCAAGCAGTCTTCTCAAACGGTTGTTACGGTTAATGATACGACGATACAAGTCGTTCAGATCGGATGTCGCGAAACGTCCACCATCCAACTGTACCATCGGACGAAGATCCGGTGGGATAACCGGGATAACGGTAAGGATCATCCACTCCGGCTTGTTGCCTGACTCGCGGAATGCTTCTACAACTTCCAGTCTCTTGATGACTCTGGCGCGCTTCTGACCGGTAGCAGTCTTGAGTTCTGCTTTCAGTTCAGCCGCATCTTTTTCCAGATCGATATCGCGGAGCAATTTCTGGATCGCCTCAGCACCCATACCTACCTTGAAGGTTGAGCCGTACTGTTCTCTGGCATCCTGATATTCCTGCTCTGACAATACCTGTTTATACATAAGAGGTGTGTCTCCTGCATCAAGTACGATATAAGATGCAAAATACAATACCTTTTCCAGTGTTCTTGGTGACAGATCAAGGATCAGTCCCATACGGGATGGGATACCCTTGAAGTACCAGATATGAGATACAGGAGCTGCCAGTTCGATATGTCCCATACGCTCTCTACGAACACTTGCCTTTGTGATCTCAACACCACAACGGTCGCAGACTACGCCCTTATAGCGAATCTTCTTGTATTTACCACAATGGCATTCCCAGTCCTTGCTCGGTCCGAAGATCTTTTCACAGAATAATCCGTCCTTTTCCGGCTTCAAAGTTCTGTAGTTGATCGTCTCAGGCTTCTTTACTTCGCCTCTGGACCACTCTCTGATCTTTTCCGGTGATGCCAAGCCAATCTGAATTGCATCAAATTCTATTGGCTGATTTGTTGCTTCTTTATTCATTGCTTCTGGCATTGCTAATCTCCCTTCTTACTATTCGTCGCCAAGATCGTCTCCATCGAAATCATCAGAAAAAGCATCCATATCCGGCTCTTCTTCCTCATCCTCAATGTTGACTAACTCTTCGCTGTCTGCATCGAATTCCTGCTTGGTAAATCCACTCTTTGCAAAAGATTCGCTGCTTTCAAATGCGAAGTTCTTATCTCCGGCAATGATAGCATTGATGTCTGTATTGCCATATTCGCTGGTCTCCATCAACTGTACTTCGTTTCTGTCTTCGTCTAAGACTTTGACATCCAGACCCAGAGCCTGTAATTCCTTGAGGAGCACCTTGAATGACTCTGGAATACCCGGTTCAGGGATATTCTCGCCCTTGATAATGGCTTCATATGTCTTAACACGTCCTACAACGTCATCGGACTTCATTGTCAGAATCTCCTGCAATGTGTAAGAAGCACCATAAGCCTCGAGTGCCCAAACTTCCATTTCTCCGAAACGCTGTCCACCGAACTGTGCCTTACCACCAAGTGGCTGCTGTGTAACCAATGAGTAAGGACCGGTAGAACGAGCATGGATCTTATCGTCTACCAAGTGGTGCAACTTCAGGTAATGCATGTGTCCGATGGTTACCGGTGAATCAAATTCCTCACCTGTACGTCCATCACGCAACTGTACCTTTCCGTCGCGTCCTAACTTAACGCCCTTCCACAGTTCTCTGTGTTCTCTGTTATCAGATAAATACTGCATGACATCATCACGCAACTGATCTTTATATTTTGCTTCGAACTCATCCCACTCCATGTTTACATAGTCGTTGGAAAGTTCCAAAGTATCCTGAATATCGATTTCCTTTGCGCCATCAAATACCGGTGTCTCGATATTGAAGCCCAGTGCCTTTGCTGCAAGGCTAAGATGGATCTCCAGGACCTGACCGATATTCATACGAGAAGGTACACCCAGTGGGTTCAGCACGATGTCAAGCGGACGACCGTTTGGCAAGAATGGCATATCTTCTACAGGAAGCACGCGGGAAACGACACCCTTGTTACCATGACGACCAGCCATCTTATCACCGACAGAGATCTTTCTCTTCTGTGCGATATAGATGCGGACTGCCTTGTTTACGCCCGGTGACAGTTCATCACCGTTTTCACGGGTAAAGACCTTGGCATCTACGATAATACCGTATTCGCCGTGTGGCACCTTAAGGGATGTATCACGGACTTCTCTTGCTTTTTCACCAAAGATGGCACGGAGCAATCTTTCCTCTGCGGTCAGTTCTGTCTCTCCCTTTGGAGTAACCTTTCCGACCAGGATATCTCCGGCACGGACTTCTGCACCGATACGGATGATACCATTTTCATCCAGATCCTTGAGTGCGTCATCACCGACACCCGGAACGTCTCTTGTGATCTCTTCCGGTCCAAGTTTGGTATCTCTGGCTTCTACTTCGTATTCTTCCATATGGATAGATGTGTAAACATCATCCTGTACCAATCTCTCTGAAAGAAGAACCGCATCCTCGTAGTTGTAACCTTCCCAAGTCATGAAACCAATCAGAGGGTTCTTACCAAGTGCAAGTTCGCCCTTGGATGTAGAAGGTCCGTCTGCGATAACCTCGCCTTCTTCGACATGATCGCCCTTGAATACGATCGGACGCTGGTTGTAGCAGTTTGACTGGTTGCTTCGAGAGAACTTTGTCAGGATATACTCATCCTTGTCACCATCTTCTGTGCGGATGATGATGCGATTGGACTCAGAACGCTCTACCACACCTGCGTGCTTTGCAACAACGCAGACACCGGAATCGACTGCTGCCTTTGGCTCCATACCGGTTCCGACAACAGGTGCTTCTGTAGTAAGAAGTGGCACTGCCTGACGCTGCATGTTGGATCCCATCAGCGCACGGTTAGCATCATCGTTCTGCAGGAACGGGATCAATGCTGTAGCGACAGAGAATACCATCTTAGGAGATACGTCCATGTAATCAAACATGTGCTTATCGTACTCCTGGGTCTCCTCGCGGAAACGACCGGAAACGGAATTACGTACAAAATGTCCTTCCTCATCCAGTTTCTCGTTCGCCTGTGCTACATGGTAATTGTCTTCTTCGTCTGCTGTCATATATACAACTTCATCCGTAACACGCGGATTCTGTGGGTCGCTCTTGTCGATCTTACGATATGGTGCCTCGATGAAACCATACTCGTTGATACGTGCATAACTAGCCAGAGAGTTGATCAAACCGATGTTTGGTCCTTCAGGGGTCTCGATAGGGCACATTCTACCGTAGTGAGAATAGTGTACGTCTCGAACCTCGAATCCGGCACGGTCTCTTGACAGACCACCAGGTCCCAATGCGGATAAACGTCTCTTGTGGGTCAACTCGCCAAGTGGGTTGTTCTGATCCATGAACTGTGACAACTGGGAAGATCCGAAGAACTCCTTCACTGCTGCCGTTACCGGCTTGATGTTGATCAGGCTCTGTGGTGAAATGCCTTCCAGATCCTGTGTTGTCATACGTTCACGTACCACTCTTTCCAGACGGGAAAGACCGATACGATACTGGTTCTGTAACAATTCGCCGACCGCGCGGATACGACGGTTGCCCAAATGGTCGATATCGTCATCATGACCAACGCCATACTCTAAGTGCATATTGTAGTTGATGGATGCGAAGATATCCTCTCTTGTAATATGCTTCGGGATCAGGTCATGGATATTCTTCTTGATTGCATCAGCAAGGTCTTCTGCTGTCTCATTCTCTTCTAAGATCTGTGCCAAAACCGGATAGTAAACGAGTTCGTTTACGCCCAATGCCTTGGTATCGAAGTCAACATAATTGCTGATATCTACCATCATATTGGAAAGAACTTTGACATTTCTCTCCTCAGCCTGTACCCATACATATGGTACGGCTGCATTCTGGATAGCATCTGCCAGTTCACGGTTTACGACCTTACCTGCCTCTGCAAGAATCTCGCCTGTAGTCTCGTCCACTACGTCCTCTGCGAGAATCTGTCCGTTGATACGGTTGCGGAGTGCTAATTTCTTGTTGAACTTGTAACGTCCTACCTTTGCAAGGTCATAACGTCTTGGGTCAAAGAACATAGCAGAAATCAGGCTTTCTGCACTTTCCACGGTAAGCGGTTCGCCCGGACGGATCTTGCGGTATAATTCCAAAAGACCGCCTTCGTAAGAACCGTTTGGTTCTTTTTCCGTAATAGATGGATCCTTGCCAAAAGATGCAAGGAGTTTTGGCTCCTCACCGAACAGATCGATGATCTGCTGGTTGGTACCAACACCAAGTGCACGGATCAATACAGAGATCGGCACTTTTCTGGTTCTATCAACACGAACATAGAAAACGTCATTAGAGTCTGTCTCATACTCGAGCCAAGCACCACGATTCGGGATCACGGTACAAGAATACAATTCTTTACCTACCTTGTCGTGTCCGATTGCATAATAGATTCCCGGGGAACGAACTAACTGGCTGACGATGACACGCTCTGCACCATTGATCACAAAGGTACCTGTCTCTGTCATCAAAGGCAGATCTCCCATAAAGATCTCGTGCTCGTTGATCTCGTCGGTCTCTTTGTTGTAAAGACGAACCTTTACTTTCAAAGGAGCAGCATATGTCGCGTCTCTTTCCTTACACTGTGGAATTGTATATTTCACATCATCTTTGCATAATGTAAAATCAACAAACTCCAAGCTTAACTGACCGCTGTAATCAGCGATCGGAGAGATATCATCGAAGACTTCTTTTAATCCCTCATCGAGGAACCACTGATAAGAATCCCTTTGGATCTCAATCAGGTTAGGCATCTCCAATACCTCTTTTTGTCTCGAGTAACTCATACGCATGCTTTTTCCAGACTTGACTGGACGTATTCTGTTTTTCTCCATTGACGTTTCACCTCTCGTTTATATTTTAAGTCTATTGAAAAATGGGCATAAAATTCCCATTGCACCACAATAAAGCATCCTATACTATACAACAATTTCTCTCAGGATGCAAGAACTTTTTTCACTTTTCACTTGACAAATTGCCATTTTTTTGCATTGCGCGGATTTTTGGCACGTTAGGGCCTTTTGTGTAATAGGGTATCCCACGGAAAAATCCCATTACACAAAAAGACACCAGGATCACGAATAACCCTGGTGTCTCTGCTTGCAATACTAATTATGCCATCAGGCGGGAATTACTTTAATGTAACCTTAGCGCCTTCTGCTTCTAACTTAGTCTTGATGTCTTCTGCTGTAGCCTTGTCAGCTGCTTCCTTAACGATCTTAGGAGCGCCATCAACTAATTCCTTAGCTTCCTTCAAGCCAAGACCAGTTGCTTCACGAACAACCTTGATAACCTTAACCTTGTTAGGACCTACTTCTGTAAGTTCTACATCGAACTCGTCCTTCTCTTCAGCTGCTGCTGCGTCTCCGCCTGCTGCTGCTACTACAACGCCTGCTGCTGCAGATACGCCAAACTCTTCTTCACAAGCCTTTACTAAGTCATTTAACTCTAATACGCTTAACTCTTTGATAGCTTCGATAAATTCTTCTGTTGTCATCTTTGCCATGATAATTTCCTCCGTTTTAAATTTGATTTAATAATTTCTTTTTAATGAAGTGATTACTCTTCTGTTGCCGGTGCTTCGCCGCCCTGCTCAGCGATCTGGTTAAGAACTCTAGCCAGATTTGTGATAGGTGACTGCAAGCTTCCAAGTAACTTGGACAACAATTCGTCTCTTGACGGAACTGCTGCTACTGCCTGCATTCCGTTTGCATCATAGAATGTACCTTCTACGACACCAGCCTTGATTTCAAGTGCAGGTGCTGTCTTTGCAAACTTAGCAAGGATACGTGCAGGAGCTGTCGCATCTTCTGTAGAAATAGCAATAGCGCTAGGTCCTTCTAACACTGGAGCCAGGCTTTCATAGTCAGTTCCCTTGAAAGCAAAGTTCATCATTGTGTTCTTGTATACCTTGTAAGTAACGCCTGCTTCTCTTAATTCCTTACGTAACTGTGTGTCTTCTGCCACCGTCAATCCACGATAATCAACAACAACTACAGACTGTGCGTCTTTGATGTTTGCTGAGATCTCGTCAATGACCGGCTGCTTTAATTCAACTTTTGCCACGTTTCGTGTACCTCCTTATTTTATTTCATCTTGCTTAGACTTTGGAGATTTTATCTGATGTCCTGCCAACAGGCAAAACAAAAGCCTCTCTGCGCTAGACAAAGAGGCTCAAAAAATCATAATCACATCGTTTAAAAACGATCGACTGTCCTCGGTAGGTCGTATACGTTATGCCTTGCGGCACCTACTGTCTTCGGCAACATGCTTTCGCATTATATCATTGTATTATACGAATGTCAATAACTACTGTGCAACTTTTGCAACATTTACCTTAACGCCAGGTCCCATTGTAGGAGCCAAAGAAATGCTCTTAATGTACTGGCCCTTAAGACTGCTTGGCTTAGCCTTGTTAATGGCATCCATAAGGGTCTGGAAGTTGTCCGCTAATTGTTCCTCTGTAAAGGAAGCTTTTCCAATTGGCACATGGATAATATTGGTCTTATCCAATCTGTACTCAATCTTACCAGCCTTGATATCGTTGACAGCCTTGGTTACATCCATAGTAACTGTTCCTGCCTTTGGGTTTGGCATTAAGCCCTTAGGTCCAAGTACACGTCCCAAACGACCTACAACACCCATCATGTCAGGTGTAGCAACAACTACATCAAAGTCCAACCATCCATCGTTCTGGATTCTTGGGATCAGTTCATCTGCTCCAACGAAATCTGCGCCTGCTGCAGTAGCCTCATCAGCCTTAGCACCCTTAGCGAATACTAAAACCTTGACAGCCTTACCTGTACCATGTGGTAAAACTACAGCACCACGGATCTGCTGTTCTGCATGACGTCCGTCACAACCGGTTCTGATATGAGCCTCGATTGTCTCATCAAACTTAGCAGTAGCATTCTTCTTTACCTGAGCGATTGCTTCTGCTGTTTCAAATTGAGCTGACTTGTCGTATGACTTTGCAGCCTCAACGTATTTCTTTCCTCTTTTCATTCTATTTACCTCCTGTGGTAGTATCGGGAGAGGTCCCTCCCACTGTTTCAACTTGTTTTAAATCGCGCAAATAAGGAAGTTCTTTTCGCTAAACTCGAGCATCGCTTACGCTCGCTCTCGTTAATCTCAAAGAACGACCTCGCACTAAATTCGAGCTGTGCTTACGCCCGCTCTCATTAAGTTGCTTTCGGCCTATTCGGTCACCTCAACGCCCATACTGCGCGCTGTTCCTTCGATCATGCTCATAGCAGCCTCAACTGTTGCTGCGTTCAGGTCAGGAAGTTTTGTCTCAGCAATTTCCTTTACCTGAGCCTTTGTGATCTTAGCAACCTTTTTCTTGTTCGGTTCGCCTGATCCGGACTGGATCTTAGCAGCCTTCTTGATCATAACTGCTGCTGGCGGTGTCTTAGTGATGAAACTAAAACTTCTGTCTGCATAAACAGTGATTACAACAGGGATAACAGTATCTCCCATATCAGCTGTCTTTGCGTTAAACTGCTTTGTAAACTCTACAATGTTTACACCATGCTGTCCAAGTGCAGGGCCAACTGGTGGTGCAGGTGTAGCTTTACCAGCAGGAATCTGCAACTTAATATATCCTTCGATTTTCTTTGCCATTGGATTGTTCCTCCTTAATTCATTTTCTTAACATCCGCAAAACTGATCTCGACCGGTGTTTCACGACCGAACAGTTCTACATTGATCGTCACGCTCTGCTTGTTGTGATTCATTGTCTGAATAACACCAACGGTATCTTTCCAAACGCCGCCGATAACAGCAACGGTATCACCTTCATCAAAGTCAACGACCACATTGTCTGTCTTGATCCCCAGTGGTCTCATTTCAGCATCTGTAAGTGGTACAGGCTTGCTTCCTGGTCCAACGAACCCTGTCACGCCTCTGGTATTTCTGACCACATACCATGTGTCATCGTTCATGACCATATTGATCAGAACATATCCCGGGAACATCTTCTTGGAAGATGTTTTTCTAACACCATCTTTCAATTCTGTGACATCCTGCATAGGAACACGAACCTCAATAATCTGATCTTCCAAATGACGATTCTCGATGGTCTTGTCAATATTCGCTTTGACTTTATTCTCATAACCTGAGTAGGTATGGACTACATACCAGTGTGCCTCTGCCATAATACTTCTGCCTCCATTATAATTTCACTAGAAAATCAACGCCATACTGAATCACGTAATCCAGGATTACGATGATAAATGCAACTACAACTGACGTAGCAACAACTGCTACCGTCTGCCTCCCAACCGATGAGCCGTCCGGCCAGATGATCTTTGAGAACTCTGTCTTCAGACCTGCAAAGCGCTGGGACATGCTTTTCTTTTCTGTGTCTGCCATATCAACTCTCCTTTACCCCAATTACTTGGTTTCTTTGTGTAAAGTGTGTTTCTTACAGAACTTGCAGTACTTGCTCGTTTCCATACGATCTGGATGAGTTTTCTTGTCTTTTGTCGTATTGTAGTTACGCTGCTGACATTCTGTGCATGCCAATGTTATTTTCGTGCGCACAACTTCCACCTCCACTTAAATTTTTCTTGTGTTTTTCTATGCCAGAAATTTAGGCATAAAAAAAAGACCTACTTCCGTCGCTTAACAACTATACCATAGCCCTTGCTTTTCCGTCAATATATTTTTTGTTTTTCATAAGCGTTTTTTCACAGAAAGCTTTTTCCGTAAAAATCCGCGCCATCACTCCTTTGGCTTCGTAATGTGATCATAACACTTTATATCCGCATTATAAATAAGAAGTTTCCATATTTTGTGGATGACAAGCCGGCATTTCCGTACTATAATATAAGTGAATAAATGGATTTTTATACCCTGCCTACAAAACGCCATAGAAACATGGATTGTTTCTCTTATTGTTTTGTAGCGTATTTCAAGGAAGAAAGGAGGGGATGTCTTATGGCACGCATTGATGCCGCTTACAATTATCTATTGTCTACCTATGGCAAGGCCACAGGTTCTCGTTATGATTCCCATAAGAAGAGTGAATTGCGCTCACTTTACAACAACATCATAAAGACAAACAAGGAATCCCCTCTATATAAGATTACGCAGACGGGGGATGTCAAAGAATTTGCCATTGATATCAAGGCCAATGCCCATCGCATGCAAAATGTCATTGCTTCACTGAATGCCGACGGCAACGACATTTCTTCTATGCTCCGCAAAAAAGTGGCGGTTTCCTCTGACGAGTCAACCGTTTCCGTTCATTATGTCGGAGATGATAATGATACGGATCAAAGCGGCTTTGACATGGAAGTCATTTCTCTGGCCGGACCACAGACCAACGAAGGTCATTATCTGCGCCGCAATGATTATAGCTTTGAAGAGGGAACTTATTCCTTTGATTTGGACATGCCAACGAATTCCTATGAATTCCAGTTCAATGTCAATCCTGGTGATAACAACTTTGACGTCCAGAGCAAAATCGCCCGTTTGATCAACCAGTCCGACATCGGTCTGATTGCAGAAGTAAAGTTAAATCGCCGAGGCGAGAGTGCCCTTAGCATCCAATCCAAACAAACCGGACTTTCTGCAGATGAAACATCCATTTTCTCCATTCAGTCCGGAAGTTCTTGGAACGAAATCAATACCCTTGGTATTTCACATATTACGACGCCTGCAACCAACTCTGTTTTCCGTTTAAACGGACAGGAACACTCGTCTTTGTCAAATACCTTTACCATCAACCGCTCTTTTGAAGTAACAATGCATAAGACTTCCGCTGATGCAGGTAAGCCAGTCCATATCGGCTTTCAGGCAAGCACTGCTGCCATCACAGAAGGCATTGACAATTTACTGAGCGCATACAATAAGTTATATGATGTAGGAAGCAAATATGCCACATTACATGGCAGCCACCGCCTGTTAAACGAGGTTTCTGCCATCAGCAACCATTTTTCTGATGCACTTGCTGCTGTTGGCATTTCCTCTAATGAAAGCAAACATTTACAGCTGAATCAAGAGCAGTTCTCTGCTGCCATCTCAGGAAATGATGCTTCCGAGCATTTTAACACGTTGAATCAGTTTAAGAGTGCGTTGTCCGGTGAAGTCAACCGCATCTCTATTGATCCGATGCGCTACATCAACAAAGTAATTGTAGAATATAAAAATCCCGGCAAAACCTTTGTGGCACCATATGCCCCAAGTGCTTATGCCGGAATGCTCATTGACCAGGCTCTATAAGACATTCTCTTCTTTCAGAATGTTACACATCTTCCTCATTCGCTCGATGTAGGTATGATCTGTTTTTACACATTCATACCCACGTCGGGCGATTTTTTTACGTTCTTCTTCATGTTTTAAACAAAAATCAAACCCTAATCATCCAATACGCTCCAATCGCTCCTTCGCCGGCTCATAATGACCCGCTTTTCTGTAAAATTCTTTTGCTTCATCCATACGGTGCTGCTTTTCACGACACTGACCGGCATAATAATACGAAAGAAAAGCATTGCTTCCCTCAATCGCATCCGGGCGCTCATTTGTGGCCTTTGCAAACTCGATCACGGCCTGTTCAAATTGGTTCTGTTCAAAATAAACCAATCCCATAATCATGCAAAAATCGGCATATTTACTAAAATCGTCATATACAGCCTCGAGAACGATGCCTTCCTTCCCCTGACCACTGTTAAGTAAAGATAAGCCGTAGCCCTTCACCATCTCAATAACAAATTCGTCCTCTGTATTTAAGTTGAATGCTAAGCCCGTCTCAAAATACTGTGCAGCCGTCGCATAATCCTCTATAATATAGAAACTTTTTCCAAGTGTATAGAGCAGATAGCCAACTTCATTTTGCACTTCCGGTGCTGCCTCCTGCAAATCCTCATCGGTATGCTGATTTACGAAATTGTCTAATTCCATTTGCAGCAGTTCGATGCTTCGCAACACATCTTCACGATCTCCAATAAAGTCTTCTACAAAAAAATCTTTTGCCAATGTATATGTCATAAATACGCTCCATTCTGTTTTATATTTTCCACTTTGTAATTCTACCATAAATTAGCATAAAGCATAGAAAAAACGAGAGAAAAGCGCTTAACACATCTAGCGTATTTCTCTCGATTTCATATCTATTGGCCTATAGCACACCGTTCTTCCGGCAAAAGATCAAAATGTCGTGACACAATTGACTTCAACACTTCTATATCTGTCTTCATTTTTTCATGACTCTCAATAGAAATGCTATATCTATCAAACTGCGTTCCATATGCATCACATAACGTAATAATTCCTGGTCGAATATCGTTTTCGATGTTAAGCTCGATGTTCGTTACTCGATCTTTCACTTCCGACATATCTTTCTTCAACGGCTCAAGTTTTTCATCTAATCTCTGGTCCATCATGTTAGACATCGCTACCAGCAATTCCTCATTCGTCATAACTTCTTCCTCCTTTCATACATATTTCCTTTGGGAACATTGTATAAGGCAAGAATTCATGAACTAAATGACACTACTCTAAGATAAAATTGAAACGTGAACTGCTCATCAGCACGCCCTCCGAAGAATCACCGCCTTATGTGCCATTGATTGTACTCTCATTTTTCTAAAAATGCAAGGCGAAAACATGAACACATCATTAAATAAAAAAGTTATTTATTCTTTTCGCTTCATTTTCCTGCTTTTTCTTCTGAATCATAAATTGATATGACTGAAGTGCTTGCTTCTTCTTTTGCTCCGAAACAGCTTTTGCATAGTCAAGATCTTCCAGTTTGCTCTTTGACGCTGTTGTATTATAAGAAACATTCGCATTGTATCTAGCCGCATAATCAAGTCTATTATACTCGGCTCCGCCTTTACTTCTCTGTTCGGTTACTTTATCTAATGCGCGATCTATCGTATCCAAATTAAAATTCCCAGTAACATCAAAATCCTTTATGCCAAGTGCAGCAAGTGTCGCATCGCCTGCACTAATCGAAACTTCATTCCCCTTTGAACTTGTCACCATAGAAAAAGCTGTATTAGAACCATCTAGCAATTTTTTGCCATTGTAGTCCGTCTGATCCGCAATATTTGCAATCCCCTGCTTTAATTGATCAACTTCTTTTTGAATAGCGCTTCGACCGCTATCACTCAAAAAGCCATTTTTCGCCTGCACTGCGAGTTCGCGCATTCTCTGGAGATAATCTGTGATGTTGCCAAGCGCTGCATCAGAAATATTTAGTGCATCTTTCCCTGATTCAATATTGCGCGAACCAGCATCATAGCCCTTGATTTGTTTCGTCTGCTCTTCAATTATACTCAAATCAGCTGCACCATCAGCTGCCGTATTTATTCTTTTTCCACTCGCAAGATTTCTGTAATCCGATTGTGTAGAAATATTTGAAATTCCGTTCATATCGCTTACCTCCTTTGTAATCATTATATAATGGTTCTGGGAAGATTTCAATTTGCACTATCTGGTTTTGCCCTATAATGTATCAATCAGCGATATTACTTCTTTGATTGGCATAATTCGCTCATCCACCTCTAACGCTCTATGGTTTTTCAATATGTCTATTGCTGTCTGCTGCATTGCTGGAAATGCACTTCTAATTAGTTGATTTGCGTAAATAACAACATTTACACCATATTCGCCAAGTTCTTTTTCCGTTACACTGTTATACGATGTAGGGACTACAACTAACGGAATGTCCTTATATATCTCTCTAAACTTCGTGCAAAATTCAAGAATCTCTGTAGGATCTTTCTTTCTACTGTGAATCATGATACCATCTGCACCGGCTTCTACATACGCCTTCGCTCTGTCCAGCGCATCCTCCATCCCTTTTTCAAGTATCAGACTTTCCACTCTTGCAATTATCATAAAATCAGATGTTAGTTGAACTTTTTTTCCAGCTCTTATTTTTTCGCAAAAATGTTCTATCGTATCTTGTTCCTGTTCCACTTCAGTCCCAAACAGTGAATTTCTCTTCAAACCTATTTTATCTTCAATAATTATGGCAGATACACCCATTCGTTCCAGTGATCTGACAGTATATACAAAATGGTCAATCAGACCGCCTGTGTCACCATCAAAAATAATTGGTTTTGTTGTCACCTCCATAATATCATTGATTGTACGCAATCTAGATGTTATATCAACAACCTCTATATCAGGTTTTCCTTTTTCTGTTGAATCGCACAAACTCGATACCCACATTGCATCAAATTGATCTAATCCTTGCTCAGATGCCACAATCGTTTTTTCTGCAATAAGACCTGTTAATCCACTGTGTGCCTCTATGGTTTTTACAACAGGAACCAAATGCAACAATTTCTTTAATCGCGCTCTTCTAAATTCTGGCATCGCCAATTTTTGTTGAATTTGTCTGTCAATCTTAGCAACCCTATCATTGTATGTATATGGTATTTCTACTAATTCTCCACCATATTTTTCTATATTCTCAAGCACGTTTTCCCTAATAGAGTTTTTGGGTTCTTTTCTCCAATCATCTCCATGAACAACAATATCCGGTCGCTCTTGTTCAAATATATCATCATACATAATGGATTTTTGCACGATCACTCTTTTTACATTAGGAACTTTACTAATCATTTCCATTCTTTCTTCCAACGATTTGATAGGAAATAGATTGTATCGGATCATTTCAGCGTCACATAGAACGCCCACTGTGACCTCCCCTAATTTAGCAGCTTCGTTTATAATATTAAGATGTCCTTCATGTATTACTTCTACGCAAAAACATGTATATACTTTTTTCATCGCATACTATCTCCATCGTGGTTATCTATCAGATTCAAAAAACGTTCTAGACTATATATCAAGAATTTCTGTTCTCCTGTCATTCCCTCAATACAATTTTCCTTAAATTCACTGCGTTTTGGTCCACCCCAATCCCTTAGCCAATAATCCGTTGCACGAGCCATAGCAATTTTTTCCGGAATTTCTAACTGTGGATACTTCTCTTTAAAAAGTGCTCTTATCAAATACTTACTCTCTCCATTGCGCACTCTTTCCAAATCTAATGGTTTTCCCATCTTTAATTTTGCATATGGGTCAAAATATTTTATATTCGCATATTCAAAACTATTAATATATGCTGCAGAGGACGAACTTGCAAATACTTCATTTAAAAACTTTATATAGTCTACATAATCACCCACCTGGTATCTTCTATACACAGCATCCATATCTTCATGTTCTTTTAATACTTTTTGCGGCTGTACAAATGTATATCTTTCTTTCCATTCCTCATATGTCCAATCCCGAGAGAGTAATCGATCCATTCCGCCAAATGCCATATCTGCATTATCACCATAAATTATCTTTTTAATGCCATCCTGTTGCATCCTCTTCACTAATGCATATACTTGGGGCTCATTCGCAAATACAGGGCAACCATCATTTAGCATCAATTCATCCATACAAGCTATATAGTCATCCCAATCCACATCAACGACAATGTGTTCAAGTCCATATATTTCGCAATATTTTTTCGCACGAGCTGTCTCATCTACAGCGTTTGGTGCAGAGCATTTTGCAGTATATGCTTTCGTCCCTTTCGGCATGTATGACGCAAGTATCGCTGAATCCATACCTCCGCTAAGCAAAATTCCCGCATCCGATAAATCAATAGCAGACAGCTGTGATTTTATAGCATTATCTATCTCTTCTGCCGAATCACATGCCAACTTTTCATCCTCATCATATAATGTAATATTTTTATGTTTTAAATTCTCTGAAAATACTTTTTCTTCATCCACAATATATCTAAATGTCAAAAAAGAGCTCATACAATATTTTTTATCTATCACCATAGCATTCTCTCCTACTATCACATTTTTCCCATAATTTCTTCTGCTTTTTTTAAATCATTCACATCATCTACTTCATACCATTTCTCACCCCGAAGGACTTCTCCATATATAGGGGTATTTCCCATCGTCACTATACTTCTCATAACTTTTTCCATTGGTTGCATAACCCCATTTTTTTCTATATATGTTTCCACTTCCGGCATCAAACTATTTCTTACAAACGCCGCACTAAACTTATGGATATTAACGGTCTTATATTTATCCGTAAGCACATATCCATCTTCTTGATCGCTCTTATGCCTCCAATCAATTATCCTTGCATCCTTGCCCAGAGTCACAAATGTTCCTTCTAAATTCTCGTTATACGGTTCCAATATTGACACATTTTTATATCTTGATTCGTCTGCCCTCTGTAAAACTTTTTTTTCGAAAACGACATCACCTTCTATGACATATAGGAAATCAAATTCTCTGTTTATACTTTCCAATCCATAATTTAATGATAGTATCGTGTTGCTATTTTTATAGTCCGGATTAACGACAAATTGTATATCCATCCCAACCTTCATATCTTTGATTTGCTGCATCAATTTTTCATGCAAATATCCGACAACAATTATCACTTCTTTGACATCAAAACTTTCCAGATTTTCTAAAGTTCTCTGTATAATTGGCATACCACCAACCTTTGTCATGCATTTGTGTTCTGTTTCTGTCAGTGGTTTTAATCTGCTTCCCAATCCAGCTGCTAAAATTATTGCTGTTTTTCTCATTCTTTACCTCTCTATTCCAATCCAAGCTCATTTACAATCGCTTCACATAAAATAGCGCTAGCAACTTCTAATTCATCCAACGACAAGTATGTCGGTGCCAAGCGCAAAAACTTATCCTCCGGATCAATCCCATATGGAAACGTAGACCCTGCTGGCGTTATTCTAAGGCCTCTTTCTTTACAATACTCATACACACTTTTTGCACCACCTGATGCAAATTCTAGATTGATAAAATAACCTCCTTTTGGATTATTCCATTTTACATTATCATTATATCCAATTCGATTTGTTAACATATCATCTATCAAATCAAACTTAGGTTTTATAATCGTCCTATGTTTTGCCATATGTTCCAATACACCCTGTTTATTTTTCAAAAACAAGGCGTGTCTCAACTGGTTTATTTTGTCTCCAGTTTTCAATTGTAGCAACGATGTTCTCTCAAGCCACTTAATATTCTCTATACTAGATGCGCATCCTGCTACTCCACCTCCCGGAAAAGTAATTTTGGATGTTGAGAAAAACTCAAATACCCTGTTCGGATGAACCGAAGTGTCTTTTAATATATTACTTATCGTAACTTCCTCGTCAGTTAAATGATGCACCATATATGCATTATCCCAAAAAACTCGAAAATCACTTGTGGCTTCCATACTTGCAATCCTATGAACAACTTCATCCGAATAGATTGCACCGGTTGGATTTGAATACAATGGCACGCACCACATACCCTTTATACAAGTATCATTTTTCACTAGTTCCTCTACGATATCCATATCCGGACCATCATCGTTCATTTTTACTGGAATCATCTCAATTCCAAATGTTTCACATATTTTAAAATGCTTCTCGTATCCAGGTGATGGACATATGAATTTTACATTTCCAGATTCTTTCCAAGGTTTTTCTCCATCAAGTCCCAAAAACATAGCCTTGGCCACCACATCATACATAATTGTAGTGCTCATGGTTGATCCCAAATAAATTTGTTCATTGGAAACATCTAGTATCTCAGAAAAAATGTTCTTTAATGGGGTAATTCCACCGGTTCCCGCATAGCCCCTATAATCAGTTTCGTATTCTAAGACAGTATCTGATC
The DNA here is from genome assembly GCF_003473825.1 of Roseburia sp. AM16-25. Lineage (NCBI taxonomy): Bacteria > Bacillati > Bacillota > Clostridia > Lachnospirales > Lachnospiraceae > Roseburia > Roseburia sp. AM16-25. The sequence continues at coordinate 368,595 of NZ_QUCW01000001.1, forward strand.
TTACTAGATCTAGCATAGGCAAGGACAAATTTAATTGTTCTTTGCAAGGCCATCCTCTTTCCATATTCAAATTTACATTCATCATTTCTACGCTCATCTTTTACCTCACGAATTTCCATGCACTTTATTGATTTTCTCAATCTCCTCTATTACAGCATCTAGTGATGTGAGTAAATTGGAGAATGCCCTTTTGACACTCTATCCTCCACTGGTGGCAATTGCATATAATTGCCATACCATTTTTTTAGCACTTCATCATACCCTATTGGTATTCGATATTTCTCACCCTCAAATTCCATTAAAACACTCTGTTCATACCATTTTTTGGGCATAACCACGGAACCATCCCTAGGTTGTGGATAAAATCGGCCAAAATAACCAATACCAATGTTTTCTGATGCATCATAATCATATCGCATAAGCATTTCATTCATTTTTTCAAATAATTTCTTGTGTGTTTTTAAAGAATATCTATCTGTTCCATACGGAAGCACCACCTGTTCGCTCCATACATTTTCCCAATACATAAACTCCTGTCTAAAGGTGACCTGTTCTTTCGCCTCTTTCGGATATCCACATAATGGGAAAATATCTATACCCATCCCAGTCCATGCACGCATTGGAAAAAATCGGTATTCCGTAAAAATATCTTCATTTTCTATTTTTGACAGCGTGCTTATTGGAAGGTCCTCAAGCTGTTCATTAAATACACTGTTCCAGAGGAATTCACATTCTTTTGGAAACAATTTTCCAAGTTTAATATAATCTGGGGCAGGCATGGTAATATCAATATCTTCATCCCAAGGTATAAATCCTTTATGTCGTACAGCACCTATGAGAGTACCAAAATGAAGATAATATCTTAAATTATGCTCTTCACAGAATTCATGAAACCACTTTAATATCTTCAACTGCAACAATTGTGCTTCTCTTAATGAAATCTCCCTCGCACCTCCTGGTAGCACCAAATTATTAGGCATCGTATTCATTGTAATATTATTAAACACATGTATATCATTTTTTAACCCTGCATCTATATTTAACAACGAATCCACTCTCTGTTGGTAATCTCGTAATGGAGTAATCAAAATATATTGTTCACCTGCATCCGCAATATACGCACCGATTTCTTTTTCTGACCTAATTTTTAATCCACACCAGATTTCTCCTATTCTTCGGTCATCAAATATTTCAATGTTTTGAATTCCTTCCCGCAAAAAGAAATAGATAAAAGTTTTTGATAATACATCAAACCCATTCACAATTATTTTTTTATTACGTAAATCACATGTTGCAATTTCTTCCATCGCAACTTCTTTTATGTATTTTTCGCAATTATCATATATCATATTTTCTTGTCTCCATGATTTTCAGTTATTTATTGTTATTCATTTTTTCTGCAATTTCCATGAGCATTTCATTTGTTATAACACTAAAGTGTTCTCCATCTTTTTCTATATAAGCGCCTTCATATGGTGGAAACCAAAAAGCTTTTATTTTTCTTTCGATTTCCTCTGGCGAATCTGTTTCATAAATTTTTCTAGCTCTATTCAAATCTTTTCTTTTATAAAATTTTCCCGTTTGCTGTTGCTCTACAGATGTCAAACTTCCAATTTTCACATACTCATTTACCAAATGTTTCAACATTTCATATCCCAAATCCCACGTTGCATTACTAAGCAATATTCCGTATTGTAAATCCGGTGTGATTTCAAAATATCTCTTTTCAATAATTGGTCCCCTATCAAATTCACTTGTCATAATATGAAAAGTACCTCCCCAATAGGTTTCTCCATTATAAAGTCCATGACAAGCACATGCATTTCCTTTGTATTCAGGGAGTGGCGCAGGATGATAATTTATTGCACATTTTGTTTTTCCCAAAATATAGTCGTCTATTTTTTTAGGATAAGAAAAAGAAATCAGCAAGTCGATAGATGATTCTTCAAAATCTTCATTTATTTTATCCCGCGTTTTGTCATCATAGATGTTAATATCATTTTTTTCGCAAATTTCTCTAACGTTTTCACATCTATCTGGTATTAAACATCCTCTCAATTCAATATTCTCGTTTGACAATAAAAAATTTAATCCTCTAACTGCATTTTTTGAATTTCTGCACGCATATAATACTTGCTTCATTTTTCCTTTTTCTCCTTAAAATTCTAAAATAACGTTTTATAACGGCAAATATTGATGCCACGGGCAGAAAAATTCAATCTGTTGATATCCCATCTCTTGTAATTGTTCTTCTATGTCAGCCGTATACGGACTTGCGACAACAACATTGTAATCCGTCAATCTTGGAGCAACTATTTCTATCCCATTGATTCGCAAGTGATGCAGTCTTTCATTGTTTTCAAAAATCATTTTTGGCTTATAAACTCCTCCAAATTGTCCAAAAAATTCTTCCGCATATCCACCTGCTCCAAATAAAACGAAATCTTTTTCTATGCATTTCAAAAGCAAATCATAATTATTATTTAAACTATATTTTTGTCTTTCTTTCTCAGGACATACCTTATCAATATTGTTTACAATATATCTATTTGATATCGTTTCTGTTGACGTATATGTTCTTATCTTGAAACCATTAAATGTTGCCCCTCTTTTTTTATAATATTTCTTCGCACTATCATTTCCTTCAACACAAAATATTTCCATGTTCTGTATCCCTTCAGAAAGCAACAATGAACATGCGGCTGTCCATAACGCACTCCCTATGCCCCTGTTTCGATACCCCTCTTTTGTATGAAAATAGTCTAGCAGTCCGCAATTCATTTTCCCCTCAAAGAACTTAACACCTGCAAATCCCACAACCTTTCCGTCCAAATCATATACAAGTATTTTTCTATCCGCTTTCCTATAATATATAATCCACTGTTCATAAACAGATTCTTGCGTCAATCCATTTAAATAGCATTCATTCATGATTCCTTGATATGCCACTTTTCGATTGTGCAAATGTATTTCTGCAATTTCTTTTAAATCTTTTTTCTGAGCAAACCTTATCATACGTCCCTTGCCCTACCTTCTGCTTTGTCAGTTCCAAACTCTATTGATATTTTTATTTTCATTCATATAAACCTTAAATATTCCGTGTGGTTTCTGCTGTTCTCTTGGCGGCAACACAGTATAATCTCCATACCATTTGCGCAGCACTTCATGATACCCTATTGGAACTCTACACTTCATAGTCTCAAAATCGCACAATATATATTCATCATACCATTTTTTTAACATCACACGTGTATCATCTGTAGCCTTTGGTTTATCGTAACCAAAATATCCTACCCCTATATACTCAGACTCATCATATGGATATCGCAGCATAATCTCATTCATTTTTTGAAACATATTCATATGCTCTTTCTTGGAATACTTCTCGGTTCCATACGGGATTACTATTTTTTCTTTCCAGCATCGCGTCCAATAACCAAATTCATCCATATAGCGTATCTGGTCATCATAATCTTTCGGATATCCACACAGCGGAAAAATATCTATTCCAATCCCAGTCATTGTTCTTATAGGAAACGACCTGAATTCTGTCAACATTTTTTTTGATTTAATTTTAGACAATGTACTTATCGTATAGTCATGGACACCTTCGTTAAACATACTATCCCAAAAGAAATCTGCATCCTCAGGGAAAATTTTTCCTAACCGTAAATAATCATCCACCGGCATAGCTATATCGATATCATCATCCCACGGAATAAATCCCTTATGACGTACAGCTCCTAAAAGCGATCCATAATCCAAAAAATAACGCAAATGATTCTCTTCGCAAAAACTTGTGAAAAATTGCAATACTTCCAACTGTATTTCCTGACATCTTCTCAATTCAATTTGCCTGCCATAATCTTCCTCCGCATATATATTTGGTAATTTGTTCATCGTAATATAGCTCAAATCCCATATACATTCCTTTAGATTTGGAAATGAAGTTTCGATATCATTTATAATATTACTTCCTTTTTGATAATCTGTTACTATAATGCAATAATTTTGGGGTTCATCAATCGTTTCTAGTACTTCTTTTACTCCCTGAACTTGTATGTCGTTCCATACTTCACCCCTTTTTTCATCATCGACCAAGACAATATTCTCTATATTATTTTCTTTCAAAAGAAACACTACTGTTTCTGACATACTATCCATTCCATCTATGATAATTGTCCTATGTAATAATTTCCTATTCTCTGCATCTTTGTTAATTATCTCTTCAATGTATTTACCACAGTTATCGTATAGCACTATCTTTCTCCTATATCTTTTCGTTGGACAATTTGCGTTTTAACTATATTATACCTCGTCCCCGCATATCCTTTAATGCGTCAATTAACCTATCATTATCCTCTAATGTCAAATTTCCGATATGACCAACGCGACAGACACAATCCTTTAATTCTCCACCATTTGGACAGATCCATATATTATATTCATCCTTTAATGTAATAAAAATATCATAAGCAGATGCCGTTGTCGGATGTAATGCCGTCATTGCATTTGACATGGATTCAGAGAAAAACACAAATGGCAATTCCAAAATTCTTTCTCTAAAGTTTTTTGCTAGTAACTGTATTTTTGATATTTCATGTTCTACTCCACCATTCTTTTCTATTTCCCTCAATCTTGCATTTATTTGTCTTAAAATCCCCACCGCAGGCGTAAATGGTGTTTGACCTCTTTCTCCATCCTTTAATGCAACTTTTAAGTTAAGATATAAACAACTCGGTTCATTGCTATCTATTCTTCTTAATGCTTTATCCGATAAAACAACAAAAGATACTCCCGGAGGACATGCTAACGCTTTCTGTGAACCTGCAATCATCACATCTACGCCCAATGCTTTCATATCGAACGGATCTGCCAAAAATGAACTGATTGCATCCACAATAAGAAACAAATCATTGTTTTTACAAAACTCACTAATAATGTTCATATCATAATAAACACCTGTTGATGTTTCATGTACGTTCACCACAAATGCTGTAAAATCTTTATGATTATGCACATATAAATCCTGTTCTGTAAGTTTTTTACCTTTTTCTAGTCTAATCTCCGTATACGGTATCTTATGTATTTCACACAAATCCACAAAGCGTTGTCCAAAACCACCACCATTAACAACAAGAACCTTATCATCTTTTGTCAGCGTATTTATAACTGCCGCCTCCATAGCCGCTGTTCCTGAACCAGTAAGAAACACCACTCTACCAGCTTCTTCCGCTCCAGAAAATTTTTTTACAAGAGTTTCATTTTCTTTCATTATCTTTGAAAATTCATCCGTTCTAAAATAAGGTACTTGTTCTGCACCTATTCTACATATTTCGTCAGAAGCCATCACTGGACCAACTGTAAAATTTAACATATCCTTTTTCTCTCTCATAATTAATGCTCCTTATTCCTCTGGAAACGAAATACTTGTTGCTGTATGTCTTGGTTTTCTACTTTCTTCTGGTGGTAGTGTCATATAATCCTTACCAAAAGAATGTTCCAAGAATCCTTCTGTATCCTTAGGGCATGTAAACCACGCATCTTCGAACCATATTTTATCTGTATCAATAAACCACTCTTTTTTAAATCCAGCGGTATCAACCGGATCTCCCCACCCTTGGATTCTTACCTTACTGAAACCTTTGTCATTATACTTTTCACTTAATTTTTCAAATATTTTAAAAGCTTTTTCTTTTGGGAATAAATTCAAAATCCAAAAACCAAACTTATTCATTCCTGGTTTATAATTTCCAAGTGCCACCTCTGAATACAACATTTTTCTTGCAATCCAGCATTTTGCATTATAGATATCCTTTGAGATCTTTTTTTCAGGCAAATCATCCACCGGAAAAATATCAATAAAAATACCTCTTCGCATGGTAAGCATATCCTGTCCTGCTCTCTGAAAGTTTGTACCATTTCGAAGCATTCTTGCATATCCCCATCGATATCCTGCATCTGTTTTATGATTTTGCAGAAAATACTTTTTTGTATTCAACTGCGTTTTACATACTTCACAAAATCGCTCATATTCACTTCTTAACATTCTGACATCGACATCATCATCCCACGGAATAAATCCCTTATGACGATATGCGCCAAGTAATGTTCCTGCATCTAACACATACGTTATATTGTTTTCTCTACATATGCGATCCAATTCCTTGAGCATATCCAATTCAACCATCTGCATTTTTCTGATGATTTCCTGCGTATATTCAAATCCCATCTTTCTCACCATACCTAAATCATTTTCTTACTATTCTGTAATCCTTTTCTTGCCGCAAGAATTCTTCCATAATATATGCAATCTTTATACTTTGTTCTTTCGTAACTCCTGATGCCATCTGCGTACCTTTTATTCTCTTTACGAAATGCTCTAATTCATATTGCAGTCCATTCCCCACATATTCGCACGTATATATTTGCGTTTTATTAGCATCTTCAAAATGGACTTCTATGCATTTTGGCATCCACCATGGTGCTTTCACCAAAATGTATCCTTTTGTTCCAGAAATCAATAACTCACCTTCTGATTTCACGCCAATACCCGATTTCACTAATCCCATGGCATAAGAATGGTAGGAAAAGAACACTTTGGTAAAAATGTCTACCCCATCTTCATTTCGAAGAGACACATGATGTGATTCCACATAATCTTCTCCCAAAATACTTAGGACGGCAAAGCAGCCATAACTTCCCAATTCGGTCATGCTGCCGCAATCCTCCAGATGCGTCCACTCTCTCAAGCCCGGTTTTACTAATTTAGTAAAACACGCTTCGACATCCCTAATCTCACCAATAGGCTTTTCCTCTAACAACTCCCTTAATTTCTTATATCCCGGGCTATATGCCGTCTTGATTCCTTCCATTAGAACACACTGCTTTTCATCCGCCAATGCAAAAAGTTCCTCTGCCTGAGCGCCTGATACTACCATTGGTTTTTCACACAGCACATGGATACCTGCTTCCAGTGCCTTTTTGACATATTCTGCATGTGTTCCTAAAGGAGATGCGACATATACAGCTTCTATTGCATGTATAAATAGATTCCAATCAGAATATGCAGCCTTCACATGATTTTCTGCACAGAATTTTTCTGCACTTTCCATATGTGGATTGTATACACCTACAATCTCTACATCCAACCCTTGCCATGCATCATATACAAATCGTTTTGCAATTCTTCCTGTCCCAATAATTCCTAACCTTATCATTCATCCTACTCCAAGGCTTTATTTTTTTTTCGTTCCATCATAAATTTTTCAACAATACGTGACATTGTAACAGATTCTTCTTCCGTCAATTTATAATCTCTTCGACCAGTACCATTGATTTTTCCTATAAATTCGCTAATTTCATATCGCAAACCATCCCCTTGAAAGTTTGGTTCAAAATGTTCAATTACATTTGGATCTTCATATCGAACATCAAATTTATGCGTCAACCACCATGGTGATGGTGCTAGAATATAGCCTTCTGTTCCAGCAATAACAAGGCTTCCTTCTGATTTGACACCTACCCCCATCTTAGCTGTTGCCATGCCATTCGGATAACGCAATTGTATCTTTGTATAAATATCCACTCCGTTCTCATCGCAAATACTGTCAATGGTCACTTCCGAATAGTCTGTTCCATATAATTTAAAAATAGGTAGTAGTGTGTATCCAGCAAACTCCAGAAACGCTCCACCATATCTTGCATCGGTGCGTTCTCTTGATACTGGATTTGCAAGCCGGGAAAAACATGCTTCCACGTCTCGTATATTCCCTATTTTCCCGCTTTTTGCCACATTCATAAGTTGCTGAAATCCTGGACAATACGCTGTTTTGATTCCTTCCATCAAAACAACATGCATTTTCTTTGCAAGTTCATATAATTCAAAGGTTTCATTATATGTAAATGCTAGTGGTTTCTCACTCAAAACATGTTTACCATTCAATAATGCTTCTCTTGCATACTGATAATGCGTTTCATTTGGAGATGCAATATACACGGCGTCCACATGCTGTAAAAAATCAGCATATTTTTCTGTATATACTGGTATATTTTCTTCATTTTCAAATTGAATTGCACTTACCATTTCAGGATTATACGCACATTCCACTTCAATACCACTAACGTACTTCGATTCCGACATAAAACGAGGGGCAATACGTCCTGTTCCAACAATACCCATTCTTACAATCGGAAATTTTTCTTTTCGTATCATGGTAGAGGATACATTCTTCGTACGCTCCAAATAAACCACTTCACAATACGCTTTCAAATAATCAAAGTGACCTTCCCAATCAGAACCAACCGTAAAAATATCTACCCCATATTTTTGGATATCTTCTATTTTTTGTCCTTCATGGTCCTCAACGATAATTTCATCAGCAAATCCTGTTTTGCGCACGTTTTCTACGCGCTCCAAAAGAGAATCCACTACATTAACCTTACCTCTAGCCTCATCAAAGTGCTCTGTAGTCACTCCTACAATCAAATAATCTCCTAATGCTTTTGCTCGTTGCAACAGTTTGTAATGCCCCTCATGAAACAAATCATAGGTTCCATACGTTATAACTTTTTTCATATGCTCCTCCATGATATTATCAATGCATCCATGCATTGCTTGCTATTTTGTTTCCCCAAACACCTTCATATCTATTAAACTTTGCATCTGTTCATAAGATATCTGCGTTTGAAAAGTCTGTTCCATTACTACCTTTAACGCCAATTCCTGTTCCTTATAGTTCGGATAATCATGCCCACCTCGTATTTGTTTTGGTGTCATGTAATCTTCTCCATATTTTAATTTCAAAATATAATCAAAATTTTTTGGTACAGGTATTGTCGTATACTCAAACGGCATGTCAATCCATTCATCATAATATTCTTTTGGCACATGATAGTCCTGTCCATTTTGACGTCGCATCATAGAGCATACTTCGTCTGCCTCTTCCGGTGCACATTGCTGCATTGCCATATCCACCATTTTTTTAATTTCATGGTGTAATCTATTATTCCAGTCAATCTTTATTCCCAGTGCTTTTTCCCACATTTCCACAATTTCTTTATCGTCTGCAGTATATGGTGGTTCTTCTGATACCGTTGCTGCTGTAACCATCAGTGTATGTATTAAATGCACTAACTCCTCATCCTTTTTGGGATCTCTTGGAATATAATCAATTGGGAAAATATCAATTCCTGTAGAAAACGGACACATATGAAATCGTTCCAAAAATTCCGTATCAAAATTCATATGGCGGCTATTAATGACACGCATAATACAATTATCCTGCTCTGTATCATTATAAATATTTTTCATCTCAAACCACGCATCCAACTCCTGTGGAGCGATTTGTGCGAAACGATTCCAATCGTCACGCAACATTCCTATATCGATATCATCATCCCACGGAATAATACCTTTATGACGTACTGCTCCCAAAAGCGTACCCCATTCAGCAAAATATTTAATTTTATATTTTTCGCAAATCCTCTTGATTTCTTCAAGCACCTCTATTTGCGATGCCCAATATCGCTTCATGCGCGAATCAATGAAAAAACCTTCTCGTTTTTCACCTTCAAAAAATTTTTCTTTCGGATTAAGCATCCCTATTCTCCTATTATCTCAAGATATCCCTTTGGAACAGCAATTGTACCTTTTTCAAATGGCAATTCTATTGTATCATCAAACCATTCTCTTGTATAAACAGTATTTTTTCCTATTTGCAAATCTGAAGTAATTCTTACTTTCTCTCCCTGCTCATTATAACCGGATGCCACAGTATCAATTGCGCGAGCAAAATTTCTTTGCAAATTTCCATCCTTGCTTATTTCAATATTTAGCTGCTTCGTCCATTCATCTACTAACGATAGTGTATCTTCATCATAAGGTGGCATGCATGGCACAATAGCCATTGTACGCAACATAGCATTTATAATATCTAATCGCGTCTGATCCATGATCTCATCTGGATCTACCATGTCCACTGGTGTAAGATCAATTCCTACAATTTCCCTACAGCCATGGAAACGTTCCATATAATTAGTATCCGCCACCAGATACGCGTCGGTCGTAATCAATGATCGAATATCTGTATATTGCTCATTCATATAAATACTTTGAAAAGTAAACCAAGTATCCAATTCCTGCCCTAAACAGTTCATAAATTCCACATAATCTTTTCGAAGCATACCAAGATGAATACCTTCTGCCTGTGCTAAATACCCTGCTTTGTGAACAGCTCCCAAAATGGTATCTCCTACGGCAAAGTATTTGATCTTTTTCTTATCACAAATGCGCTGAATTTCAGTCAAAATCTCCATTTCAGCAGCACGATTTCTCTTTGTTTCCTCCGAAACCATGCATCCATCTACCATATCTGCACAAAAATCATCAGCACAATACTCATATGTCGGTGTATTCTCCTGTGCCAAAAAATTGTCGTAATAACCACTGGCAACCTGTTCAATATATCTTAATGTATCCTCTTTTGTCTTGTCCTGTCTTTTTTCCTGTAGACTATCTATAAAGATTCCATAAAATGGATATCCATGACCCCCTCCTCGATTGATTGGTGTCATATAATTATCTCCATAATTCTTTGTCAAAATAAATTCATAGCCGCTAGGAACCGACACTTCAATATTTTCAAAAGGCATACGAATTCTGCCTTCAAAAACCTCTTTTGGAATATAATAATCTTGTCCATTCGCTAATCGATGTGGCACTGTATAAAAATCTGCTTGTTCCTTTGAATACAAATTCAATATTTCATCTTTCAAAATGAACAATTCTTGATTTGTAGGTTCTTCCTGCGAAAAATCAACATGACACATTCCACAAATTGTTTCCAAAAGGTTTTTTTCATTTTTCTTTGCATAATAATATTCATTGCCGTCTGGAGCATATGATTTCATTTGTTCACGTAAATGCACAATTTCGGAAATCACTTTCAATGCATCATACTGCTCCTTTTCTAATTTTTTATCTCTAGGAACAGCATCTATAACAAAAACATCCACGCTGGACGGAAATGGAAATCCATGATAACGCTTCAAATCAAAACGATCTGTCAAAATGGTGAGCGAATTGACTATTTTTGACGCATGTGCTCCCCAGTCAGCCTCCTCATACACATCATAGAACTCCAATTCATTTTGGCAGTATTGAATAGCATACTTCAACTTATCATAATCTTCTCGTAGCACCCCTATATCAATATCATCATCCCAGGGAATATATCCATTATGACGTATCGTTCCAAGCAATGTGCCCCAATCCACAAAATATGGGATATGCAATGCCTGACATAAAATATCTACTTTATGCAGTACTTCTATATTCGCAGCCCACGCGTGCTTCATAAGTGGCTCAATATAAAATCCATTTCTTGTTTCCCCTTCAAAAAATTCTTTTGGAAAATCAAGGACAACAGATTTTAAATCAAGCATTCCAACTTCTTGACATCTTTCTAAGAATACATTCCACTCTGCATTCTTTCTTTCTTCTATCTCCTGCGTCAGTAAATTTATTTCATCGTAATCGGTTGATTCAAAATCAAATTTATCAAAATCAAATTGTTCTGCATATCTATCGGGAACAATTCTCTTAATATACGCACAGCGCACATAATCTATATTCAAAATTTGTAACGCTTGTAATGTCCATTGACAAATTTCTTCGTTTTCAAAAATACACGTCACACAACTCTCATTTTTCTTACTTTCTATAATATCAATTACAGTACCTTCGCTAATCATAATTGCAGATACCATAACATAAGCGCAAATTTTTGCCGCATAGAATTTCTGGTTTTCTCCATAAGTTCTATACGATGCCTGTACTTCATCCAGCGTTTCCTCTGCTAGATTACAAATTTCGATGTAATTCTCTTCTTTCCAAAATGCTGATATTTTTTTTTCAAGTCTTTCTACTTCTGAGTTTGTTTTATCCATCTTTTCCATACTGTTACCTACAATATCATTTCATCAAATATTTATTTTAAAAAGGGAGCCATGGTCTCCCATGACTCCCGGAAGTATTGTGTACGAATACTTTTTCAAAAATTTCTTCGTAACTTCAATTACTGAAGAAGTGATAATACACCCTGTGTTGACTGATTTGCCTGAGCAAGCATTGACTGGCCAGCCTGCTGAAGAATATTATTCTTAGAGTACTTAACCATCTCATCAGCCATATCTGTATCACGAATACGTGATTCTGCTGCTGTTACATTTTCAACAACGTTATCCAAGTTGTCGATTGTATGCTCAAGTCTGTTCTGTAAAGCACCAAATGTAGATCTTGCAGTTGAAACCTGCTCGATTGCAGATGCAATCTTAGCTAACTGATTCTTTGCTGTTGTTGTATCCTTAATAGATCCTACTAAATTAGCAATCGTAGCTAACTTAACTCCAGAAATCTTAATTGTGTTAGCTGAAGCTGCTGTATAACCAACGAAAATTTCTACTGCAGATCCCTTTAACATGAACTTGCCATTGAAGTCTGTTGTAGAACCGATACGACCGATTTCCTTCTTCAACTGCTGAACTTCATCATTGATAGCCTTGATATCTTTTGTAGAGTTTGTTCCGTTAGCTGCCTGAACTGCCAACTCATTCATTCTCTGAAGCATTGAATGTACTTCTGTTAAAGCACCTTCAGCTGTCTGTACTGCAGATACACCATCCTGTGCATTTGTAGAAGCTCTGTCAAGACCTCTAATCTGCTTACGCATCTTTTCAGAAATTGAAAGACCAGCTGCATCATCTGCTGCACGGTTAATTCTGTAACCAGAAGATAACTTCTCTGTGCTCTTTGCCTGCTGTCCAGCTGTAATGTTAAGAACTCGGCTAGCGTTAGCTGCCTGCATGTTGTGTTGTACTACCATAATTCATTCCTCCTTGAATATAATCTGTCTTCCATGACAGATGTGATTAATAATCAGTGATTCCACCTTCGCCGTACACGCTCCGGCTTCCTCACGAGCAAGTGTTTCTTGCCCTTGTACTTTCTATATCGGAGACATTTTCCAATACTTAATACCTAAATGGAAATTTTTTATTTTTTCCGATCCATAAACTGCGGATCAACCGTATTCATCTTCATCATATTCTGGTAATAAGAATTGACAACCTTACGGCTCTGACGGATCTCCTTGGTCTGGGTGCGGATCTGGCTGAACTTTGCCTTTGCCAATTCAGAGTTCTGCTTCTCCAAGACCTGTAGGTTGGAACTGCGCTGTGTGATCTCCCGGATCATCTCCTGCATGTGAGCGATGGAATCACGGTACTGATCCCGATTGTTTTCCAACTGATCCTTGACCTTTGCAAAGAAAGCATCAAAGCCCTGATCCAGAGCCGAAAGCCGATCGATCAGTTTTCCTTTTTCTTCGATATTCTCTTCAAAAGCCTCCGGCGACGCATTGGGATCCTTTAAGATCTCTGCCTGTTCCTGACACAGCACCTGCAAGCGGCGCAAAAGATCGATCTTAGACTCCAGACTGTCTTCTAAAATCTGAATATAATTTTTCTCGTCCATCCTTGCTCCTCTTATGCTACCACTGTGCCGTTCTTTGTGATCTTCATGACTTCTTTCCATGTATCACGCATCGTGCGCAGATGTTTTAAGACCTCTTCTAAAATCTCCGGATCTTTTTTCATATTCGCCTGAATCAGGCGATCCAGAAGATAATCATAGACAGCATCGAAATCTTTTGCCGTTGCATATTTATGATTCAAGGTTGCCTTAAACTCACCGATAATCCGTTCTGCCTTCTGGATATTGGTATTCGCCTTGGCATAATCTTTATTTTCGATCGCAACGACCGCAATATTGCAAAACTTGATTGCCCCCTCATAGAGCATAAGTGTCAGTTCTGCCGGTGAAGCCGTCATGATCTTATTCTTTGCATACGCATTATACCCATTATTAGGTACCATTGGTTTTCCCCTTCCTACTCAATTATGAATTTCCAAACAAGGATGACAAGGATGATGTCGAACTCTGCAGTTTTGCAAGAGAGGACTCCATCTTTGAAAACTGGTTATAGTAACGATCTTCATAATCCTGGATCTTTTCTTCCCACTGCTTGATCAAGGTGGTGTAGTTGCTATACTCAGAAGCCATCTGCTTGTCATTGTAGATGGTATAGGTACTTCTTAAATTGGTACCCTTCATCTGCTTATCCAGTGCTGTATACAGACCGGAAGTCAACTGCTTCATAAAGTCAATAACAGAATCCGGATCGTTTTCCAGTGCCGTCATGAGTTTGTCGGTCTTGCCGGAGGTAGCAGTATCCTCAGAATCCCCATCGATATGATATGCATAGTTCTCATTCTTGGAAGCATTCAGATATCCCAAGGTAGAGATACCAAAACTTGCCAGAGAATAGGACTTACCATTAACTGTATAAGACTGCATCATGGCACTCGTCATAGCATTCTGAATGGTTCCCAGCGTGGAATCCTTTCGCAGGATGGCATCCTTGATCTTGGTCTCCCACTTTTCGATCTCGGAATCGCTCATAGAAGACTTTTCATCATCTGTCAATGGATCGTAACCCTTAGCGGAATCTGCATTGTAAAGACTGGTAATCTCATTGATGATCTCATTATACTGAGTCAGAAAATCCTTGATCTTGTCATAAAGCCCCTGGGTATCCGTATCGGTATTGATGCTGAGTGTCTCACCCGCAGCAGTCGTTGCAAGCGCTTTGATCGTCAGCCCATTGATATTAAAGGTATTGGTTGATGACGTAAACTCCGCATCATTTAAGATGATGGTCGCATCCTGTGCATCTACACGGGTCGCACCTTCATTGTAAGCAAACGCTGTCTCTCCGGTCACGATCTCTTTTGCCGTTGTGATCTTATCCGTAATGGATGCTGCCAGATCTGCCAGTTTATCACTGCTTAAAACTCCATTCTCATAGTACGCAGAATAATCCTTGACATCCCAGTAACTGTTAGCCGCAATGGTAGCATCGTTGGTCTTGGTTGCCAGCGCGATCTCTTCCAGTCTTGCCTTTGCCTCTGTCATCTGATCATCGCTCAGATAATATGCCGCCTTATCCTCGTCGGTATAGATGGCATTATCATCCACAGCCATTACCGTCTTCAACTGTGATTTCAAGGTATTTAAAGCTGTAGAATCTGTCTTTTCGGTCTCTGTGCCATCTTCCGCGGTCTCAGTTTTTTTCGTGATCAAACCCAACTTCTCTGCAAGGGTATTAATCTCTTCGGATGCCAGTTCAATCTTCTCATCCGCAGATACATCCAGAGACGGCTTGTCCTCATCTTCTACATCCAGATAGGTTCCGTTGACCTTGATAGTCTTAGTATTGTAATAGTGATAGCCGGTTACATTGCCATCGTCGTCCTTGACCTCACTCCGTCCAGTGTAGGTCTGTCCATCCGGTCCTACATAGGTCTTGTCCTGATTTGCCGTCTTTAAAAGTTGAATCAGGCGCGAGCCTTTATCTTTTGCAAGAACATCATTTACCGCATTTTTTGCTTCGGTATAATCAATCTTTGAAGTCAGTTCTTTCTTTTCTGCATCTAACTTGCTGTTGCTGTCATAGGCATTGGCAAGTTTTTCCATGATCTCCTGGATTGCCTTCTGAGTCTCGGAAGCACTGTAAGTAACGCCTGCGCGCACGATCGCCTTTCCGTCAGAATCATACTTGATATTGCCATCATCATCCAATTCAAAATAGGAAACCACATTGCCGTCTGCATCGGTGCCCATGGTACCAAGTGCATAAGCAGCATTTGCCTTATAGGCAGCATCTGTCGCATCGGACTTCACCAGGATTCCCAGGGATGACAAGACCTTGAGTCCATTGCCATCTGCGGCCGTCAGAGCAAAATCATTGGCTGTACCGGTCTCTGTGGAACTGACAAACATTCTGGAGTTGGTCGCATCAAAACTAGCCTTAACACCTGCATCATTCATGGCTTTGACAACATCAGAGATCTTGCTGTCCTTACCAATCGTGATATCCTTGGTGCCGGATGCTGTCTTGACAGAGATTGTCGTATCTGCACCGGTATAGCCCAAAGAAGCCAGTGTCGTATCCTCATTCGTGCCTTTGGCAAGTTTGGCCCCTGTGATATAACCGGATCTTGCCAACTGCTTGATCTGCAGACTCTGTGTACCATTGATGGCATTGCTGCCCGCAGTGATCGTTGCCTTTGTTGCATCTGAAACCGTCGTCTTTTTCATGCTGTAAGCAGATGAAAGACGCAGACTACTGATAGATGAATATAAACTATATACTTTGGTATTCAAAGCCTTCCATGCATCCTGCTTGTAGGACAACTTGGTCTGGGCTTTCTGATATTTTTCTTTCTTTGATACATAAGTAGATACCATAGCGGATACTAATGATTCTGTATCCATACCTGATACCATACCTGACATACGAATTGTCATATGCTGCCTCCTATCTTCTCTCGTCTACCATGATCCCCGCCATTTCCCAGACCTTGGCGATCATATCCAATGTCTTTTCCGGTGGAAACTCCTTGATGACTTCCTTTGTCTCCTTGTCCACAATCTTGATCGTCACACGGTTGGTTGCCTCATGGATGCCAAAGACAGCCTCCTCATTGTGTGCATTCTTATTGATCGTATCTACAGCCTGACGGATCTGTTCGTTGCTCGCCTGTCCATCTTCCCGAACATTTCCTGTCTTGACACCATCTTCCGTGATCGTAACAGCATCCTTTGCCTTTTGCTGCATGCTCATGTCATTGGTAGACGCTGTACCACTCTTTGCCGGTACAGCCTGCGCAGCCACATTAGCACTTCCCTGACTCTGGTAACTGCTGTTTACCTGTTGCATTGATTCTACTTTCATCCTTACACCTCCGTGTGCAAAATATAAACGACATCAATTCTTCTACATCTTATATCGACTGTGCGCTGGAATTCTTAACCCCACATGCAAAAAGAGATTTGCGGATCTTCTCCCACAAATCTCTTCCTATCCATTCTTTTTAAAACAGGTTTTCCAGTGCTTCCAGACCTTCCACATTCATGGCTTCCTTGGTCTCTTCCTGGATCTGCAAATATACTTCCTTGCGATAGATCGGCACATCCTTTGGTGCAGAGATACCGATCTTGATCTGATCTCCGCGGATCTCCAATACGCTGATCTCAATATTATTGTTGATGACGATGGATTCGCCTTTTTTTCTCGTTAATGCCAGCATCTCTTACTCACCTGCCTTCTCTTTTCTGCTCTTTAAAATGTCATAGATCGGGAAACGTGTCTGCACTTCATCTTCCACGATGATCTGCTCGCCACGGAGATTATCGGTGTTGATGATGATCGGTCCTTTGAGATTGATCGTCATCCGGGTAATGTCCGATGGCACACGGATCGTCACCAGCACAAACAAAGATTCCTCACTAAACTGACCCAGTGGTGTTAAAAGTTCATCATTGACGGTCGGATTGTAGTCCGCGCAGATGCCCGCCGGATCTACGACCGGCATAGCAAACTGTGGCTCATCCAGTGATTGCAGCCACATGATCTTGCCCTGCTTTTCCTCATCAAAGATCAGGGTAAAACGTTTCATATCCGGATAACCGATCAAGCCTCTGCCCAAGGTGATGATCTTTTCCTCTGCTATATCAATTTCCCCAAATAGTCTTGTTTCTACTCGCATATTCCTCTCCTTTTGCCTTTGTTATGGCACATTTTATAAATAGTTCAAAAGTGTCATGCCACTCAGTTTCCCTGCCGCCGTCAATGATGACTGGTAGGCATTATACATGGCTGTATAATTGATGATGATCTCTGAAAGATCCAAGTTGTCATTGTCAGACTGCAATTCCTGCAAAGTCTCCTGCTGGTTGCTCATTCTGGTCTCGGTCAACTGCAACTGGTCCCCTGTACACCCCACCTGGGTGATAGACAGGTTAATATTGCTCAGATAGCCATCAACCTTGCCGATCTCGGAACTGAATAACTTTTGCAGATGGTCGTCTGCGTAATCAGCCTCTTTCTGGGCTGCCGTGATCCATTCATCCAGTTTGGTCTGGTACTCTTTCTCGGCATACTGGGCTTCCCCCTTCATTGCCTTTAACTCGGTCAGTTTGTCATGCGCTCTGATCGCATTGGTCACAGATGTGATCATATCGTCAATATCTCTTTGGATATCACTGTTGAAAGCATCGGATGCCTCGGTATTTACCGTCAGTTCCTGATTGTTGGCAACGGTATAATTGATATCGTAGCCGATTTCCTTGCCATTTTCATCATACTTTTTATAACTGATCGGATTGTTGGCATCCGTCTTGTTGGTACAGTTGAAATAATACTCCGGCCGCAGTTCCCCTTTGTCAAATCCGGTCTTGTCATAGGTCGTAGAAATGGTCGCCTTGTTGGTACGGAACTCCGAGGAAACCTGCTCGCCAAGTACAATGTTTCCGTTTTCCTTGATCAGGACAATATCATTGTCGCCGACCCGCTTCTGTCCCATAGCAGCCGCCCAGTCCTCCTCAGTATCAAAGACATACATGGTTCTTGCCGGATTGACTGCCGCACCGCCTGCATCTACTGCGGTAGCCGTCTTGTAGGTAAAATTAGAGCCATCGGCAT
Organism: Roseburia sp. AM16-25; assembly: GCF_003473825.1. NCBI lineage: Bacteria > Bacillati > Bacillota > Clostridia > Lachnospirales > Lachnospiraceae > Roseburia > Roseburia sp. AM16-25. The sequence goes on from NZ_QUCW01000001.1 coordinate 387,200, forward strand.
TGGTGCCGGTCTGATCTGTTGCATTTGCCAGATCGATAGTCATGGTCTGTTCCTGACCGTTGGCATCCTTGGTCGTGTAAGAAAATGCCTGCATGTCATCGATCTTGTTATAAGAGGTACGCAGTCTGTAATAATTAGACTGCAAGGTATCGGAAATATCGCTGTTTAAGACCTCATCCTTAGTTGCCGGCACCTTGACATTGCCGGTATAATAGCGAAAACTCTCCAGATCTTCATAGGTAAAGGTCTGATCGATCTGATAAGAGGTCTTGGTTTCATTCTCCGTAAATACCAGATCCTGATCGGTACGATAGCCGGTAAATACCGTTCTTCCCGCATAGTCTGCATTACCTTCTGCATACAACTGGCTCTGCAAAGACTTCAACTGCTTGAGGATGGTATTGCGGTCTTCCTGATTCAGGGTATCCGTGGATCCGTTGACACACTGGGTACGCACATCCGTCATCAATGACTTCATGTTGTTGAGGGCTGTCTCAGTTACATCCAGCCAGGACTCTGCATCCGGGATATTCTTCTTGTAATACTGATCAACACGGCTCAGGCTGGTGCTCAGACGAAGGGAGCGAATGGCAACCACCGGATCTTCGGATGGCTGATTGATCTTCTTTTGTGTCGTCATCTGGTTCATGGATGAATTGACACTGCCTTTCGTTCCATTGATATTATAGGAAGAGTTCCTCAAAATCATATTGTTCGTAACACGCATACTCGTCACCTTTTCCTTTTCTTATAAATCACACGTTCTAAACTACACACCTGTGTTTAAGATCAACTGGTCGTACATATCTGCCAATACGGAAATGCACTTGGATGCCAAATTGTAGGCATTCTGGAATTTCATCAGATCCAATGCCTCCTCGTCCTCGTCCACGCCGGATACGGACATTCTCTGGTTGTTGATCGTTGTACTTATGCTGGTATAGTTATCGGTAAAAACATCACATTCCTGCGTATCTACCGTAACATCTGCATAGATACATTGTAAAAAAGTATCGCCACCGCCACCGCGGAAGAGTTCTGTCTTGCTCTGCAGATTTTTTAATTGCTCGATCAGATCATAGGCATCTACGCCATCCTCTGTATCTGACTTGGTATGGGTCGCAAAACGATCCGGGTCGCTACATTCCTCTGCGATCTTGACATTGCCCGCAGTCAGTTGATAGTAATTATTTGCCGAAGAAGTAAATGTCGTTCCAGAGACATTGCCGTTGGCATCGGTCTCATTTAAGGCATCGGACATATCATACTCTGTCCCCAGCGCTTTGTTCTGTGCCACAAAGACAGATCCCATGTCATTGCCATCGGCATCCACGCCGGTTCTTTCAATGCTGTTAAACGCCTCACAGAAAGATCGCAGGAAAGTGTTCATCTGGTTCATGTAATACGGAACCCCCATGAAACTAACGCTCTCCCCGACTACCAGTTTCTTGTTGGCAAGTTTGGTCTGTTCATCCGTCGTGAGCGGCTTGTTCAGATCAAAAGTATAGGAAGTGATGTTGCCATCGGCATCCGTTTCACATTCAAAGGAATCATAGAAATACTGCTTATTGTTGACCCAGATAGAGCCGGATGCCGGCATGTTCATCTTGTCGATATCTGTAATATTGGCTCCCGTGATCGTCATGGAAGTGCTGCTCGTCTTCGTCACACGTCCGGTCAGATTCTCGCTGTTGTTGCCATCGCGGATCTCAAACATGGCACGCAATTCGCCGCTCATGTTGGTCGCAGTCGCATCAAAACTTGCTCCTGTGGACGCCCAGACCAGATCATAAAGTCCTTCCACATCGGACTGATTGTATTTGTAATCTCTGGACTTGCAGGCAAGGGCATTGTATTCGTAGTTGTCTACCAGGGTCTGTCCGTTGATCTTGACTGTATAATAGGTAGCCCCTGTATATTGATCCTCGTAATTACTGTTGGTTACTTTCTTTTCCTCGACCTTGGTCGGTACGATCTTGGAAAGTTCATCTACCAGCGTTGCACGCTGATCGCGGAGTTCGTTGGCATGTCCCCCCTCCATCTCAATGATATTGATCTGCTTGTTGAGCATGGAGATCTTCTTGGCGATGGAATTGACATTGTCGACCGTCGTCTTGATCTCATCATTGATGGAAGTCTGTAAACTCTGTAACTGCTGTGCCGTACTGTTAAAATAAGTGCAGAGTTCTCCGGCGGTGCTTAAGAACTCATTGCGGGATGCACTTGATCCGGCATTAGTCTTGACAGCATCTAAGGCATTGAACATCTTGGCATAAATGGTAGAGAAACCGGAACTTGTTGTGGTCGAAAACGTTCCGTCGGTATAATAGTTCTGGATCTGCTCCATATAGTAGAGTTTCTTTTCGTAAAGCCCCAGTGTCGCCTGATTGTTCCAGTATTTCTCATCGTAATATTCATCACGTAATTGAGTAACGGAATCCGCCGTAACACCGGTTCCTGTGCTGCCGTATCTCTGATAGCAGCGAAGGGCAGAAGATGCGGTCAGATTGACGACCTGCTTGCTGTATCCCTTGGTCTGCACATTGGAGATATTGTTTGCCGTTGTATTGATGGATGCCTGTGAGGCATTTAAGCCCGAGTAGGCAACGGTAAGTCCAAAAAATGAAGATGGCATAGCGTCTTTGCCCTCCCTTCTATAATGAGTTCAGCAGATAATCGATCATGGTACTCACCACATTAATATATCGGCTGGATGCGTTGTATGCTGATTGATAACGGATCATGTTGGTCAGTTCCTCGTCGGAAGAAACCCCTACTACCATCTGCCTGTTGTTGTCAATGGTATCTGCTGTCCCCTGCAAACTGTCAGAAGTCGTACTGTAGACGGAACCGACGGTTCCAACCTCGCCGATCCATTTGATGTAAAAATCGGTAAAGGTACATGGTGTCGTATCGGTAGGATTGAGCAGGTAATTTTCCTGATCCCAGATACGCTCCAGATTGGCGCCCAAAGTATAATCGATCTCTCCTGTCTGTTTTTTATAGGGAATCAGACTCTTTTCATCGATGATGTCCGGGTTGATGACGGTATCCTCGATGGTATAGCAGGTCGATTCATCGCTCGGATCTTCTTCGTTATATACATAAACTGTACTGCCATCCGCAAGGGATACCTTGGTGTAACGGTCGCAACCGATGCGGGAGAAAAGTTCGTGTGGCGGCAATTCTCCATCACTGCCGACCGAAGCATTTGCCTCATCTAAGATCTTGGTATCCGCCGTGATCGTCCAAGTCTTTCCTGTCGCATCCACACCGGTTATGCTACCTCCGCCAAGATTGGAATTAACTGCCCCATAGGTCGTATTCGGACAGAGGGTATCATTGATGGCGGTCACGATGCTATGGAAAAGAGTGTCCAGTTCCGCCTCTGTATTCATCATGATGGAATTGGAAAGCCCGGTACTATAGTCGTATGCGCTAAGCCCTGCCATATCCAGATAATTGGCATGACCGCTACCTCTTGCCAAAAGAAGCGCCTTGACCTCTCCCACATCCGTGCCGTTGGTGGCATTGGCATTGTCCGTATCGAATACATAATAGTAGTCTTCATTCTCGGTATCAGATAACTGCGGCCAGTATGGGGTCTGGAAACCTGTCAGTTTATCCTCGTGCATCGCCATCTGGTAGACGTTATTCTCGGTAACAAATTCCACATTGTCGATCTGTACCTTGACAATACCATCAACATTTTCGGAATAAGATACCTTTGCAAGACTGGAGAGTTCATCTAAATAGAGGTCTCTCTGATCGCGCAGATCCATGGCTGTCTCCACTTTGCCTGCTTCCACTCTCTGTATTTGTAAATTTAATTCCTGGATTTTGGTGCCCAGTTCGTTGATGCGGTCAACATCATCGGAAATCTTACGATTGATCGTTGACTGATAACTTTGAAGTCCCTGATTCAGACTACTTACACGGCTGACAAAAAGGGATGCCTTCTGCATGACCAGATTCTGGTTGACTGCATCGGACGGATCCTTTGCAAATTCAGAAAATGCTTCATACAGATCGGCAAGCGAGGTCTGAAAAGCCTGTCCCTGCGTTTCCTGTAAATATGTCTCTACCTCGGAGACCGCATCATAACTGGCGGCATAGAATGCCTGACGTCCTGTTGCGGACCGATATGCTTTATCTAAAAAAAGATCTCTCGCATGAACCACATCACCGATATCCACACCGAGTCCTGCCCGCTGTGTACTGATAGATGCTGATGCAAAAGATGTATAATTTCTATCTGCAAATACGACCTGCTGGCGTACATAGCCCTTCGTATTTACGTTTGCTAAATTGTTGGCAACAACATTCAGTGCATTTTGTTGTGTCTGTAATCCTGACGCTCCCACGTACAAGCTTCCGAATCCATTAGCCATGGTATATCCTCCTCTAACTCTAATTCAAAAGCCCCGGTTATCCTTTTATTGGGATGTATCAAAGCTACTGCTGCCAAGCAGTTCTCCCGTGTTGTAAGCGTTCTTGTCATAATTCGCTGTTTCGGGTGCCTGCTTCAGACTCTTGAACAAAGTCAGGTCAAACTCAACCATCTCTAATGCCTGCTGGAGAAGTACACTGTTTTGTGCATTTGCTGTCTGTAAACGTGTGGCAACGTCTACAAGTGCGTCTCTGGCTGCCGTCAGATCGCCCTGCTCTTTTGGCTGTCCGTCTAACTGCTCGATGACATTGGTCACAGTCAACTGCTCACCGTCATGTCCTAAAACTACAGCCATATCGCGAAGAATACTCACGCGCTTGTTTTCCAGATTTTTCAAGTCACTACTGATACTTTCTTCTGTAGCAGTCACCTCTTCCAGATCAGCCACTGCACCTGCAATGATCGCCTGTCTCTTGTTCTCGGACAGTTCCAGTAATCTGGTATAACATGCATCTTCTTTTTTCATTCCTACGAGTAATTCTTCTACTAAACTAGCCACTTACGATTCTCCTTACAGTCCCATCTGATATTTTTCAAGCAATTTGCTTGCAAAATCTCCGGTATCTACCTGATAATCATTTGACTCGTACTTTGATTTCATTTCAGCAACTTTATCTTCCCTGATATCCGAAGCTTCTGCGACTGCCTTCTTTGCGATCTGATAGTCACGTCCAAAAGATGAAATCTGCACTTCGTCTCTTCCCATAGCACTTGCTGACGCCGGGCGGGTGCTTGAAGTCTTATTCGTCTTATAGAGTTGTGCTACCTGATTATATGCTTCTATACGCATAATGGCACTCTCCTTTCTTCCTTGAAACATGAAGCTCTTTTTGCTTTTACACAATGATTATCGGTATTCTGAAAAAAAATATTATACCCCGGAGGAAAATTTTTCTTCCGGGGTAGTGTTTAAAGAATAATCTCCGACACATCGCTTTCTTCTGTGCCGACATATTTGTCTAATTGCTTGGAAACATGTAGTACCTGATCCAGAATACTCTTGGTCTGGTCGGCATTGGTCAGGTTCTTGCTGCTCAAGCCCTCCGCCTGCGCCGACGCTGCCGTAACTTCTTCCGAGGTTGCTGACAGGTGGGTAATGCTGTCCACGATATGATTGTTGGCTTCGGAAAGATCTGTCAGCATAGTGTCGATATCTGAGATATCCTGTGTCAGTTGTCCTACATTAGTATTCATTTCATCAAAGGTCTCTACTGCTCTGCCGATCAGTTCATTCTGCTGTCCGGCTGCGCTTGCAGATTTGGCAACGACATTCACGGCATCTGCTGCATTTTCGGAAAGTTGACCCAGAATCGATGCAATGTTTTCCGTCTCCACACGGGTCTTTTCTGCCAGTTGACGGATCTCATCTGCAACGACTGCAAAGCCCTTGCCCGCTTCGCCTGCTCTGGCACTTTCGATGGATGCATTAAGCGCTAACAGGTTGGTCTGGCTGGAAATATCAAAAATGGTATCAGCGATACCCTTAACGGCATTGGCACGTTCCTGCAAAGTCTGCATGGTTACTGCCACCTCATCATTGGTCTCTGCGATCGTTTCAGACTGGTTCTGGATCTCCTTGACGATGGATAAGTTTTCCTCGTTTAACTCCTTTGCCTTTTCCGCGATCGTAACCATGCTCTCAGAGTGATGAAGGGTCTTTTCGATCGCATCCTGGATGCTCTGGGTCATCACGGTCTGGTTCTGTATATTCTCTGCGGTCGACTGGGTACTGTCGGAAATATCCTTGACTGCCCCTGTCACAACGCTGGTGGATTCATTCAACTGGTTCATGATATCCATGGCACCCGCCGTACCCTTTCGTACTTCACTTGCCACATAGATGACATCCTGCATCATCTTTTCCTGCTGGTCTTTCTCATCCTGTAGGCTGCCCAGCATATCCAGACGGAACTTCTTGCCGGTCCCTTCGATAAAGCAGACTACGATCAGGTAGAAGATAACGATCGCCGTTGCCGTACAGATGTCAATACGGTCTACCGTGCAATCCGGTTTAAAGAACTTTTGCACAGTTGTTGCGATCTCTGTCAGCATGATCGCTACCGCGGAACTGACCATGAACTTGGAGTCATAATACAGGATATAGACTGCCATCGGTGCAACAACTGCAAAGCGCATATAATAACTGTCAAAGGCAGTGGTCGTAAACAGTGTCAAAAGCACCAGTGCCACCAGTGATATCCAACGGATCTTGCTGCTGTCGCGCTTGCGCAGATATGCGATCAGCATAGCCACCACCGTGACCGCCGAAATAAGAAAAGTCGTCCCTGTAAATGCCGCTGTCCTGTATCCCCTCAAAAAAGCAACAAATACGATCATAAAATTACAGATAGAAAAAATCGTAAAGACCTGCCATTCCAACCGGTTCACATGCTCGGTCTGACGATCACTATCCGCATAAAGATATTTTTGTGTCTCTGTCATGATATTGAAATCCCCCTTCATCAGCATTTTGTAAACATATTTCTATTATATACATAGAGTCCCTGCAAAATCTACGCTTTTTCGGCATTTTTACCGAAAATTTACGAAACTCCTAATAAAACACAGGAAAAAATCCACATGCCTTGATCTGACATGTGGATTTTCATTCGTAATTGAGTTTTTCTTAATATATGACTAGTTTGCTGCTTCTCTTCTCTTCTTGAGTTCTGCAACGTTTGCATCTACTCTTGCCTTATTCAGAGGGAAAATGAACATAAGTACTAATCCACAAAGAATATAGATAACTGCTGGGAAGAAAGTAGCCAAGTTATAAATACCATTTGCAACTGCCTCTGTCTGTCCTGCTGCAAGTTCATCGTATCCAATCCATCCAAGTGCCCATCCGGAAAGACCACCAGCGATTGCCTGTCCAATCTTTCTTGAGAATGAGTAGATACCATAAATCGTACCATCGTCACGATTTCTTGTCTGTACTTCCATATCATCGATAACGTCTGTAACAAGTGCCCAACACTGCATCTGGAAGAAGTACATACCAAGCATAGCTACGAATACCATTCCTACGAATGCCCATACATTCTTGATGTGTAAGCATCCAATGATAAAGTAGAGAATACCAGATACGAACATACCAACCATACTACATTCTCTCTTACCAAATTTTGTAGCAAGTTTTGTAGAAATACCTGCAAGTACGATCATACATGGAAGCATCAATAATGCAAATACAGACAATGCCTTTGTGTTCTTAAAGTAATCAGCAAATAAGTATGTGTTAATACCCTGCCCCATAAGAGATGCCAACAGAAGTAATACAGCTGAAAGTACAAGTCCTAACAAAGCTCTGCTTGTAAAAAGAGTCTTTAATGTCTCTGCTGTTGATTTCTTTTCGCTTGCTGGCTTTGGCACATATGCAACACGTTCTGTTGTGAGTGTATAGCAAAGTAAGTAACAAATAATAGCGATGACAGAGAATACGCCTGCAACCACAGAAATACGAGATGCAGATACAACCTGATTACCCTGTGCATCGGTATGATATACAAGCATCGGTGCCATAATACCAATCATAATACCGGCAACACCACCACCCATAGAACGGAATACAGAAAGAGAACTTCTGTCCTTAGGCTCTGCTGAAATAACAGATGCCATAGATCCGTAAGGAATATTGATGGATGTATAGAAGATAGATCCCCAAAGGATATATGTGATAAACATATATGCTACTTTAGCACCATAAGAAGCATCAACCAGGAATGACTGATACATCATAAAGGATGCCAGTGCTACGAAAGCACACATACGAAGAATCCATGGACGGATACGTCCGTTCTTTGTCGGCTTTGAATTATCAACAATACGTCCCATGCCGATATCTGTAAATGCATCCAGACATCTTGCAACAAGGAACATCGTTCCTACCATACCTGCTGAAATACCCATAACCTTTGTGTAAAATACCATTACATAACTACTTGCAAAGATAAATGAGAAATCATTTGCCAAATCGCCACACATGTAGCCGATTTTGTCTCGTAAGCCAAAAGGTCTTACTTCTTTTGTTTTACTCATAATAAACTCCTCCTAAAAAACACTTTTTATTATTTGTCTTTTCTCTTAATCTTATTGAGTTTTCTGTTCAGTTCAAGAAGTTCTTCTTTTGTAAACTGCTTGCCACCGCCTGCAGTTCCCATAAGGTTGAGCATACGCTTAACAGAGAAACCACCAAGCATCTTCATCATGCCTTCACGGTCAACACCAGCTGCTGCTCCTGCTGCGCCGCCATCAGCGTCTTTCATAATCTTAAGCATCAATTCGCCAATGAACATCTTACCCTTGATGGTCTTCATGATATCACCAATCTGATCATTGATGTTGAAGTATCCTTCTGGCATATCAATATCAAACCAGTTAAGAACTTCGCCTTCTTCCTTCAAACGATATTCTTCATTGAAGGTATCTACCTTGCGAATCTTGCTTTCATCGCTGCAATCACCTGCTTTTGCAACAAGTGTGCTTTCGCCTGCATTTGGTACATCAAAGTAGAAGAAATGCACATCACTTGTCTGCTTGCCAAGGCTTTCACCATTTACAAACAATTCTACTTCTGGCTGATTAGAGTATACCGTAACCTTTGTTGTATCTTCTACACGGTCTACATAGCGCTTACCACAGATATGCACGAATGGATCATCTGATAACCATGCCTTATATGCATAAAAAGCATCCTTCTTGTACTTTCTATCAAATGTAACCAAGCCCTTATGGTTCATGCCGTTCTCTCCACCTTCTGCTCTTGCATCAGCGGCGAAGTCATACATATTCCATACATGTGTAGCCCAGATAAAATCTCTTGTAAAGAGCTGCTTAATCAGTTCTTCATGATAGTATGCCTGATATTCCTCAGTATAATCACCCTGAACAGGATTTGATGTATGCCAGTTTAAAGCTTCACATCCATACTCACTCATACCAATTGGAATATTTGGATATTTCTTGTGGAAGTCATCCATGAACTCTCCGTTCATATCCGTTGTTCCACCGTACCATCCATAATAGTGGTTGTATGAAATCACATCTGGAATCTGTACATATTTTGCATCAATACTGCACATAGATACAACAGCCATTGTCGTAAGTCTTGTTGGATCCATCTGGTGGCACAAATCATTTAAGATGTTGTGATTTTCAATCAGATCAGCATCTTCTGCTCCACCCATAGTGATTTCGTTTGAAAGTCCCCAGACAACGATACATGGATGATTGTAATTCTGTGTAATCAGTTCTTTCATCTGTGAAACGGTATTTTCACGTCCGTTTGGTAAATGTTTAGAGATATATGGAATCTCTGCCCAGATCACAAGTCCTGCTTCATCGCACAGATCGTAGAAATACTGATTGTGCTGATAATGAGCAAGACGGATGGTATTGGCACCCATCTCAAGGATCAGATCTACATCTTCCTTGTGCTCTTTATGTGTCAAAGCGTTACCAATGTGTGGTCTGTCCTGATGACGGGATACACCGTGCAGTGGATAGCGCTCTCCGTTTAAGATAAATCCTTTTTCCGGATCGATAGCGAACGTTCTGCAGCCGAAGCGTGTGCTTCTTTCATCTAATACTGCATCATTTCTCTTTAAAGAAACTTCTGCGGTGTAAAGATGTGGATCCTTGCGTCCGTTCCAAAGATGCACGTTTTCAATCTCAAAAGTTGCCTTTGTCTCATCAGCAGAAGTAGTCTTGGTTGCCACCACAGCGTCACCGTCTTTGATAACATACTCTAAAGTGTCGCCTTCTGCAGCATCGGTAACAAATACCTCAACCTCGACCTTAGCGTTAGCACCCTCTACCGTCGGTGTTACGGCAATGCCCGGTGTTCCGTAATAGTCCAGATCAAAGTGTGCATCAGATACACTGATCACATTAACATCACGATAGAGACCGCCATAGAATGTGAAGTCTGCCATCTGTGGATATACATGGTCGTTTGGTGCATTGTCTACTGCAACGACGATCTCATTGTCCTCTGCCAGAAGATCTGTGACATTGACTCTCCAGGTAGAGTAACCACCGTCATGGTGTCCTGCCTCTTTGCCGTTGACATAAAGCCATGCACTTGAGTTTGCCCCCTCAAATTCCATATAAACGATCGGATCTGAGCCAAACTCGTCACGCTTCATACTCTTTGCATAATAGCATGTTCCACGATAGTAATCGTTACCACCGTCCTGTCCGTCATCACCATTCCATGTGTGAGGCAGATCTAATGTCTCCCAGTTGCCCTGAGATAAAACGGATGTGCCTTCTGCAACAGAAACTGCATCTTTTGTGAAGTTCCAAGATGCATTGATGTTCTTCTTTGTTGCCATTAAATTTACCCTCCTTTTTCGAAAATGAGCACACGGCTCTTTTCTTTCTCACTTGCTTTGTGAACCCAGTATAGCAATCCAGGATAAATTGCTCTTGTCTTACTTTTGCTATTTTGGTAAAATTTTTACATGAATTGTATTCTTGACAAAAAAATTACAGATACCTGGAAATATATAGAAACAAAATATGTCAAACATAGAAAAAACATATACGAAAGGAGCACTTATGGCATTTGAGAATATCAGTACGGATGATTTTTTCCCATTATTTAAACAGACACTAGCGGACAGTTTTAAGGTCGATTCCTTTTTCATGCATGCGCCCTACCACGATTTTGAAAAAATGGATATGGGACTTAGGCGCATGGTCTGGGGTGAATACTCTACCAATTCGCCCATCTTCTCTATAGCAGAGGACTCTCCCTATCGTATCGTTGTCTTGGAAAGCACGCTGGGCTTTTACAATATGATCATTTCCCTGACCGCAGATGAAGAACCGGATCTGATCGGTATCATGCCATTTCGGACGGAACCGATCAACCAGGCAAATATCAACCGCATCATGAAAGAAAACGGCATTGCTCCCCAGCATACCTCGACCATGTCCCACTTTTATCTGTCCCTGCCGGTCGTAGAGTTGAACGATCTGATCTTGACCATAGAGCATCTGATAACGTTCTTTTTTCCTGCCTTCGCGGATCACCGTGTAGAATATGTCAATTACAAATCAGAAAAGCACGCCCTCAATCCCAGCGAAGAACGCTTTCATAAGTTTTCTTCTGATTATGTTGAGGAAATGCACAAGCGTATCGAGGCATGCAGCAAGGCTGTAACCAGTGGAAATCAGTCGCAGGCTCTCGATCATATGAAATCCCTGTTAGACTATGCGGCTCCTTTTCAGTCCAGTCCTCTGCCACAGATAAGACATGAATTATTTGCAATGAATACCTTTCTCGCGGCAAGGCTTTTGGAGACCGCAGTTCATCCTTACTACGTCTTTAACCAAATGCAGAACTTTGACCTCAAGATTGCAGAACTCAACTCCCAACGCGCTCTGACACATCTTCCTTTTGAGATGACCAGAAAATATGCCCTGCTTGCCAAAAACTACACCTATGAAAAATACTCCTATCTGATTCGCAATGTCGTCAACTATATCGACCAACATTTAGTTACTGACTTGAGCCTTTCTGTACTGGCAGAGGAATTTGACAAAAATCCTTCCTATCTGTCAAATGCATTTAAAAAAGAAGTCGGCGAGACGCTGACTTCTTATATCGGCAAACAGCGCATCCAATCCTCCCTGCGCTACTTTAATACGACCAACATGAGCGTCGCTGAGGTCGCTGAGGCGGTCGGTATTCCTGATTTCGGTTATTTTTCTAAACTCTTTAAAAAGCACGTCGGCGTCAGCCCGCGTGAATACAAGAAAATGCTGGACAAATAGTCCGGCATTACTTTTCTGTCAGTCTGACTGCCGTAGGAGAAGTGGCAAGTCCGCCCAGACTGGTCTCCTTGATCGCAGACGGCATCTCATTGCCAATCCTGCGCATGGCATCAATGACCTCATCTACCGGAATGGCAGACGTGATCCCTGCCATCGCCAGTTGGGCTGAAGTCAATGCATTCACTGCGCCTGCCACGTTGCGCTTGATGCAGGGAACTTCTACCAGTCCCCCGACCGGATCACAAGCAAGTCCTAACATATTCTTGAGTGCAAAGGCTGCTGCATCTGCAATCTGCTCGGCAGAACCTCCCTGTAAATAAGCCAGTCCGCCTGCCGCCATGGCACTGGCGGAACCGATCTCCGCCTGACAACCGCCGGATGCTCCGGCAAGTGAGGCATTCTCTGCAATGACTGCACCGATACCGGCAGAGACAAACATAGCCTCAACCATTTTCTCCTCAGGCAGAGAAAGCCTCTCCTCTACCACCAGAAAAACTGCCGGGATCACACCGCAAGAGCCCGCCGTAGGCGCTGCAACGATACGATGCATGCAGGCATTGGACTCGCCCATCTTGATGGCTTTTTCCATGACCTGTCCTACAAGTTCTCCACAGAGATTGGCACCCTTGGCATTGTAGACATGCAGTTTCTCTCCTGCACCGCCAGCCATACCGGATGCGGAATGTATAGTCGGATCATAGCCCGCATCCGCAGCTTTCATCGCCTGATACATATGGCGCATGGTCGCAAAAGATGTCTCATAGGAAACACCTCTCTCCTCCATATCCGCCTGCAGGACGATCTGCCAGAAAGGGCATGATTTCTCTTCACTTTGTCTGATAATATCTGCTATCGAATGATACATCTATCTATTCTCCCGTCATTCCAAGATAGGTTACCTTACGGATACCGTCAAATCCACGCAGCCAGTCAATGCCGCTCTCTGGCACTTCCTGATCACACTCAACCACCATGACAGCCTCGCCGCCACGGCTGGAGCGATACAGGCGCATGGATGCGATATTGATATTCTGGTTAGAAAGCATGGTCGTCACTTCGGATACATGCCCCGGACGATCCTCATTATAGACCACAAGCGTCGGTGACTCTCCCGAAAAGTTGGTCTCAATGCCATCCAACTGTGCAATATTGATCCGGCTGCCGCCCAGCGACTGTCCGATGATCTCCAGACGTTGCCCGGATCTGCCATGTAAGATCAACTGCGCGGTATTGGGATGTGCCTCACGCAGGATGGCCTGTCCAAAACTGACGACAATTCCCCGCTCCTCAGCGATCTCCAGTGCCTGTGGGATGCGGATATCGTCTGTCTGCATACCTAAAAGTCCTGCCACCAGCGCTTTTTTCGTACCGTGTCCGTCCCCGGTCGCAAGAAAGGAGCCATGCAGGTTGATCTCTGCCCGCACCAAAGGCTCCCCCAGCAAGCGCCCGGAAATATAGCCGATCTTGACGGCTCCCGCTGTATGAGAACTTGACGGTCCTACCATGACCGGTCCCACCACCTCAAAGATGTTCATACGCAATCCTCTACTTCATCAATTCTGCGACAATGCCATTTATGAGCTTGCCATCTGCCTTGCCTTTTAAGTCAGCCATGACAGCCTTCATGATCTGTCCCTTGTTGCCTGTGGCGATCACGTCTGCAAACTTCTCCTGCAAGTATGCCTTGATCTCCTCTGCATCCATCTGCTTTGGTGCAAATTCACTCATGATCTCATAGCGCTTCTTATATTCTTCCAAGAGGTCTTCTCTGCTCTCCGGGCAGGTGTCGATCTGTTCCTTGCAAGACTTTAACTCTTTTAAGATGGCTGTATTGACCATGTCATCCGGGATATCCTCACGGCATCCTGCATCAATACCGCTCTTTTTTGCAGCGGATACCAAAACAGAGATCGCATCCTTACGAAACTTATCCTTTGCTTTCATTGCTGCGATCATCGCGTCCTGTAATTCTTTCATTTTACTCATGCTGTATTCCTTCTTTCCTGCTTTTATAAAAACATTACTGCTACCTATTATAGCACAGCCTGTCTGCATGCAAATGCTTATTTTGTATCTTCGGCAATATCATAGACGGCGTCTAAAGAAATCTCTGTAGCATCGCTAAAGATCAGAGCACGCGCATAGGCATCCAGACGTTTGAGACTGCCGATATATTCCTGATAAGCGCCACCCTCTTTCTTCTCATCCGGTACAAAATAGGTCACACGGATGGGCAGTCCCTCAGATCCACACACCTGTAAACGGAACAAAAGATATTGCAATTTCTCATCCAGACGTTCCTTAGCATCCTCGTCAAGTTCAGTTCTCTCATCTGTCAAACGCCCGGTCTCCGCAATCGCCGCCTCATGTCCGGTCAGGGCAGAAAAAGGCGAAAACTGTGCCGCCCGATCATATAAAGACATCTGCGGATGCTTCTTTGATACCGGATGTGGCAGATTTATGATATCACTGTAGTCCTTACTTTTTCTCTGCATCATGCCCTGTGCCCTCCGATCTGGCGGTTGCGGTCTTTTGCCGTCGCGCCCTCTCGCAGATTCATGCCTTTTAAGATGGCGTTTTTGCCATATTTTTTCTTAATATCGATCATGGCATGCTGGATATTTTTCTCACGTTCCAGATCCTTTTTTTCCTGCTGATCTTCGGCTTCCTTCTGCCGGTAATCGGTAAAGAGATCCAACTGCTCGTAGGTCTGATCTTCCCGGGCATCCGCCTCCGGTATCAGATGATTGACCGAGAGATTGATCCGGCGTACCAGGAGTGCCGGATCCACAATGCGGTCATAAAGTGCTAAAACCTTTTCTGTCACCAGCCGGGTCGAGGATGTGTGCCTGCCCAGATTGGCAGTACCGTGTGCGTGTTTGGGCACAGATCTGCCATAGCGGTCAATGGTGACCTCTCCGCGATATGCCTTGCGCCGCTTGGGATCTGTCAGGTTTTCGATATCATAGCCGATCGTGAGGACGACCTGATCTGTCACCAGTCCCTTATCTACCAGATCCAAGACCTGCAGATCGATCATTTCCTGTACGACCAGTCGGGTCTTGGTAAAATCATAAGGACACTGCAGAACCTGTCCCGAACAAAGGCTGTTGGTGGTCGGGCGGTAGGACTTGATCATGTCCATCGTGCAGGATTCATAGCCCCAGGCATGGTCGATCAGAAGTTCCGCATTGATACCGAACATCCGGTACAAGAGGTCTTCATTATAAAAGTTATCCTCCCGCCCGATGGAACAGCGTGCCACATCCCCCATGGTGTAGATGCCGCTCGCCTCCAGTTTGCGCGCATAACCCGCGCCGACCCGCCAGAAGTCTGTCAGGGGTCTGTGATCCCATAAAAGCCTGCGGTAAGACATCTCATCCAATTCCGCCATGCGCACACCGTCCGCATCTGCCTCCACATGCTTTGCCACAATATCCATAGCGATCTTGCAGAGATAGAGATTGGTGCCGATCCCGGCGGTCGCCGTAATGCCGGTCTCCTCCAAGACATCCTGTATCATCTTGCGTGCCAGATCTCTGGCACTCATGCCATAAGTGCGCAGATAGGCAGTCACATCCATCATGACCTCATCAATGGAGTAGACATGAATATCCTCCGGGGCGACATATTGCAGATAGATATGGTAGATCCGGGTGCTGTATTCCATGTAGAGTGCCATCCGTGGCGGGGCGATCAGATAATCAATCGCAAGGGATGGATCCTTTTGCAGATCGTCATGTGAATAGGAAGTGCCCTCCAAGCGGTGCCCCGGTGCTGCCGCTGCCCGCTTTTGATTTTCCTGCCGCACACGCTGTACGACTTCAAAAAGGCGGGCTCTGCCGGGAATACCATAGGACTTGAGTGAGGGTGTGACCGCTAGGCAGATGGTCTTTTCCGTGCGGGCAGCATCTGCCACGACCAGATTCGTATTCAAAGGATCCAGATCCCGCTCCCTGCACTCCACCGATGCAAAGAAGGATTTCAGATCGATCGCAATATAGATTCTATCCTCAGCCAAGCCTATCCCCCCTTTATAATTTGATACGAAAAAAGGCACTTGTTATAGCAAATGCCCTAATTTCTTTGTTTTATGTATGATAACACATTTCGAACATATGTTCAATATCATTATCGACGTTCCTTTACCATCATAAGGAAGGTACCAAGCAAAAGCGCACTGGATACCCAGATGGCTTTCATGCCCCAATGCAGGGAGCAGATACCGCCCAATCCTGCGCCCAGCGCAAAGATCAGGATGATTCCATAATAATGCGCCGCCTTTTTCAAGGCTCCCTTCTGGTGGTCACGCAGATAGACAGACAGACTCTCGGTTCCACTGCGCAGATTACCGATACACATGGTGCTGGCATAGCCGTATCCGTGCACCTTACGGAAGGTCTGCACCTGCATGGAGCAGGCAAAGGAAACGATCATATTCGCCGCCATATTATATTTTGCCGGGATAAATCCCACAACAAAAAGCAGGGTCATTTCGATCACAACAATGATCTGACGCCAGTGGATGTGTTTGGCATATTTGTATTTATGCCCGATCTGCTCTGCCACCAGAACACCAAAGGCAAATGCCACGATCGGGAATAGATAATGCAGTGCCTTATACCAATCTCCCATCAAAAAGTGCTGGCTCATGAGTACCACGTTTCCGGTTTGTGCATTGGAAAAGACCTCCCCGCGCACATTGTAGGTATAAGCATCCTGAAAGCCTCCCGACACCGCTAAGATCGCACTCAAAAGAAAGGTCTCCGACGTCTGCATCTTTTGTTTCTTTTTTTCTTCCATCATCCTGCCTCTTCTATTTTAAATAAATATATGCCCTCTACAATACTTCTCGCTAAGAATTGTACCCCTTTTTTCTTTTTTTGCAATGCCACACCGATGTCCATCTCAACGAATGCGTATTTTTGACTTCTGTCGGCTTGCCACCAGTGGCAGCATGATAAAATCAGGCACCAGACGCTGCAAGACTGCACCTATGCGTATCATAAAGGTCGGCACGATGATGGTACGGCGCAGGCGCATCCCCCGCAGGGCTTCCGCTACACACTGGTCTGCCGTGATACCGGGCAGGGCAAAAACAACATTCGCCCGCGCATTAAACTCTGTATCTACAGGTCCCGGACAGAGCGCGCAGACATAAACACCGCTTTTTTTCTCCCGCTGTTCCTCTGCAATACTTTTTGTCAGACTGACAACATATGCCTTGGTCGCATAATAGGTTGCCATATAAGGGCCCCCCGGCAAAAGTCCGGCAGACGATGCCACATTGAGGATGGTTCCCTTGCCCTTGACCTGCATCTGGCGCAGGACTTCCTTACATAAGATATGCATAGCCTCGACATTGACACGGATCATATCCATATCCTTGGAAAGATCTGTCCTGGCAAAATCGCCGCAGTTTCCCAATCCGGCATTATTGATAAAAATATCTATGGTCTCCTCTTTTAAAATTTCACAGACACGATAGCACTCTTTCTCTTTGAAAAGATCTGCCGTCTCAATCCGACAGGGAACTCCTAAATTTTCTGCTAATTTTTCCAGACGCCCCTGTCTTCTTGCTGTTAAGATCAGGCGATATCCCTTTTTCGCATATGCTTTGGCAAATGCCAGTCCAATACCGGAACTTGCACCCGTGATCCATACTGTTTTCTGCTTCTTTTTCATACCTAGCCACCTTTCTTTTCCACATCTGTCTATTATCACAATTCCGTTGAAAAATGACATTTTTCACGCTATAATAATAGAAACTATAATAATGGATATTTATATATGAAGGAGTATTCCCTATGGACAACAAAAAAAATCTTATAGCCAAACTACTCAAACCCCTCATAGGATTTTTAGTACTGATGCTTGCCTTTGAGATTATTTTATTTGAACTCTTATCTCATGGTTTCCTGAATACACTGGTTGCCATGATCATACAGATCATCGTCATCGCCGCTATCTTCGGACTGCTGACCTCTTTTATCCTTTCGCTCCTGCACCCTTTCTTAGCCGCTATCCGTGGTAAGGAAGCACCGGCAGAATCCGAAAAGCAAAAAGAGAAATTTAAAAAATTTGCACAGCGCGACGATGCACTCGGCGAGGCTGTCCGTACCATCCAGAGCAATACCCTTGGTCTTGCTACTATGGTAACACAGATCTCCAGTGCAACACAAGAACTTGCCGCTGTTTCCGAGAGTTTCAAACAGATCTCCGGTGAGATGTCCGATGCCATGACCGATACCGAGTCAGCCATTACATCCATCGTTGACAATACCGGCGCACAGGCAGACAGCACACTGGATATGCAGGACAAGATCAACGCGATCGGCGATGCGATCGACAAGATCGTAGCCAATGTCGCTGCCCTCAATGCTTCTGCTGACAAGGTTCGTTCCTGCAACGAAGCCGCAGAGACCATCATCCGCGAACTGATCCTCAACAGTGAGGAAAGCGGTCAGGCCATTGAGCAGGTGCGCCAGCAGACAGAACTTACCAACCAGTCCACCCAGCAGATTCGTACCGCTACAGAACTGATCGCAGATATTTCCGCACAGACCAACCTTTTGGCACTGAATGCCAGTATCGAGGCTGCCAGAGCGGGCGATGCTGGCAAGGGATTTGCCGTTGTTGCTGACGAGATCCGCGCGCTTGCCGATCAATCCAAGTCTTCTACCGAGCAGATCAATACGATTGTCAATGAACTTTTGAGCAATGCCAATGTCAGCGTAGAGATTACCGAGAAAGTTACCGATTCCTTTGCAAAGCAAAACGAAAAGATCAACGAGACAAAGGATATCTTTGGTCAGTTGAACGAGGAGATCAATCTGGTAACCCAGTCTATCTCTGATATTGATACCGAGATCACTGAGTTAGGCGATCACAAGAACCGTATCGAAAACACTGTAAACAATCTGGCATCCTCCGCAGAGGAAAATGCCAACAATGCCGAGATTACCGGCAAGAATATGGAACACTTTCACAATATCGCTCTTGCCAATGAGCGCGAGACGGACCGCATCATCAAGGTATCCGACGAACTGGTATCCTTTGCTACACAGATCAGCAAGGGAAAGGAAGAAGGCGTCAACCTCATCAAGAGTGTCAGAGGTCAGCAGTAAATTTATTTTAGAACCATAAAAGAGTAGGCATTTGATTGCCTACTCTTTTTATGTCTATCTCTCATCTACAACTTGGAAGATGAAGAACTTCAGATAATAAGATTCATCTGCCGCCCACAGGATCGGATGATCCGGGCTCTGGGTGCGAAATTCCACCTGCCGCAGACGCTTGTGGGTTGCCTTGGCTGCCTCCTTGATGGTCTTTGCCAGAAGTTCCTGTGTCATAAAGTGGGAGCAGGAACAAGTTGCCAGATAACCGCCATTTTTGACCAGTTTCATGCCTTTCATGTTGATCTCACGATAGCCCTTGATGGCATTCTTTGTCGCCTCTCTTGACTTGGTAAAGGCAGGCGGATCCAAGATCACCACATCATACTTTGCCCCCTCATTTGCCAGACGCGGCAATTCATCCAGGACATTGGCACAGCGAAACTTTACACGATCTTCCAGATGATTGAGAACTGCATTGGCTCTTGCCTGTTCTATGGCAAACTCGGAAATATCCAGCCCTGTGACTTCCTTGGCTCCGGCTATCCCGGCATTCAGGGCAAAAGTTCCCATATGGGTAAAGCAGTCTAAGACGGTCTTGCCCTGACAGATGCGCTGCATAGCAAGACGGTTGTACTTCTGATCCAAAAAGAAGCCCGTCTTTTGTCCGTCCACAAGGTCCACCATGTAGTGTACACCATTTTCCACAATTTCCACATTGGTGGCAAAAGGCTCCCCGATAAAGCCCTTGACACGCGGAAGCCCTTCTTTGAGCCGCACCTTGGCATCGCTTCGTTCATAGACACCGCGGATCATGATTCCGTCTTTTGCCAGTGTCTCCTTCAAAAGCCCGACGATAGTCTCTTTCATGCGGTCGATCCCCAGCGCCAGCGACTCGACCACCAGGACATCCTCATATTTATCCACGACCAATCCCGGCAAAAAGTCTGCCTCGCCAAAGATCAGACGACAGGAGGAAGTATCCACCGTATCCTTGCGGTACTGCCATGCATTTTCCACACGCCGCCGCAGAAAATCTTCATCAATCAACTGATCCGGTTCTCTTGTCATCATGCGGATGCGGATCTTGGAATTCTGGTTGATATAACCACGTCCCATGATATATCCGTCAAAGTCATGTACCAGTACAATATCACCATTGGTAAAAGTTCCCATGATGGTGTCGATCTCATTATCATAGATCCAGAGTCCGCCCGCCTTCAGGCTTCTTCCTTCCCCTTTTTTCAGTGTTACTACTGCTTCTGCCATACTTTTCTCCTATCTCTTTTTCCTGTTCTTTCTTCTGGCGCATCCGAACGACCACTTCATATACTTCCGGTCGTCTTTCTTTCAGATGATCGTCCAGCAAATGTCTGCGCTCCTTAAAACGTTCCGCCAGTTCCGGATGCTCTAGGGCAATGCGGTCATGCACTTCCTGTCTGTGAGTTTCCAGACGGGCTGCTAAAGTTTCCTCATCTTTACCGGAAATATTAACGATCTCCTTTAGATGTTCCTCCAGATGTTCCAACCACTCATCCTCATCCAAGGCTTCCATATGACTCCACCTGCCATGCAAAAGTTCCTCGACATCGCCTGTCTGCTTCAACTGTTCAATCTGTAGAGCAATCTGTTTTTCGATCTGTTCTTCGCTCTCCTTGCCAAACGCCCAGACAAATTCCTGCACACGGTTGTCTGCCCGCTTGCGCGAAGCACTGCGCTCCTCATTATCCACGCCGCCTTCCAAGGGATAAGGACGTTGATAGCCCATATCCTTTAGGGCAATATGGATGGTGCGCCGGACGGCTCCTTCCTCGATCATGTAGCCCAGTCCCAATTTGCGCAACTGGTCATTGACACCGGCAATGTGCTCTGTCATGTAAAAACGGATATTTTCTTCCTTTAATTTATGGTACAAAATTCCCAGTCGGTCTGCCGCGGTAATATCAAGGCTGCCGACACCGCTGGCATCCAAGATCACTGCCCTTGTCTCCGGCGTGATATGGTCTGTAATGTCCTGCTCCAAGACCGCGATATTGGCAAAAAAGAGATTACTGCTAAAGCGGTAGATCAAGACACCGGAAACAGCATGGATCTGGTCGCTCTCCGTCAGATCCCGGAAATGTTTGTGCCCCGGCTGGATACCCAGAAAGCACCTTGCCGGTTTGGAGGTACGGATGATCATTTCAGAAAAAGAAAGGATCATACCGATCAAAACGCCGTTGATCGTACCCAGCAGCAAAACGCCGACAAAAGCACCGACAAAAATAAAGAACTCCGTCCGACTGACCTCCCACAGTCTTGCCGCCAGATCAAACTCCGTCGCGCCAAGCAGGGCAGAGATCACGATTGCCGTCAAGATAGGCACCGGCAGATAACCGATAAAACCGGTTCCGCACAGCAGAAGAACGATCATGGATAGCCCTGCGACAATCCCTGTCAACTGGGTCTTAGCCTGATATTGTTCTCCCATGGCAGTTCTGGAAACCGATCCGTTCATCGGACAACAGCCGGTCAGAGCCGCCACAGAATTACCCATAAAAAAGGCAAAGATCTCCCGGTTGTCATCAATCCGGTAACCGTTCTTTCCGGCAAAAGAATTTTCTGCCAAAAGGGTCTCTGCCATGATAACGACAGCAACCGATAAACTGATGGTCATGGCATCCACAAAAGGCACTGCGGAAAGATCCGGCAGGCTCCATTCTGGCATACCCGGCTCTACCGCTGATAAAGTGGCGATCCCCCAGGTCTGCAAAGGCAGATACTTAGACAGCAAAACGCCAAGCGCCATCAAGACCACTGCCATAGGAAACTTTGGCATGATCTTCTTGGATAGCAAAAGGATACACAGTGCCAGAAGTCCCAAGAGCAGAGACGGCACATTCAATCCCGGCAGGCTTTCCCATAAATGCAAGAGCAATTCCGGCAACTCACCTGTCCCTGCACTTCCTCCCAAGAGTTTCGGTGCCTGCATCAGAATGATCGTGGTACAGATACCCGTGATAAAACCACCCATGACCGGTGCTGAGATGTAATTGACCAATTTGCCGGCTCCAAGCAGAGAGAATACTAAGAGCCATACCGCTACCCAGAAGGTAAGTACCGGAACGACAGACATCGCCTCTGCCGATCCACTTTCTATCCCCATACCAAGCAACGCCGATCCGACCAATGCCGCCGGAGCCGCATCCACGCCAAAAATGAACTGGGGCGATGTGGAAAAGAGGGCAAACAGAAGAATAGGGAATACCGATCCATACAAGCCGTAAACTGCGGGCAAGCCCGCAATCTGCGCATATCCCATGGATATCGGGATAGAAACTGCCATAATGATCAGCCCCGCAAACATATCCTTGGGCAAGTTTTTCTTGTCATAATCTCTCAGTGTCTGTGCCAACTGTATCTTCATCCGCCATATCACCTCTCACTTTATGTCCTATCTTCTCCCCTTCCAAAGATCACGGTTCTGTGTTGCTTCCGATTTCCTCCTCGATCTCATGGATCCGCGGCAGGTTCCACCGATAATAGGCTGCCAGAAGCCGGATCGCAATCACTAAGATCGCACAGAGAATAGTCGCCCATGCTACGCCCACCAGATCATCCATGACCACATAGGCGATCGCGCCTACGGCAGATGCCATGGCATAGACATGCTTTTTAAAAATATAAGGAATGGAACCGCTCAGCACATCTCGCAGGGCACCTCCACCGACACCGGTGATCACACCAACAACGATCAGGATAAAAGCATGTGCATCTTCCAGATGACTCTGCGCCACATTGATACCAATGACCGTAAAAATACCAAGCCCTATCGCATCGGAAATATTGAGCATATTTGCCGTGATAGGGCTCTGGCTCTGATCCAGATGCTTCTTTCGTGCCGCCCAGATAAAGACAATGCAGGCAACAACCGTCGCCACACCGATATCCAGTGGATCTTGCAAAGCGATTGGTGGCAGAATGCCAAGCAAAACATCCCTGGTCATGCCCCCGCCTACAGTCGTTACAATGCTAAGGACACAGACGCCAAAAATATCCATCCGCTTCTCGATCGCGGTCATTGCCCCGGACACGGCAAATGCCACATCCCCGATCAGGTTCATGATCTCAATCAAAAGATCTATATTCATATCGTCATTCTCCCTGTTCTTTTATCCTAATATAAATCCGCCGATTAGATTTACCGCATAGGCAACGAGCCAGGCAATCACGCATTGCCAGATAACAACGCCCCATGCCCACTTGCGTCCTAATTCCCGACGAATAGATGCAATTGCAGCAACACACGGTGTGTATAATAAACTAAATACAAGCAGACACATAGCTGCAAGTGGTGTCATAAACTGCTGCATCGCACCGCCAAAAAGCACTTCCAGTGTAGATACCACGCTTTCTTTTGCCATAAATCCGCTGATCAGGGAAACACAGATCCTCCAATCTCCCAGACCAAGTGGTTTAAAGATTGGCACTAACACGCTTGCGATCATGGCAAGTATACTGTCCTTTGAATCTTGTACAAGGCTAAAGTGCGGGCTGAAACTGCGAAGGAACCATATACAGATGGTTGCCATGAAGATTACAGTAAAAGCCTTCTGGATAAAATCCTTGGCTTTTTCCCATAAGAGTTGCAACACATTTTTTGCTCCCGGAAGACGATAATTCGGCAGTTCCATGACAAATGGCACTGCCTCTCCTTTAAACAGCGTCTTGCGGTAACCAAGTGCCACAAGAATGCCAACAGCAATTCCAAGTATATATAATCCCATCATGATCAAGGCTCCATGTCCCGGGAAAAAGGCACTGATCAGGAAAGAATAAATCGGCAGTTTTGCAGAGCAACTCATAAATGGTGTCAACAAAATGGTCATCTTACGATCCCTCTCACTCGGAAGTGTTCTTGTTGACATAAGTGCCGGAACCGTACATCCAAATCCGAGCAGCATTGGGACGATACTTCTGCCTGACAGACCGATTTTCCGAAGCAGTTTATCCATGACAAAGGCAACTCTGGCAATGTAGCCACTGTCCTCCATCAAAGAAAGGAAGAAGAAGAGGGTTACAATGATCGGCAGGAAACTCAAGACACTTCCCACACCGGTAAAAATGCCATCGATGACCAGCCCTCGCAATACTTCATTAACATCTGCCGCGATCATCAGTTGTTCTGTCGCATCGGATAATTGTGATATGCCAAGTTCCAGCAAATTTTGCAGCCATGCACCGATCACATTAAAAGTCAGATAAAATACCAGAAGCATAATGCCAAAGAAGCAAGGAATTGCCGTGTATTTTCCGGTCAGTATGCGGTCAATCTTCTGGCTTCGGATACGCTCTTTGCTTTCTTTTGGCTTAACTACCGTCTGCTCGCATACCTTTTCGATAAAGGTAAATCGCATATCGGCAATAGCAGCGCTCCGGTCGATACCACGCTCTTTTTCCATCTGAAGGATCAAGTGCTCAATCGCTTCTTTTTCATTGTCATCCAATTTCAGGCGTTCCATGATCAGAGCATCGCCCTCGATAATCTTTGCTGCTGCAAAACGCACCGGGATCTCTGCCGCTTTCGCATGATCATCGATCAAATGACAGATGGCATGAATGCAGCGATGTACAGACCCACCAAAATCATTTTCATCACAAAAATCCTGTCTTCCCGGCTTCTCCTGATATTTCGCGATGTGCATGGCATGGCGCACCAGTTCATCCACCCCCTCATTTTTTGCTGCCGAGATTGGAACCACTGGAACTCCAAGCATTTCTTCCATGTGATTTACATCAATAGAACCGCCATTTCCCGTCATCTCGTCCATCATGTTAAGCGCCACAACAGTCGGTATGTCCATCTCCAGCAACTGCATCGTAAGATAAAGATTTCTCTCGATATTTGTCGCGTCCACAATATTGATGATTGCCTTTGGATGTTCCTCTAATACAAAGTTACGCGAAACAATTTCCTCACTGCTATAAGGAGACATAGAATAAATTCCCGGCAGATCTGTTACTTTCGTATGCGCCTGTCCTCGAATCGGACCATCTTTACGATCTACGGTTACCCCCGGAAAATTTCCGATATGCTGGTTGGAACCTGTCAACTGATTGAACAGTGTCGTCTTGCCACAATTCTGGTTTCCCACCAAAGCAAAGGTCAGGTCTTCGCTATCCGGTAATGGATCCCCATCGCCCTTGCTATGATACTTGCCTTCCTCACCAAGACCCGGATGAACAGATTTATTGATATCACTTGTTCCTTCGTGGCTGCGTGCTCTTGCAGCAATCAGTTCCACATCAATCTGCGCTGCGTCATCCAAACGCAAGGTCAATTCGTAGCCATGCACCTGAAATTCCATAGGATCTCCCATCGGTGCATATTTGATCAAAGTAATCTCTGCTCCCGGGATGACTCCCATATCCAAAAAATGTTGCCGCAGAGCACCCTCTCCGCCCACACGCGTAATGATTGCACTCTGTCCTATCTCTAGTTCTTTTAATGTCATCATTTCATCCTCTTCGTCTAAAAAGGCACCCTCATTTCGAGGATGCCCTTTTCTTGCAACGAAACCTCGTCGCCTTATACTATCACATTTTTCTGTAAAATTAAATGTTCAAAAGATCACTAAATTCTTTTAATGCGCCGTCTGTCTCATGAGCCAGAACACGTTTTGCCAGAACTTTGCCAAGTTGTACTCCTTCCTGGTCGAAACTGTTGACATTCCAAAGGAATCCCTGGAACATGATCTTGTTTTCAAAGTGTGCAAGCAAAGCGCCAAGTGCCTGTGGGTTCAACTGATCTCCAATGATGATGCTGGATGGACGACCGCCCTCAAAATTCTTGTTACGGTTGTCATCTGCTTTACCACATGCAAATGCAACAATCTGTGCTGCGACATTGGCACAAAGTTTCTGCTGGCTTGTGCTGTCCTGAATCACAACATCTGTACCGATCTGGCTATTCTTAAAGCCGATGAACTGCAATGGCACGATATCGGTTCCCTGATGGAGCAACTGATAGAAAGAATGCTGGCCATTGGTTCCCGGTTCACCAAAGAGTACCGGTCCGGTCACATAATCTACCGGCTCTCCAAAACGATTGACTGACTTACCGTTGGACTCCATATCTGCCTGCTGCAAGTGTGCAGGAAAACGGCTGAGCGCCTGTGAATACGGAAGGACTGCGGTTGCAGGATAGCCCAAGATATTTCTCTCATAAACCCCGATCAAGGCATCTAACATAGCAGGGTTTTCTCTGACATTAGCATTGGCTGAAAGTTTGTCCTCTGCTGCTGCACCGTCTAAGAATGCTGCAAAAACTTCCGGTCCGAATGCCAGTGAAAGTACGGCTCCGCCTACGGCAGAGGTAGAAGAATAACGTCCACCGATGTAATCGTCCATAAAGAAGGCTGCCAGATAATCATCACTCTTGGCAAGCGGTGATGTCTCACTGGTAACGGCGATCATATGACGGGATGCGTCGAGTCCTGCCTTTGCCAATGCATCCTTGACGAATGACTCATTTGTCAGTGTCTCTAAAGTCGTGCCTGATTTTGACACGAGAACAAAAATCGAATGTGCTACATCAACAGATGCCAGTACGGCTGCTGCATCATCCGGGTCTACATTGCTGATGAACTTGGCTTCCATCTTGAAGGTTTTGTTCTTCTTTGCCCAGTTCTCCAGTGCCAGATACATAGCACGCGGGCCCAAGTCACTACCACCGATACCGATCTGGACTACTGTCGTAAATTTCTCGCCTGCGGCATTGGTGATCTCGCCACTGTGTACCTTGTTGGCAAAATCAGCGATACGCTGCTGCTGCTCTACATAAAAGGCTCTCTTGTCCACGCCGTCTGCGGTAACAGTATCTCCCAACTGACCTCTGGTCAAATGATGCAGAACCAGACGGTTCTCCCCGGTATTGATCACGGCACCATTGTATAATTCTGCAAATTTGTCAGAAAGTTCTGCCTCTGCTGCCAGTTTTTCCAGTGCGTCGATCACCTGATCGTCAACCTGTTTTGCTGCATAGTTATATGTAAGACCTTCTGCCATCGGAACGCTGTATTTCTTTACACGATCTGCTCCGTTCTGTCCGGACATAGCCTCTACTAAATTTACTTTTTGAACCTTTGCCAACTCACCAAAAGAAGCAAGGGTATCTAAGTTTTTCCACTGTGTCATAAAATTTCCTCCTCACTCATGCATCTACTCTAACAATCGAAAAAATTATACTATTAAATGTCTCTCAGTTCAAGGCACAGACCAAACGATAAAATGGAATTTTTTTCGTATATTTTCGATAGTTTCCTTTGATTCCCCAAGTTTCTGTGCTATGATTGTGGTATCTATGGAAGGAGGTTTCTTATGTACGAATTTACAGAAGATTGCATGATACATATAGAAGAAATTGATAACGAACACCGCAGATTGTTCCAAATGATCAACGAGGCGATCGATCTCGCAGCGCACACCGAGGATGTCACAACCATCGCCGACAGCCTTCTGCCTCGTTTAAAGGAATACGCTGCCACACATTTTGCCCATGAGGAAGCCTACATGGAGAGCATCAACGACCCGGAACTGCCCTTACAGCGCAAGGAACATACGGCTTTTACAGAAAAGATGAATACCTTTGTACTGGATACATCCTCACCGGAAGCCGCCCGCACATCCTTAAATGATCTGCTGACCTATCTGGTACGCTGGCTCTATCATCATATCTTAAGCAGTGATATCATGATCGGCAAAATGTGTCAAAAACCGGAGCCGACCGAAGATCCTTTTGCCTTTACAGACAAGTACAAGACCGGTATCGAACTGGTAGACAACGAACACAAGCAGTTGTTTGCCATCATCCGTGAAGTCAACGATCTGATCCACGAAGAATTGCTTCATGACAAGTACGATGAGATCATGCGCCTGCTTGCCGAATTAAGGCAATACACCGAGTTTCATTTCAGTGATGAGGAAGCCCTGATGGAGCAGATCTCCTATCCGGGGTTTGAGGCACAAAAGCGCGCCCATTCTGCTTTTGTAGAGCGTCTGGTAGAGATCGATCTGTCCGAACTGGATGCCATGGACGACAACCAGCAGGAATATCTGATCAATCTGATCGATTTTCTTCTGGCATGGTTATCCAATCACATCCTTGGTTCCGACAAAAAGATCGGTGACTATATAAGAACACAGCACTTATCTGCAACGGACATTTAATTGCAGATAGGATCTTTCAAATATAAAACAGACCGTCTGGCGTCTTTTAGGACACCGGGCGGTTTGTTTTCTTGCCTAAAGCGGTAATCTTCGCTGCCTGCGCTGTTTTTTGCACCTCCCTACCCTATATATGCTTATCACTTACTTTCTTCCATCTCCAGTACCAGTGGTGTATGATCCTGTCTGGCGCCTGAATCCAGCATTTCGGATCTTAGGATTCCATCCTTGATCCTGTCACTGACCAGAAAATAATCAATTCTCCATCCGGAGTTGTTGATCTTGCTGGTCTTGACCCTCTGCGCCCACCAGGAATAGACCTTTTCCACATTGCCATGCAGATAACGGAAAGAATCAACAAAACCTTTGGCAAGCAGATGGGAAAAGCCTTCTCGCTCCTCATCTGTAAAGCCCGCAGACATATGATTGCCGTCCGGGTTCGCCAAGTCGATCTCCTCATGTGCCACGTTAAAATCACCACAGGCAATGACCGGTTTCTTTTGATCCAGCCCACTCAGATAATCTGCATAACAGGCATCCCATTTTTGCCTGTCTGCAAGGCGTTTCAAGCCGTCTCCCGCATTCGGTGTATAAACATTTACAAAGTAAAAATCCTCAAATTCCAGACAAAGGATTCTTCCCTCCGCATCCATGGTATCCGGTGCGCCGATCGCCGGTGCACTCATCTGTGCCTGCAGGGACTTTTTGTATAAAACCATGGTACCCGCGTAGCCCTTTCTGGCTGGCGGTACGGAACTGACCCACTCCACCTGATAGTCCGGGAAATAGAAAGCCAATGCTTCCTTATGCTTGTCTGTCATTCCGGTTGCAGGCAGTTTTGTCTCCTGTATGGCAATAATGTCTGCATTTTCCCCTTTTATGGTGTCTAATACGGCTCTGGAAAGTTCTGCTCTTGCCGATGTTGATGTCAGTGCCGCGTTTAAAGAATCAATATTCCATGAAATAAACTTTATCATGCCATCTTCCTCTCGTCCTCAATCTTTTATGACTACTCTATCACGTCAAGCCACACGAATCAACCGAAAAGTATCCGCTTAATCTCTGCATTTTTTCTGCTTTTTATGGTATGATAGAGAACAGTGCGGATCAGCCAACTGCCGTTGATGTCAATGTCGTAGATATTTCCACAACGGGCATGGCTTTCAAATCCGACTACCAATTCAAACTCGGCACCTACTATGATGCCAATATAACACTTGAAAACAAAGAAAGTATCCAAACCATTATTGAAGTCATCCGTGCCGAATGTATCGATGACTCTATTCAATACGGCTGCTGCTTTGTCGGCATTACACCGGAACAGCAGTTTAAGATCAGTGTTTATCAGATCGTTGCTGAAAATGCAAATGCACAGACCTAGCGAAAATCTTTACAGGTTTCACTCTTCAAGATTAAGGTCAGGACTCTTTCACAGGATTGCTGTAAGGCATCCTCTTGCAGGAGTCCTTCTTTTTTTGCCTGTTCTAACGCCTTCCAGACAGATTTATCGCCCGGCATGATCAAGTCATTTCCTGCATTGATTGCCTTGGCATGGGAACACTGATTTGTCGCTGTCCAGTCACTCATGACCAGCCCCTGATATCCCCATTCTCCACGTAAGACATCCGTTAAAAGTTCTTTGTTATTGCAGACATGCAGACCATTCACACGATTATAAGAACTCATGATCGTCCATGGGTCTCCCTCTTCAATCGCAATACGAAACGCCCGAAGATAAATCTCACGCAGGGCTCTTTGTGTGACATTGGAGGACATTTCCATACGATTATCTTCCTGATTATTGCAACAGAAATGCTTGACAGAAACGCCGACGCCTCCTACGGACTGCACGCCTCTTGTCACCGCTGCCGCCATCTTTCCGGATACCAGCGGATCCTCTGAATAATACTCAAAGTTTCTTCCACACAGCGGATTTCTGTGAATATTCAAGCCTGGCGCAAGCCATATAGAAATACCTATTTCCTTCATCTCCCTGCCAATGGCTTGTCCCACTTCCTCCAGTAAATCAATATCAAAACTCTGCGCAAGAAGTGTTTCACTCGGCCAGGCAGTCATATAACGATATACCTTTTGATATTTTCCCGGAAGATGTTTAATCATTTCCTCGTGCTTTTTTATCCATCCCCAGCGCCAATCTACACGTACGCCATCCGGGAAACGCGGTGTGCCGTCTTTTGCGATCGCAGTACACGGCACAACGTTCAGTCCTGCCGGACCATCTGACATAACAATATTAGGGACGCCTTTTTTTAATAATTTGGTGCAGGTTCTTCCTGCCGCCCCCATGACATTGTTGTAGCATTTCATGCTGTATCCACCGCCAGTGACCAATCTGATACGGTCGGAAATTGTTAAATTTCGCAAAAGTTCCTCTACTCGCTTCTGATAAGGGTTTGCCTGTGTCTTCTCTTTTCTTCTCCTCGGATCCACCTGCATCGCGTAACGGGTAAGACTTTCTTCGTAAACACGCTTGCCTTGTTCCGGTTGCATACGTTCATAAGAACGTGCAAATGGATGTACGGCAGACACCTGCTCCACAACCACATCTTCTGAAAGCGTCAATACCGCCACAGGGCTGACCGCTCCTGCATGCGTTCCCAACAGAACTCCATACTCGCCCTGCGGCAGGACAAACATTTCTTTTTTCTCATCATAAACCGCAAGATCACAGACATCAAAAGTTGTAGTAACCAGTTCTGTCTCCCCCGGCTGCAGACATCCGGTCTTTGCAAATGCCGCCAGTGACTTCTCCTCTACTCCTTGCACCATCTGTGGTTTTTGCAAATATAACTGAACCACCTCACGTCCGGCATATTTACCGGTATTTTTAACAGAAACATCTACTGTAACCTTACTTCCATCTACCAGAACAGCCTTTCTTCCCATAGAAAAAGTTGTATAGGACAAACCAAAACCAAACGGAAAACGCGGATGAATAGAAAAGGCATCAAAATAACGATATCCCACATAAATATCTTCCCGGTAATCTTCCTGTGACACATCCCCATTGCGATAGCCAAACGTATCGGCGCATGGATAATCATCATAGTGATATGCCCATGTGTCTGTAAGTTTTCCACATGGATTTACCTTTCCGGTCAAAATATCCGCAAGGGCATTTCCACCTTCCATACCACCTTGCGCATAGAAAATAACGGCATCAATCCGTACCTGATCCAAAATGGACAGATCTATCACACTGCCACAATTTAAAACCAGCACAAGTTTTTTATAATGTGCAGACAGAAGACGAATACTTTCTTCTTCCACCTCCGACAAAAGATAATCCCCCTTCTCATAGCGTCTGTCACCGCCTTCGCCCGCCTGTCTGGATAATACATAAATAGCGGTATCTGTCTCGTCACTCAGTTCATCTTCCAATATCGGCGTACACGCTGGATTCGGTTTCTGATATTCATGGATCACATCAAACATTTTCATGGATTGCACTGGTGAGAAACCTTTTATCTTTTCTTCTACCATCGCCTCCCACTCCGCAATATCTTCCTGATACTTTTTTTCAAAACGCTCCATCCACAGAGTCGTCGGGAAGGTAAATCCGGCATTTTTTAAGCCTTCCTCGATGGTCACGCTATGGCGCTCGTAGACATCGCCACTACCGGAACCTCCTTTCACTGTACGCCTGCTGCCTGCTCCATATAGGGCGATATTTTTATTCTGCAAAGGCAGAAGGCCTTCATTTTTCAGCAAAACATATCCCTCTGCCGCTGCTCTTCTGGCAAGTGACTTATGCTTTTTTTCACGCTCTGATTCCTCTGGTGTAAGAACTCCAAACGACTGAAATTTCTTCATTTTATTTTACCTCCAATCTAATAACTACCGGTTCCACTCCCTCTGCGGAAATGCTAACCTTGGCTTTCCCCTGCTCATTCTTTGCGCGAAGCACAGCAAGACATCTTCCCCGATATGCCATATGATGGTTCCGGTCAAACACCTCGTTGGTCTTACACAAGGCACTGCCAAATCCAGCCAGACTTACACAGCCCTCTACCGCAATATCCACACGCTTCTCTATATAAGGCTTGAGACAATGCTTCTTATCTGTAAATTCAATTGGAACATAGCAAAGATCCTGCCCGTTGGCGCGTAGTTCTTTCTTCTCGGCTTCCGCCCAAAGAATCGTCTCCTTTTGGGCTGTTCCAAGGAAATGCTGCGCGATTACATTTCCATTGGTATCTAATGCCTCTGCCCGTAAAACTCCCGGTTGGTAGACTAGGGAAAAACTTGACTTAAATTTTTTCAGCCTGCGACACCCAATCAGTCTGTCATTTAAAAAGAGTCGAACCGACTCGCCCGCCGCATATACCTCAACCGTCGTTTTTACACCTTCATAGCCTTCCCAACTCCAACTATCAATTGCATTGGTAAACTGCCAGGCTCCTTTCGTTGGCGTCTCATCTGCATGATTCAGCGGACTAACAGCAATAAATGGTTTCTTTCGCAAGCCCCATACAATCTGCA
Source organism: Roseburia sp. AM16-25 (assembly GCF_003473825.1). Classification (NCBI taxonomy): domain Bacteria; kingdom Bacillati; phylum Bacillota; class Clostridia; order Lachnospirales; family Lachnospiraceae; genus Roseburia; species Roseburia sp. AM16-25. Next base: position 420,254 of record NZ_QUCW01000001.1, read on the forward strand.
TGTAATACATGGATGCCAGTGCTTTTCCCGTAATATCAATCATCCCCTGACCAGCCAGCAAAGGAAGACCTTTGTAGGAATGATACGTCCAATCTCCAATGCAGGCTTCTCCCAGATAATCCCATGCCGACCAAACGAAATCCCCGACAAGTTGCGGATATTTCTTCACTCGACTCCAATTATAAGGTAAATCTGCCACCATAGTCTCACTGCCAACCATCATGCGCTCAGGGTATTTTTTCGCATCTTCATCATAGCGCGAGGACGCATAATTCAATCCTATGATATCTAATACATCTCCCGCCGGCGCACACGCCTTATCCCCATGTCTGCCTTTACTCATAAAGAACATGAGCGGACCCAGTTTTTGTGCCATTGCATTAAAAAAAGCGGATCCCGACTTTTTATCATGATAACTTTTCCCCGGTGGCAAAGGTTTTGGCTGGTATTCCCCCTTGTCACGATAGACACCGATCCCCATATGCGCATACACATTCAGCAGCACATTGATACCAGCTGTTACCGGTCGCGTGTCATCTAATCCATGCACATAATCCTGTATCATCCGACAGACTTTAATGCCTTTTGGGGTCGCTGTCTCCGATACCTCATTACCAATAGAGTACATGATCACGCTCGGGTGGTTTTCCGCAGATTCCACCATGCTTCTAACATCGGCTTTCCAACATTCGTCAAAATATCTGGCATAATCATGATATGTCTTTGGTACATACCAGCCATCAAAAGTCTCGTTCATAACATACATGCCGAGTCTGTCACAAATAGACAGTAAAATCTGTGACGCAGGGTGATGCGCCATGCGGATGGCATTGAATCCCGCATCCTTTAATATACGGATACGTCGTTCTTCCGCATCCCAAAATTCACACGCCCCCAGGACACCATGATCATGATGAATGCAGCCACCTCGCAACAGTATTTCTTTTTCATTCACCAAAAGTCCTTTTTCTGCTGACCATTCCAGTTTACGAATGCCAAAATCCAATCGTTTTTCATCTGTTTTACATTTTGCAATACAGGTATATAGTTTTGGCGTTTCATCACTCCATAATTGTACTTGCTGTAGTGTAATTTTCCCAGGTTCTCCCTCATATAGAATGTGGCTTCTATCACAAATGGAAACGGTCACAGCCTCCAGACTATCTCCTATAACATCCACAGAAATCACCGCAGGATTGATTGCAAGTGTTTTCACGCGAATTCGCTCAATATGCTGCTTCTCTTCCACAATCAGTTGCACCGGGCGATAAATACCTGCCCCCGAATACCAACGGCAGTTGGGTTCTAGAGAGTTATCTACCATAAGACGCAGACAATTCTCACCAACCTGCAACCACCCTGTCAAATCAATGTCAAACGGCGTATATCCATATTTATGGCTGCCAACTTCCACTTCATTTAAAAAGACATGACAATTCTGATAAACCCCTTCAAAATGAATACGGACTGACTTCTCTAACCATTCCGGATTAACTTTCCAATATTTGGTATAGACATATTTTCCTCCCGGGAAAAAACCTGTATTGACGCCATTTCTGCAAGAGGCATTCCGTACTTCTGTTATCATAGCATCATGTGGCAGATCAACACTTTCCCCCGGCTGACCTTCTTTCTGAAACAACCAGCCATCGTTAAAATCACATGTCATTTCCTACCTCTTTCCTAATCTTTTCTTCTTCCTTGACTGTTTCTCCAGATATTTTCGATTTTCTGTCTCAAAGTCCAGTCCTTTCTTTGCGCAACGCTCCTCTAAATCATGAATGCGGTTCTGTTCCTGTATACGATCAGCTTCTTCGCGTTCCCGTCTGGCAATTTCTTCCGGTTCTATCCATTCTTCTCCTTTGGATAAGGCAATCTGCTTCTGGCGTTCACGCAAATCCTCGTTAATCTGCGGTAGTTTCTTTTCAATATCAACAAACGGCAAAAGTACGATATAAATAATGGATGCCACAATATCAAACATATAAAATGCGAAAGTCATAAACTGAAGTACATCGCTGTTCGGTGTAATGCCCTGAACATCCACAAATCCCAGTTTTAAAATACCGGACTCATATCCTCCTGCGAACGGAGCCGTCAATATCGTTTGGACCGCAAGGACAATGGCAGGTCCAAGCAAGCCTTCCAGACGATAACCGGAATCATGTTCCACGCTGTCATAGGCATAACATACAAGTGTTGCAAACACATAAGCATTTGGAAGCATACCTGTCTGGCGCAGGAAGCCAGCCGCAATTGCAACCGGAATATTGGATGGGTTCAGTAGACCAACAACACTTCCTATCAGAACACAGATGTATCCTACAATGGATACGTTTTTTATCCCAAACTTCTTTGCCAATGGATAAATAGCAAAGGCTCCTATCCCCAGCGGAATACCGGTTGCGACCTGATAGAGTGTAAACATGATCGGGTTATCCGCGCCTCCCAATAAGAACTTGATATAGAAGTACTGGACATTACCACCCTTAAAATTATCAACAATACTTCCTACCGTTACAATGATGGTCAACAAAACATAATATTTGTTGGTAAACAGAGCCTTCATCTGTTCTTTTAACGGAATCTTATTCTCATCTCCGTATTCCTGTGTGACATCCTCTGTGATTCGCTCACGGGTGTAGAAGTACTCCAGCAAAAGCAATGGTATGGCAATCACGGATAAGATGATCATCAGTAGCGGGTAACCGCTAATGTCATTTTCCAGCCACATCGGGAGAACGACCATAGAAACCATCATTCCAATTAAAATTCCGGAAATCAATGTCCAGCATAACTGACGGACAAATTTCAAGCGCATCTTCTCCGATGGATTTCGCGATGTCAACGAAACGATCGTATCTTTAAAGACAAAGAAATAACTGGAACCCACGGTATGATAACAGATCAGTAAAAAGAAAAAGTAATACCAGTAAGCTTCTCCCAGATCATTCGGTCCTGCAAACTGAAAAATCAGAGCACCAATAATAATCGAACAAAAACCAAAAATCAGATACCAGGGACGCAGTCTTCCCTGTTTCGAATGTGTATGCTGAACCAGCCATCCGTTTAAGAGCCCCATACCGACTGCAAGGATCTTTGCCACAGTCATAACAACTTCATAACGACTACCCATAATACGAATCATATTCACATTTGCCGTACCATACATAGCACCTGTCTGCTGTGTGAAGAATTTTTCTACCAGTGCTGCAATCGTGTTAACAATTAAGATCAACCCCAGTGGTCCTATCAAATGTCCAAAGGCAATCTCTTTTGTCGATACTGCTCTTGTACGTGCCTTTGAATCCATAAAAGGCTTTTCAAACAATCCATGATCTAATAACCTAACTTCTTTTTTCATGTGTAACCCCCTACAAAATACTTCCATTGCTTTCTATTATTTTCTTGTATTCCCACGCAGAATCCTTAACAATTCTTTTTTGCGTCGGATAATCTACATAGACCAGACCAAACCGTGGATCATAGCCTTCCGCCCATTCAAAGTTATCCATAACAGACCAATGACAATATCCCAAAATCGGAATCCCTTCACTGGCTGCACGCTTTAACTGTCCAAGATAACGATAGATAAAATCACATCTCTGCGGATCATGGACGGCACCATCGATACTTACAACATCGTGTTCAGCAACACCATTTTCTGTGATCATGATAGGCAGATGATATCGTTCGTACACGAAACGTACATTCCAGTACATAACGCGTTCATCAATGACCCAACCGAGGGAATTGCGCGGTGTTCCGGGCTTTGCTTCCTGTCTTTCTGCACCCCATTCTGCATAATTATAGGATGTATAGATATTTAATCCGACGAAATCCAATTCCTGATAGATGGCTTCCATATCTTTCTGATGTGATGCATAAATACCATAGGCACGCACCGGCTTTCCGGCAAGGATCGGATCCATCCACCATTTATTCCCCATCAGACCATTTCCTTTATCCATACTAAGTTCGCGCGCTCTTTGTATGTCGCTAGGACACTCTGTGTCGGGAACATACGCACCAGTTGAAAGTGCGATCCCGATCTTGACCGGCTGCTTTGCATACGCTCTGACCGTTTTGACCCCCTCGGCATGTGCCAACATACAATTGCGTGTCAGTCGCGACAACGCCAGATAGCGATGTTTGAAAGGCGCATGTTCTCCCTGCATATAACCATTCATGATAAAACAGCCCGGTTCATTCATGACGATCCACCACTTTACCCGATCTGAAAGCGCCTCCACTGCCACCCTGGTATAATCCTGAAACGCCGGAATGATTTTGGACGATAACCAGCCTCCTTTTTTCAGCATCCATACCGGCATATCCCAGTGAAAAATTGTAACCAAGGGTTCGATTCCTGCTGCAAGCAGTTCATCCACCAAATCCGAATAAAATTGAATTCCCTTTGGATTTACCTTTCCCTCTTCCGGTATCACACGAGACCAACTGATAGAAAACCGGTATGCCTTAAGCCCCATCTTCTTCATCAGAGCCACGTCTTCTTTCCAATGATGATAATGATCGCAGCTTTCATGACAGTTTTCCCCATGTTTGATCTGCTTTGGCTTGGCAATATCCCAAATACTCGGCGTTCTCCCATCTTCCTGCCAGCCTCCCTCTATCTGCGCTGCTGCAGATGATGCTCCCCATAAAAACCCTTCTGAAAAGCCCTCTTTTCCCATATACATTCACCCTTTCCGGGATCCCCTTTTCCCTTCTTTTTCTATCAGTATAAGAAATCTCCACGCCTCTGTATTGTAATATCGTACATTCTATTGTATATTTGAATCAGGAGGTTTTTACTATGATAGATGATTATTCCAACTTTTGCGAAATGTTTTTTGCTGCCCACTATCTGCCCATTGCCTTGTACAAAGGTCATCAATATGTGTGTTCTGCCGGATTTTATGACAATACGGATCCTTATCCTTTCGTCACGCCAAAACTATGTGATGCTTCCTCACCATCCGTCTATGTATCCTCAGACACCGGGTACTATGGCTATGTCGTCTGCAAAGACAAACAGCATTTTTTCATCTTAGGGCCTGCCTATAGCACGCCTCCTGACAGATCTTTCATCCGTTCCTATATGACCAAGAATGGTCTGCCAATAGCAAGATATGACGAGATTGCATCCTTTTTAACCGCTATTCCCTTGTATACATATAATCAATTTCTGGAACTTTTACTTTTTTTGCATTTTATTCTCAATGGGGAAAAACTAGATTTAAACGAAGCCTTTCGTCTGACCGATACGAAATATCAGTTAGAGATCGGAAAACAACAGGCAGAACGTGCCTACACAGCAAGAGAAGAACAAGCACAGCATGGCACCTACCTCTTTGAGCAACAGATGCTGTCCCTGGTCCGTCAGGGCGATGTAATCGGTCTGGAGAATTTTTTACTAAGAACCGCCAAAACATTGAATGTCAAAGAAGGAAAACTGGCGGAAACTCCCTTGCGACAGGCTAAGAATTTATTGATCGGACTGGTTGTCAGTGTTGGTAAAGACGCTGCCATTCCAGGCGGCATGGACATTGAAGAGACCTATCAGTTGATTGATACCTATACACAGGAATGTGAAAAACTGCAAAGTGAAGATGCGGTCAAAAATCTCCAATACAATATGACCATGGATTTTGCCAACCGTGTAGCCATGCAGAAATCCCCCCGGACGATCTCTGCTGATACCAAGCAGTGCCTGCAATATATCACAACACATATCAACCAGCCCATTGGTGTTTCTGATGTTGTAGCGCATTCTTCCCATAGTCGTTCCTCCCTGCTCCGCCATTTCAAGGAGGAAACCGGTATGTCTGTAAACGACTACATAACCCTGCGGCGCATGAAAGAAGCTGCCTCTCTCCTGCGATATACAGACAAATCGCTTGGTGAGATCAGCAGCTATCTTTGCTTCTCCAGTCAGAGTTATTTTCAAAATGTGTTCAAAAAACACTACGGCATCACACCTCTGCAATACCGAAATCAACGAGCCTAAGCCTCGATACCTTCCATTTCAGCGTTGATGGTGTCCTCGCTGGCAGCCATAGCCTCCAGAGTCATGGATGTTTCTGATGCCCTTGCTGTTGACACTCTTTTCAATATCGTCATCGTATTCTTTGATCGCATCTTCCGTCAATGGCTCGATCAAAAGATCCTTTGCAAGCGATTTTGCTTTATGCTTTGCCTCATAAAAATAGCCGATCACGCTAAAGACAAGGGCACCGACAAAATTGACTATAAGGTCTTTCATGGTGTCAATGATTCCGATATCCAGATAACCGCCATCCACTACATAGGTATCTCCATTTTTTGTTTCTATGATCGTCTTTGTAATATCATAGATCCGCACCGGGGTCTGGGTTTTGCTTTCGTCCAAAGTCACGGAACCAATATTTGAGACAATGAAATCTTTTTGCATATCCAAGAGAAATACCTGATCAAAGGTAAATTCGACGAACTCCCAGATAACACCCACCGTCATAGAAAAGCAAAAGGCGACGATTGCCAGATAAAAGGGTGACAACTGCATGGATTTGCTACCGCGGTTTAAGATGTTGAAAAGAGAAAAGCCGATCGCCGCACACAGGAAACCGTTGATGGTATGTAACATGGTGTCCCATCCCGGAATCGCCGTGTAATATTTGTTGACTTCTCCCAAGATTTCTGCCGCGTAGATGAATACATAAATGATCATCTGAAATACCGGCGGAATCTCCACCTTCAAAAGCTGCTCAAAAAGGGATGGCAGGAGAAACAGGATAAGAGAAAGAATACATATCGCCAGACTCTCGTAATTCCGTGTAAAAATGCAGCGTACTGCTGTCAAAATGACCAGAGTTCTGAGTATGGAATATGTAATAAACTGCTTTTTGTTCAAGGCAATTCTCGCTTTTAAACGCTTGATATATTTTCTCATGTGCCTGCTCCTTTTATTTTGCAATGATTCTTATATTTTAACATATCCCTTTTCAAAAAGTCTATGAATATGAACCGTCGTTTTTACTGAGAAATTACTGCCTTTTCCGAAAAGCACACTTCCAATATCCACTTTTTTGTCTTGAATGTCCACTTTTTCTTCATTCAAAAGTCCACTTATATGAAGATTTCTATTATCAGAAACAGTATCGTGGGTGTGTATTTTGGGAGCAGCACCGTTTGCGGCTCTCGGATTTGTGAAATACAACGGAATGACAGCGGAGAAATTTATATGGGCGTGGATTAAGTCTGAATTTCTTATGCCCAAGAAGTTGGTAGTTCACTCTACAAACACCTATAACTGACAGTGCCACATCGTTTTGTGCATTACCAAGGATTTAGATAAGTACGTCCTCTTGGTAAATTATCTTCTTCATCTTCTAAACTTTGCTGTATGTGATTATAAACATTATGAATACTTTCAACAAAATTTCTTACCCAATCAGGGTTTGTCTTAGAATAATCTCTCAAACTCCAACCGATGCTATATAATTCTGCAGCCTGCTTGTACGTTACAAAACGCTTACGAATATTACCAATGCCTTATACCTTATCCTTTATTTGGTTCGCTTTGTTCTATTAGCCAATTTCTTATTTTTTTCATTTTTGGCTAATAGAATTATTTATCCAACAACCAATCCGCAATATCAATAACCTTTATTCCCTCATACTGGTATTCATCATGCCTGGTTCTGGCTATCACATACTTAGGGTATGCATCCTTAATCTGCAAAAGTGGAACTACCTCTCTTTCAAAGGTCTTTTCTTCACTGATATTATCAGATACCTGAATATAGATTTTCTCACTCCGCTTTACTGCGACAAAATCTATTTCCTTCTTAATATAATATACCCACATAAACCTCATATCCTCTACGCAAAAGCTCAACAGCCACGATATTCTCCAATATGCGTCCATAATCCATATTTTTTGTTCCAAGCTTTGCATAACGGAAAGTATGGTCACTCAAATAGTATTTGTTGTTGCTCGATAAATACTTTTTCCCCTTAATATCATATCTCCTAACCTTGTAGAACGCGAATGCATTGCACAGGTATTGCATATAATTACCAACTGTCGTATGGTGTATCTTCTCCTGCATGCTTCCGAGAGTATTGGTAATGTTACGCGCAGAAGAAAGATTAGACACATTGTCCATAAGAAAATCCACAATTCTATCCATCAGCTGCGTATTTCTTATCTTGTATTTTTTGCGTATATCACGCACTATCAGTGTATCAAACACATCAGCTATATAATCGTACTTTGCTTCCTGATCTTTATAAAGATAGGAACCTTATAAAATTTTTTCTTTAATTGATTCATATAATTCTTCACTGCTCTCTTCTCAAATGTTCAAGTCCAAACTGCTCTACTAGTGCTTCGATCTGTAGGCGAATGTATTCCTCGCACCAACGCAACTGTCCATCATGATTCTCTTCCCGTCAAAATAAATTTCAGAAAATCTGCTTTTCCTCTTCCCCTGTATTCAAAATACAATGGTTTCACTCCTTCTGCCATAAACGATACACTTTTGCTCTCTTTCCATTCGCCAGAAGCTTCTAACGGAATTTCTGCAATGATCTTTCCCGGTTCTGTCATCACACAAAATATACCGGAAGCTCCCCGCGTCACAACCTTTACATTTGTTTTTCCACTAAAAGCAAAGTATTTATATCCGACCAGTGTTTTATTTTCCAGATCCTTGACAAAGCGCGTATTCCCCTCGTGATTGACGTTAGGTGAATATTTTCCTTTTTGCACATTACTTAAATGTGGCATTTTTCCGTTGGTCAAGTTACAGCAAATTGCTGCCGGATATTTTCCTTCTGTCACAAGCGGTTCTCCGTTTAAACCACAACTTGTCATCTCCACCTGTTTAATGGTACCATCCGGCAAGATTTTTATTTCTTCTGCACATCCCTGTCTGGAAAAAGCGGTATTATGTGTCAGTCGATGATAAAAAATATAATATTTTCCATTGATGTACTCAATGCTTCCGTGATTGGTTCCCGTAGCAGCAAGGCGATCCTTCGCACTTCTGCCATGATAACCAATATCACCATTCGATACAATGACACCCCGGTATTTATATCCATGATCCGGATATTTACTGGTTGCATAGCATAGTTCATGGTTGACATGAGAAGAATAGATAAAATAATACAAATCTCCAAATTTACGTAAGGAAGCTGCTTCAAAAAAGCTATGTTTCCGCAGTTCACTGCCCTTTTTCGCATTGTTGAGTGCAGGCAGAATTCTTACCGGCTCACTTTTTACTGTAAGCATGTCACCACACAATTCCACAAAATTTGCTCCTAAAATGCTCTGCGGTTCTTCCTGCCTGATTTCTTCCACTGTTTTGTTAAAAACCTTGCTCATGATGCCCGGCATGATTTTCCTCATCACTGGTGCATGCGTATCCATTCCAAGTCCCCATCCATATGTAAGGTAAATATGCCCGTTATCATTTATAACCGCTGGGTCAAAGGGAATAAACCGTTGCATAGGTCTTCCGTCCGGATAGCAGACATCTCCATAATATTCATATTTACCGGCGGGTGTATCACACACTGCCACAGAAATCGGTCCATCAAATCCATGGTCTCCCCGACCTGATAAATCATAGTACAGATAATAGCGTCCGTCATTTCCCTGCACGACATCCGGCGCATACATATCCTGCCGTTCCTCACAGTAATGTCTGCATTGCTTGGCTTGATAAATTATTCCCTCACAACGCCAATCTGTTAAGTCATCAACTGGTGCAGACCACGCTTCATAATCGAGAAGACAAAAACAGTCCCCGCCCTCCTTATCATGGCTGCCATAAATATAAACTCTATTACCAAACACATGTGGTTCTCCGTCCGGAATGTAAGTGTCTAACGGGAGATATGGATTAAATACCTGCTTCTTCATTTTGCCTCCTTACTTTCTTCTTACTCAAATTGTGCATAATCTGTTTCGGATACCTGACTCATTTCCTCATCATCCCATAAATTAATGACTCCGATACCCATTTTTTCTGAAGTTCCAATAACCTTGTTACCATGCTCTGATATGCTTCACTCTCATACTTTGTTCCCGTATAAAATACGACCGGACAGTTCCACGTCTCCTTTGGATTATTCCTTAATTCACTCTATATCATATCGAACAGGTTTATTCCTAACACATTTTAGTTTATCTATAAACCATCACTTCTTGCTGGCGTATGGAATAACGCAACTTTCCACCTCCCCCAATCACATCACATCCATCCTTACCGTCTTATCCATCCCATCCGCTGTCTTGATATGTATAGTAACTTCTCCTGGCTCATATAAAGATCTTATCACAATCTGACATCTGCCCTGATAGGTCTTCTGCGCATTATCCGTAAAAGAGCGATTAGAGTAGGGCTTCGCTGTACCTATGCCTTGAATCACTGCAGGACCTTCTATTGAAACCGTCAACTCTTTTTCATCTGCGGGGCACCATATTCCTGCTTCGTCTATGGACTCCAGAATAATGTAATTCAAATCCTGTCCATTTGCTTTCATGTTTTTTTTCTCAGCTTTCACACTTAATTCTGAGATACCGTGGCCAGAAGAAAGCACCGTCCTAGCTAATTCCTTCCCCAGAAGATCATAGGATATTGCAGTGAGCGTCCCCTTATCATATTTGCAGACAAAATCAGTGCGATAGCCCTTAACTCTCTTCTTTCCAAGTGTCTTTCCATTTAATTCAAGCTTTACATAGCTTCCATTACTGTAGACTTCAACATGAGCCTTCTCGCCTTCATACCCGGGCCAGTTCCAGCTAGGTATGGCATCCGTAAATCTCCATGCTTTCTTTAAGACTTTCTGTGAACTCATATTAACCGGTCGAACGCCAATATATATATCTTCCAGTCCCCAAACCACCTTTTGAAATCCATTTTGTGCATCTGCATTTCCTAGGATATCAATTGCTCCACTTCCGGCTAAAAGTGGCATCTCTTTACTCGATTCATACTGCCATGCGCCAATTCCTGCTTCTCCGATATAATCCATAGCGGTCCAGCAAAAGTCGCCAATTAAGACATTTGAACTCATCACTCTTGACCAATTATAAGCCAAATCACCAATATATGTTTCCGTACCAAGCAATATTCGTTCTGGATGATTTTTAAGTTCCATATCATATCTGCATTGCCCATAATTTAATCCCAATACATCAAAGGAACCTGCTATCCCATCCACAACAACTCCCGCCTTTTTTGTCTTGGTCTGGGTTGACATTAGAGATCCCAATTTCTGTGCAAGAGCATTAAAGAAAGCGGAACCCGATTTCTTTTCTTCAACATAATCTAATTCTGGTAATGGTTCAGCTACATATTCGGCTTCATCTCTATATATTCCCATTCCCTGTTTTGCCCAGACAGTGAGCATAATATTTATTCCACAGGTTACTGGTCTTGAACTATCCAGCTTCCTTACAAATTCTGTCATTTCTGAAGCCAGCTTAATTCCTTCTTCCGTACCAACTTCACTAACCTCATTGCCTATAGAATATATAATGACAGAAGGATGGTTATAATCTCTCTCTACCATTGTCGATAAATCACTTTTATACTCATCCCAAAATACTCTGCTATAGTCATGATGATTCTTTGGCATATACCACCCATCAAACGCTTCATCTAGTACATACATTCCAAGCTCATCGCAAGCATCTAGTAAGCTTTCAGAACAAGGATTGTGTGACGAACGAATTGCGTTATATCCAGCTTCCTTTAGTATCCGAACCTTACGATATTCTGCATCTTTGAATGCACAGGCTCCTATCACACCATTATCATGATGGATACATCCACCTCTTAACTTTTCAACCTGTCCGTTGATTGTTAACCCCTTCTCTGAACTCCACTTCAGCTCACGAATTCCAAACTTCTTCTCTACATATTCAGACTCAGTGCTAATCTGACAGGTATATAAATACGGTGTTTTTGAACTCCACAAATTAGCATTTTCAATCACAAGGTCACCGAGTGGTCCTTCAGCTACAATCTTACCATCCGCATCTATTATTATTACATTTGCATTCTTCATGTTACATGAAACATGAATAGTAGGGGGATTGATACAAACTGTATTGATTCGAACATCATCAATATGTGTTCTATCTCTCCTAATCAGTGTTACCATTCTATAGATTCCGCTGCCGGAATACCATCTGGTATTGGGAACGAGTGTATTATCAACAATGACTTCCAAAACATTTTGCCCATCAACACTTGCATCCGTTATGTCCACATCAAATGGAGTGTATCCATACAAATGATTTCCTACATTTTGCCCGTTTAATAGAAGCTTAGTTCGACCGTATACCCCATTAAAATGTATTATTATCTGCTCATCCGAACTTCTGCTATCAAGCGAAAATTCCTTCTTATAGACATATTTCCCGCCCGGAAAAAATCCTGTCTTATCACCATTTCTATTTGAAAAACTTCTTTGTTCATGAATCATTGCATCATGTGGCAAATTAACATGACAACTAGACCCATCCTCTTTCATCAAAAGCCAATCTCTATTGAAATCTAATTCCATTTTTTTCTCTCTACTATTCTCTGTTTTGTCCAATCTCTTTTTTGATTTGATCCATTTTGTCGTCCAGTTTATAAACACTGATAAGAACAAACAGTATTACTCCCACGATAATAGGTGCATAAATGGTTAATCCCTTGATTCCTGCCATTGCCAAAGTGCTCTGTGTGTCTGCACCACTAACAAATCCTGTTGCTCCCATGATAAGTCCAGCCACACCACTTGCCACTCCGGCTGAAATTTTTTGGCCTGCACTGCTCACCGCTGAATAAGCACTTTCAACCCGGTATTTCATTTTCCATTCGCCATAGTCCATGCAATCCATAAGCAATAATCCAATAAAATAAACCATAGGAAGTGTTCCAAATGAACATACAAGGGAAGTTATTGCATAAAGTACAAGATTTAATGGTGCTAACGCTCTCACAATACATGCAATTAAATTACATAACAATCCCATCTTAAGAACCTTAGTTTTTCCCCACTTTTCAAGCATTTTAGGAATAAACAAAAGAAAAATTGGGGTTATTAATGCAGTCGCACTGATGATTGATAATAATGTAAGATTACCGACGTTATATGTAAAGTAATAGCCTGTTACAATTGTTCCCAAATTTGAATTAAAATAATAAAAGAATACTAATCCAAGACAGATCAATACATATTTATTGCCAATAATATGCTTGATCATATCCAATACAGAAACCTTTGTTTTTTTAGCAGTATCATTTGTTTCATTTGTAAATGGAATTTCTTTTACAAAAACAAATCTGAGTGCAGCTAAAATGATAGAAGGAATACCCATTGCCAAAGCCAAAACAGTCCATCCCTGCTTTTTAGCACATAACGTGGTAATAATTATAGGCATTGCAATTGCAAGTATTGTGCTTCCATAGGTTACAATTGCTCCACCTATTGCAAGAGTAGATGACTTATCCTTCTCATTTGGCATAGCCCTAAGCATATAAACCTGTTCAGAACAGTTAAAAAATGTTAATGCTACAGAATTGATAAGCGTATAACATACAAAAACGTATGTGAGTTTTGCTGTTGTACTAAAGAAACTTGGTACAGCAAAAATTAGAATAATAAATACCCACGCGACAGAAGCAAATAATGAATATGGACGTCCCTTTCCCCATTTCGAATTTGTTTTTTCGATAATGTATCCTGCAATTAAATCTGTAAAACCATCAAATATTTTTGATGCCATCAGGATTCCTCCAACAGATGCCGATGATAAAAGCACACTCTGCGTCAGATAATATGTCAGATATCCCGCCATTATTCCCCACAATCCATTCGATGTTAGAGATGGCAAATTCCATACCACTTTTTGAAACATTGTTATTTTTTTCTCGCTCATTTTGACCTCCTACAGTATACGAACATCTTTATTTTATTCTATATATATCAGATCTAATATTTTTAATATTGCACAATCGTCTCTTTTATTGTACTATTATCTTATTAGGGGGAATTAATAATGAACTGGTCAGAGCATAATTTGGAATCCATATGTAAATACTCATATAATATTTTCCGGATACCTGTTTATTTATATGAATCTGAAAAACTGATATCTTCAATTCCAACAGAATTAATGACATATCATCCTCATGAGGTATTACAAAACCCCAATTTCGTTGGTAACTCAATCTCATACTATCAAACCAAAGACAATTTCTTCTGGGGAAGTATTTCTATAAAAGATACCGAATATAAACTTCTTATAGGTCCTATTTCTTCGCTCCCATTATCAGATAATCAGCTTTCTTATCTTTTTTACCAAATGAAGGTGCCTGCTGTGAAACGTAAACCAATTGAAAGAATATATAAAACTATACCACTCTATACGCAGCTTGACTTCATTGACAGACTTTTATTTCTGCAATACATTTTTAACCAGGATGATATTACTAGGAATGATTTTTTCCGCCTGCAAAATGACACTTTGTCCGACACCTCCAATCAAACATATATGAAGAAACAATCATTCAACGAGGATTTCTCTTCCATGCTTATCGAGCCAGATTCAATTATTATGTACATAGAAACTGGTAATATCCATTCTGTTATGGAATACCTTTGCTCCCCAGAGGCATACACAGAACTTCCGTGGGGGGAGAACAGTATTATGCAACATAAGCAGATTGGATACTATTCTATCGCTCTGTTTGCAGAGGCAGCCAGACGAGGAGGAATACCATTAAAGGAATGTAGCGAGATTGTTGCAAATTATTACTCCGACATTACAAAGCTTGAAGATATTGAACAAATTGACTTTTTAATCGGACGCTGCGCTCTTTTCTTTGCAGAGAAAGTCCACTCTATTCCGCTACCCCAAAATCTTGATCAGTCACTGCTCTCAAGTATTCATTTCATACGCCAAAATGTGTATTCGAGCCTCACTGTAGATGATGTTGCTCAACAATTGGGCTATAGTCGATCACATACAAGCAAACTTTTTCACGAAGAGCTTGGATTTACACCAGGGGAATTTATTATCCGTACGAAGCTCGAGGAATCGAAGATTCTACTAGCTCATTCCGACAAATCTCTTTCAGAAATAGCATCCTTGTTAACATTTGCTAACCAGAGCCATTTTCAGAGATCCTTTAAGAAACACTATAATATCACCCCTCTACAATATAGAAAAAAAAGTCTGGGCACTTCAATTCCGAATCAATACCCACAAACCTAAAGATGGCAGAAGCATGCATGCCTCTGCCATCTCCTATAAAATAACAAGATTCCACCTTCTCCTAGCATAAAAGAATGGCACTAGTGGTATTGACGAGGACTTTTCTACTTTATTCTTCATAGCCATCGTTCCTTGGAATTTCTAATTACTTCTTGATTTATATCTTCCTTTTCCGTGACCGGACACTGGTTCAATAATATCCGCCTGCACCAAATTGGAAAGAAGTTTTGAAGCACCTGAACCTTTCAGTTCAAAAAGCTCCACAACTGCGCTTCTTTCATCGTAATCTTGCCTTCAATATTCTGAATGGCGGTATCAATCAAATATTTTAATGGTTTGAGTCCGTCCACTGCCCGAAATCCGATTGCCGTACTCCAAGCATACCCCTTAGCGACACCACCTATAAACTTAAATGGTTTAAATGTGTCATATCCCTTCTCTTATCTACTAAAACTTACGCCAACACTTTTCATTTCAGCAAATACATACTATTTGTAATCTTTGTTTTTGAGCGACGTACCGACAAACGGTATCGTTGCAAATTCCCGAGGGTTACTACGTATAACGTAATCGATATAATTAGCCACCATCAATGCGTAAGCATAGTACCCCATCGGGTTCGGATGGAAGCCCAGCCCGAACGACTTACGCATTTCGGCATCGTATACGGGCGCATGCGCAGTCATATCCAGCAAGTACGTAAAGTCAAACATATCGCACAATTTGGCAAGTTCGCTTGCGATATAACGAATATCTTTATCGCAGTCTTCACCGCGAAGTTGCGGAGTAACGACAAAAATACGCGCATTTGGCTCGATCGTTTTAAGTTTGCAAACGATTTTGCCCATATTGCCGAAGAACGTATCGGCGTTATCCTGCGGACATTCTGCGTTAACGTCCTTGACGCTTCCCAACGGATGTCCGAAGACAAACGAATCGTTATTGCCCAGCGCAATGATATACGCTTGATTCCATTGCCAAAATCCGTTTGTATCCGCCCAACTTTGCATATACTCACGCGCGGTCATTCCACCGCGAGAATAATTGTTGTACTTCGTCCCCGTAATGCGTTCCAAAACAGCGGGCCACGAATACTCGTACATATCGGTATAAACTATGTTGCCGTTTTCGTCGTGGCTTTCGAACTCACCCGACGCCAAAGAATCCCCTATCACTCCTATTTGTTTGAATATGCCTGCAAAACCGCATGTTTCCTTGATAATATCCAACGGCTGTTCGTTTGCGCCGAGTTCAAAACATTTGTTATCCATTTTTATTCACCGTCCTGTGTTTCTTCTTTAATTTTTTTAGGCTTATCCCATTCCGTACCCGTTACCTTTTTAAGATCCAGCCCGCGAGTTTCGCCGACAAACAGCCACATTATTACGATTGCGCCCACAAGCCCCGGCACAGTCAAACCCAAGTACATATAGCCGAACATCTTTTCGGGAATGATAGGAAGCAGTATCATACTGATAACCGTTGCAAGTCCGCCCATAATTCCGTTAAGCAACGTGTTGATTACAGTTACAGACGAACGCAAGTTTGTAGGAGAAGACTCGGAGAACATTATTCCGCCGATAGTATCGCCCGCGCCCCAGTAACTGCCCATAAATCCGCCGATTGCAAAGCCTGTCAAATACGGAGTCAACTTGAACATACCGCTTAAAATAAACAGCAAATAGCACGCCAACGCCGAACAAGACATCGCAATTATAGTTATTTTGCGCCCGAA
Organism: Roseburia sp. AM16-25; assembly: GCF_003473825.1. NCBI lineage: Bacteria > Bacillati > Bacillota > Clostridia > Lachnospirales > Lachnospiraceae > Roseburia > Roseburia sp. AM16-25. Next base: position 437,257 of record NZ_QUCW01000001.1, read on the forward strand.
TTTGTCCGACACAAAACCCGATATCAACGTAAACAGCGCGTTGCCTACGGGATACAAGAATAGAGCAAGAGTTATTTCTTCTTCCGTCATCAAAGCAGACTTTGCCATAACCGTACTGTACGTTGCCGTACCTAACGAAGCAAGATAGAAACAACAGCAGGCGATGATCAAAAAGCGTAATTGCCTGTGTTTGAATGCGAATTTTACAGCGGTCAGAATTCCGCCTTGAGCGTTTTGCTCGCACTCTTCCTTACTGCGTTGTTCGCGTTCTTCAATGGGAGTTTTTAAGTACTCTATTCTTTTTGTTAAAAACGCGTTTGTTTCCTTTGCAAAAAGCAACGCGAAAAACGCCATTACAAAACCGATAATTGCCGGAACTAAATATACAACGTGCCAACGCTCGCTTACGTTTTGCATAAGCGTAGCCCTAAGCAACGGAACAAGCAACGTCCCCAGTATCGCCACCGCTTTTACGATTGCGTAGTTACGGGCGCGGGACTTTTCGTCGGAGCATTCCAGTATGTACACACATTGCATATCGTGCGACACCATAAAACTCATCAACATGCTGCCTATCATGTAAACGTAGATATCCTTAGATAAATACACAATAAACAGCCCTAACCCCATACATAACGTGTTAATAACCAAAAACGGCTTACGCCCGAATTTGTCCGCAAGGGGACGGTAGAAAATAATAAGCACCGTTACCGGATAGGAAATAAAACCTATGGCGGAAAAGAGCGATAATCCCGCGCCGTATTCCATACCCATATTTTTTACGAAGAATTCCGTAACTATATTCGCCTGAAACTGAATGGATATAGTAGACGCCATTTCGTCCGTTATGTAGATGAGCGCCAAAATCATAAACAAGTAAATCATATAAAACTTGTTGCTTCTTGCGCCTAACTGCTTTTCGCGGCGGATAAGTTCTTTGGCTTCGCGCGCCTGTAATCGTTCAACATTTTTTGCCATTTTGAGTTTTCTCCTTTTGAAAATTGTAAACAAGAAAATTCTTGGTCATCTCGTCGGTAATGCCGTAGCGCTCCGCCAAATTGTGTATGGCTTGCAAAAAATCCGCACCGGAGCAACCCTTGGACAACAGGTTTTCTTTTTCGATAAGTTTATTCCAAAAAACATTCAAAACTATTTCGTCGGTGGCAAGAGAAACAACCGAATGATTGCGCGTATGCACGTAAACGTTGCGATCGCCCTCTTCGCCGACTAAGCACTCTCCGCCGTCGATTATGATTGTTGTTCTGCGGTAGGGAAACAGAGTTGAAACGTCGTTGATATTGTACGAATACACCGTTGCGCCGGCGACCGAAATACTTTCGAAGGTAAAAATATGCACCTTTACTCCGCGAGATATTGCGTTTTCGATATTACTACGCAGCACTTCGAACGACTCCCGCCAAATGGACAGCGAAATTTCCGCTTGCGCGCTGTCGATAAGTTCCTTTGCCTTGGCAACGTATTTTTCTTCGCCCACTATATTCATTACGTAATCGACGTCGGCATTTTCCGTTGCGAGTTGTTGAAGTTCGCGTTCGGCGCAGGCAATATTCTTTTCGTTTTCTTCCTTAATGCTGCGGATAAGGTCTTGATACTCGATAGGCTTATAAAAATTAGGTTCTCCGTCTATACGGATGACCGCGCCTTTTGCAATCAAACGATTGATGACCTCATAAACCAACGAACGCGCAACGCCGGACAATTTGGCGATTTCGTAGCCGTTTAGCACTTTGTATTTTATCAACGTGCCGTATACTTTTGCCTCGTTAGATGAAAAACCGAGTTTTTCCAAAAATTCAAAACTTTTCATAGTAGTTATACCCCACACCACTATTGTATTGCAGATCTTTCCGTTGTCAATCTCTTTTTAAAATATTTGATATTTAGCTTGTTTCCTGACTACTCAGGAAAAATATTTCTACCCTCGCCCCACCTGTATTTTCAGAACTTGAAAGTTTAATCCCTCCGCCATATTTTTCAGCCACAGTTTTTGCGAAAAAAAGCCCAATCCCATAATGGGCTTCGCCATTTCTACTTGTGTCATCCATAAAAAACTGCTCTGTGCCATGCAATAATGCTTCTTTTGTAAATCCTGATCCGCTATCCTCCACAATGAATGTCAGCCGGCCATCCTGCTCCTTTGCGTCAATATAAATGATTCCATTTTCTTTTGTATGCTCCACTGCATTCTGAAGCACATTCATTACGGCCCGGAACATTGGATCATAAGCAATCGTTACCTTTTTATCACTTTGTTCCGCCTTCCAATCTATCTTCTGGTGATAGATTTCTACCAGTCCGAGTGCCTGTTCCTTTATATCTGCGAAAAAATCTTCTAACCTCACCGTTGTATAGGTAACATCACTGCAATTCCATGATTTTGTGACATCTATCAACTGTTTTACATAACTTTGTATCTGTGTTGTGCCGTTCAAAACATAAGTGATATTATTCTTCTGTTCTGTGGTCAGTTCAGTCTCTGAAAGTAGTTCTGCATTTCCCCGTACAATCGTAAGAGGTGTTTTAATATCATGCGCCAAAGCAGACATCTGTTGTTTCTTTTCCTGCTCTGTTTTCCACTGCTTTTCTAAAGATTTTCGCAATGCATCTCGCATATCATCGATTGCCGATAAACAGTCATCAAACTCTTTGATCCCGGAACAGGATGTCTCATATTCCAGATTTTGATCCTTTATTTGTCCGATTGCGTCTAATACAGGCTGCATCTGCTTTTTGATTCTTTTTCCAAAACGTATGGACGGAATGATGATAATCGCTACCGCTCCAATCACAGACATAATACTCATCACATTCTGTGGTTCTATAAAATGCTCCCTCAAAAAAGCTGAATGATATTGAGGTGTCAGGCGATATTGCAATACAACATATTCATTTTCCCTTACAATTACTTTATAAAAATATTTCCCGGATGCGTTTCCGTACTTTGCAACATTCCATGCTATCTGTTCGTATTGTTCTGACAAATCTCCACCTATTTTCTTTCCATTCTCTGAAAAGAGTACATAATCACAAAGTGCGGGAATCATCTCAGCAGTCACTTTATCTGCACGTAGAATCGTATCATATGCTTCATTAATCTTTTGCTCTGCATAATTTGCCGGATAAATACAGCCCACACTAATCAAAAGGCACAGCAGCAGATAAGCAACAATCACCAAACCAACTAATGATCCAAGCATGACCAGTACATATCTCATAAAAATCCTGCTGAGTGCATTGCTTCTCTTTACTCTTCCCATTTATATCCAATCCCCCAGACTGTTTTTATCGGCATATAATCATAATCCGCAAATTTTGCTCTTATATTTTTGATATGCGTGATTATAGTACTGTCATTACTCTCATTGTCAAAGCCAAAGACCGCTTCCAATATCTGTTCCTTCGAGAAAACCTGTCCTCTGTTTTTAGCCAGAAATTCACAGATTTCGTACTCTGCTTTCGTAAACGGAAGTTCTTTATCATCCATCAACAGTTTCTTTTGAGACATCTGAATGCAGACTCTCCCTAAAACCATCCGGACAGAATGTTCCCTGTGCTCTCTTCTAAGATGTGCATTGATCCTTGCCCGAAGTTCCATCACTCCAAATGGCTTTGAAATATAATCATCTGCTCCTAAAGAAAGTCCGTTTACCAGACTGTTTTCCTCCGTTTTTGCCGTAAGAAACAAAATCGGACAATCCACAAGTATCCTAATTTTTTTGCATAATTCGAAGCCATCAATTCCAGGCATCATAATGTCCAGTAAAATCAGGTCATAACGATGTAATTCTTCCATATTAATTTTTAGTGGATTACTTACTTTGGTAACCAGATGTCCATCCTTATTCAAAATGCTTTCTATCATTTTCAGAATTGCCGGTTCATCATCAACTGCCAGTATTTTTGCCATAGTTTCCCTCGATTCTATTCCGATATTCTGTTTCCTTCCCAGTGGTTTACCCACCAAAAATAGTATACCATACTAATCCCTGTAAATATTAAGCAACCTGGTATGAATGACAACCATTCACCTACACTAGTTTCTCCCAATACAGATTGCAGATAAGTATATGGTACTCTACCCGTCCAGCAGACAAATACATATTTCCACACATAATCTCCAAGTCCGGTAAGCATCAATGCACTAATTAGTCCTGATATAATCCCTGCTCCAATGGATACCCCTTTTCCAAACTGAAAAGCCAGAATCAGCTGCCACAGATAAAGTGGAACACTGCTTCCCCACAGCAGCAAAGCTGCAAATATACATCCTTTCATGATTTCGATATCGCTTGATGCGATTCTTCCAAATCCAATTCCGAATATGATTGCTGTCAATAGGATAGAGCACAGACACAAAACCAGTAGCATCAACAGTTTCGATAAAAATGCTGCAGTTTTATCCGGTAAAGACAACAGATTTTGAAAATCACCTGCATTTTGTTCCTGTTCCATCACACTTGCTGTAAAAATTCCAATAAGTACCGGAAGTCCTGCTCCTATTGCCTGATAAAATGCAATCACTTTCATATTTTCATTCCATGGTGAAAAAAAGTAATATATTAAAAATATAACGCTGGTTATAATCGGAATCAGTAAGTGTGCCAGAATCACAGATGTTCCTTTCATCTTTCGCAAGTCTGCATTAAGAGATCTTCCAATCATCTTATTTCACCTCTCTTCTTTCAAACCATTTCAAAAACAGAACCGTTACAAAAACAAACCAGATGATTGAGAGACACATTCCCGGAACAATGACTCCCGTATCCAAAAGAGGATTCCCTGCTTCTGCGGCAAGTCCATTTGGTAAAACATGAAGCAACGGGCACATCATTCGCATAGGGATTGCAGAAACAAGTACATACCAGATTCTGGTTTGTGATATTACCACACCGCTGACGGTAATAAACAGGCAGACGAACAGGTTTACAATCATTCCAAATCGTTCACTTAAAAATAAAGCTACCGGAATCTCCCATAACTCAGAAACCGTCAGAAACAATACTGCAATCAACGCTCCTCCAACTGGAACATGTGTCGTTAGAAGAAAGCCTCCAAGCGTTGCTCCTGCAAACACAATCACATTAGAAAACAAAATCATGTACCCAATATAAATAATTTTCCCCAGCAACAATTTTCTTCTGTCTGTGGGAATAGTCATTAAATGATAGTATTTTATCTTTTTCTCCTGCGCCACAGAAAGATAACAAAATAGAGCAATCATCCCCGGCAGCAAAAGTGTATACCACCAGTTCCAAACACTTTCTGCATAAGCATTTGTCATCCCAAGAGTAAATATAAATGCCATAACAAATGTAAGAAGAGGAAATCCCCAGATAAACTTTTTTCGCATGGTTCTTTTGGCCTTTTGATGTTCTGCTTTTATAATATTAACCATGGATTTCACCTGCTTTCTGGTTTTTTCTTACCACATTCATAAACAAATCTTCAAGATTATCTCCCTGCTTTAATGCTCCTTCGTATCCTAAGATTCCACCTGAAATAATCCCGACTTTATCTGCAAGTAACTGTACCTCTGAGAGAATATGACTGGAGAGAATTACAGTGATTCCCTGTTCCGGAAAAGACCGGATCAGCTCTCGTAATTCCTCGATGCCTATTGGATCTAATCCATTCGTAGGTTCATCCAATATCAAAAGTTCCGGTTCTCCAAGCAATGCCATTGCAATGCCAAGTCTTTGCTTCATCCCCAAAGAAAACTGTCCTGCTTTCTTCTTTCCGGTGTTTGTAAGTGATACAATCTGCAAGACCTCATCAATTCTGTTTTCATCTGTACCAAGCAATAATTGTCTTACCTTCAAATTCTCTCTGGCGGAAAGATTTTCATAAATAGGCGGATTTTCAATTAACGCTCCTATTTTTGATAAATCTTTCCTATCCCAAAGTTTTCCATCAAAATAAATCTTTCCTGCAGTTGGTTTCATCATACCGGTCAGCATTTTCAATGTGGTAGATTTACCAGCGCCATTCGGTCCAAGCAGTCCATAAATCTGTCCCTTTTCGATATTAAGCGAAACATTATTTACCGCTTTCTGTTTTCTAAAATATTTACATAGATTTTGTGTCTGTAACATCATTTCCATCTTTACTATCCTTCCTTCTATATTTCATTTCTTACTGAAATATAACCTAACAGAAAAAAATAAAGATTTGATGAAGATTTATTCCCGTATGGAATAAACCAACAATTGAATGTCATTATCAGAACTCGGCTTTTCACTAAAATCAGCAAAGCTGTTACAAATACAAAGTCCCAATTTACCGAATATCTCCGTGATTTCATCCAAACTATATAAGCTCCGGGTGTACTTCTGCTAAGCTGTTGTTCATAGCCAAACCGGGGCCTCCTTGTGCTTAGAGTATATGAAGTTTTGGCTTTATCTTGTAGTTTGCGAATATCCGTATAAATAGAAAAAACCCTTTGAGAAAGGGATTTCTCCTCTCTCAAAGGGCAAGTTGGCAAACTGGAATTTATATAATTATCCCTCTAACTTTCCCATTTTACAGGCTTTCCCGCCTGTCCATTAGTAAAATGATATGTAGTTTCCCTTGTTTTTGCCCTTATGAGATAATCACAAGGGAAATAAGGGAAATTTTTTAGTCATTGCCCACCACTTTATCAAGAAGCCGAACCGATTTTCGTTTCGCATCTCTTGTGGAGTGAGCATAGACGTTCATTGTGGTACTGACATCTGAGTGTCCCAACAATTCCTGCACATCTTTTGGGGCAGCTCCATTTGCTAAAAGGTTGCTTGTATAGGTGTGACGTAACTGGTGGAAATGAAAGCCTTCAAATCCCTCTAATGTTTTTGCTACCTTTCTGCATACCGTTCCCAAAGTAGTCGGAAGTTCCAGACAGCCATCAGGTCTTAAGCAGACGAAAGAAATTTCTTTATAATCTGCCGGGACTTCCTCTGTTCTGTCTAAGCAATAATACTCGTAGTACACTCTGTTTTTCTCTTTGACCTCTTTGTAGTAGTTCGTGTGATAAAGTTCTCCATACTGCATTCGATTTTTTAACTGCTCTTTCCGGGCATTACGGAAAATCTCTACCAGCGTATCTCCAAAATCAACAATCCTCACTTTTTTCCGCTTGGTTGGTCCGATGATATATTTGCGCTTTGAGCCATCATATCGGATGCTGCGTCTTATGGTAAGGCATTGTTCTTCCAGATTTACGTCCTGCCATGCCAAACCACAAGCTTCTCCAATACGAAGCCCGGCATAATAGGCTATCTGGATTGGAAGTATTGCGGCTGGGTTCTTTTTTTGAAGATACGCAAGCAGTCTTTCATAATCTTCTCGTGAAATTGGTTGGATATTTCCGTCCATGTCCTCATCCGAAAACAAATCAACTTCGTCCGTCTGATACCGCAGTTTAATATACTGCATGGGATTGAACGTAATATACTGTTTTGGAAATACTGCAAAGCGGAAGGACTGCTGCATGACTGCGGAAAAAGAATGGATGTAATCTTTGCTGTAACCCTTTCTCTCTTTTCCATCGGGATGAACTCCCCCAAAGGAAAGCAAATCAAAGAAGGATTGCAAATGCTCAGAGGTTACATTTTTTAATTTCCGTTCTGCCAATGGGTGTTTCTTAATATTTCGGATTGTTCCGAGGTAATTCTCCACAGTACCATTGCTGAGCGTACCTGTTTTTAATTCCTCCTCTGCCCACACATCCAGAAGTTGTCCGACTGTGAGATTTTCCGCTTTGGCAACAAATTTCTTTTTCTCATAATCATCCATTGCCTGACGGAGCAGCTTTTCAGTTTCACTTTTGCTTTCTGTTCCAACGCATTCTTTCTGAACAAGATTGCCGCTTGCGTCCTCTACATAGAAGCGGTAGTACCATTTCTTTCCTTTTTTTCTTACAGATCCTTTTGCCATAATCGTATATCTCCTTTCGATATTAGACAATCGGAACTGATGAAATGCTTCGTGCGTGTAAGTATATCATAACTCCGGTTGTCTTACTATACCGATTCGGAATCTTCGTATAAGACTTCTGATAAAAGATTTGCAAGCCTTTGTTCTGCTGTTTTTGGTTTCTTGGAATAGAGCCTTACAACGTCCGCCATCTCATTAAGAGCATTGATGGTAGGAGTGATTTCCCTTAAGAACATAATCTCATTATATTCCTCATTCGATTCAAACCCTATTGTTTTGGCAATATCCGTCTGACCTGCATTTCCCTTGAAGTTTTTGCAGGCGAACTGGAAGGAATCCAAAAACAGACCATATTGTTTTAACATCAGCAGTAATAAATCTTTTGAAAAAGCATCTTCTTCTTTGGTAAGGGCAAGTGGTAACTGTTCCAGAATATCTCCCATCGCATCACGAATCTGTAACTCTCTCTTATCCGTAATGTCGGTTTCATATTCATCTGTTTCCCCTTTGAGCCATTCCACAGATACATGGAGTGCTTCCGAAAGACCTTCCAGCACCATTTTTTTCGTATTGTCAATCGAACCATTCTCATAACGCAGGATTGTAGAAGCAGTAACACCCATCTTTTCTGCGACATAAGGCTGTGTCAGATTCAATTCCAGACGGCGCTGTTTTATTCTGCTGCCTATCAGCTTGCGTAATTCTTTATCTTTCATGCTGACTGCCTCCTTTTTCGGTATGTATGAATTATAGCATTGTTTTTCCAAAATTGCAATATGCAATACAAAGTTTGTTTTTAATATTTCGTAACGCTTGACAAAAAGATATGAAAAGGATATACTTACATCACAAGAATTGCATAATGCAATTTATGAGGAGGTGATTATATGACGCAAAGAAAAATTGCATTATCCATCGAAGAAGCTGCTGACTATACGGGAATCGGCAGAAATACCTTAAGACAGCTTGTAGAATGGAAGAAACTTCCAGTATTAAAGGTTGGTCGCAAAGTCCTGATTAAAACCGATATTCTGGAAATGTTTATGGAAGCGAATGAAGGTCGTGATTTGAGGGATAGAGGAAATGTAAAAGCCGTAACAAGAACTGCGGCAAATTAAAAAGGCGGCTTCCAAAGAAACCGCCAAAGGTTCTATCAGACCGAAGCCATGATATACCTACACGCAAGAAGATTATACCATGTGCTTCTTCTGATACGCAACCAAGAACTTATGTTTGCAAAAGAAAGGGGAATGTAATAATGGCAAAATCAACAAAAAGTTATGAAGAACGAATGCTTGAAATGGAAAAGAAGGAACAGGAAAGCCTTGAAAAAGCAAAACGATATGCAGCACAGAAGAAAGAACTTCTGAAACGAAAGAAAGCCGAAGAAAGTAAAAAACGAACCCATAGGCTCTGTCAGGTTGGCGGTGCGGTGGAATCCGTTCTTGGTGCGCCTATTGAGGAGGAAGACATCCCAAAGCTGATTGGTTTTCTGAAAAAGCAGGAAGCCAATGGAAAATTTTTCTCAAAGGCAATGCAGAAAGAAACAAATACCGATATGGAGGAAGTGTAATGACGGAGGGGATGAGTTTTTCATTCCCTTCATTGCTTTTTCATGAAGGGCGCACTTATGGACAACCAGAGGTCGTCCAAATAAGTTTGCCACAAGTGGCAACCGGTCTGCGCTCACGCTTGCCGGGCTCGTTCCGTCGGCGGGGCTTTCAGCCAGACCTGCTCATGCCGCAGGAGGCACTCTTCGCCAGAGGGGCGCATTCCATGCAGGCTGTTATGCGCAGGGCACTCTTACGCAGAGGGCGTTCCGTCAATGCTGCTTTTTCTAAAACTGAAAGCAATGTTGCCGGAAATCTATGCCGGATGTGCAGAAAGGAGGAATCCAGACATGGCGATTTTTCATTACACAGTCAAAATAGTCGGGCGAAGTAAAGGGAAATCTATTATCTCCGCTTCCGCATATCTCAATGGGGATGTGATGAAAAATGAGGAAACCGGGCGAATCAGTTATTACACATCTAAAAAAGAAGTGGTCTACACCCGACTGATGATGTGCGAAAACGCACCTCCTGAATGGCAGATAGTACCAGAAGAAAATATAAAACGCTTTCAGAAATCTGTCCGATACAAAAGGTCAGAAGATAAAGAAGCTGCCTTAAAAAAATTCAAAATCACATTTCAGAAACAAAGGTTATGGAATGAGGTATTGAAGATTGAAAAAAGTGCAGATGCCCAACTTGGTAGGTCATTTGAATTTGCCCTCCCAAAAGAATGGAGCAGACAGGAACAGATTCAATACACAGCCGACTATATCCAAAAAACATTTGTGGATAAGGGAATGTGTGCTGATTGGAGTATCCACGATAAAGGGGATGGCAACCCCCATGTCCATCTGCTTCTGACTATGCGCCCTTTTAACCCGGATCATTCTTGGGGAAAGAAAGAAGTCAAGGATTGGGATTTTGTCAGAGATAAAAACGGAAATATCGTGATTGATGAATCCCATCCGAACTGGTGGCAGGATAAGAAAAACCCTGACCGTCATGGAATCCGTATCCCTGTATTAGACGAAAACGGAATTCAGAAGATTGGAGCAAGAAACCGCCTGCAATGGAAACGGGTGCTGACCGATGCTACTGGATGGAACAATCCAAAAAACTGTGAACTGTGGCGGAGTGAATGGGCAAAGGTGTGTAACGAACATCTGCCTTTGCATGATCAGGTTGATCACCGTTCTTATGAAAAGCAGGGAAAACTCCAGATTCCTACCATCCATGAAGGAGCTGACGCAAGAAAGATTGAACAAAAGTTTCTTGCCGGGCAGGAAATAAAAGGCTCGTGGAAAGTAGCGGAAAATCAAATCATAAAACAACAAAACACGTTATTGCAAAGGATACTGGACACCTTTGGAAAAGTATCGGGTGCATTATCATTATGGAAGGAGCGATTAAATGACATTAGAAGAAAGCCGGGAAATTATACCCTTAATGGAATCCATGATTGGTCAAATCGAAGAACAGCAGAACCTAATGGCAGAAATGATTCTGGAAATGCAGAACCGGGACATCCAGCTCTCTCTTATGCAGGAACAGAATCAGAAATTGCAAAAATTAAACAGCGAGTTATCCGAGCTGCTCAACATTTTGCCAAATACCGAGGAACTGCTTTCCAAGATGGAGGAACAGAAAACAAAGATAGAACTTTTGGAAAACGAAAATCAGCAATGGCAGAAATTGGCACAAAATCTGAACAGCGAAAACAGTTTATTACTGAAACAGAACACCGAATTGCTGAACTGGAACAGCAAATAAGGAAAGGACGTGATATAGATGAACGAATCCAGAGAATCAAAGAACGCAGAACAGTTGGAAGAACTTCTGCTCTTGACCGAGGAGATACAAGAAGAACTAGAACAGAAAGAACAGCTTATCGTGGAACTGAAGACGCAGCTCAGCGAATCTCTGACCTTGAACGAGAAATTAAACAAAGAGAACAGAGCCGGGAATATTCAAGCATTAAAGAACGACTTGAAGCTGGCAGACAGAGCATTGCGGATCGAGAAAGAGAAGTTGCGAAGCGCAAACGTCATGATAGAGGAATGTCAAGATAAAATATGCTATTTAACACAGGAACGGGATTATGCCCGGACACATCAGAAAATCGTAGAAATACCGGTAGAAAAGCCGGTACTCTATGAAAAATGTGAAGCCTGTAACCGGACAGCCTATCAGAATGCAAAAGCAAAATACGAAACACAAAAAGAGCGACTTGCAGGACAGTATAAAGCAAAAACGGTAATGTTCCAAACAACCTTGTTCCTTCTTGCATGGTATTCGTTGACAACCACTCTTTTTCAGGCAGTACAGTCAGATATGTTCCTTGTCGATTGTAAATTATTTTTCAACGATTTAACATCATTCATACAGACTTTTATCGGATGGACGATTGATGCTGGGCAATCTGCGGCACAGATCAGCACAAAAATTCCAAATGAGATTATAGCCGGAATCATATATTGGTTATTGCTAATATTGATTGTAGGAATATGTGTGGCAGGGACAGGGATACTGGCGATACTGATAGAAATAAAGGTTATAGAATTATATAAGAAAAACTGTTGGGATGTTATTACCCTACTGATGATACTGACGAGTGCTTCTGTCATTATTTTTTTTGGAGAATCAATCAAAAAAATAATGTCAATAAATCTTCTATTGCTTTTTATACTTTTGCAGGGAGTATATGTTGGACTTAGATGTTATTTGAAAAATCAGTTAGATACCAAGCTATATTGATGAAAATATGATAAAAAACGTATACGAGCAGGGGATAAAACACACATCGTCCCCTGCTATTATACTCTCTCCTTTTCAATTTATATTAGGATATGTCTGTTTCATTGTTTCAGCAATGTAAATAATATTGGAAACTAACATAATGTGCTTTCTGCAACTGTGTTCGTCCCGCTGTTCTTCCCGGTAGAAAAACTGGTCTACGGAAATATCGAACATGGTAACGAGTTTGAAAAATAAATTGAAGCTGGGATGTTGTCCCTTGTTTTCAATATTCATAATCGTGCGGTCTGTCTTGCTGACTAGCTCCGCCACATAGGCCTGTGTCCAGCCTCTTTCTTCTCTAGCTTGTTTGATTGCCAGCCCGAGCCCATGAAAGTCAAACCTGATTTCATCTTGGTTCATTCTCATATCACCCTATATCATTGTACATTTCGGGTTGAATTATGAGAATGTAGTGAAATTTGATGTTAAATAGTATTTTATTTCACTATCAAATAGCCACATGATTGAATATAGCAAACGATTGTGATAAAGTTGATACGAATATGCCATAAAATTATATTCTGCAAATTGATCAATGTTAAAGAAAGGTATTTTATATGAATTACACAATTCTAATAGTTGATGACGATATGGCCATCAATGATATGCTTGTTAAATATCTTCGGAAAAATGGTTATATAACATATTCTGCTTATTCAGGAACAGAAGCCCTTCTTTTTCTTGAAAAGCAAAAAGTTAATCTGATTATTTTGGATTTAATGCTTCCCGGTCTTTCTGGTGAACAAGTTTTAGCAGAAATAAAGAAAACAAAAAATGTACCTGTAATCGGTCTATCTGCAAAAGAAGATTCTAAAAGTAAAATTTTCTTATTGAAAAACGGTGCTGATGATTATGTAACGAAACCCTTCGATATAGAAGAACTACTTGCAAGGATTGAAACGATTTTACGACGGATTTATGAAAATCAATATACATCAAATTCCTTGTTATGTTGTGGCGATTTAAATTTAGATACAATAGGAATGGAGGCCACTCTAAAAAATCAAAAATTGCCCCTTACAAAAAATGAGTTTGCTATATTGAAAATGCTTATGGGACATCCGCAACAAGTATTTACGAAAGATATGATTTATGAGCAATTATGGAATGAAGCTTTAGAGGGAACTGAAAATGCTATCAATGTTCATATCAGCAACCTACGCAAAAAAATTGCTGCAATAGATAATAGTAAATCGTATATTAAAACGGTTTGGGGAATTGGGTTTAAGATGGACATATAATCTTTATGAAATCCTTAGATTTAGAAAATAATTTACTTAAACTTATCCCTTACACTAAAATCACAAGGAGGGATATATCATGGAATATATACTAAGAACGAACACAGTATCTAAAAAATACACAAATTATTATGCTGTTGATAAAGTATCCATTTCCATTCAAAAAGGCGAAATATATGGCTTGATTGGAGAAAATGGTGCTGGTAAGTCTACTTTAATGAAAATGATTGCAGGTTTGGTCGAACCATCAGAAGGTTCTATTGAACTATTTGGAAATTTTGTTCCTCAAACCGAGCGTTATCGTATGGGTTGCGTAATTGAATCTCCGGCACTTTATACAGAATTAACCGCAAAACAAAATTTGGAAGTATTTAGAAAAGCATATGGACTGTCAAGCAAAGAATCTGTACAACAAATTTTAAAGCAGGTGGGTTTGTCACAATATGAAAATAAAATTGTCAAAAAATTTTCGTTAGGTATGAAACAGCGTTTAGCCATTGGCGTTGCCTTGCTGGGAAATCCTGATTTTCTGATTCTTGATGAACCTATCAATGGCTTAGATCCGACTGGAATACAAGATATGAGGAATTTCTTATTAAAACTAAATAGGGAAGAACATATTACCATTATGATTTCCAGTCATATCTTGGGGGAATTGTCAAAAATTGCAACGAAATACGGCATTATTAAAAATGGCAAGCTGATTGAAGAAATTACTGCAAAAGAACTAAATGAAAAATGTCAATGTTGTTTAAAAATTAAGGCATCAGATACTGCACAGGCCGCTATTTTAATAGAGAAAAATCTCCATACTAAAAACTACGAAATTCTTTCCGATAATAATATTCGGATTTTTGAATATGTAGACAATCCCGGAATTGTAAACTCCTTACTGGTTAATCATGGAATTTCTGTTGATGAATGTACTGTAACAAAGGAGTCACTGGAAGATTACTTTAATGAAAAAATGAGAGGAGGCATAGTCAATGCTTAATTTAATTAGAGCTGATTTTTATAAAACAATACATGGAAAAGTCTTGAAAGTATGTTTTCTTATGATGACAGGATGGATATTCTTATGTGCTTATGCACAAAAAGCAACAATTGGCATGAGGGAATATTTGGTAGGTACAAAAGTTTCTGCAAATTACTGGGATTCTTTTTTTAATTATTACCCGGTTGTATTCCCTTTGATTATTTTTTGCAGCTACTATTTCTCAAATGATTTTCGTCAAGGGACTGTAAAACATTATATAGAAAAAGGTCTGTCACGATGGAGTTACTTCTTCTCAAAATTGGTAATTGGCTGGATTGTATCATCCTTTTTTTTGGTGTCTGCCTTTTTAATTGGTTTGTTATGTAATAAAATTTTTTTTGGAATAAGCGGTTTTACTTTTACAAACATTAGCAATATAGTGTCCTACATATTCTGTGAGGCATTATATCATATGGCTGTATCAACGCTCGCAATTTCACTTGTTTTTCTCATAAGAAACAGTTCAGTTAGCATGGCAGTTAATGCTTTGCTTATATTTTTTGGTTATCTGGTTCTTCATGGATTGGAAAGTATTTTGGGCTTAGGATATAACATCACAATTTTTTGGGCAATTAGTAATATCAATAAAACAAGAATAGATATGGCAGTTCAATGGCTTCCAACCGCAATTATCATTTTCTTCGCCTATATGATTATATTTGGTGGAGTTATAGGAACAATTTTCAAGAAAAGAGATATTACATAATGCAGGGAGGGATAATGTTATGAGTGTGGTACTTCAAATATATGCTATCATTGTGACACTATCTCTTATTATTGTTTTATCATTTTACTTGTTTCATCGTAGGGAGGTAACCCGGTTAAGCCAGAAATTGCAAACACTTTTACATTCATTTACCCATGCGGAATTGACATTAGATTTTCCTTCTTCCGATATAACCGATCTTGTAAATGCTTTAAATGAATTGCTTCGAGTTTACCACAAACAAGTATATTCATTACAAAAAAAGGATGAGGCAATCAAAGAAACAATTACAAATTTAGCCCATGATCTTAGAACACCTGTGACTGCTATTCAAGGCTATACACAAATGCTTCTACAATCACCTGAGTTGTCCGAGGAAGATTTAGATGCAGCAGTTATTATAAACGAAAGATTGAATGTTTTAAATCAGTTACTAAATCAGTTGTTTGAATTTGCACGAATAGAGGCTGATGAAATGGATTTTTCTTATACTACATTTGATTTAAATGCTGTTTTACGCTCTGTTGCAGTTTCCTTTTTTAAATCTTTTGAGGAACGCAAAATCATTCCAGTATTAAGTATTGCAGAGATTTCTTTTCCATTTTATGGAGATGAAAAAGCAGTAACCAGAATTTTTGAAAATATCATTTCTAATGCCTTGTCACATGGGAAAAGTGATTATCATTTTTCATCTTATGATGATAATGAAAATTACCATTTTTCTTTTCAGAATTTTACAGACAGCATAAATGAATCTGATATAGACAAAATATTTAATCGTTTTTATACAACAGATTTATCCCGTTCCCGCAAAACAACCGGTTTGGGTCTCACAATAGCAAAGAATTTAACAGTAAAAATGGGCGGTTCTATCAGTGCTTCTCTAAATAATAATGTTTTTGAAATTGTAGTGTGCTTTCCTAAACAAAAAGGATAAAAAACTTGATGGCGGTTTCAAATCCGCCATTTTTCGTGCAAATAATATTCTCAAACAAACATGGTGGCGTAGGAGGATACTCGTTCAAAGGAATAATATCAATAAATGAATTATGAATGGTCCTACTAAGAAGAAAAGCGGCAGAGATTTCTCCCCTGCCACTTTGATTATATAAAAAATATCTGTGTTAACGAGTCTCTTGCCTTGTTTGCATCTCGTTCATTTTTCCAATCAAAAATCAGATATAAACTTTTGTTTAAATTGCCTATAATTCAAGTGAATCTTCTGCATCCACCCACATCTGTAAATTACCATTAAGATATAATCTCGCATATTCCAAAGGTTCATCCACAGCCAATGAAGTAAGCGCACATTCTGATCCATATGTGGTTTTTAAATCTTTTTCAGCTTCCCAGCAATCAATGCGAAGCATATATCCAGCACTTGTGTAAACATCAATACTATCGTGGTTTATGTTGTATTCTGCATAAATTGTTCTCATCGTATCTTATCTCCATTTTCTTTTAATAATCAGTTACAGAGTTAAATATCGAAAACATTTCAATCAGTTCACCATGTCATTATTGTTATATGTTATACTGTGTTATGAAATTTTCTTTCCCTTAATTTTTCCCATATTAAGGTTCATGAAAGCCAATGGGAGAATATAACGCAAGGGAAAGAGTAAGGGAAAGTTCACTTGCTACAAACTTAGTATTTTCAAGGGTTTATGAGGAATTTGATAATCAAATATAACAGTTATTAAATATCCTAAAATAAGTGAAATATCAACTGGAATTTGTTAATTAGAATTGCTCTCAAAGCAACAATTATCTTAACATTCCCCAAATACACTCCAGTAATGTTAGTGCAAGGATAATGTTAATAACACGAAAATGCCGCAGATAAAACTTCTGAATCAGTACGCCCAAGCCAGTCCAAGTACAGGTTGCGATCGTTCCGATTGTTGCAATAACCAGCTCAAAAAACAGCAAAGCCGGAAAAGAGGACATATATCCTACAACATAACCCGTTAGTGAGGTAACTCCGAACATATAGATCTTCACATTGACAAATTGCAGCATGAAGCCTTTCAGAAACGATGCCGATTGCTCTGCGTTTTCTGTTGACGACTTACTGAAAGCAATATGAATCGCAAGCCACAGGATATAGGCTGCTCCGATGTACTTCATCACTTCCATTGCATTTGGAAGCAAAGAACTAACCCCATATACAAAAATTGCGCATAAGATTTGCACTACATAGTAGCCTGCAAAAATTCCAAAGAACAGCGGCTTTCCTTTTTTATATCCATAGTTTGTTACGGTATTTAATGCCAGAATATTTCCCGGTCCCGGAGTAAAGGCATTTATAACGCAATAAATCAGAAAATTGCTCAGTACCGCCATAGGCATAATCATCAACCACTGTTTGCTGTTATTATATCAGCAAACAGTGGTACATACATAACACCTATTTTATATGATTATCCATAGTCTATAACTATGGATTGGCTGGAGCATATTTCCGTAATTCTTCCAGATAGCTTTTTCCAAGTTCACTTAATTCCTGATTTTCATTCAGCACATATCCAATATGCATTGTTTCATTTTCTGCAAGCGGAACAGAGATGATATTTTCTCCATTCAAATATTTCGGGAAAATGCCACTTGAAATAGTATAGGCATTCATTCCTTTCGGGCCGTCGTCACAGGTTTTGCAATCGACTTGCGGTAAATGATAAGGGAAATGACCGCGGCGATCACTTCCGTGACCCAAAACGCATGCCAGACGCCGACGGCGCCGAAAAGCCTGCTGAGCCAAAACGCAGCCGGTAGGATGACCACCACATACCGGCAAAGGGAAATCAGCAAGGAGGGCGTGCCTTTCCTCAGTCCCTCCAATGCGCCGGAAGAAGTAACAGAAACCGCCGAGACGATAAATCCGGCCCCGATGATGCGCAGGGCGGTTTCCCCGGCCTGGATCGTCGCTTCTGTGTGGGTAAACAGCCCCATCAACTGGCCGGGAATCAGCAGGCATATCGCGGTCCCAAGCACCATAATGATACCGTTCATGCACAGGACGATCTGATAAATCTGACTGACCCTTTTACTTTCGCCCGCGCCGTAGTTATAGCCGATCAAAGGGCGCATCCCCTGCACAATGCCATTCGCCGGCAGATAGATGAAGGTCTGCAATTTGTAATAGATTCCCAAAACCAGGATATACACCTCGGAATAGGCGGCCAAAATCGCATTGAGCGCCGAAATCAAAAGTGACGGAAGTGCAAGATTCAGGGTTGCGGGAATGCCGATGGAATACAGCTTTATGACCATCTTTTTGCCGGGCAGAATGTACTGCCTGCGGATATGCACGCGAATGGGCCGCACAAAGTAGATGACCAGATAAATCGCAAGCGTCAGGACCTGCCCGATGCCGGTGGCCAGCGCTGCGCCTTCAATCCCCATTTCCGGGAATGGGCCATAGCCAAAAATCAGAACGGGGTCCAAGACAATGTTTGTGATGCACCCGCACATCAGGCTGATCATGGTCGTTTTCATGTTTCCTACTGCCTGGAACAGTTTCTCAAACATCATGCTGACGGTAACAATGAGTGTAAAGCCGAACGCAACGGCAGAATAGCGGACGCCAAGTTCAATGACCGCTTCGGATGCAGTGAACATCCGCAGAAAAACCGGCATAATTGCGATACAGCAGACTGTCATAACAACGCCATGAATCACGGCAAGCACAAGTCCCTGTGTGGCAGCCTGATCTGCTTTTTCGTGATTTCCCGCGCCCAGATAGAAGGCAATCACTGCGTTGATCCCAACACCAAACCCAATTCCAGCCGCATTGATAAAATTTTGAACCGGGTAAACCAGTGATAACGCCGTCATCGCTTCCTCGCTGATCTGCGCGACAAAAAAGCTGTCCACAATGTTGTAGAGGGAGTTGACCAGCATGGATAACACCATCGGTAGGGACATGGATAAAATCAGCGGCAATATCGGTTTCTCTTTCATGAAAGTGTCGTTCATAATTCCTCCTTCGCAAAACACGTTATGAGATATTTTTGCGTCGATGCCATGCCATCATCACAAGTGCAACGAGCAAAGTGGCAGTTTCCGCAACCGGAAATGCAAGCCAGATTCCGTTCAGCTGGAACAATTTGTCCAGACACCACAGGGCAGGCACAAGGAAAAGCATTTGCCTGCATAATTGGATCGCCATGCTGGACCCTACTTTTTCTGTGGTCTGAAAATAGGTGGAAATCATCGTAGAAAGGCCGCAAAACAGATAGCTTGCCGCCATGATCCGCATGGCGGAGATTCCAAAGGAGCGCATGGCTTCCGACGCCATAAACAATCCCAGAATCTGCGCCGGAAAGAGGAGGACAGCCAACGTCCCCAGTATCATCATGCCGGTGACCAAAACAGTTCCATATCGGAAAGCTGAATGCAGCCGTTCGCTGTTGCCTGCGCCGTAGTTAAACCGCATGACAGGCAAACAGCCTTGAATCAAGCCGTTTACCGTCATAACAATCAGTTGCTGCACCTTAAAATATGCGCCGAAGAAAGCGATCGCCGTATCGGAATACGCCACCAAAAACAGATTGACAAAGGTCACCACAAACGAACTGAGGGCGTTCATGATAAAAGATGGCAGGCCAAAGGCAAAAATACGGTAGATCATCTGCTTTTTCAAATGAAAGTCTTTGATTTTCACCTGCACTTTCTGCTTTTTGCCCAGCAGTAAAGCAAATGCCAAAATCATGGACAGCAGATAGCCTGCAACGGTAGCTACCGCAGCGCCGCGGATTCCCATAGCCGGAAAAATACCAATCCCAAAAATCAGAATGGGGTCGAACACGAAGTTAACGACCACGCCCGCGATCTGGAACCACATGGGAGCGACCATGTTCCCGGTGGCCTGTATCATCTTCTGGATGGCGATATGCACCATATTGGGAATTTGCATGAAGGAGCACACACTCATATAGGCGATGCTCAGCTGATAAATTTCTTCATTATTGGTGAATGCCCGAAAATAGGATTTCATAATCAGTAATGACATAAGGTTGAGCAAAGCACCTATTCCAAAAGCCAGTAACAATCCATGTGTGACAGTTGCATTTGCCTCATCCTGCTTTTTCTGTCCAAGATACCCTGCTATCAGCACATTCACGCCGACACCGATCCAGATAGACGCTGCATTCATCAATGTTGTAATCGGGAATGACAGAGAAACAGCGGTCAATGCATTCTCACTCAACCGCGCCACAAACGCGCTGTCTATCAGGTTATAGGAATATTGCAGGGACATGGAAATCAGCGGCGGTATCGACATTTGCCAGATGAGCTTTCCAACAGGAGCGACCGCCATTTTATTATTGGTCTGCATACTTTCCCTCCTCTCCACAAAGTGTCCGGCAGCTTCCATCCTCCGTTCTGCCAGATTTTCCAGTATGCAGACAACAAAAAAGCCACACGGCTATCACAAGATAGCTGTGTGGCAAAAAGATGACCGAATCCGGAAAAGTTCACTCAAATTTTACGCTCAGTATTATAGCATTCTTTCAGGAGACTTTCAAGCATTAATCATTACGGAATTGTGGCGCCATATTTATTGTTTTATATGTTATTTCTCTATTAGTTCTGCAAACTTGAAGTTATTTGACTATTCTCCAAATCTGTCATATCCCCACCAATCTGGGACTAACTCTTTGAGTCTGACTGTTTTTTTAGTTTCAAGATCAAGTAGAATTTCAATTTCTCCGCTATTCTTGTCTAATTGCATCATATACTCACGACAAGCACCGCAAGGAGAACCCACTCGACCATCAGGCATAACTGCAACGACCTTATCAATCTGACTTTCTCCATTCGTAATCATATTGGCAATGGCGTTTCTTTCTGCACACATTCCAAGTGTGCATGCTGTATCGATGCATACACCAACATAAATATTTCCTTGTTTTGTAAGAATAGCTGCTGCGACACCACCTGCCTCTATAAATGGGGAAATTGTTCGACCGTTTTGCACCTTAACCGCTGCATTATATAATTCGTTCCACATATCACTTACCTCATTAAATCCCGATTTGTATTTCTGTTTGTTTTAAAAAAGGGCAACTCCGATTGGAATTGCCCACTCTTTGTACTAATTATGCGATTTATTCTTGCTTGCACCGATTTCTGCATCAATTGGTACATCTTTACATCATCTTAATAGAGCTTTGCACCTGCTGGAATGTGGTTATCAACCATAAGAAGATGAAGTTCTTCATCCTCTGAATCCTTAAGATTGTTTACTGCTGAAAGTAACATACCACAAGATTCAATACCCACCATCTTTCTCGGTGGAAGGTTTGTGATGGCAATCAGTGTCTTACCAACCAGTTCTTCCGGCTCGTAATAAGCGTGAATACCGCTTAAAATCGTGCGATCTGTGCCTGTTCCGTCATCAAGAGTAAACTGTAACAGTTTCTTTGACTTCGGTACTGCAACACACTCTTTAACCTTTACAGCTCTGAAATCTGACTTGCTGAATGTGTCAAAATCAACTTCTTCCTCAAATAAAGGCTCAATCTTTATATTTGAAAAATCAATCTTCTCTGGCTCTGCTTTCATTTCTTCGGCAGCCTGATTTTTTTCATCATTTTTCTTATTTACATCACCGAGTGACTTCATTGTCGGGAACAAAAGAACATCACGAATGGCAGCACTGTCTGTCAACAACATAACCAGACGGTCAATACCATAACCAATACCACCTGTTGGAGGCATACCGATTTCAAGTGCATTCAAGAAATCTTCGTCAGTATGTTCTGCTTCATCATCACCTGCTGCTGCATTTGCATCTTGCGCTGCAAAACGTTCGCGCTGATCAATTGGATCATTCAACTCTGAATATGCATTACACATTTCCCATCCATTGATAAACAATTCAAAACGTTCTACCTTGTTTGGATCTTCCGGCTTTTTCTTTGTCAGTGGAGAGATCTCAATTGGGTGATCCATAATAAATGTCGGCTGAACCAATTCATGCTCACAATATTCCTCAAAGAACAGATTCAGAATATCGCCCTTCTTATGGCGTTCTTCATATTCAACATGATGTTCTTCTGCCAATCTCTTCGCTTCTTCATCATCTGCCACCTGATCAAAGTCAATGCCAGCATATTTCTTGACAGCATCTGTCATAGTAAGACGTGCAAATGGCTTTCCTAAATCAATCTCTGTACCTTGGTAAGAAATCTTGGTTCCACCACATACAGTCTCTGCCAAATAACGGAACATAGACTCTGTAAGTTCCATCATTCCTTCATAATCTGTATATGCCTGGTATAATTCCATCAATGTGAATTCCGGATTATGTCTGGTATCTACACCTTCGTTACGGAACACACGTCCAATTTCATATACTCGCTCTAATCCACCAACAATTAATCTCTTCAGATATAATTCCAAAGAAATACGAAGTTTTACATCTTCATTCAAAGCATTGTAATGTGTTTCAAATGGACGAGCAGCAGCACCACCGGCATTGGATACCAGCATCGGTGTCTCCACCTCCATAAAATCACGTCCATCTAAGAACTTACGGATTTCCTTGATAATCTGTGATCTCTTTACAAATACATCCTTGCTTTCCTGATTCATAATCAGATCAACATATCTCTGACGATAACGGGTATCTGTATCTGTCAATCCATGGAATTTCTCTGGTAAAATCTGTAAAGACTTAGAAAGAAGTGTCATTTCTTCTGCATGAATGGAAACTTCTCCTGTTCTTGTACGGAAAGCATATCCCTTAATGCCCCAGATATCACCGATATCGGATTTCTTGAAGGTTGCATACAGATCTTCACCAATGGCATCTCTTGCCACATAGATCTGAATGTTGCCCTTTAAATCCTGGATATTTGCAAAAGAAGCCTTGCCCATCACACGCTTGAACATCATGCGTCCGGCGATAGACACCCGGATCGGAGAAGCATCCATAATGCTTCTTCTCTCGTCGTATTCTTTCTTGATGATCTCTCTTGCTTCCCCTTCATCCATGCCCTCGGTATCCGGATCCTCTCTGCCAGCAAGAAGTTCTGCCTCATGTGCGGCATAGATTTCCTTTACGTCGGATGTATGATGGGTCACATCATACTTTGTGATCTGGAAAGGATCCTGACCTGCTGCCTGCAAGTTGGCTAACTTTTCACGTCTGATCTGTAAAAGTTGTCCCAGATCCTGTCCCTGTGTATTATTCTGATTTGCCATGTAACACCTCTATATCTATTAGTTTGATCTCTGAATCTCTAAAATCTTGTACTGTAAATCGCCTGCCGGAGTCTCAACGGTCACGATATCTCCAACGCTTGCTCCCATGATGGCTCTGCCAACCGGTGACTCATTAGAAATTCTGCCTGTCAGGCTGTTTGCCTCTGTAGAACCTACAACCTTGTACTCCAGTTCTTCGTCAAATTCAATATCCAAAATCTTGACCTGACATCCAACACTGATCTTGTCAAGATCTACTTCTTCCTCATCTACAACTTCTGCATTCTTAAGAATCTTCTCTAATTCCTCGATACGAGCCTCAATATCACGCTGCTCATCCTTTGCTGCATCATACTCTGCGTTCTCTGATAAGTCGCCCTGCTCTCTTGCTTCTTTGATCTTCTGAGCAACTTCCTTTCTACGAACAACCTTCAACTCCTGAAGTTCATCTTCGTATTTTTTAAGTCCACCATATGTCAAGATATTTTTCTTTTCCATGTCTGCATATCCTTTCTGATATTTAATCAATCTATTATAGGCAAAAAGCCCTCTGATTGTCAAGAAAAGGTGCCCTTAAAACCACGTTCTTACGGGTCTTAAAGCCACCTCTTTTCTTTTTTATTTACTTTTGCAGACGACCGTATATCTTGGTCATGCGATATAGTTTCTCTGCAATCTCTGTCGTTGCCTCTCCCGAAAGCATACGCCAGGTCCAGTTTCCACTTGCCGTCCCCGGCACATTCATGCGATGTCCTTTGCCCAGTCCCAGATAATCCTGCATCTGTGCCACAAAGAGAAGTGCTACCGACCGCATGCCACCGCGGATAAAGCCCCAATAATAAGGTTCGTCCCCAATGCCTAAATACTCTGCTGCATAGGCGGCATCTTTCGGCTTTGCCTCTGCCTTCCAGAGCATGACCGGACTGTTATCATGGGTTCCGGTGTAACAAATGCAGTGTCTCGGATAGGTGTGCGGCTGATAGTCACTTGGCTCATCCGAATCAAAGGCAAACTCTAAGATCTTCATGCCTGGGAAGCCACTGTCTGCAAGCAACTGTCTGACACTTGGTGACTGCTCACCCAGATCTTCTGCGATAAATTCCAGTTTTGGAAATGTCTTTTTCAAAAGTCCGACCAGATCCATGCCCGGTCCATGCTTCCACTGACCGATCTTAGCGGTCTTTTCCCCATAAGGCACTGCCCAATAGGTATCAAATCCGCGGAAGTGATCGATACGGATCACATCATACAACTTGCCGGCTCCTTCGATCCGTCGGATCCACCAACCGTATCCATCTTTTGCCATAGCCTCCCAATCATAGATCGGGTTGCCCCAGAGTTGCCCATCCTCACTGAAATAATCCGGCGGTACACCTGCCACTTCCAATGGGATACGCTCCTCATTTAAAACAAAATACTCCGGTTCTGCCCACACATCCGCAGAATCCATGGATACATAGATCGGCAAATCCCCGATGATCTCAATGCCAAGATCATTGATATAGGCACGCAGGGCATTCCACTGTTTAAAAAAGAGATACTGGATGTAAATAAAGAGTTCCATATCCTCCTGCAGATCCCGGCGGTACTTTTCGACCGCTTCCGGGCGGTGCATACGGATATCCTTATCCTCCCACTCACTCCATGCCTTCATGCCAAAATGCTTTTTACATGCCATGTAAAGTGCATAATTATCCAGCCACTGCTCATTTTCCTGACAAAAAGCCTGCACATCCTCATAGTCTCTCGCATAGCCTCTTGCCTTTGCCTTTGCCAATATGGCAAAGCGGCTTTCGTAAATCTTTCCATAATCCACATGACGGGGATCTTCTCCCCAGTCACATGCTTCTACTTCCTCCGCCAAAAGCAGTCCATCCTCGATCAAAAGATCCAGATCCACAAAATACGGATTTCCCGCAAAGGTGGAAAAACTCTGGTAAGGCGAATCCCCATAACTGGTAGGCCCCAGTGGTAAAAGCTGCCAGTATTTCTGCCCTGCCTCATGCAAAAAATCAGCAAAAGCATATGCTGCCGCTCCAAAGGTGCCTATACCATATGGTGATGGAAGCGAAGATATGGGAAGTAATATTCCACTACTTCTATTCATATTTTTCACCTCATAATCTTATAAGGGAACAAGTCTTAGCCTTTGACAGCACCAGCCATAACACCCTTGATAATGTACTTCTGGCAAACCAGATATACAATGATGATCGGCAATACCGTCATAAGGATACAAGCCATCATTGGTCCCATTTCTACTTTTCCGTAACTTCCCTGGAAGTACTGGATCAAAATCGGAATGGTCATATACTTCTTACGATCAAGTACCAGATATGGTAAGAGATAATCGTTCCACAACCACATGGTTTCCAAAATTCCAACGGAGATCAGTGTCGGTTTTAAGATCGGAAGTACGATCAAAAAGAAGGTCTGCAAAGGATTACAGCCATCGATCATCGCCGCTTCCTCGATCTCCAATGGTATGGACTTCATGAAACCACAGAACATAAATACCGCCAGTCCCGCTCCAAATCCTAGGTAAATAATACAGATATTGTATGGTTTATTCAAATCCAATCTGTCTGCCGTAGAAGATAAGGTAAACATCAACATCTGGAATGGCACTACCATAGAAAATACAAAGAGGAAATATAAAATCTTGGATATGATGCCATTGACTCTTGTGATAAACCATGCACACATAGAGCAGCAGATCAGAATCAGTACAACTGAGGTGATCGTGATCATCAGACTGTAACCAAATGCCTTTGCAAAACCCTTGGAGGTTAGTGCATCCACAAAGTTTGACAGACCGGCAAAACTATCTGCATTCGGCAGTTGGAATACCGTTCTTGTCGTGATATTTCGATCCGTCTTAAAGGAGTTGATCAGGATCATAAATACCGGATAGATCCATGCTAAACTAAGGATCAAAAGTACAACAAATAAGATCTTGCTTTTTAAGGTTGTTTTCTCTTTCATTACTGCTGCACCTCCTTAGATTTGGTTGCCTTCAACTGTATCATGGAAATGATGATGACTAAAATACAGAAGAGCACGGCTTTCGCCTGTCCATAACCCTTCCACTGTGGTCCGCTTCTCGCATAGAAAGTACTGTAGATATTCAGCGCCAGCATTTCGGAAGCATGTGCCGGTTCACCGCCGGTCAGTGCTAAGTTCTGATCGAATAACTTAAAGCCATTGGTAAGGGATAAGAACATACAAATGGTAATTGACGGCATAACATTCGGAATTTTGATCTTCCATAATATTTGTCCTTCTGTAGCTCCATCAATCTTTGCTGCTTCAATATAATCATCCGGGATCGACTGCAATCCTGCTATGTAAATGATCATCATATAACCGATCTGTTGCCAGCACATCAGTATGAGCAAACCGATAAATCCGTACTTTTCATCCAATGCCAAAAGCGGCTTTTCCAGTAAAGTCAAGGCTCCGTTGAGCAGAATCTGCCAGATATATCCCAAGACGATACCGCCGATCAGGTTTGGCATAAAAAAGATGGTACGGAAAAGATTGGATGCTTTCAACTTACTGGTGAGTGCAAGTGCAAGTGCAAATGCTCCGACATTGATCAGTATCGTAACCACGATCGTAAATAATGCCGTAAACCAGAATGCATGCAAAAAAGTTGCATCGGTAAGTGCGTATTTATAATTCTGCAATCCGTTGAACTTTGCCCGGTCAATCGTAATGAAGCTGCAGAAAGATAAATATAATCCTTGAATGAACGGATACAAAAAGCCTACACAAAAAGCCGCAGCGGTCGGCAGCACAAAGACAGGCCAATATTTTCTAACTGCTTTTTCCATGGTAACCTCCTTTAAAAAACGATAAAATCATCTGCCTTTTGGGCATAAATATAGAGGGCAGGCGTTGTTTGCCCGCCCTCCGGTTATTCAAAACAATTATAAGCGATGCTATTCCTGCGCAAGGGAATCGATGCATCTATGAAATTTGCAAATGCGGATTATTCCTGATTTGCTGCCTTGTACTCTTTTGCCCATCCATCTACGAATGCTGTCTTAACATCATCCCATGATCCAGTTCCAGCTGCATAAGCTGTAAGTGCAGAACTAAGGTCAGCCTTCCACTGCTCTGAAGGGATGGTTGTGAAGTCCCAAGGAATTGTTGTCTTGCCTGCTGCCTGCATTTCCTTATCCTTCTGAACGAATACGTTGTCTGTATCCTTTGCATCCTTGAAAGGAATAACAAATCCCATGTCATCAGCCATTGCTGTTGTTCCCTTGTCAGAAGATACACACCAGTTCATGAAATCAAGTGTTGCCTGAATATCCTTTTCATCAGCAGCGCTGTTTACACACCAGTAGTTCTCTGTACCTGTGCAGAGTCCCTGATTTGCTTCATCACCAACACCAATGTAAATAGGAATCATTGTAACATCATCTGCAGATAACTTCTTATCACCTACTACGTTGCCATATTCCCATGAACCATTCTGGAAGAATACTGCTTCGCCATTGATAAACTCAGCTTCTGAGTCATCACCGGTCTTGCTTGCAAGTTCCTTTGGATCACATGTTGAGTTGTTGATGTACAGATCAAAGATGTTCTTGTAGTTGTCAAGATAGGTTCCCTTGATCGCATCTGTGCTTGTTTCGTTCTCATCCTGATACTCAAAATAGATTGGAAGATTTGAAAGGTGTGTCTTAAATCTCCAGTCAGAAGAATCATCCATACCTGCAGAAGTAAATGCTGCAAATCCAAGTTCGTCTTTTCTTGCTGTGATGTCTTCTGCTACCTTCTTTAAGTCATCGAAACTCTGGATATCATCTACAGTATATCCTGCTTCTTTTAATAACTTTGTATTTGTAATGATACCGTATGTCTCAACAGCCATTGCGATACCCTTAACTTCGTCGCCATCTTTCAATGCATATTCATCACCGTTTAAGTTCTTATATACATCTGTATCTGAAAGATCCATTGCGTAATCTTTCCAGTTCTTCAATCCAACCGGTCCGTTTACATGGAATAAAGTAGGAGCCTCACTCTTTGACATCTCTGCCATCAGTGTCTCTTCATACTTGTTGGATGCTGCTGTTACAACCGTAACATCAACACCTGTCTCCTTGGTGTATTCCTTTGCCAAAGCCTGCCACGCATCGTCTGCTTCGGGTTTGAAGTTCAGATAGTAGACCTTTCCGGAATCTGACTTAGCAGAATCTCCCCCATCTTTGGAATTGCCGCATCCGACAAATGCGCCAACTGCCATTGTAGCAACCATTGTCAATGCTAATACTTTTTTTAGTTTCATGATTACCCTCTCCTTCTCGTGATAATTGATAAGTATTTATTTCCAATTATGGCACTGCGCTTTTGCCACAATCAAAAATCATTATATGCAGGGCCACTGCTATTTATGACCGATTTATCGGACTGCAATGGTCTCCCCCTCGCGAAAGATCGTCGGCAGGATGATCTGCCTGTGTTCTCCCTTTTTCTCGATCAGATCGATGAGAAGGTCCACACTGGTCTTTCCCAGTTCTTCCATCGGCTGACAATATGTAGAAAGTGCCGGTGCCATATACTCTGACACCTCAATACCGTCGATCGCTACAATGGAGCAATCTTTCGGCACGATAATCCCTTTTTCCCGAAGCGCTCTCATGGCTCCCATGGCAAGGTTGTCTGCGATCGCAAAGATCGCATCAAAGGCTATTCCCTTATCCAGCCACGCTTTTGTCCCATGATAGGCATCTGCGATATTGTAACTGTCCACAGATATGATCAGATCTTCTGTCGGAACCATCCCCACCTCGGTCAATGCCTTGACATATCCCTCATAGCGGATCTGGGAAACCGAACCGTCATCCGGTCTTGCCAGAAGAACGGCGATCCTGCGGTGTCCCTCTTTATAGAGTTCCTTGACCGCTTCATAGGCAGTCTGCGTATCGTCGATCGATACACTGGAATAACAGGTATCATCCAAGGATCCATAAGCATTGTTGGAAGAACAGGAAACAAAAGGTACGCTGATCGCTGCGATCTGTTCCTTGGTATAGTCCAGACGTCCTCCCAAAAAGATCAAGCCCAGCAATCTCTTGTCCCGCTCCATCATGGCACCTGCTAAGAGTTCATCCTCCGTGGCGCCGATCTGCTGCATCACAAGTGTGTAACCAGCCTTCTCGATATCCTGCTCGATCTCATGGATGATGGATGTATAGAAAGGATTGGAGATACCACGGACGATCAGTCCAATGTTATCTGACTTGCTCTGTCCCAATGATCTGGCGCTGTTGTTGGGAATGTAATTGTACTCCTCCACAACTGCCATGACCTTGCGCCGTACATCCTCGCTCACATCCGGGTGGTTGTTTAATACGCGGGAAACGGTGCTGACGCTCACGCCACTGATTTTTGCTATATCTTTGATCGTCATATCTGTGCCCTTTCCCGTTTATTTTGTTGAAAACGTTACCGGAAACGTTACTGGAAACGTTTTCAGTTGATATGCATATATCTTATACCCCAAAATTTACCATGTCAACATACCTATGTCATTTTTGCTATTTTCGACGAAAGCAATCCATTATTTTTGTGCAAGATCACAAATTCCTGTTTTCATTGACCTTGCGGAAGTCTCTTGGAGTCATGCCGAATTTCCGCTTAAAGACGCGGTTGAAGTAGGACATGTTATCAATACCGACCTCCTGGGCTATGGACAGAACGGAGGCCTCGGATGCCACAAGCATGCGGGATGCCATGGTCAGTCGGTAGTCGTTGAGGTAGTCAATGAAACTCTGTCCCATGTTTTGTTTGAAGTATTTCATAAAATGGGAAGCGCTGAAACCGCTGACCTCCGCCATATCGGCGATCGTGATCTTTTCCATATAATGCAGTTCCACATATTTTAAGACCAGTTTCATTTCCTCATGGGGTCTGCTGTTCTTGACCCTGCCCCGTTGCCCACTGGTCTGACACAAATGATATATCAGAAGATAGAGCCTGCTTTTGAGCAAAAGTTCATAGCCCTCCACAGGCTCTTTACAAATGCTGTCGCAGCCATCTAAAACCTCTTTGATCTCCCAGTAACCGGGAACTCCCTCCCCATAAAAGGCAGGAATGACGATCTTCATCTGAAAAAGGGGATTAAAAAAGTCCTGTCTTAAGCCATCGTCCTTTCTTCCATATAAGATTTCCGGGCGAAAGAGGATATTTTCGTACTCGACACTTTCCCCCGGCACAGAACGGATGCCATGCAGTTGCCCCGGCAGGACTACGACAAACTCTCCTCCGCTCACGATCCTCTCATCAAATTCTACGGAGACCATGCCCCGCCCTTTCTTTATATAGATGATCTCCATCTCGTCATGCCAATGCATGGGCACCTCGCTAAAATCCAGCGGCATGGAGCACAAATAGGTATTATATGGAAAAGTCTGTCGGCTGTGTTCTTTACGTTCATGATAGTTTTCGTATTCTTTTATATCCATTTTCTGCCTCTTTTCCTGTTCTTTGTTTTTCCAATGATAGGATTGTACTACTTTTTGCTATGATATGACAAGACCAGAGTCATCATAGCCTATATACTGGAAGCATAAAAAGAATGTGTAATTTAGGAGGTTTTTATGGATGCATTAGAAATCAAGGTCAAGGATACCTTTGGCACGGATCCGGGACATGTCACAAACGAGCAGATATATGTTGCTCTTTTAGAACTGGTAAAGGAAGAAGCCGAAAAAAAGGTGACCACCGAGGGCAAGAAGAAACTCTACTATATTTCTGCTGAGTTTCTTATCGGAAAACTCCTCTCCAACAACCTGATCAACCTGGGGCTCTACGACGAGGTGGAAGCCTGCCTGCAAAAATACGGAAAGACCATGGCAGAGATCGAGACCATTGAGCCGGAACCATCTCTTGGAAACGGTGGACTTGGTCGTCTGGCTGCCTGCTTTTTGGATTCCATCGCTACACTTGGCTTAAACGGCGACGGTGTCGGCTTGAACTATCATTTCGGGCTTTTCAAGCAGGTATTTGAAAACAATCTGCAGCAGGAAACGCCAAACCCTTGGATTGAAAACAAGAACTGGCTGACCAAGACCAAGCGGACTTATGACATCGAATTTGGCGGTCTGACGCTGACTTCCTGCATGTATGATATCGACGTTGTCGGCTATATGGGAAGAACAACGAAACTGCATTTATTTGACATTGATTCTGTCGATGAATCACTGGTAAAAGAGGGCATTGATTTTGACAAAACGGACATTGCCAAAAACCTGACCCTATTCTTATACCCGGATGATTCGGACGAGGATGGTCGTATTCTTCGTGTTTACCAGCAATATTTCATGGTCAGCAATGCCGCTCATCTGATCTTGGACGAAGCCTTAGAGCGCGGCAGCAACCTGCATGATCTGGCAGATTATGCAACCATCCAGATCAACGATACCCACCCAAGCATGGTGATCCCGGAACTCATCCGCCTTTTAATGCAAAAGGGAATCCGCATGGAAGAAGCGATCGAGATCGTGACAAAGACCTGTGCTTATACCAACCATACCATCCTTGCAGAAGCACTGGAAAAATGGCCGATCCACTACTTACAGAAAGCCGTACCGCAACTGCTTCCGATCATTTACGAATTGAACAACAAAGTAAATGATACTTTCCACGATCCAAGCGTTGCCATCATCGATGCGGAAGACCGCGTACACATGGCACACATGGATATCCATTATGGCTATTCCGTCAACGGCGTTGCCTACCTGCACACCGAGATCTTGAAGAACAGCGAACTCAACAACTTCTACAAGATCTATCCGG
This sequence comes from Roseburia sp. AM16-25, assembly GCF_003473825.1. Lineage (NCBI taxonomy): Bacteria > Bacillati > Bacillota > Clostridia > Lachnospirales > Lachnospiraceae > Roseburia > Roseburia sp. AM16-25. The sequence goes on from NZ_QUCW01000001.1 coordinate 469,549, forward strand.
AAAAATTCAACAATAAGACCAACGGCATCACTTTCCGCAGATGGCTGCTCCACTGCAACCATCCGCTTGCCGATCTTTTGACCGAACTGATCGGAGACGGCTACAAGAAAGATGCGACCGAGTTGGAAAAATTATCTGCCTATGCCGATGATACTGCGGTACTGGAGAAACTGCTTGCCGTAAAACAGGGCAAGAAAGAAGAACTTGCGTCTTATCTGAAACAGACACAAAACATTGCCATTAACCCGGATTCTGTCTTTGACATCCAGATCAAGCGTCTGCATGAATACAAGAGACAGCAGATGAACGCCCTCTATGTGATCGATAAATATTTTGAGATCAAGGAAGGCAAACTGCCAAAGCGTCCGATCACAGTCATCTTTGGTGCCAAGGCTGCTCCGGCTTATGTCATTGCAAAAGACATTATCCATGTCATCCTCTGCTTACAGGAGATCATTGCCAATGACCCAGAGGTATCTCCATACCTGTCCGTTGTCATGGTAGAAAACTACAATGTCACACTTGCTGAAAAACTGATTCCGGCAGCAGATATCCACGAGCAGATATCACTTGCTTCCAAGGAAGCATCCGGTACCTCCAACATGAAGTTCATGTTAAACGGTGCCATTGCGATCGGAACCGAGGACGGTGCCAACGTGGAAATGCATGAATTTGTCGGAGACAACAACATCTATATCTTTGGCGAATCCTCAGACGAGGTCATCGCCCATTATGAGAAGGCTGACTATGTTTCCAGAGATTACTATGAGAAAGATCCTGCCATCAAGCGTGCCATCGACTTTTTGATCAGCGATACCATGCTTGCGGTCGGACAAAAAGAAAACTTAGAACGTCTTTACCATGAACTTTTGAACAAGGACTGGTTCATGACCTTACCGGATTTTGAAGATTACAAGGCGACCAAGGAACGTATCTATGCGGATTATGAAGACCGCATGACCTGGGCGAAGAAGATGCTGATCAATATCAGCAAAGCCGGCTTCTTCTCATCCGATCGAACCATCGCCCAGTATAATGAAGACATCTGGCATTTATCTTAAGACGCGCTCCATCAGGTCTTCCAAGTCCTGATAAGTGTTGACCTCATTGATCATACCACGTAAGCGTGCGGAATTGTGGTAACCACTGGTGTACCACGCCGCATGCTTGCGAAATTCTCGTATTCCATACAATTCATCCCCTTTAAAGGCGATCTGCATCTTCGCATGCCGAAGCATGGTAGCCACCACAACATCGATCGGCGGCTTTCCTATCATTTCCCCTGTCTCAAAATAATGCAGAATCTGATGAAAGATCCAAGGATTGCCCTGCGCACCACGGCCGATCATAAAGCCATCACATCCGGTCTGCTCTTTCATGGCGATCACATCTTTGGCATCCAGAAGATCTCCATTTCCTATGACCGGAATGGATACGGCATCTTTGACTTGGGCGATAATGTCCCAATCGGCTTTGCCGGAATAATACTGCTCTCTTGTCCTGCCATGTACGGCAATGGCTGCCACACCGGCATCTTCCGCAATCTTTGCTATTTCCACGGCATTGACATGGGCATCGTCAAAACCTTTGCGGATCTTGACTGTGACCGGCTTTTGAATGGCTTTTACCGTTTTTCGCATGATCTGCCCTGCCAGTTTGGGATTTTTCATCAGTGCGGAGCCGTCGCCGTTATTAACGACTTTTGGCACAGGACAGCCCATATTGATATCTAAGATATCAAAAGGACGGTCTTCGATCCGCTTTGCCATCTCGCTGATGCAATCCGGGTCCGAGCCAAATAACTGTAAGGAGACCGGCCGCTCTTTTTCCTCAATCTCCAGCAGTTGATATGTGTTTTTATTGTTGTACTGTAAGGCCTTGGCGCTGACCATTTCCATGCAGATCAGCCCTGCGCCCTGTTCTTTGCATAAAGTACGAAATGGCAGGTCTGTCACGCCTGCCATGGGTGCTAAGACCAGATTATTTTCCAGTCTTACCTTTCCTATTTGAAGTCCTTGTAATGTCGACTTGTCCATGCTTTTCCCCTATCTAACGATCTGCCCCGCGGTTTTTCATCTCTTTTTCGTAGATCAGACGCAGTCCCTGCAAGGTCAGTTCCGGATCATAGATATTGATACAATCCGTTTCCTTGGAGATCAGATTGCCCAGCCCACCGGTCGCTACGACCTTGATATCCTCGTAGCCGGATTCTGCGATCATATGTTTTACGATATATTCCGTCTGACCGATCTGTCCATAAACCAGGCCCGCCTGCATGGAGGAAATCGTCTCCTTTGCCAGGATATGCTCCGGTTTGCGGATCTCGATCTCCGGTAGTTTTGCCGTCTTTGACCAGAGTGCCTCTGCGGATGTACGGATGCCCGGCGCGATCACACCGGATACATATGCCCCCTCTGCACTGACCAGATCATAGGTGGTCGCCGTACCATAATCAATGACGATCGCCGGTCCGCCATACAAGCCCAGTGCGCCTGCGGCATTGACAATACGATCTGCTCCGATCTGACGCGGATTTTCCGTAATGATCTTGACCCCGGTACGCACGCCCGGCTCCACTAAGATCGGATGCACCTCAAAATACTTGATGATGCCGCTGGTCAGGGAGTGCATGATCTTTGGCACTACACTGGCAATGATGGCATCGCTTATGTCCTGCTTTTCTATATCATTGTAGCGCAGGATCTCCCCGATCGCCGTCCCGAACTCATCGGAAGTACGTGTCATGCCTGTTGTCAGACGAAAATTTCCCACTAACTTCTGTTTGTCAAAAATACCCACGGTAATATTTGTATTTCCTACATCAATCGTCATTAACATCTTATCTTCTCCTACTCCTCGCCTTCGTATGCCTCTCCCAGATAAAAGACACGATAGTACATTTCCAGCGATTCAAACAATTCTTCCTTTTCTCTCTGCAACTGCTTGATCTTTAAAACGCTACCAATCTCATCATAGAGGATATCATCCTCCTCTGTCTGTGTGCGCAACTGCAGGGAGCCGTCCTCATCAAAGACAACCTGCAGGACACCTCCGACATCTGCCGTAAAGAGCACACACATAATGTGCAACTCGTCCTGTATCCCCTGTGGCAGAGAAGAAAACTGCTCATTAAAGTAATATTTTTTATTGTAGGAACTTGCCCCACAAAGTACGATTTCATCATTCATCTATCGAATGTTCCTTTCTATACATAGCCATAGACACCCCGGACTGAGACCTCGCCGGAATCCACCTGCCGCAGGTCCTCCTTAGTCTCTACCAGTAGTTTGCCCGATTCGTCGATACCACGCGCAATACCTTCCCATTCGCCGTTTGGATCCAGTACACGCACCTTGGCATTGCGGTTGATCAGAAAACGATTGTATTCTTCCATGACGATAGACAGATCTTCTGTCATGCAAAAAGCCTCATACAAAAGGGCAAACTCCTGCCAGATGCGGTAGGTCAGTTCTTTACAGTCGCCCCGCTTTGCCCCAAAAGGATCCTGCTCTTTAAGCGCCATATCCACAGAGATTGCCTTGTCCGCCAATTCCTCGGAAAAAGAAGTCTGATGCACATTGACCCCGATGCCGACTACAACATATTCTGCCTTACCCTCGCTGGCACTCATCTCTGTCAGAATACCGCAGACCTTTTTGCCATGGATGATGACATCATTGGGCCACTTGATCCAGGTCTCGATACCATAAAGTTCTTCAATGGCGCGTCGCACCGCCACTGCAGCCACCAGAGTAAGACTGCTGAGGTGGTCTATGGCTACCGTCGGTCGCAGCAAAAGCGATGTGGCGATCGAAATGTCCGCCGGTGTCTCCCACTGGTGTCCGCTCCTGCCCCTGCCTGCCGTCTGCTTTCCGGCAGAAATGACAAGCCCTTCCGTCTCGCCGGCTACCGCACGGCGCTTGATCTCATTGTTGGTAGAATCAATACTCTCTAAATACTCATGTCTCATCTGTATCATATGCTGTCTTGCTCTCTTATCCTTTTATTTTAAAGTCGCATACATGATCGCCTTGATGGAATGCATACGGTTTTCTGCCTCATCAAAAACAACAGACTGCTTGCTTTCAAAGACCTCATCGGTCACTTCCATCTCGGTCAAACCGAATTTTTCATGGATCTCTTTACCGACTGTCGTATCCAGATCATGGAAAGCCGGCAGGCAATGCATAAAGATGGCTGTGTCCTTGGCATAGGAAAGTGCCTTGGCATTGACCTGATATGGAAGCAGGTCATGGATACGTTCTTCCCAGACCTCGGTCGGCTCGCCCATAGAAACCCACACATCCGTATAGATCACGTCAGCATCCTTACAGCCTTCTGCCACATCCTCTGTCAAAGTGATGGATGCCCCTGTCTTTTCTGCAATGGCACGGCACTCTGCGACCAATGCCTCATTCGGGAAATACTTTTTATTGGTGCATGCAACAAAATCCATGCCCAGTTTTGCACAGGTCACCATAAGGGAATTGCCCATGTTGTAGCGGGCATCGCCCATATAAACAAACTTGATCCCATCCAACTTGCCAAACTTTTCCTCAATGGTCAGCATATCTGCGATCATCTGTGTCGGATGAAATTCATTGGTCAGTCCATTCCATACCGGAACACCTGCATACTCTGCCAGCTGCTCTACGATCTCCTGCCCATATCCGCGGTACTCAATACCGTCAAACATCCTGCCGAGTACTCTTGCCGTATCTTTGATGCTCTCCTTCTTACCGATCTGGGAGCCGGACGGATCCAGATAAGTCACATGCATACCCAGATCATGCGCTGCCACCTCAAAAGAGCAACGGGTTCTGGTGCTGGTCTTTTCAAAGATCAAGGCAATATTCTTGCCCTTTAATTCATCATGCGCGATCCCCTTTTTCTTCTTGTCCTTCAATTCTTTTGAAAGATCAATGAGATAACGGATCTCCTCCGGGCTATAATCTAAAAGTTTCAAAAAATTTCTGCCTGACAGATTCATATGTATCGATCTCCTTTATCCTAATTTTTACCCACTTTTTTCTCATTGTATTATATTTCCTTTTTCCCTCTTGTGCAAGGAAAAAAGAAAAGGCAGCCGCGCCTGCGACCGCCTCTTTTCATTTCCGATAGAAAATGTTCTACTCGTCCTTTGCCACTTCTGTGATGGACTTGACCAGACCTGCCATTCCCTGGATCTCAGACGGAATGATGATCTTGGTTGCCTTGCCATCTGCTGCCTTGGCAAATGCCTCTAAACTCTTTAACTGTAAAACAGCATCATCCGCAGCGGCTTCCTTTAAGAAACGCAGACCGTCTGCATTCGCCTGCTGGACTTTGAGAATGGCTTCTGCCTGACCTTCTGCCTCGCGAATGGTTGCTTCCTTGACAGCCTCTGCCTTTAAGATCTGTGCCTGCTTCTCTGCCTCAGCATCGAGAATGGCAGACTCTTTTTTACCTTCGGCGATCAGGATGGTTGACTTCTTCTCACCTTCCGCGATCAGGATAGCTTCTCTTCGCTCACGCTCTGCCTTCATCTGTTTTTCCATGGCATCACGGATGGCCGCCGGTGGAATGATGTTCTTTAACTCAACACGGTTGACCTTGATACCCCATGGGTCTGTTGCAACGTCCAGGGCAGAACGCATCTTTGTGTTGATGGTCTCTCTGGATGTCAATGTCTCGTCGAGTTCCAGATCACCAATGATATTACGCAGTGTCGTCGCTGTCAGATTTTCGATCGCCATGATCGGATTTTCAACACCATAGCAATACAACTTTGGATCTGTGATCTGATAATATACGACCGTGTCGATCTGCATTGTAACATTATCCTTGGTGATAACAGGCTGTGGCGGGAAATCAACTACTTGCTCCTTCAAGTTGACATTGCGTGCCACACGATCAATAAACGGCACCTTGAAGTGGAGTCCTACCGGCCAGGTCGTAAGATAAGCGCCCAAACGCTCAATAACCATAGCATGTGCCTGCGGTACAACCTTGACGCAAGAAATAACCAGCAATAAGATCACCACGACTAAAATGATAACTACTACCATAAACTACCTCCCATATGCATTTTATTCTTTGCTACCATCTTATAGTACCCTATCTGTGCTAATAGCGCAACAAATTTGCGATTATGTCTACTATTCTACTGTATGATAAATTGTCATAGCAAATCCTGCCTGCTTCTTGCTGGCGTACATTGCCTGATCCGCCTCCTGATACAGGCGGTCGAAGCTCATCTGCTCTTTCTGACGATAGAAGGATGCGCCAAGACTTAATTTGTAATCTCTCCTCCAAAGTCCGGATATAGGACAAAACAATGACAAAATCCCTTTCCAACATGATTCCATGTCAAAAAGGGATTTTTGCTTTGCATATTTTAATTTAGAAAAATACGTGATTACCGATCACAACGCCGCCGCGTCCACTGCTGACCGGTCTAAAACTCAATGCTCCGCCTGTGTTGTCCGTTCCTGCAAGGGCTGCCTGCGCTGCCTGCATACAGGATGCCTTTGGACCACTTGCCGCTACGGATGCTACAGATCCGCTCGCTGCCGGTGTAAACTGTCCGCTCTGATATACAACACCGTAAACAGAACTTGGATAACCACCGCTGCGGACACGGTTACATACCACCGCACCAACGGCTACCTGACCTTCATAGGGTTCATTGCCTGCCTCACACTGGATCAGGGCTGCTAAAAGTGTCGTATCATCATAAGATGCTGCCACTGCCTGATTCTGTACGGTCACAGCGCGTGCCTTTGCTGCCGCTGCTTCTTCTGCGGCTTTGGCTGCTGCAATGGCTGCCTGTTCTTCTTCGATCGTAATGGCTGTTCCATAATCAATGCTGACATCCACATAATCACTGCTGACATATCCGGTACCAGCCTTGGTGCTTACGGCCACCCAGCCGTCTACCGGCGTAGCCTGCGTATCTACTTCCAGCGAATCGCCTACCGCCATCACGGTATAGATCGCACTCTCAGCACTTGCCTCGCTACGGACGCGGATACCGCCTTCCTTTGCCTTTGCATAGGTCTTGCAGACGCTTTCTGCCAGTGCATGTGCATCATCACCGGTAAGACAATACTCACCGAGCACATAGCCATTCACATTGCCGGATGTGATCTGATACCAGTCGCCCTCCGTCGCTGTAACCTCTGCCACATCGCCCTTATACATCTTACCGACAATGTCAGAATCTGTACTTGCAGTTGCTCTCACATACAAGAACTCATCCACATTTGCCATCAGGCGATCCTGCCACTCAGGATATGCGACCTGTGCCTGCTCATTTGCGGCAGCAACTACGGTTACCTGAGAACCTACGACATTGGCAGTCGCATACGCACCTGCTTCCATCGTACTGACTGCCTGGACAATACCAGCGGTACGATAGCCGCTCACAGTGTCTGTCGCTTCTTTGGGCTGACTAAGTACGGTAGTCGTACTCATCGCCGTCACTGCCAAAGCAACCACTGTTCCCTGCGCAACGCGCTTCTTCCAATTATAATTCATATAAATAATTCCTCCATATTCATGTAATACTATCTATATATCAAGTATTGCATTTCTATGATACTTTATACAAAATTTGTTACATTTGTTACAAATTTATTACGAATTATAACAAAGTCGCCTCACTTTGTCAAGTTTTGTTCATTTTTCATCCCAAAAGGTTTCCCAGCATCTCCTGTAAAAGGGCTTCCTGCTCCGCAGGTGTCATGGCATCCGTTTCCTCTTTCTTCTCTCTTATGATGGGATCTTCCCCTGTCGCCCAAGGCTTTTTTTCTGCCGCCTCGCCTGTCTCCTCATAGTCTCCCAGCACATCCTGCACATATACTTGGATCTGTCCTGCCGCCTGCTCACACTTTTTTGCAAAACGTGAAAAGCGAATGATAAAGATCAGCAAAAGCAGGACCAGTAAAGCCAAAAGTCCCAGCCCGATCCAGCCCTCTGCTCCCGCTAATTTTTCCAGCCATGTCATATCCACCTGTTCTTCCTCCTCTTGCTTTTCTTCCTATATAAAATGGTACAAGCCTTTGTCTGCAAAAAATGACGTAAAAAGTAGACAGTCACCATCTTGACAATTAGCAAAAGCAAGGTAAGATTGATATAGATTAGAATAAAGGAGTTTTTGTATGAAAAAAATAGTTATGACAGGCGGCGGTACCGCAGGACATGTAACGCCCAATATTGCTCTGTTTGATTCTTTACAAAAAGATGGATATGAGATCCATTATATCGGTTCCTACGAAGGTATTGAAAAAGGATTGATCGAGGATAAGAAGATCCCTTACTATGGTATCAGTTCCGGCAAGTTCCGCCGTTATCGTTCCTGGAAAAACCTGACCGATCCTTTCCGTGTGCTTCACGGCTTCTTTCAGGCAAGACGCCTGCTGGGAAGGATCCGTCCCAATGTTGTCTTTTCCAAAGGTGGTTTTGTCTCTGTGCCGGTCGTTATGGCAGCCAAGACAAGACATATCCCGGTCATCATCCATGAATCCGACCTGACCCCGGGTCTGGCAAACAAACTTGCGATGCCATCAGCTACCAAGGTATGCTGCAATTTCCCGGAAACACTGCCTTATCTGCCAAAAGAAAAAGCCGTCCTTACCGGATCTCCGATCCGTCAGGAACTTTTACACGGCAATAAGCAGGCAGCCAAAGATTTCTGCGGATTTACCGGCGACCTGCCTATCCTCATGGTCATGGGCGGCAGCATCGGATCCGTCTATATCAACAATGCCATCCGTGGATGCATTGATACCCTGCTGACCAAATACCAGATCATCCATCTGTGCGGCAAGGGAAATATCGATGAGTCCCTCAAGGATAAAAAAGGATATGCACAGTTTGAATATATCAGTGAGAACCTCCCGGATCTTTTTGCAGCCGCAGACCTCGTTGTTGCAAGAGCCGGTGCCAATTCCATCTGTGAACTTCTGGCACTACATAAACCAAACATCCTGATCCCACTATCCAGAAATGCCAGCCGTGGCGATCAGATCTTAAATGCCAATTCCTTTGCAAAGCAGGGCTTTTCTGCGGTACTTGAGGAAGAAGAAGTCACATCCGAAAAACTCATGGCAACCATTGATGATGTCATGGCACATCGCAGCAAATATATCGATGCTATGAAAAACAGCGGGCAAATGAACGCGATTGAGACCATTATGGGCTTGATCGAGGAAGTCAGCCGCTAGCCATAAAAAATCCCGGCACGAAATCATGCCGGGATTTTTTATGCTTATTTATTCTTTTTCTTTGTATCTTCCTTAAATAATTCCGGGTGCTCTGCCGCCACCTTATAACGATGGACAACCTTCCAGATATTTAAGAGAACAAGTAATACAACGAGAATGTCAAGTCCGATCAAGACTTTCTTCCAAGGGGACATACTTACCTCAACCTTGGCTCCCGGTGCCATTCCCTGCATAGCATTGGAATTTGCGACCGCATAACAGAGATTCTTGATGGCTTTTCGCATGGCAGTTCTTGCCGTTGCACTTGTGTAGTCTGAAATCGTCCACATGGTCGGCACATTCATACATAAGTAGGTATCACAACCTGCACGCAATGCATAGTCACGCAGATTATCACCATTCCATACCCAGTAATCAGAAATGACCATTCCTTCAAATCCCCATTCCTGACGCAGAACAGAGGTCAAAAGACTATAGTTACATTCTCCGGCTACCACGCCGACACCGTTCTGTGCTGCCATTACTGCGGTTGCTGCGCGCATAGTCTTGCTTGTCATATTGCCATCCGCATCATAATACTTGATGGTCATCTTGGCATCCTTGATCGCAATTTCAAATGCTTTCATGTAAAGTTCACGCATGGTCTGCTCATCTGCCCAGTAACTGCTGAGTTTTGCACGACCTGTCTCGGTCTCATTTAAAGCAAAATGCTTGACATAACAGAACATTCCCTGATCGCCGGCACCTGAGATCATCTTTGCAGCAATATTGCCGGAAAGTACCGGATCCTCTGACATATACTCAAAGACACGACCGGAGAACATAGACCGATGCAGATTGATCGCCGGAGCATACCAGCCACTGATACCATTCGCTAAAGATTCTACGCCGAATGCCTGTCCCACTTCGTACATCAGATCCTTATTCCAGGTTGCTGCCATCAGCGGTGCAAATCCAAAGGACGAACTCTTTGACATATCATAACCGGATTTGTCCTCAGTCACACCATTGACTTTTAAACCATTGGCACCATCCTGTGCTACCGTCGCCGGCAAGCCCAGAGAATCAATGGCCGCTGTCGTATAAGCATCACCTGAGAAATTCTGGATAATGTCAGCCTTATCGGCATCCCAGTCGATCTGATCCAAAAATGCATCCCACTGCGGATCGTCATAGGAAAGTCCACGCATATCAGAAAGTGCTAAACCATTATCCGCATTGGAGGTCGGCATGCTATCACTGTAGACCTTGCTGCCTTCCACATTTCCGAGTTCCGGATCATTTTCCACATCAAAAGATACTTCTGTATTCAACTGTTCGGAATATTTCTCCGGGATCTCTTTGGTATCCGTTCCTACTGGCTGCGTGCCATTCCAATCAGAACGGCTAAGAAGGGTAGAAACTTCATTCATATAATCACTGCTTGTCTGGAACTGGTTGCTCGCGGCAACATAGTCAGCACCATCGCCAGTCTCATCGCTGATCGTACCGTCATCATTCATGACAGACTGTGCATCTTTTTCTGTCTGGCGAATGTGATCCTCGTCAGATCCGTCATACCAGATGGTCTCGGCTCTCTGGATCTGTTGCTCATCAATGACATTGTGTGAGTCAGAACGCAGTGAGATCGTATAATCTCCAGCCTCTAACATATAACAGCCCATTGTTCCGTTTCCGTTATCATATGTATAGCAGTATGAAGTCAGATCGTCCCATGTAAATGTCAGGGTAACTTCTTCACTCTTGCCCGGTTTCAACTCCTTTGTCTTATCATATGCCACAAGATTTGCTACCGGCTTTTCAATCTTATTTTCCTGATCTAGCTGGGTATATGGTGCTCCGTAATACAACTGTACGACATCCTTTCCAGCCACATCCCCTGTGTTTGTTACCTTTACTTTTGCTGTAATGGTATAACCATCATCTTCAAGGGATAAAAGTTCCTGTGAAAAAGTGGTATAGGACAGACCATAGCCGAACGGATAGCAGACAGCACCCGCCTCAACGCTTGCACCTTGTCCGTCCAAAGTACCATAGACAAAGCCTGCATCCATAGCATCTGCCGTCTCATAATAACGGTAGCCCATATACATATCTTCCATGTATTCGTTATACATAGCAGCATATTCTCCACCATCGATAAGAGCTCCGCTGGTGATCGTAAAGTTGGAATAAGTATTTTCGCCCAGACTCTGGTAAGACGGATCCTTGGTAAAATCAGCCGCCCAGGTATCGACCGTCTTGCCGGATGGATTTACGTCACCATCTAATAAAGAAGATAAGGTAGAAAATCCTTTTTCTCCCGGATGACCAACCCAAAGGATAGCATCTGCCTCAAGTTCCCCGGACATCAGATCGCCCATTTCCATCGGCGCGGAAGATACTAAGACAACAACGACCTTGCCGCAGATCTCCTTTGCCGCACGGATCGTTCCTTTTTCATTCTCGGAAAGTGCCAGATAATGTGGTGTTCCATCGGCATAGGCATCAAACTTCTGGTCCTGTCCCTCCTGACCGGAGCGGGTAATGAATACGATACCGGTTGTATCCTCTGCCTGTGCAATATCTTCATAGATGGCCGGATCATACTCATAGATCTTGCAATCACCACCAAGTACAGATCCGGCTTCTCCTGCACTGCTGGTACCTTCTGCTTCCGTCAATCCTTCGGGATCATCGGTCGCATCCATCTTCTCTACGGCTGCCGTATCGATCGTAAAAGCAGCTAATCCTTCTTCCGGTGTGATCGGATCTACTACCCATTTTGCAGATCCACCGCTGGAAAGTTGTCCGTAGATCGGATTTTCATAGGCATAACCAAATGGCATGACATTAGACTCCTTTGCCAGCGGCAAAATACCATCATTCTTTAAGAGAGTTGATCCCTCCTCTGCTACTTTTTGTGCTACTTCATAGGCTGCATCTTTCGCATCCTTGGCTGAAATATCAGCATTTTCATAATAATTACCGTCTTCCTTGTTTTTGACCGCATCCGTGTTCACATAAGATGTGCCACCGCCAATATAGGTATCGATCGTGGTTGACATCATATTGGTTGCATAATTGACGACAACGCAAAGTGCGACCAAAATAACCGAACCTACAATTTTACGGTTGCGATACTTGCGCGGACACGCTTTTAACTTCTTTGTCTTGTCCTTCTTCATCTTTAACCTCCTCCTTGCCATGTGCTGTATCACCCGGTTACAGACACCCGACATTCTTCTTCGTCAAAATAACACAAAAAAAGGCATCCCCTGTCGGAGATGCCATAACCTTGTGATTTTGCGTCATATTCTTTTAAGGAATCGGTATCATAACGGTCAGAACAAACTGCTCGTCCGTCTGTATCCGCATTACACCGGCGTATTTCTTTGCTACCATCTGTATAGATTTCAGACCGTAGCCATGATAACCGTCTTTTTTCTTTGTTGTCTGTGGAAGATCTCCATCAAAGACCAGATTGCCCCGAAAACTATTATCCACACGGATCAAAAGCATACCATTCTTTTCCTGTACCTTGAGACTGATAATGCGCTCCTCTGGGTCTTCTATGATTTCAACCGCCCGAATGGCATTTTCCAAGGCATTGCCAAACAAAGAACAGATGTCACTGACCGACATAAAATCCAACTTGCTCCCATCAACGATACAAGACAATCGGATACCATATTTCTCACAATAGAGGCTCCGCTCCGTCAATAGGATATCCAGAGTTTCATTGCCCGTCTGCACGGAAGAATCATAAATGTTGAGCAGTTCGCGCATTTTATCCAATTCCTGCGAATCCATGCCTTTGCCCCGTTTTTCCAGCAGATCGATCTGGTGACGCATATCGTGACATTTGACATTGATCAGTTCCACGGTCTCTTTTTTCTGCTCATACTGCTTGCGTTCCTCCACGCGCAACTGCTGCAAAAGCGCCTTTTCCTGTTCCGCTGCATTGAGTTCCAGAATACTGGACTTCATGATCAAAAGAAGCAGGCAGCACATGATGGATAAAAGCCGGCTTGCGATCATCAGCGAAAGACTTTCCCCTGCATGGCTGTCGCGGTAACTGCTCAAAAATACAACAACAATCAGGGATATCAAAGAAATGCCTGCCATTTTCTGTCTGGTTCTTCTGGTATAAGTCCGCATATCCTTTTTCGGATGAAAGGGAATATATAAGATCAGATACCCGGCAAAGATCAGGGGCAGGGTTCCAAAAAAGGCAGTTGCCATAGTCAGCATCGACCGCGTACTTTCCCTCTCTACCATGTTCCAAATGCTTCGCATAGCAATCGTTTTATTACTGATAAATATCTGGCTGATCTGCGATGACAAATTCTGCACCATATAACCGGTCAGGGTCACATCAAACGCTTCCAAAAAGTCTACCTGATATATAATACGCACAGCAATGACTACATAAGCAGCCATCAAAAAGTAAAAGGCCATATTGGTCACAAACCACGTCTTTCCATAACACAGGATCTGATAGGTCAGGCTTCCCAAAAGAATCACGAAAAGAGAGCCAAGAAATGCTCTTTTTGCAAAGCCTCTTCGTTTTTCCATCTTGGGAGAAAAGGCAACCGTCGCGATCCACAGTTGTATATAAAAACTAATGGCATAACAAAATGCCAGATACCACAGCATCATTCCGCCTCTCCCATACTATAATAATCAGCGAGTTCTTCTAAAAACTTCTTTTTCCGCGGGTGTGATATCTGTAGGACATCCTCTCCGATCTTGAGTTCATAGCCCCTGACCCACTCCATATGTCTAGGATTTATCAGATAACAATTATTGCAGCGCAAAAAATGCCATTTTTGCAAGTTCTGTTCTACATTTTTCATTGTCCCGCGCACGCGGTATTCTCCATCCGTCGTGTGATAGATCACGGTATGCTGTTCCACTTCCACGTACAAAATATCCTGCACACAGACGCGCTGGATTCCTCCGGGAATCTCGATAGACAAGAGATTTCTCCTATGATTTTTGACCGCCTTAACCACACGATTCATTTTATAAGAAAAATCCTTATAATTGACCGGCTTGACCACAAAATCAAGTGCATCCACTTCATATCCCTGCACTGCATACTGCGCCATATTGGTAACAAAAACAATTTTCGTTTCCGGGTCGATCTCCCGCATCTGTCTGGCCCCATCCATGCCATTTAAGCCCGGCATAATGATATCCATAAAAACGATATCTACTTTTTTGTAGGGCTCCAGAAAACTTCCCACATTGGAAAACAGGGAGACCTGAAACTGTTCTCCCTGCTCTTTGCCATATCGGTTGATATATTCTGTTAATTGTTTGGATGCACTTTCCTCATCCTCTACAATCGCTACTGCTATCAAAGCCTTCTCCTACTTTCCTACTACCCTACATCCGGATCTGGTCGCGAATCTTATCCAACTCCTCAGCGCTAAACTCACTGTGGCTCCATGTGACATCCTTTGCATTGCCGCCTTCGTAGCGCGGAATCACATGCATATGAAAGTGATGCACTGTCTGTCCTGCGGCTTCCCCATTGTTCTGCACAAGATTAATGCCATCGCAGTGCAGAGTCTTTTTTAAATGCGCTGCCACTTTTTTTGCGGTCGGAAGCACCTTAGCCGCCACCTCATCCGGCATTTCAAATACATTGGCATAATGATCTTTTGGCAGGATCAGGCAATGTCCCTTGGTTGCAGGCTCCGCATCCATGATAACCTGAAAATCCGCATCCTCAAAAACTACTCTGGATGGAATGTCTCCATTTAAAATCTTACAAAAAATACAGTTGTCGTCTCTCATTTTCGCATCTCCTTTATCTACTACTTACTTGTCCTGTGTAAAAGTAAAAATATCATCTAACATACGAAGTGTCTTGAAGTTACCCTTGGTCGTCAGATCTCCCACACTAAAGGCTCTCTGGAATGTCATCTGCCCACGCACCAGTTGATCCATGATCTCCTGCGGCACTTTTAAGTACACATCAATCTCCTCTTCCTGTCCGTAATGGCAGACGATCTCATCGCCATCCACACCGACAAACAAAGGCTTTTTCTTACCGCCGATCATAAAGAGGTAGCGTGCCGAGAAATCCGGCTGCGGTGCAAAATGTGACTGAAATTCCATGATATACTCGGTTGCTGACTCCTGCGCCTCCTTGCCCATCATACCACGGAACATGCTGGATAACTCCTCAATATCCTGCTTCTGCTTCTTGACATAATTGTCATCTGACACATATTGTGATAACTGCTCGCTCTCCTGCGGGGTCAGTTCTAATTGCTGGGTACGAAGAATACTTCTTGTGACTGCCTGATTACTGGTCGGAAGCCCTTTGGACTTCTGCGAGATCGTGCGATAAAGGTTTTCTGCCTTCTTCTCAATGATGTGGGCATATTCCTGATTGACCTGAAAACTCACGATATCCTCAACATAACCACACAATCCGGCACAAGGCAGACCACCCAGGATCTCCCATGCATTTTCCAAGGTCAAAGCACCTTCACGCTCTCCATAGGTCGTAGACATCACAACCGGCTGCATGTAAATAGAAGAAATACTCTCCTTATCGCCATAGAGCCAGCAGGCATCCAGAAATTGGTTCATATATCCGCCGATCCCCAGCCACTCCACGGTCGTCGCCAGAATAATGCCATCCACATCCTTTAAGGTCTGTGGCAACATGGAAATGGCGTTTTTCTGCTCATATATGTTATACCGATGTACCTCTACCCGAAGTTCTATCAGTACGCTTTCCATTTTTTGAATAACGTAAAGCGTCGGATCGTCCAATACGCCTCGTCCACCATAATAAATATTGACCTTCATAAAAACCTCTGCTCTTACTTATCGCTCATCAATTACTTTTTTATTATAAATAACCTCTTTTTCTTAGTCAAACGCAATCTTTAAACAAACAAATACTCCACATCCGCGAAGGTAACACGATCCATAGGCTCCAGTTTTTTCTTTTGGGTATAAGCCAGCATGACACCATTGACAAATGTGCCATTGGTCGAATTCAGATCCTCAATGTAAAACTCTCTCTCCTGGCGTATGATCCGGGCATGCTGATGGCTGACCGCCGATGAGTGCAACTGCGCCTCATTGCCGGATGCATCCGTACCAATGCGAAAGGTCTTTTCCCTGATGAAAAAATCTTCTTCTCCGCCATTTCCCTGATACAATAATTGTCCCTGACAGGATGCCGCTTTTTCATGCAGAAGAACCGTTCGTTCCACCGGGATCGGCTCCGGTTCTATGAGAACATCCTTCTTTCCACCGTGTACTTCCCGATTCTGTGCAAACCAGGACAGGATCAATTCCTTGATGTGTTGCCCCTTTGCCCGGATAGTCTCCAGAATTTTCTCGTAACTGCTTTCGTAATAGACAGATTCCTCCAGCACCATACTCTCCTTTTCTTCTACCATAGGAGGCACATCTTCATTGTACGAGGGAATTTCCGACTCCTCGTAAGCAAGCGTTGATTTTTCCTCTATATAGCGCATGCCCTCCATTTGTTCTTGCAGATAATGCAAAAGGTCATATAAGGTCGTTCCATCCTGTAAAGTCATATCATAAATTTCATAACAGGTGCGCATCAGATCATCTTTCCCATGATCCACGATCGTCAGGACATATTCCATCAAGGCAGCAAACGGATTTTCATCAAAGTTTTCAAAAGGACAATAACAGAGAAAAACCCGAAACTGTCCCTGTCTTGCCACATAGACAGTCTCCGGGCACAGATACACCTTGTCCTCGTGCAAAAGATATTTATGGATCTCCTCATACGCCATCGCCAGATACAAAAAGACCTCCTCCATACTCTCAAAAGTCACTTCTTTTTGTTGCAGATAGTCTTTTAGCGATTGTTTGCCGGAAATGTCGTACCAGAATTGTATTCTGCCGTTCATTTCCATGGTATAAAAAGACAAGAGCGACCGGATCTCATTTTCCTTTAACATCTGTTCTTCATAATCCGATACATACTCCTCTGTTGAAATGATCATATAACTTTCTTTATGTGTTCTTTTATAACTAATCTCCATTTCTCATCCTCCCCTACCTGCCAACGCTTTGCATCAGCAATTTTGCTTTCCGAAAAGATGTGACCACATCCATTTCACACACTGTATCTCTGGCAAATACCAGTGCCTCATGATAAACCTCGTATCCCAAAAGGATCAGCATACAGACGATGCCCAGACAGATTGCCATTACCCAGGAGGCTTCCACCGTATAAGATGCCGCCAGCCACATTCTGGGGCGTTTCACCCTTTCACTTACCATTCCTTGCTCCCCGCTTTCAAATATTTGCCGCTGTCGCGCCCAGAATCAAAAACAAGAGATATGCGACCAGTAAAAATGGCACAAAAGGCAGGCTCTCATCCTTCTTCTTTCCAAAAAAGATACAGACCACGACGCCAAAGATCGCCGCCATGATAGATGCCATCCAAAGCACCGTCATATTGTCCCAAAATCCCAGATAGACGCCCATGGATGTCACCAGAAAGGCATCCCCTTTCCCTACTTTTCCGTGTGAAAAAATACTGAGCAGATACAGCACAATGCCAACCAGCATACCGCCGCACATATCCAGCGCGGTCTGCTTGCCATCATAAAAATGCAGCAAAACACCTAAGATCCCAAATGCACTGATCACAACCAGATGGATCTGCCGTTTCCACAGATCCTCCACACTACAGATACTAAGCATCCCTACCAATCCCATAACTTTCATACTTCTCCCCCTTTGCTACTTTCCCATACTGCATTTACTACATCCTGCCAGCATGAGAACATCTTCCTTACGCTTACGATAAATTGTCCGTTTCAATCCACCACAAGACAATTTGCTGTGATAACTGTCCCCATAGTCGGTAATATACACAGTTCCCTCTTTCTTTTTTCCACTCTTGCAACTGCGGCATATCTTATAACGATTACCACTTGTATTTCTGTATGCATCCAGTTCTTTGACAGCCACCGCATGAATCGATGGATGCAGGTAGGTGCAGTCATACCGCTCGTGATAAACACTGCCTTCTTTTGTTACATAGACATAGCCATGACCCTCCCCATCTTCCTCCGGGTCCCAACCGATCCACTTTCGCCAACTTGTCTTAGACTCCATGTTCCAGTGGTAAGTCCCAAAGATCCGTATAGGAAAGGTGATCCCATACTCTGCCACCAGTGTGATATAGTTATCTTCTACGGACGACTTATCATAAGAGATCCCTAAAATTCCCCCTCGGATATAAGATGTCGGTGTACCGATCATTATCATTCTGGCATTGCACGCCAGCACCAGTCCCGACAACCCGACCGCATCCTGCTCTCCGCAGATTGCTGTCTTCCCGGCGACTTCTTCCATACTGCGGTTCACACCGATCTGTACCATGGCAATGCGAAGAAAAAACAGAATGAAAATACATGCACTGATCATAAGTGGCAGGATCAGCGCCGCCTCGATCGTGTAACTTCCTTGATAGGAGATGCAAAAGGGTGTCTCTTTATTTGGATTAAGGTCTGAAGAAAAGAATAACTTTTTTCTGCTATTTTGAAGAGATTTCATACTAGATTGATTTTGAATAAAAGGTTCGTTACTCTGGATTGCTTCCGCCGCAACACGGAAACACATTTGAGAAAGAGACACCCTTTTACACCTCCTTTCCTGTTTAGTAATATAAAGTTTCCTGACATTCGGATCTGTATAGATCTACCCAGAGGGGCTGCATGGGCAGGAAGGCATCAAAGAGACCCTGACCTGTAAAAGAGCAGGAAATATCCATGGTATAGACCATATGATCCATTTTGACATAGGCATAATCCTCCTGCTGCTGCATGGAGGCTTCCATCAGATCCATACAGCCATACGCCAATTTCTTCTGCGGCAAAAGGGCAAGCAGGGCAAATAAATACTCCTGATAACCAATCCCCTTTTGCACCGACGTATCTTCCCCTCCATCCAATGCCGTCTGCAAAGCCCCCAACTGGCTTTTCCACTGTGCTCTGGTCTTAAGCATTGGGATCTTCTTTCCATCCAGTAGGGCACGCAAGTCCAATATACTCTCAACCAATGCCCACACTGCCACAACAGCAACCTGCACTACCTGCACCAGCGCAGGATTGACGCTAGCCCCTGCCAATGCAAGTGCGATCTCATATGCCTGTCCCATCATAGTAGGATCCGTCAGTATGACCTCAGCATTTTGTACTTCCCGCATGGCAAGCAAGCGTAATACGACTGCTTCTAAATTTTCTCGATCACTTGCCTTTCCTGCGATCAAATACTCCACTTCATAAGAAAGCGCACGATCCGCAGACACCTCCCGGTCAAAGTGTGAAAACTCCTGCAAGACATACCAGTCAAAGCATATCCGGTCGTACCCGGAGACTTCTCTCCTCTTTTCCCCGCTTCCCTGACACAGCAAGCGTTCTTCCAGCCCTATCGCTATCGCTAGCGTCTTCTCCGAAACCGCCTGATCCTTAAGCACCAATCCCAACAATCCCTGCTCTTTGATCTGTGAAAACAATTCCAGCGGATTTTCCCGGACTTTTTCTACCGGGGTGGAACTCATTTGATCTTCTGCCACCTGTTCATTCCCAGCAGAGCCTTCTTCTGTCTTTTGCTCTTTGGCTACCTCTATCCCCTTTTTCGCCTGCGCAACAATCTGCCCAACATCCGGGACTTCTCTGTCATCCGCCACTTGCCCATACTTGGAATCCCATGTCTCCCAAATGCCCTGTAGGATCTGTTGTCGCGCTACTTCTGCCCCCTGACAGATCAAGGCTGCTCCCTCATCATCTGTCAGCAGTCCATAGGCTGTGACCTCTGCCTGCTCCGGCTCGATCGAAAACAGTTCCAGTCCATGTTCCTTTTCTGATCCCAAGCAATTTTCCCATGCAAAATCCGACAAACGCTTTTCGATATGTGCCAGATCAAAATCCTCTGTTCCATAGCCGACGTCCAATGCCAGGATCCCGTATGTTTTCCATAGATAGGGCTGATATTCCGAAAAAGCATTTGCTATGGCGATTTTTGTCACACTCCTGCTTTCCAGACGCATTTCATAGATACGCAAGGTCTCGACCATAGAAAAAAACAGGCTAAATAAACTCAAAAGGATCATACTGAAAAATATGGTAAGACTCCCCTGTCTCATTTATACTTTTCCTGCTTCCTTGTTGATGGTCTTAAAGATACTGTTTACCAGTTCCGTGATCTGTTTCTTAAAGATCAGCACCAGCCCGATCAGAACCACCAGGATCAGGATCACTTCTACCACACCCACGCCATCTTCTTCCATCAAAAAATCTTTTATCCTCATATACTTTTCTCCTCTTTCTACAAACTTCCCATTGTCATCATGGCTGGCAATAGAAGGATCATAATGACGATCCCCAGCATCCCCAGCATAGGAAAAAGCAACTTGACGGATGCTTCTTCTCCCGCCTTTCTTGCCTGATTCTTGCGCATCTCATATGCCAGCAGATTTTCTTCTTCCAACTGCTGCACAAGTTTTTCACTGCCCTGCCGCCTATTCTGTTCCAGCAAAAGTGCCAGTTTCTTGTACTCTTTCAACTCACTCCGCATCCCCATATGCGCGATCGCCTCTCCTTCCTGCACGCCCTCACGCATTTCATAAGAAAAAAATTTCCATAACTCAAATCCTGCCTGGACTTTCCCTGTCCGCTTCTTTCTTTTTTCATAAGCCTCCGTCATCTTACGGGCGGCTTCCGGCAAGGTGATACCGGCAGATAAAAATAATGCCAGTTCATCCACGACCAAGGGATAATCTTTCTTTCGCTCCCGCCGTATCTTTGCCCTCTGCCTTTCCCTTTCTTTCCTGTCTCCATAGGGCAAAAGAAAACATACAAGCAATCCTAATACGGACAATAGGGCTCCATCCCCATTTCCTGCCTTTTTCCAGTGCAGGGCAATACCTGCCACCTCCTCCGGCAGGACTATGTCCCCGCTCTCTCGGGTCTGGTCTCGGATGCTCTTTTGGATCTGGCGCAAAAGCCCCTCTTTGCTGTCCGCAGGACTCGGACACAGGCAAAAGGAAAAATCATAGATCTCCTGATAAGGACCACAGGACAAAAGAACACTTGCCCCCACCAAAGTATCTTCCTCCAACTCCTCGGTCTTTAATTTGCCATCCGCCGACACATAGGTGTAGTCATCAAAACTCCAATCCGCCTCGACCTGACCATCCTGATAAACCTCCGATATCTGCACATCCCTATAGATCTGATCCAGCGATTCGTTTTCTGCCAAAAAAGTCGCATCGATCTCTGCTATGGCATCCTTGATCTTCTTTTCTGCTTCTTTTTGATCCGGCCATTTATCTTCTACCTCAACCTCAAGACTACCGCTGTAAACAGAAGATGAAAGTTCCAGTTCTTCTCTATAAGATCCTTGTCCCATATCCTCTCGCTTGAGCCTTCCGCTAAATCCCCATCCTGCCTCATACCACTGCTGCAGACTGAGCATGAGCCCCATCAGTTCCATGATCCCTAAAAGAAGCACTGCACGCTTATATTTTTCATACTTCTCCTTTCTCTTTTTTCTTTTCCATAAGAGAAACGTCAAAAGACAGATCAGACTTACGATCACTGTCTGCACCATAACCACATACTCCCCATCATTTCAGATCACAATATCCATAATACGCCGACTCCACAATGCCATCAGGACATAGACCACCAGACAGACACTCATGATCAGGCCTCCTGCCAGATTGCCATACAAAACGGCAAGCAGGTCTGCAGATGTCAGGCGTACATAGGCAATGATAGCAAGTGGGATCACAAGCATAACCTTCATCTCCAACTTCTTCTGCGCCATCATCGTCGTTATCTCCTCCTGTAAACTCATCTTCTCCCCTAACTTTGTGGCGGTCCTCTGAATATTTTTCCCATAGTTTCCTCCCAATCTCTTGGCAAATAAGAGGATCTCGCCAAAAGCACAAGCCTCCTCCAGGTCCATCTGTTCTGCCAGCTCCATGTATGCCTGCTCTACTGCAATATTGACCTTTACTTTCTGATTCATCTGGTGTAGGGCATAGATCATGTCCTTGCCATCTTCCCCTAACATGGCAAGTTGCCCTTCTGCCTGCAAAAAACTGTTTTCCAGTGACATGCCTGCCTGTAAAAAACCGGAAAGCAATTCCAATAACTCCTTAAAAGCCCGGTTCTTCCTTTGCCCTTCTTTCGCCTGTTTTTCCTCCCGATAAATACGGCTGGACAAAAGATATACCACCGGAAACCAGAGTAAGCCGTACCATGCATTGTAGAAGATCCACGCCACAAGCAGGGTCAGAAGAACAGCGATACTCACTTCCACCAAGGGCTTTTTTCTTTCACCTGTCCTACAGATCGTCTGTACTTTTGATCTCTTTGCATTTTGTTTTTGAGTATCCATGCGCCCTTCACCTTCTCTCCACTCCCCTTTTCCTCAAAAGAGAAAATCGGCTGTAACTGTATTTCCCCCTGCTCGACTCCCAGCACCTCGACGATCTCCCGCACCTTGCGGCTGCCATCACGCATACGCTCCAAATGAATGATCAGATCCACCCCCGAAGCGATCTGCGAACGCAATGCCACCAGCGGTATCTCGCCTGCCCCCAGTGCCATAGTTTCCAATCGGCTCAACATATCCTTTGCCGAATTTGCATGCCCGGTCGAAAAACTTCCGTCATGCCCGGTATTAAATGCCTGCAACATTTCGATGGCTTCCACACCGCGGCACTCCCCCACAACAATGCGATCCGGGCGCATACGAAGCGAAGTCCTGACCAGGTCGCGGATAGAAACCTGTAGTTTTCCTTCCATGGTGGCATCTCTCGCCTCCAGACGAACCAGATTGGGAACCGACGACATTTGCAATTCTGCCGAATCCTCTATGGTGATAACGCGCTGATCCTTTGGGATAAATTCGGACATGGCATTTAAAAAGGTTGTCTTGCCCGAGCCTGTTCCTCCCGATACAAAAATGTTGTATCCGCTCTGCACCAGTTGACAGATAAAGTCTGCTGCTTCCTGTGATAAAGCCTGCCAGGCGATCAACTTTTCCATCGTGATCTGCTCTTTTGGGAATTTTCGGATGGAAAGGACACTATGATCGACCGCGATCGGTGCCAGGACCATATTCACGCGCGATCCGTCTGCCAGTCTGGTATCTACGATCGGATGTGATGTATTCGCCATTTTATTGTTGGCAGACGCGATCCGCTGGATCACATCATCCAACTTCTCGTTGGAAGAAAAATGATACTTGGTCTCCTCCAGGCAGCCATTTCTTTCAATAAAGATCTGATCCGGCCCGTTTACCATGATCTCCGTGATCGTATCATCTGCCAACAGGTCTTCCAGAACATCCAGACGACGCAGGCCGTAAAAGATCCGGTGTTCCAATTCCATGCGATAGGCTATGGATAGATATTCCCCCTTTCCAACATCACAGATTTTCTGCCGAATGATGCCTAAGAGTTCCTCATCTGAAATCTCCCGCGTCATATCCAGATCCCGTAAGATCTCCTCCTGTATGCGTTTTTCAACCGATGCCATAAGCCAGTCCCTGTGCCATGACACCCTGGCGAATCATCCGACGTACAAACATGCCAAGATTGCCCTGGATGAGTTCTTCCACCGCATAGGTACCATCTACCAGATTACCTGCGGACATAGGAAGCAGGACCTCATGTACCTGCACTCCCGTGTAATGGTTCTCGGCGTATTCTACAAATTTTCCCTGACTCATCCGGTAGTAGTCTCCGGGTTTTCCCAGAACGATCAGTTCCTGACAGCCCGATATGATTTCCTGAAAGCCTCGGATAGTCCTGCCAAACAACAGCACCACCGTATCATAATCACTTGCCATCAACTGCTGAAAAAACGCCACCCAGGTTTCCTTTTCCACATCCGCCATTTCCTCCGGTCCTGCAAACGGACTGACATAATCCACCCCCATAAAACAGTTGGTATAGGCTCTAATGTCCTCGCCGCCCGCCTCCTGTCGGGTCATCAGATAAAGCAGATCGACAAAACTCCGGTTTCCCTGTTGCTTTGTCAGCATCTGTAAAATGCTAAGTTCCTCCATGTCTAAAAATAAGACCTTGCCACTCTCCCGATAGACCTGTGCTAAGGATAAAGCAAACGGTAATTGCAGTTCGTGTGAGATTGGTGAATAGATCCCGATAAACTGTGTCTTTTCCTTTCCGGCGCGGTGCCACCAACTGCTTGTCTCTTTCTGTTGCAGGCGCTTTAACATTTCTTCCACGATCTCCATAGATTGATATTTATAGACCATAGGCAGATGCTCATATTCGCTTGCAATGATCTCGTCACACAGATAAAACTTTTCATGCACCATTTCTTTGCCGGAAAACTCTAAGACACTTAGGAAATCCTTGCTCAAAATGCCTATAGAATACACTGCCTCGCTTGCCAGGAACGCTTCCTCCGATGTAAACGAGACGATCGTCACATCCGAAAGACATTCCATCAGGTATGCCGCAAAGGCACGCACATATGCTTCATCGCTGTCACATACAACGATACTTTGTTTTGTCACTTTAACCCCTCCCTCAATAGACATCCTACCAATGCGAAAAAAATGCAGATGGTAAAATGCAGTTTTTCTCCTCTTTCTGTGAAATAAGCGGAATTTTGCTTGTAGAGCAGGACTTGGCATAAGCCGGCGTACATTCCATACATACGGCCTTTCAGTTGTCCTCTCAGAATCCATCGGCAAAGCCCTATGACGGCACCGATGATCAAAGAATAGATGATGACTGATAGCGCAAGACGACTTCCGAGTATAACCGATAATGCCGCAAAGCATTTGATATCCCCGGCACCCAGTCCCCGGATCAGATAGATCGGATACAAAAGTGCCACCGGCCAGATCAAGCGTATCAGAAATAGAACTACTCCCCCAGATCTTATCCCCATAAGCGAAAGCATGACGCCCGCTAAAATACCAAGTACAATCAACCCATTGGGTACACGCGTGGTCTTAAGATCTGTGCAGACCGCCGCGCATGAAAATACTATGGCTACTCCCCATGCAATAATTTTGGCTCACCTCCCCTTCCTTGCCCACAATTATTACACGATAAATCCCCTTCTGTCCATGATCTCTGCGATTTGTTTGATATTTGTCGAATTCTTACAAACTTTTTCACCTGTCTTTAAGCATATGCTCCAAAAAGCCCCTGTTTTTCTACAGGTGTGGCGGGCATTTTTTGTATAGTTTAGCCACGCATCTGATTTTGCATAGGCAGATACCCTTACTTTTTGCATTTTGGGCAAATCCCAAAAATAACGAATTTTCTCATGTATGTATAAATTTAACATTCTGACTCATACTTTGTAATAAAGAGTAAAGGGATAGAAAGTGAGGTTATTTTATGCGATTACTTACCCATACAAAAAAGACAGACCCGCAGGTCCGCCTTCTTCTCGATGATCTGACTCAGACACAGCACGACCTTGCCAATGCATACTCCAATTTAGAGTACATGACAGATCCCGATCTGATCGATTACTATATTTATCAGGTAAAAGCCGTACAGATGCGGCATAAATTTCTCTTGACTAAGGTAAAACAGTTAAATCTCTAAATCTTTGCATAGCACACCCAAAAAGAGCCTAGGTGACCCAACGATCACTTAGGCTCTTTTCCTATCTTTTATGCGAAAAAACCGCGGTTGCCTTCCATAGCCCCCATGGACTCATTCAACTGTCCCTTACCATAGGTAAGTCCTGCCGTCACCTGCTGAGCATTTCCCATCATAGGTCCGCTGGCATCCTGTTTTGCCACCTGGACAAAGGATTCTTCCAGATCTCGCATGATCTTCCCTGCACTTTGGATCCTTTCGACCTTCTGCTCATACATGGCTTTCGCCAACTGTCTCTCCACGAAATCATAAAGTGCATACAGGGAATAGGAAATCTTATAAGAAAAATCTAAGGCATCCTTTAAGTGTCTGACCACCTGTCCGCATTGGCGCAAAGCCTTGGTATAAGTATCTCCTGCCTCTTTTTCTTCCCCTGTCAGAGCCTCGATTGCCTCTTGTTCATAGGAAAAATAGATCTCATATAATACACATATCAATTCTGAACGATTGCTCGCCACGATTTTTCTGGTAAATGTCGCGATTGTTTCTGCTGTCATACCTTATATCCTTACTGCAATAACTGAAGTGCCTGTGTTGGCAGTTCATTTGCCTGTGCCAAAACGCTGGTGCCTGCCTGCTGCAAGACATTGTACTTGGTGTACTCTGTCATTTCCTCTGCCATATCTACATCTTCGATACGGGACAGGGCAGATTCCATATTTTCCTGCGTTTCATCCAAACTGCCAACCGTATAGTCCAGGCGGTTCTCATAAGCACCGATCTGGGAACGGATCTGGCTGATCGTTGAAATGGCACTATCCAGACGATCCATGGCTTTTGACGGTCCATTTACCGTCGTCACATCAATATCGTCAATATAGAGGCTGTCCACATTGGTGGACGGAATGCGCACCTGCATGGTCTGACCTTCATTGGCACCGATCTGCAGATCCATGATGCCGATATCTGTCACTTCCAGATTGATGACACCCGTAGTGGTCGTTCCGGCTGCTGTTGTCGCGCCTGCCTCAAAGCCTGCTTCCAAAAGGAAACTCATATTAAATCCATCTGTGTTGGTGATCGTGATCTTATTGCCATCATAGGAAACGGTCGCTCTCGGATCAAAAGCACTGTTTGCTGAATCCAAAGTCACTTCTGCATTATCGCCGGTGGCCACAACGGCTTTTGCATCCGGATTCGTCTGCGTATTTGGGATGCCTGCGCCAAAGATATCTCCATCTTTTGACTGCTGTATCAAAGAAACCGATGCATGTGATCCATAGGCTGTCGAAGTAAAGGACAATGGCTTATCGATCCGGCTGATCGTGCACTCTCCGATCTCTGCCCCATCACGCAGGGCTGTGTAGATTTCTTCTTTTGTCATCTGATCTGTGATCTTGACGGTATAGCCATTGATAGAAAGTTGTCCGTTCTTGCCAACCAGATCATCTACCTGGATTCCTGTGTCATAGGTCGCATTGGTCGCTGCCTTATCTACAGTCAGACTATAGGTGCCCTCTGCCACACTGTCAGAGACATAAATTCTTGAAATATTATCACGGTTTTCTTTGTCCGCATACACTCGCGCATCCAAAGAGCCATCCAAAAGGCTCTTGGTGTTAAATTCTGTCGTCTCGGAGATTCGGTCGACCTCATCACGCAAAGATGCGATTTCCAACTGACAGGCTTCCTTTTCTTTCTGTGAGTTGGTTCCGTTGGCAGCCTGTACCGCCAATTCACGCATACGCTGTAACATATCGGTCACTTCGCCAAGTGCGCCATCCACGATCTGAATGACGGACGTACCGTCAGAAGCGTTTTGTGATGCCTGATCCAATCCGCGGATCTGGGCTTTCATCTTATTGGAGATTGCCATCCCGGACGGATTATCTGATGCATGATTCAACTTTAAGCCGGAAGAAAGTTTCTCCATAGATGAACTCAGATTGTTCTCCGTTCCGAGTAACTGCTTATTTGTGATCACTGCTGAAATATTATTATTGATCTTCATATCTGATACCTCGCTTTATCCTTTGCCAGTTCGTTTTCATCTGTCGCATCCATGCGGGGTTTAAAGCGGACAATCCTTTGTCACACTTTTTATATCGGTTATCTGCCCTGCAACTTAACCGATCCTTGCTGATTTTTGCAGGTCCATCCTTAAGACAAAAGTTCTGCCACCTCTGCTACAAAACTCCGCGCGATCCCGTATAAGACCTTGGTCGAAACCGCGTCCTGCTCTTTTGTCACAGCAAAATCTGCGTCTTCCTTTTCATAGAAATCATCTACATTGGTCCCGGCATCCGCAGCGTAAGCAAAAGATACCGGCAGACCGGTTTCCTCACGCATAGCATTGGCTAAATATGGCATATGATCTGAAAACAGTCCGGCGATATCCTCCTTTTCAAAAGCCACATCGCCCGAGATCTGACCATTTTCATAGCGGAAACTTGCAGAGACAGCACCGCTTTCGTCCATATCCAGTGCCACATCGACCAGACCTTTCTCCTCGCTTCCACGCACGATCTTGAGGGAAAGATTGCCCAGTTTGTCTTCCACAAGAATCGGAATATTATAGGTCTCGCTCTGCTCTCCCATCTGTCCCAATGCCTGGATCTGAGTCATGACAAGTTTCATGCCACGCACATCGATCGAGGTCACATCTTTTTCCACCAGCATATTTTTCATGACCTTCTCTGCGGTTTCCTCTAATTTATGCTGGGCATCTGCCATTTCCTTTGGTGTCTTGCAGGCTTCGCCGTATTCCTCGATCAAATCTTCGATCAGATCCGAAATCTGCTTTGCGGATATATCCTGACTGTCGCCGGAAGCAAATCTCTGTAAATTGCGATAGACGCTATTGCGGTCCTTAAGCATTTCCGAAATACCGCTCAGAAAAGCCGGTGTCTGTGGCAGGTCATATTTATCAAGCATCTGATAAACGGCTTCCTCGCTCTTTAATGCCTCTGCCACCTCTTGTCTGGTCTGCTCCCGCGCCATCTCCTCGACCGCTTCTTCTTCCTTAACATAAGCCGCATCCTGCCCGCTTAATGTCTCCTGCGGTGCCAGGCGCATTGCCTCAATAATATCCAGTTGGGATTTGAACTGCTCCGGTGTTAGATCCATGTAAGCGTCCTGACTTTCAAACTGCTTCATCTTGACCGGTGTCATGGTATCTTTTGCCTCATACAGGCAATTTGCCTGAAATGCCATCTCTGCCTGCTCAGTGATGGAAAGGGATGCCCGGTCAAAAGAGTCCACCTGCCCAAAGGAATCATCGACCGCATATTCCTGTCCGCTATGTTTGGTTGACCGCACTGCCGTCATGAGATTGCGCAGGGTCACATCTTTTCCCTGCATCATCAAGGCTCCGATCGCGGCACCATCGCCCGCTTCCACCTGATAGATCATACGGTAAATGCCAATGTAACTGTCGCGCTCCTCCTGACTGATGTCACCGGTCTGCTCTAATTTCCACAAAAACTTTGCATACTCATCGCTGTCCTGTCCGGTCTTGGATTCCCCTTGACCGGAAAGATCTTCCGCCAGATCGGTCAGATCTTTTACCGTCAGATCCAGCGGGTTATGCCCCTGTCGGATCATTTCCATGACACTGGCCGGCTTCATCGCCCGGAACATTTTCTGCACTGCCATATCGGACTGGCGCACCTTTTGGATATTTTCTTCGGTCAGATTCATCTCATTATATGCCAGAATACGCACGGCACGGCGGTTTTCCTCGGTCAGTTCCATGCCCTGATCCTGCAAAATATCATCCACATTGGCAAATGCCTTTTGTATGGAGTCTCCCAGATCTTTTCTCGGTTCTGTCCAGACCGTCTCGTAGCGGCTCTCAGCACTTTCAAATGCAGCAGATACCTTTCCCGCCTCTGCGCTCACCTGGCGCAGGGTCATTTCCTCCACTGCCGGTATCTGCGCTAAGAATGCTGCCGGTGCACTGCCAAGCGTCTCCTGTGCCTCTCTGTAATCCTGATAAACGGCAACATTCTCCGCTGTCTGCTCCGGATCATCCACGGAAAGCATCTGCTTTACATATTCTTCTTCCAAAGACTTGAGGGCATCTACCGTCTCCTCGATCGACATGATATCCATCGCAATGCCCTTTTTCAAAAGACTGTAATTCGCCTCCACACTCATCAGAAGCCTTGCTTCCTGCATCTGTCTCGTGCTTGTGATCGCATCCAGTTCTTTCATCTGTTTCGCATACAGATCTTTTGCCTGCCCCATCAGACTGTAGTCCGATAAAAGCATGGCATCCCCCGGCTCCTTGCCTTCTGCTACGGCATCTGCGATCTGTTCTGCTGTAGCGCCGCTCTCCTGATTCAAAGGCAGTTCTAACAACTTTGCCATATAGGTCAGATTTTCTGTAGTGACCGGGATCTGATTTTTGATCAGATAATTGCAATAAGTCAGGTTTTCATCGGAAGCCTCCATGCCTGCATCCGTAAGCATGGTCTCCAACTGGGCTTGCAGATCTTTTGGCAAAGCCTCCATATCGTCTGCCACCCCACTTTCCGTTCCACCGGAAAAATACGCCTGATAGACATGATCAATAGTCGGAGACAAGTCATTTTTTAACATATAGCAGGCAGCCCCCAAGGACAGCTGACCATCCATCTCCTGCGTCTTGGTCATTGCGATCTGTCCTGCCGCAAGCGTATCCTCCTCCACCGGAAGATCGGAATTTTCCAGCGCATATTCCAACTGGACTTTTTGTCCCGCACTGTCACTCATAGCCTCCAACTTGGCATCCGAAATACCGCCCATCCGGGAAATATCCGCACCGCCTTTTGCCATAGCAACCTTAATACGATCTGTCACGGTCACAATGGTGTGTGCTTCCATATGCATAGGAGAAAATCCCTCCTCCTGCATTTTTTCGTAGTCCTTGTCCGAAATCGTCTGGGCATAGACTGCCATCTGGTTATGTAAAAGACTGGCATCCGTTCCCTGTGCCAACTGTTCTTCCATTTTCTCTGCCATAGTCTTTTCTTTCAGATCATTTTTATTGTAAAAAGGGTTATTGACCGAGATGCTGCGCAATTTTTCCTTAGCGATCTTTTGCTCACTTTGCGCGGCATCTGTGGTAGTCGCTTTTCCATCAACCTTTCCTACCTGCTCTATGATGTCTTTTCTTCCAATCTGCTCCAGTTGCATGCACTGCCTCCTTTATCTGTTGTATTATATTTCGGTCGTCTGTGGGTAAAACTTGACCTTTTAAGGCAGGAGCAATTTATCTCCGGCACAAATATGATCTCCGTTTTCGATATTATTTTTTTGACAGATCTGTCTGACCATATCTTCTGTTCCGTAGACTTTTCTGCTGATATCCGTCAACTTATCTCCCTGTTCTACAATATAATAGCCCTGCTGCAGATATACGTTCGTCGTTGTGCTGTTATTTGCCTCGGCAGAAGCACTTGCCGTCGCGTTTTCGGTCGTTTGACTCCCCCCGCTATCGTCCTGTGCCTCCTGCGATCCATCCGCTTTTGCCAGTTCCTCTGCTCCCTTGCTGATGGTCTCCTCTATCATCTGGTTGCTGGCATCATCACTACTGCCACCCAGTGACGCGACCGTCTTTTGCATCTCGTTTAACTTGGTATAATTTTGAAAGAGTACGCCGGACAGCAGGATCATAACGACCAGGGCAACCGATACCGCCACTTTAGACATCTGGCTTTTTCCGCTTCCCCTGCGGTCATTCATATAAGACCGATACCTCGCCAGTGCCTCTCGATCCTGCCGGATTTCCTCGTCATATCGCTTCTCGTCATGCAAAAGGAAACGATCCATTTCATCCAGATCTGCCCGCTTTGCCATCTGCTCTTTTTTTCCATGATACTCACTGAGATAGGTACTCATCAGGGTATTCTTTTCATAGTAGACAAAAAATCCGCTTACCTCCTCCATGATACCATGGCGATCCATGTAAAGTTTTTCCCATTCTCCATAGGCATCATACAATAGGACATTGCCATGATCCCCCGGAAAATGACGGCTACAGATCTTTTGGATGTCCTCCATCCGGGTCGGCTCGCCCAGGCACTGCATTGCCCAACCTAAGATACTCCACTGGGGGAAATAATTTCTGACCTGCCGGTATATCCGATCCCAGATATCCTCGGAAAAGACCGGCATACCGCCTCCGAAACTGATCTGTTCCAGTTCCATAGCGCCTTTTATGTATAAATTGGGCTGCTGCCCTCCCTGACGGATCTCTCCTAGCAAAATAAAAGCATACCGTTTCTTCTGGCGACTGCTTCCATGTAAAAAACGATACACATAATCTTCCACGTACACGCGGGCATCTTTTGGCAAAGTTCCGATCTGTCTTACATTTCTTGGTTCCTCAACTACTTTTTCTACGGGTGTGGGTTCTTTTACTATTTCTATCATAACGGTCTCCTTTTTTCTTCACGCTACCACACCCCCGCGAAGAAAAATGTAGAAATTACACAAAAAAATCACCGGGATTTCTCCCGATGATCTTATAACTCTGTTCTGCCCTCCAGCGCACGTAGCAGGGTCACTTCATCAATGTACTCCAGATCGCCCCCTACAGGAACACCGCTCGCGATACGCGATACCTTGATGCCTGTCGGCTTGATCAGTTTGCTGATATACATTGCTGTCGTCTCGCCCTCCAGACTGGAATTGGTTGCTATGATAACTTCATCTACATCTCCCTGCAGACGCTGCATCAATTCTTTTAACTTGATGTCTGCCGGTCCGATCCCCTGCATAGGTGATATGGCACCATGCAGGACATGATAAACGCCCTCGTATTTACCGGTCTTTTCATATGCCGCCAGATCCTTGGTATCCTCTACGACCATGATCACCTTTTGATCTCTGGCAGGATTGCTACAGATCGGACAGATCTCATCATCTGTCAGCGTATAGCACTGCTTACAGTAGTGGACACCCTTTCGGGCACTGACCATGGCATTTGCCAGATCTTCTACTTCTTCTGTAGGCATATCAAGAATATGAAAGGCCAGACGCTGCGCCGACTTTGCACCAATGCCCGGCAATGTAGATAACTCTGCGATCAGTTTTGTGATCTGCTTGCTATAATAATCCATGTACTCTGCTTAGAATGGTAATCCGCCACCCATGCCTCCGGTTATTTTCGACATCTGTGTCTGTGCCTTTTCGTCCATCTGACGAAGTGCCTCATTGGTCGCTGCCATGATCAGATCTTCCAGAGTCTCGATATCATCCGGATCTACGACTTCCTCGGATAACTTGATCTTTGTGATCTCCTTCTTGCCGGAAACTGTCACTTCTACGACACCGCCACCTGCGGTTGCTGTCAGTTCTTCTTCCTCTAATGCCTTAGATGCTTCTTCCATCTGACGCTGCATCTTCTGCGCCTGTTTCATAAGGTTGTTCATATTACCCATGCCACCACCGCCTGGGAATCCTCCACCTCTTCTTGCCATTTAAAAGTCCTCCTCTTCAATTTCAATATTTGCGACCTTTGCAAAATAATCTACCGCATTGGTATATAACTGGCTGCTTGCCGCACTTGATGTATTGACTTTCACAACGATCGGCACATGTTTACCGATCGCTTCTTCCACCATAGCCTCTAGATCTGCCATCGTATCTTCGCTGGCTAAGATCGAACTATTGATACTCTTGGCTCCTGGTGGCTCGTCATAGACGAGCATAAGTTGATTTTGCTCATTGACCGTCGGATAAGCACTTAAAAGTGCCTGCCGCAAAAGTCCGCTGGAACCGGAAACGATCTGTTTCCACTCACGGCACAATTTCTGCACTTCTTCCGGCATAGCATCCGGCAGGTCTTTTTTCTGCACGACAGATGCTCCTGCCCCAGATAGCCCCGGATTGACGGTTCCTGCACTTGCCTGCTGCACCATGACTGGAACGCCCTCCTCGATCTTGTGCTCTACCACATCCAAACGATCTACGATCGCCTCGTAATCCTGTTCCATCTGCGGTCGGCACAATTTGATCAGTGCGATCTCGATCAACACACGTTTCTGTGATGACTGGCGTATCTGGTTGGACAGTTCCGAGAAAATACGGACATAACGCATCAGCGTCTCATCCCCTACCATAGCTGCCTCTTCCTTTAATAATGCCATATGTTCACTGGAAACTTCAAGCACATCTTCCATATTTGTATCGCTTTTTACCAACATAAGATTGCGCATATACCAGGTAAATTCGATAACGAACTGGTTTAGATCCCTGCCCTGTACGACCATCTCTTCCAAGACACCGATCGCACCTGTGACATCATGCTGTAAGACATGGCGGAGCAGTTGGCTAAAGATCTCATTATCCACAGCCCCCAGCACCTGCAATACCTTATCATAGGTCAGGTTTTCGCCCAGATAAAAAGCGATACACTGGTCTAAAAGACTTAGGGCATCACGCATAGAACCGTCTGCCGCCTTTGCCACATAGCGCAATGCCTTATCCTCTACAGAGATATTCTCCTTGACCATCAACTCCTGCAAACGTCCTGCAATAGTATCAATGGAGATCCGCCGGAAATCATAACGCTGACAGCGGGATAAGATCGTGATCGGAATCATATGCACTTCTGTTGTTGCCAGAATAAAGATCACATATGCCGGTGGCTCCTCCAAAGTCTTTAAAAGAGCCGCAAAAGCACTTGCAGAAAGCATATGTACCTCATCGATGATATAGACTTTGTACTTGCCCTCTGTCGGTGAATATGCCACTTCTTCTACGATATCTCGGATATTTGACACACTGTTGTTGGAAGCCGCATCGATCTCAAATACGTTCATGCTGCTGCCTTCCGCGATACGTTTACAGGTCTCACATTCATTGCAGGGACTGCCATCCACCGGATGCTCACAGTTGACTGCCTTTGCCAGGATCTTTGCAACCGTCGTTTTACCGGTTCCTCTCGTCCCGGTAAAGAGATAGGCATGCCCCAGCCGATTGGCTTTGACCTGATTTTTTAAGGCTGTCACAATATGATCCTGCCCCTTTACATCCTCAAAATCCTGTGGTCTGAATTTACGATATAATGCCGTATAAGACATCCTCTACACCTCTTACTTCCTAATCACCAAAACTGATGCCGATCCGCTTTGCTTCCTGAATCATCTGGCAGTCAGGATCTACCATCTTAAGTTTGCCCGCCACATCTTCCAGCGGAACACGCTTTGTCTGCCCATCGATCATAGCGATCATATAGCCATAATCTTTTTCCAGGATCGCCTGAGCTGCCGCAGATCCCAGTCTCGTACAAAGCACCCGGTCATACGGACAAGGACTGCCGCCCCGCTGTGTATGTCCCGGCACTGTCACCCTTGCCTCTGAACCGGTACGGTCTCCGATCAGTTTGGCGATCTCATAAGAAACGGACGGATATGGTGAATTTTCTCTCTTTTTCTTCCATTCCTTTTTGGAAAGTGCTGCATCCTCCTTGGAGATCGCGCCTTCCGCTACCGCTAAGATCGTAAAGCCCTTGCCTGCCTGATGGCGTTTATCGATCGCCTCGATCACCTTATCAATATCATATGGGATCTCCGGTAACAAAATAATATCTGCCCCGGATGCCACACCGGCATAAAGGGTCAGCCAGCCGACCTTATGTCCCATAACCTCCACGATAAAGACACGGTTGTGGGAAGCCGCGGTGGTATGAATACAGTCGATCGCATTGCAGGCGACATTGATGGCACTCTGAAATCCAAAGGTCACATCCGTTCCATAGATGTCATTGTCAATGGTCTTTGGAAGATGGATCACATTCAGCCCTTCCTCACGCAAAAGATTGGCTGTCTTTTGTGTACCATTGCCCCCCAGAATGACCAGACAATCCAGATTGAGTTTATAGTAAGTCTCTTTCATTGCCTCGACCTTATCCAGACCATTCTCATCCGGAATCCGCATCTGTTTGAAAGGCTGTCTGGATGATCCTAAGATCGTTCCTCCCACCGTAAGGATACCTGAAAAATCCTTGCTTGACAGCAGGCGGTAATTTCCATAGATCAAGCCCTTGTAGCCATCATAGAAGCCATATACTTCCAAGTCTTTGTCGTTCTCACTGAGTCCCTTGACCACACCTCGCATTGCGGCATTGAGTGCCTGGCAGTCGCCACCGCTCGTCAACATTCCAATTTTCATTCGTACCCCATCCTTTCTTTTTGATCTGTCTGTATTATTTACTTGTTGTACTCACCATATTCACAGCCTGCATGGGCAACTGCAATCTCATCGACCAGTTCCCACTCCCACTTTGGCTTTGCCCCATCCTTGTTCAGGCGCAGATGCTTGCGATATAACTTGATCGTACCACTGCCATTGCCGCCATTCCACAGATGGTCATGGCGCTTGCTGCCATCCGGTGCTTCATAATTGATAAAAAGCATCTGATCCTTTTTGCAGGCGATCTCCGTACACATTTTTGACATCGGTGTTTCCTGCACAACACGCCATACGACATGATGCTTTGTCTCTTTACATTTAAACTTCGTCTTGGTCAGCGTCCATACCTTAGAAAAATTAAATTCAAACGGCTCGCCCTCATACCACATGGCTCCAAGTAATTTATTCTCCATAGCGACCGGTCCTACCTTTGGTCTGCCACCACCGATCACAAATGCGGAGTCCTTTAATTTTTCTCCGGTCGTCTTGCTGGTCAGATCACTGCTCGCCAACCATACCCAAGGGCTTGTGAAATCCCTGCCCCAGTTTTTATCTGCATATCCATAGGAATCTTCCTTGGAAACGATATACTCTTCGCCATTTAATACGACTTTTCCCTCGAAGGCAGTCTTCATGCCCTCACAATGCCAGAACATCTCAAAGGCCTCTGCATCGCGAAGTGGTTCGCTGGCGCCATAACCTACATTAAACGTCAGTTTTTTGTCCATGGTCAGATCCCAATACATCTTGCCAGCATCTGACATATATTCCGGATGCGCCTGACATTCTTCTTCGGTCACGTCCACCATACCAAGCGTTCTTGTCTCAGAGCAGAAACAGTTGTCTGCACTGATCAGGTAAGGGGCGTCCTCCTTGACCGTCACCTCATCCCATGCGAAGAAGCGGTGCAGCTGTATTGGATGTTCTCCCCAGCTACCGACCTTGACCATCATATAAGAAGGCTTGACCTGCTTTTTTTGATTTTCCTCGGTCTGCCCTAAAATGGCTTCTTCCCCGCCAAGTGCCGGGTTGATCGTAAAGAACTCTACAAAAAAGGCTCTCTCCTCTCCGGTCTTGCTATGGTGGGCTGTAAAGGAATGCCACCACCAGTCAAAGCCCTGTTCTGCCAGTTTTCCATGCAGCATGAATTTATTTCGACTGACATCCGAGTGGTTAAAATTGATCTCAGGCAGATCGACCTTGGTTTCCACCACCTCGACGCTCTGTCCGATCTTTTCCTCGATATCCCCGATGGTCTGCCCCACCTTTTCTTCTAATCCCTTTGCCTTTTGTTTGATCTCATCCAGATTTTCAAAAATCTTCATAGAAACACACTTCCTTACTTATACTCTTTTAGTTTGTCCTTGGTCATCACAGTGACCGGATACATCTGCCCATCTACCTCTACAGACGGTACGGTAGCATCATGCGCAAATGCATGCTCTTCCATATAGGAATACTTATCCGGTGTCTTGCCTGCTTCTAGGGTCTGTATCAGATTTTGTACCTTTGGTCCCTGATTGGGATTACATTCTCCCACATAGGAGATCTTATCTTGTAAAAGATAGGATAAAACTTCTTTATTCACGCCGTCAAAAGACATGACCATGATATCACCTGCCGCGATATCCGACCCCACATGATAGCCGGCATCCTCGATCGCCTCAATGGCTCCGAATGCTTCATTGTCATTCTCACAATAGACAACATTGATGTCATCATACTGCTTGAGCAGCGTGCTCATGGCTTCCTTGCCCTTTGCCTGAGTAAATTCTCCCGGCACCTCCGCCAGAAGATTCCAGCCATAGGTGACTACCGCATCCTGCAAGCCCTTGGTCCTGCCGATCTGCGCGGATGCACCGATCGTTCCCTGAATATTGACAATATGCAGACTGTCCTCTGCTATGCCCTTGGCGACCGCATATTGATGCAGCCATGCGGTTGCCTTTTTTGCCTCTAATTCAAAATCAGATCCCACCCAGGAGTTAAAGAGTGTCGGATCCGACACTGCCACCTGGCGGTCAATGACAATAACCGGGATATTGGCACTGCGCGCCTCCTCTAAAACGGTCTCCCAACCTGTTTCCGTCACCGGGGCAAGCACGATATAATCAACATCCTGCTGGATGAACTTGCGGATTGCCATGATCTGATTTGCCTGTTGCTGCTGCCCATCCTCGATCAGTAACTTGTAACCCTGATCTGCGGTAAAGGTCGACTTCATGGATTCGGTGTTGGCCGATCTCCAATCCGACTCTGCTCCCAGTTGGGAAAAACCGATCACGATCTGCTTGCTGTCCTGACTTTCTGTATCCTGTGATGTCGCTGCCGTCGTCGTATCTCCACAGCCTGTTGTCAGCGTAAAGGCTGACAATAAGACGCTAAATACAGCAACCAGCCGGCTTGCCATACTGCGTCTGGTCTTTTTGATTCCTTTCATTGTAAAAACACCCCTTCTAATACCACTTCTTATTATCTCCGAATTGCGACAATTTCGCAACACCCATACCAAAAGAAAACGAAAAATAGAGATGACGCCGGATATGCGTTCATCTCTACTTTTCTCATGTCGTTTCTAAAAAAGAAGGAGGTTATTTATTTAAACTTTGTGCTTTTTTCTTACGTGCCATAACTACACTCTGGATCACTAAGAAGAGACAGAGCATTGCGGCGATCGTAATTCCTGTCCACCAAGCCTGATCCAGACCTGCAGAAGAAACGATATTCTGAATGGTGCTCAAAGAAAGTACACCAAAGAGTGTGCCGATGATATTTCCCACACCACCGGTCAGCATGGTACCACCGATGATAGAAGATGCGATGGCGTTCATTTCCATACCCATGGCATGGGAAGCAGAACCGGATCCAACATGGAGGAAATATACAAATCCGCCAATACCTGCTAACAAACTACAAATCAGATGTGACAAAAACTTTGTTCTTCTGACATTGATACCAAGCATGAGTGCACTCTGCTGGTTGCCACCAACAGCATAGAAACTACGTCCCAACTTGGTCCAGCGGAGCATGATAAACATGAGGATGACGACCAGAAGTGCTACAACCACACCGATCTCTACATATGCATCCACATATCTGCCTAATTTGTTGACAGAACCCAGTCCCGGAACGATCACTCTGGTATCCTTTAATGCAACGAATGCTTCGTTTTGCACATTGAAAGGATTGGTGTTGACGATCGTCGTCATACCTCTGGCAAAGAACATACCTGCCAAAGATACAATAAATGGCTGGATATCTAAGTAGGCTACCAGATAGCCCTGAACAATACCAAAGGCAAGACCGATACCAAGGGAGATCAGCACAGCCCCTAAGATGGAACCGTTATGATAATCCAGATATACGGCACTGCACATGCTGACCAGTGCTACCACACCACCAACGGAAATATCGATCCCGCCTGTGATCATGACCAAACTCATGCCGCAGGAGGTAATGATCAGTGCTCCGTTTGCATTTAACATACTAAGGAAGGTCTGCGGCCTCAAAAAGCCCTCTCCCTGGAATACGATCGCTCCAATATACATCAGGAAAAAGATAACGATCGTGATGGTCAGAAGCATATTCGTATCCGTCATATTTTTGATTTTGTATCCAATACCTTTTTGTGCTGTAGAAGTCTTATTAGCCATATTATGCTACCTCCTTTGCACGGAATTTTTTGCCAAGACCTGCCAGTTTTTCACGGACAACCGGTGCACTCAGGACAACCAGTAAGATAACGACAACCGCTTTGTATGCCGGAAGTGCATCGGATTGCACATCGAATTTGTAAAGGGTCGTTGTCAAGAACTGGATAACATAAGCACCCAGAATAGATGCCGCCATATTAAACTTACCACCACTTAAGGAGTTACCGCCAAGTGCTACGGCAAGAATGGCATCCATTTCAATATCCTTTGCGATAACGGAATAGTTGATCGTTGAAAGTCGGCTGACCTTGATCAGACCAACAACGGCAACGCAAAGTCCTAAGATAACAAAACTCAAGAACTTGATAAAGGTCGGGTTGATACCGTTTAAGCGGGATGACTTTTCATTGATACCAACAGCCTGTGTGTAAAGTCCCAAATTTGTAAATTTCAATACCAGCGCGATAATGATAACGCAGGCAGCCGCGATAAAGAACGGCGTTGGGATCGGAATTCCCGGTAAAAATCCACCATAGTAGCCAAAAGACGGATCACTGATCAATGGCAATTCATTGTTGTTGATCCAGGCTGCAATGGAACGACCTGCAGTATATAGGATCAGGGTTGCGACCATCGGCTGTATCTTAAAGTGGGCTACCAGGACACCGTTGAATGCTCCAAATAACATAGATACAAGACATGCTACCAAGAATGCCACCAAAACCGAGGTACGAAGTGTCTCCGGTCTGGAATTGGAACCACAAAGTACACGCAGGATCACACTGCCCGCAATGGCAACGGTAGCGCCCACACTGATATCCTGTCCGCCGGAAGCAGCCGTTACCAGTGTCATGCCGATCGCTAAGATGGCAAGTTCTGAACCATAGTCTAAGATGGTGATCAGATAACCGGATAAGACCGGTGCCCCGGAACTACTGTATCCAAGTGTGATCTTAAAGAAAGACGGATCTGCGATCAGATTGAACACAGCCAGGATCACAAGCGCTGCCACCGGGATAAACATCTGCTGTCTTACCAGATTACTGAAAAATCCAGATCCTTTCGTTTTTTTCACTGCTGTATTTCCCATGATTAATTTTCACCTCCAGCGATTGTACTCATAATCTTGTTCTGTGTCAGATCTTCTCCGGAAAGTTCGCCAACCACCTTGCGATCACGCATAACGATCAGGCGGGAGCAGGTACGGAGCATTTCATCTGTCTCAGAAGAAATAAAGGTCACGCTCATACCTTCGGAAGCCAGTTTCAATACCAATTTCTGGATGTCGACCTTGGTTCCGATATCGATACCACGTGTCGGCTCATCCAGGATCAGATAATCCGGATGGGTCAGAAGCCAGCGTGCTAAGATACATTTCTGCTGATTACCACCGGAGAGTGATTTGATCGGTGTGTCAGCGGATGCTGTCTTGATATCCAGAAGTTTGATGTATTCTTCCGCATATTTGTTT
This sequence comes from Roseburia sp. AM16-25, assembly GCF_003473825.1. Classification (NCBI taxonomy): domain Bacteria; kingdom Bacillati; phylum Bacillota; class Clostridia; order Lachnospirales; family Lachnospiraceae; genus Roseburia; species Roseburia sp. AM16-25. The sequence continues at coordinate 510,674 of NZ_QUCW01000001.1, forward strand.
GCCTCTGCCTTTGAGAGCGGACGGAAGAAGCCACGCATTACCTGCATTGCAAAAATAATATTTTCCCGAACGGAGAGATCTCCGATAATACCGTCATTCTTACGATCCTCCGGTAAGTATGCAATACCGTTTTTCATGGCATCGATCGGTTTTGTAATCTTAATCTCCTTACCGTTCTTCTTTACCTTTCCGCCAAGCACATGATCGGCGCCAAAAATAGCTCTGACACATTCACTTCGACCGGAACCCAGAAGTCCGGTAAATCCATTGACTTCACCCTTTTTGATGTTGAAATCAAATGGCTTGATACCCGCATTACTGTAAAGTCCTTCTGCCTCAAATACAATCTGGTCTGCATCCTTGCCACTGTATGGCTCCTGCTCGCCGCGGATATCGGACATATCATCCAATTCTTTACCAAGCATCTTGGCAACCAATTTCACACGCGGCAGATCTTTGATCTCATACTGACCTACCAGTTTGCCGTCACGCAGTACCGTGATCTTGTCACAGACCTCATATACCTGATCCAAGAAGTGGGTTACAAAGATAATGCCTACGCCTCTGGATCTCAGATCCCGCATCAGGGTAAAGAGTTTTTCTACTTCCTGCTCATCCAAAGAGGATGTCGGCTCATCTAAGATCAGAACCTTACAGTCCATATCTACCGCACGAGCAATGGCAACCATCTGCTGGACGGCGATGGAACAAGAAGCAAGCTGCTGCGTTGCCTTTGCCGGAATGTCGAGAGACCGCAATAATTTGTCAGCATCCGCATTCATTTTCTTCCAGTCCTGATAGATATTTTCTGTTCTACCTATGTACATGTTTTCAGCTACTGACAAATTAGGACAAAGTGTGATCTCCTGGTACACCGTACTAATTCCCAGTCTCTGTGCATCCTGTGGTGATCGGATGGATACTTCTTTGTCATTTCCCTCTACGAAAATCTGACCATCGTCCTTTTCATAAACGCCTGTCAAAACCTTGATCAGTGTCGATTTTCCAGCTCCGTTTTCGCCCATCAGAGCATGAATTTCACCGCCACATAATGTAAAATCTACATCCTGTAAAGCGCGAACTCCAGGAAATGATTTATTGATATGTTTCATTTCCAAAATGGTTTTATTACTCACCTGCGTTTCACTCCTTTTCTTTAAAAAATGCGTGATGCCATGCGTAGAATCTTCGTACGCCGCACCACGCATTTTCAAAATTTTTAAATTGTCAGGAAAGATTAGATTCCGTACTTATCAATGTCTTCCTGTGTGATCGTTGTAGCATCAAATCCCTTTTCTTCCATGATGACTACCTTGTCTTCTAATTTCTCGCCAGCCTCTAACTTCTTGATGATGCCATCAATGGTAGATGCCTGATAAGGGTTGCACTGTCCATCATAGTTCCAGTTCTGGTTCAAGAGTTCTTCCAATGCCCATGAGTTGCAGTCAAATCCCATAACAATAACATCTTTGCCAACGCCGTGAGAGATGTTTGCCTTGTCAAGAGCTGCTACAGCACCCTTAGCCATGTCGTCGTTCTCAGCATAGATAACATTGAACTTTGTTCCCTTGTCGATCTCTGACTGAACGATCTGCTGTGCTTTCTCTGCGTTCCACTCTGCTGTCTGCTGTGTAACGATGTTCCAGTTGTCATCTGACTTAGCCTTCTTATCCAAAGCGCCGGTACGTCCCTGCTGTGCTGCAGAACCCATAACACCCTGAATGTGGATGATATTGTATTCATCTAAGCCCTGATCTGCTAACCAATTAACTGCTGTCTCGCCTTCTTTGTCCATATCAGATACGATAGATGCTTCATATAAACTGTCATCAGCGTCGATTGTACGGTCGAATAAGATAACTCTGATGCCTGCATCCTGTGCATCCTTTAATACGGAATCCCATCCTGCTGTATCAGCAGCAGAAAGAAGAAGATAATCAACACCGTCCTGAATGAACTTCTGTGCTGCTGTGATCTGCTCATCGTTCTTCAAACTGTAAGCAAAGGAAGCGTCATATCCATTCTCCTTTGTGAACATTTCTTTCATGTCCTTATCGTTTGCTGTACGATAACCAGACTCATTAGGATCATTGTTGATGATACCTACTTTGATCAGATCTCCTGATCCTGAATCAGATGACCCCCCATCTGATGATGCGCCCTTAGATCCACAAGCGGCTAAACCAAATACCATTGTGAGTGCCAAGATGGCTGCAAGAACTTTCCTCTTCATATAATTGTACCTCCCAAATTATAAATTTTAAGGACCATCCCTTGATGTATTACATTCTATGAGATGATCCTTTATTTATCCATGCAGAAAAATCTCAGAAAAGTTGAAATTCTTCTGCCTTCCATATTTTATTTGGTTTTTTTATGTTTGAAGTTGATTTTTTTATTTTGCTTCAACGTAAGGGAGAATCACACGTACACTTGTGCCCTCTCCGTAGACACTTTCAATAAAAATGCCATATTCTTCACCGAAATTCAGACGGATCCTTTCGCAGACATTGTAAAGCCCGTAAAAGTCCTTGCCGGTCAGGACCTTATTTTGTATGCCGGACTGCACCTGCCTAAGGCGCGTCTCGTCAATACCGATACCGTCGTCTGTCACGGTGATGGTAAAATCCTTTTCCCCCGCCTCCCCACGAATACTGATATGCCCCATGCCGCGTTTATTCTTGATGCCGTGATAGAGGGCATTTTCTACCAGCGGCTGGATCGTGATCTTGGGGATACTGTAAATATAAAGGGCTTCCGGCACCTCAATATCATAACTTAAGATATCCTGATACCGGACATGCTGGATCTCCAGATAACTCTTTACATGGAGCATTTCTTCCTTAATGGAATTGATGTCCTTCCCCTGATTTAAGGAAGTACGGAAGAAATCCGAAAGATTTCGCACCATACCGACGACCCGCTTCTGTTCGCCTGCTTCTGCCAGCCAGATGATGGCATCCAGCGTATTATAGAGGAAATGCGGATTGATCTGTGCCTGCAAAAGTTCAAATTCCGCCTTGCGCAGACGGATCTGCTCTGTCGTGACCTGTTCCAAAAGTTCGTTGATCTTATCGATCATGGTATTCATGGAATTGCTGAGTGCCGTCGCTTCCACACCAGTATTGACGTTGGCACGGACAGACAGATTTCCCTTGGCAATCTCATCCGTCACCTGGCTCAATTCCTTAAAAGGCCGCGTGATGCTCAGCGGAATCAGATAAGACATGATACCGACTGCGACCACAACGCCCACCAGAGCGATCAGGCAAAAACGGAGCATCCAGGTGTAGAATTTCTGGTAGTCATCCTTTGACTTCTGGATCCCCTGGATCTCATAGTAGGTGTATTGCGAGATCTCGTCCCGCACCAGGGTCGTAACGATCTGGACATCATTTTCCCAGATTTCCATGTTCTCCTCGTACAGGTTGCCCTCTGCCATGTTTTCATCAATACGCGCCACATAGACCTGCAAACTATCCAAGTATTTACGGATATCCTGCAAACGATCCCGATTATCCTGCGATTCTGTGATATTTTCCAAGCCCTTGACAACATTTTTGGCATGACGCAGCATGGTGTCTACATCCGACTCCTTGAGCGTCTTATTACCAACAATCACCAGATAGATCTCATAGTCAAAATCTTTCTTAAAATCCAGACTGAACTCACTCGCCACCAGCGTCGAGTTGATCATGTCCTCATAACGCTGATTGCTGGACCAAAGATTGTAAATACTAAAAAAGAGGATGGAAAAAATTGGCACCAAAAGGACAAGATACGAAAATCGGATCTTGGTCGCTAATGTGGATCGATTGTAAAATTCTATCCATCGTTTTCTCATACCGTCTTGGCTCCATTTCGATACTGGGTCGGTGTCATTCCCTGAGTCTTTTTAAAGAGATAGGAAAAATAATGTGCATCCTTATATCCCACCAAAAGACTGATGGCACTGCTCTTTTCGCCGGTGCAGCGCAAAAGTTCCTTTGCTTTTCCCATGCGGTAATCTGTCAGGTATTTGATAAAGGTCTGACCGGTCTGCTGGCTGAAAATGGTACTCAGATGGTTGGGTGAGAAATTGACATAGGAAGCAACCGTATTTAAAGACAGATCTTCCTCTGCATAGTTCTCGCCTATATAATGCATGACCTGCTCTACCACATCACGGTAACGGTCAGTTGCCCGCTGTTCCCGTAGGTTGACCGCCTTTTGTAAAATGCCCTGCACATAGTCCATGGCTTCTTTTTCATCGCCCACAATACCGGAATTTAAGTCCGGTGCAGCCACCTGCTCTTTTCCTACATGAATACTCTCCAGGAAATCACTGACGCAGAAGTAGGCATCCATGACGATATACTGGCGGAAAATACCGGATTTTAAGGCATTTGTACCGACTCCGCGGAAAAATTCTTCCACAAAATATACCACTTCATCCGAACCGCCCACCTTTAAGAATTCCGTGATCTTACCGCGGTTGACTTCCTTGGTATTGACACTCTCGATAGAAAATGCCTCCTCAGCCTCCGCCTTTTCACTGTCCTGACTGCGAATGACCATATTCTCCTTTTGCAGATAACGATGTGCAAAAGCACGTCTCGCCTGTTCAAAGGACTCCGGCAACTCCCGCAGACGGTTGACCGGCTCTCCCATGCCAACATAGTAGACCAGATGATGATAGGTTCCGATCGTTTTCTGCAAGACCTCTAAGAAAAGTTTTTCCTTTTCCTCGATCTCTTCCCTGCTGTCTCCCTTAAACAAAAGCGCCTTTCCTTCCAGACTGCGCTCGAATGCCAGTACATCGCTCTCGGATTCATAGGCCTTTAAGGTTTCTTCTGCCTCTACAATACTGCTGGAGAACTCATCTCTGGCATGTCTGGTCGATTTAATCTGTACCAGGACGATATTGTACCAAATGGCAGAAATATCCAGTTCCAGATGGTCTGCCATTTCCAGCAATTCGACCGGCGTCTTGCTTCCGGTCACCAGATACTTAAAGAAATCTTTACGGTTCTTCTGGACATTTTCTTCCATTTCCCGCTGATACTGCTCGCGGACTTCCTGTTCTTTCTTTTTCTCCCGGATCTTTTCCGCTAACTGATCCAACTCCTGCAAGAGTTCATCCCCACTGATCGGTTTGGAAAGATACTGTGCCACACCAAGTTTGATGGCTTCTTTGGCGTAGGCGAACTCCTCAAATCCTGTCAGGATGATGATCTCGATCCATGGCATCTCCTTCTTGATCAGTTTGCTCAATTCCAGACCATCCATAAAAGGCATACGGATATCCGTAATGACGATATCCGGTTTACATTTTTGGATCATAGGATAGGCAACTTCCCCATCGCCTGCTTCCCCGCAAAATTCATAACCATGGGAAGCCCAGTCAATATTATTCTTGATGCCTTCCCGCATAACGAATTCATCTTCGACTAAAAATACCTTCAACATATCTCATCTTCCTCTGTTTCCTCCACCAGATAAAGCGGACGCTTCTTGGTCTCCAGATAAGTCTTTGCCATGTATTGCCCCAAAATACCCATACACAGAAGTTGTATGCCCGCAATAAAGATAATGATGCAGACCATGGAAGGCCAGCCGGAAGTCGGATCACCAAAGATCAGCGTTCTTACTATGATAAAAATGATCGCAACAAATGCCACTAGGCAAAATACCATCCCCATCACCGATGCGATCACAAGCGGTGCCGTTGAAAAGGCAACGATGCCGTCCAAAGCATACAGGAACAACTTCCAGAAAGACCATTTTGTTTCTCCGGCAGACCGTTCAATATTTTCATATTCCAGCCACTTCTTCCGGAAACCGACCCAGCCAAAGATACCCTTGGAAAAGCGATTGTACTCCCCCATGCTTAAGATCGCCTTCACGACCTTGCGGTTCATCAACTGAAAGTCTCTGGCTCCATCCACAATATCTGCATTTGAAATCTTCTTCATAATATGGTAGAACATTCTGGCAAAAAAGGACCGGATCGGCGGCTCTCCCTTTCGGGTAACACGGCGCGAGCCTACACAATCATAGCCTTCCTCCTCGATCGCCTGCAGCATTTCCGGCAACAATGCCGGCGGGTCCTGTAGATCTGCATCCAAAATTGCCACATAGTCACCCGCCGCATTCTGCAACCCTGCATAGATGGCTGCTTCCTTTCCAAAATTTCTGGAAAAGGAAACATATCGCACACGCGCATCCTTTTTATGTAAATCCCGTAGAACTTCAAGGGTTCCATCCGAAGATCCGTCATCAATAAAGAGATACTCGATCTCCACTCCAGGTAATTTCTTTTCTACCCGCAATGCCTCCGCATAAAAGATAGGCAGTGCCTCCTCCTCATTGTATGCCGGAACCACCATGGTCAACTTCTTTTCACTCATACTCTTTCTCTCTGTCAAAATCAATATAATCTGCTCTACTTACGGTCAAACAGAGCCATCATGCCCTTGGTAAGGTCCTCCAACTTATCCTCTGCATCTGCAAGGGAAGCCCCCTTTACGCCAAAGTAGAATTTGATCTTTGGTTCTGTACCGGAAGGACGTACACAGCACCATGCATGATCCTCCAACTCATAGTAAAGCACATTGGAAGTCGGAAGTCCGGTAGGACTCTTGCTGCCGTCTGCCATATCGATACGCAGATCTGTCTTATAATCACGGACTGCCAGCACCTTATAATCACCGATCGCCTGCGGCAGATTTTCTCTCGCATCTGCCATCATCTGCTGGATCTGTTCTGCGCCATCCATGCCCTTTAAGGTGATGGTCTCTAATCCCTCTTTGAAATAGCCATATGTTTCGTACATATCCAACATGGCATCCCACAGGGTCTTGCCCTGCTTTTTATACCAGGATGCAACTTCGCAAAGCATCATAACGGCAACACAGGCATCCTTATCTCTGGCATAGGTCCCGGCAAGACAGCCGTAACTTTCTTCCAGACCAAAGACATAATGATATGTGTGATTTTCCTCAAACAGACGGATCTGCTCACCAATGTATTTAAATCCGGTCAGGACCTCGATCAGTTTCACACCGTAAGCCTCGGCAATGACTTTTGCCATATCCGTAGTAACAATGGTCTCGACCAGAGCCGGGTCTTGCGGCATGGTTCCCGTGGCTGTCCGCTCCTTTAAGATATACTCTGCAATCAGCATACCTGACATATTTCCGGTAAAGGAAACATACTGACCGCTTTTGGTATCCTTACAATAGACGCCAAGACGGTCGGCATCCGGGTCTGTGGCAAGCACGATATCCGCATCCACTTTCTTTGCAAGTGCAAGGGCAAGTTCAAATGCCTTTGGCGATTCCGGGTTTGGATAGGCAACGGTCGGGAAATTGCCGTCCGGCTTTTCCTGTTCCGGCACAACATAGACCTTTTCAAAGCCCAGTTCCTTTAATACACGGCGGACCGGGATATTTCCGGTTCCATGCAAAGGGGTATAAACGATGGTAAAGTCTTTCGCCATCTCAGAAATAACCTCCGGGTGGATGGACTGCTTCTTCAGTTCTGCCATGTAAGCATCATCGATCTCCTGATCGATCTCCTGATAAAGTCCGGCTTCTCTTGCCTTGACCTCGTCCATAGTCTTGACCAGATCAAAGGAAGTCACTTTTGCCACCTCGGCTAAGATATTTTTATCATGCGGCGGTGTAATCTGGGCGCCATCTTCCCAGTAAACCTTATAACCGTTGTATTCTCTCGGATTGTGGCTAGCGGTAATGACAATACCTGCAATACAACCCAAATTTCTAACCGCAAAAGAAAGTTCCGGTGTCGGACGCAGGCTGGTAAAGCGATAGGTCTTGATGCCGTTGGCATTGAGGCAAAGGGCTGCCTCCTTGGCAAATTCCGGTGACATGATACGGGAATCATAAGCAATCGCCACGCCCTTATCCTGTCCTTTTTGTGCCAGAATGTAGTTTGCCAATCCCTGGGTTGCCTGACGGACGGTGTAGATGTTCATGCGGTTGGTTCCTGCACCGATCACGCCGCGCAGACCACCGGTACCAAATTCCAGTTGGCGATAGAAGCGGTCCTCGATCTCCTTTTCATCATCTGCGATGGCGCGCAGTTCTTCCTTTGTTGCTGCATCAAAGTATGGGTTTTGCAGCCAGTCCCAGTATGTATCTTTGTAGTTCATGCTTGCCTCCTATTACAAAAAATCTGTTTCTCCACGCTTCTTCAACTCGTCCACAATCTTTTTAACATCCTGGGCACGGTTCTTGTCGCACACAAGGATCGCATCGTCGGTCTCGACGACGATAAGATTGTCGATGCCGATCGTGGTGATCAGGCGTTTCTTTCCATAGACAATGCTATTTGTCGTATCAATGCCGATATGGTTGGCTGCGATCACATTGCCGGATGCATCCGCATCATAAAGAACACCCAGATTATCCCAACTTCCCACATCATTCCATCCAAATTCCGCAGAGATCACAAGCACATCAGAACTCTTTTCCATGATACCATAGTCAATGGAAATGCTTGGAATGTTTGGATAAACACGGGCGATCGTCTCTTTTTCTACATCCGTTCCCATGGCGTCACCAATCTCATGCAGGCAGGCTGCCACATCCGGGAGTAACTGGTCAAAAGCACGCAGGATGGTAGATGCCCGCCAGATGAACATGCCGCTGTTCCAAGCGTACTCTCCACTGGCGACATAGGCTTTTGCTGTCTCTTCATCCGGTTTTTCCTTGAATTCTACGACTTTTTTTGCATAAGCAGCATCTGTAGCATCAAACTTGATATATCCGTAGCCGGTCGATGGGAAAGTCGGTGTGATCCCCAGCGTGATCAACTTATCCTCCTGCTCGGCGATCTGAATGGCTTCTTTTAAAACGCGCGTAAATTCCGGCTGGTTCTTGATGAAATGATCCGACGGAAAGATACACATGATGCCGTCACCATATTTTTTTACGATCTCTAATGCTGCATATCCAATGCAGGCGGAAGTATTTCTTGCTGCCGGCTCCGCTAAGATATGGTCTGCCACGATACGGCTTTCTGTTGCCGTACGCATTTTCGGCACCTGGGTCTCATTTGTCACAATGAAAATATCCTGATTGTCTGTAAAAGTAGCGATCCGGTCGATCGTTTCATTGACCATCAGGTCTTTTCCACTCAAATTCAATAACTGCTTTGGTTCCTCTGCTCTGGAGAGCGGCCAAAATCTCGTACCGCCGCCACCAGCCATGATCACGCCATATGTCTTCATTCTACTCTACCTCTCTTTTTATTCTGCAATATGTCCTAAATTCTCGTTGTGATCAGTTCGCAAGTCCCCTCGATATGAAGAACCTTGCGCCCTGCGGAAACAAAAATACTGTCTCCTGCTCCAAAAGAAATGCTTTCCTCTCCACATGATATTATGCCATTTCCAGCCAAAATCACAAGAGAAACAAAAGATGCTTCATCCACATAAAGTGTCTGTTTTTCCCGGATCCGGTACTTTTCACACTGAAAATACTTGCAAAGGCTCAACTGCTGCACCACATTCCCATCTTTTTCCTGTGGCTCCAGCAAACCAAATGCTCCCTGCTCATAAGGTTCAAATTTCATGACATCCAGTGCCTTATCCACATGGAGCGGACGCTTCTTCCCCTCCTTATCCACACGATCGTAGTCATATACACGATAGGTGGAATTGGAATTCTGCTGGATCTCACAGATCAGGATACCTGCACCAATGGCATGGATCGTCCCCGCCGGGATAAAGATCACGTCCCCCTTTTTGACATAAACCTTATTCAACACTTCCGTGATGGAATTGTCCGCCAGACGTTTTCGCACTTCCTCCTCAGATACCCTGCGCGAAAAGCCGCAATACAGATAAGCGCCTTCTACGGCATCCATCACATACCACATTTCATTTTTGCCAAACTCTTTTTCATGAACAAAAGCATAGTCATCCCCGGGATGGATCTGCACGGAAAGCGGTTTTGCCGCATCGATAAACTTGATCAGGATCGGGAAACGGTCAAAGGTACGGCTTTTCCAGCCGCAGACTTTCGATCCATATTGGCGGATAAAATCGCCAAACGGCTGATCATCAAAAGTCCCCCCGACAATATGGCTCTGTCCATCTTTATGCGCCGATAATTCCCATGATTCCGCAGTGATATCATAGGGGCTCTGTTTGCCGAACTGTCTTACCAGACGATCCCCTCCCCACAGATAGTCCTTGTATGCCGGAGATAAGAGATACAGTTCCGGTAATTTCTGTCCTGCCATCGGCACCTCGTCCAGATGGATCATGTCTCGTTCATCAATCTCCTGCCCTGTGTCGACCTCGATCACGACTACATTCTGGTCTCCATCATTAAACAGTCGATGCATCTGATTGGGCAGAATATTGATACTTTCATGCTCCCGGATATGTAATAACCTGCCATCTAATTCAATCGAAAGCCGACCTTGTATCACAGCATAGTTCTCATTTCTTTTCTCGTGAGAATGTGCCGATAAGGTCGCTCCCGGATACATCAGAATACGCCGCACACGATAGCCCGGTGCCTGTGCGATGATCTCCCGCATGCCCCAGTTACGATATACCATGGGACTATAGTTAAAATATGCCTCATAAGTATCCGGCGCCTCTGCGATAATGCTCTTGATATCCTGCTCAGATTCCTTTCTGGTAATATAAATGGCATCCTCTGTATTGACCACAAACAGATCATCCAGATCATTGCCCACGATCAACTGCCGATCGGTCCGATTGATGACCGTCGTGTTCTTGCAATCACGCAGGATGGTATTTTTATGTTCTGTTCCGACGGACACACTCTCATAAGAGTGGAAATTACTGACATCCTGCCACTGCATAAAAAGCGGTATCACAGATAGATGATCTGATGTCTCAAGAAGTGCTTTCTCTATGTGAATACGTCCGGTCTTATGTACGCCGGATGGACTTTCATGCTCTTTTTCATACTTTTCCTGCCGGATCCGCAAAGTATCTTCCAGTTCTTCCTGCAACATGCCATTATTACAAAGGATCATGCCACTATTCCACAAAATATCATCCTGATAGAATAATTGTTGGGCAAGCGCCTTGGATGGCTTTTCAATAAAACGGCTGACATGATTTCCCTGATGCCGGATATAGCCATAACCTGTTTTCGGTGCATCCGCCCGAACACCAAACAGAACATACTGTCCCTGCTCTGCAAGCACCTTTGCCTGATAAAGGGCATCCGAATATCCCTCACCGATCAAAACCAGATCTGCCGGCATGATCAGTACCATTTCTTCTTTGGAAAGAACAGAACTCGCCTTGAGTACCGCCGGTGCCGTACCAAGTGCCTCCGTCTCCACAATGATCTGGTAGGAGATCCCCTGGAACTGGTTCATCTGCCCTTCAACAATCTCCTGGTATTCCTGATTGGTAACGATGACAAACTCATCACAAAAAGGAATATTACGGATAATGGTCTCCTGGAACAAAGAATTATCCTGGTTCAGATTCAAGAATTGTTTGGGTGCATTTTTTCTGGAAAGCGGCCACAACCGGTCACCTGCGCCCCCCGCTAATATGATTGCTTTCACTGATCTACTCCTATCATTAAAATCTATCTAAGATACTCCTTCAAATCGTACCACACGCATTCCTCAATCTCCCTCGCTATTCTCTCACAGCGAGTCTTATACATTCCGACTTTTTTCCCCACTGCAACAAGATCTTTCATGCCCGGATTCCTGCCGTTGCCGTCTACTGTTGTTGTGTGTTCACCATAGTACGTGTTACTGTAAGTCAAATCATAAGCAGGACTCGTATGCCATTTTTTTCTTTCTTCATCATAGATAAATGAAAAATTTTTGGCGTGATCGTCACGGTTATGCGCATACACATTAAAACACTTCCTTCTTCTACAACTCTATCAAAACGCTTTGTTCCAAAATAACCAGAACTGGTCTGTGACGGAAAAAGTCTTGTCTCTGTCATCTCAATCCCACATTTTCTAGCACAAAGGGAATAATCATACTCCATCTTTCCACTATTCTGCTTATCAACATGTGCCGGAAACTTTATAATCCAATATTTATCATTGATCTGCGTCATAATCTTTGGTCTTGCTCCACCACTGGTTCCTCCCAGTTGGTACAGTTCATCTAATTTGTCCGAATATTCTGTTAAAAGAATTTTTTGGCATTGTCTAGCCAATTCATCTAAATCAGCCTGACTTTCTGCCAATCTGATAGAATATGCTGGCTGATATGTTAACGTTCCCTTGCCAGAGGTTCCTACAATCGCAAGGCGATCCAAGACATTGTAAGAACTAATATTCTCGCCATGCTCTTTTATAATCCGCTCTAAAAGTAACTGCCCCATGCATCTGGAAGACTATCGGCAAATACACCAAATAATCCATTAAAATATAACTTTGAAGGAACAAAGACACCTCTTTTCAAGGGTAATGAAAAGGGACTGATGGAAAAACCCTTTTCCAGCCACACGTCACTGTACGAAAATGCCACCTTATGATTGGATGTTTCCGCAAGTATTCCTACCTTGTCACTGCCGAGATAAACCTCCAGTCCTTTCTCTGTTTTCATTGATTACCTCCTGAATATCCTGATATGGCACTTGTGAAAACAAATCTCTCAGTTCGTCCGCCAGTCCCAATGCCATAGCCAACTTAGTCAACGATAATAAGGAAATCTGTCCTGTTGTTTCAAATCGTTTGACAGAGCCATAACTAACACCGCTAAGATCTGCTAAACTCCGTTGAGATATCTGACGTCGTTTGCGGATATTTCGCAAATGCTCTGCTACTTTCTTATCTAATTCTTCTGCCGTTTCCCAAACCAAGGCTTCCATTTCAGTGCTCCTTTTGGATAATATATTGTTCAATTTATGCATTTTTGCTTATTTTTGTATAATATATTATCTATAATAGCATGGTTTTATCGATGATTCAACCTAATAAAATCCCAGATATCTCCCAAGTTTTTTTCCACATATACGCTGCCCAATCCATACACACAGATAAGTGAGTATCAAGGTCAGTATCGTGTTAAGAGGAAATAAAAATCCTGTATTATGCCTCAAAAAATATATCACTAGGGGATGCACCAGATAAATACCAAAGGAAGCATCACCAATAGAAATCACGATTCGCCTAAAAATTTCTTTTTTACTACCTTTCTCCGTATATATTTCATCTTTATGAAGACCTGTAATATAAAAAAACACCAGCACACACACACATCCTGTCACAAACATAGACGAAAGTTTGACCTGTGTTGTAGCAAAATCTTCTCTGCCAAAAGATAGCCAGAATTTTCCTTCCAACACTTCTAAAAACATTGCCAGCCCCATAACTATACTCCACTGTTGATATCTGCCGTGTATCCGAATTATTCCTCTTCTAAAAAGCATTCCCAGATAAACAAAAGATATCCAAACCAGGCAGTTATTGATATTCCATGGATAAATCAGATAGTGTCCCGTCAATGCCCAGATTACCTCGACCAGAATTGCCACCGGCGTAATAGCAAGTCCCAGCCAATAATATCTTGCATCTAATAGTTTCCATAAAATTGGCACAAGCAATGTGATCTGCAGATAAACAAAAATATAGTAGTAAATGCTACTCTCCTGAAATGTCAGCAGGTTCCATGCCAGATCCTGATAATCTCCATAAACCACGCAAAGCAAAAGTGACCAGACTAGGTAGGGTATGAATACCCTAAGTATTCTTTTTGTGTAAAATACCTTCACATCCTCTATACGGGGTGTCAGAAAACCTGATAAAAAAAGAAATACTCCAACACCAAAATTCACTAACGGACGGATGTATAGTTCATATGGACTCTGCCCTACGGTATGAATCACTAGCACAGATATAATGGCTATCGCCCGAATAATCTGTATTCTATTTTTAGATTTTTCATTTAGTTGTATCATTTCGGCTTCCATTTATTGACGTTCGTCAAGTTTTCTTGTGTGTTTTATTATAATTTTCCAGACCAGAACTATCCCTACAATCAGTCCGGTCTGAAGTAGGGACATAACGAATATACTATGTATTCCCAAGCCCTGACACAAAGCCTTCCAATCGCTAAACTGCCGAAAGATATTGGCTAGACACAGTATTTCTAAGGTATTTTGCCCACACCAGACAATCATTGATCCCAGCAAAGGTATTCTTTTCATAAAATGACTGCAGAATACAACGAGATAGGTTCCTGCGATAGCAGAAAAAATACATAGAGGGAAACCTTCGTAAACACGATTTGCCATGACAAGCAGGCCGAAACAGATCCCCAACATCCATATGACAAGCATCATTGCTAGAATTCCCATACGCATCCATGAGAATCTATATAATTTCTCCCGGGATAGTTTTTTCGCTGCGTCGCCAACCGCCACAAAAAGCACCGCCATCATCCCCTGATCCAAATAATAAAAATTAGCACTTCCATACTTTTGTGATAAACAGTAGCCCAGTACAAAAACAAGCAAAACCAGTATGATCTGCATATACCGATTTTTCGTCAGGCATTTGATGCCAACATAAATCATAAGAGCCTCAAACAATGCCAGCAAAAACCACAAAAGCCAGATATCCCTTGCACAAAGTGTATCAACCATCTTATGAAACAGATATTTGCCTGTTGCCTGCCAGTTAGCGTGCAGAATAAATATGGCCTTGAAAAAACCTACAAGTATTGCCAGTCCGGCAAACTCCAGATATGGCAAAAGCAGTCCTTTCGCTTTCTTTTTCAAAGTCTGTCTAAATGGTTGATCTTTCAGAAGATATCCGCTAATGATAAAAAACAAGGGCATGTGAAAAGAGGTAATGACCTTTCCATGCCCTATAATATGATCATAAATCATTAGAAGAATGGCAAATCCTCTGGCAAAATCCAGTGTTAAGTTGCGTTTTTTTTCTTCTTTTCGTCCCATGTCTGGTACTCTTCCAATCTCTTGATAAAACCATCAAATTCAGGAACCGTAAAGTCCAATTCTCGGTATCGAACCGGATATATAATTCCCTTTCTTTTACAGACAAGGAAAACGTGCTATTTGAAGGATCAAAAGAAACATTCAAGGATTTGACTGCATCAAGTGCAGCCTCTACCAGATGCTACAACTTGTCTTTGGCACTGTACTTACGAATGTATGCTTGTGCACATGCAGATATTTGAGAGATAAAATCATTTCTTGTCTCCACCTCTATGTGTCTGCTGAAAATCTCCTTGTCCTCTGCAATTTCCTCCAGCGCATTTAACAAGACCGTCTCCCCCCCCCCGAAGCCCACTATAAATAATAGATTGTGTCGGTATGTTAAGCCGCAAAGTTTCAAATATCTGTGCTACTTCTTCCAGATCCTGATCACGTCCAGCGAGAACCAGAGGCTTCGTTCCCGCTCCCGGTCTATACGGATTTATAAGTTTATTCTTCTTATTACCATCACCTCATGGTTCTAATATGCCATTTAATCGCACCCGCATCAGTGCCTCTACGTTATCATATGTAAATTTACACAATTGATTTTGCTATAAGTTTTCTCAATTGCATCTTTCTTATTTTATTAGTTTATATGCTTTCCAATCGACAATCGAAACTCCCGCAACATATTCCTCTCCTGTGTAACCCAAATCACCTGCAACTTTATCAAGAGCCCCTTTCTCATCAGCATAGTGATTCGCATAAATGCTAGCTTTTCCTTCTAGCTCTAAAAACTAATTTAGGGGAGCAAATTCTCTCTTATGAACTCTTCTATTTGTATCCTATATCTCTCCATGTCATAGTTAAAACAAATGGCAACGAAAGTAATATGTAAAAACTATAGCGGTAGATCATAGACGCAGGACTTGCAACCATCATACATCCCCAACATAAATACAGTGGCAGAAACGTTAACATTAATTTATATCGTTTATTTTTCCAGGCAATACATGTACACAAATTTAAAAGTAAAAACATAATTCCTGGCGTAAGCCACAGGTTCCATTCGCAGGCATCTTCATGAAATCCTTGAAGCAATTTAGTCAAACCATTCGGCAATAAAGAATCATTTTTCAAGGATATGCTTGCTAAGTATTCGCCCCATATACTAGTATCCCCTGTATTATTATTAAGTTTTAGAAAAATTGATTGCGTCTTATCAACCGCGTTCGTATTGTATGCAGCCAAACTCCAATTTCCATACGTGTGATACAGATATGCCTTCACATAGATTGTAAGATTCTTTTTTAACATACTTGCCCATGTTTGCAAAAATTCTTTTTTGTGCGCGGCTAGATAAAGGTTATCAAAATGCTCGTCAAACTTTATTGGATCCACAAACGCAAAAGCATAATTTTGTCTCCATTTTTCTTCTGGCAATACCGCATACAGCACTTCTTCCTCATCTTCTGACATGTTTCCATTCCACACAACAGTTGCAGCCATTTGGACTAATGGTACGCTCATAGATTCTCTAAACGACTCATCATATCCTCCAAATCGAACATTCTTTGCATAATCCAAGCCACTATTCAATACTACTAATGTGATTAGAAGTATCGCCAAATGTTTTCTTTGGCTTTTACAAAAAATAAACAACAATATCATAATCGGCACTAATACCAATTTACCATTAGAACGAGAAAACCAAACAACGAAAACTGCCACAACAATCTGCCACCAGCATGCTTTTTCTCCGTGTATCAAATCGTAAATGTTCGGTAACAACAGAAAAAACGCATATGTAAACCATGTATCCTTCAATAAAGCAATCGTATAATTCCCTATCAATGGCATAGCCATAATATATATCATATTCAAGATAAGCAACCACTTGGCTATGCCTTTCCTCGCAATCCACCGCAAATAGTTGGCAACAATATAGGATGCTGCAAAAATTTGCAAAATGACAATGATAGCATATGCTATGGTTGCATTTTTACACATAAAAAAGATGCCCCGAAAAAAACCATATATAATCATCTGAAACATCGCTGGTTGAAGCGTATTCTGCCAAAATCCCATCAAACAGTTGATTGTATCGTTCATCCCTGTTCCAGGAAAATATAATGCCAACAATATTCCTAATAAAAACGAGTATATAATAAATGTACTCCAAAATACTCTGTTTTCATTATATGGTTTCATTGTGGCGACATTAGTTTGATGCGCTCCTTTATCAACAACGGTAATCAACAGATACGCCATAATGGAAAGTATGGCACACACTAAAAGTCCTCTTTCATTAACTAAGTCAATGTCATACCTCAAAAATCCTCCTTTATCTACTGCTACCGGATTCAATTGATAAGTACACATACCTGCAATACCTACTGAAAAAGAGAATAATAGGTATATTAGTTGACATTCGATATTTCGTCGCCCTATGTTTTTTATATTTCTTAACATTATTCTTTTCTCTCCTTCACTAACATCTATATGTTCTCCTCTCTACCTTATTTCTACTTTCTATTTATACTAATTACATCGTTCATTCTTTTCCAGGATGATGAAATCTCTAATTCCCATTCGCTGTTTTCTGATGCATCACATGCCACCTGTGAAAATCCCATCTTACCGTAAAAATCCTTTACCATCGCATTTTTCGCAGTTGGATAATAGAAGCCGCGGATCTTTTTGATTCCCTTATTTTGACAGGTCTCTATCAGGGTATCCAGCATAGCGTATTCCATATCCCTTTTTAAAACACGGCAACTCATGATCCACAATTCAATGTGACATTCTTCTTTAACCCTCTTGCCGATGACTACAGATATGCATGATAATCTGTAAAAGCATGCTGACTTTTCTTTCGATTCGCATTAGCACGGTACATGTCATTACGTTTCTGATCATCTTCGGACAAAATCGTTGTCTCAAAAAATCCATTGCGGTCTAAAATACGGATATAATCTCTTGCATCCCCGATCTCCGGCGCGCATACCCCATCTAAATTTTGCGCCACAATACCATTTCCTAACTATATCCACTTTCTGCTGTATTTATTTTTCGACATGCTCCACACGACCAAAAGAGTAACAGCAAAAACTAAGATCACATCCACCAAACTCCTAATCGGTCTCCAACTAACATACCGGATTGTCAACCAATGCTGCAATAACAGAAGCGCAATCGTATGTAGAAAGTAGATTCCCATAGAATAGCATCCTGCAAAGAGTAGAACTCTGCTATACCATTTTCTGATTTGACGTTCTCTCCATATATATTTTATAAAAACGAATACTGCAATAGTCAGCCATATAGTTGTCGGAGAGTAATAATCAAACAATGTATATTCCAGTCCGTAGCCTCTATCCACTCGTATCGTCTGCTCGACAATAGATACAATACATGCGAATCCCCCTATGCTATATAGCACATATCTCTGGCCTTTGGTAAATTTCTTTTCTCCCAAATAGGCTCCCAGCACCACATACCCAGGATATCCATATACTGTGCAAAGATTTTGATTTCCATTTGTCCATGTGTTTAAAAAGGAAAACGGTTCTAAATAAGAAAGTCCATTGATCAGACTCGCCATCATCCATAGTCCCAAAAATATTTTTACAACTTTTAGGGAATGATCCTGCACCACAATCGCTTTTAAAATAGGTAGCATGAAATAAATAGGGATCAGCGCATACATAAACCAAAAGGAAAATTCCAACTCTCCCGTGATAAATTTTTTAGGATATGCGAACAACAGTTCTCCAAAACTGAGTTGCCCATACTGTCCCAAGAAAAAGCGTGTGATCTTATGTAAGAGCCCATAAAGAAAAATAGCAATTAAAAATCTTGGAATGTTTTTCGTATATAATTTATGGATATTCAGTTCTCTGTCTTTCTGCAACAGAATTGCTCCCATACAAACGAAGAACATAGGGACACAATAACGAGTTAGTCCAAGATAAACAATATGCCATACTCCCGCTTCAACACCTCCCAAAATGCTGATAACGTGTATCAATACAACACCAATAATGGATATACCCCTTAATATATCTATATACTCTAGTCTCTTCATTGATTTTCTACTCCCCATTGACACAGATCACATTGTTTTTCTTTTCCCAGACCAATGTGATCTCTAATTCCCATTCGCTGTTTCCGGCTGCATCACATGCCACCTGTGAAAATCCCATCTTGCCGTAGAAATCCTTTACCATCGCATTTTTTGCAGTCGGATAATAGAAGCCGCGGATCTTTTTGATTCCCTTATTTTGACAGGTCTCTATCAGGGTATCCAGCATAGCGTATTCCATATCCCTTTTTAAAACACGGCAACTCATGATCCACAATTCAATGTGACATTCTTCTTTAACCCTCTTGCCTATGACTACAGATACGATGCCGTTATCGCCAAATTTGTCCTCTAATTTCCCGTATAAGGTAATATAGTTCTCATCTTTCGCCCGCATTTCCATCTCATCACGCGTATAGCGCTTCGTCGTCAGATTAAACTGGTTGCTCTTGTTCGACAACTGCGCCACACGATTCAAAGACATCTCATCAAATGGCAGAATCGTCCCTTTCATCTGCAAAGATTCCAGATATGCATGGTAGTCTGTAAAGGCATGCAGGCTTTTCTTTCGATTCGCATTAGCACGGTACATGTCATTACGTTTCTGATCATCTTCGGACAAAATCGTTGTCTCAAAAAATCCATTGCGGTCTAAAATACGGATATAATCTCTTGCATCCCCGATCTCCGGCGCGCATACCCCATCTAAATTTTGCGCCACAATGCTGCGCTCTGCCGGATTGTCATCTACAAATACCAGGCTTTCTGGTAACAAATTTAGATCTTCTGCAATTTCCCTGAAATTCTGATCTTTAGGATCCCAATTCGCTTGTATCTCAATGAAGTCCTGCATACAAAAGGCACTATCCGGGTGTTCTATACCCGCCTTGGCATTTTCAAAATCATTCTTAGAATCAATATTTAAAATTACACCCAATTGCGTCTGCTCTTTCACATAATTTTGAAATTCGGAATAGATCTGTCCCTCTGCGACTTCCTGCCCCAGTGCAATGTTTTCCACACCATCATCACCGATAACACCGCCCCATAAGGTATTATCCAGATCAAGCACAAGACCCTTCTTGTTTTTGCCAAATACGGATTTAATGATATTTGCCACGTTAAATGCCAGATACGGAATGGCATTGACATTTAAGGCATATTTATACATATGGTAGAAAAATGGATCAGACCATTCTGCCAGCCCATAATCAGCGGAAATATAATTGATATCACAGATATAAAAATCCTCATGGTTGTCCGCATAATCGTAGAACATCATATTGAGTCTGGTCAAAAAATTGACCTTTCCATGTCTATCACTGGCATCCCGATTGCCCATAAGCCGATACATAGGCATTTCAAAATTATTCTGTATGATCGGGCAATGATATCGGTCAGCAATACTTTCCCAGATCGTGCAATATTTCTGATATTCCGCCTCCAATAAGTCTGTAATCCGGCTTTTGGAATCGCTCATTTGTGGATAACGCGTGATATTGCGATTACTGGTGTGGATATAGATCAGATCCGGTGCAAATGCCTCTAACTCTGCATTATCAAATACTGCATCCTCATAATACTTGTTATATTCGGACTCATAAAAACTTGGACGGATTCCTTGATTTAATAAAAATAATTCCAGAATCAGTTTAATATCATTTGTCGTAGATCCTCCTAAAATAGCAATCTTTTTATCGACAAAACGTTCGCCCTCTGCCAACAGTTCTCTTTTGATCCTTTTCTTTTTTGCTAAAATATAGTTTGCATCAAACGGATACAGTAATTCTTTTTTCATGATCATTTCCCTCTATTTTTTATCTTTTGCACCAACTGATATCCCAATAACGGCACGCCAATGCCCAGCAGTAAATAGACCGGCCACATATAGTCGAAAGAATGTGGCAGCGTCAGATACAATACCCGGTCCGGATCTCCTATGTGCGCCGCCCAGATACGATCAATGATCTTTATGAGCGGAAAATGCACCGCCATAATCCAGAAAGAAGCCTTTCCGCAGGATGCTATCAAAGAACCGAGCCTGTTCAACCGGCTGATATATTTTGCCAGAACCATACATACATAAATGCCGGAAAATGCCACCAGATACATTCCCGGATATAAAATACCGATGATCAGATCCAGACTATGATGAAAACTGATAAAATAAACGGCTAGTGCCAGGATGGCTGCTGCACATACAGACAGATATTGCTCCAGTCCTTTTCCGTAATTTCTGAGCAGGTATCCTATCCACAAAAATGGCATGACCGTAAGCGATACCTGGATATTGGCAGGCATTAAAATAGATATAACGATACAGCCGACGATGGAACATACCAGGATGACTACAAACTGAAATGCAAATTTCAGATAGGAATTTCCTGTTTTCTTTTCTATTTTTCTGCTGATCGTAACCAGAAAGCTCAGGAATACAGATGCCATACAAAGTGCCGGAACAAACCACAAGGTTCCTCCCATCAATTCATTGGCTGTACCCAAAAGCACAAAAGCACAGGCTTCCGCTAAGTTCCGCAAACTAAAATATTCTGTTCCGATCGGCATAAAGCCCCAGCGGATCAGGGAATTATGTAATAACATAATGATCCAATAAACAATAACGTATTTGATCCAGGAAGACTTGAAGCGGTTGATCACATTTAAGTACGGATCATCCCCATATTTTTTTTCGCTATACATAAACCCGGAGATAAAAAAGAATAAGGGAATATGAAATTCATAGACAAAATCATGTGCCCAACTACATGCATGTCCCAAAACAACACAAAGGATTCCTATCCCTTTTAACACATTCCAATATCGTCGATCCGGCATGATCGGATTCTGTTCTATCATTTGGCAACTCCTTTCGACAGTCTATTCCAAAATGCCTGTAACAGTAATGGCAAGCCAATACCCAATACTAAATACAAAGGGATCAGCATATTGTGATTTCCTAAATAATGTTCATACATCATAGAGATATCCTGATGATATCCTGCATAGATACGATCAATGCCGCGGATAATCATAAAATGTGTTCCCATCAAAAGGAAGGATGCCTGTCCCATTTTGACGAATAAACTGCGCAGATAATTGCTTTTTTGCAAAACACAGATTCCCTTTGCCAGACACATACAGACATAAAATCCCATAAATGCAGTCAGATACATGATCGGACTGACGTATCCATCCACCAGGCTATACAAATGATCTCTACTATAGATTGCAAGAAGCAGAAACAGGATGATACCCACCCAGTATTTTATGTACTTTTCCAGATCGGACATATAATTGCGTAAAAGATAGCCAGCCCAGAAATATGGTTGTACCGCAAAGGCGATCTGCATATGTGCAGGCAGATCCCAGCCATAGGCGATCATAAGATAGCCCACGATACTGCTGCATCCTATGACAATTCCCTGAAAGAGGAATTTGATCTTTTTACTTTTAAACCGATCTTCCAGCATACGGCTGTAATAGATAACAAAGCCCATGAAGGCAGAGCCGATCACAAGCACCGGAACAAACCACAGCGGACCTGCCAGAAGTTCATTTCCGTCTCCGATGACAGCGTACGCCATTTGTTCCACCATCTGTGCTTTTGTATAAAGCGGCTCATCTATGCGCAGCATATCATAATACCCCAAGACATTATGAAGTAAAATATAAACGATATATAAAGCAACATATTTTACCCAGGACTTCATACGCCCTTTGAGATTATCATATGGGGCATCCCCGTATTTTTGCTCATTATACATATAGCCTGAGATAAAAAAGAAAAGGGGCACATGAAACAGATAGACAAAGTTCTGCACCGGCATAGCACAATGTCCGAGCACAACGCAAAAAGCGCCGATTCCCTTTAAAATATTCCAGTAATCCCTTTGCAATTTTCCATTTTCATCCGTCATTACATTATTCATTGCGTTTTTCCATTTCTTCGGTACGAGACAATAATCTTTCCTGCGTTTTTTCATAAATGCTGTCTGTTTCTTTTTCATGTTCCGGCAGTTCGTACTTTTCTTTCAGATAGTCTGCCATATAGTCTGTGATCTTAAATGCACCACGATAATTCACATGCATATTCTCGTTGAAATCCGTTTCATAGTCCAAGCCGATCTCATCTACACGATCGTTCAGATCCAACACTTCATAGCCTCGGTCCTCAATCTTCTTCTTGATATAATTGTAGTTGGCAAATTTGTCCTCTTCCAGATTATTCGGGGTATTTGTAAAGAGAATGTTTCCATCGAAAGTATCCAGATAATCCAGCAGTTCCTCTAAATACTGCTGGTTGTCACTTGAAACTTCCAGTGGCTTTGCGCTTCTTCTTGCCAGTGTTTCCTGTTTATCAAAACTTTCTGTATCATCATAGATATAGTAGCCCATAAAACTATCCGCATCCTGTCCAAAATCTGCCGCCGTCAACTGACTCCAGCGATTATGATAGAGCGTGAAACTAAAGTAGTAATCAAACGCATTGACACGGCTGCCCGTTTTTTTCTCCAAACGCTCCACCATATCCTTTATGGCTTGTGTCCGATTATGCGAAAACCGCATAGAATCCGTTACACGCCGAATATAGTTATCACAGAAGATCTCATTTCCCATCACATCATAATCATATGCCAACATCCGAATATCGATCAGATAGACCTTGGAATCCTGTGTCTTTTGCACCTCCTGCAAGAGATATTTCGTCAGTGCAACCGGTTGGCTTGCCGTTCCAAGCCCATACATCTGCACGCCATTATGCGCGTAGGCTTCTGACGGTATAAAGGACGACTGTACCGCACTGGCACCAATCCATACGGCATCCAGACTATTTTTATCCAGCCTGTAAAAGGTATCAAATTCTGCTCTGGAATGTGTATCGTCAGATATCCTAAGCACCTGCGCCGCTCCCCCAAAGAGAAGCGCCACCACCAGAAGAAATGCAATGATTTTTGTTATGTGTCTTTGTTTCGTTTTCAATATGTACTCCTAGAACTGTCCATATATAAAGGATGATGCATCGTAACCCGGACCGTAAACACCGCAGATCAAGACTGCAAATAACAATACAAGATAAAGGATCCAGCGGACCGGCAATGCCTTCTTTGCCACATACATCCGCACATCCTCTTTTTGCTTACCATAGGAGATCAGCCATACAATGACAGCTCCGATAACAAGAAGGAACCAGTCTGCACGCGATGCCAGTGGCAAAAGGGATGAAAGATTTGTCGGTTTAAAACATCTTGCCCACATACGAAAACCATCTTTCATGCTGGCAGACCAACTAAACGATATGCTGGCAGAAAATAATACAAAGGTACGGATCCGCTGCCAGAGTTTCCATCCAAAACTCTGCGTCGGGATATGCATCTTCTCTATACACCATTTACCAATCGGCTCTAAAATCTGCCCACCAACGATCATAAGAAAGAAAAACAGACCGGATCCGAAAACAAAGGTCCATGCTCCGCCGTGCCACAGACCTACAACCAGCCAAGTAAAAAACAGACCGATCCATGTCGTCATCTTCTTTCCCATTTTCTTGCCGTATTTCTTTTTCCATTTTTTAGCCCGCGTCTGCAAGCCTTTTGTTTTCAGGATTGGATACATGACATAATCTTTTACCCAGGCTCCCAAGGTAATATGCCATCTTCTCCAATATTCGGATAGTGAAGTCGCATATAATGGTGTATTAAAGTTCTCCGGAAGTCGTATGCCAAACAATTCCGATGCCCCTAACACAACATCCATACATCCGGAGAAATCCATGTATAACTGCCATGCGTAACCGAGTACCCCGATCAACACACACCATCCATAAAAGTCTCCCGACCAGATCTCCTGTACGATCGGCGCCATATGATCCGCGATCACCAGTTTCTTGAAAAGTCCCCACAGAATGCGCTGCAATCCAAAACAAAAGCCCTGATAGTCAGCTCTGTTTCCCGCATACAAATCCTGTTCGATCTCCTGATACCGTGTGATCGGACCAGAGATCATGATCGGAAAGTAAATGCCAAAAAGGCAAAACTTCAAAAAATTCCTCTGCGGGCTGACAACGCCCCAATAGACATCCAAAATGTATGCGATATAACTTAATGTATAATAAGAAATCCCCAGCGGTGCTACTATCTGCCAAAGGAACAAGGTACTTTCCTTTCCCAGCAGATGAAGCAGGATATTGCCATTGGTCACAAAGAAGTTCATCTCTTTGTAATAAAGCAAAGCGCCTATCTGAAAAAGCACTGCCAGACAGGTAAGGATCCCTGCGGTATTTATCTTTGTAGAAACACCCTCCCTCTGCTGCTTGTCCGTCCGGATTGCCGCGCCATATGCCACGAGGATCTGTAAGAGTGTGACGACAAACAAACGGAGTGATCCACAGACCACATAAAAGAACAGACTCGCCCCAAGCAAGACAAACCAGCGTTTTTGCCGCGGCACCAGACAATACAGCAAATATATGACTGCCAAAAAGGCAAAAAATTTAAGTGACGTGATTGCCATGTCCTTCCCCGCCTACTTAGTCGCTCTCTCGATGATAATATCTACCATCTCACCTACATTTTTCATTTCATGTACTTCACCCATGGTAAACTTCATGCCAAACTGATTTTCAATCTCAACTACCAGATTGATATGCTCCAGGGAATCCCAATCTTCAATATCATCCGATGTGGTCGCATCGGTCAATCGAATATCTTCATCATCAAAAACATCCCAAAAAATCTCATGTAATCTTTCAAACACTTCTTCTCTACTCATCTGTTTGTTCTCCTTTTCTTTATCTCATGCCACCGGTAATGGCAATATTTTGTCCGGTAATCGCCTCTGCTGCATCAGACAAGAGATATGCCAGCATCGGCACCACATCATCCACTTGCAGATTGCGTTTCAAGGGACTTTTGGCTGCATTTTCTTCCACGATCAAATCCGGCAGATCACTGAGGAATTTGGTGTCGATCATCTCCGGGGAAATGCCATTGACTGTGATCCCCTTGCTATCATATTCTGTTGCCAGAGCTTTCATCAGACCCAACAGGGCATACTTGGATGTCACATAAGCACTCTGATACTTAGGTGGCAGTCCCAGACAATAGGATGTCAGCATGAATACAACCCTGCCATACTTTTGTTTACTCATATGTGGCACAAAACTCTGTAGTATATGAAAAATAGATCTGACCGAAACTTCAAATGCCTGATCTAATCTGACCGAATCCATCTTGTGAAACCGCTCATTCGTAGTCTTTGGCGCTGCC
Organism: Roseburia sp. AM16-25; assembly: GCF_003473825.1. Taxonomy (NCBI): domain Bacteria; kingdom Bacillati; phylum Bacillota; class Clostridia; order Lachnospirales; family Lachnospiraceae; genus Roseburia; species Roseburia sp. AM16-25. The sequence goes on from NZ_QUCW01000001.1 coordinate 536,937, forward strand.
AGATGCACGATATGGTCCGGCAGCCACTGTTCTTTTATCATCCCATCGATCATCGCCCGTACTTCTTTGGGATCTGCCAGATCTGCTTTGACCTTTTGGATCTTGCCCGGGAACTTTTGCGCAAGAGCGTCGATACTCTCATGACTATGACAATAATGTGCTACGATCGTGTCATACTGATCTGCTATTTGCAGGATCAATGCCTGCCCGACATCTGATGATGCCCCCGTGACAAATAAGACTTTTTTCTCTCTGCTCATTATAGCATGCACCCCGCTTTCAAAATACCTTTCGAAACTGTCTTACCTGTCTGGTTCCTGATCACAAACTTGATTGTCAGACGTCTGACAGATTCATGTATTTCCTTCACTGTGCCACTAATAGTCAGCTTATCTCCTATGTAGACCGGACGTGCAAAATCAATCTCCACGCCATGGATCAGGCAGTATTTCCCCGGCAGGTAGACACCTCCCAGCGTAGATATCTGCGATGCGATCAACATGCCATAAACCACACGATCTTCATATCCTCTGGCTTTGGCAAATTCTGTATCGTTATGTAAAGGATTGACATCACCGGATATATCCCGGAACTTATCCATCATTTCCCGGGTGATCTCAACTTGAAAAGATTCACTCAGACCCAGACTTATTTCTTCAAACCGATATTCTTTCATCTGTTTTCTCCCTTAGTAAACTCAAGACCAAAACACATGCGGCAAACACACTGACTACCCATTCTCTCCACTCCAGATGTGGATGCAAAGATGCATGATTATTGACAACCACATACCAGAGGATCGGCGAACATGCTACGAGAAATGAAATAAGGACTGTTATCTTTTGAAAGATCGGTTTTTGCTTTTTATACAACATATAGGCGATCACACCGACCAGGAAGATCACTCCAAGCAGGACTGTCGTCCATCCGACAAAAGCATGAAGATTAATGCGGAGTGCCGCCATAGGGCCAATCGCCATCCCATACTGATTGTCTCCAAAGTTGTCACCGGTTCCTGTTCTTCGCAGTACATTGATCCAGCCGTCTCTTAAAATATCTTCATGGGTAAAGGCAGTTGCCCAGATCCACTTCATAAACCACAATCCGGCATAGCCGATCAAAAAGGAAACTCCCTTGCCCACGATCTTCTTTACATTCTGTAAAAATCCGTCCTCACGATATAATAGATAGTAAGTCAGAACCGGAATGGCAAAGGCAACCAGCGGATAGGTCAAAAAGTCAAAGAATGCCACCAGCATACCATCGATCAGGAATATGTAAGGGATCTGTTTTTCCTTTTTGCAATACAAAAGTAAGAGCAGGGTCAACTGCATGGCATAATAGATGGTAGACAACTGAAAGGACTGCGCAATCGCAACCGGATTCATGGCAATGATAGTTACCGCATACGCAATACAATATTTTCCCAATCTCTTATAGAGCAGGCAGAAGATCCATCCTGTCAAAAAGACCATAAGCATAGCATGCAGATAATAGATGTCCTGCACATTCATAAACATCAGAAGCGGTTTCAAAAATACCAGATAGCCATGCCAATATCTGGCATAGTTGACATAAGACAGATCGCCTTGCGCATCATTTGCATAGTTCATCAAGGTATCTGCCCAATCTCCCCACTGATTTTCCAGATATGCCCCGGACGGACACAGCAGGGCATCCTGCAATGAACCGTTGAAATCCGGTGCGATGGCTTCTAATAACATGATAATGTTGGTGTCTGTATCGTAGGTATCATAAAAATTGGAAATACTCATATTGTAATCATCATTTTGCAAACGGATCGTATTGTCTGATTCGATAACATGCTCTACCATGCGATTTCTTGGCAATTTATAGACAAGGCATAAAAGCCCCACCAATACTATACTGCTAATGACTACAATCCCTATCATTTTAATCAATACTTGGATGTTTTGCTTCACTTTCATCTTATCTGCACTCCACTGCTTTCTTTCTTCTATCTGTCCAGAACCATGCCAGCCACATTAATGGTGCAAAAACTGCCACCAGCCATTCTCTCCATTCCAGATGTGGATGCAGGGAGCAATGGTTATTCAATGCCACGATCCACACAATCGGAATGATTGTCAGTAATGCAAAGATCACAAACATTCCCGCTGCTCGCTTCGTAAAACCAGCCTTATGCCGGATCATATAAATGACCAGAACAACCGCAGCACATAGGAGCAGGAAAACCATGATCCTGACCGGTCTTGTGCCAAAGGCATGTAAATTTTCACGCATGGCGGCTGCCGGACTGATCTCCACGTTAAAAGCGCTATCCACATCCGACATCGCGCCTTTTCCTGTTCGGTGCAGGACACTTTCAATGCCCTCGGCGATCACGTTCTCATCCGTAAACAAAGATGCCAGGATCCACTTGCTTACCCACATTCCGGCGTAGCCTAATAAAAAGGCTATACCATAACGGATACTCGCAAGCAGATTATGTAACAGGTCTTGTTCTGAGAATACCAGCACAAAACAAAGAGGAACCACGAATGCCACCGGCGGATAAGTAAGGAAATCCAAAAATGCCAGAATAATACCATCGATCACAAAGGCATACAGGAAAAGATGTTCCCTTTTTTCCTTGTCATCCCAGCAAAGTACCATTATACATGTAAGGATCATCGCATAGAAGACACTCGAAAGTTGAAATGACCTCGCAATATAAGGCGGATTAAAAAGTGCAAGCAGGACAAGAAACGGCCCAACGTATGCTTTTTCTTTTTTATAGATCAAAAGCAGAGTGGCAAAACACAAGCCACATAAGATCAAGGTATTGATCTGATAAATCTCATTCAGGTTAAAGAAAACAAACATGGGTTTCAAGAACAGTACAAAACCGTGCCAATAACGCGGATAGGTCAATTTATTATCCTCACTATAGGCTTTCGCATGTGCATCATTTTGCAGAGTATTGACCCAGTCTCCAAAGAAATCCCGGATATAATTGGAACTCGGTGCCAGCAAGGCATCCTGGAAAGCCGTGTGTTCTCTCGGCGCGATCACCTCTTCTAAGGTAATGATATTGGTCTTGGTATCATATACATACCCGTCTATATTCGCGTTGATATTATTGTCATCGCACAGGGCATATAAAAGATTTTCTGACTCCTCTATATGTTTTACAAAAAGATCGCGCGGTATCATATACGCAAGCGTCAGCAAGAGTATTGCTGCGATGGCACACCCTATCACAAGCCCTATTGATTTGACATAATCTTTGATCCACTCTTTCAATTTCTTTACCTCGTAAATTCTATGATCGACTCTGCATCGATGAAGTCATTGGATACCATCCAGAATGTCAGAATGATCAATGGATAGATCACAACAACCGGCTCTAAAACCACTTTTTCTTTGATCCACAGTCGAAATGTATTCCATGATGTCTGAAATGCCAGATCCTGACAATACAGGATCAACAGCAGTAACAGGTAATATACAAAAGCATATATGACCGCCCGGCAATAATCACCCAGATAAGCCCACAGCAAAAAGCCCGGCACGGAGCCAAGACCACACAAAAGATAAGCAAGTCTGTGCCGTCCATCTGTCTGTTCTTTTATCAGAGAGGCAAAAAATTGAAAGATGGCATAAGTATATGGCAGAAACAAAAGAACAATGACCAGGAAGCGTTTCCCTGAAATACGCCCCTGCACATCTGCTGCAAATCCATAAGTTTCCTTTGCCAGAACAAATGCCACGAAAGCCATAACGACCATCCCTGCCGCCTGCACCATATTTCTCTTGTTATCTTCCCACATGCCCTTTGCCAATACTGCCGCGAACAATAATGCTCCACCGGAAAATACGATCATCGGACAGATATATGCGGCAAGCAGGATGCCCGGCAGAACAATACCATCACATCTTCCGTCCAAAAGTGCCACAATGCATAAGAGTATGATGACCCACGCGTACAGATCCGGTGATCCCATATAACTGTCACAGATAAACATCGGCATCAGGCATACGGCAAGCAGCGTTGCCATATAATAGATCCCGCTTCTATTTTCTTTATTGACCTTACGCAGTGCCTGCCCAGCCACTCCGATCAAAATAAGGAAAAATACTGCCGTCATCCCCTGTATGATACGTCGGTTCCCCAGAATGGATAGTGCCCACAGGTGCTGCATCATATTTTCATTGTAATAACGCAAGACACACAGAAAACCAAAACCTGCCAAAGCAAGCAGAAAGGTCATATCTTTTTTTTGTAACTTATCTTTCATCCAAATCACCTCATCCTCTAGTAGAACAATATGCCCTTACTTTGCATAAATCGCTGTAAGCCCTTGACTAACATGTCGATATCCACATCCATATAAGGGACAGTCAATACTACCAGAGTAAAATATACCAACCATGCAGGATGTTTTTTTACTCTATCTACGACAACTTTTGTTTCTTCCGTAACCAGTGGATCCCGCAAGATCAACATTGCCAGAATAATAAGCAGATAGTAAGTAACCACTGCCAGAATCCAGCGACCATAATCTACCTTCAAGAGCATATCCGGTAAAATAGTCAGGGAACCGACCGCTACCGCAAGATATTTTAACTTGGCAAACAGGTCGTCCGCTTTCTTGATGATCCTTACGAAAGCCCTTGCCAGAACAACGATCGCCGGCAAAAGTATCAGCAGATAAAGGACTAATTGCACATGGTTCATATATACAAAATCCGTCTCCGCACCGGAAACATCAATGCCTAAGACCTCATGATACAAGAGAGTCGTATGATAGATTCCCTGATAAGATACATTGGTCGCATCCCGCAAAACAGTCTCAAAAATGTCATTGCCATTGGTGCGGCTGAACAACTCAAACCACAAAAACATACCGGATCCTATCAGAAAGGTCAGGAAAAACAAAATGGTATTTTTCTTATTCTTTCGTGTCATCATATAATAAAACTGGATCACCAGGATCACATTAAAATACATGAGGACGAAGCCCTGATGGAACATGATACCCAATGCCGCAAATGGCAGGGACAACCATTCTGTCTTTTCATTCATCAATGCCATAAAGCCCAATAACATCATCCATACCATGCAAAAATCTACACGCAAGAAATTGTATGCATAGGTAAAGGTTGCTACCATGGCAATATGAAAGGTCAGCAAGATGTATTGCTCTGCCTTTGTCACCATGCCATTTTCCATATCACTCTTCTTTAAAACATGATAGGAAAAAAATAAAAGGAATACGATAAACAGGACCGTTACCACATTGGCAAATACCAAGGCATTCTGATATTGCATCATATCTACCGGTATCACCGCATCCAGAATATGGTAGATGGTTCCAAGCAGGGATCTTGATGTAAATCCATATTCATAGGACAGCGCAAGCATGGTCGTATTATAGGATCTGACCCAGCCTCTGTAATTTGTAACAAAGGTTGCCAAATCCACAAAAGCCAGCATCATGATAAACTGTCTGATATTGTAATTTGCCTTTACAAGTTTCTCTTTCATTTTCCTCTTTTCTCCTGCGTTTCCTATTTTTATTGCCACGGAATCCATATATGCAGATGCATATTCAGGATATTAACGATCCTCTCTGTCAGCGGACAGATGCTAATATGCATGAGCGGCTGGAACAAAAGCGGGTATATCAACAATAAGACCGCATATGGATATTTGCTTCTTAGCCTGTCTACTGTCTGCCGGCTCACCTCTGTCACTGCCGTATCGCGCATTGCAAGCAGTGCCAATAATACGACGGCATAATAACTGATGATGGAAAAGATCCAGCGACCATAATCTACTTTTAGTATCATATCCGGTAAAATCGTCAGGACACCGGCAAGCACAATGATATACTTTACCTTGTCAATCTTTGTTTTTGCCAAGCCAAGCAGTTCCCGCGCAAAGCCTAGCGCGATCAAAATATAAGGCAGCATAAACAGGCAGTATAATGGAAATTCCACAAGATTTTGTTTGCGATATTCCCATTCCTTAGCCGATAAATCCACCCCTAAAATCTCATGTTCCACAACTTCAATATGATAATCAGCATCCGGTCCCATACTGCATGCCGTATCGATCAAGTGATCCGCGAATTTTTCTCCATCAATATGTGAAAAACCCTCAAACCAGATAAATAAAGCAGACACCGTAAGCATGGTCGCCAAAAACATGCCCAGATATTTCCGGCTGGTCTTATTTGAAAAGATAATCCTCAAGTCTTCCTGTCCCTTGACCGCATCCAGTGCTTTATATAATTGCATCGCCAGCACCATTCCCATATACATGAAAACATGTCCCTGATGGAACATCACGCCAATGGCAGAGAGCGGCACCGCCAGCCATTCTGCCTTTCCATAGATCATAAGAAGCACAGACAGCATACTGCACATGAGACAATACATGTCCAATCTTCCCAGATTATACTCACTGGAAAACATAGGGATCGCTGCAATAAAATATAAGATGATAAAATACCGGGCACTCTGTTTTACCTTTTCGTCGCTCATTCTCAGACACTTCATACAAAAGAGGAAAAGTAATACAACAAAGACCAGAAAACATCCTTCAAAAAAGAGCATTGCCCAGCCGAAAGTATATAAATCCCAAGGCAGGATCCGGTTTAAAACACCATAAATCGTCCCCAGTAGCCCACGGGAAATAAAGCCATACCCATAATGAAAAGCAAGCATAGTCGTATTGATATTGCTTGTCGTTCCCGCAAAATTATTCCAGAATAGTACAAAGGTAAAGAGGATCATTGCCCATGTAAATTTATTATCTTTTATCTTCATCTATTTCAATCTCCTCTTATAAAGAATCCAGTCTCCGACGTATGGTATTTTCCCGATCAGACGGACCAGCCCCCAGGCAATTCCCCAAACCAACAGATAGGTAAGGATCATTTTCAAATATAGATTGCTGTTCCACTGACTAAACCACGGCATCATCATGAGTGCGATCATATTATGTATGAGGTAAATGCCAAAAGAATCCTGTGACAGACGCTCCACGAAGGAACAATTCTTTTGCACAAGAAACATCGCAAAACCAAACAGTGCCAGACTGAGCAAAACAATCCCCGCGTGGTCATACCAAAGACTCACGTTTTCTCCCCTTCTGTGCTGGAGCCATAAATAGCCCTCACATCCAGCCAAAGCGAAAATGCCTGCCAGACTGTATATGGTGTAAGCATCTTTTTTGTGTTCTACCAACGCTGTATGCCACCTCTTGTATGCTCCGCCAATCAGCATATACACGGCATAGGTTATATGTTGCGCCATACTTTCTTGGGCAAAATTCTGCAGCAACAATACAAGTACCCATAGCAAAAGGACGGTAATGAGGCATCCCCGATTGGAAAGTTCTTTCCAAACCAGTGCAAAAACAGGCAAGAGCAAATATAACCCCAATATAACCGGCAGATACCAGGCATGTGACAAAACTGGTTCCTCTATAAATAATAATCTAAGAACAAAATCTTTCCATACAAAAGGTTTCCCTTGCACGCAAACAGCAAATACTTCGTAAATGGCAAACCATATTTCTGTTACCAGCAACAAATATAACCATTTATGTAAATAAAAACTTTTCCATTTTCCATCGCTATAGTCTCGATCTAGCAGCAGATAACCTGTAATCATAAGAAAGAGCGGCACGCCGCATCTGCCAAAGATCAGCAAAGTATATAGGATGATCTGTCTTGCCCCGGACATGTCCTGATATCCCAGCCAGAACATGCAGTTGACATCAATCACATGGCACATGATAACCATCAGGATTGCCAAAGCACGAATATAATCAATAAATATAACTCTTCTCTGTTTCATTTTATCTTTCATCCATATTAGCCACATTTATGAAGCCATTTTCCGAATCAGCGGTACCCTGCTCACCAGACCAACCACAACGTAACATACAAACGCTACTGCGAACGTTTTTATCAAATTCATCCCTATAAAATAATGGAATTGCAACCATGAAAAACAAGTTGTCCATGAAAATACCGCCAGTAATATGTAATGCAGATAATAAATTCCCAGTGTATTTTGTCCTATGTATTCTCCTATGATTTTGCTTGCCAAGTTCTCGCGGTCGGAAAATAGGCTCTCACATACCCCATACAGCCCTATTGCAATCAGGGCGGTAGATAATCTGACATAGCCAAAACTCAGATAAGTGTCTCCCCATATCAGTAAGCCGGTCTCACGGTATTTGATAAACATAAGCCCCATAAGTCCGATTACCAGACATATCCCCGATAAAGGCAATCGCCATCTATAGATCCGCCCACATTCTTTTCGATCAACGCCTTGCTGATATTCCAGTAAAAATGCTCCCAACAGGAAATAAAACAGCAAATTATTATTGTTGCCAAAAGTCAATATGCTATTCCATGCCTGCAATGGCAGTTCCCTTCCATGTATGATCTGTCCAACCAGCCAATTCACAGATGGAAAAAGGATACCTGTCAGACCGGATAGGATCATGATAAAGAATGTAATCTGCCTTCCCAGTGTACCGCCGGTAAACAGGAAATAGGTAATAGGATATACGATCATAAGCCCCAAATAGGCGATCATATACCACATAAGACCTGTATCCACGCCCTCGTAATCCTGTAAAAAGAACAGATACTTGATGCATGTCCAAAGGGAAATCCCGGTGATCTTTCCTGCAATCCTATAAACCACCAAATACAGCAAACGCCAGCAGACCAAAGTCATATACATAGATCCAAGGCGTTTCCCGTGTTTTTGCCATGTAAAATGTCGGCTCTGATGCAGTACTGCCCCCGATGCCATAACGAAACAGGGAACGGCTCCCCAGGCTAAGGTCATCATCAAATTTCCTACCACAGAATGATAGGGCAGCAAAACGCCATGACAATAGATCACCAGGAGCATACTGACACCTTTTAACACATCCAAATATACAATTCGACTCGTCTTTTGTTGCATAACTTTTTCCATAACCTCTACCGCATCAATACCTTGCGCAGCCCCGTCAGTTCGCGTCCCATCCTGCCCTCGATCAGACCGATCAACTTTTCCATGAACTCCTTATACTCTACCGTTCTGCCATAAAGCAGCATCAGCAGGATATTATACATAGCCGTACAAACGACAAGTTTTAAGAAGATCTCCAGCAATCCGCCCATGACAATAAAGCTACAGACAAAATAAGTAAATCCACCGACTGCCACCGCAGATGCCGTATAGATAGAAAACATCTTGAAGTAATGGCTGACGCTCTTTTCAAAACCGTGCTTGTAGGTGACCAGTGCCTCCACCCAGAAGCAGACACCAGCCGTCGATACAAAAGTACCGATCAAAACACCGACCAGACCATACTTGATGACCAGAACAATAGAAACCACAAGGTTTACGATCACTTCAAAGATCGGCTTGTAACGATCGTACCAATACAGTCCCATCGCATCACGGAAATTCAATGTCACCTTGCGCATACCGCTCATATAAAAGTTCAGTACAATCAAAAACACAACACTCATCGGGAAAAGATAATCTTTGCCCGCCCAGACCTCGATAAACGGATTGAACATGACAAGAAAGGTCACTGCCGCATAGGAATGGATCCAGAAGCCGATAAAATTCAAGGTCTTATAGATATGAAAAACGCGTTCTTTGTCATCCGTGACGCTAAGATTTCCGATACTTGCGACAAAGGAACCCAAAATGCCATTGATGGCTGTATTGACACTTCCCAGAAGCATACGGTAATTGTCAAAAATACCCACGGTCACCAGACCGACAAAGGCAGAAATGATCAGACTGTCCGTATTGTTGACCATGACATCACCCAACTTGTGCATGAACATGGCACTGACATTCTTAAAGATGCTCTTCTGTGTTCCCTTGGATGGCAGAGACTTGCGATCCTTTTTCAGATACGGATACATCCGGTCGCATTTCCAGGCGATTGAAAGATTGGTCAGGATATTGCATATGATCTGCATCAAAAGATATATGATGAAATTTTCAAATACCAAAAGAACAATGATCTGCGCAATGAACTGGATGGTCATAAAGGCTGTCACATAAAGCGTACTGATATAGCCTTTTTGATGTCCGTCGATCAGCGCTCTCTTATAGCCCCATAAATAGGACACGACCGTATTCAACAGATAGAGCAGATAAATCCCTGTCAGCCCGCTGATCCCGGGATCGTCCGCAATAAAATATTTTAAGAAAGGAACCAGGCAAAGTCCTGCTACCATGATAAAGCCTGCTACATAAGAGTAGAGTTTGCGGTAGAGGTTCATCAGTTCCGTGATCTCTTTTTCATCTTCGCGCGCGATCGGGCCATACATATGGTAGATCATGGCTGTTCCGATACCGAGTTCTGCCAGAGAAAGCACGGAAAGGATATTGCCAAACAATCCCTGCACGCCCAAATACTCCTGTGACAGGACGCGGATAAAGATCGTACGTGCCACAAAAGAAAGTATCAAATTCACAATATAAGAGCCCGAATTTGCCAGGGCATTTAAAAAAGTATTCTTTGTTCTCATTTCACCTATCCTTGTATGCCCGGACACAATGCACCTAGCATATTATTAAATTATATTTTATCTTGATGTAAAATTCAACATTGGGTATGATTATCCTATGTATATATGGGAAATATGGCAGATTTCTGCAGGAAAATGAGGGGTTTTATGGAAACAAACGTAAAAAACGCAAAAATCAGTGTCATTGTGCCGGTCTATAACACACCGACCTTACACCTGAACCGCTGCATTAACAGCCTGCTGCAGCAGGACTATACAAATACCGAGATCATTTTGGTGGATGACGGATCTAGCAGAGATTGCTGCGCTGTTCTGGAACAAATTGCTACTCGTGATAACCGCATCCACTTATTTCATAAGGAAAACGGAGGCGTAAGTTCTGCCCGAAATTTGGGACTTAGCAAAGTAACAGGAGAATTTTTGACTTTCATGGATTCTGATGACTATTTAGACTCTCACGCCTGGTCGCTCTGTATAGAATCCATGCAAAGCCACGACTCCGATCTGGTCTGCTTCGGCTGGCAGGATCATCTTGCCGATGGCACTCTGGTCGACCACTGCATTACGCAAGACTATTCTATGTCCACTATTGCCAAACATTTAGAAGCCATGAGACACATAACGCCAATAGAAGAAACACTTGCTTCCGGTCAAAAGCGTGTATCACTCCCTCGCTCGAAAGAAAGCAATCAGCCTCTTGTCTGTGACCGTGAAACACTTCTGACCGAAATCGCCTCTGACAATATCCATTATGGCGGCGGCTATCCTTGGAATAAGATCTGGCGTACCTCTGCCTTGCGGGATGCGGACGGTTCCCTGCCTCTTTATGATGAGTCACTTACCATCTACGAGGACAAACTCTGGGTACTGGAAGCCGGTGCACGGATTTCCTCTGCCCTTATCATGCCTCATATCCTGTATCATTATATGTTTTTGCCTGGCAGTCTGACCCACAAGGACACGGACATCATCGACCGGCAGCCACTGGCATACAAAGCATACGACAAGATCCTGGATTTTCTGGAAAAGGATTTTCCGGAAGCCTATATCAGAGCCTACAACTTCTATTTTGATGTGATCTTTGATGACATCCATGTCTTAAAAGATGCCAGACATCGCAATCATTATCAGAAGCAATACACCGAGACCATGGCAACTTATAAAAGGCTATGCAAACGCATAGCCCCTCGTACCTTATATTATCCGGTCCGGTCACCGCAGTTTTGCAGTTGGCTGAAGGAACGCACCCTTCCCTAAGCCTACCACCAACCCAAGCCCAGCCCGGTATTGATATAACCGGCAAGTTTGGCAACGACGCTGCAGATTGCCACATCCCAAAGCGGCTGGAAGATCAGCGGATACAAGAGCATGACAAGAGCCGCAAATCCATGTTTTTTGATGCGCTCCACCGCTAGGACAAACTGCCTGCCGACCGCCTCATCCCCCATGGCAAACAGTGCCAGCAACACAACGCAATAATAGGCGATGATCGCATACATCCAGCGTCCGAAATCCACCTTTAAGAGCAGGTCTGGCAGGATGGTTCCTGCCCCGATGGCAACAAAGATATATTTTATCTTATTTTTTTTCTCTGCCGCCTGTGCGATCAATCCTTTAAAAAAGCGCACCATAAGCAGGATATAAGGCAGCATCAAAAGAATAAATATCGGAAACTGCACCGCATTCATACGGTGGTATTTTACCTCACGACCTGTTAGATCGATCCCTAAAATCTCTTTATCCACAACGTCCTGATGGATTTTCCCGTTTTTACACAATTTCTTGGCACTTGCCACAATCTCCTCATAGATACCATTGCCATTAGCATGAGCAAAAAGTTCAAACCAGAAAAAGAGAATACATGCCACCAGCAGGGACAAAGCAAAGATCGTAATGTATTTTTTGCGTTCTTTGCCCTCTGTCGACAGTATCTTATACATGAGCAGGACTAAAATGATGTTAAAAAACATAAAGACATATCCCTGATGCACCATAACGCCAAGGGCTGAGATCGGGATCAGAAGCCACTCTGCCTTACCTTGGATCAAAAGCATAGCCCCAAGAAGGCTTAAGAATACGCAATAAATATCCAGTCTGCCAAAATTGTAATGACTGGCAAACATAGGCACGGTAAAGATCGTCAAAAAGAGCATCAGATAGCGCATGACATCCAGATATTCTGCCCTGGCTCTTTTTAAACACAGGACAAAGAGCCCCAGCACCGTTGCATAAAAAAGCAGCGTGATAACAAGCGTATAGCCCACACATGCCTGATAGGTCATCATGTTGATCGGCAATATTTTATCCAGTCCCTGATAGATGGTTCCGATCAGACCTCTGGAAATAAAGCCGTATTTATAGGAAAATGCCATCATGGTCCCGTTGATTCGGTGTACCCACGCCTCATAATAACGCAGGAACAAAAGTGCCCCAAACAGGACTTCTGCTATGACAAATTCTTTGATTTTTCTATTTTTCTCTGCTGTTTCCATCTCTTTTCCTCTACTGTCCTACTTGCATACCAAGCACTTCCATCACCAGCGTCCGCAACTTGGATGTCGCCCCTGAAATGATCACATCATAAAAAGGCATCAAAAACATAGGGTACAAAAGAACGATCCAAGGCACCGGAATCGTTGCCTTAATCTTTTCCTTGGTCGTCTCCAACTGGTCTGCGACAGCCTTATCCTGCATGACCATCAGGATCATGACCATAACGATATAATAGGTAAAAGTCGTAAAGGCATAGCGGCCGAAATCTACTTTTAGGAGGTATTGCGGCAGGATCGTACATGCGCCCAGCAAAAATGCCGCGTGCGCCCATTTGCTCCGTGCATCCTTGCTCCGTCCAAACAGGCCTTTGAAAAAGTGAATCACGATCGGCAGATATGGCGCATACAAAACCAAAAATGCCGGGAACTCTGTCCGGTTCAACGCATGATAACGCGCCTCTGAGTCATAAACATCTTTTCCCAGGATCTCATGCTGGATCACGGATTTATTGTAGCCTTTTCCGTTTTCCGAAAGTGCCTTTGCAGCGGCTACGACCTCTTTATAGATGGATGCCCCATTGCCATGGCTGAAAAACTCAAAGTATAAAAACAAGGCAGAAATGGTCAGGAAAAATCCTGCAAAAAGAAGGATATATTTTTTCCGCCTTTTTCCTTCTTCCGTCATGATCTTATAAAAGAGCGGCACCAGAATCAGATTCGCATTGGTAAAAACAAAGCCCTGATGAATACACATGCAAAGGATGCCAATAGGAATGATGATCCACTCGGCTTTTTCATCAAGCAGGGCAAAAAGGCAGATAAAGGTCAGTATATAGAGATATACATCCAGTCTGCCAAACATTTCTTCCGACCAGAACATAGGGAAGAAATAGATGGCACAGGCGATCGCCATATAATACATGTTATGACGATGTTCAGCTTTGACTTTTCGAATGCATTTTCCCAAAAAGACGATTACCAGAAGGCTAAAGAGCCAGGTAATTCCCCAGTTGAACCAGTAGACCGCCTCATAGGTCATCAGATCCAGTGGCAGGATCTTATCCAAGCCTGCCCAGATCGTCCCCAACATACCGCGGGAAATGAAGCCATACTTATAGGACATGGCAAAGAGCGTCGTATTGTACTCTGTCATGGTGTGCTTAAAATAACGCAGATAATAGAATACCGCAAATGCCAGCATGGTTCCGATAAACTGCCTGTATCTTTTTTTCTCAACTTTATCAAATTGCTCTGTCATTTCTACCTCAGTCTATCTACCATAAATTCAAAAATGTCTCATTGATCGGGTTGCTGATTCCTCGCAGCAGCCCATTGATATGCACATCCCAAAACGGTGTCAAAAGCGCCGGCAGCAAAAGCAAAAGGATGGCAAAAGGATATTTTTCTTTGATCTCTGTAAAAATGCCGGTCAACTCCTCCGCCACGATCCGGTCTCCCATGGCAACCAGTGCCAGAAAGATCATACAGTAATAGGAGATCAGGGCAAATACCCAGCGCGCATAATCGCATTTCATCAAAAACAGGGGCAAAAGCGTTCCTGCGGCAATGGCAAGAAAGCCGTATTTGAGCCGTTCTGTTTTTCCTTGAGCCCGCGCCAGGATCCGCCGGAATAGTTTCACCGCCAGAACAATATAAGGAGAGATGATGGCTATAAAAAACGGGATCTCGATCCAGTTCATCACGCGGTAAGGATATTCCACATCGGACAGATCGATCCCCAGAATCTCATGGTCGATCAGGGTATCATGATAGGTCATGCCGTTAAAAGGCTTTGTCATCGCCTTAGCATTAGCGATGATCTCATCCACATAGCGGGCACCGTCCGTATGGCTGAAGAACTCGAACCACAAAAAGAGGGCAGAACATCCGATCAGGCTGACCAGAAGAATGACGCCATAATAAATGCGTGCCTTTTTTTCCTTTTCCGACAAAATCCGATAAACCAAAAGGGCAAGCAGGATATTGTAAAACATAAAGACATAGCCCTGATGGTACATAACACTGATCATGGAAAGCGGCACGATCAGCCATTCTGCCTTTTTTGCGATCAGACACATGGTCCCGATGACGGTCAGCGCCATCAGATAGAGATCCAGTCTTCCGAAATTGCGCTTGTAGGCAAACATGGAAACAACAAAAACAGCGTAAAAGAGGATCAGATACAAAAACCTGCCCAGATACTCTTCCTGACACCGCTTCATGCACTGATAGCAAAAAGCAAAGAAAAGCACATAAAAAACAAGCGTCACGATCAGCGTAAAGCGGAGCACCATAGCATAATCAATCATATTGACCGGCAGGATATGGTCTATCCACTGATAGATCGTTCCCGCAAGACCTCGCGATATAAAACCATATTTGTAAGAAAATGCCAGAATCGTCGAATTGTAAGGCAGCACTCTCTCGTCATAGTCCAAAAAGAAAATGGCGCATGACAACAAGATCAAAAGCCACATAAAACGGCTGATCTGCTTCTTTTTTGGCATTTGGCTCATTGTTTTTTCTATTCCCATGCTACAAACTCCATACACGCATACTTTTTCATATCTTTCACACTTCTACCCCTGCCATCACGAACACCTTAGTGCCTTTTATGGAACAGGCAATCTCCCTCATTCATGATCCATACGACCAACAGAGAAATGACAAGGTGCATGCTCCATACCGTCAGACTGCTGTAATTTAAGTCCAGATGACACAGACGGTTGATGAGTTCCATCCCAAGATCAGTCGCCATGTTCCACAAAAAGATCGGCATACAGACATTTCCCAGCCAGACAAAAGGTTTTGCCCCAAAGATCTTTCGCAGGATATCCACCTGACATGCCAGATAGATCAGACTTGTCCACACAAAAGCGCTGACATACCACAAAGTCCGCAAGTTCTCGTGAGTTTCTGCCAAGATCAGACTGCCGATCAATACCACACTTGCCAATATACAAGAAAACGTCTTGCCCCGCTCCTTGGTCTTTTCTATGATCTGTGCCAGTATAATGCCGGCAAAAAAACTAAAATAACCTCTGCCACTCGTACAGTATAAAAGAGGCAGTCCCAAGGGATGAATCATGAGGAAAATCCCCAATGCCATCATACCCATATAGGATACATTCTGCCACAAACGTCCTCTGACATAGCGCGTCAGCAGATAGTAAATGGCATAGCAGACAAAGAAAACACTGACAAACCAACTCGGTCCGTTGACCGCCAGCGTATCATTGTCAGAAATCCATCCTGTCTGCAAGCCCAGCAGCGATACCAGGAGTGCCTTGAGGGAATTTCGCACCCCGGCTCCATCCGGATGCAGGATATAGACACCATAGATAGCATAGCCGACTTTCTGCAAAAGCCAAGTCACCAAAGCAGATGCCATCATCATAGGATAGATCTTTTTCATCTTTGGCAGGATAAAACTACCCAGCCGCAATTCGCCCTCGGACAGACGTTTCTGATAGGACCAGTACAAAAGCAGACCACTGAGCATAAAAAAGATCTCAGACATGCAGACACCATAGCGTGCCAAAAATCCCATGACAGCCGCCTGTATGGGGAAACGTTCCGGCATGGTATGAAACAATTCTGTATAGTGAAAGATATAGGCGATCGCGCAGGCACTCAAGCCCCGCAGGCCTGTAATCTCATTTCGTCTTTTCTGTGTCATCTCTTACAACTCATTTCATTTGATCTATGTTTTCTGTCAGATTTTCTGCAAACAGCCTCTTGCCATCGTCAGTACAGGATATGCAGCCATTTTATCTTCTTTTGTGCCAGCAGGATAAGTTCTGCTAAGACTATCGTTACGACCAATACAACGAAATATAGGACTGTCGCATTCCAGACATATGTGGTATATTTTCCAACCATATACTGCAAGCCTTCCATGACGCCATAGTGTATGGTAAAGATCAAAATACTAAGCCTGCGCATATGCGCACAGGCGCAATCCAACCGTTTCCTGCTCTGCTCTCCCATTTTTTCAAAGATGTCCACAGACAAAAGCCACTGCAGGAGGAAATAAGAAGTTGGAATCAAAAAGAACATAGCCCCAAAACTCTGTCCCAGTCCCTTGTCACGGATGACATAGGATTCAATGATCAGGAGTAAAAAACTGATCAGACTCGGCAGGGCGAAGTCCCTGCTGTCGTTTTTTTGTCCTCCCAGTGTCCGTTTATAAGCGATCCACATGCCCAGAGCGCAAAAGAAAAATCCGTAAGTCAGACCATTTCCATACCAGCCAAAAATACCGTAGATGGCAGAGTCAAAATAACCCGCCACCTGCCAGCCATCGGTGATACTGCAATATTCCATCCTTGCCACCGTAAGCAAAAACCATGGTGCCGATAAGAGAAGACACAGTCGCGATCCTAAATATTTTGTCAGGATAAAGACCAGAGGCATAGCCAGCAGGAGGGCTGTCATAAACCACATTGCCCCATAATAACCGCTCAGCCAGTATTTTTTAAGCAGTGCCAAAAGCATCCCGCGGATATTTCCGCACTCCTGCCATGTCCGCGGCAAAACGACAGGCGCATAGATAACAAACCATGCGGTATATAAAGCCAAAATACGCTTCATGTAATTTCCCAGCATGCGCCAGGACATCCCCTGTCTCAGATCGCCGGATATTTGTGCAAATATCTTTTCAAAAAACAAAAATGCTGTCATCTGAAAAAAGAGAGGATCTGCGATACGCGCTATGATGTCATCATAGACAAAGGCTGTCTGTCCTGTAAAAGGACGCACATGAATCGCCACGACAAGAATTGCCATGACAAATTTTGCGATATCGATCGCGCGATACTGTTTTCTTTCTGCTCTTGTATTGGTCATTTTCTTATCTCTCGATCCATCGGCTTTCCTAACACTACTGAAATCCGCATTTTTTGCAAAAGGCATCAATGCCCCGCTTCCAGAGCGGTGCCAGAAATCCGGTGTATAACTTCTGCGCCACTATTCCTACAAGCAGACAGGTTGCCGCATAGACGACCAGCCAGCCCCAAAATCCTGCCACCGAATAGTAAGGATACTGCCCATTGATCTTGCCAAAATACCAATAGACGCCCATGACTGTCTCATGCAAAAGGAATACAAAGAATACACTCTTTGCCATACGATTGATAAGCGGCGACTGGCGGAGCCGCAATGCCCGGAAGAAAAAGAACACGGCAAGTCCCATGACAAATTGCAAAGGCGCATATTTGCCGATCAGATGCTTTACGACCAGATTGGCGGCATCGTCATTTGCCATGACTCCCGGCATCTTGACATACCAGGCGTAAAAAAACGTAAACAGAAAGCCTGTCATATAAATGCCAGCCATCCATTTCTTCCCTGTCGGAAAGATCCAGCGCCTGTAATCGTCCCTGCGCAGATAACCCATGACAAAATAGGTAAGCAGAAAAGCGACCAGATCATTGACAAAATTCATCTGTAGGGTCATACCATTGATGACAAACCAGATAGCCAAGCCCAGACAAAGCATCCCATGCCAGCCGCGGGACAGCCTCTCCATCAGCCGGTTCAGCCACGGATAGACCAGGAGCAGGACCATATAAGGTGCTACGAACCACCATGCTCCACCCAAAATATAGTCTTCTACAAACCAGTTTCCTGAATGGAATCCCCAAAGCCCGCGAATGACAATAAAACGGATGACATAAAGCGTCAGCACCTGTGCGCCAAACGTCAAAAACCGCCGGATTACTGGGCGGTCTTTGCTTTCCAGCAGAAAATAAGATGTCAGAGCAATAAAGGCATAATCCGCCGTGATCGCTCCCCCACTGGAGAGGAACAATCCCGGTGCCACATTCTTATGATAGTCCATATAGAAAACGCCATTATAGAGCATCAGATGGTAAACCGGGATCGTCAGCATCAAAAGAATACGGAGCAGTTCAAAGTTGGATTGCCGTTCTTTTTTCTCCTGCGTCATTTATTCTGCCCTTAACTTTGCCTCTCTCTTGGCAAGTTCTAAGTCATGCTGTGCCATGATGCGGCATAATTCTTCATAACTGGTCTTCTGTGGATTCCAGCCGAGTTTGGTCTTTGCCTTGGTCGGATCTCCCCAGAGGTTGACAACGTCTGTCGGACGGAACCACTGTGGGTTGACACATACCAGCATCTTGCCGGTTGCCTTGTCATAACCCTTTTCTTCCATGCCTTCACCACGCCATTCTAGTTCGATACCGTCATTGGCAAAGGCAAGTGTTGTAAATTCACGGACGGTATGCTGAACACCGGTTGCGATAACATAGTCGTCCGGCTGGTCCTGCTGTAAGATCAGCCACATACATTCTACATAATCCTTGGCATAGCCCCAGTCACGCAGAGAATCCAGATTGCCGAGTTCCAGATGATCCTGTAATCCGCAGGCAATACGTCCTGCTGCAAGGGTGATCTTTCTGGTAACAAAGGTCTCACCACGTCTCTCAGATTCATGATTGAAGAGGATACCGTTGCAGGCAAATATGCCGTAAGCCTCTCTGTATTCCTTCATCATCCAGAAGCCATACTGCTTTGCAACCGCATATGGGCTGAATGGGTGGAACGGTGTGTTTTCGTTCTGCGGAACTTCCTCAACCTTTCCGTACAACTCAGAAGTAGAAGCCTGGTAAATACGGCAGGTCTTATCCATGCCAAGCATATGTACTGCCTCAAGGATACGAAGAACGCCAAGCGCGTCTACGTCTCCTGTATATTCTGCTGCATCAAAAGACACGCCTACATGGCTCTGTGCTGCCAGATTGTAGATCTCTGTCGGGCGGACTTCATTTACCACACGGATGATGGAAGAAGAATCCGAAAGGTCTCCATCATGTAAGGTAATGGCATTCTCAGCGATCAGATGATCGATACGCTCTGTGGTCGATACGGAAGAACGACGGATGATACCGTGCACCTCATATCCCTTTTCCAATAAAAACTCTGCTAAGTAACTACCGTCCTGTCCGGTGATACCTGTAATAAGTGCTACATTTTTGCTCATTGCTTGTCTCCTTTGTCCTCATAAAATACTTGTATCATATCATAAAATCAGGGATTTCTCTACCCCTATCACATAGCCGTCCACCTGATAATACTGCAAGTGCGTCTCCTCAGACGGTGGTATATCTGAAATATCAAAAAAGATATAGAGGGTATGCGTAAATTTCTCTCCCTCTTTTCGCTTTTCAAAATGCGCATAGGTCTTTTGATCCGCTGTCCTGCTCATATCCCGGCTCATGTAGGTCACGTTCAAAGACATAGCATGGGCAAGCGCATATTC
The DNA here is from genome assembly GCF_003473825.1 of Roseburia sp. AM16-25. Lineage (NCBI taxonomy): Bacteria > Bacillati > Bacillota > Clostridia > Lachnospirales > Lachnospiraceae > Roseburia > Roseburia sp. AM16-25. Next base: position 557,249 of record NZ_QUCW01000001.1, read on the forward strand.
CTCAAAAATGCAGGATGTCTTTGGATCACACTCGATCCCAAACTGGGTCGGCGGATAAAAGACGATCTCATCCATCTGGTCTCCCAGCATATCCCAGACATCCGACGACAAATACTTTTTGTATGCCGCTGTCATGGTATCCCGGCTTTGAGACGCATCCCTTTCGCCGCCGGTCTCTGCCGCATAGGTATATGCCTGATGTTTGTAGGAAACACCCGGATAGAGGTCATAGACCTGTAATACTAAAAGACCGATCAAAAATCCCAGAGAAAACCTGCCCCTGGATCTTTCCAAGAGGAAAACCATGCCATAGATCCCCAATGCCAGCAGTCCATAGTAGACCGGCCAGATCAGGCGCCCCGTCGACCGAAAGACACTGAGCGCCTGATAGATGACCTGCGGATAGGAGATCTGATACAGGATCCTGCTGCCAAGACTCGCCCGCGGTGACAGGGCAAGAAAGGTAAAAACCAAAAAACCGACCAGAATACTGATGCTCCAAGATCGCCGGTTGGTTTTTTGCGCCTGCCCTATCTGCGCCTTCTCCCCCTCATGTCTTTTTCTATATTTACCTGCGATCCAGCGGATGCTGCCATAGACCACAAGGCAGGCAAGGAGAAAGATCATGCCAAAGCCAAGATAAGCAAAGCCTTCTTCCTGCCAACCGGATACAGTCGGAAGGGTCGGCAAAAGTGAGGAATAATTCTGTTTACTGAAAATATAGTTCCTGTGATCAATGACGCAAAGATCATTGCTCGGATCAAAAAACTGTAACAGATTAAAAGACAATTCTTCCAGTCCTGTCGTAGAGACAGACACCTCCCCATAAAAATAGCCCATGATATAACAGATCCCAAAAAGGATCAGTCCGGCAACGAGCACTTCCACTAGATAGATTACAAGCAGCCCCTTGTCTTTCTTTCCCGCTTTCGCCAGATACTCCTGCAGATCACTACAGAGCCAGATGCCAAGGATCATAGGCGTAAAATAGGCATTGGTCAGAGCCGACAGACATAAAAGGATGATCCAACGCCCGGCATAACGCCAGCGCCTTCTGATGATCTGTCCCGTTGTTTCCCTCTCTGTCGATGCATACTCCGGCAAAAGGCTACCTCTCCAGACCCAGAGACAAAATGCCGCCAGGATCAAAAAGTGGGCAGACAACGCCGTATGATAAAAAGTCCGTTTCAACATGACCGGTGACAGGACAAAAAAGAGAGAAGAAAGCAGACAGATCTGGCTTCTTTTTGAAAATGCCCGCACAAACAGCGCCCCAAAGCCCCCCATCAGGGCATAGGACAAGAGTTCAAACAAGCCAAAATACTGAAAATTAGCCGGGAGCAGGGGCGATAGTATCTTAAAAAGCAGGGCAAAGAGAGGGATGGAGTCTGTATAGACGATAGACACCGGCTGGCTGTAAATCCCCTCGACCAGCCCCAGTGGAAAGTGCCATGGACTTTTCCGGTAGAAGACCCAGCCCAGATAATGCTGGGTCAGATCCCATAGCCCTTCTGCCTGTGAGGAGTCCGTCAGCCACGCCACATTTGTGACATTTACCACAGCCAGACTATAGATACATACAAAAACTAGGCTGCCCAGCAGACAACCTAGTACAAAAATCAGGTATGGATTTTGTAATCTTTTTCTTATGTTCATCCCGTAGTATTTTTCCATCTAATTCTCCGGCACCGCTCTATGCACACATGTGTCCTATCATATCCATAAGCGTCTGACGCAGTGGGATCTCCGCTGTCCAGCCGATATCCTGTCGGATTTTTTCTGCCGAGCCGATCACAACCTGATTGTCGCCCGGTCTCACAAAGTCCGGATTGACGCGGGTTGTCACGGAAACGCCCACGATATCTGCGATCTGATCCACGACTTCTGCCAGAGACACGCCCTTTTCGCCACAGATGTTATAGACTTCTCCCGCTTTTCCGTCCAAAAGCAGACGGTAGTAAGCACGCACGACATCGCGTACATCCACAAAGTCACGCACAATGGAAGTATCTCCGGTCTCGATCTCGCCGCTTTTTGCACCGCTTTCTGCAATATCTAAGATCCTGCGCACAAAACTCGGGATCACAAAGCGTTCATCCTGAAAAGGTCCCATATGGTTAAAAGACCGGGTCAGCATGATCTGCATGCCAAAACTGTCTGCCAATACCTTTGCCATCATTTCCTGGGAAACTCTGGCAACCGCATAAGGATTGACCGGAACTAAAGGCATATCCTCCTGCAGCGGCAGTTCCTCTTTTTTGACATCGCCGTATTCCTCCGAAGATCCCACCGACAAAAGACGGCAGTCACACAAGTCATGCTTGCGCAATGCCTCTGTCACATTCAAAAAGATGCTGGTATTGTTCATAAAGCAGTCTGCCGGATGCTGCCAACTATAGGCAACACTGGAAAAAGATGCCAGATGCAGGATATAGTCCGGTCGGAAAGTTGCGATCATATCTTCCACTGCCTCTTTATCAAGGAGATTTACCTGCTCAAAGGACATAGCCAGTGTTGGCGTATAGTCCTCCATGGCAAATTTCGGCGGATTGACATCTACGCCAAGCACCTCATAGGACAGATTATTTTCTACAAGATAATTTAAAAAATGACGGCTGACGAAACCGGAAAATCCGGTGATAAGCATTCTTTTCATATCCTATTCTCCCTCAGTTTCCGTCTTTTTGTTTTCTAAGAAGATCTTTCTGGTCACGAAATTGTAGACCATAACAACTGCCGTTGCCACGATCTTAGCGCCCGCTGTTGCAAGGGTAGCACCAACCAGTGCATGAAGCCATGCCCAGTTTGCATAGACAATATCAATGCAGAAAAGAATGATGAGTTCGTTGATGCCCAGACCGAATACACTGAGCACAACAAAGATGATGAATTCTTTTTTACGATCCAGATCATCCCTGCGCTCAAACACATACTTCATAGAAAGGATGTAATTGACAATGACCGATACGACAAAACCGAAAAAGGCACCGATCAACGCCGCCTGTGATGTCCCCATACCCGCGCCCTGACGAAGTCCGGTCGATACTGCCATGGTAATGACAAAGTCCACAATAAAAGAAATGATTCCTACCACACCAAATTTTAAGATCTGGTCAATTAACTTTTTCATCTAATACTGCCTTCCTGTGATCTCTCCGATCACATTTCATCTTTCTATCGGTCTCTTATTTATGCAGTGCATCTTGGATACGCACGCCCATAAGACGGAAAAGTGTCTTGATATAACTGATGATAAATTTCAAAAGTTGGCGCTTGGACTCGCCGTACATACGCTTCTGGAAATTGATCGGCACTTCCCCGATCTTTAACTTCTTGTCACGCTTGTTGAGTTTTAAGCGGAGCAAAACTTCTTCCAGAACATCATAGTTTTCACAGGTCAGTTTGACCTTTTTCAACTGCTTTGTGTGATACATACGATAGTCTGTAGACAGGTCATTGGCATGCAGTCCCAGACAGACGCGGAATGCAAAATTGAGCATATGCGACATGATCTGTGACGACTTGGCATCATTTGTCACACCGCCTTTGACATAACGTGATCCGATAACAACATCGCATTTTTCCTCGACAAACATCTTGTGGATTGCCGGAATGCTCTTTGGCGGATGGGAGCCATCACTGTCCATGATCAAAAACTTGCTCTTGTTCGCATACTTGATCGCAGTACGGAAAGCCCCTCCGAATCCCGGTTCTTCCTGATTGATGTATCTTGCGCCATATTCCTGACAAACACCCTTGGTGTTATCCAAAGGCTTGGCTGTATCTACAACAAGGATCTCATATTCCTCATTACACTTTTCTACTTCTTCAATGATCTGTGGCAAAAGAACACGTAAATTATCTTCTTCCTTATATGCCAACAACACAAGGCTAATTCCCATAATGCCGATTTCCTTCCTTGATTCCTACTGTCCAAAGACATTTTTTACACATATACTGCTATATTTTACCATCAATGCACGATTTTTGCTATATCTTTTTCTGATGCCGTCTGACTTTCTCTCTTTGACGCCCTGTGCTATACTAATATATGCGGTCAGACTTGAAAGAAAGACCGCGTCTCACATTTTAAATTCAGGCAGAATAAGGAGTATAACTATGGGAGAACGTTTAACACCGTCAGATGTAGAAAAGATACAAAAAGAGATCGACCACCGCAAACTGGTTGTCAGAAAGGCAGCCATTGAAGCCGTAAAGGAAGCGCGGGCACAGGGCGACCTCAGCGAGAATTTTGAATATTATGCCGCAAAAAAGGACAAGAACCAGAACGAAAGCCGCATCCGTTATCTGGAGCGCATGTTAAAGAATGCGACCATCATTGAGGACCATACTTCCGAGGACGAGGTGGGTATCAATACGATCGTGACCCTCTACATCCCGGATGAAGACTGCGAGGAGACTTACAAACTGGTCACCTCCATCCGCAGTTCTTCCCTGCGTGATATGGTAAGCATTGAATCACCTCTGGGCAAAGCCATCCGTGGTAAAAAGGTTGGCGAGACCGCGACCGTACAGGTGGATCCGTCCTTTTCCTATGATGTTGTCATCAAAAAAATCGACCGCAATGTCGGGGATGAGGATGACCAGATCCGCAGATACTAGAATCTTATATGGATAAACAGATAAAAATGGCGCAGAAATCAGTTTTTCTGCGCCATAAGTGTTCCTATGGATACCAGGATCAAAGAGATCACCAAAACGCCTATGCGCAAGGTGTCCGCCTCCCGCAATAAAATCGCGGATAAGAGCACGCCAAAGATCGGCGTGGTAAAGCCAAATACCGCCACTTTTGATACCGGGTTGTACTTTAAGAGGACACCCCAGAGCGAATATGCCACCGCCGATACCATTGCCAGATAGAGCACGATACCGCATCCTTTGAGACTGAAAAACCCGCCCGCCATATGGCTTGCAACGGCTCCCAGCACCTGTCCTGTCGTCATAGCCGCATAGCCGGATCCCAGACTCGCCGGCAGGAAGATGCACATCAAAAATCCCAGAAGGATCAATGTGATCCCGCCCACGATAAATTGATATCCGCTTAATACAAAAGGTTCTTCCTGTTCGGAATACTTCCGCAGATAGACCGAAGAAAAAGCATAAGCGACCGTGGAGATAAAGACACAGATCTCTCCTATGCCAATACCACCCAGACTGCTTCCCGTCCCCCGGCTTCCCCAGATCTCTACAAGAAAGACTCCTGCAAAACCAAGGATAGATCCAATAATTTTATTTTGTTTTAATTTTTCCTGTTTAAAAAGAAGGCATGCCACAAACAATGCCACAAAGACATTCAAAGCCTCGATAATGGATGCCTTGACGCCACTGGTCTTTCCCAGGCCGATATAAAAGAAAAAATATTGCAGAGTCGTCTGTAAAAGGCTCAGATGCAGGATCGGCAACCAGGACGTTTTCTTTGGGAAAAGCGGACGTTTATGGGCAAAACTTCCGATCACCACCGCCATGATTCCTGCCAGGAAAAATCTAGTTCCGGCAAAAATGATCTGTAATCCGGTCTGCTCCCCCGAAATGTCAAAAATCCCATAACCGATCTTGATGCCCGGAAAAGCACTGCCCCACAAAAAGCAACACAAAAGGGCAACCAGACATACTACGGCTGTATTAGTCCAGACAAGTTTTCTCTCTGTCTTTTGTTGCATTACTTGCCCCTTCTCTGCTCATACAAGCGTGTCAGTGCATCCTGCTCGTATTTTTCATCCGAATAATCTGCAATCCTTTTGAGCAGATCGCCCTTCTTGATCGCGATCATGTCGATCTTTTCTCTTAACTCTTGTTCTTCCCGTTCTAAGACCTGTAATTCTCTCGTGAGGCTTTCCACCTCAAGTCGTCTCTCCATATCCATTGTATTTTCCTCCCAGGCTATGCCTGATCTTCTGCTATTTCCGCTGTTTCCATGCCCTTTTTATCATCTGCCTTTGCCGGCAGAAGTTCCAAAGGGATCAAAAACGGCAGTGTATATAAAAGCGGCATCACATAACGTGTATTTCCATTGTCCGGCGACACCATACAGACTGCGATCGTAATCAGTGGCACCAGAAGCAGCGCCTGCGCTTCTTTTTTCTTCCATTTCAGATTGTAGAGCAGGGCAAACAAAAACAGCCACGGCCACAATCCGATCGAGGCAAAGATATTCACGATTGGCACTTTTTCCGAAAAAAGAACCAATTGGTTGATCGCGTAGCGCTGTTCCAGATACTCCTCTGTGTTCTCCACATAAAGATAGGTATATTGCCCTTCTTTATCGTGCAATTGCAGATAATCATTAAACTTATAATACACCAGGCTGGAAATCTTATTGATGTCATAATACTGATAGGTATTATGCAACACGGACTCCACATAGACTTCCGGGTGCTTTAGGAACATCTGCCACCAGACCTTAAAATAATTCTTAAGATCCTGCTTTGTCGCTTCCTGATTGTAATATTTCTTGACCGGATCCGAAAGTTCCGGGTTGTACTTCTTTGCCAGTTTTTTGTAAGGGAGCACCTTATTGATGGCTTTCTTTTCTGCCGCTGTCACCTGGTCGCCGTATTCCGTGACATAGCGCGCCGTCTGCTGAAACGGCACGGACAGCGCCTCCTGGATGCCTCCCGGTGCTACATTCAGTGCTGGAAGCAGGATGCCGCAGAATACCACCTTATATAAGATAACCGGCAGGATAACCGACGCGATGATCTGGGCAAAAGTCCGTCGATATTTGACCAGATATACCACGCCAACGATCAGCAAAATGTACATTGCATATACCTTGGTCAAAACCATCATACAGGCTACGGCAAACATTGCCAGATCAAACCAGACCTTGCGGAAAGCCTGTCCCTTTGTCCTTGCCACATAGTGCATCATCATAATAAAGATCAGACAAAAGGTGGCATAGACCGTATCCTTTAGCATACAGATGGCATACATAGGAAAGATCGGTAAGAACATCAGTATCAGCAGGGCTCCGATCATGCGCTTTGTCGTCACGCCACAAGTGCGGATATAATACAGACATCCGGCAAATACCAGTGACAGAGCAATCATCTGCAAGATAACATAGGCTGCCACGCCAATACAGATGTCTCCAAAATGCAATCCTAATTTAATAAACCAAGAAAACACCAGCGTCAGGATATAAGGATGATGATTTGTGATGAAGATATCATCCGCCTGCACCGCTGACATGGTCTGGATATAAGACGGGATCTCGTTATACTCCATGATCATAATGACCGTATCTTCGTTGCTGGTTCCCGGGTAGAAATAAATAAAATACGGAAGCCACGCCACAAACATACAGACTGCCATCAAAAGAATCTGCAATACCGGTGGGACCTTTCGTCCCGCTTGTCCTCTGATCTCCTGTTGCTCCGCAAAATTTCGGAAGAAATGCATCATGGCAGCCACGATAAAATAGGAAATCAGAACATAGGCAGACCACTTCAAGAAAATGCGGTACATCTGGATCTCTGCCACACCGCTCTCCTCCATGGCATCCATCATGGCGTACCAGCCGCCCCACTTTTTAAAGATCATGGCAACCAACTGCCCTGACGCAAACAGAAGACTGAATAAGAGATCTGCCAGACGTTCTTTATAAGTTCGGCTGAATTGCAGGACCATATAGACCAGTATGCCGATCACAAGTGCAAATAAAAAAGTCCGCAGACGATTGGACGAAAAAGACCGGTACATGGTCCGCGTATATAACATGATCTGACTCTCCAGATCAATATCCGGGCTGTTGTCTATGGTTGCTTCCCGCGAAAGAGAAATAAAGGCACCTAGGGCACCATAGATTCCCAGGATCACGGAGATCCAGGAATCTCTCCCTTTCAGTTTTATTGTAATTTCTTTCATTATCTTCCTATCTTTTCTTATATATCCACCAGATTTTCTATGTGACTTTTCTTCTACGCAACAAAAGTCTACATTCAGTGTATTAGTATAGCGTAATTCTTGTCAAAAATAAACCCACCAATAGAAAGCCGCATGAGATCGCGACTCCATGGTGGGTCAATTCTTATGCCAAAATATCCTGGCGCGCCAGCGCCCGCTTTAATGCCAGTTCTGCCCGCGCGACATCCAGATCAGCATCCTTGCGATTCAGACGTTCCCTTGCCCGGTCTTCCGCCTTTCTCGCACGTTCCAGATCAATCTCTTCCGGCCATTCAGCCACCTCGGCAAGAAGTGTTACCTTCTCCCCCAAGATCTCCGCAAATCCGGCATGCACCACGGCCTTCTTTGCGCCGTCTGCCTCCGTGATCGTCACGATCCCCGGTGCCAGAACTGTCGTCAGCGGAATGTGATCCTTAAAAACACCGATTTCTCCTTCGGTCGTTGTAAACTCGATCATGCTTGCCTGCCCCTTATAAAAAATACGGTCAGGCGTTATGATCTCGACTTGAAACAAATTATCTGCCATAGTCGCCTCCCTTACTGCATCCGGGCGCGTACTTCATCAATGGTTCCTGCATTCAGGAAATGTCCTTCCGGCACATCATCATGCTTGCCTTCCAGGATCTCTCTAAATCCGCGGATGGTTTCTGCAATCGGCACGTATTTTCCTTCCAATCCGGTAAACTGTCCCGCTACGAAGAATGGCTGTGACAGGAATCTCTGGATCTTTCTGGCACGGCTGACAACCAACTTGTCATCTTCTGACAATTCATCCATACCAAGGATCGCGATGATATCCTGTAATTCCTTGTACTTCTGTAAGATCTCCTGCACGCCACGCGCTACCTCAAAATGCTCCTGTCCTACGATACGAGGATCCAGAATACGGGAAGTAGATGCCAATGGGTCTACTGCTGGATAAATACCAAGTTCGGCAATGGATCTCTCCAATACCGTGGTGGCATCCAGATGGGCAAACGTGGTTGCCGGAGCCGGGTCTGTCAAGTCATCCGCCGGCACATATACTGCCTGCACAGATGTGATGGATCCGCTCTTGGTTGATGTAATACGCTCCTGTAAAGCGCCCATTTCTGTCTGCAGGGTCGGCTGGTAACCTACGGCTGACGGCATACGTCCCAAAAGGGCGGACACCTCAGAACCAGCCTGGGTGAAACGGAAGATATTGTCAATAAAGAGCAATACATCCTTGCCACCCTTATCACGGAAATATTCTGCCATGGTAAGACCGGTCAGACCGACACGCATTCTTGCTCCAGGTGGCTCATTCATCTGTCCAAAGACCATGCAGGTCTTGTCGATAACCCCGGATTCTTTCATTTCATAGTAGAGGTCATTTCCCTCTCTGGTACGCTCTCCTACACCGGTAAATACAGAATATCCACCGTGCTCGGTAGCGATATTATGAATCAACTCCTGGATAAGTACCGTCTTTCCTACACCGGCACCACCAAAGAGTCCGATCTTTCCACCCTTTTGATAAGGACAGAGCAGATCTACGACCTTGATACCGGTCTCCAACATTTCTGTGGAAGTTGCCTGCTCTTCAAAAGCAGGTGCCTTTCTGTGGATCGGCATATATTCCACGTCCTGCGGTGCATCAATCTCGTCGATAGGCTCGCCCAATACGTTAAAGATACGTCCTAAGGTCTGCTCGCCAACTGGAACACTGATCGGTGCCCCCGTAGCGTGTGCCTCCATTCCACGTACCAATCCGTCGGTCGTTCCCATGGCAATACAACGCACAGTATCGTCTCCCAGATGCTGGGCTACTTCGACTACCAATTTCCCGCCATCTTTTGTTGGGATATTGATAGCATCATTGATCTCCGGCAGTTCGCCTTCGGAGAACTTGATATCAAGTACCGCACCAATGATCTGAGTGATCTTTCCTATATTTTCTTTCGCCATATTTGTCACTCCTAATTCATCAAAACTTTGTTTTTGCCTTCTCCCTTGGTAAAGATTAGGAAATGGCTTCCGCACCGGCAATGATCTCTGTCAGTTCCTGTGTGATGGAACCCTGTCTTGCACGGTTATATTTCAGTGATAAGTCGTTGATCATATCCTCAGCATTGCTGGTCGCTGAGTCCATCGCCTGCATACGCGCACCGTTCTCACTGGCTACCGCCTCAACCAGCGCGCCGTAGATCAGACTGGTAATGTACTTTGGAATGATCATATCCAGAGCCTCTTCTTCATTTGGTTCAAAATTCATGAGAAGGTCCGCGTCATTTGCTGCAAGATCTTCTTCCTTTACCTGTACCGGTAACAAACGAAGCAGGGTCGGCTCATGGCTGACTGTATTCTTGAAATGTGTATATGCTAAGTAGATCTCACCGATCTCGCCTTTTGCATAGGCACTTAAGACTTCCTTACTGATCGCCTGCGCATCCTCATAAGTAGGAGCCTCCATGACATCCGAATAGTCGGACTTCATGTGATAGCCTTTGCGCGCCAGAGCCTCCTGCCCCTTGCGCCCCACTGTGTAGATCTTTGCGCTCTCCAGCGGGATGTCACTGCCCGTGATCAGACGGATGATATTGGAATTGTAGCCGCCTGCAAGACCACGGTTGGATGTGATCACAATGATTCCCTTTTGATCCGACGCGCTCTCCCGCAAATAGGGATGATCGATATTCCCTGCCTTTGCCAGCATGGAACACACTGTCTGATACATATACCGGAAGTAAGGTGTCGTTTCTTCTGCCTTATTCTTGGCTTTTTGGAGTTTTACGGTAGATACAAGTTTCATGGCTTTTGTGATCTGTTGCGTACTTGAAATACTTGTTTTTCTTCTTTTAATGTCCCTCATTGAGGCCATTTCATCTCACCGCCTTTGCTATTTATAGCTTTTCTTACATTCCTCAATCGCCTGAATAAGCGCCTTTTCGGTATCCTCTGTCAGCACTTTTTCGGTGCGGATGGATTCCGGTATCTCCGGATATTTGGTATCCACATACGCAAAGAGGGCTGCCTCAAACGGCAGTACATCCTCGACCGGAATATCCAAAAGATATTTCTTGGTTGCCGCATATATGATCATGATCTGATATTCTACCGGCATCGGCTTGTATTGCGGCTGCTTTAACATTTCCTGGATACGCTCACCCTGTGCCAGCTTCTCTGTCGTGTCTGCATCGAGTTCCGAACCAAACTGTGCAAAAGACGCCAGTTCTCTGTACTGTGCCAACTCCACACGGATCGGGGCTGCGATCTTTTTCATCGCCTTGATCTGTGCGGAACCACCAACACGGGATACGGAAAGTCCGGCATTGATCGCCGGTCTGAAACCTGCGTTGAAGGCTTCGGTCTCCAGATAGATCTGACCATCTGTGATCGAGATAACATTGGTCGGAATATAAGCAGATACATCACCCGCCTGCGTCTCAATGATCGGCAGGGCTGTCAGTGATCCGCCGCCAAGAGAATCATTCAAACGTGCTGCACGCTCCAAAAGTCTGGAATGCAGATAGAATACGTCTCCCGGATAAGCCTCACGTCCTGGTGGACGACGGAGCAGCAAGGAAAGGGTACGGTATGCCGTTGCATGCTTGCTCAAATCATCATAAACAACAAGCACATCCTCTCCGTTTTCCATCCATTCTTCTCCGATCGCACATCCTGCGTACGGAGCAATATACTGTAGCGGTGCCAACTCACTGGCGGTAGATGCAACTACCGTGGTATAAGACATAGCACCGAATTCTTCCAGGGTATTTACGATCGTAGCAACGGTAGATGCCTTTTGCCCGATGGCTACATAAATACATTTGACGTTCTGTCCCTTTTGGTTGATGATCGTATCGATCGCGATGGCGGTCTTACCTGTCTGACGGTCACCAATGATCAACTCTCTCTGTCCACGTCCGATCGGGATCATGGAATCGATCGCCTTGATACCTGTCTGTAACGGGGTATCAACGGACTTTCTGGAAATAACGCCGGATGCCACACGTTCGATCTGTCGGAACTTGTCTGTCTCGATCGGTCCCTTGCCATCGATCGGCTGTCCCAGCGCATTGACGACACGTCCTAACATTGCATCTCCAACCGGCACTTCTACTACACGTCCTGTTGTCTTTACGGTATCTCCCTCATTGATATTGCGGTTATTGCCAAGCAGAACCGCACCGACATTGTCTTCCTCGAGGTTGAGTACCATACCATACACTTCTCCAGGGAACTCTAAAAGTTCTCCCTGCATGGCATTTTCCAATCCATGTATACGTGCAATACCGTCTGCCACCTGTATAACGGTGCCGACGTCTGCCACTTGAAGTTGCGCTGCATATCTTTTCATTTGCTCTTTGATCACAGAGCTGATTTCTTCTGGTTTTAAATTCATGAAGCGCTTTCACCTACTTTCAACTGTATTTTGGATAATTCTCTCGATAGTTCTGAGATCTTGGTGCGCACACTGCTGTCCACAACGCGATCCCCAATACGGATTACCATCCCGCCGATCAGGTCGGCATCCACCGCATAATGCATACGAAATGACTGGTATGCAGTGGTCTCTAGCAAACGGTCCTCAATCTGCTTTTTCTGGGCATCGGTAACTTCCATCGGTGTCGTTACATAGGCGATCCCGACTTTCTTTTCTTCCAATGCCTTGTCGATAAAGAAGGTCAATACCTCCGGCATCTTTGCAAAATGATCCTTCTCCACGATCATCCGCATCAGCCCGACCATCTCATCGGAAATCCTGCCCTTAAAAACAATCTCTACCATCTGCAATTTTTCTTCTTTTATGATGTTGGGATGAGTCATCATCTGACTAAATTCCTGATTGTCCCTAAGGACATCAAGAACTCCCTGGCTCTCCTCCAGATAGGCATCCAGACGGTCCTGCTCCATTGCCAGTTCAAACAATGCTTCACCATACACATTTGAAACTAACTTTGCCATGTAGCATCACCCATTTCCTTTAGCGTTTCTTCCACCAATTCATTCTGAATCGTGGTGTCTATATTGGCAGCCACGACCTTGCCAGCCATGACAGAAGCGATGGAGATCATCTCCTGCTTCATCTCATCCGCTGCACGCTTCTTCTCCAGAGCCGCTTCTTCTCCGGCTCTTGCAATAATACGTGCCGCTTCCTCTTTGGCATCCGCTATGATCTTGGCTTCGTTCTTAAGCGCCTTTTGTCTGGCTTCTGAAAGAATTGTCTCAGCCTCTTTATCAACATCTTTTAAACGCTTTTCGTACTCTGCTTTGACTTTGGCGGAGTCTTCTTTATCCTGCGCCGCACTGGCAATATCCTGACGGATCTTTTCCTGTCGATCCTGCAAGAGTTTTCTTACCGGATTGAACAGAAAATACGACATGATCAGGAATAGAAAGAAGACAGAAATGCCGAGTGAAACAGAGTCAAACAGCAACTGAAAATCTAAGTCAAATAATCTTGTCATAACTTTCCTGTAGTTCCTCCTTTCCCGGGAAATTCCAAACTACACGCATTAGCCTACTAATGGTTTTACGAAAAGTAAGAGCATGGCAACAAGAAGTCCATACAGACCTGTTGTCTCGGCAACTGCCTGTCCAAGTAACATGGTTGACATGATCTTTCCCTGTGCGCCCGGGTTTCTACCCACGGCTGCTGCACCGTAACCTGCTGCAATACCCTGTCCAATACCAGGTCCGATACCGGCGATAACTGCCAGACCTGCACCAATTGCGGAACATGCTAAAATCAAATCTTCTCCTGTGATATTCATAATTCTTTCCTCCTAATATGAAATATAAATTATTCTTCGTCCCCATAGGACTGTGTGATGTATGTCATGGTAAGCATACAGAAAACGTATGTCTGAATGGCTCCGGAAAACAGGTCAAAATAGACATGTAATACAGCAGGCCAGACATATGCAATCTTCGCCAACAGACCGTAAACCAGGGCCATCATTACGGTTCCTGACAATACATTCGCAAACAAACGCAGTGATAAGGAAATCGGCACTGCGATCTCGCTGATCAAGTTGATCGGCAGCCATAGTGGAAACCACGGCGGTAATGGAGAACACATGTCAACCCAGATCCTCTTGAAGGACTGGTGTCTCCATTTTGTGATGTGAATCAGTGCAAACGTAATGATACCAAGGGCAAATGTGGTTCCATAGTCCGCGGTTGGCGGTCTGAGTCCAAACAGTCCGGATATGTTACTGAACAATATAAATACGAAGATCGTACAGATATAATTCGTAAACTTTGGTGCGTGGGAACCCATGTTGTTTTCCACGATACCGGACAATTTTTCTACCATCAGTTCCAGAACGTTCTGAAAGGTATCAGGCACTTCTGTAGCATGTGCTATTTTTCGATTGGCTACAATAGAAAAGATCACAAGCACAAGCATAACAATGGCAATACATACATGGGATGTGGTGATCCATACTTCTTGTCCAAATAACTGAAATGAGAACAAGCCATGTATCATAAAGTCAATGTTATCAGCAGAAGCCGACATTAGAATTGCTTCATTCACAATTTCACCTCCTCTTCCTGTTCATTCGTTGATTCTTCCGGCGCAATGTCCTTAAAAATCATTTTATGCATAAAAGGTTGTACATATGCACTCACCTTTAGCCCCAAAACTCCTATAAATGCACTCACCAGATTACCCAGGTGAAAATACATCATGATAAAAAATACAAATACCACAACCAGATAGCGCAGAACAGACTTAAAGGATAAGCGCTTGGTTCCAGTATCTCCCATGCGCACCGCTTCCTCGATCACCATGGCCAGATGAATTCCCATGCCCATAGCGCAGGCGATGCCGATCCACAAGCCCGATGTATAGCGCAGCTTGTCGGAAACAAACCACACACCGGCAAATTCTACGATCAGTCCATATATGGCAATGCCAAGGAGCAGTCCCGGCAGAGCCTCATTCAGTCTCTTTAATGCTTTGATCATATGATGCCTTTTCCTGTTCTTCTTTTTCTCTTTGCAATTGACCCGGGGATTTTGTGTCTTTTAGATATTTCTTGACCAGACGATAGACATTCTGAAAACCAGCTATCGCCCCTAGAACAAACCCCAATACACTAATCCATCTGGTTCCCAACTTATGATCCAGCCATGCGCCACCGATCGCACACAACAAAATAGGTACTAACATAGTCACGCCGATCTGGACGATCAGAACCAGAGCATTTGCCACCTCATTGCTTTCTTTTTTTCTCAAATCTTCTCCTAAAAACTATAACGAGATCGTGATCTCGCGTCCTGTATGTTCATACTTATAGAACTCTACCCCTGCGGCACGCAGCATACGCTTGGATGCCATGACGGCAGGCGTGTGCTCATATTTGTCCTGATCATAGACAATACGGCGGATGCCAGACTGTATGATGGCTTTGGCACACTCATTACAAGGAAACAGTGATACATATAAAGTAGCCCCTTCCAAACTGCCCCCACGATAGTTTAGAATGGCATTTAGTTCACTGTGTGTCGTATAAAAATACTTGTTATCGTAAGGCTCTCCCTCACGACACCAAGGAAAATCGTCATCCGAACATCCCATAGGAAATCCATTGTACCCCATAGATAGGATCTTATGATCGTCGCTGACAATGCAGGCTCCCACCTGCGTGTGCGGATCCTTGGACCGCATAGCCGATAACATGGCTACACCCATAAAATATTCGTCCCAACTGATATAATCCTGTCTTTTGTCACTCATGATGCTCCCCCTTTATCAGCTGTCTCTAACTTTGTCAATAACTTTTCGATGGACTTTTTCAGCACTTCAAAGCATAAGCCATAGGTCTGTAAGGATGCCCCATAAGGATCGACGACCTCGATCTCATCTCCCACATAGGTCGATAAGACAAAGGTATTATCCTCATCTGCCCCCTCGATCTCCTCGATTACCTTGACGCGCTGTGCCTCATCCATGGTCAGAATCAGTGTGCCCGGCACGATGTCTGCCGCTGTCAACTGCTCTGCCGCAAAATTATCCGGTGCAATGCCATTGCTGATCAGCACTGCCTCCGACTTTTGATTCATCGGTTCCGGGAATAAAACGACAACTCCTCTTGCTAAGACATCGATATCTTTTCCCTCCGTCATCTGCTTCATGATCGCTGCCGCCATGGGCGCGCGGGATGTTCCACTGCCCGCGGCAAAGATCACACGTTTTATTTCTTCCATAGTTACTTCTTCTCCCAAAAAGTTCCCTTATACAAAAATCCGTTTATGCCCTGCCGCTTTCAGCAATCGGTTCATGATCGCCTGTCCCACTCCGGCAGCCGCAAAACTCTCTGAATATATAACATCTACACCAAGCGTATCAAACTGACGTAAGACATCAAAGAGGTGTCTTGCGATCTCCGCTTCATCCTCCCGCTGTCCGATCACGATCACATGATCCGCTATATAAGCATCCTGATTTTCCGCTGTTGCCAATACGCCAACGGACTGTCCCTTGACCTGTGCCTCCCCGGTCAGTGCGTTGATCTTTGCGATCACCTGATCCATATGTCCCTCGACCAAGGTAAGGTCTGCCTTTGGTGCATAATGGCGGTAACGCATGCCCGGTGCCTTTGGCGGCTTCTTGCTGTTTTCCGATGCAATGCCCGGATCCATACCGACCTGCCCCAAGACCTGAGATAACATCTCCTGAGTAATAAAGCCCGGTCGTAAGATCATGGGCTGGTCCTCGGAAAGATCCACGATGGTAGACTCAATGCCGATACCGACCGGTCCTCCATCCAAAAGGACTTCGATCTTGCCCTGTAAGTCCTCCCACACATGCTGTGCCGTTGTCGGGCTCGGGCGACCGGATGTGTTGGCGCTCGGCGCTGCGATCATACAACCGCTGTCTTGTAAAAACCTGCGGGCGACCGGATGGGACGGCATACGGATGGCAACCGTATCCAGACCTCCTGTCGTCTCATAAGGAATGACCTCATTCTTGCGCAGGATCATGGTAAGCGGTCCCGGCCAAAAAGCCTCCGCTAAGTCTCTCGCCTCCTGTGGCACCTCTGCCACGATATCTTCCAACTGTGAAAAATCTGCTATATGAACAATCAAAGGGTTATCCGACGGACGACCCTTTGCTGCATATATCTTGCGGGAAGCCTCCGGATTTGTCGCATCACCGCCCAATCCATACACCGTTTCCGTAGGAAAGGCGACTAAGCCGCCGCTACGAATGACCGCAGAGGCTTCCTTGAGTTCCGCTTCTTCTATCTGATTGTCTCTAGCCACAAATACTTTCGTTTTCATAGTCCTCATTATAACACTTTTCGTAAATTACACAACTAAAAACGCTAGTTGCTCTCCTGCATCTGTGCAAATGTCACAATTCCCTGATAGATCGCCTCCACGATCTTGTCCTGATACTTTTCTTCCTGTAGTTTCTTACACTCCTTCTCATTGCTTAAAAAACCACATTCCACGATCACGGTCGGACTGACGGTCTTACGCAGCATATAATAGGAATCGTTTGCCTTGGCTGCCCTGTGGTTGGTCGGATCGACCATGGATATCAGTTTCTCCTGTAACTGCTCCGCCAAGAGCCTGCTCTTTTCTGAGGTACTGTAATAAAAGACCTGCGCGCCGGAGATCCCGGCATCGCTATAAGAATTCTGGTGGATGCTGATGGTCACATCCGGGTCTACATTTTCTACGATCTGACAGCGCTTTTGTAAATCTTTTGCCTTTTTGCTGCCCCCGGACTCGGTGCAGAGTTCGCAGTCACTCTCCCTTGTGTAATAGACCTCCACGCCCTGCTTTTCCAGATATGCCCCCAGTTTCTGTGCGATCGCCAGATTGATGTCTTTTTCCAGAGATCCGTCCACCGCCACTTTTCCCGGATCACTGCCGCCATGCCCCGGGTCGATCACTACTTTCAGGTGGCTTGCCGTCTTTTTTGCAGAAACGACCGACACGCCCCAGACACTTGCTAAGAGACTGATCGCAATAAAAAAGACTGCCATCACCATTTCTATTTCTCGTTTCATAAGATCACCACGTGTTTTTTATAATATATGGTGTCAAAAATAGAAATATGTAATGACAGTCTGTTTGGCTTTATTTAAAGTAAGTCTTTATGGTCTGCCAGGTATCCTTTGTCTCGAAGCCAAGTTTCCAGAAGGATGCACCTGCCAGTTTATTTTCTTTCATGACGTCTAACTTCTTGGAAAGTGAAGTCGCATCCTCGATCCATGCCATATAGGTCGTGTCACCTTCCGTAAATTCGGCATAATACTGACCTGCTTCCTCTGACCAGGTGCTCGTTGCCTGATTGCGATTGAGGAAAGACTGCATATCTTCCATACCGTATGCCGAACTGGTCAGACCGCTATCGGACTGCGCCCACACTCTGGCATAGAAAGGCATGCCTAAGATGATCTGATCTGCCGGTACTTCTTCCAGAGTATCCGCTACACCTTTTTCCACAAAACCGATGGATGCGACGGATCCCGCCTCATCACCACCGACATAATGCTCATCATATGCCATGACCGCAATATAATCTGCATAGTCTGCCTGCACGCTTCTATTATAAAAAGCAGTGGATGCGGAAGGCACGTAGTTGTCTACCGATAAGATAATGTCATTCTTTTCGCACTTGATGGACAATTCCTTGATAAACTCAATATAGCCATCCTTGGCAGAAACACTGAGCGCCTCCATATCGACATTGATACCGTCCAGATCATAGGAAATCGCCTGTGTGATCAGGTTGTTGACCAGACTATCCCGGTAGGAAGTCGTATTCAGTACCGTTGTCGTGTCGACATTTTTATTTTCCAGATTGCTGACTAAGCCCCATACCTGAATGTTGTTCTGGTGGCAATAAGTCACATAATCGCTGCTGGCAAGACTCTTGATATTGCCCAGATTGTCGCTGAGCGAGAACCAGGTCGGTGAAATGACATTGAGGCCTGTGCCCGCCACCACCTGTGACACGCCGCTGTTGGCAGACTGGGATGTCACCTGATGCCAGCCCATAACGATCGGATCCTTGACGGTGATATGATTGTAAGTACGCTCCGGCAGCGTCGCCTCTACCGTCTGCTTTTCCGACTTGGATAAGCGCCTGTTCTGGACACAAGCCAGAACACCATCCTCTGTCAGCACATGGCTCCATTTGCCATAGTTTTCCAAGATCGTCAACTGATCGCCCTTTTTCGCATCCTTTAAGATCTTGCTCTTGACTCCGCCGAAACGGCGCAGTGCTGCATCACGTTTGAGGCTTGCAACCTTTTTCTCATAGCCTGCCGTCTCGATCACGACGCGGTTTGGACTGTCAAAAAGTTCAAAGGACATATCGGTATATAATTTGACAAAATCCGCTGACACAAAGTAAGCGCCATTTTGTGAAACAACAACGTCTTTGCCCAGAGATTCTCTGGACTTTCCTACCGTGTAGGCATCACTGTTTAAGGAAGCAGAGACCACATCCTGATCTGTCACATAACGCAGGACTCCCTCCGTCGTATCGTAAACATAGCCGTCATCCAGATTGGATTTTAAGAAACTGATCTCCAGATAAATGCCCTGGTCTGTCGCAATGGCATAGATCGCATCATCGCTGTCCGAGACTTCTTTATATTCGCCATTTAAGATAACGGCTGCCTGATTTTCCTCGGTCAAAGTAAAGTAATCGCTCAGACTCATATGCTCCTTGGTCGGCGTGTATCTGCGGATAACAAAGATCATCCCCACGACGACCAAAAGTAGAAAGGCGATTGCGAGCAGATAAATATGATTCGGTATCTGCTGGTTCTTTCGCTCATGCTTCCGGCTGCCGCCGCCCACTTTTCTTCTATCTCTTTTGTCCATTCTACCCTCCAATGGTCATTTGTGTGCAAATTTGCATTCATTATAGCACATCTTGTCGTGCTATGTCATCTGCCAAGAAAAGCCACATAACAAATAGGGCGCACCTCTTTATCAGATACGCCCTCATCTTTTTTCGTGTTTACTGTATTAGCATTCTTGTTTCCTTTCAAACATAAGGATAACAACATTTTGTCATTTGCTTATTCGTTCGGTGCTTTACCTCCTCCTTCTTGTGTGATCACTTCTGTAACCACTGTTTCAAATAGTAAATATCTTTTTCCTCCAACGAAAAAGGATCTGCTATGTCCGGCATTGGTCTGACCCACACGCCGTTTTCTTTTGCAAATGAGACCTGCGACTTTCTATTTACATGCCTGCTATAGTATTCCATTTGCGCCATGTCGCTTTTCTTTTTATTTTTTTCAATACATGTCGCATAAGCCTCGCGTTCCCATGGCTGTAAGCCGCCCATAAGAACTCTGCGCTGACATCTGCTTTCCAAAAGTGGATTTTCCTTTGCGAATCTGCCAAAGTCAATGACCATCATCCCGTCGAAAGCATCCAATAGGCGTAAAGCCTCTTTCTCCTTGGGACAGATCAGATAGAATACCCCTTGATAGGCATAGAGGATATCGCCGCTTTTCTCTACGACTCGGTCCGAAAACATGGGATATAAATGACTGAAATCCCCCAATTCCAAGTACATTACCTCCCACTTTTCCACTGAGTGCAGATAATTTGCTACGCTCAGCGCCATATGCGTACAGCCCACTCCCTCCCTTGTGCCAAAGAACCCCATTACTTTTTTAGGCATCTGCCTGCTTCTTTTTTTCACATAACAACTCCCTCTCTATCATTTTTGAAAAAAGTCTTTGTACCGCCAGTGTCGTATGAAACGGATTTTTCTGCCATGGAAACAAATACATACGTTTCTTTTGCACCCTTGCATACTGCCCGGCTTCCTGCCGTGAGAAATGATTTCCCACGAGGATCATATTTTCCGCCAATACCTTTTCTTGTCTCTGCCAGACTCTGCCACTACAGACATAGATAGTCGCACCTGCCGTGACGTCTGTCCTGCATCCACAGTCTATGACCTGTATCCCATAGGGAGGTTCGCCCTTGGCGAGTGCCGGTCCATCATCCAGATAGCCCCGGAAAAATTCGTGATATATCATTCCATCCTGTCCTATACAAGCCATATTGTATTGCAGCATGCGTTCGAGTGTCGGCGCTTCTGTTTCATTCCTATAATACGCGTAAAACCCCGCCCGGTTCAAATAACAGACCAGTGCCACAGCCACGTGTGTCGCCCCCACACCACTCTCACTTCCTACAACAGCGATACGATTTAAGAGATGCTTTTTGTTCTTCTTTTCTTTTTTGTTTTTCTGCCACACCCTTTGCAGATGATCCTGCACGCGACTTATGTCTGTGATGCGCCTGCCTTTGTCATAACGAAGCATCCGGGTGACAAGTCCAAAGAACCGCAAACGTTTTTGCATTGGCAAAAATAAAAGCATATAAGAAAAGATTTTGCCCAGACCGTATATATCGGTTCTTTGATCCACCGCACCACCATGCTTTTGCTCCGGTGCAGCATATTTTTTTGTTCCAAAATTTTGGAAATCATTTCCCGAACTGGTAAGAATCTTTGCATTGCCAAAGTCGATTAATTTCAACTGATTGCCACATACTATAATATGATCCGGCTTCAGATCCAAATGTAAAATAGGATATGGATCATGCGTATGCAGATATCTTATGATCTCACATAACTGCATGGCAAATTGTAAAAATGTATCCTGGGAAATGTTTTGATGATAAAGCAAATACTGATCTAAGGAATCTCCATAAATATATTCTTCTACGATATAGAAATATGATTCATCTTCTTCTGTTTCAAGTAGAATGGGAATTCCAGGATGACTCAGATCCTGTAGCAGACTTGCTTCAAGAAAAAAATGTTCCGGTGTAGTCGGGTCCTTTCTAATACCCTTGATAACATGTAAATCACCGGTATCTAATGCTCTGACAAGCACTACCCGCGTATGCGACGTCTCATACAAAACGTCCTGCGTCTCGTAGCGATCAGATAGAAAATATGACATTCATATGCTCCTCCCTAGAACCGGAAAAGCATCTCTTGCATATTTTATAGCAAATTCCTTTTTGAAACGCAAGACATTTCTACATTGTTTATACTTTTTTAACATTTTTAGACATTTTTAATACTTTGCTTTCTTTACTTTGTATTTTTCATTGTTTATAATGTGTATAGGTATAAGTTTACCTAATTTTCTGTAAAGGATGTGATCTTATGAAAATTGAAAAAGTAAACGATAACCAGATTCGCTGCACCCTTACCAGAGAAGATCTCGATAGCAGGCACTTAAAATTAAGTGAACTCGCTTATGGCACAGAGAAAGCCAAATCTCTTTTTCGCGAGATGATGGAGAAAGCCTCTTACGAATTCGGCTTTGATGCGGAGGACATTCCTCTGATGATCGAGGCCGTTCCACTTACCGCTGACTCCATTTTATTGATAGTGACCAAGGTGGAATACCCTGAGGAACTGGATACCCGGTTCTCTCATTTTTCAGAGGATATGGATTCGGATGATTTTGACATGGATTCTTATGATGACGCCATGCCACATCCGCCAACCGCGGCAGACGATATTTTGTCCCTCTTTTCCAAGGCAAAAGAAGCCGCAGCCCGTATCGGCAAGTCCGCAGATGCCAGTCTGCCGGATGCCAGCCAGATCTCCGTACCGGTCGACATCACCAAGTTGTTTGTATTCTCATCCCTTGATGATATGATCCGCCTGTCACATGTCCTTGGTGATTTTTACCATGGACGCAACTCCTTATACAAGAGTCCTTCGGATGATGTTTTCTATCTGATCATCAGCAAGAGCGATCACACACCGGAAGATTTCAACAAGGCCTGCAATATCCTGACCGAGTATGGTTCACAGGCAGATTTTTCTGTCGGACAGGATGCTTACTTCAAAGAACACTACACCTTGATCATCCCGGACGATGCTCTTGGTATGTTAGCGAAACTGTAAATGCAAAAGGTGATGGATCTTTGATCCACCACCTTTTCTTTTTATCTACGTTGCGTAGACTGCTTCATAGAACCAAAAAAGACGCCCGCTTACGCGGACGCCTTTTGCTTTGTCTGTGTTATGTAACTATCTAAAGATTACTCCTGAGAGATAGCACCTGTAGGACAAACACCTGCGCATGTGCCACATTCAACACAAGCAGATCCATCGATTTCGAACTGGCTGTCTCCCTGAGAGATAGCACCTACTGGACATTCAGGTTCGCATGTTCCACAACTTACACATGAATCAGAAATTACGTATGCCATTATAAATTCCTCCAATCACCTTGTTGTTTATTCAGCACTCTGCTGTAACCACATAATAAATCAATTATTTTAAAAAGACAAGTTCTTATTTAAAAACAAGATTAGGAATTGCAAAAGGCAAAAAAAGGCATTATAATAACACCATCAAAAATAAGGAGGATAAGGATCATGGCTAGAGTAAATAAGTCAACTATGATTGGTGAATTGTTACAGATCGATGAGAATGTAGCACCAATTTTATTAAATATCGGCATGCACTGTTTGGGATGCCCATCATCTCAGATGGAGACTATCGAGCAGGCTGCTATGGTACACGGTATTGACCCTGATATGTTGGTAGACGAGATCAACAACTTCTTAGAAGCACAGGGCTAATCAGTAAGCACAAAGAGGCGACGCTATGATCTCTCATGGCGCCGCCCTTTTATTTTCTCTATTTTTCTGTTCTCTATTTTTCTGATTTCTTGGTCGGAAGCAGCCACTTAACACCACGGTTCCGCTTGCGCTTTAGGCTGCTACGGATAACTTCGTCCAATTTCCTATAATGATCTTCTTCCAACTGATAATGCTCCTGCATCAGATAATTCATTTCTTTTAAAATGCGCTCTTCCACATAGGTCGTCAGCGCGTCATTATTCTCACGCATGGCATTTGCCACGATCTCTGTCATCAGTTTTTGAAACTGCTCGATCTTGATGCGTGCCTGTTGCTGCGCTTCTGCAGACACCTGACTGTCTTCCCGCCGGCTGACCGGATGTATCGGATCCGATGCCGCATCTGCGACAGGCTCAGCATCCATATCTTCTCCCAGCCCCAGGTCTTTAGAAGAGGTCAAGGTGACAAATCCATCAATGTCCACGTGGTTCTTTCTGGCTTCCTGCTCCTTTTCCTCGTTGCGCTTTTCCTTTTTCAGATACATGCGGATGGCTTTGAGTTGATAGCCCTTTTCCCGCAGGTCTTTGATACGAAGAATTTCCTTGATGTTCTCATCTGTATAGTAACGATGCCCCATCTCATTGCGCGGGATATCCAACTGCAGTTCATCTTCCCAGTAGCGCAGCACATGTTGTTCCAATGCCACCATGCGCGCCGCATCCGAGATCATATAACGTGCCTTTTCCAAAAAACCAGTCCTTCCTGTATGTATACTGCTCTCTTCTATGTATAATTCCAGTATAAACGCTTACAGAAAGGCGGACAAGCAAATCTAATCGTAAGATTTCGACATCTTACTGCTGGGTATGATCTAAATTGCCAAACTTCGTGTATTCCGGCAACCATGCCAGATTGATCGTACCGATCGGGCCGTTTCTTTGCTTGGCTACAATGATCTCTGAAATGTTTTTGAGTTCGGTATCCTTATTATAATAATCATCACGATAAATGAACATTACCACATCGGCATCCTGCTCGATGGCTCCGGATTCACGCAGATCCGAAAGCATAGGTCTGTGATCCGGACGCTGTTCCACCGCACGGGATAACTGCGACAGGGCAATGACCGGCACATTCAGTTCTCTGGCAAGCGCCTTTAAGGATCTTGAAATCTCAGAAATCTCCTGCTGTCTGGATTCCGAACGACCGGAACCGCTCATCAACTGCAGGTAATCAATGATGATCAGACGCAGATCCTGATCCATCTTGTATTTACGGCACTTACTGCGGAGTTCCGAAATGCTGATACCAGGCGTATCATCAATGATCAAATGGGAATTACCGATGATACCGGCACCCTCGATCAATTTTTCCCACTCAGACTCCTGCAGATTACCGGTACGCAGTTTCTGTGCATCCACGCGGGATTCCAAAGAGAACAGACGGTTTACCAACTGTTCCTTTGACATTTCCAATGAAAATATGGCAGTACACAGATCCTCGTGAAAGGCAACATACTGTGCCAGGTTCAAAACAAACGCCGTCTTACCCATAGAAGGACGCGCTGCGATCAAGATCAGATCGGACGGCTGCAATCCGGCGGTCTGATAATCCAGATCGATAAATCCGGTCGGGATACCGGTAACCGTTCCCTTCTGCTTGGATGCCTGCTCGATCTTGTGGATGGCATTCATAACGACCTGCCGGATCGGGACATACTCGGAATTTCCATGATTTTGTACTAAGGCAAAAATATCGTGCTCTGTCTTTTCCAAGATCTCCGTCACGCTCTCCTTGCCGTTATAGCAATCGTTTTCAATCTCCTGATTGACCTTGATGATCTGACGGAGCAGAGCTTTGTCCTTGACGATCTGGGCATAGGATGCCACATTGATCGTCACCGGCACAGCTGCGACCAGATCACTGATATATTCCAGACTTGCCACTTCCGGCGGCACATCCTTTTCCCGCAACTTATTCTGCAGGGTGACCAGATCCACCGGCTGTCCGCTATTATAAAGTTCTACAATGGCTTCAAACAAGACGCCATACTGCTGATGATAGAAATCATCCTTTGTCAAAATTTCAGATGCCGTCAGGATCGCATCACGATCCATAATCATGGAGCCGACAACTGACTGTTCGGACTCCAGACTATTAGGCATTGTTCTTTTGATCAGTGCTTCTTCCATGCTACTCTCCTGATACGTGTACGCGCATCACTGCTGTTACCTGTGGATGCAATTTTACTTTGACCTCATAGGTGCCCTGCGCACGGATCGGTTCTTCCAAATGCACCTTTTTCTTGTCGATCGTCTCATTGTACTGGCTCTTGACTGCCGCGCAGATCTCCTTGGAAGAAACGGAGCCAAAAGTTCTTCCGCCTTCGCCTGTCTTGATCTTGGTCTCAACCAGCCAGTCCTCGATCTTCTTTGCCATTGCCTGTGCCGCTTCCAGATTTTCCTGTGCTACTTTATCGGCATGCTGGTTCTGTAATTTCAGATCATTCAAATTTTTATTGTTTGCTTCTACGCCTAACTTTTTCGGCAAAAGCATATTGCGGGCATAGCCCTCACTTACATTGACGATCTCTCCCTTTTTTCCAAGAGACTTAACATCCTGTAATAAAATCACTTTCATAGTTTGATCTCTCCTTCATCTATCATAATATCCAGAATATCTTCGATTCTGCGTTTGACTTCTTCCACGCTGGCATTTTCGATCTGTGCACCTGCGACATTCAGATGACCGCCGCCGCCCAGACGCTCCATGATCTGCTGCACGTCGATCTCATCGATCGAACGGGAACTCACATAGATCTTGTGCTGGAACTCCGTCAGTACAAAAGATGCCTTGATGCCTACGATATTCAAAAGTTCGTTGGCTGCCTTGGCTCCTACAACGGTAGGGCTTTCCAACTCCTGCGATTCACAGATGGAGATCGCAAAGAGCCCCCGGTAAACCTCGGCATGGCGGATGATCTCGGCTCTCGCCTTATAGGCTGCCATATCCTCACGCAAAAGTTTTCGCACACGGGTAACCTCGGCACCGCAGCGACGCAGATATGCCGCAGCCTCAAAGGTACGCACACCTGTCTTTGTCATAAAGTTGTTGGTATCGATCAAAATACCGGCATAGATACAATCTGCCTCGTTTGATTTCAAATGTACTTTTTCGGAAAAATACTGTAAAACCTCCGCGATCATTTCACATGCAGAAGATGCATACGGCTCAATATAGGAAAGGATTGGATTGACGACCTGTTCACTTCCCTGTCTATGGTGGTCAAATACAACGATGGACTTGCTGATCTCCAAAAGCCGCGGACAGTCCGTATAACTCGGACGATTGGTATCAACGACGATCACAAGCGTCTGTGCGTCTGCCATTTCCTCTGCCTGCTCGGAATTGATAAACATATCCGCCGGATAGCCTGCTTCCTCTGAGAAAGACTCGACCAGTGGGCGCAGGGAACTTGTCACGGTATTTAAGACGATCCTTGCATTCTTTCGGATTTCACGCGCCGCGCAATACAGACCGACTGCCGCACCAAAGGAATCGACATCAGCGATCGGATGCCCCATAATGATGATCTGCTCTCTGGTCTCCATGATCTCACGCAGAGCCTGTGCTTTGACACGCGCCTTGACACGGGTATTTCGCTCGATCTCCTTACCACGCACACCATAGTATGAGACATCGCCATTATTCTTGATGACTGCCTGCGATCCGCCACGTCCTAAGGCAAGATCGATCGCTACACGGGCAAACTCTGCATTCTGCACATAGGAATTGCCACCGATACCAAAGCCCATACTCAGTGTGATCTCCAGTTCATTACCTGCCTTGGTCGACTTGATATCCTCCAGAATGGAGAATTTGTCCTCCTCCAACTTTGCCAGATACTGCTGCTGGAAGAGTACCATAAACTTATCTCGGTCAAGTTTACGGACAATAGCATCTACATTCTGGAAATACTTATTGACCTTTCGATCAATGATCGCCGTGAGCAAAGAGCGCTTGACTTCCTCGATCGAATCAAAGACTTCCTCATAATTGTCAATATGCACTAAAGCGACGACCAATTTCTGCTTTTCGTTTTCTTCTTTGTAGTAATCCAGTTCTGTCTGGTCAAACAGGAGAAGTGCGATCAGAGAATTGAAATTGTCTGCCTCTGTCATGATCTCCATGGCATCCGCATCTTGGTCTTCATGGAATTGCAGGCGCTGCATATCTGCCGCATACTTGCGGTCGCCAAATTCTAGTTCCACGGAAAAATTGTCATTGACCGCTTTCTGGATCTCCTCACGGGTGATCTCCTTAAAGATAGAAGTAATGGACTTGTTGTAATGCTTGTCCCTGCCGGTCACGCGCGCGAATTCTTCGTTGACCCACAAGACCTTTCCTGTGTAATCCATAAGTGCATAAGGAATCTGAAACTTGTTCAGCAGTTCCTTTTGCACCGTCCCATAATGCGTCGCAAAATGGATAATCTCCTCATTCAGCCTCGCAGCACAGGTACGGTAGTACCAAAGGGCAATGGCTGCATAAATGATGATGCAGACCGAAACCAATGCCCCCGCCTTGATATTTTGCAGGTAGACCAGGACATCCCCGGCAACAAACAAGATGATCATATAGATCGGTGCCCGAAAGTATCGCTGCAATTTGCCGGTATATTTTATTGTCTCCATAATATTCTCCCTTATCTGTATCAGCCACCTATGGCATGATGCTTTGTCCTATAGTATAACACACTTTTTATGTTTGTGGGTAGAATAATAATACCCCCGGATCGCTCCGAGGGTATCATCATATAAGATAGGAAGATATATAAGAAAAAGATTAGTTAGTAATCACTAATTCTGTTTCCTTATCAAAGAAATGTGCATGCTCCATATCAAGCGCAAACTTGATATGATCGCCCTGCTTTGCCGTCGTTCTTGGATCTACACGGGCTGTAACCTGTGTGCCTGCATAATCGAAATACAGGAAAACTTCTGCACCAAGTAATTCATATACACGGATCTTTGCTTCGATCACGCTGTTTGGTGATGCTTCAATGAACATCTGGGAATCATGGATATCCTCCGGACGGATACCGAGAACTACGGTCTTGCCGTCATATCCGCCTTCGATCAAAGCCTTTGCCTTTCCAGCCGGAACTGTGATGTTAGCATCTCCCACCTGTGCTGTAACAGTCTCACCATTGACAGCGATCTTAGCATCCATGAAGTTCATCTGTGGAGATCCGATAAATCCTGCAACGAACAAGTTCTGTGGCTTATTGTATAAGTTGTGTGGTGTATCGATCTGTTGAACAACACCATCCTTCATAACAACGATTCTGGTACCAAGTGTCATAGCCTCGGTCTGATCATGTGTAACGTAGATGATGGTTGCGCCTAATTTCTCATGTAATTTTGAGATCTCAATTCTCATCTGCACACGCAGTTTTGCATCCAGGTTGGAGAGTGGCTCATCCATAAGGAATACCTTAGGATTACGAACGATCGCACGACCCATGGCAACACGCTGACGCTGTCCACCGGAAAGAGCCTTTGGCTTACGGTCTAAGAGACCTTCCAGATCCAGGATCTTGGCTGCTTCACGAACCTTTTGATCGATCTCAGCCTTTGGTAATTTACGAAGTTTCAGGCCGAATGCCATGTTGTCATATACGGTCATATGTGGATACAAAGCGTAGTTCTGGAATACCATTGCAATATCACGATCCTTTGGCTCTACGTCATTCATACGCTTGCCGTCGATCAAAAGATCACCGCTGGAAATATCCTCAAGACCTGCTACCATACGAAGGGTAGTAGACTTACCACATCCAGATGGTCCTACGAAAATGATAAATTCCTTGTCCTCGATATCAAGGTTGAAATCCTTAACCGCATGGAATCCATTTGGATATACTTTGTTGATGTTCTTTAATGAAATGCTTGCCATAATAAAAACCTCTCTTCAATACTAAAAATCTTCTGTCATTATTTTACGATGAACTCATCGATGGCTGCCAAAACAGCATCCAGATTGTCATCCTTCTGGATATTCAGTGTCAGGTTCTTGGAAAGATCCAAACTGAAGATACCCATGATAGACTTTGCATCAATCACATAACGATCGCATACCAGATCGAAATCATTGTCAAAAGATGTGATTGCACTGACAAAGCGCTTTACCTTGTCAATAGAATTGATATTAACAGTAACTGAAGTCATACGAAATCTCCTTTCTGATTGGTATAAGCACTATTCGCCAACTCATGAACTTATTATAGGAAATCCCCTCCCACCTGTCATCGTTAAACTAACCAAAATAAACAAGGGATGTTCGTCACTTTAACTTGGTTGACGAAGTGCTTGCACAAACGTTAAAATATCTATAAAAATACAGAGGATTTTGAACGAGGAGAGATCATGACAAGCGCAGAAGAAATTGAGGAATTATTAGACCAGATACAAAATCAGACAGGCATCCGTTTTTCCATTACGGATAGCCAGATCGATGATGAAGAATTGCTCATCACCTTAAAAAATATGCTCCGTGCCGGGCACAGCAGTACATCCAAGGAGGGCTTTTTGCGCGGACTTTTGCTGGGGCTTTTATCTGATCAGGAGATCGCCGAGGGGATCCACCGCTTTCATCTGGAAAAGAACGGCTACTTTTTCCCGGTCCTCATGGAGACCAGACAACCGATCTCATCCATGGAGCAGTCTATCTTTGCCCAGTTCTTCTCCTCCGGTGCGGATACTCTGATCCAGACCGATGAATGTCATATAGCGCTCATCCGCCAGTTACCGCAGGAATCCTCCCAGGAGACACTGCGCCAGATGCTCTTTGATATGCAGGGCACTCTGGAGGCAGAAGCCATGATCTCCCTGCATTTTGCCTATGACCGTATCGCCACATCCTTAGACCAGTTGCCGGGTATTTTTCTCAATATCTCCTCCGCTATGGAGATCGGCAATATTTTCTCCGATACGGAGCACATCCACTGGGCGCAGGATCTGGGGCTTGGCAAACTGGTCTATCAACTGCCGGTCGAGACCTGTGAAGAATATCTGCACGATCATTTCCACGGGCTCCACCTGACGGATATTGATGATGAGACCCTGCACACCATCCATACCTTTCTGGACTCGGGTCTTAGCATTGCAGAGTGCGCCAGAAATCTCTATCTCCACCGCAATACCCTGATCTACCGCCTGGACAAGATCGAGCAATTGACCGGGCTGGATATCCGCAAGTTTGATGATGCCGTCATCTGTAAAATGGCGCTCATGATCTCCACCTATCTCATACATAAGAGCGATCAGTAAACATATAGTTAAAAAATCCCGGACAAGGCAAAGAACCTGTCCGGGATTTCTATAGTTTCTATGTAATTTTTTATACGGTTCTTCTGGCACCGTCGCCGATGTCTACCACATAAAATTCTGCATCAATACCAGTCTTTTCCTTGTATCCGGCACCAACTTTTTCCATAAAGGCGTCTACTGCATCATTCTTGACAATGCTGACGGTACAGCCACCAAAGCCACCTCCGGTGATACGGGATCCAACCACACCGTCGATAGACCATGCCAGATCTACCAAGATATCGATCTCCTCGCAGGATACCTTGTAATCATCGCGCAGAGATACATGGGATGCATTCATAAGTTTGCCGAACTTTTCTACGTCGTTATCTTTTAAAGCAGCAACTGCCTCAATGGTACGCTGGTTCTCTGCAACCGCATGGCGGGCACGCTTTTTACATTCTTCATCAGTGATAACATCCTTGTATTTTTCAAAGCCTTCGTTATCCAATTCGCCCAGACTCTGGATATCAACGACCGTCTGCAACTGTGCCAAGGCTTCTGCACATTCCTCACGGCGCTTATTGTACTGTCCGTCCACCAGACTATGCTTTACCTTGCTGTTGGTAATGACGATCTTGGCATCCGGCAATGCAATCTTGGCATATTCATAGGAAAGGTCGCTCGTATCAAGGAAGATCGCACAATCCTTTTTGCCCATGGCAACGGCAAACTGATCCATGATACCGCAGTTACAACCATTGAAATTATTCTCAGAATACTGACCGATCAAAGCCAGATCTGTCATAGAAAGATCAGCAAATCCATAAAGATCACGCAGGATAGTTCCGGTCAATACCTCTAAGGATGCAGAAGAAGAAAGTCCGGATCCGTTTGGGATATTGCCCCAGATCGCCATATCAAAGCCTTGTGTCATCTTCTTGCCCTTGCCGTCAAATGCCCAGACAACGCCCAGCGGATAGTTTGCCCAACTGTATCTTGTCTGGTAACTAAGGTCTGACAAAGATACTTCCACAACCTCGCAATCCTCCAGATTTGCTGAGAAGAAGTGGATCTTATCGTCCTCTCTCTTTCTTGCTACACCATAAGTACCGATGGTAAGGGCACATGGAAAAACGTGACCTCCATTATAGTCTGTATGCTCTCCGATCAGATTTACACGTCCCGGTGCAAAATACTCGCGGATATCTCCACCGTCTCCGTAGATCTCTACAAATTTTGCTCGCAAATCCTTTGCGTCCATGCCTTTTTCTCCTTCCATTTGCTTTTATTTCATATGCTTATATATGTACCTTGTCCGGTGAGATCCGCTGCATTGCTTCCAGCAGATCCTCTCCCGGCTCAAACAAGACCTTGATCTCATTTCCCATATCCGGATCCCGGATGATCATCGTATAATAAGTCACCGCCGGGTCATGGGAAAGACAATCGTAAGTCTTCATATTTCGTCCGATGTATGGCTGTACCGGCTCTGTCTTGGAACGGGCAACCACAACCAGGTCCTTCATCTCGCAGGAGATCAACTCCTGTCGCTTGGTCTTACGTTTGATCTTGGTGATCTCCAAAATACCATTGGTATAGGTATAGTCAAAATCTATCTTGGTATTCTGCGTCACAAAATAGCAGGCAATGATCATAACGATCAAGGGAATACCAAACACCCTGTAATCTACAAAAACAAAATTGAGTGCCATAAAGATCGTGATCATGATCATAAGCACATTGTAGATCTTGGTAACCGCCGGTGCCTTTCTATGGACAGATTTTTCTATATATACATCCTGGTAGATCACTTTTTATCCCTCCGTAAGATAATAGTCTCGTAAGGTGATATTTTACCACTCCGACTACCCAAAAGCAACTCGCCCTCGCCAAGTTCCACATGTTGATTCATGGCAGAAAAGTTCTGCAGGATCACATAATCGCATCCTTCCTTGCTGCGCGTTGTCACTTCCACGCCCTCCGGGATGTAGTTAAACGGCTTGCACACGCGGGAAAGTTCCACGATACGCTTGTAGAGATCGTCGTAGCATGACTGCTCCACATCCGCCCCAATATAGTAGCCATAGCCCATGCCATAAGGCTGGAAAGTCACAGCCGGCTGTCCCTGGTAAAAATCCGTGCCATAGGTCATCAGCACACGCGCGCTGGTCACATCGATCAACTGGCACAGATACTTGCTCTCGTATGAGATCTGGTTTGCAAAAATACTGCGGTCCTCCGGCACCAGTTGATTGGTCTCTCCATCATACAAGCCGTCGATCTCGGTCTGGCGCAGTCCAAGCAAATCTGTAAGTCCTGCCGGTGTTGCTCCCAGATAGCAGCGGTCGGTCGCATCCACAATGCCGGAATGATAAGTCGTAATGAAGATACCTCCCTGTGCCACAAAATCACGGACTCTTTCAGCAAAGCCCTCGCGGAACATATATGCCATTGGTGCCGCTAAGATCTTGTATCCCTTAAAGGCATGATCCATATTGATCACATCTACATTTAAGCCAAGTTTGCGGAAAGCATAATAGGACTTTTGCACGGCTTCTACATAGTGGAGCCCCTTGTTTCTAGGTCCCTGTGCATCTTCCATTGCCCAGCGGTTCTCAATATCATAGATCACAGCCACATCCGCATGGGTGGTCGATCCGACCAGTTCGCGGATGGCTCCCAATTCCTCACCCACCTTGGTCACTTCTTTAAAGACGCGGGTATCCCTGCCGCCATAGTGATCGATCACAGCACCATGGAACTTCTCAGATGCTCCCCGGCTCTGGCGGATCTGGAAATAAAGCACACTGTCAGATCCATGCGCGATCGCCTGCATGGATTGCGCATCCAGCATGCCCGGTCTTTTCAGTTTGCTGACCGACTGCCAGTTGGTGCTGGACGGGCAGGATTCCATCATCAGGTATGGCTGATTCTTCAAAGAACGCATGAAATCATGCCAAAATCCATTGTCCGTAGCGGTCAGGATCTCCTGTTCTTTGTGCCAGGTCGGATAGGTGTCCCAGGACACTACATCGATCAGTTTTGCCAGTTGGTGATAGTTGAGCCCATAAAAATCATGCATCATATTGATGGTAGTAGGAATATCCGATCCCGCATCACGGATCGCCTTGATCTCCTCCGCAATAAAATCTCCGGTCTGTTCGCTGACAAAGCGCTTCCAGTCCAGATTTAAGCCGTGTAACATGGTCTCGCCCAGTGGAGACGGACTCTCCACCTGGTCAAAAGACTGGTAAGTGTGACTCCAAAAAGTCGTACTCCATGCCTGATTGAGTGCCTCCACAGTCTTATATTTGTCCTTTACCCAGTTACGAAAAGCCTCCTGACAGAGTGGGCAATGGCACTCCCCACCATACTCATTGGAAATATGCCAGAGAATGACCTGCTTTCTTTTGCCATAGCGCTTTGCCAGTTCCATATTGATGGCACGCACTTTCTGACGATAGATCGGGGAGGTATAACAGTGATTGTGGCGATAGCCGTAATGAGCACGCTCACGCCTCTCATTCACACGGAGCACCTCTGGGTATTTCTCTGCCATCCACTGTGGTCTGGCACCGGATGGCGTTGCCAAAATGACCGATATGCCAGCCTGATCCAGACGATCCATGATGGTATCCAGCCAGCCAAAGTTGTATTTTCCTTCTTCCGGCTCTAAGGTCGACCAGGAGAACACTCCCAGCGTTACCGTATTGATATGCGCCTCCTGCATCATGGCGATATCTTCTTCCAAGATATCCGGTCGGTCTAACCACTGCTCCGGATTGTAATCTCCTCCGTATAAAACCTTGTCCAAGTCCATAAATTCCTCCTTCTCCCAAAAGACAAATGCTCCCACCTTCGTGAGAGCATTTGCTGAAAACTCTCTTTTCTATATGCCTCGGAAAGAGAATGTCAATGTTAATTTTTTGCTGTTGTCGATCAGATATTCCGGATGCGTCAATGCGCCCCAGGTATCGTCTCCCGCAATACCCATCTGCTCCAAGCCGACACGGATAAAGGTGTAATGTACCAGTGGAAGTTCTGTCGCATGCAGGGCATTGTCCAACTCATGCGGCGAGTACGGCAGGGCTGAAAAATGTAACTTATCGCCCCGGAATAAAAGTCCTCTGCCTTTTTCGTCTGTCACCTTTGCATAGCGGACACCGACTTTGTTGCCACATTCCTGCGGAACCAGATATTTTGCCATATTGTCAGCCACTTTATTGCTATAAAGTCCCAATTTTGCATGGCGCTTGTCGACATAGGTCTCTTCCGGTCCCAAGCCGTACCATGTCAGATTGTCATAATCTGCATCCATGGTAAAGAGCATGCTGTACTCCGGCAACTCGCCAACTTCAGCGGATGGATCCATAGTCATTGCAACCTTGACCTCGCCGTCACCATAGACACTGTATGCCACCTGACAATCCATCTGTGGTTTGACCGGCAAATGGTAGGTATAGGTGATGGTCACATGATTCTCTGCCTCATCAATCGTGCAGTCGGTTGCTGCACGTCCGTGTTCATATTTAAAGGAAGAATACATACTTGCAATCTTCCACTGTCCTGCCCGAAATGGCAGGAGATTTGCTACATCATTATCAGTCAGGGCACGCCAGAAGTTTGGCTTTGGAATGGACTTGAACAACTCTACGCCACCATAACGGTAGGAAACAAGTCCTCCGTGTAAGATAGAGAATAAAACTTCAAAATCCTGTCCCTTAACACCAACATTATGCCAGCCTCTTGTCACCTGATATGGTCTGTCGGACGGTACTGCCTCCGGCATATGCCCGAGCACTTCCTGCCCGTATGCCACCTCATGTCCTCTCTTTGCCCAAGGGGTATCCTCGCGCAATATAAAGGATAAGGTCAATACATATTCGCCGTCTGTCGGAACCGAAACGTCCAATTCGATCTTCTTCTTTCCCAATGGCTCTACATCAATGGTCATGACCTGCTGATCCACAAACTGCCCCTCTTTTTCCAGCGTCACGATCGCATCATATACATTCGTGTTGGTAAAGAGATTTTTGTTGTGGATGGTCGCGATCCGGTCATGGATCTCGATCGCCATCGGCTGATAGTTATACTTGACTTCCTGCATCTTTGGCGATGGATCTCTGTCCTTGCCATAGCAGATGCCGTTGCCACTGAAATTGTAATCACACGGGCGCTCACCAAAGTCACCGCCGTATGCCTGAAATTCATTGCCATAGCGGTCTTTCTTTGTCAGCGACTGGTCGATATAATCCCAGATAAATCCCCCTTGGAAAAGAGGCTCCTCTTCCATAAGGTCTGTATATTTGTGCATCGCACCACAGGAATTGCCCATAGCGTGTGTATATTCGCAAAGAATATACGGCTTGTCACGATGCTTCTTTAAATACTCCCGAATTTCTGCTGCCGGTGTGTACATGGAACTTACCATGTCCGTTGTCTCCGGATAACGCGGATCCCACCAGACACCTTCATAATGTACCAGTCTGGTGTCGTCCCATTTGTGGAAGGACTTGCTCATTTCTAAGATATCCTTGCCACCGAAGGACTCATTACCACAAGACCAGATCACAATAGACGGATGATTTTTGTCGCGCTCGAACATACTTCTGGCACGATCTAAGATCAACTCCTGATATTCCGGTCTGTCGCCCGGTACAACAAAATCTCTGTCAACCAGTCCCATCTGGTGTGCATTCCATGTTCCATGCGTTTCCAGATTGGTCTCATCGATCACATACAATCCATATTCATCACAAAGACGATACAATGCGCTTTGATTTGGATAGTGGCAGGTACGGACTGCATTGATATTGTGCTGCTTCATGGTGATGATATCTTTTAAGATGATATCCTCCGTGATGGCTCTGCCACGGTCTGCACTGAATTCATGACGGTTGACACCGTAAAATGCGATACGTTTGCCGTTGATATGCATCATACGGTTCTTCATTTCAAACTTGCGGAAACCTACCCGTTCTTTTACCACTTCCTCTAAAACTCCTGCCGGATCTGTGACACGGAGGGTCAGATCATACAGATAAGGATCCTCTGCACTCCAAAGAGACGGGCTCTTAACTGGCATTTCCATGTGGTTGGATCCCCTGGTAAGGTCCCCCGTCATGACCATTTCTACCTCATCATCTGACAGGCAGATCTCTGCCTTGCCATCTGCGGTAGCCTCTAAATCTAATTGTAAGACAGCATCCTTGTACTCATTGTCAAGGACAGTCTTTAACTTCATATCGCGAATATGAACTTTTGGTATCGTATAGAGATAAACATCCCTATAAATACCGGAGAATCGGAAGAAATCCTGATCCTCACACCAAGAACCTGCCGTCCACTTGTAGACCTGTACGGCTAATTTGTTGGTGCCCTTTGTAAGATACGGTGTCAGTTCAAATTCAGATGGTGTGAAAGAATCTTCACTGTATCCAACATAATGGCCGTTCAGCCACAATGCCATACCACTTTCTACACCTTGGAAAGAAATATATACCGGACCATTCTCCATGCTCTTCGGCACTTCAAAATATTTGACATATGACCCTACTGGATTGAATTCCTCCGGGATCTCTCCCGGCAGAACTGCCTGTCTTCCATCCCATGGATACTGGGTGTTGGCATATTGCGGTGTGTCATATCCTTCCATCTGAATATGTGCCGGCACTCGGATATCATCCCAAGTCCTGCAATCGTAGTCCTCTTTCTCAAAGCCTACGATCGCAGATGAGATGTTTTTTGCATAGGAGAATTTCCAGATACCGTTTAATGATTCCCTGAAATCAGAGCATCCTGCCAGGGCACTTTCCTCACTGCGATAATATGCATGATCGGAATGTGCCGGCAAACGATTTTCCATAAAGATTTCAGGATTTTTTATGATACTATATCGAAATTCTGCCATATTCATTACCTTCACTTAACTTTAATCAAACATCATAGCAAGTATGACTTGCCAAACTTATTTTACAGAACCTGTGATACCTTCTGCGAACTGCTTCTGCAATACGAAGAAGATGATCATGGTTGGGATGGAGCAGAACAATACGCCCATCATAAGCATTCCATAATCTACTGTGTATCCACTTGCCAGGTTGGCGATCAACATTGGCATGGTCTGTGCTCTGGTATCAGCCATAACAACCTTTGGCCAAAGATAAGCGTTCCATGCGTTCATGAAGGTGATAACCGCTGCTGCTGCATAGGTTGACTTCATGACCGGCATATACATGCGGAAGTAGATCTGAAACTCTGACAATCCGTCCAGTCGCGCTGCCTCCATGATATCAATCGGGAAGTTACGTGAGTTCTGGCGGAACATCATAATCAAAAACGGTGTGGAAATACTTGGTAAGATAAATGCCCATACCGTATTCAAAAGTCCTGCAGATGAGATCATCTTAAAGAGTGGAATCATGGTTGCCACCTGTGGGATCATCATTGCAAGAAGCAGGATAGAAAATACTTTATCCTTACCTTTGTCGTGGTACAATTCAAAACCAAATCCTGCCAAAGAGCAGATAAAAAGTGCTACGACTGTCTGTACGATCGCATAAAGGAAAGAGTTTCCAAGTGCTCCCCACAGATCTGTCTGGGATGTCAGATTTTGGAAGTTCTCTAAGGCATAAGAGCCAAAAGTGATCTTACCTCTTGCAACATCGACAGAACGGTTGGTTGCTGCTGCGATCATCCAGTATAACGGGAATACCGAAATAAAGGATACGATAATCAGAAAAATATAAGTTGGTATCAATCTACGCTGGATAGCGGAAGAGTTCTTTTTATTAGTCACGATTATCACCTACTTTCATACTGATTGCAGATAGGATAGCAACCAAAATAAAGATGAAGAAGGACATTGCTGATGCATATCCAAACTTACCAACACCCTGACCAAATGCATTGTTGTAAATGTAATGTGACATGGTCATGGTTGAATATGCAGGTCCACCCTGTGTCAAGTTTACAGATTCATCAAACAACTGTAAGGTACCATTGATTGACATGATAACTGTCATAACGATGGTCGGCATCAAAAGCGGAACTGTGATCTTCCAGAAAGTCTTCCATCCGTTGGCACCGTCAATCTTGGCTGCCTCGTATACGGAATATTCGATATTCTGAAGTCCTGCCAGATAGAATACCATGTTGTAACCCGTCCATCTCCAGATCAGTGCGATAATGATGATGGCTCTTGCACTTCCGGTATTTCCAAGGAAGTTGTAGTTGGTCTCAAGGATACCAAGATTGACAAAGATCGTGTTGATCAGTCCATCTAATGCAAAGAGTGATTTGAAGATCAATGCATAAGATACGAGTGATGTCGCACATGGTAAGAATACCATGGTACGGAAAAGTCCACGACATTTGAGGTCTCGGTTGTTCAGTAACTGTGCCAAAAGAATTGCCAGAACTAACATGACCGGCACTTCGATCGCCAAATAAAGGAATGTATTACCTACAGAACGAAGGAATGTCCTGTCGGCAAACATACGTGTGTAGTTGTAAAATATAGGATCCGCCATCTTTTGGTTGACACCGGTTCCTGTTGTAAATGATGTAATGAAAGCCTGAACCATCGGCCAAAAACTAAAGACTGCGATCATGATCGCTGCAGGCGCCAAGAAGAACCAGCCTGCTCTTTGTTGTTTACCCTGTATGTTCAAACTCTTATGCTGCTTGCTCAAGTTAAGCCCCCCTTTTCGATTTCATTGAGGTTTCTTTATGGAAAACGGGGAGTCGGAAGATCCGATTCCCCGCTTTTTTAAATATAATGTATGGAATTACTCTTCCATTGCAAAGTCGATATCATCCTGTGTCTGCTGAATTGCATCCTTAATAGATGTTCCATTGTGGATGTTTGTGATTGCTGCTGACAACTTCTCACGAAGTGTGTAGTGGTAATCACTCTGCTCAACAGTCTTAACGTTTGCTCCCATTTCTACGATCTTAGCGTAGATTGGCTGATCGTTGAAGTAAGCAACGCCTTCCTGGTAAACATCAGACTTACCAGCTGAGATACATGTTGTGATAACACCACCGTTACGAAGTGCATTGTCGTATGTATCGATTGCGCCTTCACCACCACCAAAGGTGTATGCTAAGAAGTCTTTTGCAAGATCAACCTTGTCACCCTTGCAGTTTGCTGTGATGTAAAGTGAAGAACCACCGTTAGAAGCATATCCTTCTTCGCCGCTCAGTGTAGGCATAGAAGTGATCTCCCACTTACCAGAGTTCTCATCAACCTTCTCAATGGTAGGAATGATCCAGTTACCATTCATAACACCTGCAACCTTATCCTTCTGGATATCGTTGGTGTAACCATCCCAGTCGTTCTCAAGAAGTAATACGTTCTTTTCCTGCATTCTCTCGATCACGTCTAAGATCTTCTCTAATGTCTCATTGCCAACTAAGTTAGCCTTGCCATCCTTGAACTGTGAAACGCCTTCTGCCTGAAGCATCATGTAAGGAAGGTCATTTCCACTACCGTCCATTGAAAGAAGATACTTGCCTGTCTTGTTGTAAACCTGCTCACCGATCTCGATGAATTTGTCCCATGTGATTCCGGTAACATCATCTAATGTGTAGCCACATTCCTGTAAAAGATCAACTCTGTATGCAAATACGACTGTACCGTTATCTACAGGAACACCATAGTGCTTGCCATCGATGGTAGAGAATGATAATTTCTCTGATCCGAAATCGCTCCAATCGATGTCTGCGTCATCTACATCCTGCCATGCATCCGGGTAGTTTGCCTGATACTGCTGAATGTAATGATCCTGGAATAATACGATATCCGGTAAGTTGCTGTAGTCTCCAGCCTCTGCTGCTGTTGTGACTGCATTCTCAATATCCTTTGACTGAGACTGCTCGATGATCTCGATCTTGGCATCCGGATTCTTTTCCTTGTATGCCTCTGCTGCTGCCTCGATTGCCGGGATGTTGAAACTTGCATCCCATGCTGCAACGGTCAATGTGTTCTCATCATCTGAGGTGTACATTGCTGCTGCACTGCTGTCATCTGAACTTGAGTCATCTGACGTTGCATCACTGCTTCCCTTACTTCCACATCCTACGAATGTAGACATTGCCAGTACCCCAACCAGCAATAAAGAAACGACTTTCTTCTTCATTAAAAATCCTCCTTTAAACATCGCTTATTTGGAAATCCGTGTGAGTGAATGTCTTTGAGATTTCCTTTGCTTGAATATAAATCTATTATACCTAGCCATTTGATTATTTGTGATTAAAAACGCGCCTCTTTTTTGCAAAATCAACCATTCAGAAACGATTTTCACATTTCTCGTTTCCCTCTTTGAACAATTTGCAGGAACTTTACTCCCAAATTTTGAACATATTGCACAAAATAAGAAAAAGCCGGGAAGTCATGCTTCCCAGCCCTTTAATGCACTGATCTGATAATTTTTCAGAATACCCTCTTGATAATTTTCTTTATGCTTCCATTGGTTTGGACTATAGCCCGTCAAACGCTTAAAGTTGCGGTTGAAGGTCGACTGGGTCTGGTAGCCCACGCGAAAACTAACTTCCTCCATGGAAATGTCCTGCCTTGCCATCAGCCCGCACGCCTTATCTACGCGCACCAGATTCACATAATCCAACGGCTTCATATGCATGGCATCCTCAAAGACACGGCGGAAATGGCTCTCGCTCAGTCCACTCGCCTCGGCAATATCCTCCACACGCACCTGCTCCATGTAATGCGTATTTACATATTCTAAGGCATCGCGGATGTATTCGTTGACACGATGCGTATGCATGGAACGGTCGCGCTCCTCTGCAAGCCGCATCATTTCGACCACGAGGGCATAGAGATAACCGCGCACGCTCTCCTCATAATAGATGGTCTTATCCCGGTATTCCCGGATGATATTTAGGATCAGGCGTGCCATGATGCCGTGATTTTGCTCGCTTTTCATCGTACCCCGCCGGTTAATGACACTAAGCACACGGTCTTCTAACAAGGCATCCAGATGCATTTCCGTCCTTACAAAGCGGTCAATATCCACAAAAAGATACTCCCACTTACAGATATGCCCCGGTGAACTGTTGGTCGTATGGGGGATATTGGCAGGAATGATAGTAAACTGCTTGCCCGAATAATGATAGGTCCTGTCCTCAATGATCAGTTCCCCGTCCCCATGATAGCAATAGCCGATCTCCATATAATTATGAAAATGAAGCATATCCCGAATGCCTACGCCGTACTCCTGCTCCCAGCCTTTTCCGAGCAGGGGAAGTACATAGGTGTCTGCCGGGATCTCATAGTAGCGGTACTCCATCCGCTTTTTCTTCTTTGCCATGTCCGTCCCTCTATTTCAATTTGGAATATTTCTTCACATAGGTGTTGCGCTGTAAGGCTGCATCCAAAAGTCCCAGATGCGCGTACTCTCCCTGTCTGCGCCCATAGGCATATGCCAGACAATTTTTCTCCAAGACCATAGCGACCGCTTCTGCTTCTTCCGGATCCGATGCCAGACAGAGCGCGCCGATCCCCCGGATAAAGACACAGGTCTTCTTTTGCAACTGGCTTTCTGCCTTTGTAAGGAATGTCCCATCCGCAGGAGCCAGACATAAGAAACGCACGCCTGCGATCTGCGCCATGTCATCGATCATAGGATAGATCTTTGTCTCGGTTCCCGCTATGTCCTCTACCACTTTTGAAGTATCTAAGAGCAGGCTTTTCTTTCCGGTCTTATCCACCAAAGCCTGTAAGTCGTCAAGACTTATCCCCAGACTTTGTGCGATGGTCCCTGGATCTGTCATGCGTATTTCGTCCACGATCAACTGGTCTTTCCTGCAAATAATGTCCTTGCAGATATCTTCCAAGGTCTCGCTGACAGCGAAAGCATGGTCATAGTCCCTTCCCAGACAAAGCACCCCATGATAACGCATAAAAAAGGCATTGCTTGCGGTATTTTTCTGAATGGCATCCGAAACATTGCGCATCAAATGCCTGGTGGATGAGATCGCATATTTTGCACTGATGACATCCGCCCCCAGGATCTTTTCTTCCTCCGCAGTCCTTGCCGACAGGCTCTTTCCCGTCGTACCGACCGCAGTCGCATATAACTGGTGGGTATGGATGACAAAATTCACATCCGGTCGGTATTTGTATGCCTCACCGTGGACACCCTTTTCACTGGACGGCTTAATCTCCCCCTCATACGAACAGTCACTGATCTTGCAGACCACAAGTTTGTCCGGTGTCAGGCGGTCATAGCCCATGCCGCTTGGCGTGACCAGAAATTCTGTATCCGAAAGCCGGGCACTGATATTGCCCCAGGTACGGGCAATCAGCCCCTTTTCCACTAAGGCATAGCCGGCTTTTATGATAAGTTCTGCCGCTTCTTCTCTGCTATATGCCATACGCTCCCCCTTGTCAAAACGTTTTCTGTTTCAAAGTATAACAGGTTTTCCGCAAACTGGCTACTCTATGCGCGCCCGATATGCGCTGGGCGAACATCCCATAGTCTTATGAAAGCAGTCCGAAAAATGACTTGCCGAACAAAAGGACAGATCCTCCGCGATCCGGGCAACTTCTAAGTCTGTCGTACGCAATAACATTGCGGCATATTCTATCTTTTTCCGCCGTATGTATGCCGGCAGGTGTTCCCCTGTCTCCCGGTAAAACTGACGTGACAGATAATAGACAGAATAGCCACTGGTCTGGGCTATGGTCGTCACATTGATCTTTTCTTTGATATGCAGATCAATATAATCCATACACGCCTGCGTCTTTTCCGAATATTTTCCTGCCTCCTCCTTGATCGCATGCACGCGCCGCAGATAGTCCTCGTAGATCCTTCCCATCAGACGCATGAGTTCCACCCCGGATAGGTCTTTTTCGATCTGTCCCATATAAGAGTCTGCCAGGGCATCGGCAATCTCCGGGCTCATGCCGCCTGAGACAGCAGCATCAGCACATTTTGCTGTAAAAATCAAAGCCGCATCTTTTAAGGTGCGACCGGGTTTCGTGATCGCCGCCGCATTTGTCGGAAGCATGGCATAGTTCATACCTTGTTTCATCTTTTTATCCTGCAAGACAGACAAATCTCCCATCGCAAGCCGTCCCAGCATCTCTGCAAGAAAGATACGACTCTCCCGATAAAGTCTAGGTCTTGTCTCCTTATTTTCATCCACCGGATCTTTGACATGAAAATTGACATCTTCATAGGACAGATGACGATGATTTACCACAAAATCCAGCATGAGGGCGTACTGGGTGAAATATTTCTGAAAGATGACCGGAAGTTCTTTTAGGCTGCGGATCAAAAGATGCCTGCTGTGGAAAGCCATCCCCTGCCCTTCATACTCCCGCAAAAAGTCCTCCAGTTGTTCCTCATCGACCGGCGAAAAAAAGACCGGTCCGAGCAGGTGCATCTGCTCTAAGTTACCATTTTTCTTTTCGATAACAACAAACCATTCCAAGCCCATATACATACCGAGGGCATAGGGTGTATCTGCATCCTTGCTATAAATCTCTACCTTTTGCGGAAAATCACTTTGTATAAAAAGAGAATGGATCCCTTGCCGGATATTCCGGGGCGCGTTGGTCTCAAGTATATTTCCGTTCACGTCACATTGCCAATAATATAAATGCTCCACCGCACAAAGAAGTTCCTGAAAATCTTTTGTTGTCATTGCCATGCCGGCTCCTCTCTTTCCTTTCACAGAATAT
Source organism: Roseburia sp. AM16-25 (assembly GCF_003473825.1). NCBI lineage: Bacteria > Bacillati > Bacillota > Clostridia > Lachnospirales > Lachnospiraceae > Roseburia > Roseburia sp. AM16-25. Next base: position 601,775 of record NZ_QUCW01000001.1, read on the forward strand.
GATATATTTTACCAAAATATGATAGCAAACGCAAAAATACGAATGTACGACTATGTATTTTGCATCTATGATAAGGGTAAGAATGATAAGAAAGTGGGGTGTTTACACATGAACATTTATTGTAATCCTATCAATTTCGGATACCGCTATCAGTTCAACGGCACACAGAAGAATGGCGTGACTGCTTCGCGTGAGGCTGCGGATCCATCCATGATCTACTTTAAGGGAACCTACTATATCTTCCCTTCCATGACCGCCGGCTTTTTGCATAGCAAAGATATGGTAAACTGGGAATTATTTACAACGACCCATCTGCCGATCTACGACTATGCACCGGATGTCCGCGTTTGTGGCGATTATCTTTATTTCTGCGCATCCAGCCACGACAAGGGTATCTACTATCGCACCACCGATCCTTTTTCTGATACTTATGAGACATTTGACGGAGCCTTTCCTTTCTGGGATCCCAATCTCTTTGTAGATGATGACGGCAGATTCTACTTTTTCTGGGGATCTTCAACCTCGGAGCCTTTGTATGGGGTAGAACTGGATCCTGCCAGCATGCAGCCGATCGGGAAAAAACAGGCACTCTGTGAGATTGATACCGAGATCAAAGGCTTTGAGAGAAACGGAGAAAACCACAAGCCAAGCCATACACCGGAGGAGCAGGCAGGCATCCTTGCCATGATCGAAAGCCAGCCTATGCCGGAAAGCATGAAGGAAGCCGCAAAGAACTACTTGCTGGAACTGCCTTATATGGAAGGCGTCTGGGTCAATAAGCATGCCGGAAAGTATTATTTACAATATGCTACGCCTTCTTCCGGTCATAATATTTATAACGACGCTGTTTATATCAGTGATGCGCCACTCGGTCCTTATGCTCTGGCACAGAACAATCCTTATTCCTACAAGCCGGGCGGATTTTTACCGGGTGCCGGACACGGCTCTACCATGGAGGATGAAGAAGGCCGCATCTGGCACACCTCTACCATGCGTATCTGCAAAAACCATAACTTTGAACGCCGTATCGGTCTATGGTCTGCCGGATACGATGCCAACGGCGATCTTTTCTGCAACCAGAGATACGGCGACTGGCCACAGGATATGGATGCCTTGAAAGCAGATCCTTGGGCGGATCCAGAGTGGATGCTCTTATCCTATGGAGCCGGGGCTTCTGCTTCTTCTGTTTCAGAGAAAAAGATCGAACCGGATCCTACGGCACAGAGAATGGGAAAGACGGTTGAGATCGTCACAGATTATGCTCCGGCAAATGCCACGGATGAAAATGTCCAGACTTGGTGGAAAGCCGCATCAGAGGATGAAAAACCTTGGCTGCAGATCGATCTGGGAAAGGTCTATGATATCCATGCCATCCAGATCAACTTTGCAGATGATGCCTTTACCCCGGATCCTTTGCCGGACGACTTCCATTTAAATGAGGCCCTCATGCAGCAGCGTTGGATTGATACCGATCCGCAAAAGACCCGCTGGTTGTTGGAAGGCTCTGTGGACGGCACGCACTTTTTCACCATCACAGACAAACGAAATGCAAATACAGACCTACCGCATGATCTGATCGTTTCCGAGGATGGCATAGAGGCGCGTTTTATCCGTCTGACCGTCACAGAACTGCCATACGATCAGACTCCTGCCATCAGCGGTCTCCGCATCTTCGGCCTGGGAGATAGCCCAAAACCGCAAAAAACCGCCGAAGTTACTTTTGAACTTACGACGGCTCTTGATCTTTGGGTAAATTGGGCTGCATCGGATGATGCCAGCGGTCATGTCATCAACTGGGGCTATGCGCCAGATAAACTCTACCACTCTTATATGACCTTTGATGACTCCGTAGAAATCGGAGGACTTATCAAAGACCAGTCACTCTTCCTGCGCGTGGATGCCTTTAACGAAAGCGGCATCACAAGAGGCGACATCTTAAAGGTTCGTTAAATTCATACTGGCAAATGTAGGCTTCACGCAAGTGAGGCCTACAAAACTTTAAAACCGCCAATAGCAATATCTGTCTTTCTAGAACCGTGCCAACACCTGATCTAACTGATCCAGCATTTCTGTTCCCATTCCGGCAGCGCCCGCATATTTTTCCATTATATCGCGCAGGCTCATATCCATCATCTGCGTTGGCATACGATCCAATCCCATTTTCTCACCCAAATCTTTAACAATCGCTGCATTCGATCTCAATTCACGCACTGTGGAATAGGTGCTATAAGACTTCTTAAGCGCTGTCTTTACCTGATACGTTATCTCATACGTACCAGAGCCCACATGGCATACACCATCACATACATCTGCAAATAAAGGATTTTCCTTATCCGCATAAGTGTCTTCTACCGCATCCGCAAGTACAATGTCAGCACTTGCATCAAATGGCACTTGCACAGAAAGGCTTACCTGCGTCGGATCAACAATCTTCCATGCCACTTTATAATTACCTGCTGCACTGTCAAAATTTCCTGCCGCTTCCTTCAGATTCCAGTTATAGGATGGAGCGATGTTCAAATGTTTTGCACCAGGATCTGCTTCATCCACACGAAATCCCAACACATAGCGGTAGACCCACTCCACTACAGATCCATAGGAATAATGGTTCAAACTATTCATTCCCGTACTTGAGATATGCCCTTCTTCATCCAGACTGTTCCAACGTTCCCATACGGTTGTTGCTCCCAGTAAGATCTCATGTAACCAGCCCGGATATTCCTCATTTAATAGGAGAGTGTAAGCCAGATCATTCATGCCATTATCTGATAGTGTCGGACACATGATCGGCATACCTGTAAATCCGGTCTGTAATTTATTATCGTTTGCAGTAAATAATTTTTTCAACATATCACGCGTCAACGCGACATTATCGGAAAGCCCATATTTCAATGCCAGCAGAAGACCTGTCTGCGTCTTGATACAGCATCTGCCCGTCTGTGAGAAGTACTCTTTTTTCACTTCAGCAAACTCACGTTTTGCAAGTTCATTGTATTCTTTTGCATCATCTTCTTTTCCAAGAACTTCTGCGGCTTTTGCTACAATTTCAGCACTCGCAGCATAGTAGATATTTGCGATATAGCCTTCTTCCGTACCGCCCATGACCTCATCTGCCTTGCCTGACGGATTATCCAGTGCCAGCCAGTCGCCATAGTGGAATACATGGCGCCATCCGTGATCATCACCGTCAAGGCGTCGGATATATTCGACCCAGGCCTTCATGCTTTCATACTGATCTGCAAGGATCTGCTCATCCCCATAAAACTTATACATATTCCATGGAATGATACATGCTGCATCTCCCCAGACGCAGGCACAGGTATGCACACCGACCGATGGCACCACATCTGGCACCATGCCCTCCAGATCTATTTGCTCCGTATACATATCATGCAGATACTTGCGGTAAAATGCATAGGTATCTCCATAAAATGTCGCTGTCGGCGAAAAGACCTGTGTGTCTCCGGTCCAACCCATACGCTCATCTCTCTGCGGACAATCCGTAGGCACATCCACAAAATTTCCTTTCATTCCCCAGCGAACATTTGAAATCAATTGGTTGACAAGTTTGTGCCCGGTTGTGATGTCACCCGTATAAGCCACATCACTATAGAGTGCCAGCCCTGTAAAATCCTCTGTTTTCAGATTGCTGACTCCTGTGACCTTGACATAGCGATAGCCATAAAAAGTAAAATGCGGCTGTATGACTTTCTCGCCGCCACCGCAGATATAAATATATTCCGACTTTGCGGTTCTAAGATTCTCATTATAAAAGCATCCATCCTGCAGAACCTCACCTGTCTGGATATGAATCTTGGTTCCCCGGGCTTCATGAACACGCAAGGTAAAGATACCTGCAAAGTTCTGTCCCATGTCAAAGACCTCTTCGCCCTTTGGTGTGTGAATCAATTCTTGCGGCTGCATCTGCTCATGAACCACAACCGGAAGACTATACCGGGCAGTCAGATGCCCTCTTGGAATCTGCTCATCTTTCTCCGGCTGACTGATATCATCTACCATCTGTCCGTCCGTCTTTCCTGCTGCGGCAAGTTCTTCAAAAGTACGACAAAGGATAACCGGCTCTACTGCAAGATCTTCCAGTGTCTGATCCACCTGTTCACCATCATAGATAGATGCATATGTGATCCGGCTTCTTTCGATCTGCCAGGTCTCATCCGTTCCAATGATCTCCTCTGTACCATCCGCATAGGTAACTACCACTTCCGCTATTAACTTTTTAGCGTTTCCAAAATAACCTTTTTCCTCATGTGCGCTAAAGCCAAAACGTCCGCCATACCAGCCGTTTCCCAAAAGAATACGCAGTTTTCCTCCATCTTTTACCTGCTCAGTCACATCATAAGTCTGATACTGAACCCAGCGGTTATAGTTATTCTGATATGGTGTTAAATATTCGTTGCCAATCTTTTCGTCATTCCAATACGCCTCATAAAGTCCCAGACCACACACATAGAGTCTCGCTTTTGCGACCTCTTCTTTGGCAGCAATGTCTTGTACAAAATAAGGATGTCTGGCCTGTTCAGCGGCACAAGTGATCCATCTTCCGATCCATGCCTCGTCCATTTTTGCTGTCTCAAAAAATTGCGGCGCACTAACAGTCACTTCATCCGCATCAGATGCCAACTCAAGAGTCCAGTAGTAGCGCGTCCGCGGCTCTGTCTTAAAATCGATCTTGTAACCCAGACTATTTGCCTCCCTGTCTTCCCCCGAATCAAACAAAATCTCCTGCATGACCTCATCTGCCGCAATGCGCAGCCTGGCATACTTTTGTGCCTTTCCTTTGGCCTCTTTTACTTTCCACGAAAAGGACAGTTTCCCTTTTCCCAATGCATACCCCAATGGATTACTCAGGTGATTGACCTGTAATGCATAAATTTCCATGGCTTACCTCCTCAATTGTCCTACTTTTCTTTTAATATAGCACAGAAGACACTACCCATACTATCTTTAATACAGTCGGAAAAATATGGTGATATAAAACCTCTTATTTTCCCACATAATCCTGCCAACGCCATTCATCCTTCCAGTCGATAAAAACCATCCCCTGTGGGTATTCCTCACACGCCTCTACAAATCGAATTGGCAGCCAGACATAATCAGCAATGGAAGTATTTCTTCCCATATCATCTATTCGCGAAAATTCCGGCATCTGACGTATGCGGCTTTTTTCTTCCTCGGTCCCGGAAAATAATTTATCGTAAACTTTTGCATAGAATTCGTAGTCTAAATCCATGCAATCCGGACACCAACGGTCTGCCGCCGCAATATATAAATCTTTTGTTCCCTCCACCTTGAAGATACAAGAGATCTGAGAGTGAAAGGATGTATGTGAAACATCCTCAGGATGCGGATCTCCCAGCACCATATATGGACCGTGCCAACTATCTGCCACAGCCACCTCTGACGGATTTGGCAGATATCCACTTGTTCCGGATGTCAGCAGATAATGTTTGTGTTTATGGAACAGATGGGCTGTTGCTTCTCTGACATATGGAGGATGTGGATGTGGAAAATGTGCACTGTAAAAACCTGTTACATCTGTATATTCCTCATTAAGATCCGCACAGATCGTCTCAGAATGTACACGTTCAAAATAATAATAGGCCTTTCCGTCTTCTGCAACAGCCAGATCAAAATCCCCCGCACTCATACCAAGTGGACGAATCCCCTGATTCACGAGCGTATAGGGACCAGTAATCTTGTCTGCCGTTAATACGGCTTCATCCTGATGTCCCTCTTTGTGCATGATCTTTACCCAACAAACGTATTTTTCTGTTCTTTCGTTATAGATAATATGCGGTCGATCCAACATACAATTCGTGGGATTTAAAGGCGAGTTCTCATCTTCCGTATCCGGAGGAATCACTAAGCCAAGATCCTCCCAGTTATATAAGTCATTTGACCTGTAAAAACGGATACCATAGGTCCAGACATCATTTGTTCCATCCGTAAATTCCTTGTTTTCTCCGTACCAATAATAAATGCCATCAACATAAATGACAGAACCGCCGTGAGCCTGAATGCGTTTTCCCTCGGTATCCAGCCATACTTGTCCCGGTCTAAAAGAATCGTACATATTCCCTCCTACTCAACGCGAGCCACAAAAACTCTATCTCTGCTCTTTATAAATGCATCTTCTGTCACAGAAAAACTACTTTCCAGGCGGATATCCTCAGAAGATGATCCGATCCGTAGTCTGATCTCGCCCTTTTCTATCTTCCACTGCATATCCTCGTCTAAGAATGCCATCTGGGACGGAGAAACCTCCACCTGAATCTTCTTAGTTTCCTGTGGCTGCAATGTCACACGGGCAAAACCGATCAATTCCTGCATTGGTCTTGCCAGTGATGCATAGACATCCTTGCCATAGATCTGTACAATCTCGGTTCCTGCAAGATTTCCTGTATTGGTAAGGGTAAAAGATAGTTGCACTGTCTCATCCGGTGCGACTTCTTCCTTATTGCAGGAAAGATTGGAATATTCAAAGGTCGTATAGGATAGCCCTCTGCCAAACGCATAACGTGGTCTGTGGGAACAGTCTACATAATTCTTAAATCCGATACTATCCCCCTGACTCCAGGCAGAGCCATTGTACAGATTATACTGTAGCGGCAACTGTCCGGCGTGAATTGCTGTTGTTACCGGCATCTTTCCACTTGGATTGTTGATACCAAGCAAAGTCTCCGCAATCGCCTGTGCCCCCATCTCCGATGGATTCCAAGCCTCAATGATGGCATTTAAGTATTTGTCTGCAATATCGCTGGAGATCGGTCGTCCATTCATATGCACGCCGACCATAGGAATCTTTAATTCTGCCGCTTTTTGGATCAGAACATCCTGACAGATCGGCAGATTGATATTTGTTCCATCCACGCCCTCGCCCATAGAAGATACCGAGCAGGAGCCATGCTTGCCGCCCAGCATAAAGATGACCAGATCTGCTCCTTCCATAGCCTTTAACGCCTCCGCATGATGGGAGCAGTCATCCCCGGCTATCGGATAGCCATAGGTCCATACGACTTCTGTCTCCGGCATCATTTCCTGCATTTCTTCTAACAGACTCCTACAATCCGGTTTCTGCAAACGAAGCAGATTGTCCATTTCCTCAATATCATCACTCTGGATATTGGTTCCCGGGATCAACTGATATCCGGCATTTGTAATTGCTGTTTCAATATCCACGCCCGCCATGGCATTGTATGCCGCAAATGGTGCCTCAGCCATGGAAAGATGGGTATATCCTCCAAAGAAAAAGCGGGCATTTTTTGCCTGCGGACCAACTAGCACGATCTTCTTTGTATGATTCTTGACCGGCAATGTGCCATCATTTTTCAAAAGTACCATAGACTCTCTGGCAGACTGTAGGGAAATCTTTTTATCTTCTTCTGTATTGCCATAAAATTTTTTCTCTAATTCCTGACCGGTGTAGGCAAAAGGATGTTCAAAAAGCCCCTGACGGAATTTGGCGGTCAAAGCCTGTTTTACCGCCCGATCCAGATACTGCATATCGTATTCCCCAGACTTGAACTTGGCGATAAAGTCATCATTGTATGCCTCTCGCATCGGCAATTCTACATCCATGCCGGCACGGATAGATGCATAACCTGCCTGATCCATGGTCTCATAAAGTCCCTGAAAACGATGCTGATTTCCGATTGCACCGTAATCTGCCAGAACTTCCCCGTCAAAACCCATCTCCTCACGCAAGACCTGTGTCAGCATCTTTTTATTGGAAGAAGATGCACTGCCACCCGAAGTGCAATAGCAAGGCATGACACCACGCAGATTACCGTCTTTGATGGCAATCTGAAATGGCTTTCCAAACTTTTCGATCATTTCCCGGTCACTCACAGATACATCTGCACCATGGATACCGCCAGTCGACTTGTGAAATCCCATAAAATGCTTGGCACAGGCATCACAACGTCTGCCATTGTCCGCGTCTACATGATCCTGTATGCCCCTGGTATAGGATGCCCCCATAATGCCATTTAGCGTCGGGTCTTCACCATAAGTCTCGCCCTCGCGTCCCATTCTCGGATCCTGTGTGACATCCAGAACCGGTGCCAAAACCTGTGTGATTCCAACTGCCTGTTCCTGACGACTGACGATTTTCCCGATTTTTTCTTCCAATTCCACATCAAAAGAGGAACCTCTGCCAATGCCTGATGGAAAACTCATGGCATCCTGAATAAAGGCTCCGCAAAGCCCCTCCATATGAAAAGTTGCAGGGATATGATGTGGACTTTTTTCCATGACGTTCTTTTGTATTTCTATCTGCCAGTCCACACACTCACGCATGGTCTTTTTCTGGCGCATCTCAAGTGTTGATACCTGTCCGATACCATAGTCAATCTGTCCCGGTTCATCCACCTGTTGTGCCCAAATACCGGAAACCTGATACACTTTTTCCTCTACTGACAAACGCCCAAGCAGATCCTCTGCCCTTTCTTCCGGTGTCAGGGATGAATCTAAATATTTTTCACTCATATACATAACCTCACTCATTTCATCATGATATCTTTATCTTATCTGCTTACTTTAAATCACTCTATCCAGCATTCCGATACTTTTTATCCGAAATCCGATAGGCAGAATCTAACTTAAAAAATCCGCTTCTGCTTCCACTTTCCACTGTAAAAACGCCCCGCCGACAACATGGCTGACAAAACCGCTGCCGGAATCATGCTATACCAGATACCCATATGCCCCAAAGAAAGCCAACTTGTACAGGCAAACATAAAGAGGATATTGGCAACAACCTCAACCACTCCATTCCACAAGGTAAAAAAGGCATCGCCTGCTCCATTGAGCGTCGCCTTAAAAATATAGATAATCTGACGGATCAACATACATGCGCCATTGATCAGCAATCCCGGGATTGCCAATCCAGCAATCATCGCATCACCCACAAACATCGCTACCAAAATCTGTCTGCCGGCAAGAATGATAGCCATGCAGACAAGGGAATATATACTTGTGATGTATAAACTACGCCGACAGCCCCGGTAAATACGATCGTATTTTCCTGCGCCGGTATTCTGCCCGGCAAAATTAGCCATCGCCATGCCGTAATAGCCAAATGGCAGCATAAAAAATTCATTCAAACGACATACAATCGTATAGGCTGACATGACCTGACTGCCAAAGGAATTGACAATTCCCTGACATACCACTCCCGAAATGGATGCCATGGCGTTTTGCAATGCCAAGGGGATCCCTAATTCACAAATTTTCTGGATCAGATGCCAGTCCGGTTGCATATCCTGCCCCTGTAACTGCATACAGGCAAGATGTTTCCTGCCGTGCAGCCAAAGACCAATCACAGATACACCTTGTGCCACAACAGTCGCGATCGCCACACCTGCGACGCCCATAGAAAAATATAGACCAGCACAATATCCATCCCTACATTGATCAGGCTGGATATGACAATATAGATCAGGGGTGTGACCGAATCTCCCAGAGCACGCAGAATCTGGGAAATCGTGTTATAGGCGGCTGTAATCACCATAGCCCCACAGACCAGTCGCATATAAACCAATGCGTAGGTCAGATTTTCTGCCGGTGTTCCCATAAGAAGCAGGATAGGACGGGCTAGGATCAAGCCAATCAGTCCCATAACAAGCCCGGATGCCAATGTCACATAAACCGAATTTGCAACCACCTGCTTTAATTTCTTTTCGTCCCCGGCACCGAAGGACTGGGCAGCGCAGATATTGACACCGCCGGACAATCCGACGCAAAGTGCCATAAAGAGATTGACAATACCTGCCGCGGCTCCCACAGAACCGAGGGCTACAGGGCCAACATAGCGTCCGACCACGATGGAATCGACAAAAGTATATAATTGTTGAAAGGCCGCACCGACCAGCATGGGAAGCATAAATCGCAGAATCTGCATCACCTCATTGCCCTCGGTCATATGTATGGTCTTGCTTGATTTCACTCTATAGCCTCCTCATTCTGTGTATTTATATGTTTTTATGCTTCTTCCATTACTTCTGCATTTTGTCTGCGTTCCTCATTTTCTTTTCGCATACCATCAATCTTTTTATCCAGAGTATAGAACTTCAAGCAGAAAAGAACCACGGCAAAGAAAGCCGCAGGAATCAAACTGTAAAGCAAACGGATCATCATAAGGGCAGAATCCGGTAAAACTGCTGTATCTCCAGCACTTCCGACGTAACCGGATGCAGCCATAAGTACCCCACAAAGGAAGGTTCCGATAGCAGAACCGATCTTATTGGCAAAACCATTTATACTTCCCAGTGTTCCTTCCATACGAGGTCTGCCACACCATTCATTGTAATCTGCACACTCAATGATCAGAAGCGGTCCCATCATAGAAATCGGTAAAGTTCCCATTCCCATCAAAATATTACCGGTTGCCAACAACGCCATATTATCCTTTGCAAGGAATAAAACAAGACCCGCTACGATATAGAAAACACATCCTAACTGAATCAGGTTTTTTACACTCATTTTCTTCAACATAGCCGGATATGCAATCATGGTAAGCATGGCAACAACCGTAAAGAGTGACATAATTCCCATCAGGCTTAAGTTCTTTACAATATAGGTAAAATAGTAAACCGATACACCAAAACCAGATATAATCTGTGCCACCAAAGTAACCAGCGCTACAAAATAGATGTACTTATTCGTTTTTAAAAGAGTAATAACTTCTTTGAAATTAACACTTGCACTTCCGGCATCCACATCATATTTCTCCGGTACAAAGAAGAAGCGGAGGATTCCAATAATAGCAAGTGGTGCTGCAAGCATAAGAATCATATGGCTCCATTTTCCGGCATCTGTACCTGCATTTGCCATCATAGTCGGGAATACCACATTAAAGACTGCAACACCAGCGACCGTTACCAAACCTCCGATGGAACTCAATTTGACATAGGTCTGCTGACTATTAAATGCTCTTACCATATAGGCTGTGTTATTTGCATTTAGTAAAGTATTAAATACTGACTGTGCCATAGTATATGCCACAACGACCCAAACACACTTTGCCACCGTTGACAAAGATGTTGGCACAGAAAATACCGCCCATGTTGCGACCCAAAGACCAATAATAGCAAATTCGTAAGGTCTTGCCTTGCCCAACCTGGTATGTGTCTTATCAACAAGATAACCTGCCAAAATATCGGTCACACCGTCAAAGATCTTGGATGCCATGAGCAGTGTTGCAACTAAGGCTGCATTTAATTCTAAAACATCCGTGCAATAAAATACGATATAACCGATCAGCACTGCCTGAATACCGGCGGACATAGTTCTAAAGTTCCATGTCCAGAATTTTAATATTCCAACTTTTCCCTTTTTCTCTTCTTTCATTTCTGTTCCCATTCTTAACCCTTCCTTCTCTTATGGTAAATCTACTCTACAATGACCTTCACACGATCTAAGTTCTTGCACTGGGTGAAGATGTCGCCGGCATCGCCATGACGGTTGCTTGCCACCTTGATAACCGGATAATAGATACCCGGCTTGGTGAATACATGGTCTGCTTCAATCTTGTATGTAGTATCATCCACTGCCTCGATGACCTCATCATTGGACCAGTCATTTGTCTTTTCATAATCCCATGCTGCATGTGTTACTTTTCCAGCCTTGGGCGGAACTTCGATCACTGCCTTGAAGCATATGTTTTCACCGACTTTTGCTCTGGTCACCTTGCCGTCATAGTCGCTTTGTCCTGCTGCATTTTCTACTACTGCTGATACAACCGGCTGCATGCCGCCACGCTCTTTTGCCCCCTTTGGCAAAGTAATCTGTCCGTCTGCATAGGTATAATTCATGGTATCAAACGGCTCGATCCCCTTTTCACACCATGCAGCCACATCCAAGAGTGCCTGATGCAGAGTTCCTAAATAATCTACCTGATTTTGCGGATCGTCCAGATAACCCGCACGATCGTCATGGATACTATTGTCATGATAGTAGAGGCGGAAATGGTCCTGCTCATCAATACCACAGCGTCCGATCGCCTTGCGATACCAGTCTCCATGCCATGGGCAGGCACTTTCGTCCATCATGGAACATATGCCGATTACCTTGCCATGGATATTTCCCGTCGGCATCAGTCCTGCACCACTGATGGCTGTCATTGGTGCCACCAGCATAGGCAGTTGTGTGTATTTCGGACTGCCGTCCTCATTGCGAAACTGATCATACACATCATAAGTCTCGTCCGGCAACTGATGTCTGTGGAAACACTGCATGGCAATAGCATCGCCATTGTCAATCATAACCTGATCTCCCGGCTTCAACTCTTTGAAAGGATTTTCATGCTTGCCGTCGTTCTCCGGATGGAGTTCCAGCATATTCCCATCTATACTGCTAATATTGATTTCCTTTCCTGCACATGCACCATCTAAGACTTTAAAACGACAATGATAGGTATAGGTATCTGCCGGTATTGCATCCTTCAAATATATATGCGGTAATTTTTCTCCACCAAGGATTGTATTAAGCCAACTGGTATCCACCGTATTTTTTTCTTCTTCTGATAATTCCGGTTCCGCATAGTCATAGTCCAAATGCTCCACTGTCGTCACAAGTTTCATATGGGCTCTAGCCTCATTACTCTCAGGGTCTGCCCCTTCATAGCCTTCCTTTTCCCAGAAATCCTTAAAGTAAGTAGGAAACATCTGATAAACTGCCGGAACCAGTACCATGAGTGCACCGTCTCCCATATATGGATAATCAAACCATGCTTTGGGTGGAAATCCCATGCTGGTCGCCTCTTTTAACGCCTGCTTCTGGTCTTCGTTTAAGCCCTCATAGATGTCACCGCTCCCGCCGGGCTCCTGCGCTGTAACGACTTTTTGCATACCTTCTTCGCCGAGCAGACGTACTGCACGCATACGCGGTGCAAAGACATTTGGTGCTGCCATTGGATTTGCCATCACATAAGGAACCGCTCCATCCCAAACGCCATCCGTTCCCTCAATACAGCCCATAACCTTGAAAGACCCGCCACTGCCGCCAAAGACATAACCATAAGGTCTCTCCTCTGCCTCATAAATGCGTTTTGCAACTTTTCGCGAAAACTCTGCCGTATTTGCACTGACCTTATAAAGGCGGCTGGAGTCTCCTCCTAACATAAATCCGCCCTGATTGGAAACCACAAAATATGCTCCATGTGTGAGTGCAAAGGCAATTTTATTATCCTCGCCCGTCTGACTTTCTGTCGCATTTTCACTTTCCGGTGCCGGAGACAAATACTGGAAAAATCTACCCTCATATTTCTCTTTTTCCGGGAAATATAAGGCAAATCGCGCCTCACTTTCGCCATTGATATCCGTACCATGGAATCCACCATGCACATAATAATGACGAACTGGCGTATCGCGCCATTCCTCAACATCAATGTATGGATCTCTGAAATACGGATCTTCTGCCGGTACATATAATTTATCTTCCATCTTTCTTCACTCCTTTGAAATGGTTTTCAATAACGTTATCTTGTAAAAAAAAGATAGCATATGAAAATTTTTGATTATGTCATTTTTTTCTTGTTGTTGATAATTTTTTATGATATATTCCAAGAAAAAGCGCTATGGAAAGAAGGCACCCATATGTTAGAAAATTTGACCAGACAGGAATTAGATGAATATACGCTTGCCACCGGCATCCCCATCCATATCTTTTATGAGCAGGAGATCCGCTACAGTTCCAATATTGCCGCACAGATCCAGTTATATAATCTTCCTCTCTATCTTTTGTCCAGTCTGCCAAAGGAACTCCCGGATACCTGGATTACTACAACAAGAGAAAATCTTTATTTTGGAGGACTGCGAATTCAAGAAACCGGTGAAATTCTACTTTTTGGTCCCTTCCTGCTTACAGATTGCACCCTAAAACAGGCAAAAGCCATCTTGGCGCGCTTAGGACAAGAAAAAAGAGATGCCATGGACTTCCGTCAGCAATTGAACTTGATCCAACATATTGGCGTGCCACAACTGCGGCACCATGTATCTCTTTTGTATTTGCTGCTAAACCATTGTACTGCGCCGGAAATTTCCAGCATTTCTTTTACTTGGGAACATCTCGTCCCAGCACAACTCCCGGTAATTTTAAACGACGAAGATCAAGACAAAAATGCAGCACAATCTGCCTATGTAGAAGACCATATTGTAGATTGTGTAAGACATGGCAAGACAGATGAACTGGTTGGTTTTTTTAATGCTATCCTGTTGGACTCCTCCGGCAATGAACCGGATAACTTTGACCTGGAACTCCGCCGGGGTTACATCTTTGGTGCCAACACCATGTTATCCCGCGTTGCCCGCGCTGAGGGATCAGATCTTGCAACTGTCAATACCATATCCGACTACTATATTGATCAACTGCTTCACGCAAAGAATGTCAATGAGTTGAACTATCTCTTTTACCAGTTTTCCACTCACTACACGGAAGAAGTACGTAAATTAAAGACCCTGCACACCAATTCCATGATCGCCAATCAGGTCAACGCCTATATCCAATCACATATTTACGAAAAACTGTCCACCACGCGAATTGCAGATGCCCTTGGCTTTAGTAATTCTTATGTCTGCAGCGAATTCAAAAAAGCCACCGGCACCACCATTACCAAGCATCTGACCGCTTGCAAGATAAATGAAGCTAAATATCTCTTGGAACGCGGAGAATACTCTGCAACGGAGATTTCGGATATGCTACAGTTTTCATCCGTTACCTATTTTTGTAATACTTTTAAAAAATACAGTGGCATGACACCCTTGGAGTGGAAGAATAAGCAGGAGGCTATCTAAGAAACTCATTTTTACTGGATACAAAAAGTGCACCCTGATATGGATGCACTTTTTTATGGAAGATTATAATTTTTTACTGTTATATAGATTTCTATGCTGTCTTATCCCTTCTCGGTTTTCTCATGCGCTCATAGGCGATATGGATATCACTTTCGGACATTGCCTTTTGTGCGGCTTCTTCCTCCGCCTGATCTACTTGCTCTTGCAAATTCTCCTCGGCTTCATCAAAACGGTCGATGGTCTGATCCCACTCTTTTTGCGTATAAGCCTTTCCACCGATCATGATGGAGTCTGCTTCTTCGATCTCACCCTTGGTTTCCTTAATCTTTCTTTCCATCATAAGGGCATTTAAGATCAGGAACTGGTCTTTGGCATTAAACATGCCGATCACATCAGACAACTGCCCTAAATTATCTTTATTAACAACCAAATATCCCCCACCAGATAATTGGATATTTAAACACTTAGACTTATCCGACGTATCTCCCAGATGCAACTGGTTCTGCTTCGTATCCAGACGGAAGATAACGCCATTGTAATTGATTTCTCCATCTTTTGCCAGATAATCATATGGCGCATGTCCGCCGCTCATATCGCGGTTCGGCAACTGGATCGTATCTGCGAAACTGTCGTCCTGCCGCTTTGCGCTCTTTAAATTTTGAATGTTTTGCGTATTTCTGATGTCGTTGATTCCTAATTCCATACCTTCTCCTTTTTGCCGATTATAGTGTCATTACCTTTTATATCGGCAGAAAGCATGAAAAATGTAGTTTACCGTCCGTTTTACCCTGCAGTTACTATAACTTTCTTCCCAGAAAAAGCAATTCCTAATTTCATCAGTTCCTTCGTTCCCTCATTTCTCATTTCATCCGCATAATGTTTCGAATCAATCTGTACTAATGCCTTTTCCGAAAGACTTTGTAATTCCCTCTCTGAAAGATCTCTTGCCCATTTGAGTTCCATGATAATGCCCGGATACTTTTTCTCTTTTGGAATCAACCCGATGTCATAACGACCTTCACCCGCTTCCCGGTTGGAACGTATCTTGTATTGATTGTCTAATAAAGCCATCAAGCCTAATAATAAGCCATGATAGAACCCTTCTGCCCCTGCATCATAGAAACTGATCGTTTTTTTCATGTATTCCATAATTGCGGTTTGCAGTTTCGCCATATCATTTACATACAGACTTTCTGCGATTTTATTTGCTGTAGACTGTGTAATAAGTCCCACTTGTAGCAAATGTGAAAGAACCTCTCCTTTATATACCGCTGCAATTTCCTTATTGGGAATCGAAATCTGACACATAAATGCTCCGTCCGGTTGTAATTCCTTTTTGACCGCCTTTAAATATCCGGCAACCATCAACAGGCTATAGACATTCGCCGGCTCTTCCGTTAGTGAACGATAGACAACATTTTGATTGATACATGCCAATACCGTTTCTCCTTGCAAAAGTGCAAACAATCTTTCCGTAATATCATCTGTTGCTTCCCGCAAAACATCCGCAAGTATCTCATTCTTACCTGTATTTGCCCAATATGCCTGTGGTCTGCATCCCTTTGCAATATAATTAATGACCGACCATGGATTGTAGATTTCTGTATCACCAAACAGATAGCCGTCATACCATTCCTGTAACTCAGTCTTTTTCTCCGCCACATCATAATATGACAGCATCTTGTCAACCTCACTTTCCGTAAAGCCGAAGAACCTATCATATTCTGTATCCATCACAGAATTGACTGTCAGATTATTGAGTCCGCTAAAGATACTCTCCTGCGCAATCCGTAAAATTCCTGTCAAAAATCCGTATGAAAGATTCCTGTTGTCCTTAAAAGCCCCAGAGAAGAAATTGCGCATAAAGCCAACAATATCTTCATAAAAATCCTTAGCATAGCCCTCTTGGATCGGGATATCATATTCGTCAATAATAATGATTGGGGCAATGCCATAATGCTTATGCAACATTCTGGAAAGATTCTCCAATGCTGCGGTCAATTCCACGCTTCCTGCTGTCCCCTGTAAAACTGCCCGAAAATAATCACGTTCATATTCCTCTAGTTTTTCACTTGTCAGAAGTTGACTATGTCTTCCAAACTCATCCTGTAAAAGTCCGCGGATCTTATCCATCGTGGCATCCCATGAATCAAATTTAACATCTTTAAAGGTCAGAAAAATCACCGGATATTTCCCTTGATACTTGGTATAATCTTCTCCTGCCTGCCAGATTTCCTTGTCCCTGAAATAAATGCTTGTATCCTCCTCTGATATTTCAAAGAAAACACGAAGCATATCCATATTCAAGGTCTTTCCGAATCTCCTTGGTCTGGTAAACAACGAAACAAGTGGCTTACGATCAATAAATTCTTTAATCAGCATGGTCTTATCGACATAATAATATTCTGCCTGTGCTCTTACATAATCAGAAATGCCGATAGGAAGAGGTTTCTTCCTGTAAGATTTGCCATTATTTTCTACTGTTGTTTCCCTTCGACGCAAGTCTACAGGTCGAACCACATCATCTGGAATCTGCCAACTTTTACCGACTTTTGCAGCACCAGCAATACGTCCCTGTTTACATAAATTTGCTATGCTACGCTCCGACATCTTCCATTCTTTTGCAATTTCCTTGCAGGTTTTCATAATGCTCACTCCGTCTCAATCTTATATAACACTAGTTTATATCCTTATATCGCAAATTATACCTCACTTTCCGCAATATATCAATTTACAGTTTGCGGAATAATCATTATAGTTTGCGGTTTGCGAAATATAACATCATGATCGCCAAAAAAGGAGAGCAATTCTCTTTGCCCTCCTCTCATTCCATTTTGGAATACGTTATACAATCAAATCTACGTGATTAACGGTGCCTATCTCGCCACTGCTTTCGTGGAGGTAAATTCCTGTCTTTTTGATCTCGCCATTTAACTTATGGTCGTCATCCTTTAAAGAAAACTGTGTATCCGCATTTCCAAGATATATGGCACCAACATCTGCATCCTTTAAACTGATCAGTTTGTCCTTGCCGTCCTCATCTTTTGTCCAGATCTTTAACTGGGAGAAAATGGCATCATTTTCATCGATCCAGCCATTGCCATCCGCATCATAGGCTGCCAGATCCTTAAAGCCGTCTCCGCTCTTGGTTCCGAATAATTCGGATCCATCATTGATCTTTCCATCGCCATTGCGGTCCAATGCCAGAAATCCGCTGCCCTTGCCCGCAAAAGAAATCTCTTCTTCTTTGCCATCCGTATCCAGATCAAAGAAGAATTTCTGATCGGACACACTGCCGATATCCGTATCCAGATTGATCATCAGAGGATCTGTCTTGATGTAAGACTCCACTTCCAGACTGTTGATACTTGCCGTAAATGCCCGCGACATGGAGACCTCCATATTAAAATTGATGTCCCTGCCGTCTACTGTACGCACGATTCCGCTGGTTGCAAAGGTCGTAGACTCTGCCTCGGTATAGAAACCGGAAGTCGCCGTCACCCTCTGCCAGATGGTGCCGCTGCCCGTCGTCCCGATCACCGGAAGTTCTGATCCCATACTGCTACCATCACTGCCGCTTGAACTCCAGGAACTTTCCATATCCTGATTGCGGTAAAATGGAGAACGCAGATCCAATACATTGTTGGAATCCGAAGTGGCAAGCCCGGAATCCATAAGGCTCTTGCCCTGACGCAAAAGTTCAAACATCCGCTTGATCATCTCCAGTTTGATCTTGTACTGATCAGACATTTCCAAGCGTCCGCTTCCGTTGGTCCTATTTGTGCTCTTGGTCCGCTCCAGCATCTCCTTTGCGGAACGTTCTTCATTTTCTTTGCGCTTTTGCGCGGCTTCCTGCTCCTGCTGCTTTTTATATTCCAGCATACTGGTCCGGTAATCTGCCCCGTCCATTTCCTCGGATTTTGTAAAAATTGCCCCTGCAAGATTTTTGGATGCTGCCGCCTCCATGGTCATAGACTGTTTGTAGGAAAATTTTGTTTCCTGATGGCTGGATGCCATCGCCACATTGCTGCTTGCTATCCTCATATTTTCGCACCGCCTTTCCGCTCCCTCTCTCTGTAACATACATATCGGCGGATGGTGCGATTTCATTAACCCGGGATCCTTGCAAGTTCTTTCCGTCTGCTTCTATCCCAACCATGGCATGTTGTCTATGTCCTTTTTATCCTAAATGCTTAAGCATAGCGTTTCGCCTTCTTCAAGGAAACAATCCCCACAATGAGCAGGATCGGGAAGATGATCCCCGCCAGAATTCCTTTTTTCAGATCATCCGAAGCCAGACCTGTGACAAAACCGACGAGTGTCGGACCACCGGAGCAGCCGACATCACCCGCTAACGCCAGTAGGGCAAACATGGCAGTTCCGCCATTTCGCAATGCCGCGGATGCCTTGCTGAAAGTCCCCGGCCACATGATACCGACAGACAGTCCACACAAGGAACAGCCGATCAGAGAAAAGAGTGGCGACGGTGAGAGCGAAATGCACAAGTAGGAAACAATGCAAAGCAGACTGCTCGCCTGCATAAATTTATCCAGATCGATCCGGTCACCAAACTTGCCGTAAAATGCTCTGGCACTTCCCATCAGGATGGCAAATGACATCGGACCTGCCAGATCTCCGATCGCCTTGCTCACGCCCAAGCCCTGCTCCGCAAAGGTGGATGCCCACTGACTGACCGCCTGCTCACTGGCCCCGGCACACATCATCATAAGCATCAAGATCCAGAAGATACGATTTTTACACAGTTCCCACAGGGACATACCTATTTCCCCTTCTTCGATCAATGGCGCGATCGGCACCTTGCAAAAAAGGATGCCATTGCAGACCGGAATAATGACCCATAAAAGGGCTAAGATCTTCCAGTCTGCAATGCCGAAAAACCAGAAAAAGAGGGTGGATAGCAGTACCACGCCGACATGCCCCCAGCAATAAAAGGAATGTAAAAGACTCATTGCCTTTTCCTTATTTTCACTCGGACAGGACTCCATGATCGGGCTGATCAGAACCTCGATCAGACCGCCGCCGATCGCATAAATGACCACGGCGATCAAAAGCCCGGCAAAGGCATTTGGCAAAAGATCCGGCAATACCACCAGTCCTGCCAGACCAAGCGCAGCAAAAATATGAGCCATTACGATCGACACCCGATATCCTATCTTGTCGACAAACTTTGCCGATAAAAGATCCACCAAGAGTTGGATACCGAAATTGAAGGTGATCAGCATAGTAATCTGGCTCAAAGGTATTCCATAAGAACTTTCAAAAGTTAAAAATAATAGGGGAACGAAGTTATTTACGATCGCCTGCACGATATATCCCACAAAGCAGGCATACATTGTATTTTGATATTTGTCTTTCATTTCTGTTTTCTCCTCGCAAACATCCTATCATTTTAAAATAAGAACCGCAATTTAAAATTAACAACAGAATCTGTCGTCAGTCCGTTCATGTATGCGCGCTGCCCTTTCCAGCGACCCGGAACACCCACTGGACTCCATCCGGCAGATATTTCCTATATAATATAAGCATTTTTTGACATTTGGGAAAAACTATGCTACTTTTAGTTAGTAATGACTAACCAAAAGAATGCATAAGGAGATGGTCTGATGACACCGGAAGAATATAAGAAACTTTCCATCAAAGAATTTACTGAGGCAGCCAAAGTCTATGACAGCGGACACGCCGGTATTTATGAAATGTGCAAGGATGATTATCCTCCGATCCTGGCAGAACTGGAAAAGGAGGCATTTACAGATGTCCTCGATTGCGGTTGCGGCACCGGTCCCATGCTCGAACTGCTCCATGACAAATACCCGGACAAACACTATGTCGGACTGGATCTTACGCCTGAGATGATCCATGTCGCACAGGCAAAAAATCTCTCCAACACGGAGTTTCTGGTCGGCGACAGTGAAAATCTGCCTTTTGATGAAGGAACTTTTGATGCGATCATCTGCTCCAATAGCTTCCATCATTACCCGAACCCGCAGAACTTTTTCAGCAGCGCCTACCGCGTCCTGCGCAGGGGCGGTCGCCTGATCTTGCGGGACTATACTTCCTCTGATTTTGTGGTCTGGCTCATGAACCATATCGAAATGCCTTTGGCAAATCTGTGCGGACATGGCGATGTGAAAATCCTCAAGGCTACCGAATTTACCGCTATGGCTGAAAACGCCGGTTTTACGGTTCTTACCATGGAAAAACAAAAAGGCTTCCGCGCTCACTTAGTCGCACGCAAAATGAAACGCATTGACTTTGAAACGGAACCATAACTAGGAACCGCGGGCTTTATCACCATGCTCTGTACCGTGTTACCGGAACTCAAAAAGATGGAAAAATCACAAAGGCAGTTCTAAATACTTTCTTCCGCTATCATAGGCTGCCCCCAGTTTCTCATAAAAAGCGAGCGATGGCGTATTCCAATCCAGACAGGACCACTCCATCCTGCTATAGCCCTCCGCCTTTGCTCTCTTTGCGACCGCATCAAAAAAGTATCTGCCAAATCCATGCTTACGGTATTCTGCCTTGATATAAAGATCTTCTAAATGTATGCCGCCACAGGCAGCAAAGGATCCAAAGACCGGATAATAGATGGCATAGCCGATGACCTTTTTCTCATATTCCAAGAGCAGGATCGTCGCGATCTTTCGCTCAAAAAGCCAGTAAGACAAGGATTCCTGTGTCCCCGTCATATCTTCCGGGCGCTTTTCATATTTTGCCATCTCCCGGATCAGTTCCTGCACCAGAGCGATCTCATCCGCCCGTGCTTCACGGATTTCCAGTGTATCATTCATGTTAATTCTCCTTAAACCTCTTCATCATTTCATTAGTCAGGCTGAACTCGCCCGGCTGCAAGACAATGTCCTCTCTTTGCACCCACTCGGCGTACTTTAATTCCTCAGGATCCATGGTGATTCTGTCGTCTCCGTCCACATCACAGTAAAAGCCAAGCAGGATATCATTGGCGGTTCCCCACGGCTGCGACTTATAGTAGCGGATATTTTTGACCCGGATGCCTGCTTCTTCCATCACTTCTCTTTGCACGGTTTCCTCCATGGTCTCGCCGATCTCCGTAAAGCCCGCGATCAGGGCATTGTAGCGAAAGCCGGTTCGGTAGCGGGTAATGAGCAATTTGTCTCCATTGGTCACCCCAACGATCACCGCCGGCATAATGCGCGGATAGGCGGTGTAGTGGCAGGCAGGACAGACCATGGCTCTCTCCGTTTTGGAATGTTGCATCTCATGCCCGCATCTTCCACAAAATTTCGTGTCCCGATACCAGTCTGCCAGATGCTTGCCGGTCACTGCTGCAAAAAGTGCCTCGTCCGGTCCTATGCCCTCTTTTCGCAGACTCTTTTCATCCACATAGGCATAGCCCTCCGGTATGTCTTTTTGCTCCAAAAGATGGTCGCACAGAAAATACCTGCTATCATCTATGGCAAAGAGATAGCGAATGTCAGCAACATACTCGTCTGCCAGATCCTTGACTCTTGGAAACCGCAACTCGTTTTCCTCAAAACAAGTCTCCTCCACTAAGATCCTGCCATTTACAATGCAAAGCAGCGTATCTTCCTTTTTCGTCTGTACGCCCGGATCATAATGGTTGTTTAATTGATGTGGGTAAATATCCTGTATCATAAATTCTCCGATCTTATGCTATTTTAAATACCTGCAAGAGCAAAAGCCATGCCAAACCATAGTAAGTCACTACTGCCACCAGGTCATTGACCGTCGTGATGAGCGGACCGGATGCCACTGCCGGATCCACTTTGATCTTGTGAAAAAGGATCGGCACCAGCGTTCCCACCAGACTGGAAATCACGATCGCTACGATCAGTGCGATACCAACACAGCCGGAAATGAGCATTGCCATCGCAAACGGATAGCCTTTAAACAGGCTGATGTAAATTCCCAGACAAACCAGAGCCATGATCCCCAGCAAAGACCCATTGCAGAATCCAACTTTCATTTCCTTGCCGATCAGGCGGATCTTATCTTTGCCGCTCAACTGTTCATCCATCAGGACACGAATCGTAACCGCAAGCGACTGCGTGCCGACATTTCCCGCCATGTCAAGGATCAGGGACTGAAAGCAGATCACGACCGGCAGGACGGCGACGACACCCTCAAAGGCTCCGACAACTGTGGATACACCCATACCAAGAAACAAAAGGATGATCAACCATGGCAGACGTTTTTTAATACTCTCTTTGGTGCTCTCGTTTAAGTCTTCCTCTGCGGACAGACCAGCCAGTTTTGCATAGTCCTCGCCCAACTCGTCATCCACAGCCTCGACTACATCCTGCGCCGTGATGATACCAATGATCTTCTTATCCTTATTTAAGACCGGCAGGGAATCCTCCGCATAATCTTTGATCTTTTCGATACTATCGGAGATCTTTTCATGGTCCAGCAGATAGGGATAAGCATAACTGATCAGTGAATCCAGCGCCACGTTTTCCCGCGCAACGATAAGGTCTTTGAGGTCGATCGCACCACAGAAACGCCCCCGGTCATCTACCACATAAAGGGTCGTGATATTATCATTTTCCCCTGCCTGCTGCACCAATTCGTGCATAGCCTGACGGATACTGAGATTTTGTTTGATGCGGATATAATTGGTCGTGATCAGGCTTCCGATCTCATCCTCATCATAGGAATTGATGAGAAGGATATCCATTGTCTTCTCATCATCCAGCATAGGACGGAGTTTGACCTTTACGCTCTCGTCAATGTCTTCCCAGAGATCAACGGCATCATCCGCCTCCATCTCATTGATGATCTCCGCCAGTTTGTCTATGCCGATCTCCTCGATATAAGGTGCCGGATCATCCACATAGGACATGATCTCTGCCAGCCACTTGGCATCCAGCCCGCTGTATAAAAGATTGCGCTCTGCGCGGTTTAGGTATTTCAGACTCTGCGCTATATCATTATCATGATAAGCCCTGAGTTGTTCCCGCATTTCATCCATAGACTTGGATACCCGGATCATAACGGCAATCTCTTTTTCAAAAGTTGGTTCTTTTAATACTTCTTTTCTCATCATAAGCCTCCTTCTTCCCCTAAAAAAGGGCATAAAAAATCCATCGTAACTCAGACGTTACACAAACTAAAGTTGTGATTTCGTTCTGACGATGGATCAAGGCTTATCTTGTATTTCAAAAATGGCGCACCTACAGACATTTGAAATAGCGTGTAAGTCCAGATCCATCATTATATGTACTTGAACTTCGACTATCACAACTGTCCATATGTTTCGCCTCCTTTAACTCATAAACTTTTCCGCGCTGATTATAGCACCATCCCGGACCCAGTTCAAGTTATTTTTCCTTTAGATGAATAAGATTGATTTGTTTATTCCTTTTTTCATAAATAAGAATCTCCTCCAAGTTCCGATTTTAAATTACTTTAGGCTATCGGGATTGCACTTCTTTATCATTTGGCCATGCTCTCCGAAGAGCCACATAGGATATCAAAAAATTTGCAAACCAACCTGCTGGTACAGCAAGCCAGACAAATACAATACCAAAACGAGGTGCACAAATCAAAGCAACCGACAAGCGGATTGCCAGGTTCACCATATTTGCAATAAGGAACGGGCGCATGATTCCAAGACCACGAAGAACCCCATCGGTTGCCATTTTGATTCCCATAAAGATGAAGAAGTAACCGAGCCATCTCATATAACCCTCAGACACCTGATAAGCCAGGGCAGTTCCATCTTTACCAAGGAATAGCGAGGAAATCTGCGTATGCAATGTTTCAATGACTATAAAAGCAAGAACTGCAAAACATACATCTAACACCAGTGCAGCGTGATATCCTTTTTTGATCCGATCCATTTTCTTTGCGCCAAGATTCTGGGAAACATATGGGGAAACCGCATTGCCAATGGATACAAAAATCAATGAAAAAACATTCTCTACCCGCATCGTCGCCGCATACCCCGCAAGTGCCTGTGTACCGAAAGGATTTACGACAGCCTGTACGATCATCATACCGATGGACACGGTAGACTGCTGAAGAACCGAAGGTACAGCAATTTGAAGCATGGAATGTAGCTCCCGCCTGTCGAACCAATCAAAGCGACTTTTATATCGATGCATCCGGCTAAGGAAAAGGAATAGTGAAAACACCGCCGAAATCCCCTGTGCTATAAGAGTTGCAAGGGCTGCACCAAACACACCGAGACCAAGTCCGGCCACCATCCAAAGATCCATAAAAATATTTAAGATTGACGAGAATACCAGAAGTCCCAGTGGAATTTTTGATTCACCAATGGAAGTAAACATGTTGGAAAGAATGTTATACATAAACAGGAACGGAAAGCCCACAAAATAAACCCGTAGATATAACACTGCCTCATTCAGTATATCGCCAGGGGTTTGTAATGCCCTCATCATCGAGTGTGAAAAACAAAAGCCAAAAACACCAAGAACTATGCTTAGAATTAAAAAGCTAAACAAGGACGTTGACACGATGGTCTTCATTTTTCCATACTCCCTGGCACCGAAATAACGGCTCACGAGCACACCGGCTCCGACACCTGCCCCCAGTGCCACACAAATGAAAACATTGGTCAGCGCTGCACAGGCCCCGACAGCTGCAAGTGCAGAGGAGCCAACAAATTGGCCGACGATGATAGAGTCAGCCATATTGTATATTTGCTGAAAAAAACTGCCCAAAATCATTGGCATTGCAAAAACCGTCAACGCTTTGAGAGGCATATCTGTGATCAGATATTCATCTTTTGACATTATCATATTCCTCCACAGCCTTTATAATTTCACTTATTCTTTCCTTCATCAGAATTTATTCTATGTTTTCAAAATGCACGTATTTCTTACTCTGATATCGGTAAAGAAACCGGTATTTCCAGAGTGGCAGTAAAAGCCCGAATTCAGGCTCTGGAGAAAAAAGGCATAATTGAAGAATATACAACTATAATAAACCCTCAAAAGATCAGCGGTGCTGTTTCATGCTATTTTGAAATCGAGACAAAACCAGACCATCTGTCGCAGGTGACAGATATATTACATAACAATGATACCGTCACGCAGATTTACCGTGTCACAGGAAGAGACCAGCTGCAGCTGCAATACGATCTTATCACGTATTAAAGATATTAAAGGATTACGGCTATAGAAGTCAGAACAAGACACATATTTAGCTGCAAATACTTAATCAACTCATACGTTAATGCTGAAATTCCGCCTTAACTTATACACGTTTGTAAATAATGGGATCATCGTATCCAAAAGTCCGCTTTCCATTAACTTCCATAATTTCAGATACTTCCAAACAACTATCAGAAAACTTTTCCCAAAGCTTAAATGTCATTACTGGTGAAAACTGACTTGTGCTACCTCCCTCCCAGATGCCATCATTTTCATGATAAAGTGCCGGCTTAAACTTTTTAGATTTTTTCAGTTCACTATAATCAACATTTTTCATAGAATCATATGAAAATGTATTTTTGTCTTCTCCTTCCGGAATCTTATAGGAGGAAAGTAAAATTCCATCTTCATTTTCTGTAATAAGGAAAAGGTGCGGTGATGCATGACGGTTACCATTTGTCTCATAGTAACTTTCTTCAACAATAAATTTTCCATTGAAATCTTGAGGAATATTATTTATTTTGTCATTGCAGACTGTATTTACATGCTCAGCATAAGGATATATTTTTCCTGTTGCCTGCATCATACTAAACTGCTCTTTATTATCAAA
The DNA here is from genome assembly GCF_003473825.1 of Roseburia sp. AM16-25. NCBI lineage: Bacteria > Bacillati > Bacillota > Clostridia > Lachnospirales > Lachnospiraceae > Roseburia > Roseburia sp. AM16-25. Next base: position 628,336 of record NZ_QUCW01000001.1, read on the forward strand.
ATGTCCCGTCATCATACCAATAAAATTATCAAGTTTCATCATTTTATTTTACCTCCATAAATACCGATTGAACTTTCCCTTATTGTTTCCCTTGTGTTATATCGTCCCACCAGTGTTTACGAACTCTGATAAGGGAAAATACAAGGGCACAAGATGTCCGGTGGACATCTGCTCTGTGCCGACCGAAGCGGCAGCGGAGACCAAGAAAAATCTATAAAACAGTATAACACAAAATAAAAGTGACATGGTGAACTGATTGAAATACTTCTGATTTTTGTAGCAAATAATTGATTGAACGATAAGGAGATAAGATACGATGAGAACAATATTTGCAGAAAAGAATTTGAGAACCACACCTGGATCAGATTGTGCATTAAACACACTTGCCATTGATGAACCACTAGAATATGCGAGAATGTATCTTGATGGGAATTTACAGATGTGGGTAGATGCAGAAGATTCCTTGACATTATAGTAATGTTCAAAAAAGCTCTCTGTGCAATGCACAGGAGCTTTTTATATGTAGACCTCTATTTATTTGTGCTGTCTGCATCAATTACAGACTGAATCTGCTTCATAAGGGCATCATAGTTGTCCTTGTTATCAATTCCGCCGAGCATTGGTTCGCCTACAATATTGCCATTTCTGTCAACAAGTATAGTTGTTGGAAAGGCCATGATTTCTGAGGCATATTTACCGGCAGCACTAGAGGAGTCAATTGACAGATTACGATATTTGACACCCTGGCTTTCAAGAACAGAGGCAGCCTCTTTGATAGCTTTTTTATTGCCATCGAAGGTCTCAGTGTTGATGCCGACAACTTCTCCGCCCATTGATTTGATAGCATCATTTAATTCGTTAAGCTTGGATAATTCAGCGACACATGGTTTGCAGCCGGTAAACCAGAAATTGACGACTGTTACTGCATTACCGGAAAACAGGCTGTCATCAACCTTATTGCCATCAAAATCCTCACCGGAAAAATCCCTGAATACAGATGAGGCTTTAGAGCTGTCCTTCTTGTTATCGTCTGATGATGTATTTTTGTTTTCAAGCTCTGCTATCTGTTCCTCGATTTTTCGTATGGTTTCAATATCCTCATTAAGTGTTTTAAGCTCATCGTCTGTGAATGAATTCTTGTTTGATTCTACGGTACCGGCAAGATAATCAGCATAATTTCCGTTTGGGTCGGCATCACTTTTGTTCATCATGCCAAATACCTTGTTCCACACATCAGCGTGATCTGCAAAAAGTTGATTTTCCTGCTGATATAAATCATCAAGCTTGGAATCTGATTTGCCGGATGCTTCTGAGCCGGCTTCAGTCTGAGTGTTCTTAGAATCTGTTGTGGAAGCTTGCTTTACGCCACATGCTGTAAGTGATAATGCTATGCAGAGTGTAAAAATAGAAATAAATGATAATTTGTTTTTCATGAGTAATTTCTCCTTTAAAATAATAGTAAAATGTTTAATAGTTATCTGTTGTCATTTTTTTGACATGATTTTCCCATAAACCGGTAGCAGATGGCGTCCTTCGGACAGGCCTTTATGCAGGCACCGCAGCGTATGCACTCGGGGTGATCCGGTGTCTTACACACATCCACATCCATCTTACATGCCTTTGAGCATTGACCGCATCCGACACATTTACTGCTATCAACGGTGATTTTGAGCAGGCTGACCTTATTAAATAATGAGTAGATTGCTCCAAGCGGACAAATCCATTTACAGAAGGGCCTGTAAAATAAGATACTTAGTACAATCACTGCAATTAAAATCATACACTTGAAAGAAAAAAGCTTTCCCAGCGCAGAACGGATAGCAGCATTTCCAATAGATAACGGTATAGCACCCTCTAAAACACCCTGAGGACAGATATATTTGCAGAAGAACGGGTCTCCCATTCCTATAGAGTTCGTTACAAGCATCGGAAGAAGTATAACGAAAACAATAAGAATGACATATTTTAGGTACCTAAGAGGCTTTAGTTTGGCTGTGGATAATTTCTTCCCGGGGATTTTATGAAGTAAATCCTGAAACCATCCAAATGGGCACAAAAAACCACATATAAATCTGCCGAGAGTTACACCGAGTAAAATAAAAAATCCGGTTATGTAGTATGAAAACTTAAATTTGGATGATCCGACAACTGCCTGAAATGCCCCTATTGGACAGGCTCCTGTCGCGGCCGGGCAGGAGTAGCAGTTTAATCCGGGTACGCATACGGTTTTTGCATTGCCCTGATATATTTTACCCTGAAATAAATTTGGAATATGAATATTGGTCAGCAGCGTTGCTACGGCCTGTATCCAGCCACGTATTTTTGCCAGTTTTCTTGATAGTAATTTCTTTTCCTTATCCAATTCCGACACACTCCAGACATAGTTTTATTGCTTTACCAAGCACTGTAGCCGCCTCACCTCTGACTGCACCATAGCTTATCATGGATACACCAAGGATAAGCAGAATGATTTGACATGTTTTTTGGTATTTCAACATAATGTTGCTCCTTTTTGTCGTATTGTTGACCAGCTGATTTTGGTATTATACAATATAGGTTGTAAAATTATTGTTAAGAAGCAGGAGAACATTTTGAGATTATTAATTGTTGAGGATGAGAAACAAATATGTGATATGGTTGCAAAGAGTCTGTATGCTGCCGGTTATGAGGTGGATACCTGTTATGATGGGAAAGAGGCTCTTGAATGTATACTGTCGGAGAATTATGATCTGATAGTTTTGGATTTGAATCTGCCGGGGATGGATGGCATGGAGCTTCTTAAGGAGCTTAGAAAATACAATGATGAAACTAAGGTTTTGATATTATCTGCAAGAGGTCAGATTGCTGATAAGGTAGAGGGACTGGATGCAGGAGCAAATGATTACATGGAAAAACCATTCCATCTGCAGGAGCTTGAGGCACGTATCAGAAGCCTGACAAGAAGGAAATTTGTACAGAATGATATATGTCTTAAATGCGGAGAAATAAAGTTTGATACGATTAAACGCGAGGCATATGCAAAGGAAGAGCCGGTTCCACTGACAAGAAAAGAGAATGGTATTTTGGAATATTTACTTATCAATATAGGCAGGCCGGTGAGTCAGGAGGAGCTGATAGAGCATGTGTGGGATGCCACGGCAGACAGCTTTAGCGGAGCAATCAGGGTACATATGTCTTCACTTAGAAAAAAGCTTAAGGCGAAGCTGGGATATGATCCCATTCAGAACAAGGTAGGTGAAGGCTATAAAATACGGGAGGAGTCTGACAGATGAAAAGAATGTCGCTACAGTGGAGACTTACGTGCATTACTACATTGTGTATCGCTATTATATGTGGCTGCCTGACTATGTTTGTCTATAAAAATGGTGTGCATTACATTGATTCTCTGCAGGATGTGGTAGAGTCACAGGGGGATGAAAAAGGAAACAAATCAGATGAAATATTTATCAGCATACCGGACGATAAGTGGGATGAGTTTGCGGATGAATTTTCGTTTCAGGTGTACAATAATAAGGCCGACTATAAAAGAAACAGTCTGATAATCACGGTTTTGCTGGCGCTTTTGGGAGGTGTCGTCACTTATTTTATAAGCGGGCATGCACTCAGACCAATCAGGGAGTTTTCAGATAAAATTGAAGAGGTACAGGCTCAGAATCTGTCTGATTCAAGAATAGAGGAAAACAATGTTAAGGAACTGAACCAGTTGGGTATTTCTTATAATAAGATGCTTGAGCGTCTATCGGAAGCATTTGAGATACAGAGACAGTTTACTGCAAATGCAGCACATGAGTTGCGTACTCCATTAGCGTTAATGCAGGTACAGCTTGATTCATATAATTCTGCCTCTCACCCGGGAAATGATGCAGACACTTTGCAGACCATAAAAATGGTTACGGAACAAAATGATAAATTAAACAGGATGGTAAAGACTCTTCTTGACATGAGTGAGCTTCAGACGGTGGGAAGGGATGATAAAATTATATTGGATGCCATTGTTGAAGAGGTTTTGGCAGACCTTGAGCCTCTTGCCGTGGAAAAGAATATAAAACTGATTGGAAAATGTGAGGATGCCACTATGATAGGCAGTGATATCCTTATTTACAGGCTTGTATACAATCTGGTTGAGAATGCCATCAAATATAATCATCCGCTCGGACAGGTTACAGTAACCGCATATCAGAGAAACAAGCATGTTTGTCTGTCTGTAGAAGATACGGGAAGCGGAATACCAAAGGAGCTTATGGAGAGAGTGTTCGAACCATTCTTCCGTGTGGATAAATCCAGAAGCCGGGAGCTGGGTGGCGTAGGGCTAGGTCTTGCTTTTGTCCGTGAAATCGTTAGAGTACATGATGGCAGTATTTGTATCAAATCAGGCAAGACTGGGGGAACGATTTTCGAGGTGACTTTTGCACAGCATTCAATGTAGCGTTCCATTTGCCCCATTTACAACTAATATTTTTCCACCTATGTTCACGACAACATATGAATGGCAGAAGGAAAGTTCAGGAAATCTCTCCACAAATTCCGATTTATTTCAGTTGCAAAAAATAGCTTTCATGATTTCTTCTTCATTGTCTCTGGTAAATTTGCTTAATTCATAAGATCGGATCCTCTGGTTGACCAGTATGGGAACTACAAAACCATTTTTCACCAAAACAGTTAATCTGTTAATAATTGTTTTGTTCGTGACTGACAGTTTCCTGCTGACTTCAATCGGTGTAAATTCCCCTTTATAATCCATGATCAAAAGCCTCAAAAGTTCCTTTTCCTTTCCTTTTAGGAACGATAAACTTGCAGCAACATCTTCCTCATTGGAAGCCATCTGCAGATCACAAACCTTTCCAGAGTATAACTTTACCATCCTCAGAAAATAGTTGATCCAGATTTCCGGATGGGGCGGATTATCTCTTCCGGAATAATATAATGCAGGAAGTCCCATCTGGATGGCTTCGTAATATTCATCGATATCATAGGCAAAATATTCTTCCAACGACCCGATTCCGTTAAATCCGTATCCGTTTAAATCCATAATGTAACCGGAAAGCAATCTTGCGGTTCTGCCATTGCCGTCTTCAAAAGGATGTATGGTTACTAATTGGTAATGTACCACTGCAGCTACGATTAGTGGATGATCGTCTGTCGTATTTACATACGTTACCAATTCGTCCAACAGATCTGGAATATCACAATATTCCGGGGGAATATAATCCGGCCGTCCTGTCTTAGAGTCATATACGGCAAATAACACTCCCGGCGGCATAGGTCCTCTAAGACCGATTTTTTCCTTGGATGCCCCTTTTTCTACCAATTTCTGTACATCTAAAATAAGTTTTTTAGAGAATTTCTCTTTTCTAGTTATCTTTTGTTCCAGAAAATTCAATGCGAGAAAGTAATTCCGGACTTCCTGCTCCGGTTTCAAATAATGCTTTCTTTCATCATTCTCAATCACCTCATCCACCTGTTTTTCTGATAAAGGATTGCCTTCTATCTTATTTGAAGCATAAGTACTTTTTTTCTTTGAGTTCTTACGCAGCTTATTCATAACGGTTTGGGACAGCTTGATCGAAGATACTTTATATCGGTTTTGCTCGATTTCCGTAATATACTTTAATATTTCGTTCGTTAAAGTTACCTTAATCATGAAAAAAAGTCCTCCTTTTCAATATTATTATATTCAAAAGAAAAACTTTTTTCCATTATTATTTCACTATTTTTACACTATTTTTCACTATCTGTAAATCTCATATACAAACTGGAATTTGTCTTTATCTTATTTATCAAAATACTTATCACAGTATTCAAGTGATAGATTGATAAACTCCTGCAATTTATCAATATCATTATACATTCCATGGTTCGATTTTGGAAATTCAACATAATCGTATGGCACACCATTCTCTTTCAATGCATCTATTAAAGGGTATTTAAGTTGAGTCGGCACACAATGGTCGATTAGTCCATACCCCATCAAGGTCGGCACCGAGTTTGCATCCACCAAATATGTAGGCGAAACAGAGTAAATATACGGAAGATACTCTTTTGATGCCATCATTTCATCTGTAATTCTAACCCCTGTCATCATGGTTGCAAAATCCGCATCTGTGGTTATATGGTCTATCGATTTCAGCAAACTCCAATCGGATGGCTCAAATGAAGCAGGACCTGCGAGTTGAAAGACAAACTTTACTGGGATTGCAGAAATGTCAGCATTTTTATATGCATAGTTCATCGCAAGTGTTCCACCTGCTGACACCCCACAGGTAGCCATTTGTGTTAAATCAATTCCAAGCTGCGATGCCTGCTCCTTGATTGCGGCAACACAGCTTAGAATTTCTTCATTCATTAACTCAAGACTGGCGTTGAGTAATTCTTCTTCACTTTTTCCCTTCTTTGATTGCAATGTATAATCAACCGTTGCTGTTACGTATCCTTTTGACGTATAATATTTGCACCACGCATCGCCATCTTCTTTGCTCCCGGAATTAAAACTTCCTCCGTGTATATAAAGAATCAGGCATTTTGACTCTGGCGTATCAAGATTTTTCGGCACATATAAATCATATTTGTGGTCGCTCGGATTTTCATAATCAAGATTTTCATACACACATCCTACTGTATCATTCCATTCAACTTGGATAAGCTTCATCGGTAAAGACCCAAGACGTTGAATGTTGATGAGCATACCCACAATAAAGGATACAACAAACAGAAATATCAACATACCTATTTTACGATTTTTATTTGTACTGAACATGACATTTCTCCTTATATGATGTGGTCTAAAACAAGTTTTCCGGTAATACCACCAAGTATTACACCGGCGATAATAACTCCACAACTAAGGAGAACCCATGCTAAAATTTGTTTCTGTTTTGTATTCATACTTATTTATCTCCTCAATTTCAGATTGTCATTTCTGCAATACTATCACTTAATTGTCATCAAGTTTCTTTGACAAATTCCGATTTATACCCCTAACTCCCGCCACAATCGTACTACTCTCGTAACCATCTGCAAATATCAACGACTTGCACCCCCTGATAGTCATAAGTTTCATGATGTGTTCTTGCAATGATCATCATTTAGTGGCTCCTCTAATGACTGCAAGTAGGCAACAAACTCTTGCAGCAAGACTGATTTACCGCTTCGTCTGATACCCGTGATAACTTTTATGTCTGGTGTTCCATACAATTCGATCAACTCTTCTAAATACTTTTTTCTTACGATAAGTTGCATGGCGCCATCTCCTATTCCCACTTTTTAAAAAATATTCATTTTCAGGTAGCGAGTATCCACAAAAGTATCATCCTGTTTGAACGTGTAATCAAGGATTGACGGATACTGCTTTCCACTTGCCTTGTCGGTATATTGTTTTTCAACTTTACACTCAACATTATTGTGACTTTCAAAAATGAAATTTCCGTTATTATCCTGAATGAAAATAATCGGGAATCTTTTTGTGCCGTATTCCTCGTTTGTAAAGAAATCAAACAAAAGAAGCGAGCAGTCATCATAGCTTTGTCTTGCCCATATCCGATGATTCCAATATTTATGAAAATTAATGCTGCCCCACTGATGGTCATGATAGCCCATTCCGGTAATACTTTTTGTTTTGCCCTCAACAGTAACCGTTCCGCTTACTTTGCCCCTCGGAACAACACAAAGCCAGGTATAGTATTTGTCGGGAGTACCGAATTGAAAATACGAAGTTCCAGGTCGGTAAGTTATCAAGACATAGAATACACCAAACAGAAAACTGGTGCACAGAGCGTGCTATCATTTTACCATCAAACTCTGATTTACTTCTTATCCTACAAATATTACTTTCACTTTTTGCTTGTTTTCGGTTTATAATCCTTCATCTCTGGAATCGCCCCACCTGACACCGCCCACAAATACAGGCTTGCAACGCTGCAATAGGGACTAAAACGCCGACGATATTTCTCAAATAATTTGCGGTCAATCTTACGATGATGGTAGACCATCCGCAATCCACGCTGGATCGCAAGATCATCATAACTAAAAATATCTGGACGCTGCATACAAAAGAGCAAGATCATCTCCGCGGTCCAGACGCCAATACCTTTTAAACCGCTCAATTCCCGGATAGCCTCCTCATCCGACATTTGCCAGACTGCATCCAGATTGCAAGTCCCATTATGAACTTTTTCTGCAAAATCCGTGATATACTCCGCTTTTCGGAAGGTCATGCCATAAGACTGCAATTTGGAAATATCCGTCGCCAGAATCGTTTCCGCATTTACTTCTCCCAGACCTTGCTGCATCCGCTGCCAGATGGTTGCCTGTGCTTTTGTGGATATCTGCTGCCCGATAATATGATGAATGACCGAAGAAAACAGGTCTGTATCCGTTTCTCTTTCGATCATACCAATCTTCTCAATCACTTCCGCAAGTTTTTCATCCTTACTTTTGAGATATGAAATTTCATTTTCTCCATATGCAAAATACATATCCCACCTCCGTGCTTTTTGTTGTACTTTCTTTCCACACCGACATCCTACCAACTTACAAACAGCATACTGCTTTCCCCAGTCACCCTCATTGCATTTCTTTTATTCTCTGCTTTAAGACTTTGTATTTCTTGAATCGTCTCCCACATACCAGTAATCGCAGACTTCCCCTCCGCCTGCCAACGTATGCTCTCTATGTAATGTAAAGTGCATGAGTTTCGCTGTGAGGAAATCCACATCACACATGACCGGCAAAACCTCCAGATAGCCTTCTTTCCTAGCAAAATTATTGAGCGGACATTGCGTGAAATGATAGTAAAATCCCTCTTGATGCTTTGTATCATCAATATGGAAATCCCAGGAAACATCCTTGTATTCCGGGTGCTCGTCCAGCCATGCCGCATCTTTTTCTATCATCTTACGGAACTTTCTGACACCGCTTTCCTTATTTCCATTCACAAATAAACCTACTATTTTCAGCACAGGCATAGACAGAATAGCCATACACATTTCCCGCAGATCACTGACGGATATTTTCCCATCGGCAGCCTTCCAGATCGCCAAAACGACCAGACATTCATAGATATTGGATGCCATAGGATTGTCCTCGCCCACATCATCTACACGATCCAGCATATCCCGATATACACCATCCGCCTTTGCTATCAGCGCTTTCGTATATTCCTTCCCATATCGCTTATTGAGTTCCTTTTTCATAAGAGGGATCAATAATTTCCAATATTTATCCGTGTACGCCATCATAGGTCAACCCTTCCTAAAATACATTTTTCGCTATTTTTTACGGGTAATGCGAAATGTCATTTCCACCATAGTAATCATATATATTTTGCGGTATGTCCTGTTGCTCCAAAAATAACGACTTTCTTCATTTCTAAACCCCAAATCACAAAGCATCCCAATGCTCTTTTGTCATTAGATTTGTATGCCCAATGCGAACCTCATGTAAAAGAGGCACCGGCACATCCTCGCAGGTATGATGATAAACAAAGCCCAATTTTTCCTGCACACGTTTGGACTTATCGTTGCCGTCATAATAGCCACACCAGATCTTTTTCATTCCAAGATCTTCAAATCCATGGCGCAAAAGTTCTCTTGCGGCTTCCGGCATATAACCCCTGCCCCAGAATTTTTGTCCCAGCCAGTATCCCAGTTCACATTCATCGTCCCGGTCTGTCATGTCTGTATGTCCCTTCAGTTTCAGTTCGACAGCCCCGATCGCAATGTTGTTTTCCTTTTCACAGATCGCGTAGCACTCCGGTCCGTTAAAGACATTTCGGATCACCTCTTTGCTTTCCTCCACGTTTTTATGTGGCGGCCATCCCGCAACCGGACCCACCTCCGGATCTTTTGCATATGTATATAAACTGTCCGCGTCTGCCTCTGTCCATTTTCGCAATAATAATCTTTCTGTCTCCAGCATTTTTACCCCTTACACTTTTGGAAAATTTCTTTTCCCCATATTACTATATTTCCAATGTTTTTTCCATTTCATTTGACAATCTCCCTTCCTTCGTATATATTTAGTTAGGTTTCTAACAATTAGAAATCTAACTAAGGAGGCAATCATGCAGGAAACATTCCATTATCTTTTGATGTCTGATCATCTGATGATACAAAAAGCCCTGATCTCCAGTGTCAAAGATACCGGATTGACCTCAGGACAACCAAAAGTTCTCGATTATCTGCTCCGCCATGATGGGGCAATCCAAAAAGAAATCGCCATATTCTGCCACATTGAGCCGGCGTCTTTGACCGCCATCTTAAATGGCATGGAAAACAAAGGTTATATCAAACGAAAGACTGCCGACAGCAATCGCCGCTCTCTCCATGTCTATCTCACGGAAAGCGGAAAAAAGTATGCTGACCGTCTCAATCTGGAATTTGCCCGGATCGAATCCCAGGCTTTAGAGGGCTTTACCCCGGCAGAAAAGCAACAATTACAGGACTTGCTCAGTCGCGTATATGACAACATGGTAACTACTTATAAGAAAGAAGGCACAAATAAATGAAACATTTAAAAACTAGAATCCCTATGTATTTTATCGGACTTTTCGTAATGACCATCGGCATTGCGCTTTCCGTAAAATCAAATCTGGGTGTATCACCCGTCAGTTCCATCCCTTACACCATGACCTGCGTCTGGGGCATTGAGATGGGCAAGGCAACCATCCTTTTCCATATCGTACTGGTTCTGATCCAGATCCTCTTATTGCGAAAAAATTTCAAACCCGTTCAGTGGTTACAGGTTCTGATCGGTGTCGTATTCGGTTACTTCACGACGTTTTGTAACTATCTGGTATCCTTCCTGCCAACGCCGGAAAATCTGGGCATCCGTATCGTCATGGTACTTGCCAGCACGGTGTTTGTCGCACTGGGTATCTTTTTATACCTGCCGGCAAACCTGATCCCACTCGCCGGAGAAGGCTGTATGCAGGCGGTATCCTCTGTAACCCATGTTGAATTTTCCAAGGTTAAGATCGGCTTTGACTGTACCATGGTCCTGATCTCAGCCGTCACCTGTCTTAGTTTATTGCACACACTGGGAAGTGTTGGTGCCGGTACCATTATTGCCGCTGTCTTAGTCGGCACGCTGGTCGGTATCCTCAACCGGGCATTTGGCAAGCAGCGCGATAAGTTACTTGGAAAAGAGGATGAGACTGCTGTCTCAGAAGAAACTTCCTCCAGTTATGTCATCACCATTTCCCGTGAATTTGGTAGTGGCGGACGTGAGATCGGAAAACTTCTGGCTGAGCGTTTCGGTTTTCATTACTATGATTCCGAACTGATCCGCCTTGCCGCAGAAAAAAGTGGTTTCTCACCGGAATATATAGAGCAGAATGAACAGACTTTGAAAAACCCGCTTCTGCATGATTTCTTTGCCTGGTATGCCGGACCTTTAGAGCAGACTGACCTGCCAATGGTCGACCAACTTTTTGCAAAAGAATCTGCTCTGATCCACGAACTTTCCCAGAAGGGTTCCTGCATCATCGTAGGTCGTTTAGCAAACTACATATTAAAAGATATGCCGACAGCCTACCATGTTTTCATCAGTGCAGATCTGGATGCCGAGGCTGCCAGAGTCTCAGCACGTGACAATATTTCTCCGCAATCTGCCGCTGCAAAGGTGAAAAAGGTCAACCATGAGCGTACCATCCACTGCAGACACTTTACCAAGACAGATTGGGGCAATGTAAAGAATTACGATCTTTGTATCAAATCCGACGATTTTGGTGTGGCAGAAACTGCCCAGATCATCGGCGATCTTTTCCAGAAAAAAATGGGACTATGATTGTAGCATCATAATAGCCCCTCAAGTATTTGCATAATATCCGCATTGACCGCCAGCCCTTTGTCCTCGATATCTTCCGGCAGGTATGCCTGCCCCTGATTGATACAGATATAAAAGGCATTCTGCCAGTTTGCCGCATATTGCCAGAAATTATACTTGATGATACCTGGCGTATTATAACCTACGCCGAGTTCCAAAAAGACGATCTTTTTTCGCATATGCTCTTCCATAAAGCGCACATAAGATGCGGACGCCGCTTTCCAGCCCGCATCTTCCACAAAGGTATTGTCTGCGCGCAGGTTCATGCTCATAGGTCTGCCGCACTTAGGACAGCGCGGAACAAGTTCAGCGGGAACGCTCATCTTAGGCATTACGCCCTCCGGCAGATACAAAGCCCCATCCTCCGCAATGGCATACCCCTGCGCCAGAACCATATCCCGCACAGTTTTTTCATTATCATATGTCTTAGCATGACAGGGTCTGCCGCACTGAAAAAGTCCATAGTCGCCCTGGGTATAAAAGAGTCTTTCCTTTGCAAATCCCGCCTTTTGGAACTGATGATCCACATTGGTCGTCAGCACGAAGTAGTCCTTATCCTTTACCAGCGCATACAAATTCCGATATGTGCCATTCTCCACATCCTGATAACGGTTGATATAAATATAGCGGCTCCAATACGCCCAATACTCCTCAAGCGTGGCATAATCATAAAAGCCACCGGAATACATGTCGGAAAAGCCATACGCGCTCCCAAAATCTGAAAAATACTTTTCAAAGCGATCGCCACTGTAAGTAAAGCCTGCCGCCGTGGAAAGTCCCGCACCGGCACCGATCACAATGGCATCTGCATCCTCAATTTTTTGTCTGATAAGTTCTATTTTGTCCGCTTGCTCTCTCATCTTCTGTGCTCCATACTTCTTTTTCTGCTTGCTGTTCTCATGCCCTATCCGCGATTTTGCTCATCCTAACCTAATAATCTCCGATAGATCCCTTCGTCTTCCTCTTTAAAGACGTTAAAAACCACCTTAATATCCGATCCGGTCTGCGCCTTATGCTCTTTCACAGTCTCAACAGCGATCTCTGCCGCACGCGCATTCGGAAAACAAAAAACACCGGTCGAAATACAACAAAAGGCGATACTTTCAATTCCCTTTTCCTCTGCCAGATCCAGACAGGACTGGTAGCAGGAGCGCAAGAGATCCTGGTCTTTCTGCGTCAGTTTTCCCTGCACGATCGGTCCAACTGTATGGATCACGTATTGGCAGGGCAGATTATACGCAGGTGTGATCTTCGCCTGCCCGGTCGGTTCAGCATAGCCTTGTTCTTCCATCATTTCACTACAAAAGGATCGTAGCTGCATCCCCGCATAGGTGTGGATACAATTATCAATGCAGTTATGGCAGGGTTGGTAACAGCCTGTCATGCCGCTGTTTGCCGCATTGACGATTGCACCCACGGCAAGTCTTGTGATGTCTCCCCGCCAAAGATAGAGATCTTCCTGCAATTCTTCCATATCCGCCAGAGTCACAAAACCCTTTTTCCGGTTCTCCTCCTGGAGATATGCATCCTGGATCTGCAAAAATCCATCATCCACAGGCGCCGCCATACGCACATTCATAAGCGAACGCAGCAAACGTCTTTGTGCATCAGCATTTGCCGGGATCTCCATATCTCTATAGCCCGGCTGTTCTTTTAACAATTCTTTGATCAAATACATACGTCGCTCACTCTGGTTCATATGGCTGCTCCTCCTGTTTATCTCATCACTGTTTTAAAATTCATATGGTGGATTTCCTGAAAAGTCCGCGATCACACCATGCGCATCTTCCAAATAAAATACTTCAAAAATTGGGTTATCCGCGGTCTTATACTGGCTCTTGACAATAGGATTGGCGATGCACATTTCTTTTGCCTGCATGTTGTCCTCAAAAACTGCTTTTCCATGCAGACGGATCCATACATAAGTTGGGCTGGATACGGAGATCTCAATCTGCGGATTTTCCTGCAGATCCTTGTAGACATCCTTTGTGTTGTTGGTGCAGAACCAAAGTTTGCCATCCATCTGACCCGCAAACATAAAAGGACGGCACTTTGCCTTTCCATCACGACCTACGGTTGCTAAATACTGTACAGGATTTTCCTGTAAAAATTCTACTACTTTTTCCATGAAATCTTCCTCCATTTTTCTTTTTTTGAACATTTCCTGTTCCTGCTTATGATTTTATGATGGAAAAAGGCAGAAAAAAAGTACGCACAAATCTATTACTTAGTTACCAAAAGGTAACTATTGCGCAGATCCTAAGGGCATACTATAATTTGATATAAGATTTATTTCTAATGTAGCATTCTAATTTGAACTGTTGTGATCCTGTAAGGAGAAAGGGAGATTTTATGCTGACCAAAGAAGAATTACCGGCTTGCCCGGTCGCAACAACACTGCAACTGATCGGAAGTAAATGGAAGATACTGATCATCCGAAACCTCATGTCACGCCCTTGGCGTTTCAATGAATTAAAAAGGGATCTGGAGGGCATCAGCCAGAAAGTCCTGACTGATTCCCTCAGATCCATGGAGGAAGACGGTATCATCACCCGCACCGTCTATGCAGAGGTTCCGCCCCGTGTAGAATATGCCCTCAGCGATCTGGGCGAATCCATGCGCCCCATCATCACGGCAATGGCAGAATGGGGCACCGCCTACAAGGAGTCCTTTTTACGGGAATAAACCACCTATTTTCTTATATACAAAAAAGGAGCATTCCCATATCTCTACGGAAATGCTCCTTTTGGAATACTATATCTTATCTACGAATCTTATTCGCAAACATATGGCATAAGTGCTACGTGACGAGCTCTCTTGATTGCTACAGTTAAAGCTCTCTGATGCTTTGCACAGTTACCGGTGATACGACGAGGAAGGATCTTACCTCTCTCTGAGATGTATCTCTTTAACTTTGCTGTATCCTTGTAATCAATCACGTTGTCCTTACCACAGAATACACAGACTTTCTTTCTTCTGTGCATTGGTCTTCTTCTTGAACCATCTGCTGTCTTATTGTAAGCCATGACGCTACCTCCTAATCAATGCTAATTGAATGGCAATTCTTCTTCAATACCATCCGGAATGTTCATAAAACCGTCTCCAGCGTTTGTATTCGGTGCCGGAGTTCCCATGTCGCCGCCAAATCCATTGTTTGACTGAGCATTCTTGCTCTCTGCAAACTCAATGGAATTCGCAATGATCTGATCGGAATATACCATGTTCCCATCTTTTCCGGTGTAATTGTTGTTTCTGATTTCACCTTCCAATAAGATCTTGGTACCTTTTCTAAGATATTTCTCAGCGAACTCTGCCTGACGTCCAAAAGCAGTGATACGGAAGAAATCTGCATCCGGATCTCCATCTCTCTTGAATCTTCTATCTACGGCAATTCTAAAATTTGCTACAGCAGAACCATTGGCTGCCCCATATCTTACTTCCGGATCTGCTACCAAGCGACCCATCATAATCAGTCTATTCATTCCTACTCCTTATCTACTATCTATGCCTCGTCTTTTCTGACGCATAAGAAACGAAGAACATTATCCATAATACGAACGTTTTCTTCGATCTGAGCAGGCGCATCAGCTTCTGCTTCGAACTGGATGAAGTAGTAATAACCTTCGCTCATCTTCTGGATGTCGTAAGCTAACTTCTTCTTACCCCAATCTTCTACTTCACTGACAACGCCGCCGAAACGGGTAATGTAACCCTGTGCCTTCTCAACGACTGCTGCTCTCGCATCATCTTCGATCTTAGCATTAACAACGAGTGCTAATTCATACTTGTTCATGCGATTTTACCTCCTTTTGGTCTTTTGGCCTTGCCAATATACGGCAAAGCAAGGATATTTTAATATACCACGAGTTGATATGATACCATGATTTTCCCGCTTTTTCAAGCCTTTTTTACATTTTCGTGCAAAACATTTTTGCATGCCTTGGTCACTTTTGTACGCGGCAGCATCATCTGATGCCCACATCCCAGACATGCCAGACGAAAATCGGCTCCCACACGCAGGATGCGAAACTGGTCGCTCCCACAAGGGTGCTTCTTTTTCATGGTTACAATATCATTTACCTGAAAATCCCACTTGTTCTCCATACGCTTTTCCTTTGGTTTGTGATGTAAAAAAGAGACATCCTATCGGACATCTCCTAAAAAATTGCGGGAATAGGATTTGAACCTATGACCTCCGGGTTATGAGCCCGGCGAGCTTCCAGACTGCTCCATCCCGCGTCAACGTTATTTATTATAGGCTTCTTATCCCGGATTGTCAAATTTTTGTCATCGACAAGATCTGACATCAGTATGCGATCAGCCCCTGCATGATACTACAGACAATGACTGCCACGACCGCGCCTAAGATCATACCGACGATGATCTCCGGTATGGTATGCCCCATCTTTTCTCTTAAGTTTCCTTCGTACAAAGGCTCTCTGCCCTCGGCTTTATCCCGCTCCAAAAGACGGTTGAGCAACTGCGCCTCGCGCCCTGTCTCCATGCGCACGCCTGCTGCATCGTAGATCACGATAATAGCAAAAAACAAAGCCATAACAAAAGGAAATCCTCCCAGTCCCTCCACGATAGCAGTCGAAACGACCAGACCCGTAACTGTGGCTGAATGTGAACTTGGCATACCGCCGCTTCCCGTGAGACGTTCCGCGGAAAAACCATTTTTTGCCGCGTCAATGATAACCTTTAAGACTTGCGCCACCAGCCAGGCAGCCGCCGTTGCCACAAATATACGGTTTGTGATGAGATCCATGAGCATGTTCATTTGTTTTCTTCCTTATCTTCTATAATATATGTCACCAAGTTTCCCTATATTACTACGAATTTGAAAATTTGTACAGTTCCTATAGCATCCGCCCCAGGATCACACTGGCGATCAGCCCCGCCAAAGTCGCTACCAGCGCGCCCGCCAGCGTCCATCTGGTCTTTCGGATGCCAACACTCATAAAATAGACCGACATGGTATAAAAGATGGTCTCCGTGCAAGATCCCATCAAAGATACAATCAGCCCATTGCTGCTGTCCGGTCCATATTCTTTAAAAATATCTAAGACCAGCCCGGTCGCCGCCGAGGAGGAAAACATTTTTACGATAGCCGCTGGAAGAAGCACGGAGGGAAAGACTTCCTCGGGTATGATCTTTCCCAACCAGACTGCCAGATCCGTCAGAAAGCCGGAAGCACGCAGGACACCGACCGCACACATAAGCCCGATCAGCGTCGGCATAATGCCGATCACGGTGTGAAAGCCGTCTTTCGCCCCCTCCAGAAAATCCTCATAGACCCTTCCCTTGCCAAGCAGGGCGTGAAAAAGGATGATAAACAAGAGAATGGGGATGATGGCATCGGATATATATAGAAGCAATTTCATAGCCGATCCTCCCGCCCCATACATGCCAGTTTACAAAAGATCACGGCAACCAAAGTGCTGATCGCGGTCGCAAGAATGGCAGGACCCGTGATCATGGATGGATTTGCCGATCCGTACTGACTGCGATAGGCGATCATATTGACCGGGATCAGTTGCAGGGAAGAAATATTGAGTACCAGAAAAGTACACATTTCCCGGCTTGCCACGCCCTCTTTCTGCCGGCTGACCTTCTTTAATTCCTGCATGGCAGAAAGTCCTGCCGGTGTTGCCGCCCAGCCAAGTCCAAAGATATTGGCGATGACATTGGTCGCGATATATTCTTTTGCCTTGGTCTCCTTTTTTAATGTAGGAAATAAAAAGTTCAGCAGGGGATCCAGTTTTTCTGCCAGAGTACGCAATAGTCCGCTCTTTTGCGCAATGTTCATCATACCTACCCAAAAACACATGACACCAAGCAATGTGATACAAAGAGAAACGGCTTCCTTTGCAGAGGAAAGTGCCGCTTCCGTGATTGCCGCCATCTCTCCCCGAAAGCCTCCATAGACGATGCCAAGTAAAAGCATGCCTGCCCAAAGATAATTCATAGGCACTCCAAGACTTTTTTTCATATGTATGAATTTTAAGGAAAATCTATGCCGGAAATCATATTTTTTTTCATTGTACATACACTGTAACTATGGTATTTCTTTGGGAGGCATTATGGGAAAACGATTTCTTTGTCTGATCCTTGCTATCCTGATCGCCTTTTCGGCGGTAGGCTGCAGCAAAGAGGATCTGGGAAATGCAAGGCTTTTTGATGCGGGTCAGACCAGCGATGCAGATACTTTTGAGGATCTGACAGACGATTGGTTTTGCAGGCAGATGGAAGCCGATCCTATGTCCTGCCACTTTACTTTAGAAAACCCGGATGCCTATCATATCACTTTTTCGGACCAGACGCTCTGCACACTGACCATGGAAGAACATATCAAGGAAATGGATGAGATCAAAAATCTGCTTGACCGTTTAAAGGACATTGACCGCAATAATCTGACTGCCCGGCAAAGGCTGGTCTATGACCTTATGAAGGATTACTATGGTCTGGAGGAAAAACTGGGCGACTACTACTACTATCAAAATCTGCTCTCGCCGACCGCCGGTATTCCTTCTTCCCTGCCGGTTCTTTTGTCCTCTTTTTCCTTTCACGATACCGAGGATATTGAATGTTACCTGTCCCTCTTAGAAGAAATGGATATCTACTTCGGACAGATCTATGCCTTTGCTACGGAACAGACCAAATTGGGGCTTATGGAAAACACAGACTCGTTGCAACAGACCATTGATTTTTGTGCCTCTTTTTCACAGGTGCAGGCGGACCACCTGCTTCTGACTTCTTTTGACGACCGCATAAAAAACGCTGCCTTTTTAGATGAAGCAGAAAAAGCGTCCTATATCTCCCGGAATCAGTCGATCATTTATGATGTCGTTTTACCGTCTTATTTGTCGCTTTCTAATCAATTATCGTCGATTATTGACAAAACAGACGATAATGGAAGTCTTTCTGTCAAAGAAAAAGGACGTACATACTACGCCCTTCTGGTCAGAAAAAACACCGGCACAAAGGAAAGTCCCTATACGGTTTTCCAAGAAATCGCTGCCAAACGTCAGGAAGACCTGTTCCAAATGGCTGACCTCTTTGCCCACAATCCTGCCTTAGCGTCCATGCTGGGCTCTTATACCTGCCCCCTAAAAACAGCCGATGACATGATCGAGCATTTACAGGATTCTATACAAAATGACTTTCCTACTTGTGAAAATGTTACCGTCACCATCCATGAAATTGCGCCACAATTGCGGCAGACCAGTGCGCCCGCCTACTATCTGATCGCGCCTTTGGATTCTGGTGGCTATCACAATATTTTTTACAATCCAGACAGCAATGCCGACACGACTTCCCTCTTTACCACCATGGCACATGAGGGTTTTCCCGGTCATCTTTACCAGACCGCCATGTCCTATCAGTACGGATTGGAACCGGTGCGCGCCCTTTTATCCTTTCCGGCATATACCGAGGGCTGGGCTACCTATGTGGAATATATGTCTTATCAATACGCCGGACTGCCGGATCAACTTGCGTCCGTCCTAGCCCTCAATGAGAGCATTGTCCTAAGTCTCTATGCCTCTGCCGACATTGGCATCCATTATTATGGCTGGGATCGTGCCAGTCTTTTGGAATTTTTAGAAAATTATGGGATCAAAGATCAAGATGTCGTCGATCAGATCTACCAGTTGATCGTGGAAGATCCTGCAAATTACCTGCATTATTATGTAGGCTATATGAATTTTGCATCCCTACAGAAAGACTATAAGGATGCAAAAAAAGATGATTTTTCTTATATGGAATTTCATAAAAAGATATTACAGACCGGACCTGCGCCTTTTGATATCCTGCGGGATGCCCTGCTTGGAACATCATAAAAGCGCCTGATAAATATCGCGCTTGCTGACGCCACGGTCTTTGGCTACGGCTTTCATGGCGTCCTTTTTGCTGTAGTCCTGATCCAGATAGATCTGCATATGCTCCTCAATGCTCAAATCTTCCCAGCGGCTCTGCTCCTCCTGCATGACCTCTTCTTTGGACTTACCGGAAATGACAAGGACATATTCACCGCGCGGGTCATTTTCCCTGTAATAATCCACAGCCTGCGCCAGCGTCATTTTCTTCTTTTCCTCATAACGCTTGGTCAGTTCCCGGCAGAGCGTGATGCTGCGGTCGCCGAGTGCCTGATAAAGTTCCTGCAAGGTCGCACGCAGATGATGCGGTGCCTCATAAACGATCATGGTGCGTGTCTCCTGCTGCATCTCTGCCAATACACGCGCGCGCTCCTTTTTGTCTTTTGGCAAAAATGCCTCAAAACTAAAACGCCGACACGCCTGTCCGGAACTCGTCACCGCAGTGATACAGGCAGCCGCACCCGGAACGGCATTGACCTCGATGTCTTCCTCATAACACATTGCCACCAGTTCCTCGCCCGGATCGGAAATGCCCGGTGTCCCGGCATCTGTGATAACGGCAATATTTTTGCCATCTTTTAAGGCTGCCAGTAATGTATGCGCCTTTTCGATCTTATTAAACTCATGATAACTTGTCATGGGCGTGTCGATCTCAAAGTGGTTCAAAAGTTTTATGGAATTTCGCGTATCCTCAGCAGCGATCAGATCCACTTCTTTCAAAATGCGGACACAGCGATAGGTCATATCCTCCAGATTTCCGATCGGTGTCGCACACAAATATAAGATACCTGCCATACTCCGGCACTCCTTTCCGTTATCTTTGCTCTACTTTTATCCCGCAAGCATTTAATAACCGTAAATATCGTAGATCTCCGGCATATAAACGCCCGGACTCTGATATACGATCAGAGGTTTTTCTACCGTGATCCTGGACTTTCCGTCCCGCATCCCCTCGATCAGAACCATATTGGGTTCCTTATCCACATAGGGATAGACCAGCTGCATCCGCTTTGGCTCAACCTTGTAACGGCTCATTGTGGATAAGATCTCCACCAAGCGGAAAGGTCTGTGCACAAAGTAACATCTGCCGCCCGGACGAAGGAGTTTTGCCGTCTGTGATACCACATCCTCCAGATTACAGAGCACTTCATGTCTGGCGATGGTCTTGGCATCGCCGTCATTCTTGATGCCATGCTGGTCAGTCATATAGGGCGGATTGCAGGTCACAACATCAAAAGAAGATGCCCCAAAAATATTTGTTGCATCTTTGATATCTCCTGTGACAATGGAAACGCGGTCCTCCAAGTGATTGTAAGCCACACTCCTTGCCGCCATGTCAGCACTCTCCGGCTGGATCTCCAGACCGGTAAAATGCTGCCCCTCTGTTTTGGCTTCTAAAAGGATGGGTATGATCCCGGTTCCCGTGCCAAGATCCAGCACTTCCTCTCCGCGCTTTACCTTGGCAAAGCCGGACAAAAGCACGGCATCCATACCAAAACAAAAACGCTTGGGATCCTGGATGATCTTGTAACCGTTGCGTTGCAGTTCATCCAGCCGCTCACCCTCATGTAAAAATGATCCTGCCATTATTTATTATCCTCGAGTTTTGCCAACTCTTTTAATTCTTCTTTTGTGACCTTGACATTCTTGCGCTTTGCCTTGAATTTGAGGTCTCCTACTGCATAGTCGCGCTCTTCCTTGGTATCATTCTGCTCGATCAATACCTTGACGCGCTGACGAAGGACGCTGACCGCCTTAACCTGTCCGCGGATCCCTTCCGGTGTCGTCACATAGTCCCCGATATTCGGCAACTGGCTGTTCAGATACTCGTAAGTCTCCTGCTCATTTTTCAGACAGCACATAAGTCTGCCGCAGACCCCGGAGATCTTAGTCGGGTTCAGGGAAAGATTTTGCTCTTTTGCCATCTTGATGGAAACCGGAACAAAGTCTGTCAGATAAGAACTACAGCAGAGTGGTCTGCCGCAGATGCCGATCCCGCCCATGATCTTGGTCTCGTCACGCACACCGATCTGGCGCAACTCGATCCTAGTACGGAATACCGATGCCAGATCCTTTACCAGTTCACGGAAATCGATCCTGCCGTCTGCCGTGAAGTAAAAGAGCAGTTTATTGTTGTCAAAGGTGTACTCTGCGTCCACCAGTTTCATTTCCAGTTTGTGCTTTTTGATCTTTTCCTGACAGATCTTGAAAGCCTCTTTTTCTTTTTCCTTGTTCTTCTCTGCCCGTTTAAAGTCTTCCTCGGTCGCGATACGCTGGACAGTCTTTAGCGGCTGGACAACCTCATCATCCGGCACTTCCTTTGGTGCTACGGCAACTGTTCCCATCTCGACACCACGCGCAGTCTCAACAATCACGCGGTCACCGATCTTTAAGTCTAAGTTCTTGGGTCCAAAATAATATACTTTACCTGCGGTGCGAAAACGCACACCAACAATCTTTATCATGCAATATTCTCCTTTATTGAAAGCAACATGAGTTCCACTGCCAAATTGTAATTGCCATTGCAGGCGATCCGCCGCCTTGCGGTATTCTCTGCCTGAATGATGGTATTCAGCCCGTGATAAGAACACTCACTTGCCTGCCTTTTTATGATCATCTTTTCATCCTGAAAAGTAATCTTTCTCTCATCACCTGTCGCCTTATATAATAACACATCTCGAAACCAGATGTTCATCAAATCCAAATAATCACCGATCTTAGGCTTGTATTCCTCCAATTCCTTGACGGCTTGGGAAATACCAAAGACATCCATCTTTTCCATACGACGCATCAGAGAGGTCATATGGGATTTCATTTCGTTAAATTCCTCGGAAGATGCCAATTTGATGGCTTTTCCCAGATTCCCCTGGGCAAACTGGGCACAGACATCTGCCTGATAATCCGGCATGTTGTGATGCTCCATCAACTCTTTTCGGATGATATCCGCAGAGATCGGCTTTAATTCCAAGGTCACACAACGGGATAAAATAGTCGGCAAAAATCCTGCTGCATTGGTCGTCAGCAAAAAGATAATAGCATAATGCGGTGGTTCCTCGATGGTCTTTAACAGGGCATTCTGCGCCGCCTTGTTCATCTTTTCCGCCTCATCCATAATATAGATCTTGTATTCGCTCGCATAAGGCTTGATGACAATGTCGTTATTGATCTGCTGTCGGATGTCCTCCACCGAAATGGTATTTGGCTTTTCATGCGAAACATAGCGGATATCCGGGTGGTTGTGGCTCTGGCACTGCTTGCAGGAATGACAATTTCCGCAGGCATCCTTGCCCCGGTCCTGACACAAAAGAGTCTGGGCAAATGCCTCCGCCAACATCATCTTGCCGGCATCCTTCTCCCCGCTGATAATATAAGCGTGGGACGTTTTGCCTAAAGCGATCGCGTTCTGCAAATGCTCTTTGATATCCTCTTGTCCTTTTATGTCTGCAAACTTCATTTTAAACTACTCCGTTTTAGGTGGAAATATCCAGAAGCAATCCCCGGATCTCATCGACTTTTCCAAGAATGGCAAGATGGTCTTTTTCTTCCTTGACCAGTTCTCCAGCCAGATCATCCAGATTTTTATCCACTAATTTTACCAAACCATAGACGCGGTGACGTCCCCGGCGATCCAAAAAGTTCTCTCTGGAAAACTTGTGGGAACGATTGACGACTTCATTCATGAAATCCTTGACCAGACCGCGGTATTTTTTCATATCCCGGATATCCATGTGCTCCGAGATCTTCTTTCCCTGCTCCGTGATCTCATCCATCAGCCCCGACAGTTTTTCCTTTAATTCCGCATCATCGATGGCACTCGCCAGGGTGAACTTAAATCCGTCATCCGTAGGCTTTGTCTGATTCACTTCCTGTGTCTGCGTCACGCCCGACACATCATTTACCTTTAAATCCATAGGCTAGCCTTCCTCACTCATCATGACTTCGCGCATAAAGCATACGATGTCCTCTTCCGTGCACTCCAAGTCCTCGTTATAGAAAATCCTGTGGATGCCTGCCTCCTGCAATTTCTCCTTGGAAAAATCTGCGGCATCTGCCAAAAATCGTCGGCACATTTCCTCATACTTTGGATGCTTCTGGCACCGCTCACGATCCAGTGCTCTTTGCAGGCGCACGCCGTCCTCTACTTCTATATATATCGGAAGAACCGCATCCTGACTAAAGTAATCCCGCAACTTGACAAAGGACTCGATCGTTCCGATCACCAGATAGTCATATCTGCTCAGATCAATGTTGCCATCGTCAACGGTAAAATAGTCCCAGATGCCGTGACAGGTATTATAACTGCGGATCTCCACGACCTTGCCGGATGCCAGCAGCCTGTCTTTTTCCTCATGTGTGCAAAAATGGTATTCGATCCCATCCACTTCACCTGCGCGGATGGGTCTGGTCGTATAAGACACGATCTGGCGCAGGGCAAGATCATGCCGTCCCAAAATGCGCTGATATAAGGTATCTTTTCCTGTTGAACTTTTTCCTATGATACAAAAAATCTTTCCCATGTTCCTTACTCTGCCTGTCTATAGAATGCGCTTACCATCTAGTATAATATAGTCCACCTCAAATGACAACGAAAAGCCCATGATCCACAAGCCCGGTGATGGTCAGCCCTTGCTTTTGGGCTAGATTTAAGAGGTCGATCCGCTCCTGATCGATCCGCTCACCCGGTACGATCAATGGTACACCCGGCGGATAGATGGCGACCGATGACGCTGCGATCCTGCCCTCTGCCTGATCAAGAGCACAGCGTTCTTTCGCTTTTTCCATTGCCTCATGATATTCCATGACCTTTTGCCCGCGCCCGTATAAGACCTGCCCCGTCCGGCAGGGATCGTCTGTATCTCTTGCACTGGCTTCCCGATCGATCTCTTTTAGTGCCTCAAAAAGACGGACAAATCCTTCTTCACTATCCATGACACTTGTCATGGCAAGTCCATAGGAAAAAGAAGACATTTCCAGAACCAGATGATATTTTTGCAAGAGGATCTCTTCCAGCGCATGCCCGGAAAGCCAGGTCTTTGATACGTCGATCACGATCTTGCCCGGATCCTGCCCCGGGAAAGAAGAGACACGGATCTTTTCCAGACTTTTACACTTTTTATAAAAGTCCTGCAAACGAGAGGCATATACCCCAAATGCCGCTTTTTCTTCTTCCAGAAAGCGGATGCACTGACATATGGAAGCCATCAGGACGTAAGACGGCGAACTGGTCTCAAATACATCCAGATAGGTCTCGATCTGCCTTTCCGAAACAAGTGAATTTTCATTGACGTGAAGCACCGCCGTCTGGGTCAGCGCAGGCAGAGTCTTGTGCAGGCTCATGATGACAAGGTCTGCCCCGCTTTCCAGCGGAGACTTTGGGAAATAGGGATCAAAGCCCAGATGCGCGCCGTGTGCCGCATCCACAATGACCGGGATCCCCCTTGCATGTGCCAGTGCCACGATCTCATCCAGAGGTTCGATCATCCCTTCATAGGTCGGCGATGTCACCACGATGGCTCCGATATCCGGGTTGACTTGCAAAGCCTGCTCATATTCTGCGATCGACGTTCCCTCGATCATGCCGATCTGCCCTACCTTGGGATAGGTATAGACGATCCGGCACTGCCGCAGCCAAGCAGCATGATAAATACTTTTGTGGCTGCCCCGTCCCATGAGGATGCATCCCTTTTGCGGCAGAGCGGAAAAGACTGCTGTCAGGTTGCCACAAGTCGATCCTCCGACCAGAAGATAGGACTTTTTTGCATGATAAAGCCCTGCCATACGTTCCATGGCTTCTAAGATAAGCCCCTGTGGATCATGCAGATTGTCAAATCCTGGGATCTCCGTAATATCAATGGCATATGGGTCTTCCAGCCCGGTCTGCTGTCTCTTATGTCCCGGCATATGAAACGGATAAAAGTCCGAATCTGCCAGTTCTCTTAATTTATGATCTAACATTTTTCTTTTCTTTTTCCCTCTATCATCTTATAATAGTATCTACATGAAAAAACGCGGATGGCTTTTCGCGTGTTTGTTGGAGGTTACAATGAGTCAGGCTTTGGTCATTTTATGTGGTGGTGACAGTTCCCGCATGGGAACCGATAAGGCACTGCTGCCATTCGGTGATGAATGCTTATTAGAATATATGGTGCACAAGTTTGCGCCCCACTTTGACCGCATCTACCTGTCTGTCAACCAGCGTGGTGACTACGGACATCTGGATCTGGATGTCACGGAGATACCTGACATCTATCTCAATGCCGGTCCCATAGGGGCGATCTTGAGCAGCCTTACCATGATCGTTGAAAACCGTGCTTTTTTTGTAACCATTGATACCCCTTTTATCCAGCCGTCACTCTGCAAGCACCTGCTTGCGGCATCCGAAAACTACGATGCCTGTTCGCTGGCTCTGCGCGATCACTATGTCGACACCATCGCCTGCGTGTATTCCAAGGCGTGTATTCCTGCCTTTGGCAAGTCCATCCTTTTGAACAACCGCACCAACAGCCAGATCCAAGCCAAGTGCTATATCAACTATGTGCCGATTTCGGATGTTGCGCTCTGCTCGACCATGCCTTTTGAAGACCAATTTTATCGTCTGAGCGACCGCGATTCCTATTACTATGCCCTTTTCCACCAGTTACAGGACATCAGCAGCATCCACCATTAGTCCAAAAATCTGCCCAGTTGCGGCATCCAATCGCCAAAAAAGATCTGATCTTCCATCAGTTTTTCCCAGATAGGCTCTAAGAACCTACAGATCAGCCCGTGCACTTCCTGCCAGGCTGGCTCTTTTTTCTTCTCCTTACGCAAAAGGCTTTTCCATTTCTTTTCCATATAAGTGTATGTACCGTATCCGCTCAGACTTTCCCATACCAAGGCACTGCATTTTACATGGTCTTTGCGGCACAAGGCCCCTAAACTTTCCTGTACCTTGCGTCCCTCCAAAGGGTATTTGCTCAGGATCTCGTATAGTTTTTGGTAGTGCTCCATGTCCTGCAACAATTCCAACTGCTTTACGATGGGCAGCAGATGCTCCGCCGCGATCTGCTCTACCGGGTATGCGTATATACCGATCGTCTTGTTATTCTCCAAAAAAAGCCGCAGATTTTCTTCCTTTGGAAAAATATGCTCTCCGCCAAAAGGCAAAAGGCTGACGCGAAAAGGCACATACATGTCGCAGACTTCCATGGAAAAGCTCATCCGAAATCCCTGACCTTCTTTTTCCTCGGAAACCAGTTCTACGCCAAATCCTTCTTTTTCATATGCCTGCAATAAGTCTTGCCGGATCCGCTCTTTGATCTCCTTGAAGGCTTTGCCACCGGTATAATAGTAGCGGACCTTCTCTGAGACCGATTTCTTATAAACATCCAGCCCCAGCCTGTCACTGTCCTCCAGCCAGAAGTCTTTGGCATCCGCCAATTCTGCAAAGATGCGCACCGTTGTCTCCAGGACATAGGCACTTAAAATATGGGAAAAAGGAATATCCAGTTCCTGACTCTTTGTCTTGATCCATGCTTCGTTTATCATGCTATGCTCCTATAACCAGATTCCAATCATGTTTTGCACTTTCTTTAAGACCTTGCGCTCCTTGGCATACTCCATCAGCGCCGCAACGTCCTTATCCTCATCACCGATATAGGTAAGGATGGCTTTCTTGAAATCGTTTCGATCCATTTTATCCTGATACTTGAGGCAGTCGCAGACCAGACGGTCTTTGGTATAGATCTGCATGGGCTCGCCTGCCAGTTTTATGATCGTCACGCCCATACCCAGCACCTTTGGTTCCGTGTAATATGGCTGCAGATTCGGGTAATCCATCTTAAAGCGGGACTTGGAAACATTCTTGCTGACAGCAATGTGCCATGCATAAGGACGCTGTTCCAGATAACCGTGATAAAAAAGAGCGGATTCCATGGTAAGCACTCCATCCGAGAACATGCGCGCCACCATACTTTCTTCCGATCCGTCAAAATACTTGGTCGTATAATAACCGCTTTTGACCCGCTTGAGATAACCTTCCTTCAGAAATTGCAAAATGCGTCGGTAGTCAATCCCCATGGCGAGAATATCCGCTGTCTTTGCCATGCCTTGATTTTTTTGCACCAGGGCATCGATCTGCTCCAGATCATAGGCTTTCTTTTCTTCGCGGCTCAGATTTGTTAATTCCATTTTCCCCACTCCTTGATCTTACATTAGGTAGTTTCATACATTCCTTGCCTTTATTATAAGAATATGTATATTTGATGTCAATTCTATATACCTGTCCTTTCTTTCTCTTTTTTGTCTTGCATTTCCATGATTTTTGTCGTATATTGATGAAAGACAAATATTTTTGTCTTTTGGTAATGCAAAAGACAGTAAGGAGATACATTATGCCGGAAATGGAAAGAAGACTTCGCAAGAACCCATCCCGTAAAGAATGTGAGGATATCATCCGCCGCATCCTTATGACCGAGATGCTGGAAAAAGGAAAGAACGAACATTTTAAGACTGCCACCGATTTCATGAAATACTTTGAATCACTCTACCCAGCCAGCGACAGTCTGACCAAGCAGGTACAGCGTGCCATCAAGTCCCTTGATATGCCAAAGGATCCAAACGGCTACTTCATCATCAATAAGACTGCCGAACAGTTGGATCAGGATCAGGAACTTTCCTTCATGCTGCAAAAAAGCAAGGCACATGTGACTTCCCTGGAGGACTATGAGACACTCTTTCTAGCAACAGATCCTAACTACAAGTCCTACCTCTTACAGTTGATCCGGGAATCCAAGACCTGTCACGGCAAATATATCACGATCTTAGATACAACAGACGGGCTTTTATTCTATACGAAAAATGCATCCCAACTCCGTATCCTCTTGGAAAGCCTCATGCAACATTCCTGATATTGTCTGACAATAAATATCATATACGCTAAATATCCGACATTATATGGTACAGATACAAATGTCTGCAAATAGCAAAACGACAATATACAAATTGTATATTGTCGTTTTTTATATCTTAACCATATATTATAGTCTAATTCAAATTATCTTGTCCTTTTTGACCGTTTTGTATTTCTATGGATAGGCTTGCCGGAAGTCCGGTTAGGCTGTCGCCTTGTAGCCGTGCCTCTGCTTGACGCTGCACGGCTTGCTGCCGCTTTTCGTTTGCGCCTCTTATTACGGCTGATCTGACGATAACGGCTTCTCTTCTTTCGGTCTTCGTTCTTTCTGTGATGGCTCAAAAGGATCTGTCCTGACATGACATTCCATACATAAACTGCCAATAAAAAGATCAGGATAATGCCGATCACCAGAAGAATGGTCTTAAAATCAATGCGGAAATACTTTACTTTGGATCCGCCTTTATCTGCGGAAATATTGTGGAAAGGATAGGTTGCCTTTGTGTTCTTCTCATAAATAACATTGGCTCCTCCCACCTGCTTTCCGGCATAGGTATAGGAGATCTTTGCAACGGCTCCCTTATCGGCATTTTTATCTGTCGGTGTGACCGTCGCCTGCGCATCGGTAAAAGATGCTGTATTTGGAAGAACGACCACGCCGTCCTCATCAACACGGATCAGATCGATCTTATCACTGAGTGATCCCAGTGCCGCCTGATCGCTCATATCCGACAGGTTGACATTGTCCGCTACCGAATATAAGGAAAAGTTCTGAAAACAATATTCAAACAGATTTTCCGTATCATTATAATGCGCTGGATTACTGCTGTCTAAGATCACACAAAGGAGGGTCATACCATTTTTCTGTGCATAGGTAACGAGGGTATTTCCCGCTACATCCGTATAACCGGTCTTACCGCCTAGCGCATATTCATACAGGTTACTGCTTCCCCTGTGATTACTGATCATACCATGGGTATTGTTACAATTATATGCCTCTTTTTTGTTGTCTGCCGGGATCGTGTATGCCCTGGTAGAACTGATCTTGCGAAATTCTGGATACTGGTAAGCCGCACGCGCGATCAAAGCCATGTCTCTCGCCGTCACATAATGATCCGGGTTGGGAAGTCCGTTCGGATTGGCAAAATGTGTACCGGTACAGCCCAATTCCTTTGCCTTGGCATTCATCATTTCCACGAACTTGTCCATACTGCCGCCGCCCACATGCTCGCCGATCGCCCAGGCACATTCGTTGGCAGACTCTAACATCATACCGTAAAGACAGTTCTCCAGCGTCATTTCTTCCCCGACTTCTCTGGCAATATGAGAGGTATCTCCCTCATTGCCATAGACTGCTTCCTCTGAAAAAGTGACTATCTCGTCCAGCTCACAATTTTCCAGTGCCAAAAGTGCGGTCATGACCTTGGTGATACTCGCCGGATAATGGGAGGTATCCGCATTCTTTTCATAGAGGACAGTTCCTGTCTCCATCTCTACGACGATTGCAGCTCCCGATGTCACGCTGACATTGTCCGGCCAATACTCCGCTGCCTGTGTATTTATGGCACTGCCAAGCGACGATACTGCCGTGATCGCTCCCGCAAGACATAATGCTATCCACTTCTTTATTCTATTCATTTGCTTCTCTTTTCTATCTCTTTTCTTTTATACTGCCCATATCTGTGCTTCTTTTTGCACATACAGTAATAGTATAATCGCATCGTTTTTCATCTGCAACAGATTTCTACCACGAAAGTCCTATTTTATGATATAATCGTTTTGCTAAATTTTAAAATAATTTGAGATGGAGATCCTATATGAGATTAAGAAATATTCCGGGCGCAGACGAAGTGATCGCCAGCAGCCCTTATTGTGTGCAGGATGCCGCTTCCCTTGCAGGAAACTGGCAATCTATTTTTCCGCAGAAACAGCCACTCCATATCGAGATCGGTATGGGAAAAGGTCAATTTATCATGGACATGGCAAAGGCACACCCAGACATCAACTATCTTGGCATTGAGAAATACACCAGCGTCCTTTTACGCGCGGTGCAAAAGATGGAAGCCGAGGAAAGCCCGATCGACTCCTTACGCTTTCTCTGCTTTAACGCAGAGGACATTGCGGAGATCTTTGCTCCGGGAGAAGTTGACCGAATCTATCTGAATTTCAGTGATCCCTGGCCAAAGGACCGGCATGCCAAGCGCCGCCTGACATCTTCTGCCTTTTTAAACCGCTATGACAAGATCCTGAAAAAGGGCGGTCACATCGAGTTTAAGACCGACAACCGCGACCTTTTCGACTTTTCGGTAGAAGAGATCGAAAATTCCAGCATCTGGCAGATCGATGCAAAGACCTATGATCTGCATCAGGATGCGTCCATGAACGCCGGTAACATCATGACTGAGTACGAGGAAAAGTTCTCCTCCAAGGGCAACCCGATCTGCAAACTGATCGCCAACCGCATAGACGACTAAGATAAATATTTATCAATATTTTCCTCGACCAGATCCTGCCCGATCACGATCACGACATCCTGTCCTGCCCCGATCGGTGCAAAACGGATCTGGTCTTTTGTCGCGTTGAGTTCGACCCACTTCTCATTCTGATCCAAAAAGAAGCCTTTGATACGGAATACCTTGCCGCAGGATACATCTGCAAATACCTGCTTTACCAGAACTTCCAGCCGATCACGATCAAAGGCTTTATTCATATAATATAAAGAGGAAAACTCGCCGCTGTCATCCACAAAGCGTTTCTCATAACTCTCGATACGATATCCACAATTAGCGATCTTCTCAAAATCTTTATCCACAAATTGCAAAACGCTCTTTCGGATAACTTCCTCTGAAAATCTGCGTTTGCACTGAATGCCCTCCATGGCTGCATTCAGATGTGCAATGGTCTCATCCATCTGTACCGGATCCGCCTCATCTGCATGGGAAAGCAGGATACAGCCTGCATTTGCCGCTTCACTTGCCAAGAGGTAATTGGCTGTCTCCGACAGGTCTTTTTCCAGTTTTGCATCCACGATCGTGATCACATTGCCGATCTCATACCACTGGTCTAAAGGATCCTCACGCAGGGCATCAAAAAATTCATCCACATCATAGATCCCGGATGGCTCTACGATCACCCGGTCATAACCGCACATACCCATGGCGATCAGTTTGGTGCGAAAGCGCCTGCGGTGACAGTCTGCGTCACATCCTCCGGCGATCATTTCCAACTCACACTTTTCCCCTTCCAGATCCTGCAAAAGCATCATATCGACATTGATGGCACCATAGTCATTTTCCAGAATACCGATATTTAAGCCCTGACGCATAAGGTATCTGGCATATTCTTTGATAAAGGTTGTTTTCCCGGATCCCAGAAATCCGGTGATGAGATCGATTTTTACCATAACTTCTCCTTTTTCTGCTTGCTGCGATGATACTTAAAGAGCACATAAATAACCATGAGCACGGCACCCAGCACAAAGGATGTCGGATAGGTCAGATACACGCCCATCACACCGTCGATACGCGATGTCATGGTCCAGATCCAGATCACACGGAAAAGACAGAGCGAGATCAGGATGATCGCCATCGGTCCCATGGTATCTCCGGTTCCACGCAAAGCCCCTGCTAAGGAGTGAATCACGCCCAAAACACTGTAAAATGGGGCAAGTGCCCAGATGCACATAACACCGGATGTAATGACTTCCGGCTCCTTGGAAAAGGCGGAAATAATCTGGGTATCAAAGCCTAACATAATGGCTGTCATCATCAGTGTATAGCATAAATTGATGACAAAGATCATGGCTGCACCCTGGAAAGCCCGCTTGCGCTTGCCTGCACCGATATTTTGTCCGACAAAAGTCGTCGCAGCCATGGAAAAACTGAGGATCGGCAGGATATTGAAGCCGTCTACCTTCATATAGGCGGAAAATCCTGCAACAACATTGGTTCCGTAAGCATTGACACCTGTCTGGATCAAAATGTTGGAAAAACTGATGACTGCATTCTGGATGGCAGCCGGAAGTCCGATACGGACAACGCGCATCGCCCAATATTTATCCAGGCTGATGTCACGGAATACTACGCGATAAGGCGCATCCACTTTTGCCAGATAGCGGAATGCCAGAATACTGCTGACGCCCTGACTGATGACCGTCGCGATCGCAGCCCCTTCCACGCCCATGCCAAATCCGCAGATCAGCAGAAAATCCAGAGCAATATTGACAAGGGATGAAACCACAAGATACTGAAGCGATTTTGTGGAATTTCCGACAGCATTTAGGATGGCTGCCAACATATTATAAAAGGTCATGAAGATCATGCCGCCAAAATAAATGCGCAGATACAGAACCGCCTCCGGCATCATATCTTCCGGTGTTCCCATGGCACGCAATAACTGCGGACAAAAGGCAACGCCAACCACTGTCGATACCAGTCCCAGTACCACGGCAATCCCCAACATATTGTGGATCACATGGTGGAGTTCATCGTAACTTTTGGCACCATAGAACTGGGAGATCAAAATACCGCCTCCGGCGGATGCCCCCAGACAAAAGGCGATCAGAAAATAGGTCAACTGCCCGCTGGCGCCGACCGCCGCAAGTGCTGTCGCTCCTACATAATTACCAACCACGAAAGAATCGACCGTGCTATACAACTGCTGCATGAAATTTCCCAATATCAAGGGGATCGCATATATGATAATGGATTTAATAATTTTACCTTCTGTCATGATTTCCTACTCTAATTCTGTATATTCCAGTCCGATCTGCTTACGGACCCGGTCTAAAATGTGCATTACATCGGATGTCGCCTGCAGCGGCACCATCTTACTTTCCAGCCTGCCTGCCCGGATATCCTCTGCCACGGCGTCAAATTCATCCAGATAAGAATTGATGCGCGGTCCCGGACCCTTAAACACTTCTTTATGAAAGATGTTCTTTTTATAAGTAACTTGATTGGTCGCATGATAAAAAGACGCTTGAATCTTACCCTTTTCTCCGCTGATGGTCATCTTTTCCAGCCCCTTCATATCCACGATAGACGCAGAGATCCTGGCAGTCAGTCCATTTTCAAAGGTCAGCATCACATCCTCGCCATAATCGATACCATTCTCGATCGTACCGCTGCTCTCGATTTTTACCGGATAGCCCCACAAACGATAAGCATAGGTGATCGGATAGATCGTGATGTCCAAAAGGGCACCGCCGGCACGCTTTGGATCCGACACACGTGGTGCATATTTGACAGACTTCATATGATAAGTGAAGTTGGCATCCGTCACCTTTCCCAGTTTGTCCTCCATCAACCATAATTTGACCTGATTGGCAGCCGGAGAGAACCAGGTCCACATAGCTTCTGCCAGATAGACTTTCTTTTCCCTTGCAAGCGCGATCAGACTGTCGGTCTCCTCCGCTGTGACCGTAAACGCCTTTTCACACAATACCGGCTTGCCCAGTTCCAGAGCCTCTTTGACATAACGGAAATGCGCATTGTGGGGTGTCACGACATAGACGCCCTCCACACCATCTGCTAAAATGGCTTCCTCGGCGCTCCCATATGCCTTGCAATGGAACTCCTCCGCAAAAGCCTTGGCATTATCCATATTTCTGGTATAGCAGGACACGATCTCATGTCTGCCACTGGCAAGCAACTGCCCTGCCACCTGATGTCCCAATTTCCCCGTTCCGATAAAACACCATCTAAACTTTTCCATGAAAAACCTCCTGTATTATAAAATGATAAAGAAAAAAGTGCTGTTTCTATCAGCACCCCATCAACTATAAGATCCCCTCATAAAATACGAAAAGCAGGATACGGGAGTCGAACCCGCCTATCCAGCTTGGGAAGCTGGCGCCCTACCGATAGACTAATCCTGCCTGTGTTACCAATCTTGGTACAAATAACATTATAGCACGCTGCAAAAATTAAGAAAAGCATGGGAAGGATCTTTTTTTGAAATTTCCTGCCAAAGCACACAAGCATAATTTATGCATAAAATAAGAGAAAGCCCGGAGACTTTCTCTTATATGAAATGCTGTTTTTATATTCCTTACTTCTATCGGTCTTTTCACTGCCTTAAGATCTGTAAATGCCTGCGAAAATCCTTTCGCTGTCTCAGCAAAGACTTAAAACACCTGATCTAGTGTGCAAGACTATTTTTGTCCGTAGTAGGCATTTGCTCCATGTTTGCGATAGTAGTGCTTATCCTGCAATTCTACCGGTGCCGGAGCAACCTTTGGATTGATCATCTCACAATTTGCCGCCATTTTTGCAACTTCTTCCAAAACGACTGCATTGTGTACTGCCTCATGTGCATCCTTGCCCCAGGTAAATGGTCCGTGGTTCTTGCAAAGAACCGCAGGCGTTGCGATATAGTCGATGCCCTGTCTCTCAAACTCATCAGCGATCAGGATTCCTGTGTTGAGTTCGTAAGCCTCATCGATCTCCTCCTTGGTCAAGTTGCGGACACATGGAACGTCTTTGTAAATATAGTCTGCATGGGTCGTACCATAGCAAGGGATATTTCTTCCTGCCTGCGCCCAAGATGTCGCCCAGGTAGAGTGGGTATGCACGATACCGCCAATATCCGGGAAACGGTTGTAAAGTACCATGTGGGTCGCCGTATCGGAAGAAGGGTTGTACTTGCCCTCGACCTTATTGCCCTGCAAATCCACAACGACCATATCTTCCGGTGTCAGTTTGTCATAATCTACACCGCTCGGCTTGATTACAAAAAGTCCTGCCTCCCTGTCGATACCACTGACATTGCCCCAGGTAAATGTCACCAACTGATATTTTGGCAAAAGCATATTTGCCTCATAAACTTCTCTTTTTAATTGCTCTAACATAAGATCCTCACCTCATTTTGTCAAAAATTACAGTTTCTCTACCGCTGTCTGCTCTACTGCGATCGCATCCTTAAAGGTCTTGGCATATGCATCAAAGCCCTCTACGTCCTTTGGATCCGGGTCAACGGATGAGCCAACCGCATCTGCAAAGACACGATCTGCCAGATAATCGGCAAGTGTCTCCCCTGCTTCCTTATTGACCAGATAGGCTGCCAGAAGTGCCATGCCCCAAGGACCGCCTTCGCCTGCCGTCTCCATAACAGAAACCGGTGTATCCAGTGCTGCTGCCAGATAATTCTGGGCTACGCCCTTGGTCTTAAAGATACCGCCATGTCCATAGATAGCGTCGATCTCAACCTTTTCTTCCTGTAAAAGCAGATCCATGCCGACTTTCAAAGCACCGAAACTTGCATACAGATGAGACCGCATGAAGTTTGCCAGTGTAAACCTGCTCTCCGGAGTCCGTACGAACATCGGACGTCCCTCTACGCAGTTCATGATATTTTCGCCGGACAAAAATCCATAGGAAAGCAATCCGCCGCAATCCGGGTCTGCCTCCAAGGACTTGCGATAAAGCGTACCATATAATTCATCCCCGGACACCTTTACACCAAAAGTATCTAAGACTTCGCCACATAATCCAACCCATGCATTCAGGTCACTTGTGCAGTTGTTGGCATGTACCATGGCAACCAGACTTCCGTCCGGTGTCGTTACCATGTCAATCTGGGGGTAGTATTTGGTAAGTTCCTTATCCAGAACCACCATGGCAAATACGGATGTTCCGGCGGAAACATTACCTGTACGCTGTTTGACGCTATTGGTCGCAGCCATGCCCGTTCCGGCATCTCCTTCCGGTGGAGCGATCGGAATGCCTGCCTCTAATTCACCGCTTGGATCCAAGAGTTTTGCACCTTCTGCAGTAAGACTTCCTGCACTTTCTCCGGCAAGACGGATCTCCGGTAAAATATCTGCCAGATGCCATGCAAAGTGGCGGTCTGCGATCAGATCTTCAAACTTATCCATCATGACGGCATCGTACTGCTTTGTCTTAGGATCAATCGGGAACATACCGGATGCATCACCGACACCCAGCACCTTTTCCCCTGTCATGCGCCAGTGGATATAGCCAGCCAGCGTCGTAAAGAAAGCAAGGTCTTTTACATGGTCTTCGCCGTTTAAGATCGCCTGATACAAATGCGAGATACTCCAGCGTTCCGGGATATTGTATGAAAACAGTTGACTCAATTCTGCGGCAGCCGGACCGGTCGTAGAATTTCTCCATGTCCGAAATGGCACCAGCAGATTTCCGTCTTTATCAAATGCCAGATATCCATGCATCATGGCAGAAAAACCAAGTGCAGCAACTTTTGTCAATTTCACATCATATTTGTCTGCCACATCTTTTTTCAGATTGGCATAGGCATCCTGCAAACCTGCCCAGATCTCATCATCATGGTAGGTCCAGAAACCATTTTCCAGACGGTTCTCCCAGACATGGTCCCCACTTGCGATCGGCTTGTGCGCCTCATCGATTAGCACTGCCTTAATTCTCGTCGAACCAAATTCAATTCCGAGGATTGCCTTTCCACCGGCAATCAATTCCCCTATGTTTCCCATAAGTACCTCCTCAAATTATTTAAAATTATACAAGGCTCTGTTATAAGACCTATGATCCTTATTCTGCATTTAGTATAGCATTGCCGGTTTTTTTCCACTATACGTTTATTAACGAATTTAGTTCACTTTTTTATCGCACTGGTCTGGAGATCCTCTGCCGACCGACAGGGAGATTTTTGGAAAATAAAAAAGCGCCAAACCTAGACATTTCTAAGTCCGACACTCTTCAAATGCGCGATCAGGGGTTCGAACCCTGGACACCCTGATTAAGAGTCAGGTGCTCTGCCAGCTGAGCTAATCGCGCATATACTTGTCTGTCGTTCCTGACGACAAAAAATATATTACTACGACTCGATGAAAAAAGCAAGTACTTTTTTCATTTTTTTCTAAATAAATTTTGATTTCTCAAATTTGATAAAAATATATTTATATGCCATTCAAAAAGGAGCCGTGATTTCGCATCACGACCCCTGATTTTTTACATATTTGCAAATAAGGCTGCGATCTCATCCGGTGACAAGACCTTATTCGGATCTGACAAATCCGGCATTGGTGGCTTTTCTTCAGCGGCAGGCTCCGGCATTGGTTCCGGCTCTGCTATAGCATCCAGATCCGGCAGATCGTCTGCACTTTCTGTATATTCCTCAAGATCCGGCAGATCCAGATCATCCAACTCGTCCAGACTTGGCAGATCATCTACAGATGGCATGTCCTCCATGACAGGTACTTCTTCTGTCTCCCCTGCCTCTTCTTCGATCGCCTCAGCCTCCTCGGCTGCGACCGGTCCCTCGTCGACCATCGGAGCATCTTCCTCGATCACGGTCTCATCCTGACGCATTTCCTCTGTATCCGATGCAAGGCTTGCAAGCATGGCATCGATCTCTGCCTGCGAGATCTCTCCGCCATTGTCAACAGGCTCTGCCTCCGGTGCGGCTGTCACTTCTTCTGCTTCCTCCGGCATTTCAACCGCTTCTTCTATGATCGGTTCGGCTACGGATTCTTCTATTACAGGTTCTTCCACAGTCTCTTGTGCAAGAGTTTCCTCGGCTGCTGCAAAAGCATCATCCTCTACCGGCTCCTCCGGAATCGGTGCTTGTGCCTCCGCTGCCGGGCTTTCTGCTACCGGACTTGCCGCCGGCTGTGCTGCCTGACGGAGTTCCAGATCGGAAATCTCCTGCTTCATCTGCTCCAATGCCTGATGCAGGGCAGCAAACTGATCCTGCATTCCCTGATTATTAGCCACAAGTTCTTCTCTCGTCTGCTGCAAGAGTGTCTCCTGCTGGCGAAGAAGGGCATCATTATTGTCTGCCAGTTTTTCCTCAAATCCAAACACGCGCTGGATCAGTTCATCATTGGCATTCATAAGCGCGTCTGCATTTTCCTTACTTCTGGAAATCGTTACCTTTGCAACTGCCTTTTGTGCTGTGATAATATCTTCCGCCGGAAAATTCGTATTTTCCTCTAACTGGTTCAGGCGTTCGTTCAACTCATCAAAGTATTTTCTCTGTGCAAGATAAGATGCCTTTTGCGCCTTATAGATCTCCTCGTAATCCAGTCTCTCTTTTTCTTTATTTTTCTGGCTCAGTTCGATGATCGATAAAACAAGAAAGAAGAGAACCGCCACCATACAAATGGCAACAATCAGTAAAACCGGAAAATTGCCTTTGGCGTGTATCATAAAGTAAATTTCCAACAAGAGAAATAATGCCTCGATCACACTGGCAAAAGCAATGGTAATTTTTTCTTTTTTCATGAATGTCCCCCGTTTTCCTCTATTAAGACATATTTGTACATTTAAAGACATTATACCCTGTCTTGCCAAACTTTCCAATAGAAAAACGGATGACTAATCTAAAAACTGCTGCATTTCTGACCAATCAATCTTCTTATCTTTAAAATAGTACTCTTTATCATGGTCGTTGATCTGTCGAACGACACGGCATGGCGTACCCATTGCTACCGAATTGGACGGAATATCCTTGGTTACGACACTACTGGCACCGATCACGACATTGTCCCCGATCGTAACACCCGGCACAACGATAACACCGGCTCCCAGCCAGCAATTCTCCCCGATATGGATCGGCATATTGTACTGGATGCCATGTTTGCGCAATTCCGGCATCATAGGATGTCCTGCAGTCGCCAAAACGACATTTGGTCCAAAGAGAGTATGGCTGCCTACATAGATATGGGTATCATCTACACAGGTCAAGCCGAAATTTGCATAAACTCCGTCCCCAAAATGTACATGTTTGCCGCCCCAATTCGCATGAAAAGGCGGTTCTATGTAACAATCTTTTCCCACATCTCCCATCATTTCCTTCATGATAGCATTGCGCTTATCCATTTCCGACGGTCTGGTCTGGTTGAAATCATACAAACGATCCAGGCATACCATCTGTTCTTCCATAACGCTGTCATCGTTCGGATCATATAACTTTCCATTGTGCATATTGTCTCTTTGTTCCATTTATAAAACCCTCCTTTAACTTTTCTATTCTTCTACGATATAGTTGTCCCTGCCGCCCCGCTTTACGCGATAAAGGATCTTGTCTGCCTCGTCAAAAAATGTTCGGAAATCCTTATTTTCTGACAACTTACCATTCTTGTAACCCTGCGACAAGGTCACATGGACGCCTGCGCGTGAGTTTTCATTCGGAATGGCTTTTTCCATCAATTTCTGCCGGATCTGGTCTGCGATCTCCTTGATCGCCTCATTTTCATGGTTTAAGATGACGACTAAGAACTCATCCCCGCCATAACGGTAAACCTTGCCAGAGTGCTTGCTGACAACGTCCTGAATAATACTGGCGATATCTTTTAAGCAGTCGTCTCCGCTCAGATGTCCGTAAGTATCATTCTTTTCCTTGAAGCAATCAATATCCAGAATACCTACACAAAGGCGCTGTAAATCCTTTTTGCAGAAACCGGCAAGATCTTCGCCCAACTTGTAACGGTTGAATACACCTGTCAACTGGTCGGTATCAGACTTCTTTTTTGCCTGTTTCCGCTCCCTCTCATTATTTTCCAAAGCAACCCTGACATCATAGGCTGCCTCTTTGTCATATCTGTCCTTTTCAATCTTCTCATTGTAAAGATCTGTCAATTCCATGCATTTTTTCGTATAGGAAGGCATATCATCCATGGTCTGATACCACTTACGCCACATCTCGTTGACAAACAACTTGAGGTCAAGCACGTTTGCCTTCGTCGAATATCTCTCCATGATCTCAATGACCTGCTTCCATTTATCGTATTCCTGCATATCTATCAATAATTGGCATAATTCCGTAAAGTTTTGTACATAATTGCCAATCGCAGTATATTCTGTGGCACATTTTATCAGATAATCCAGTTTCTCATAGACCAGGTCTTTCTTGCCAAGAACCCAATTTACCCGGCTTTCCATCACATCATAATCAAAACGGATCCACTCCTCATCTGGCATATATTCAATCAATGGTCGCTCCAGAATGAGAAACTTTTCCACCATGTCATATTGCTTTAAGGACATATAAGAGTCCTGCATATTGATATATGCACCCAGCACGCGCTCCTTTTGGTTCGGATCCTGATCTAAATGATACTTGCGGATGACTTCCTCTGCCAGATTAAAATAGACCAAAGCCTTTTCATGCGCGCCAATGACCTGATATTCGCAACCGATATTGACATAGCCCATCATCTCATAGATCGGATAGCCATATTTTTGCGCGATCTCAATACATTGAAAAAGCTGGTCGATCGCCATACTACCGTTGCCGGTTGCTCCCAAAAGAACCGCCAGCATATTCAGACTGGAAGCACATCCTTCCTTGTCACCAATTGTTTCAAATGTATTTTTTGCCTTTTCGGTCAGGGTAATACTGTCATCGGTATTCCCCCTCTCATACTCCAGACGACCATCTTTTAAATAGTCATAGGCAAGTTGTCTCAACTGTTCTGTGTCTTGTTTCATAAAGGCGCTCCAAACTAAAAAATTCTTTCATTTGTAAAAAAGAAAATCATTTATAGTGTAACATCGTTTCCTAATTATTTAAAGATGACAATGTTTAATTTCTGTGATATTTCTTAGAGTTTCCCGCATTTTCCTGCCTTATTTGACAGAAAAATCCCACGGTGCTACTATTAGGTTAGTATAAACTAACACGCAAAGGGAGATTTATCATATGAAAGTATATACATTTGGAGATAAGGAAAAACCGACCATCATATTGTTTCCGGGAACCTGCTGTTACTGGAAAAATAATTTCGGTCATGTCATAAAACCCTTGGAAGAACATTTTTACACGCTGGTTGTCAGTTATAGCGGATTTGACGAGACGGAAAAGACAACTTTCATCTCAGAATTGGATGAAGTCGCTAAGATCGAAGATTATATAGAAGAAAATCTGGATGGCAAACTCTTTGCCGCATACGGCTGCTCACTGGGCGGATCCTTTGTATCCCTGCTGGTAGACAGGCAAAAGATCCATATCGATCATGCCATCATCGGCTCCAGCGACATGGACCAGGCGCCAAAGTGGCTCGCCTATCTGGAGACATCCCTTATGCTGCCTCTCATTTATCCTGTCATGACAGGACATCCGGGCAAATTCATGAAAAAGCGCATGGACAAAATGCTTGCTGCCAATGATGAGCAAGCAGAATATGCCAAAAAATTTATGGCTTTTATGGGAATCGGCACCGACAGAGACTTCTCCTTTATATCCAAAGAATCGGTCAAAAATCAGTTCTACACGGATCTTTATACCAAAGTCGGCGACCATATCCGCGTACCCGGAACAACCATCCATGTTTTCTATGCCATGAAAATGGGGCAAAAGTATGAAAAACGCTATTTGGAACATTTTGCCGATCCGGATATCCGCGCATTTGACCTGCGGCATTTTCTGATCTTATAGGACGACCGGAACGGTACGTCTACCTATAGTTAGTTTTC
The DNA here is from genome assembly GCF_003473825.1 of Roseburia sp. AM16-25. Taxonomy (NCBI): domain Bacteria; kingdom Bacillati; phylum Bacillota; class Clostridia; order Lachnospirales; family Lachnospiraceae; genus Roseburia; species Roseburia sp. AM16-25. Next base: position 670,338 of record NZ_QUCW01000001.1, read on the forward strand.
ATATATAGAAAGAAACAGATATTGGCATCCTCATCTGCGATTGACAGGATGAGGCGGTCTGTACCAGAAATTTGGATGCCTTGTCACAATCTTTTTTATGGACTCCCACAGAGGTGCCGGAGCGCAGGACTTTACAACGATCGTATGGTTTCTCTCATCAAATGCCCGCACCTGCATCAACGTCCGGTCTGCTTCCTCCAAAAGTTTTTTCGCATAGACCAAGGCAAACTGCCCTGTTTCATTCAGCGTCATTTTATTTCTCTGGCGTTCAAAAAGTTTAACCCCGAAACATTTCTCCAGATTTTGCATGGAGCGTGTCATAGAAGGGGTTGAAATATGATACTTTTCTGCCACCTAGGCTAAGGTTCCGCACTCTGCAAAAGCAACAAAATATTCTAATTCTTCCAGATCCAGCATATTTTCTCTCCATTTTAGTTTTCATTTTATGAAATCTATATTTCTATATTGATAGTGTACTTTCTTATAAATCCAACGTAAAGTTAGATTATAAAATATTTTCAGATTTCACACAGGAGGCAAATACCATGGAATATGTAACATTGAATAACGGCATTAAAATGCCAAAACTTGGATATGGCGTATATCAGACACCGCCGGAAGATACCAAACGTTGCGTACTGGATGCGATTGAGGTCGGCTATCGCAGCATCGATACCGCACAGGCTTATGGAAACGAAGAAGGTGTTGGTCAGGCACTTGCCGAATGTGGGCTTCCAAGAGAGGAATTTTTCCTCACTACCAAAGTATGGATCACAAATACCGGCTACGAAAAAGCAAAGGCTTCCATTGAGGATTCCATGCAAAAACTTGGCACAGACTACCTGGATCTGCTTCTGATCCACCAACCTTTTGGTGATTACTATGGAACCTATCGCGCTATGGAAGAATTTTATGAGGCAGGCAAGATCCGTGCCATCGGTGTTTCCAACTTCGAACCGGACCGCTACTTAGATATCGAGCATTTTGCAAATATCAAGCCAGCCGTCAACCAGGTGGAGACCCATGTATTCCAGCAGCAAAAAGTTGCCAAGGAATATTTGCAGAAGTATGGTTGTCAGATCGAGTCCTGGGGACCATTTGCTGAGGGTAAAAATGATATATTTACCAATCCGGTTATTACCAAGATCGGTGAAAAATATGGAAAAACGGCTGCCCAGACAGCACTTCGTTTCCTCTTGCAGAGCGACGTCGTTATCATTCCAAAGTCTGTGAATAAAGATCGTATGCAGCAAAACTTCGATCTTTTTGATTTTACACTTTCACCGGAAGATATGGCTGCCATTGAGGCTCTGGATGGGGGTCAAAGTCTTTTCTTCTCCCACTATGACCCAAAGACCGTAGAATGGTTCATGTCTATCCTGTAATGTAAATTTTCTATTATACAAAAACAGATGCCATCTTAACCGATTGAGGTAGCATCTGTTTTTAATTTCTGCTTTTTTAGAATGGTGATCGTCCGACGCTGGCGTCTTATGATTTCCTGTTTTTCTAACGCCCGCAGTTTTCTGGAAAGTGTTTCCGGTGTCGTACCCAGATAAGAGGATAATTCCTTGAGTTGCAAAGGAATTTCAAAACTATCACTGTCCTGTGCTACCGAAAGATTTAAGAGATATTCTGCTAAACGCGCCTGCACCGGTTCTGCATTTGTCGCGATCTGGTGGGCATTATGACGCATTCTTTTGCTAAATTCCTCTAAAAGTTTCAGACTGATGGAAGGATGCTTGGTGAGCAGATCCATAAAATCCGCCCGGTCGATAAAGCAGACCCTGCCATCCGACAAAGCCTCCCCATAGGTATAAGTCTGCTCTTTACTAAAGAGGGCTTCCTCTCCGACGAAATCGCCGGCAAGAAGTACCTGTAAAAGATATTCCTTGCCGGATGCCGTGATTTCATAGACCTTAACTCGTCCACTGGAGATCAGATAAAGTCCGTGATTGTCGTCCGGCGTAAAGAGCATCTGCCCTTTTTTGATCTCCCTATGCGTCGCAATATTGCTAATCTCCTCCTGACTGGCACGATCCAGTTGTTGAAAGATCGAGATCTTGGCAGTACATGGCTCTTTTTCGTCACAACAGCAACATTCCATTATGCAAACTCCCTGTCTAATGTCTCCAGTAACTCATAAGTCTTGGCATAGGTCGGACAAGCGTCGTCCGGCACCGCGTAATTTCCGGTCGTTTCCTCCAATTTTGCAAAAATATCTCTGGAAGGCGCTTCCTTTAACTCTGTATAAAGTTCTGCTACCTGATGCAGTTCCGGATGATGCTCTCCGTGTACGCGCTCCACAACCGGTAGAATTTTGTCTAAGTTTTCAATAATTTCCTTATTCATGATAATATCTCCTTTTTATTTAATTACAACATATCCCAGACCGGTGATGACATTTTTCAGTTCATCCAGACTGGTCTTTTCCTCGTCAAAGTCAACTTTTGCCTTACTTGCGTTGTATAAAACGCTTGCGCTGGTCACGCCATCTACTTTTTGTAATGCGGTCTCAATCTTTTGCGCACACATAGGACAGACCAGTTCTTCCATTTGGATTGTTTTCTTCATATCGAAACTCCTTTCCTGGATGGGATCAATAATCGCATCGCATTAAAAATAACCAGTAAAATACTTGCTTCGTGGATCAGCATACCGATTGACATGTGAATATAGCCGGCAAACAAGCCCAGCAAGAGCAAGATCACAGTTCCGACTGCGATCGCTATATTTTCATACAAAACGCGAACCGTCTTTTTTGCCAGACCAAGGGATCTGACCAGACTCCTTAGGTCAGACTTTATCAGAACAACGTCCGAATTGTCAATCGCCACATCCGTACCGGAACCCATGGCAATCCCTGTGTCCGCAGCAGCCAGCGCCGGGCTGTCATTGATCCCATCTCCAACAAAGGTGACAACTTTTCCACTGTCCTGCAACTGGCGGATGACCGTCAATTTGTCCTCCGGTAAGAGGTCTGCCTTGTAGTCCGTGATCCCGATCTGCCCTGCAACCGCAGCAGCCGTTCCTGCATTGTCTCCGGTCAGCATGATCAGATCTTTGATCCCCATAGCCTTTAAGGCGCGGATGCTTTCAACAGCATCTTCTTTGATCTGATCGGCGATGCCAAGAAGCATTTGAACCTGACCTGCAAGTGCGATCAACACAATAGATGATCCACTATTTTGTGCTTCTGTAACCGCCTGTGCCAAGCCCTCCGGCAAGCCGACCTTTTCCTCTTCCATCAACTTCTGATTTCCGATCAAGATCGATCTGCCGCCGACTTCTGCCTTTATTCCAAGACCTTTTATGGTCTCTACCGATTCTACTTCATAAGACGGAAGATCACCTGCATAGCGGATAATCGCCTGCGCCAAAGGATGGTCACTTGCCTTTTCTGCACTTGCCACAAGTGCCAGAACTTCCGCCGGCTGGTCTGTAAAATCCTTTTGCAAACAGACTCTTGGCAGCCCCTCGGTCAGGGTTCCCGTCTTATCAAAAACAATGGTATCTGTTTTTGAAAACCGGTCGATGCTGTCACCACCCTTTAACAAAATATCATTCTGGGCACCACGTCCGATACCGGCAACGTTGGCGATCGGCGCGCCGATCACAAGGGCTCCCGGACAGGCAAGCACCAAAACCGTTATGGCAGTGTCCACATTTCGGGTAAGAATAAACACCAGAATGGCAATGACAATGACTGCCGGTGTATAGTATTTTGCAAATTTATCAATGAAGCGCTCTGCCGGAGATTTTGCATCCTGCGCTTCCTCAACCAGTGCAATGATCTTAGCAAAGGTCGTATCCTCGCCCACCTTCGTTGCCTGCATCTGCAAAATGCCACTGTCTAAGATGGTTCCAGCATAGACAAAGTCTCCGACTTTCTTTTTCTTTGGCAAAGATTCACCGGTAATGCTTGCTTCCATGGCATAGCCCTGCCCTTTGATCACGATACCATCAGATGCTATCTGGTTTCCGGCTTTTACCAGTAGAAGGTCGCCGATCTCCACCTCATCTGCTTCAATTTCCTCGATTTCAAATCCACCGTCTTCCTGCGCAGAAAGGATCTTGTATGCCGTCTGTGGCGCCATTTCTGTCAAAGCCTTGATCGCAGACCGCGTCTTTTTCATGGTCTTTTGTTCCAGGAATGATCCCAGTTGGAATAAAAATGTAACAATCGCTGATTCGTTAAATTCTCCGATCAGGCATGCGCCAATGGCGGCAATGGATACCAAAAGTTCAATGCTTACCGTCTTAAACCGCAGTGCCTGTATGGCTCGAAAGAGGATAGGCAGACCGGACAGGGCAAATGCGATCAGAAAAAGTACATTTGCAAGCATTTCAAAACTTTCCATATGTGAAAAGACAATAGCAAGAAGGTTTAAAATGCCGGCAGCCCACAAGAACTGCAAAAAGTGGCGTTTTAGCCATAAATTCAATTTATTCAAAATGTCACCCCGCTTCCTTTTCGCAGTATAACACAAAAGAGTTGTAAAAATACTTGATGGGCGTCAAGTTTTTACAACTCTTTTTCTAGTTTCAACATCCTGCTCACGCTGATTATTTTTTTGTGCTAAAATCAAATTGAAGTTGCCTGTCGATCCAAGTCTTTTGTACCGCTTCATGTATGACATCTTCTGGCATACTTTCTCCTAACAGAAATGGAGATTTTGGATTATGTTTTTTCATATTCTCCCGCACTAAGGCTGTATCTGTATTGGCATAACAATATTTACATAAATGCCCACATGTATCATAAGCACCTATGTCTACCCCAAGCACACAGGCACAGGCACCATTCCTTTGGTTTGTCTTTTGCTTTGGAACAATCAACCTGTTGTGAAGCGCCTTTTCAAATGTTTCCACCGTCATACATCCTGAACAGTCCGCACCATATACAGTCAGGTCATTTCCCTCCGCACATGGTCTTACTGTCATTCCATATTTTGCAGCAATCTCAATCAATGCTTTTCCTATTGTGATTCAGCCACTGATTCTAATTTTTTCAACGATGATGTAATACTATCTGGATCTTTTTCAAATGATTCTTTATTAATAATTTGAGGATTGCAATCGACACTTAATATATGCAATACAGTAAAAGATGAATGAGGAATCTTTCCCGCCATCGCACATAACATTACTATAAATAACAGGATAAAAAGTTTTTTAACTTTAAATCTTCTTTGTCTTTTATATCGTTTCAATTATTTTATCTCCACCTTTTGGTATACCCTGTACAGTATCGGTTGAAAAATCAAGCATACCACTGCATATACAGGAACAATAACAGTTGCTATTGTGGTTACTTTACTTCCCAATGTTATAAGTCCAGCTTCTTTGATATCCAAATAAATTTCTAATAACTGGTCTGGAAAGAAAGAGCATAATCCAGGCAATGTAATAATTCTGCTTAAAAATGGAAATGCACATAGCACAATGAATGGTACAATAACGGCAGTTGGCGTAGAGTGTGTAAACGCTGATGCCAACATTCCGAGTGTAGCTGCAAATATCGTTCCTATATATCCACCCAGAACAATAAACAGATATGCCTGTAAAAAAGTAATATTATAAACACTTCTCCACAAATCCAACTGGATTGGACAGTTTGCACCGTCTGCACCTAATATAAAAAGTACAATAAACGTATATAGAAATACAAACATCAGATAAAATCCCGTAGCAATACAAAAACCTGCTCCTACCTTTGCGGAAATCCCCTTGCTTCTTCCAAATCGTGCAGAGAAAAAAATGGAATCTGCTTTTGTCTGAAATTCATCTGAAAATATCCCGGATACCAGAAAACCGATCACTAATGCCAGCATCAGAATAAAGGTTGATATATTTTGTAGTAATGCAGCCCAACCGTCCATATATTCATAGTAAAATGGAGTTTTCAGTTCTTTATATTTCTGAATCATAAAATCTTTTTCTGCCTGTGTAAATCTTTCTTCTCCAGATTCAAGCCAATTTTTTAAAGTAGAAATTCTTCTTTCATAGATTGTTCCAACTTCATCATTAGAAATCTGATCCGTTACATAATAATTATAATCTCTGTAATCGCTGAAAGCATTAATAATGACATCCATAATACCTGCTATGCCTTGCTTTTTTGCATATGCCTTATTTTGTTCTGTAATGTCATCCGACAATGCCTCTTTCGAACTGTTAATTGTCTTGTTCTCTTCCAATGCCTTGCTTAATGTATCTGCTGTCAAATAACCTGCCCATTGGTTTTTGGCTTCTCTTAAATCTCTTGCAGCCGAAATTCCAACAGAAGAATTCCCATTTTCATCAACATACTCCACTCTGTTAATCGTTAATATACTGGTTATCGCAAGTATTACGAATAACACTATGACAGCAATTCTATTTTTTGATTTAGAAAACACTTTTTTGATTTCATAACGCAGCATTTTCATCACCTGCTTTCTCTCCAAAATAATATAAAAATACATCTTCCAGTGACGCTTCTACACGCATTGCATTCTCAACCGGTTTTTCGTGAGAAATAATTCGCAGCATAACCTGATTTATTTCTGATTTCATATTGGAAATTTTATATTTTTCCATAAAATCAGATACCCTGTTTTTCGGCACAAGACATTCCCATACTGTTTCTGTCATAGAATTTATCAGTTCGTCAATACTTCCTTTATGCAGAATTTCCCCGTCTTTCATCAACCAGATTTCATTCGCAATATACTCGATATCTGAAACGATATGTGTCGATAATAACACCAGTCTGTCTTCTGAAAGTTCGCTAATCAGATTGCGAAATCGGATTCTTTCATTTGGATCAAGTCCTGCTGTTGGTTCATCAAGTATTAAAATCTTAGGATCATTCAACATAGCCTGTGCAATTCCGGCTCTACGCTTCATACCACCAGATAATTTTTTCATTTTTTTATGAGCTGCTTTTGAAAGACCAACCTTAGCAATCAACTCTTTCACACGTTTTTTTGCGACAACAGGACGGATTCCTTTCAATGCAGCAATGTAAAGTAAATAATCCTCTACCGTAAATTCAGGATAAAATCCAAAATCCTGTGGTAAATATCCCAACAGCTTGCGATATTCACTGTCCATGCTGAAAATATCTTTTCCATTACAGCATATCGTTCCGCTTGTTGGCTTTAAAAGGGTACACAACATTCTCATTAGAGTTGTTTTACCTGCTCCATTTACACCTAAAAGACCATATACCCCATTTGTCATAGTAAGATTTATATGATTGACTGCTGTAAAATCTCCAAATTCTTTTGTTAAACCATCAAGCTCTAATTTCATCAAACGACACCTCCAAATATTGATCACAATTCTTTAAAATACGATAGATCGCAAAAGCAATAAAAAGTATTGTTGCACCCAGCAGTGCTGACCAGATGGGAACAGTAACCATGATATATACATTTTCATTCAAAACAATAAAAAGCCATACCGCACTCCATATCACACACAGAACAATCGCAACTGTTTCACTGAAAGCGTGTTTACTGCATAAAATTCCAAAACAGATACAGGCCGTTACACAAAGCGGAAAAAGAAATTGGACAACTAATTCTGATAATTCATAATGCAAACCTGCTGAAGCGACTCCTAAAAATACAGTTATGAAAAAAATATCTGTAATACCAAATAACAGCATACGTGTAGCATATACCTGTTTTAATGAATAATAGGAAGCAGCTTCTATTTCCATACATTCACATGATCTGTTTTTCCACAGTTCCGGAATAATAAGGATTACAAATAGCGTAGCTACAACACCCATACTTCTTTTTAGATATATTTCATCATGAATAGAACTTAAAGCAATCCATAATGCCACTAAAATCATAAATTGAAGAACCCACCACCTTTTTTGTATCACACGAAGCTGTGTCCACAAAAAATCATGATAAGAAAGCATTCGTTCTTGCTCTGCCATAAAAAAGGCATTTTTAGATTTAAAAATGGTTTCCTGTATTTTTTCTTCGCTTGCTTCAATCTTTTCTTTCTGATTCATGAAATTCCTCCTTTCCAAGAAGTTCTTTCAACTGTCTCCTTGCTTTTTGCAAACGATACTTTACCAGTGGTAGTCCGATTTGCCATTTACCCGAAATTTCTGTCAGTTTTAGTTCTTGAAAATAATAAAGTGTAAGCACTTCTCTTGATTCGTCTGGAAGTTGTCCTAAAACCTGTTCTATCAAAACTCTATTCAAAATTTGTTCCGTTTGATTTTCTTCTGCCTGGTTTTCTTCCAGAGACTCATTTTCTTCCAACAGTATTTCTTTTGTTTTTTTCAAATAATCTTTGCACAGATTACCTGCTATCGTATATAAGTAATTCAATGTTTTTCCTCTATAATGATAGTCGGGTAATCTTGAAAAAAAACGTATAAAGGTTTCCTGCGTTAAATCTTCTGCATACGTTTTATCGAAACAATGATGATGACAGTAGCTTAAAATTTCTTGATAATACTTGTGGACAAATAAATCAAAAGCATTATCATCACCTTGCTTCATTTTCCTGATTAGTAGAAAATCATTATACACAAAATCCCCCTTTCTCATTATTAGAAGTTCAAAATATTTATCCCGTTCTATTAGGTATAACGATTGAAAACTATAAAAAGATAGTCCAAAACCAAGTTTTTTATTTTCGAGTTATATGAACAATCTCAAACATATTTCATTATTATAACTACCTGAGCCAATAGCCCCAACTACACTCAAACTTATCATCTTAGCATCATCGGATATATCATAACCCAGATTAAAATCGCAATCGGTATGGATATTCCTGCAATCTCCATTTTTCCTAACACTTCTGGTATCGCCAGGAGAATTTTTCCTATCAGAATTCCTATTACCATGCACAGAATTACCCATACTGTAAGGTATTTCTGGATATACCATAAATAGAAAATTGTCAATATCATACCATCGTCTGCATAACACACAAATGGTTTCTTCCGATACATTTTCTATCTTTTCTTTCTTCGTTGCGGGATGTCACCCTATAAAAATAGAGATAATACGTTCTGACTGCGAGTAAACTCGTGCAGTCCGTATTACCTCTATTTTTCATGGATTATAACTTTCGCAAATGTTCCCTGCGGGAATCGAACCCACAACTAGCGCTTAGGAGAGCTCCAACCTATTGTCACTCTCTGTCAATCTGAGGTAAGGTAAACCCAAGTGGGATACTATATAAAACTGTTTCCGATTCAATTCGAGTTATTCTGAATACCCCCTCTGTCAAGCTCTGTAAAGCTCTGAAAGTTAGCTGATTGTTTGCTCCAGCTAATAATTGGGGAATGCCTTGATATTACCATCGACATCTGTTATATGACCACCATGCTTCGTACGTTCGATCATGGTAAACAGTATTCAATTAAACTTCCTATCGAAAGCACAAGATATTTTCTTGTCTATAAATAATATAACGCATACGAGACGGTTTGTCCATGCGTTTTTGACTGGCAAATTTTATTCAGTAAAAATATCTGTAACCTTTTTTGTAACTGAATCTCCATCATTCCATCATCAAATGATGGAGATTCCAATAGATATGATGGAGATAGACTAATTACTTCATCGTCTTCGCCAGTGAATTGAGCAATGCCCGCATCTCTGGATTTGCCAACACTTTTGCCAGAAGTTCCGGATCGACTTCATCAGCAACAGTTGCATTATTATTTTCCTGCTGTACATGCATCTGTGGATCCAGATTCTTTTTCTCATAAAACGCTTCTTCAAAAAGCTCTGCATTTTTCCTTCGGTCATCATCCAGAATATGAGAGTACACATCCGTAACCATATTGACCTGAGCATGGCCGGAATCACCCTGTACCGCCTTGATGTCTCCACCATTCAATTTCAGCTTATAAGTAACGCTGCTATGACGAAAACTGTGAAATACAACCGGTGGGAGATTATAGTCCTCGATCAGTTTTTTTAAAGGACCACGGATTGCTCCATCTCCGAGAGGAAGCCCAAAGGTACTTGCCATAACCAGGTTATAGTCCATATATTCATCACCAAGAATTTCTTTCATTTCATCTTGCTCAGCTTTCCAGTCTACCAGCATATTAGCAACACTCTTCGGTAAGAATATTTTACGCACACTGCTTTCTGTCTTCGGTGTTTTCAGAATACGGACCGTAGAATTCTTCTTATGATTTGTCGGAAATACCAACAACACATCTTTTCCATCCAATGCATTTAAAGATTCTTTTCTTATACGCTGTGATTCTTTGTTGATGAAGACATATGCACGGTTTTCTTCAATTGCCTCATGAGAAATATCTACACAATCCCAGGTAAGACCAAGCAGCTCACCAAGTCGCAGGGAACATGAGAAAGATAGATTAATTGCGAGCTTTAATCGTTCATCTTCACAGACACTGAGCGCATACATCAATGTATCCGCTGTCCAGATGTCTCTTTTTTGTGATTTATGTTTTGGTACAGTCGCATGGGTGCAAGGATTCTTCTCCATCAACTCCCATTTCACTGCCTGTTCAAAACAGTTTCTAAGCAGCTTATTAATATCCCTGACCGTACTGGAAGATACAAATTCATTTCGACTGGTTTTATTCAATGGATTGATAACTGCACGTCTCTTCAAAAGACTCTGATAATATCTTTCGATGAAACGGGTATTGATCTCTGAGAGTTTCGTATCACCAATGATCGGAAGAATATAGTTATTGATAAGAGAGACATTTCCTTCATATGTAGAAAGCGCCCAGTTTTCTTTGCCATAAAGTGCAACATATTCTGTAATAAGCTCGTCCAGTGTTTTGCATTTACGGACGACAAATGATCCCATCTCTTTTTTATATTCAATTTCTTTTTTTCTTCTTTTAGCTTCGGCTTTCGTTTCATAGGTTTCCCACTTCTGTTTCCTCTCACCTTTTTCATTCGTATAAGAATAGATTACATTAAATTTTCCGTTTCGTTCTCTTATAGATGCCATATTATTGCATACTCCTTTCCAAATCTCTTTGCTCCATCCAGTCCTCAAATTCATCCCGACGGATCCTAACTCGACTGCCAACTTTTATTACTGTGAACTTTCCTTTATCCGCCCACTTGTTGATCATGCTTCTGCTGACCTTTGCCAGATAGGAAGCTTCATCAAAAGTAAGATACTTTATATTTCCATTGCTTCCTCGTATTCCGGTCTGTGATAATTTCTTCCGCCGGAAATTAGCCAGGGCAATATTTTGTTCCTGTGCAAGTTCTTCATAATCATTCGATGGATCCAGCTTATACCGATCCTGACCTTCCAGGAATTTTTGAAAACTCTCTTTTGTGATCCTTTTCTTTTCTGCAATCACAATGAATTCAAAAAAATGACTATACTTTGGATTATCAAGAATTGTATATACTGCGCTTCTGGTTGTTCCAAGCAGCTGTGCCATCTCAGGCATCGTAATTGTTGCATCTTCCAGAAGAGCGTCTTTTTTTCTGTCTTCCTTTGTTCGATACCGGGACTGGCTTTTATACCAGTTCTGAAAAGATTCTTTTGGTATTCGTTTCCAGTAATCGACAATAACAGCTTCCATTTGATTTTTCTTGAGTAAATCATAAACAAGATACTCATCAACACCCAACAGATCCGCAACTTCCTTAACGGAATAGGACCAGGATTTCAATTCTTTCCCTGGTTCTTCTCCGGTAACTTTATGGTATTTAATCTGATTGGCGTACCATTTTTCAAAGCTGGCAATATTGATTCGTATCTTTCCGGCAATCTCTTTAGATTCAAAAACATTTTTATGCACCAGCCAGTATCGATCTGTCTTTTTTAATCCCAGCAGCTTTCCCATTTCCGGCACGGTCATCCAGGTTCTCTTTTGTGTCGGACGCCGTTTGTAAGGACTGTCTTCTGATATCTTTGAAATGATCTCTTCAACATCGTCCATTTCCGGAACTTCTTTTTGTTTCATAATTGCTGTTGCCATTTATTCTTCACTTCCTGTCTTTTTTAGTGTTAGTGTTTTTTCTTATATCATATCTCAAATCCAGATAAAAATTTAGGATGTCGATTGCAGACAAAATCTGCCTGATCAACACCCTGTTTTTTATTGTTCCAAGTTATCGAGCCAGTCATCGAAACTCTTCTTAGAGATGCGATACTTTCCGCCATCCAACTGGATCCACCGGAATTCCTTTTTCTTTAAAAGGTTATAAATAGTAGGTCTGCTGACTCCTAAGATTTCCTGTAACTCTTGAACTGTATAACATCTTTTTTCTGACATTTCTTTATCCTCTTTTCTTTGAAATATGAAAGAAAAATTATCCCTTCATATAACGAAACGCTCAGAGCATGTTTTACAGTGGTCAAAAGCAAATTTTTTTACTTTTTTCTTACGAGTTTTCTTTAATGCAACTCGTAACATTAGATTTTTACATTTTTCATAAAATTAAGTAAAGAAAAAGAGCATATGGAATTGAATCCATACACTCTATGATTACTGGAACTTTATTTCATTTTTAATTCAACAAACTGGAATTTATACCCGGTACTTGTCTCGATTTATAGTCATATCAACCAAATGAAATACAAGTAAGATAATAAAAAAAACGGAAACTATTATTATTCCTGCGCCCAGCTTGATAAAATCAATTATACCGCCAAGACAAAAGAGCATTGCCCATGTCTTAATCCGTTTTCCAGTAACTCTGCATATTTTCTCTGTATTTAATCCAGTATAATCTCCTGATAAAAACAGCACACTTCTTTCTGTATTCCTTGATTTGATAAAAAATCTTCCAACAAAAAAGAGAACAGTTGCCATCAGTAAATCAATAAATATAATTATTATTTTCATTTTCAACACCTCTAATTCTAAGTTCACAACTTCCGATTTCTTAGTTTCAAAAACTAGAATTGTTATTTTCTTTTATCTTCTATTTCTGCCCGTACAAGATAAACAATGCCAACCACCAGACTGATGATACTGAAAATCAGCAGTCCATTTCCCTGATATTCAAGTCCCGCCGCAAAAATCATTGCGTTCCAGGATGAAACGCCTGACATAAATAAAGCTGCTACAATATACCTTATTGCAAACAGTCCCCCTGCAATCAAACAAAACATTACACCCGCAGTTCTTTTATTCATAATGATTTTACCTCCATGAAATTTCGATTTTTCTATATCACCACAAACAGAAATTTATCGTAGTAGTGCATCTCTTAAATACCCCAGACCACTTTGGATATTTGCTCCTGCTCTATCGATAGCACCCGCTATAATAATTGCGGCAACTATAATTGCAGTCGCTATAATAATTTTACCTATTAGATGTTGATATTCTTTCATAGTTATGTCTCCTTTCAAATTCATATTTTCCAGCTCGACAAGCTGGAAGTTACATAAATCTGCTTATCAGATTATATGCTGTGACTACATAGACAAAAATCGCTATGCCTGCAAATATCATAGCATCTTTCTTCGCACCTTTATCATAACACTCCTTTGCATTTGTCAACATAGTTAATCCCATAAAGACAAACATAATCGGCAGTGTTATATCAGTAGAAACTATGTTTATCAGTCCCAGTGAGCCAAAAATAATAGTTAATACGCTGAATATTGCTTTCCATATACGCATACATAGTCCTCCTTTGCAAATTCAAATTTAATAGCGCAAAAGGAAATATATGACATACACCCAACTAAGTAATCCATGAAAAATCGCCCAGCCGACAGACTTCCACGTTGTATAACTAATAACCATAGCTAATGCACTTCCAAAAGTTATTCCTGATTTTATCGTTTTCTTGACAGTCATTGATTTATTATCTTCCATGTCTACATCCTTTATGCTTTTCTCTTTTTTTCATTCTATCACAAGCTCACCATTAATCATCATTTTTTTTGATATTTTTTCTTTTCCCCCACTGTAAAACAGCCTCTGAGCGTTTCGTTATATAGAGGGGTACACATACAGAGCAAGATCCACCCATGTTTAACAGTATTGCCATTTGGCATCCTGTTCTCCTATGGGATTTATCTTGATGGGGATCTCCCCATACCCTCTCAATAACAGACGTTTCACTTGTCTGTTGGTTCCACCTAAAGGTGTTCACAGCACTATTTCTAATATCGGAAGGGACAGCCGATATTGAAATACGTGGATTCCCGGCGGGAGGAATAGTCTCAGCGAAAGGAGGAGTATGAGAACAAAAAACAAAGATAAAGAACTGAATCACAGACATTTTATAGGATTACGTCTTACAGATGTCGAACTGGATTTATTAGACCAAGGCGCTGCTTGTTTATCTGTTAGCCGATCAGAATATCTGAGGAAACTTCTATTGGAAAAGCAAATCAATCACCAAATTGAAGTTGTTGCAGACATGAATGATCTCAGAAAACTGGTCAGTGAATATGGAAAGATTGGATCGAACCTCAATCAGATCGCCAAGCATTTTAACAGTGGTGGCAGTCAGTCACGTGCTATAGAAAATGAAATCCATCAGTGCATCACGGACTTATTCCTATTGAGAAAAGAAGTACTGAAACTGGCAGGTGGTATGAATGGCAATCCTAAAACACATTAAAAGCAGAAATGCTAATTACTCGGCTGCTATCAATTACCTTCTGTTTGAACATGATGAAAAAACCGGGAAAAAGATTGTAGATGAATCCGGTCGAAGCATCTTGCGAAAAGAGTTTTATATGGATGGACTGAACTGTGATCCGATGTCTTTTGACAAAGAATGCGAACTGACAAATGCTCATTTTCATAAGAATAAGAAACGTGAAGACATCAAAAGCCATCACTACATTATCAGCTACGATCCAGCCGATGTTACAGAAAACGGTCTTACCGGAAAGAGAGCACAGGCAATCAGTTTGGAACTTGCAAAGCAGATGTTTCCCGGATATCAGGCACTGATAGTTACTCACACCGATGGCCACAATGAATCCGGAAATATCCATACTCACATCGTTATCAACAGTGTGCGAAAGACTGCAGTGGAAAGACAGTCATATATGGATAAACCACATGAGGAAGCCGCCGGTTACAAGCATCGTTCCACTGATAAATTCATGAGCACTTTTAAGAAAACTGTCATGGATCGGTGCCAACAGGAAGGACTTCACCAGATAGATCTTCTTGCTCCGGCTGAAAGAAAAATCACGCAGAAAGAGTATCTGGCACAGAAACACGGCCAACAAAAACTTAATGAGATCAATCAGAAAATCATCGAAGATAGTCTCAAACCAGCATCCACCGTGTTCCTTACACAGAAAGAATATTTACGAAATGCGATTGATGAATGTGCTGCCACATCCAATAGTTTTGATGAATTCCAATCTAAACTTCTGGAACAATTTCAGATCTCTGTGATTGATCATCGGGGCAGATACAGCTATCTTCATCCTGATCGACAGAAGCGGATTACTGAACGTGCACTGGGAACACGATATGGAAAAGAACACCTGGAACAGACCTTCTTACGCAAGGATCCATTGACCATTCTCTACGTCAGATCTCACCTTCGCCTGGTTGTAAATCTCCAGACAAATGTGAAAGCAATGCAGAGCCCGGCTTATGCTCATCGGGTAAAACTTTCTAACCTGCAGCAAATGGCAAATACCATTATCTATGTGCAGGAGCATGGATTTGATACGCAGTCAGATTTGAAAAATACACTGCTTGCAGCAAAGCAGGAACTAAAAGAAATGCAGACACAGGTTGCTCAGCATCGGTCCGATCTAAGGATCCTCAACGATCAGATCCGTTATACCGGTCAGTACTATGCGAATAAGGAAGTTTATTCCCAGTTTTCAAAAGCTAAGTACAAAGGGAAGTACTGGAAAGAACATGCCAAGGAAATTCAGAAATATGAAGAAGCCAGAAATTGGCTGAGATCCTTTTATCAGGATGGAAAGATGACAAGCCTAAAAACCTTGACTTTGCAAAAAGAAAAACTGCAACAGCAGATAGCTTCCGAAGAAGAAGCAATAAGTAGCTTAAAAGAAAAATTAAAAGATCTGGATACTGCCGATCAGAATGTTGATGCCATTCTTCAGATGCAGATTCCGGAACCAGTGAAATCAAAAACAAAAGATCTCGAACGATAACCATCACAAAACAAAGGAGGAACTATCACATGACACAAGAAGAATTTAATGTTGTATTTGAACTTCAGATGAGAAAGTGTGCCGATATTCTGGCACATAAAAAGAAAGAATATACCGGTGACAATATTGACCGTCTCAGTGCATTCAAGATTGCTGCCACTTTACAGAACTGCGATCCAAAAGCAGCACTGGCCGGTATGATGTCGAAACATGTCGTATCCCTTTACGATATGTGTTATTCCACTCTGTTACATTTTGACATGGAACAGTGGGATGAAAAAATCACAGACTGCATCAATTATCTGATCCTTTTAAAAGCTCTGGTAAAGGAGGAACAGGCCTATGGATCACATTGAAACAGCTATCTTAAACTGCTATGGAATCCGGGAAGCAGAACAGAATATGGTCTTTGCTGCCAGACTCACACAACACGGTCATACGATCCAGAACATGGCAGATCTGATGGATCTTTACCGTCAATCCTACAGTCAGAAGACTGTAGAAAACATTGCAGGGCTTCCGCATCCAACCGTGCAGAAATTCATGGTCATTACCGTAGCTGTTGTTGGTGCAAGCAGACGCTTCCTGGCACAGATCACAAGACATCAGAACGAAGTAAAGTACATGAGTGCATCTCTGCAGTACAGCAATTATTCCGGTCATGCTGCATTTGCTATTCCATATGGAATCATGAAAGCAGATAAAGAAATCCAAGATATTTACAAGAAAAGCTGTCAGTCAGATCTGGATCATTATGCAGAGCTTTGTGCCTTAGGCATTGATCATGATTCAGCCGGATATGCCACACCTCAGGGACTTCGAAACGTACTGATCATCAGCGCGACACCTTACCAGTGGAAGCATATGATTGGCCAAAGAACCTGCCGAAGAAATACGGATGAAACAAGGATTGTGATGCTTCAGATCTGGCAAAGATTGTACAAATTGAGCCCAATCCTTTTTGCACCGGATCTTACCGGTCCATTCTGTCAGAGAGGAAGCTGCATGGAAAAACAGATGTCCTGCCAGAATCCTATTTCAAAGTTTTGGATACCGTCAGATATCTTAAAAGCAGATTATCCATTGCTCATCAGGAAGGAGGTGAGCAGCCATAAAGATTAAACTGATTGACTTTGGTCTGAAAGCAGATCATCATCCCTTCCGGCCACATGAAAATGATGCCGGTGCGGATGTATTCATGCCTTATGATTGCGTATTAAAGCCAGGCAAAGTTGCGAGAATTCCGCTTGGATTTGGTCTCATCATCCCGGATGGATTTGCCGGATATGTCTTTCCACGAAGCAGCATGGCTGCAAAAGGACTGGTATGCGAACTTCCACCGATTGACTCCGGTTACCGTGGTGAGATCCATGCCATTATCAGCAACGTGAGCACATCTTCTCAGATCATTCATAAAGACACACGCGTCGGTCAGCTGGTGATCACACCGGTTGTGATCGCAGACTTTGTCCTGGATCTCGGTGAAGAACGAGGAACTGGGGCTTTTGGAAGCACAGGAGAATAATACTATGATTACATTTGGAAGAAAATTAAAACACTTAAGACAGAAAAATCATCTCACCCAGAAAGAACTTGGCATGGCTGTTGGATTTCCCGACAGCTGTGCTGATGTCCGGATTGCTCAGTATGAAAGCGATGTCCGAACACCAAAAGAGGATCTTATGAAAATCTTTGCATCAACACTCTGTGTTCCGGTTGAACTCTTTACTGTACCGGTACTCTCAGAACCTAGGGAATATGAGGCGGCGGAGTATTGGAGGTATGAGTTAGGGGCGGAACTAGATTAATTGTCATAATACTGAAATGAGGCAACGGATTTTCCGCTGCCTCGCTTTTATCATTTTGAGGGTAATTGAAAATATCCTCCTGTGTTGAGCAATCCTCTTTATCTGCATATCTATATATTTCATTTTATTTCTGTTCCATCGATAAAAAGCACATATTTATCCGGATTATGAACAATATCATAATCTTTTCCATATTCAATCGGTCTAAATTCTATCTGCATAATGGATTTTCCATTTTCGATATCTTCTTTCCAAGAATATACGGTCATATCAAGGCTGGTTGCATATCCATGATCTGTAGAAAATTTTATTGAATGAAATGAATTCTCTTTGTACATTTTTAAAAGCAGTCTTGCAAATGCTTCTTTATCAGAAATATTTTTTCTGTTAGCAACTACTGTAAGATTTTCATCTCTATTCATAGAAAAACTGCCAACTACATCTGGCTCACCTTCTTTATACTTTAATAAGCTTTTTCCAATTATCATTCCAACAATAATCGAAAAAACGATAGCAACAAATACAAGTGTTATATTATTTTTCTTCATTTTATTAAGTTCCTCAGAATTATATATAAGTCTTTAGAACTACTATATCATATTTTCACGTTAAACCAAATAAAAAAGAAGAGCAATAAGCCCTTCCATCTTCTTATTCATGTATTTATTCCACCAATGCCCTCACCGCATTGATAATTCTCTGTTGCTTTTCTTTAGGTAGTTTCTCTATCATTTCAGATAATTCATTCGTAACGCCAGTAACCGAATGTGTCACAACATCAATCAATAGTGTATCTGCTGAAACATCTAATGCATTTGCAATCGCAATAAAGGTATCAAGTTTTGTTACTTTCAGTCCTCTCTCTATAACACTTACATGAGTTGGACTTAAGTTTACCAGTGCTGCCAATTCTTCTTGTGTAAGATTCTTAGCTTCCCTTGCAGCTTTTATTCTCTGACCAACCGCCTTTAAATCCATTGTGACACCTCCTTTAGAACGATAATTCGGTCTAAAAATAGTATAACGATTGATCTTTAAAACATACAGAATCTACAGATTGTTAACTTGTTCTTTAGAACTATTTTAAATTAAAAAGGCCCAAAAGGGCACTTTCCCTTTTGAGCCTATACACTTTATCAACTAACGTATTTTGCTTTCATTTTTCCTCATGGTCATGAGGCTTTTTTCTCTTAAATCGCATTCTATGAATCCTTCAATTGCTCTTTCTGTTCTTCAATAATTCGTTCGGTTGCTTTATGAATTCTATCCTTGGAATAGGGTGGTCTTAAATTCAATGATAACCGTCCCTTTCTGATCATATACGTTTCACTGCCATCCTCCGAAGCCCCTTTCAACCAGCAATCATCCGGATACTTCTCAGCGAATGCCCGTAACCGTTTCTGTAAGCTCTGATTGAAGGTATACACATCATAGAATCCGTCATCTTCATTGGTCAGAATAATCGTTTCTTTTTCACACTTTAACCTTCGCATATTCTACCCCCGCTTTCTTTCCATTTCCTGATCCAGGTATTTGGGTATCGGCTTTCCGGACCGGTGAGCAATAGCAATCTGTTTCTGATGGAGTCGCTTGATCACAGATCTTCGTTTCTTAGGTTTATTATCCTGTTCATTTCGGGAAGTCTGTTTGTTGCTGCGAGCATCAAAGGTCTTTTCCTGATTCCTCTTCTGATTATTCACCAAACCATCCACCATATCATAATTGGCTTCGGTACCAGATTCTCTGCTTCGTTCATAAGTGCCGTTCTGGTAGAACTTCTGGTAATGTTCCAGACGGATTTTACCATCTTGTTTTAACTGTTCGACTGAATTTAGCGGTGCCTGCTGTTGAATGTAATTATGGATCTTTTGTTTTGTTTTTTCGTCGAATTTCTTACATTCTTCGACAACCATTTTTCCATAGGCATCCAGGATAACACCTTGAGCCTGATCCCGGTATACTTGATGCTCCATCAGATAAAACTGTTTCCCGTCGATGATGATGGTGTCTGTTGCAATCCAGTTCCCTTTTTTTCCGTCAATTTGATAATTCTCAGTCTCCATAGTGATCAGTGCACCGGATGTGTTGATACGAATGAATCCGGCCAGATACTGTGGATAGTTTTCATCTACATAATAGCAGCTGATTTCTCCATTCTGGTTCAATACGAACACGTCACTGACTTCGCATTGATTTTTCGTCCGTTTCCAGATGTCAGCGACTTTTTCATTTTCCTGCATTTCATGAACCGAGATTAATCGGTAATTTTCGACAGTAATCGACACATTCTGCTGTCTTGCCTCTTGATATGGCAGATGCCACAGTGCTTTTCCTGCTGTCTGCTGATCTACTCGGTAGACTGCAAATTGATTAAGCTTCATAGGCATCGTCCTCCAAGTTATTCAGATAATAATTCAAATCCAGAGAATAGTAGTATTTGTCTTCGATCTGCTGTAATTTTCCAACTGTAGAATTGATGATCTCAATCATTTCATCATTCTCAGGATCACTTTCTTCCTGTTCCAAAACTTCCAAAGCTTCTTTCAGTGTTTGGATTGTTTCTTCCTTTGTGTGCTGCTGGAAGATAGCAGTAATAGTCAGTTCGTTTTCTTCCAAGTTTACATTTCTCATAGGCTCATTTCCCCCCTTTTCTTTTTCGGTATTGGTTTCATCTGTATATTCAGCTCCTTCTCGTTTTTTTCTTCGCTTATATTTTTTTCGTTATCCACTTTCTTATTGAATTTCAGTGGATTTTCCACATTTGAATGTCTTTCTTCCAAGTACTTTTCCACACGACTGATTGCATTTTGCACATAAGAATTTTCTCTAAATCCAGGAATCGAATTCAAAAATTCTTTCTGTATTTTTCCTTCGATCATCAGACTCTGCATTCCTTCATAATCACTTCCGTCTTTCAGATCAAAGCCAACACATTTCAGTCCATGCATACGTTCTGATGGGATTTTCTCATAAGCTTCCAAGGCTTCTGGTAATGTCAGGTCATAATGTACTTCACCCATTACAGGAAATTCAGCACATTCAGCCGCATAAAAGCTGATACATGTAAGATCATTTTCATAATCCACATTTTCTATTTCCGGGACAATATCGAGTATTTTTTCTCTTTGTGCTGCAAACTCTGGAAGTTCTGCAAATCCAAATCGATCCACGTAATATGCCTGCATATCCCCACCACGGTTTGTAATGATAACATCACTGACCGACATAGAATGTGCTTTATAATCTGCCGGTGGATTATCGTTGAATACGGCATACAAATCATCCAGCTTTTCATTTTCATGTAATCTGCCAGAATAGACACATTTATAATTTGCTGCATCGATTGTAATGCCATCTTCTTTGACCATTGCCATATTCATAAATAAATGTTGTTTTCCCGGTGTGTCTTCATCCACATGATAAATCGCATAGCGGTCACCATTACCTCTGAACATTTCTTCCTCTAGGGTATAATCAAACTTAAATGGATACAAAGCCCGATCAACTCTTTCCGAAATATCTGTTCCTTCTGCAATCGTATCTTCCAGCCAGTCTTTGATATCTCCCCATGATTCAAACTGCAAATACCCAGCAATTTCATGTGTCCCATCCGGTGCCAGTACAATATGTCCCGGTTCGCTTTCCCGATAATCATAGCGGTATCCGGCTGCTTCTAGTGCATCTACCAAAATGCCGTATTTTTCATGTAATTCTGTTTTTTGTTTTTCTTCAAGAATGATTTCCAGTTCTTCTGTAAGCTGATCGATCATTTCACCGGCTGTCTTGCGGATCACATCCATAGATGCTTTCAGTTCCTTCATTTCCCGGCTGCTGCTCCAACCTGCAATATAAGGAAAACTGTAATCCGATGTATCCAAACCAAAGGAAGAACACACACAGTAAGCAACGGATTCTGCTTCAACCTCTTTTGTCAGACGGTCTTTTTCTACACCCAGGCTTTCCATGATTTCCTTGTCATGCAGTTTAGCATGGGCTGTTTCATGAATAGCAGTCTTTAAGGTCTGACTTTCGCTGAGCCCTTTTTTGATCACGATTTCCTTGTCTGCATTGTGATAATATCCATTGGCATTGCCATCGATCTCATCGAATCGTATCGGCACTGGGGATATTTTCTGAATAGCCTGCATGAAAGAATCAAAATCCTGTACAGCTGCAGTCAGTAATTCCGGTGCCAGTGTCTGGATTGGTTCCCCGGATGTCTGAGCAATATCAAAGACGGTAACTGCTTTAAAATGCGGAACTGTAACTTCCACCTGTTCAGTCTTAGGTTTTCCATCAGTTCCCATGATTGGTCGCTGATTTTCATCCAGAACCTCTTTTTCCTTCATTTTCTTATATGGTGCCGGTGCAATGATTGTAATTCCTTTTTCGCCTTTCATGACCTGTCTACCCATGGACTGCCAGTTTTTGTAGCTGGTAACAAGTGTGGCACCCGGTCGCTGCATGGCGATCAGCATTGTATTATTAAAGGAATAATTGTGAAACTTTGCCATGGTTTTAAGAAATTCCTGATAGCGGTTACTTGTAAAAAGTTCTTCCACACCGGATTCCAGTGACTGCATAATGCTGTCCATATCTTTTCCCTGAACCGGTAATGGAATTGTTGCTGTCTGCACTGTTGGAATATCTCTTACGTCACCCTTTTCTTTTGTATCTGTTACTTCTTCATAGGGTGCGGTGGCTTCAGTCACCATTCCTTTAGTCAGATCAATATCTTCAACACGAGTAGAAAAACGAACCCTGCTATCTGGAAATTCTCCTTTATCTCGAAAGGAATAGTAATTCCCATCCCGTCCTGTAATGATGTGATCAACCAATGAAATCCCCATCAATTTCCCCAATTCCTGCATTCTTGCTGTAGTCTGGATATCCGATGTAGATGGGGTCAGATTTCCGGACGGATGATTATGAATGAGCATCATTGAATGAGCATTCGAAAGAATTGCACTCTTAAATATTTCTCTTGGATTAATCAATGCTTCATTCAGCGATCCTACAGATACGATATTCATATTGATTGGTGTTAAATCTGCCTGTAAATTAACAATACAAAAGAGTTCCCGATCCATCTGGGAAAGAAATTCATTCATAACACGAATTGCTACATCTGGATTATTCATAGGTTCATTACTATAAAGTGGTGGCTGTTCCACCATACGAATTGCTACCTGTTCTAATTTATCTGCCATCAGCAACACCTCCAATCGGCACATTTATAATAAATTCCTGATCATGTAACATCTCAATTTGTTTCTTCAATTTTTCAAACGAAAATGTGTGTAATAATCTTTTTTGATACTGGCTGTATCTTAAGCTTGTATTTGTTTTAATGTTTTCTTTCGTCATAATCTTCTCCTTTTCAAAAATGCCCCACGACATTTCTTTATGCCGCAGGGCGTTTGCTCATTTAACGGTTTTCATGCTTGGTATTAAAGTTCCATATCATGTTTCTTTGCTTTCGGTTTCTTATCCGGCTGTTCTTTTCCTGCTTTCTCTGTTTTTGCAGCCTGTGCTTCTTTTTCTTTCTGACGTTCTGTGAATCTATCTGCCTTTTCAAAGACATGATCCTTTGTATCAAAGTGATATACATCATTGGTAAGACGTTCTGCAGGGGCTACCTGAGTGGCATTGACTTCTTTTACCATATCTCTTAACATTTCTGCATCCACTTGCCCGTCATCTGGCAAGACCAGCATTTCATGGATGGATGATGGCAAAATGAAGAAATCATTTCCAAGAAGTTCCCCCATGCTATCCATGAATTCCGGATAAAAGATCACACCGGCTCCATCAATTCTGTCTGTATTCGTAACAACAAAGAATGTCGGCATCTCGCTTGATTCCTGCAATGTTTCCTGCAGCATTTCACGTTCATCCGGTGTCAGCATGAGAATATTTTTCTGGTACATTTCATCTATCAATGCACCTATACTTGATACCTCCGGAGCCATGACACGCGGTGAACTTTTCATCGCATCTTCATGAAGCTGTTCTGCAGAGATTCCATACTGTTCAAGCAGATCATTCTTGATAAACATGGAACTTAATCCATCCTGATCCTTGCCTACTGCCACATGATAGGTGATTGCGAGATCTTCCTTCAGCTGGTGTGGCGCATTTTCGAGGACTTCCTTATTTGCTTCGGCTGATGATACACGGATAAACAGCTTGTCCTTCACATCTTCATAATTTAAAATAGCTTTCAGATCAACCTGTATCGGTGCCTCAATAACTATATCTGCAATCTTTCTGCATACAGTTTCCATTGTTACGCCAGGCTGTGCTTTATATGCTTCATACAGCTGATTAAGATTAATCGTCGGGGTAAGCATCTCACCTTCTTTTCTCACCATCAATCCCGTATAGGCACGGTTCAGTTTCTGACACTCCATCGTTGATACTTCTGCATTCTCATAATCCTTTGGTAAAAAGAGTCTGATATTGTCCTTTACTTCATTTACAAATTCATTAAAATTCATTCTTCGTTTCCTCCTCTAATCTGTTTTCTTATTTCTTTTTGCTTTTGTTTTTTGGTTTCTTTTTGGGAAAGGATAAAGAAAAATTCACCTTTCCGGTTTCATCTGCATCCATATGAAGATCTGCCTCAAAGTACATATTCTTCTTTCTGGAATACAGGTCTTTTACATGCACACATCCACTTTTCAGAAGTTCTGCAGCCATCTTTTTATCCATGGGTTTTTCCATACTCTGCAGATAGCGGTTATCTTTCCAGAGAGCAAAGTGACAATCATGGTTGCTACAATAGAAGTTGGTTTTGCTTTCATATACCAGGCTTCCACATACCGGACATGTTCCAATGCTTTCTCTGGTCTGAAATCTTCTTGTTTCTTCTTCGGAAATCGCATCGCATCCATTCAGCATCATGGTCAGCATGTTTTTGATCCCGGTCATAAACTGTTCCGGTGCAATCTCTCCATGCTCCATCAAAAGCAACTGGTTTTCCCATTCTGCAGTCATACTTGCAGATTTCAGGAAGTCTGGCAGGATCTCAACAAGGACTTTTCCATCATCTGTTGGAAGGATCTGTTTTCCTTTTCGGGTGGCATATTGGGAATAGATCAGTTTCTCGATGATACCGGCTCTTGTTGCCGGAGTTCCTAATCCTTTCTTTTCCGTATCTTCATCGAATTCCTTATTTCCAGCTGTTTCCATTGCCGCAAGGAGAGTATCTTCGCTGTATGGTTTTGGTGGCGATGTAAAATGTTCTGTCTTTTCTGCAGCTACAGCATAGAAAGTCTGTCCCTGGGTTACTTTCGGCATTCTCTCTTTCATTTCCTGATCCGGATCTACGATTGCCATGCGGTCCTTATTCTTGAAGCAGTTTTCAAAGAGTTTCCATCCATCCTGCAGAACAATCTTTCCTTTTGCTTTGAAGATTTCTCCCTGGCATTCCACTTCAATCTCTGTTTCCTGGTAAATGTGATCCTTACTCATTGCCATGACCGTATGGACTGCGATCAGGAAGAGAATCTTTTCTTCCCAGGATTTCAGTTCATCAAGATGGCTGGATGCAAGCTCCATCGTTGGGATGATTGCATGGTGATCTGTCACTTTGCTGTTATTCATGACTTTCTTCACATCTGGCTGCTCCGGCTGATCAAACGGACCTGTCAGCTGATATTTCTCATAAATCTGACTAACCACATTTCTTGCGGTCTGTTCCATATCTTCTGTCAGATACTGGCTGTCTGTTCTTGGATAAGTGATCAGTTTCTTTTCGTACAGGCTCTGAGCGGTATCCAGTGTCTGTTTGGCTGTCATTCCATAGATACGGTTTGCTTCTCTCTGCAATGTGGTCAGGTCATAAAGTTTTGGTGCTTTTACTTTCTTTTCCGTTTCTTTTACTGAAGTGACAATAGCTTCATTTCCATGGCATCTGCTTCTTAACTGTTCCGCCTCATCCGGATCAAAGATCTTTGACTTTACTGCCGGAATTCCGTCACAATCCAGTTCTACATTGAAATACTTTTCTTTCTGGAAATTGCTGATCTGTTCGGCACGTTCCACCAACATGGCAAGTGTCGGTGTCTGAACCCTTCCAACGGTCAGCTTTTTGAAGTACTTTGTGGTGTAAGCTCTGGTTGCATTCATTCCGACCAGCCAGTCAGCCTGAGAACGGCATACAGCAGCTTCGGCCAGATGTCGGTATTCCTCTGCGGATCTCAGATGCTGCATTCCATCAAGGATTGCGGAATCTTCCAGAGAACTGATCCATAATCGTTTCACCGGCTTTTTACTTCCGGATAAGTCATAGACATGTTTGAAGATTAATTCTCCTTCACGTCCGGCATCACAGGCATTTACGACGTATTCAATTTCCGGACTGTTGAGCAGTCTTTTTAAGATATAGAACTGATCTTTCTTATCTTCTGAGACTGTAACTTTCCAGTCTTTCGGGATGATCGGGAGATCTTCATATCTCCACTGGTTAAATTTCTCATCGTAAGCATCCGGTGAAACATATTCGGCCAGATGTCCGAAACACCAGCTGACCATACAGTCGGTTCCTTGTAAATATCCGTCTTCTCGTTCCTGTGCTCCAATCACTTCTGCGATTGCTCTTGATACACTTGGTTTTTCTGCAATTACTAAATACATGATGTATTACCTCCTTCATATAACGAAACGGAGAGAGCATGTTTTACAGCCCCCTCCGCTAAAAAAGTTTATTTATTTTTCATTTTCTTCAAAATCTTCGTCTTCAGACTCTTCCTCATCCGGAACTTCTTCCAGTCCACCTGTTTCCAAACCTTCCGGCTGATCATCCTCATCTTCCTCTTTTTTAGGTTTATAGATCTTGAAGTAGTAGTAAGCTGCCACACCGCCGAGAGCCAAAATCAGGATTGTTGCCATTGCACCCATATTTGTTTTGGTAGATGCTGTTTTCTCCGGATCAACGGTAGCTTCCTTGTCTACATCCTCATTATTTGTTTCATCCAGCACTACCTTTGATTTATCTGGCTGTGGTGTTACAACAGCAGCTGTACTGTCTTTATCCAGAAACTCGGACAGATCATTCTCATCAATCTGAGATAACATATAGACATTCTGGGATGTGGCACTGCGGTCAATCACGATATAGAAAGTGTTGTTATTCTTCGTTGTAACCGTAAGAAATTCCTTTGTGGAATCATCGGTAATGTCATCCTTGACTTCACCATTGCCAGGTGTCGTAAATGCAGTTCCCTTGTCTGTTCCATCTTCCGGCAGCACCTCGTTTGTGTTTGTCGCCTCGTCCTTTTTCTCTTCTTTGTCTGTTGACTGTTCCGTCTGAGTTGTCTCTACTTTGGATGCCTCTGCCGATTCATCCACATAGGCAAATGCTGTGGTTGATGTTGTAAAAAGCATCATGACTCCCAACAGCAGTCCTGCCATTTTCTTATTCATTTTCTTATTCATTTTCTTCCATTTCACCATTCTGATATTCCTCCTTATTTTCTTCTGTGAATACAAAGGAGCCTGAACCTTCATCGTCAGACTCTCTGCTTACCTGAAATTTAACTTTTCCACTCTGGATACCATCCAAAAGATCATATAACTGATCATTATCCATCTTCATACCACGGATGCACCTGATCATCTCATTGTCCTCTTCCTGCTTTAATGCAGCCTGGACACCCCTAAGATATTGCTGCAGATCCGCGATCTTTTTCTCTGTCTTGGCAATCTCATCCAGATATTTTTTAATCTTTTTATTCAAACTTTCACCTCCCTTCGTTCACCCCTTTATGGCAGTCTTCCAAAGCACATGAAATGTTGCTGCCAGTAGGATGTGCTGATATTTGAGTAATGGATCGGATCCCCGCAATGGATCATCATATTGTTACCGACATAGATACCCACATGGCTTGCACCGGATGTGTTATACGTTCCCTGGAAGAAAATCAGATCTCCTGGTTTTGCTTCTCCCGGTGATACATAAGTACATACGCCTCTTAATCCTTCTGCGGTCAACCGTCCATAGTTCCAGCCATTACCACAATGGTTAATGACATAGGATACGAAACCTGAGCAGTCAAATCCAGATGGAGAGTAGCCACCCCATACATAAGGTACTCCCAGATATTTTTCTGCTTCTCGGATCATCCGGGCAAATTCTTCATCCTGCAGTGCTTCCGGTGGAATCTCATAACTCATTCCATTACCGCCTGATCCACTGGTCACATTGTTTACATCCCACAGATAATTTCTGTTTCCATAGGTCGTATTTAATGCATTATAGATGATCAGCTGCTCCGCATTCAGATTGGCTCTTGCCACAGCGTCAAAGCTTCCATTTGTCAGTGTCACATATAGAATCTTCTTAGTGCTTGTACTGATAACCGTTACTTCCTGACTGCCATTGTCATCTGCGATATAGGCTTCCCAGGTCTGATGTCCATGAGCAGAAGCGGCAGCATGGTTATCATAGTAAACGTCAAACTGCACACCATATCGTGCAAAGGCTCCGGTATCCTCAACTGTGTATTCCACACCATTCATTACTACCTTAGTGCCAATCGGCACAAATGGATTGGAAGCATCTACAGCAATGGTATGGTTTGCAGTTGGATATGCACCACTAGCAGTTGGACCTCCGGACCATACACCACAACAGATTCGACAGTTACAATATCCGCTGGTCACTACCTGTCCTAATGATTCTCCGACTCGAACATTTCTGGTTTCTGTCACCGTTTCTGTTCGACCTTCTGTATTCAGATGATATTGTGCTTCAAAAAGAGATTGCAGCTCGTTTTCAACATCTGAGTACGTCCAGTCCCCGTATTTTGCGGTAAGATACGAGATAAGATGGTATGGATTATGACCAATCTCAGCAATGTTGTACTGATACTCGTCATAATTTGGATGTCTTCGTTCCATCTCATTGATCTGTTGGTTCAAGGCACTTTCCAAAGCAGCATATTGATTTTCGGCAGCATAGATATCCTCGTCTGAACTTGGATACGTTGTGATACCGATCACAGATCCAGCACCCTCGATAGAAGCACTGCAGCTCCCCAGAGATACCGCTATGACTAGAAAAAGAAGCGCAAAAATACCGATGCCTGCGAACATGGCACGATTACGCTTTATAATCTCTTTCAAGGCAATCTTTGCTTTTACCGTCATGTTCTCGACACCGGCAATGGTTGTTGCTCCACCCAGACTGCCAGCGGATTTTCCGGCTTTGGCTGCCCGGTATGCATCCTTATATCGTTTTTTCTGGAAGAAGCGGTTATAGAAATGTCTCTTTTGCTCAGCATTCTTTACCGATTCTGCATGTTTGACTCCTTCCATACTTTCTGCAGAACCAAATTTCAATTTCTTTTCTACGGTAGCCTCACGATATCCTCTGCGATGGGTTTTCACATCCGTTCGTTTGCTCCGGATCTGAGCATGACGCAGACCACGTAACGCAGCTTCTGTTTCACGCTCTGCAAGTCGGGCACTTTCCACACCTGCATTTTCATCTGTTTCTTCCTCTTCGGAAGTGACTGCTTTCATGCCAGATATAGCAGCTTGTGTGGCAATGTACTTCCCGGCTGTCCCTCCCGGTTTCATGCCAGCACCTTTCACCATCTGATTTCCTTCATCATCAAAGGATAATCTTCCTGCTTTTGCCTGTTCTTTGGTCATCTGTTTTTGCAGCTGCTTCTTCCGAATGGATTTCTTTTGGCTGTTCAGATTGTTATCATCATCTGGGATTTTTTCATGACGATGCAGTTTCTTTCGATATCCGGATACTTTTTCTTCCGGTGTGACTTCAACTGTATCCTCAACAGCTTCCTGCTGGACAGAAGATTTCCGGATCTTTTCCATTTGCAGTCGTTTACCTTTTCCTGATTTTGAATCTTCGCCCTCAGTCTTTTTTCGTTCCCGTTCCGGAACAAATTCTTCTTTATTTTCCGGTCGCCCCCGGCTCCTGTGACTGATATCTTTTACACTACCATCACGGAGGTTTTCTTCTGTCAAACCCTCCCTGGTCATCTTTGCGACCTTTTTATCCTTGCCTTTAAATTCTTTTCCAGCTATAGGTCATCACCTCCTGGCACAACTTTTCTTTCTGTACTCATTCAGTTCCTGGCGTCCAATGATCGGGATACCAGGATAACCATCTGCCTGCGTTCTGATTGCCGGAGAGCTTGCCTGGATATGAAATACCCAGTTCAATTCACTCGGATCTCTTGGCCAGAAACCATTGATCAGCATAGCTTCCTTAAACTGATTATTGTACAGATGAATCTGGGTACGTTTATACAAAACTTCTTTCAGATCATCACTGGTAAGATGTGGATAGATCTTCTGTGCCGGATAAAAGTTCCAGAATACCCAATCAAGGATAATGTTCTGTGTTTCCAGCGGAAGTTCATACAGATGATGATCATCATTGACTGTATGAACACGGTATCCAGGCTGTGCATTTTCCAGATTTTTCATCTGAATGTAAGGATTATCCTGATTCCACTGCCTGATTCGGATCTTATCAATTTCCTTCATGCTTTTCCGCCTCCATTTCTTTCTCTCGTTTTTCAACTTCTTCCGGTTTTGTAGTCATCAAACTGTACAGCTTCAAGTTCTTATCGAACTTGTCCTTAAATGGAATAATTGTTGTTCCATAGAAAAGAAGTCCTTCTCCTTCCCCGGAATTCGTCACATAAGACAACTGATATGGGGAAATATTCAACTGTTTTGCAAGGATCTGTCTGTCACCTGCAGCCTGGTTCAGCATCAGGATAAAATCACTGTTCTCAAAGATATTTTCAATTTCCCTGCTGGCAAGAAGATCTTTGATATTCTGGGTGATACCACTTGGAATACCACCCCATTTTCTGAATCTCTTCCATATTTCTACGGAATAAGCTGCTGTCTGTTCTTCTTTGAGCAGAAGATGGAACTCATCGATATAGTACCTGGTGGATTTGATGCCGCGGTTGATCGTAACTCTGTTCCATACCTGATCCTGGACGATGAGCATTCCGATTTTCTTCAGCTGCTTTCCAAGTTCCTTGATGTCAAAGCAGACAATACGGTTATTCAGTTCCACATTGGTTCTATGGTTAAATACTTTCAGTGATCCATTTACATAGATTTCCAACGCTGTTGCAATTCTCTGTGCCTGCGGTTCTTTCTGCTTTCTGAGGCAGTCATACAGGTCACCAAGGACCGGCATATTTTCCGGTTTTGGATCTGCAAAGTACTTCTGATACACCAGTGGAAGACAGCGGTCGATCACTGATTTTTCCTCTGCTTCAATTCCATCCCTGCTTCCCATGATCAGCTCACATAAAGACAGGACAAAATCAGATTTTACACCAAGTGGATTGTCATCATCGGAATAATCCATATTGATATCCATCGGATTGATATAATCCTTACTGGTTGGTGAAATGTGTACGACCTGTCCGCCAAGTGCATGGACCAGTGGGTAATACTCACCCTCCGGATCTCCGATGATAATGTCATCCTTCGTAACAAAGAAAGCGTTGGTGATTTCTCTTTTTGCTGCAAAGGATTTACCGGATCCAGGCGTACCAAGAATCAGTCCATTCGGGTTTTTGAGCTTTTTACGATCCACCATGATCATGTTGTTACTGAGTGCATTCAATCCGTAATATAAGGATTCTCCTGTCATAAAAAGCTCCTGTGTCGTAAACGGAACAAAGATTGCTGTACTGGTAGTCGTAAGAGCCCGCCTGATTGGGATATGATTTACTCCCAACGGAACACTGCTCATCAATCCTTCTTCCTGCTGATAATCCAGACGTTTCAGCACACAGTTATATTTCTGTGCAATACCGGCCGTCTGGAAGATGGCATTATCCAGTGCCTGTTTTGTCTTTGCAGTATTTAAAAAGAGCGCTGTTACAAGGAACATACGCTCATTTCGTGACTGCAGATCTTCCAAAAGACGTTTGGCTTCTCCGCCATACGTATTCAGATCCGATGGGATGATATCCATGTCGTATCCAGATCTTACCGCCTTTTTCTGCTCTTCAATTTTCATTCTGTTGATATCTGTGACCTTGCTTTTTACAAGCTTGATTGCTTTCATCTGATCCACAGACTGAACATGCAGATTGACGATGAGATTCTTATCAATATCCAGAAATTCTGCAAGCATTTTATCTGTAAGCTCCGGTGCCAGGATCTGCAAATAAGAGACGGCTCCGATAGTATTTCCCATGCGGAATGTATTTCTGTCCTTGAATACAAAACTGGTCGGTGCCACATAATCTTTGGTATTGAGTCCTGTACGGATCATGGAACCATAATCAAACTGGAAGTCTGTCATGTTATCTGGATTGAAAGTCTCATATAAAATCTGCAGTCTTTCCACCCCATTCAATGGATACGCCGGAACTCCAAGGATCTTGAAGTTGTTCAGGATATCCGACTCAATACGTTCCAGTTTTGGCTTTGCTTCCCGGATATTATCCGCTTCGATGGAAAAGGTGATATATTTTGATTTCACCAGTCCATTATTTCCTTTCGCCAGCTGCTGTTTCAGCATCTTGGCATATTCCATACGTACATCGTCAAAAGCATCATCCTGAGGACGGATCCGGATGACCTGTTCAAATTCTTTCATGCTGCTTTTATGATTGATAAAGCTCAGCTGAAAATGGATACTGGCATCAAAGTAATTGAGGAAATCGCACCAGTTTTCAAAGATTGCATTTTTGTCCTCGTTCTGAGCCAGCTGATAGTTGATGTCATAGAAGCGGATACACTTAGAATACGTTTTTCCCTGTACCCTGCAGATCCCATCTCTTCCCATTTCCTTATAAGCAATCGACTGCTGGACGGACAGTTTTTTCTGCCTGCGTTTCTCTTCCTGCTTTTCTTTTTTCTTTTTCTCTTTTCTGTCTACTTTTTTGTATCCGGTATCTGCGACAGTTTTCTTATTTTTCTTTTTTCGCAACCGTTTTTCCTCCTTTCGGTTTTCCTGCATCCGGTGACTGTCTGATCTGTTCCGGATCTGTCTCATAATAGTTTTCAGTTTCATATTTTCTGACGGATGGACGAAGAAACTTCACCCGGATCATATGCATCAGAACATCTTCCAGATGCATCCCGTCTTTTTCGTACATGGCAAATAAAAATGCCGGTAACATCAAAAGCACCATGACCGTTGCTGCATTACTGTTTCCCATCACATTACGCAAGAGGAAATAGCTTGGAATTCCCATTGCAGCACCTATACCGATACAGATCAGCTGTCTTTTGGTCAGGTTAAATGCTACTTTATTCTTTACCTTTGTTAAATCTTTCGGTACGCTGACATATGCCATGATTTTCACTCCTTCCTGTAATTTAGTGCGCGTTAAATATCGACTTACTTAAGGATGCCGTCTTAAAGAGGCTGTAACATAAGATCACTGTGTAAGCCATAACGCCAAATAATGAAGAACTCAGATTATCTGAATACTGGATACCTGCAACAAGCACTGCATAGATTGCAACGCATACCATCATCAGAAATGCCTGGAAAGCCAGGGCAAAGAGTCCTCTGAAATAATTCGTGCCGATCTGTCCCCATTCTCTGTTACTCATAGTTGCGAATGGAATCGGCGCAACTGAGGTATATAGGTAAATCTCTATCATACGTCCATACATGATCACTGTGATCAGTACAGACAGGATCTTCATACAGAAGCCGACGATAAGGGTTTCCAGCGCCAATACAACAAGTTCTCCGATTTCCATACTTTCCAGTGTTGTGGAAAGATCCGTCAATGCCGAAGAAATATCAATGGCGGTACTTCCTGTGATAACACCGGCCGCAGAATTAACTACGTGCTGACCCACATCGAATACCGCCATTGTGATCGTAAATGTGTTACTCACCAGATACACAGCGATCCACATTTTTACGAAGTACTTGAAAAACATCCAGGTATCAATATCATGCATGTTGTTGCGCTCGGTCAGCATAGAAATCAATTCGTAGCAGAGTACGAATGTGATAATAATGCCTGCGATCGGCATGATCACGGAATCCGATAGGTTCCGGATCATACTGAATATGCTGCCGTTCCACCCTTGCGGGGTCTGTCCAACCTGGGTGGCGATCTCACCAGTCTTTTGATTGACATCAGTAAACATCGTGTCCAGGTTGGAAGTGATCATCCCGGTTAAGAGTTCCCTCATCCATTCCTCAATCGCATCAAAAATCTGACTGAACATGGATCTCTACTCCTTTCTCTTAACCAAATAATCCACTCAGAAGCGGGATCAGCTGTGTTCCGATCAGGATAACACCACCACCGCTCATCAGCTGTTTAATTCCCTGGGATTTTGCACCCGGGTTGTCGTTTCCATAACCTTCCATCAGGTTGATTACGCCCCAGACACCAAGGCCTGCACCGATTGCAACGACCAGTGTCTGAAGGATATTGATTGCACTGCTAAAAAAAGCCATAATCAAATGTTTGAACAAACGCTTTTCTTATGGTCTGTAAGCGTTTGGCTCTACTCCTTTCCCTTTTATTCAGACCTTTTTATATCCTTATCAGTAGTAGCAGGGTGCTCGAATTCTTTCTTTCATATCAATCCTCACTTTCCTCAGCTTCAATCGCTGATACATCTTCTTGTGTTACAGTTACTTCATACATTTCAAATTCTGTATCTTTCGACATCACCAGTCGGTGTGCCAGATATTTTTCTACATCAAACGCATTATTCTTATTGAAATCGGCAAGCTCTTTGTACCGTTTGTGCTTTGTGATGTCATATTTGTTGCTTAAAAACGGCCGGACTCCTCGAAGTTGTAAGATACATTTTTCTCCATCCATGACCGCCAGCTCATCTCTACTCATCAGTTCTTTTCCAGTCTTTTGATAGTTCAGCCCATAGGATCGGTTGCTGCCTCTGGTGTCTGATGTGTTGTAAAGATCAATGGTTTCCTTTCCCAGGGTTTCTGATATTTCTTTCAGTGTGGAACTTTCCTTTCCACCCAGGAAAAGAACAGTGTCACAGTTACCCGTGATCGTCTCAGCAGCATCCTTATAGATAGTTTTCAGCTGAGATTGTGACTGCAGAATGATAGAAGCGGAGATTTCCCTGCTTCGGATCGTAGCAATCAATTTGTCGAATTTTGGGATCTGTCCGATATTGCTGAACTCATCAAGGAGCAGCCGTACATGATAGGGAAGCCTGCCTCCATGCTCATCATCCGCTTTATCACAAAGTAAGTTAAAGAGCTGGGTGTACATGATCGCTACCACAAAGTTGAATGTGTCATCTGTATCGCTGATGATAACAAACATGGCTGTTCTCTGATCACCGATCATATCCAGTTCCATTTCGTCATACGACATGATTTCTCTTAGTTCCTGAATGTCAAATGGTGCAAGTCTGGCACCACAGGAAATCAAAATCGACTTCGCAGTTTTGCCGGCAGCAAGCTTGTACTTGCGATATTGCCTTACTGCAAAGTGTTCCGGATTTTCTGCTTCCAGTTCTTCAAACAATTCATCCACTGCATTTTTAAATTCTTCATCATCCTCCCTGGTCTCACTGGCATTGATAAATTCCAACAGAGTAGAAAAGTTCTGTTCTTCCTCTGGTGCCTCATACCAGATGTATCCGATCAGTGCAGAATACAATAGACGTTCGGCCTTGACCCAGAAATCTTCCGTTGATTTTTCGCCCTCACCCTTGGTATTCGCGATAATGGTATTGACCAGCTTCAAGATGTCTTTTTCACTCCGGATATAATGGAACGGATTGTAATGCATGGACTTTTTAAAGTTGATCGTATTTAATACCTTGATCCGGTATCCTCCATTTACCAGCATCTTCCCGCATTCAACGATGATCGTTCCCTTCGGATCGGTGACCACATAGGATACGTGGTCCGTCATCTGCATAAGATTGGGCTTCACATAGAATCTTGTCTTTCCGGATCCGGAACCACCGATAACAATCACATTCTTATTTCTGGCATACTTCGGAGCTTTTGGTCGGCTGTTCATGGTCAGACGTTCTGTTTCTGTGAGGATGACATTGTTTTCAAAAACCGGATCCATGAAGGGTTCGATGTCTTTTCTGTTTCCCCATCTTGCAGATCCATACTCCACACCCTGCCGGAACTTCTTTGCGTTTTTAGAACGATAGTAGACAACCAGTTTTAATGCACCTGCAGCCAGAACACCTACTGTAAGGTCCTGCAAAGCGATACTTGGCAGCCAGCTTAAAAATGCCAGTCGAAAATTGACTAACATCACGCCAAGTCTCTGGACCATGCTTTCTCCCAGGCAATGCCGGTACAGCCAGGATCCTTTATCTGCTACATAGAAGATAAAGAAATATGGGAGATTTAAGATCACCAGCCGTTTGATCTGGATCTTCTGTAATTTCTCCCGCATCATCGTTCCTGACCTCTGGATTTTTGTCTCTGCTTCACACGCTGGTGGTGCTTTGCTTTTCTTTCTACAGATTTCTGCAGTTTCTTTCTGACCGATGGTTTCTTCACCTGTTTCTTTTTCAGTTCTACTCCGGCATATTCCCGGAAAGCCGCTGTCATCACATCCACATCTTTAGCCTTAAAGAAGACCAGATATTTCGGTGGATCCGCACCGACTTCTTTTTTCAGGCTGTAATCAATCCCGTATTTTCTTGCCACACGGTCAAAGGATTTGATATTTTCATCTGTGATCTTTATGTTGGAAAGCTGTACTCCCTGTGCATTCAGCTGCTTGATGGTCTGCTTTCCATGTGGCTTTTTCTTTTCAATCTTTTTTCGGGCTTTTTCCCTTCCTTTCTCCTGGGCCCGTCCGGTCTTTTCAGCCATTTTCACCTGCGTTGCTTTCTGTTTCCTCCGGTTGTCCATTTCCAGGAACTTCCGAAGGGCTGCTTTTAGCACACTGGCAGTGATCTTGACTCCCTGGATGCTCAGGCTGATCACTTTCTGATTTACTTCTTCCTGCAATTACCCACGTCCTTTCTTTCCTTTCATTTCAGAATGAAGACGGGCAATACAATATCCGATGCATGGAACATGTTTTCCATACGGACAGCCACCACATGGTGTTGTTTTTACTGCTTTTTTCTTTTCCGGAAGCAGATAGTGGCACTGTTTCAAGCTACAGCCTTTCTTTTTGCCTCCCCACCAGTAACAGTACTTGCAGGACCATGGCTTTTCTTCGCTGTACTTTCTTCCCTCAATAGCTGCATTTGGTTCTATGATCAGATCTTTATTAGTCTTCATTCTGTTCTTCCTCTTTTCTCATGATTTCTGTCAGTTTTTTCTCTGCCTGACTTCCGGCAGCAATGAGACAATACAAAACTGTAAATATTGCCGCTGCTCCCAGAAGAGCAACAAAAATAATGATATTTCTCATGGTTTCTCCCATCTAAAAAAGCGTCCACAGATTCCTTTCGGTTTCCATGAACGCTCATTCTTATTTAATTAGTGTTTCTTTTTTCTCATAAATGCAAGGGCTCCTGTACCAGTCGCACCAATGCCGAGAAGCATAAACCACAGCCACAGATTGGTGTTATCCCCAGTCTTTGGTGAATCACTGACAGGTTTTCCACCTTCCGGTGTCTTTTCTGCCGGTTTTTTCTCATCCACCATAGTTACATGCTGTACTTCACAGGTATCCTTTACTTCGAATTCCACATCTTTTGCAACCAGATAGCCATCCGGTGCCGTTTCTTCACGGAGAGTGTATTTTCCGATCGGAAGCATTTCGATGTAATGTGCTTTCTCTGTACTGGTCCAGCTTTCCACAACTTTTCCATCCTGATCAAGGATTGTGAGTTTCGCTCCCGGAAGTTCTTTTCCGGCGATATCCTGTTTGGAGATTTTCACCTTCGTTACATCATCCTTCATCTCAACTTTCTGCACATCGGCAGTATCTTTGATCGTGAACTTTACGCTTTCAGCTGTCACGTAACCATCAGCAGGTTTTGTTTCAACCAGTGTGTATTCTTTTCCGACAGTCAGCTCACGGATCACATGTGCTTCTTTACCGGAAGTCCATTCATCCACGATATTTCCATCAGCATCTACCACTTTCAGCTTACATCCTGGAAGTTCTTTTCCGGTTGTCAGACTGGATTTGGTAAATTCAACGACGGTTGGCTGATTATCAAAGGTAAAATCATAAGTGACTGTCGGCTGATCTTCACCTGCATACTCAAAGGTAAATTCCTTTACTTCATCGTTGGTTACGAATCCGTCCGGTGCATAGAGCTCTTTTACATAGTAAGTTGCTCCTATTGGAAGATCTGCAACAAATGTGATCTTTCCTTCTTCATCCGTAGATTTCAGCTCAATGATCTCATCGGCTTCGATCAGGACTTTACCTGTTGTCTCAGACTTAATGTCTTCTTTGGCAAATAATCCAAAGATAGCGCCTTCCAATGTACGGTCAGAATCTTTTTCTTTCTTAAGTACATTGACTTCTACTCTCTGGCGGTTGTTCTGCCAGTCTTTGTCATAGACTACAACTGGTGTATTCTGATCCACGTAAGTCAGATCTACATGACGGATCTCACCATCCAGTACATGACCGTAAGCAGTTCCTGTTTCCTTCACATAGTATTTACCAAGTGGAAGATTTTCCAGTTTTGCAATACCGGTTTCATCTGTCTTGATCGTTGCGATCAGTTCATCCTTTTTATAGTAATCGTCACTGACGCCATCGGTAGCCTTAATGTCTTCCTCAGCATAGACTTCAAACGTAACATCTGTCAGTTTTCCGGTTACATAGTTGAAAATGTGTTCCACCACACCTTTGACCTTATCGGCCAGCGTAACAGAATCCAGAAATTCTCCCTTTTTGTTGATGATGAGTTCACCAACCGGTACCTCGTCCTTCATTTCCACTTTCTGAACCTCTCCGGTATCTTTGACTGTGAATGTCACATCATTGGCTACCAGATAACCATGCGGTGCAAACTCTTCATGTAGGGTATAAGTCTCACCCACTTTCAGATATTTGATCACATGCGGTGCATCTTTGGAAGATGTCCAGCTATCTACTACATTTCCATCTTTATCCGTTACTTTCAGATAAGCTCCATCCAGTTCTACACCGGTTATTGCATCTGATTTTGTGATCTCAACAGTTGTCGGCTGGTTCTTCTTTACGGATTTTAATGTTACTGTCTGTACATCCTGCCCCTGATAAGAAGCATCAAATCTCAGTACTTCATCCGAAGATACGAATCCATCTGGTGCTTTCAGTTCTTTTACATAATAGCTTCCAAGTGGAAGATCCAGTGTACATGCTGCCTGACCTTTTTCATCAGAAGTCATTTCCTGTAAAAGAGTATCTGCTTTGACGATCACTTTTCCATCTTTCGTCTGAATGTCTTTTGCATTGTAAATACCGAACACTGCTCCGGCTACTGTATTGCCTGTCTCAGCATCCTGTTTTTCGACCGTAATCGACACTTTCTGTCGTTCATCTGTGACAGAGATTTCTTTCTCGATCACTGCGGTATCCTGATCTGCATAAGCAAATTCGACATTTTCCGGCACCGTATTTAACACATAAGTGTCCGGTGCATTCTTCTCTTTGACATAGTATCTGCCAAGTGGAAGATTCTTTACAGTTGCATAACCATCTGTATCCGTTGTAACGGTTGCCACCAGTGCATCCTTTGCAAAGTACAAAGTTCTCTGTCCATCTGCATCTACCTGATGATCGGCAGTATAGATATCCTCTGCCGCATAGACTTCAAATTCAGCACCTGCAAGTCCAGCCATTTCATACTGGAAGTCCTTATCAAATCCCTTTAACACTTCACCCTGTTTATAGATCTTTAACTGACCTTTGACCGGGGCATTGGTATATTCCACATCAATGACTGCGTCTCCTGTGACAGGATCGGTCAGATAAGCAGTATCTGTATCAACTGCAACTGTCACATAGTTTTTGGATATTGTGTACCCATCGGGTGCCGTCACTTCCTCAATCCGGTAGTTGCCAGGTTTCAGATTCTTTGGCAGTACCAGGTATCCTTCCTCATTTGTGAAATAGGATTTGTGTACCGTTGGCTTCGGATAGGATGTTGTCTGTTCCACATATTTCTGGTTATCCAGGTCATATACCTTGAATTCTGTATTTGCCAGGAGTACAGATTTCTGTGTTTCTGCATCCTTTTTGATGATCTTTAATTTTGCTTTGAATTCTTTATCCAGAAGCACTCGCCATGTCTGCGGTGTATCCGGATGATTCTCTGTGATCTTCACTATAAAATCATCAACCGGTGCATAGTTGTGTTTGCTTGTGGTTTCTCTTACCACATAAGTTCCATATGGAAGCGGAATCGATCTTGCATATCCTTTTTCATCGGTAAACATTTCTGCCTGGCCATCTGCAGTCAGTACAACTGGTCTGGCTGAGTCAAAATCATAACTTCCATCTGCTTTTACTTTCAGATCACTGACAAGCCATGCTGAAAAACCAACTCCCTGCAGAAGATCTGCATCGGTCTTCCCGTTGTTTGCTGCCTTGATGATCTGAAATGGCTGTTTGATGACAGTTTCTTTACATACAGAAGTTCTTTCTACTGTCGGAACAGTAGCACCTTCGTAAGTACAGTCCACCTCATGTTCTGTCGGATCCAGTACGTATCCCACCGGAGCACTAAGCTCTTTCAGATAATACTTTCCAAGATAGAGATCCGATACAGAAGCTTCGCCATTCTTATCCGTTGTCAGGGATGTGATCAGGCTGTCTTTCTTATGGATCGTTCCGGTTCTTCCATCCGGATGAACAATATCTTCCCTTGCATAAAGGCCATATACTGCACCTTCCAGCGTTGCATCACCCTGTGCTGCATTCCCTGTCTCAGCATCCTGTTTTGCAATGTTGATCTTTGCATTTACACGTTTGTCTGTTACATTTTTGGTCGTTGTCTTTCCGATAGCAAGAGTCACATTATAAGACTTTGTATCGATCTGATACCCTGTTGGAACAGAGATTTCTTTCAGATAAACAACTTCCTGTGTTTTCTCCATTGTGAGCTGTGAAGCACCATTCTGATCAGTTGCAGGCATCTCTGCGATCAGCTTTGTATATGCAGCATCGGAATAGATCCCGTACACTGCACCAGCCAGTGCATTTCCTGTATCCTGATCTTTCTTTACAATGGATACTTTGCATTCTTTTGTCCAGGTTACTTTAAAATCCACATATTTCTCATTTCCGACACCTTCACCGAAAACAAGAGCCAGGTCCTGTGTTCCGGATCCTGTTACAATCTTGTAAGCAGAGTATTCTTTATCAATGCTTCCCTTCATCCGAGAAGAAAATGTAGCACTGACGCTCTCTGCCTGATCAAGTGGTGCTGTCAGATAAAACTGTGTACCTCCACTGATTTCTACACTTGCTCCTGCAGCACTTGTTTTACCGGTTGTCACATTTACAAGCTTTACACCGCTTGGCAACTTAAATGTGATTGTCTGCAGTTTATCTGCTTTGAATGTGATCACGCTTGTTCGCTGGCTGTTTCCTTCCACATAAGCCTTTACATTAGATTCGGAAAAGCTCATATCTACAGACGGAATGTCCGGCATATTTACACAATAATTGTAAAGTTCCATTGCCAGGTTCTTTCCTGTTGCATTGGTTCCGGATGCCCAGTCACTGGATCCATTTGCATAAGCTGCTGCAAGATGGGTAATGATGAATCTCTTTCCTGCCGGAAAATCCGGATGTTTCTCATCGAAGAAACCATTCTCATCACTTGCTTTTGTTCCGTAATAGCAGACCTTTGCAAGTGTCTTTCCATCGGTAAGTTTCTGGATCGTATAAGTTCCATTTCCCGGTCCTTTTTTCGATGGTTCAACACAGTATGCTGTCGCATTGATGCTTCCCCATTTCACATAATATGGACAAGTCAGATAAGAACCTAATCCATAGTCTGCGTAATAGTACCAGGAGCCGGCTGTAACTGTGACTGATTTTGTTCCTGTTTCACCGGAAGCAAGCATCATTGGCATATCAAAAGTAATACTTTCGCCTGCTTCAAGATCTGCAAGAGCAACTTCCTGGTCAACAGCTTCCTGCATAACCTCTGAGAGTGTGATCCCTGTTTCCGGATCAACGGTCTCCTGATCCTCCGTTGCTTCGATCTCTGCATCAAATTCTTTTTCTGTCAGTTCTGTTTTGCTCTCCGTGTCAGCAGCATCAGTTTCCTCTGTAGACGAGTCAGCCTCAGAATCCTCTGTTTCTGTCTTATCGGAAGAACCAGCATCCTGATCAGAAGAACTTTCTGACTGCGAATCTTTCTGTTGATCCGCTTCTTTTACCACGATCTTTCGATTGATCTGGTAGGTTGGGTGATCCGTTGTCTGTGGTTCTACATAATAGACTGCCTTATAGGAATTGGCATAATCGGTAGAAAAGTCATTTCCATCCGTATCTTTTGCTTCCTGAAATGTAACTTTTACTTTGCTGTCATCCTGGATCGTAAGACCGGTATAATCACTCTTTACATCGAAATTGTCTCCAACCTTGATCTCATAATCCTTTGCAGTTACCACTTCATCTTCATCCAACTGATCCTTGATCTCCTCATAATACGGAATCTTTTTTACAGATCCGGCATCATCAGAAGCATAGGCAACAGCGGGAGAGAGTACCGTCGATAGAACCGTTACTGCAGTCAGTAAACCGGACATCACCCTGCGTGCTTTCTTTTTCACGTTCATTCTCTTAAATCCTTCCTTTCTGATTTTTTTGTGTATGGTTATCTGTTCGTGTCTGCGTATTATCTTTTATACGAAGATGATCGCCTCCTTTCATGAAATTTGCGCTATTTGGGACAGTCAGCACAAGCTGAGATAACAGCACAAATATATGGCGGTACCTGTTTGTCACAAATACCGCCACATGATTTCTACTGTCATCCTCTTTTCAGATTCAGACATTTTATTTTGATTTAAGATTTAAGCGTTTTCCTGTTTTCTTTCCCGGATCCGTTCCTATATCAGTTTCCATCTCTGATACGTTTTCTTCTGGCAGACACGCAGCTTTTCGCTCTATGCATGTTCAAACCGAATATCACTCCGGGCAGGCTATTCATTTTTCAAGGTACATGAAGGTGTTCTATGCAAACCCTTCATATAACGAAACGCTCAGAGCCTGTTTTACAGTGGTCTAATTCAATTTTTTAAAATTCTTCGTTTTCCGCCTTTTTTTTCATCGTTTTTAATGCCCTGTTCAGGAGGTCATTTACACTCTGCTGTTTGATTCCCAGATAATCTGCAACATCCTGCTGACGCATTTCCTCGAAATAAACCAGATTGAGTACCGTCTTTTGTCTCTCTGTTAACTCTTTGATCAAAGCGTTTAGAATTTCTCTGTCGATAACATCGTCAACAAAATCTTTTGAAGATCCTCTCATAATCTCCGCATCATCTGTAACATCGCTGTTAGAAAACACACCATGATTGGTGCTGATTTTGCTCTGGCTGTATGCCATACGGTCTTCAGCCTCCATCAGCAGACGGATATACCAGTTTTCATTATCAAAGAACTCTTTATTGAATTCCTTGTTATCGCCAGTTACACTCACATATTCATAGTCATCACAACTATGAAGCGGAAATACGGTTGATTGATTTCCTGCTGTATAAAGTACATATCCGTGATCATAAACAGAGATTGTTGTATCTGCATTGATCATTTCCTTTACTACAACTTTGTGTTCCTTCAAGGATTTCACGCTTGGGATTCTCTTCTCCACATCAGCAACTTTCACGATTTTTTTCAGTTCTTTTAATGTCAACATAAAGACCACCTTTCTGCCTTTCGGCTCCGGGTGGTCCATTCCATCTTTTATGAAATTTCTGCACAGACATAAAGAACTGCAGTACAAGAGGTCACGAACTCACCCGTTTTTTTTGAACGGGAGTCCGCGACTCCTTTGTAACGCATGTATCTGCGTTTAGATTAAGTTTGCCAGATTGCCTGGCTTATTCAGTTGATATGTGCATCTTCTGATTCATTCTCTGTTTGCTCTTTGCGAAACATGGAATAATCGCCCATAGCATCGTAAGGACAATGCCTTACAAATTCCTGGTATTCGATTTCAGTCATCTTTGCTTCCTCCTTTGTGTCATATTATCAAAATCTCTCTCTGCAATTATTTTTGCAGAAGAGAATTCAACCTCTATATAACGAAACGCTGAGAGCCTGTTTTACAGTGGGGTACGACAAAAAATTTAAAAATTTTTTGAAACACATCAAAAAAGCCCGACAAAACAAATACTTCAACAATCTCCAAAACCAGAAAATACTTCTGATCTTGCAGTGTATCCGTAAATGTTTTGCCGGGCTCTTAGTGATTCCAGTCAGGTTCAGCTCCTTGACAAACTCTTGCTATCTGGTGCGTTCTTGATGGTTCCTGCCAAATCCAACACTTACTACAGACAGCTCATTCTATTCTGTTATGATCCCTGATTCATCATCTTTCGGGAATACGTCCGCATCCTGGACTTTAATTGTTCATCTCGGATGTGGATCGGACGAACCGACACCATATCATCCTTTACAAATATCTCCAATGTACTGCGACATTTTTTGCACTCCACTTCTGAATCGCTTTGTGCGCTCTTTTCAATAAATGCTCCACATACAGAGCAGTGTACATGCCATTTAATAGCACCTGATCCCATATAGGCTTCCTCCTTTAAGCAATAAGATATTCTCCATTTATTACTCAACGGACCAAAGGGAAATCAAATCCGCCTTATGAGCATCATGCCATCCATTCCGTAAGTGCCAAAGCTACACGAACAGCACGATTTCTATTCTGATCAGATCTGCTTTGTCGATCTGTGCATCCTTTTTTATCCTTTCACCAGCTACCACTCACTCTTTCCGGTATAAAAAATTCCGCTGTGATTAATTAACATGATATTTCAATAGTTTCAAATACATCACCAGTCAGATCACAGATGTCCTGGATCTGGATCTCGGTATCATCAATCCGTAAGTGGACTGATGGATCAA
This sequence comes from Roseburia sp. AM16-25, assembly GCF_003473825.1. NCBI lineage: Bacteria > Bacillati > Bacillota > Clostridia > Lachnospirales > Lachnospiraceae > Roseburia > Roseburia sp. AM16-25. The sequence goes on from NZ_QUCW01000001.1 coordinate 715,255, forward strand.
AAAATTCTACGGTTCCAGATAATGTATGGTACTGACCAATTAATGGATTCTTCCATGACTTTTGAAAATAAGTTGCCTGTATCTTCATTCCATATGCCAGGATTCTTAATTTCATATCCAGCTCATTTTTCTTTTCCTCAGATAAATCTCTTTTCGGTTCATAAATGATTTCCTGTTGCCGGATTGTTTCATCCAATCCACGAAGTGCCGCAAATGGAGCAAACTGTTTTGCTCTGCGTCCTACATCCATGGGATGTCTCCTGGAAACCGGTCTTGGTAAATATAAATACGGTTGATATGCACTTGCTAGCACTTTTTGCACCTCCTCTAAGCACGGTGACCACCTATTTGCTCGTTGCGTTCTCTATAAGTAGAACACTCTAGCAGGTTGGATCCCCGCATGATCGCATTCTTTCCATAACGCTGCTTTACATTCAATACTGCTTCCTGTAAATGCCGTTCCTTATCGGTCTGTTTGGGATCATCAAACAGGCTGTACTGCACATAATTTTCAGAAGCAACCCTGTTCGCACACACCTCGATTCTTCGGATTCCGGTATATCTGTCTGCAATCCTGCGATATAAATCTTCCACTGCATCTATGATCTTTTTGGAACTGTTACTTTCTCTTTCGAGTTTTACGGTTCCTTTGGATGCCTCATGCTCATACCTGTGGTCATAGGCAATCCATAAGGTGAGAGAGTTTGTTACCAGTCCTTTTTCAAACAGATCCAGGACCAGATTGTCTGTCATTTCCCTTACGATCACAAGTGCTTCGTCAAAAGAATAATTTCGCATCAGCACCTGGCCATTCGATAGGCTGTGCTCTTCTGAATGATAGTTCTTGATGTCACTCATCCGGCATGTTTCATAACCCCATGCATGATCGATCAACAGCTCTGCATCAATCCCAAACATCTTATACAGCCAGTCTTCGGATCTTAAAGAAGCCATTGCGATATCGCCCATCGTATGGATCCCGTAACCAGCCAGTTTCTTTTCAGTCCGGGATCCAATCCTCCAGAAGTCACTTAATGGTTTATGATCCCATAGCTGCTCTCTGTAAGAGAATTCATTCAGGATTCCAATATGGTCATCCACATGCTTTGCTACGATATCCATTGCGATCTTAGCAAGATACAGATTGGTTCCCACACCTGCAGTTGCAGTGATGCCAGTTTCCTCCATGACTGCCTGCATAAGCTTTACCGCCATTTCTTTTGCAGTGAGATGATAAAGCTGCAGATAGTTTGTCACATCAATAAAACATTCATCGACACTGTACACATGGATATCTTCTTTTGAGACATACCGCAGATAGATTCCATAGATCTTTGCGGAATAATCCATGTACAGCTGCATCCTCGGCATGGCTGTAATGTACTTCACACAATCCGGTATCTCATGGATCCGGCACCGGTTCTTGATGCCAAGAGACTTCATAGCCGGAGTGATTGCCAGGCAGATTGTTGACTTTGATCTGGTCGGATCTGCAACCACCAGGTTTGTTTTAAATGGATTCAGCCCACGTTCTACGCATTCTACAGAAGCATAAAAGGACTTCAGATCAATACAGATAATAGAAGTCTGATCCTGACTCACATTGCCACCTCCCATACGTCTTTCCTCTTTTTGTAACATGTATCCCATTTTGACTATCAATGATTGTCTATCCTTCCTGTTTTCATTGAATTACAGGAAATTCATTTCACATATTCATTGACAAAAGAGGAAATATTGTGTATCTTATAGGAAAGATGTTTCCCTTATCTGTGATTCACATTATAGGAGAGATATTTCCCTTTGTCAAGATTAATTTTTAATTTTTAGGAGACACATTTCCCGTTTTGCCTTGAGGCGGCTAATGAAACTTATAAGACAAGGCTTAGAAAGAGGTATGTTTATGACATTCGGTGAAAAAGTAAGATCATTAAGAAAAGAAAGAAAAATGAGCCAGCAGGAACTGGCCAGCATGGTTGGTGTTTCATATAGGACCATTCGATCCTGGGAAGTAGAAGGACGTTTTCCAAAACAAAATGTTCTGTATCAGAAACTGGCAGATGCATTACAGTGTGACGTTTCTTATCTCATGAGTGAGAATGAAGCTTTTATCACAGAAGCATCCGAACAGTTTGGTAACCGTGGTGCCAGACAGGCTCAGCAGATTCTGGAACAGGCTGCAGCTATGTTTGCCGGTGGATCACTGACAGACGAAGATAAAATAGCTTTTATGGATGAGATCCAGAGCCTTTATCTGGATTCCAAAAGACGTGCAAAGAAATTTACACCGAAAAAATATCTGAAAAACCAAGAGGAAAAATAATAGAAGGCGGGATTATTGTACACCTAATCTGTTACCTTATAGTTACAAGGATATTTCTGCCCTTTTTATTTTTTACTTTTGAGGTGATTTATTTGAGAAACACTTACATATATACAGAAACAAAGAAATTAATCAAGAAATATGGAACCCGAGATCCATTTGAGATCATGGATCAGATGAACATTGTGGTCGGTGAAACTTCCAGATATAAGACACTGAAAGGATACTGTTTTATGAGCTGTAAGACAATCTATGTCATGATCAGCAGTTTCCTTTCAGAAGAAGAAAAGATGATCGTTGCCGCCCATGAATTAGGGCATATCATCCTGCATCGTTCCCAGCTGAAAATGGCTCCAATGCAAGATGATACCCTCTACAATATGACGGATAATACAGAATACCAGGCCAATCTGTTTGCTGCCGATCTTCTGATTGATGATGAGGAGATCGAAGATATGGTTCAAAACGAAGACCTGGATTATTTCGGACTCTGCAGCTCTTTGAATGCGACTCCGGAACTCATGAGCTTTAAACTATACAGCCTGACAAAACGAGGCCAGGCTTATCATATGCCGATGGAGATACAGAGTAATTTCCTGGCGAAATAATAGCGGATAAGATTATTCTACAATAGAAAAACTATAGATTTATCTCACTGAAAGGAGGATCATTTATGTCAAGACATCATATAGAAAAGGTAACTTGTCCTTCCTGCCATCATGAGGGAGATTTTGAGCTCTGGGACAGTATTAATACCGCACTGGATCCTGAAATGAAAGAGAAGGTACTTAATCAATCTATTTTCCTTTATACTTGCCCGAACTGTGGAGAGACCTTCCGTTTAAACTACCCTACACTCTATCACCAGATGGAAGATCTTATCATGATTTATCTGGTTTCTGAATCAGAAGTAAAGAAGACATATGAAATATTTTATGAAAAAAATGCTTTGGCTGATTATCGTACCGAAAAGTACTTATACCGGATTGTGACATCAGCAAATCAGCTCGTTGAAAAGATCCAGATCTTTGATGCAGGTAAAGATGACAGGGTAATGGAACTTGTTAAATTACTTGCGACAGATTCTATTCTCAAAAATGATCCCGATATAGAATTTGATGAACTGCGCTTTGCTGTCGACGACGACGGAACAAATATTCTTGTAATCATTAATAAGGGTGAGATTACTGGTGCAGTTGACATTGACAATATGTATGAATTTGCTTCTTCACACTGCAATGATTTCAAGGATCTCCGCGATGATGATGAAATAGTTATCAATAGGGAGTGGATCCTTAACAAACTTGCCGAAGCAGAAAACGAATAGTATATTTGGTGGCTACACCCCCCAAGCCCCTGTAGAATAAATAACGCCAGTACTGGATATCAAAAATCCCGCACCGGCGTTATTTATTAAAATATTTTGTTTTTTAATCTTCAACACTCTCTACTGAAACTTCTTTTTTCTTCCTACTTTTACCAGAAATCATCTTGTGTCCTGTATAAATAGCCATAATCATGCAAAGCAAAGAACTTGCTGCAAAGTACTTATGGCCTTCTTTTGATCCCTTATAACCTGTATAAAAAGTTCCAAGCATTGTAATCAGTGCACCGATAGACCAATATTTATGTGATTTCATTCAGATGCCTCCTGCCGTTTTTCTTAATCATATACCTTTTAAAAGATATATACAAACTGGTATTTTGAATCAATCGACAAGCAGCTCGGATCTTCCACTATAAATTCATACCTTCAGCAAATAGGATATGGCAATAAAAATATATCCGGAGATTTCTCTTCCTACTGGATGCAGTCATCCTTAAAGATTTCACCAGTAGAACAAGTTGAACTTTTGAAAAATTTATATCGAAACAACTTCAACTTTACTCCTGCTAATATTCATGCCGTCAAAAATTCCATCCATCTTACCGCCTCTGAAAATGGAGAATTTATGGAAAAACCGGAACCGGACGAGTGAACGGGCAGGATATAAATGGCTGGTTTATAGGTTTTATAGAAAGCCAAAATAATACATACTTTTTCTCCACAAATATTCAAAGCGAACAACGTGCAACTGGTAGTAAAGCATATGATGGTGCTTTATCTACTCGTATTGATTCGTCACATAAATATAAGCATCTTCCAACGTTGCAGGAATTGACATACACTCCAATTCTGGCTGTATTTCAGAAATCACTCTTAACTGCAATCCCCCCTCAACATACTGTTTAGATGTAATACGATACTTCTGTTCCACTTCTCTTGCTTTTCTCTCATCAGGTACTTTGCAAATCCAGATTTTCCCCTGTGCTTCTTCTGTCAAATTCTTCATAGAACCCGCATACAGAAATCGACCTTTATGCATAATTGCAAGCTGATTGCAGGTGGCAGCTAAGTCTTCTACCACATGAGTTGAAAACAAAACCGTTCTGTTTTCAGAAAAATCTACTAACAAATTGCGGATGCGAATACGTTCCTCCGGATCTAAACCGGTAGTTGGCTCATCCACAATTAAAAATTCCGGTTCATTTAAAAGCGCCTGCACCAATCCTACCCGTCGCTTCATACCGCCTGATAACTGCTTCATTTTCTTCTTACGATGTTCTATAAGACTGGTCTTTTTCAAATAATAATCTATCCGCTTTCTACATTCTGCTTTCGGAACACCTGCCAGATCTCCCATATACTCCAAACACTCCTGAACCGTCAAATTAGGATACAGTTCAATTTCCTGTGGTAAATACCCTATCTTTCTTTGGATTTTTTCATAGTTTCCTTCGCTATACAAAATTCCGTCTAATGCAACCATTCCGTTTGTAGGTTTAAGCACAGTGGTCAAAACTCTCATCAAAGTTGTCTTTCCCGCTCCATTTTCTCCCAATAGTCCAAATATCCCATTTGGTATATCTAAATCTGCATGGTCGATTGCTGTGACACTATTCTTAAATCTTACCGTTAAATCCTCAATATGAATACTCATAAATTTACCCTCTCTTTCTTACGATCTTCGGCAATGCCAGTAACAAAATCAGTCCGATACAAATACACAAGCCTTTCCCATACAGCCATGTAATATCGGCAGTATTTTCTATATCTCTAAAAGAATAAGAAAACAGATTCCATGCTCCAAAAAGTTTATCTCCACCTGTGGAATTTGTTGCTACCCATATCAAAAGACTGCTACCAATTCCCATCCACATATTGCGAAAAAGCATAGACAATGTATTAGCCAATATTCCCCAAAAGAAAATAGTTACTACAATCGCCCCAAAACAGGTAATAAACTGAAGTATTTCACTTTCTGTTACTGGATGTGTAATTGGTTTCTGAAACGCAAAAAACAATCCATATCCAAGAACAGCGAGCAGCAGCAAAAAAGTTCCCTGTATCATCAGTCTCTGTATAATAGAATAGATTCTCTTTTTTATCTGATACAGTCTCTGAACTTCGGAACGGTTGCTTGTAATTTCCTGCACATAAGTATCTGCACAAAAAACAGCAGTCAATATCGCAAAAGGCGGCTCTATGGATAGTCCTATTTCATACGTGAAAACAACTGCACGAATCACACTTAAAATTACAACAAAGGATACTGCATAAGCAATTTTATAAAATGGCAGAACAATCTTCATTTCCTTCTTCATTTATATTCGCCTCCGCTTCCAAATCTGTATCGAAATCAGTATAATTACTACCGATACAATAATAAGAAAACTTTGATTTAAGAGCGCCATCGGGGGCGGTGTCGTATCAAAAAGCTGCCCCGGAAATCGTACCATGATTGCCAAAGGTTTGCCCCAATATCCGTAAACTCCCTCTGCATTAGTTCCGCCCAAATTGGAATACACCATATAAAGAATCAAAAGTGGTACACCCGGAAGTGGATTTTTAAATATGAGTGAAATCAATGTATATATACTCACAATCATCAGCATATTAGGCAATATATAAAGTACCGTAGAAGCCACAAAATCCCATAGTCGCACTTCAAATCCACTATCCTTTGTATAGATGCGGCACAATACCCAAAACAGTATATTCAAAATAGTTAGCACAAGCAAACAAATTGTAAATCCTGCACTCACTTTTCCCATTACATACTTCCCGGCAGTCACAGGCTTTGTATGCAACAATTCATAAGTATGCTTTTTTGTATCTTGTAAAAATAAAACCGCCAACATAATAATTGCAAAAAACACCATATACAGACCCGCAAAATCAGCAAATTTTCTTGCGTAATAAAAAGAAAATGTCTTATCTTCCAATTTTTTATCTAGATATGCGTTGATTTCTTCTGCCGTTCCCTTATAATACGTACTGTCCTCGTATAAATACCTTGCCCCGTACCAGTCATATTCCTGCTCCAAATACGCATAGGCCTCTTTTAAATTCATGCTTTCCAGCTTTTCAATGACATTCTGTGCTTCTGAATCCGTCAATCCAAACACATCCGTTAATTTTATTTTTACCTTTTCATGCCATACCTCTCTGTGTTTTTCAGGCGTGGCTGGAATATAGCCCTCATACACTTCTCCTTCAACCGAAGTGTTGGACTGATCATTGATGATTTCCTCCCCCGTTGTAAGATAATGTGTGGTTAAATATGGACTTGTCGCATTAAACACACCATAAATCACAAGCAGAACACCTACCCAAAATAACGGTCGCTTTAGATAATTCCTAATCTCTCTTTTAAAAATAGCAATCATACGTATTCCTCCTTTCCTTCGTTATAGACATCATAAAATATAAATCACAACAAAAAGACAACAGCATAAAAAAATCGGACCGCTCATGCAATCCGATGAAATACTGCTGTTATTACAGCTCCACTCTGTTTTTCATTTTCTATCAGTAACTGACCACCATGCTTTTCACAATACAATCTGCTGATATACATGCCCATTCCTGAATGTTTCAAACTGTCTTTCACATTTTGCTGATAAAAAAGCTCTGTTGCCTTTTGCTTATCTATTGTAAATCCCACTCCATCATCCTTTATTCTGATCTGTAATTCAGAACAGGTAAGAAACACTTCCATTTCCACTTTTGTCTTGGCGTAACGAAAGGCATTTGACAAAAGGTTTTCTATAACCTCTAAAATCACTTCCTTATCTCCTGAAAATTTTTCTTCTGTTTCCGAACATTCTAATTCATATAGCTTTCCAAATTTTTTCCTAAACACGTTCATCTCTGCCCGTACGTCTATTTCTACCTGTTTACTGGTAATTTCTTCTGCTACTAACTCCCTTGTATCTAAACTGCTCATCTTTCGCATAGTTTCCACAAAGATATCCATACGTTCAATCTGTTTTTTGCTTTCATTTACCATTTCTAAGGCTTGCTCCATATTTATCTCTTTCTTCGGAAGATATTCTGAAAGCATTTCCTGATACCCCTCCAGCACAGAGAGCGGAGAACGTATATCATGTGCAATGGCAGCCCGCAAAGCCTTTTCTTCCTCAAGCATTTTCCATAACTGTTGATTATTCTCTGCCAGCTGTCCTCTCATTCGTTCAAACTCTTTGCACAATCCGCCCATCTCATCTTCATTTTCATAAGTGATATGGAAATCTAAATTATTTCGACCAACTTGTCGGGAAGCCAGTTCTAATTCTTCGATAGGGCATTTCAGTTTATGCTTATAAAAAAGAAATACCGCTATAATACTCCCTGCAACAGATACGATAAGCACTGTAAATGTCTGAAGAAAATCACATATTTCCGATACATGATAATCAAATTCTTTCATTTCATAAGAATGTGGTCTCGGAACATCTGGCAAATACCTTCTACCATCCCCTTCAGCCATTTCAAAATATTCTTCTTGGTCTACATAATTCCACCAAATGTTGTTTTGTACTGTGCTTGCTATTCGCATAATTAGTGCTGAAAGATAAAAACTAATTATTAAACTAATTATCATATACAAAACAATGGTTTTCCTTAACGAAAGATTTTTTATTTTGCCCATTTATATCCCCTCCCCCATACCGTTGCAATATATTCGTGTTCCGAATACATTTTCATTTTCTTGCGGATTCTGCGAATCAACTCCGTAACCACCCGGCTGTCCCCTTCTGCATCATATCCGCCAATCTTCTCATAGATTCGTTCTTTATCAAATACCATTTCAGGGTTCATAGACAAAAATTCTATGATCTCATACTCTAATTTCGTAAGCTCTAAAGCATTCCCTTTAATATGTACACATTTACTGGCATAGTCAATCACTAATTCTCCATAAAACCTTTGTTCTTTTTTCCTATGTAAACGTTCTTCACGTTTCAAATGGGCAATAATTCTAGCATCTAATTCTTTCAAACTGAATGGTTTTAAAACATAATCATCACCACCAGACAACAATCCCATTACTCGATCCTGTTCTTCTACTTTTGCAGTCAAAAAAATAATCGGACAGGAAACCATATCTCTGATTCTTCTGCACACTTCAATTCCGTCCATTCCCGGCATATTTACGTCCAATAAAATAATATCGGGATTTGCACTTATCTTTTCCATTGCTTCTATGCCATTTTCTGCAATCATTACCGTATAATTCTTCAATGTAAAGTATTGATTCAGCATTTTTAGCAATGCTCTATCATCATCAACCATTAAAATTTTATAGTTCATAAATTTCACCTCTGGCTCTAATGTTATCTTTTCCTTATAGTATAGCTTATAAAAAACAACAAATAAACAACAATTCCTAAAAGGCAACAGCCTTTCTAAACTGCCGCCTTTTCTCCTTCATTTTATTTCCATTATTGATAAACCATCTCTGTATCCACAATCTCCCTTGCACACGATTATATATTGTTCATTCTCGCTACCCATTCCATCTGATTTTCTGCCTTTAACTGTTCCGTGATCCCCTGTGCCTGTTTCATCTGCTCTACAATTTAACTAATTTTTATATCTAATTTTGGATTATTCGCATAACCACTATACTTTCAAGCATTTTGGAGTATAGAAAACCATTCATTTTACCACTAATTTACCACGATTGAATGAGCCTTGATATGACTATAAAATAACACCCAAAAGACATCATTACACCTAAATGGTGTCTTTTTAAAAAGCAGTCAATCATAAGACTAACTGCTTTGTATGTAGGGATATAAAATTGTAAAACTAAGATTGCATTTCAGATATGGATTTGAAACCCCTCATAGCTGAATATACCATTCCCTTGTTTTAATTTCCCTTCATTTGACAAGTTGTGAAAAGCTGTCTCTATCTTGTCAATTATAGTAACTGGAATAGATAAATGATGATGTCCTGGCAAAATTCGACTTATCTTTAAAGATTGAATTTTTCTAACAGACTTCCAAAATTCTTGTGGGTTTGTTGATGGATAAAAAGCATCAAGGCAACCGCTATATATCAAATCGCCGGAATACAGATATTTTCTATCCGCTTCATAGAAACAACAATGTCCGGGAGAATGACCGGGCGTGTGAATAACTACCAACTTTCTGTTCCCTAAGTCAATACAATCTTCATCATGTAAAATCATTTGCGGAACCCCTTGAAAAATCTGATATTTCTCTACCTTAAAATCCGAGGGGAAATCACATGGATTGCACATAATATTGTTTTTTACCACTTGCAAAGGTATAGGGAATTTGACCGATAGCCATTCTTTTTCTGCTTCATGAACTGCAATAGACCGAAAATATTTATGTCCACCGATATGATCCCAATGAACATGAGTAGTGATTACTGTAACGGGCAGTTTCGTCAATCCATCAATAACCTCTCTGATGTTGGAAACACCTAAACCTGTATCAATCAGAATGGCTCTTTTTGTCCCACACAATAGATAACAATGTGTTTCTTCCCAGTGTTTGTATTCGCTGATGACGAATGTATCTTGGTCTATTTGTTCGACGGTAAACCAACTGTCCATATACTATTCTCACTCCCTAAAAATTTTAATTTGTCGCTTTCTTCATACCCATATTATAACAGTTCCATATATCCGCCACAATAAAAATCAGCATACCCTTTGAATATTTTCTGCATTGAACATACACACTTTTTCTTTCTTCCTCTTGATTACCCACCACAGAAAAGAAAAAGCCCTGTCAAGAGCCTTGCCACCAATGGTGGTGCTTTGCACTCTTTACTGGGCTTTTTGTTTGCTGTATCTTCCATTCAAGAGGAAATTAAAGACCTCTGTTCCATTTCGCCTTTAGATAATCTTCATAATCTCCCTCGTTAAAGTCTACTTGTGGAGAAGTATTAGGAATGTTTTTTCTGTTATCTACATCTGCAAGTTGACGGAATATCCAGTCATCATAAGGGTTGTGATATTTATACTCTTTCGGTTGTTCTCTGTATCGGTCTAAACCTCGCATTTCCTTATGTACTTTCATCATGCGTTCTATTTTTTGACGCTGTATCAACTGTTTGATTTCCATAAGTTCTTCCACTTCTACAACCTCATTAGAAAGATAATTGCTGATGTACCTAATCAATATGGTTTCCATGTAAAATTTGTATTCGTTTTCATCATCGAAAAATTCATTTTCAGACAGATAATCTAAGGAAACATTGAAGTCCTGTTCCCGTTTAATAATATCCATAATATATGGCTCGGTATGGTCGATATACTTCCATTCTCCCGACAATAATTCATTGGGCGTTACACCCAGCACGTCCATTATCTTCTCTAATGTATCAAAGGTAGGATAATTCACACCACGTTCAATCTTGGAAAGGCTCTGCATATTGATACCGATTTTGTCCGCAAGTTCCTGTTGTTTCATTCCTCTGTGTTTTCTTATGGTCTGTATGTTTTCTCCTAAGAAACTGATTTTCTTTTCATAATGCTCCATAACTTAGTATAACCGCTCCTTTCGTTGCTTCTCTTGGCATTTATAAGCATATCATACTTAATATATATCCAAAAGTCAACAAAAACTTCTTGACAAGTAATTCTAATGGCGTTATTATCGTATCAGATGGAGTGATTAAGCACGCTAGGGTCAATCACACGCTTGAGTAAGCATAGAGAAGATATATTTTCACTTTGATAGCATGAATAAGCATGGACTGTCAGACCGAAAATAGTGGTTTCCAAAAGGGGCTGGCTGGACGGGGCACGTCCCCCAGACGTGTTCGGACAGACAGTTCCTTTTGGAAAGGGAACGCCTTTAGGCGTTCGTAAAGGGCGTATATGTAACACCGCCCTGCGCATACATGTCATAGTACCTAGAAACTGTGATAAATAAAGGAAAAAACACGATTTTTACTCCGCAAAAAAACGGGAAGTACGAAAGGAGAAATGCACTATAACTACACACAAAAATTTATCCGTTAAGATTGATTACATCAGCATTGTATTTGATACTGCAACCACTGAAGATGTAATCATGCACATTTTAGGTTTACCGACTGATATTTTCAATGTCTATCCGGCAAGCATTAAATACAAAACCTATCAAGCACGCTGGCAGATTGGAGATATTTATGTATCGGGGGACGCAAGAAAAACAGAGGATAACCCACAAGGGTTAGGCTGTTATCTTGTTATGACTGGCAGAGGGTGTGATGATATTTTCCGTATTCTCGACAGTAGGAATTATACCTTTGGGGATATGTTCCGACGCTGTGAGCGAAGATACGGACGGGATAATTTCCATTTCACAAGACTTGATATTGCCATTGATGATAAGAACGAAAAACCATTTTTTACCATAGAGCAGATAAAGAAGAAATGCGAAAAAGAGGAATTTATCTCGAATAGTGAGGGCTACCACTTTGATGAAAGTAAGTTTGATGATTTCGACACCGCAAAGACTGTTTATATCGGTGCTGGAAAATCGGGATTGTCCTACCGCTTTTATGATAAGGATAAGGAAGTCTGTTCAAAACATAATAAGACACTTGATGAAGTCGGCAGTTGGAAACGGACAGAAATGCAACTGCGTGATGATAAGGCTCATGCTTTTGCCATGACATTCAAGGAAAGACCGCTGGAACTTGGAGAACTGGCTTTCGGTCTATTGGCAAACAACCTACGCTTTGTCGTACCAAACAGAAACGAAAGCAATAAGAGCAGGTGGAAAACTTGTCGGTTTTGGGAACGCTTTTTAGGGGCTGTGGAAGTCTTAAAACTGCAAGTACCAAAACAGCAAAATTCCCTTGAGGAAACACAGCAATGGCTCACAGAGGGTGGCGTGATTTCCGCTGTCAAAAGTTTTTACTTCTTGGAAGAACATGACGCATTAGGTGGACTGGAAAAAGTGGGAACTATGCTTGATAAGGCAAGATACAGCAATTCCCTTTCCAGTAAATTAACCGCCCATTTACAGAGGATAAACCGTACCGACCTTATCCCTTATATCCAGTATGACACGAAACATGGGAAAGGGGGTATCTGATGAATAACAACGATATTCCCGTATGGGAAAAATACACCCTTACCATTGAAGAAGCGTCAAAGTATTTCCGTATCGGAGAAAACAAGTTAAGACGATTGGCAGAGGAAAACAAGGACGCTGGCTGGCTCATTATGAATGGCAACCGCATACAGATTAAACGCCGACAGTTTGAACAGGTTATCGACAAATTGGACGCAATCTAATGCAAATGAGCCTTGTATGTGTTATGATGAACACAAGTCATATCAAGGCTCTTTCCAACAAGGAAAGGAGCAGACACCATGAAAGAAAAAAGACGGGATAACAAAGGTCGTATCCTGCATACTGGAGAGAGCCAACGAACAGACGGAAAATACTTATATAAATATGTAGACGCATTTGGAAACACAAAATATGTGTATGCTTGGAGATTGACACCAACAGACCCGACACCAAAGGGAAAGCGGGAAAAACCCTCACTTCGAGAACTGGAACAGCAGATAAGACGGGATATTGAGGACGGTATCGACAGCACAGGCAAGAAAATGACGCTTTGCCAACTTTATGCCAAACAGAACGCACAGAGGGCAAATGTGAAGAAAAGCACACAGAAACAACGGGAACAACTCATGCGGTTATTGAAAGAGGACAAGTTAGGTGCTAGGAGCATTGATACAATCAAACCCTCTGACGCTAAAGAATGGGCGTTACGCATGAAAGACAAAGGCTTTTCCTACAATACCATTAACAATCATAAACGCTCATTAAAAGCGTCATTCTATATCGCCATACAAGACGATTGTGTAAGGAAAAATCCCTTTGATTTCAAGTTAAGTGAAGTCCTAGAAAATGATACCAAAGAGAAAGTCGCATTGACAGAGGAACAGGAACAAGCCTTACTCTCATTTATCAAGACGGACAATGTGTATCACAAGCATTATGATGATGTGCTGATATTATTAAAAACAGGACTTCGTATCTCGGAACTGTGCGGACTGACAGTAGCCGATATTGATTTCAAGAATGAAGTTGTGATAATTGACCACCAGTTACTAAAGAGCAAGGAACAAGGCTATTACATTGAAACGCCTAAAACAAAGAGCGGAATAAGGCAAGTGCCATTAAGCAGAGAAACAATACAGGCATTTCAACGAGTTATGAAGAAACGCCCAAAGGCAGAACCATTTGTGATAGACGGACAGAGCAATTTCTTATTTGTCAATCATAAAGGCAAGCCCAAAGTTGCGATTGATTACAACGCCTTATTTGTCCGTATGGTAAAGAAATATAACAAGCACCACAAGGACAATCCCTTGCCACATATCACACCGCATACGCTACGCCATACATTCTGCACAAGACTGGCAAGCAAGAACATGAACCCAAAAGATTTACAGTATATCATGGGACATTCAAACATTAGTATCACAATGAACTGGTACGCTCATGCGTCCATAGATACCGCAAAATCAGAGGTTCAGCGTCTAATCGCATAGAAGTATTTACCACGATTTTAACCACGATTGACAGGGAAAATATAAGAAAATAGACCTAGATATGCGAGGTTTACCACAAAAGCAAAATGCCCGTAGAGCCGATAAAATAAGGCTTTGCGGACATTTAGGAAGATATAAAAAGATAGTCAAAAAGACATATATAATTTCTTTCAAACCTTAAATACTTATAGTCATCTGTATCCAAACAAACAAGCCGAAGTCGCACAACAACTTGAAAATCTTATCAACGGAACAACAGTCCCAGATAGTAGCCAACTGGCAGATGTAGCCAATAAAAAGAAAAATCTCTGAAAAACCTTATCAAGGCTTTCCAGAGATGTAGTAACTATTCATATTCAATGGATCTCTTTTTAAATTTACCAGGAAGTCTTTTGTAAATCCTTTACCTCTTTTGATTCGTAATCATACTGGTACATATCTAAAATTTCAGCATCCATCATACTCCATGATCCATCTGTACTTTTTATATTTTTATAATACACATATGTCAGCTATGGTTTTGCGTATAAGCTCTTCAAATTCAGTAATTTCTTCTTTTGGGACAACATCATACAGGGTTGGTGCCTGATGACTTAATTTTACTCCATTTTCATTTGCATCTTTAAGCAGATTCTTAACTTTTTCTCTTGAATTCTCCGGTACTTTCATGTACTTCCACATAAATGCTACCACATCAGATGGTGTGTCTTTTTTTAGTGGTGGTAACTGAATATAATCATTGTTTTCACTCATTTTCATATTCTCCTCACGATATAATAAAATCAATAATACGTTCTCTTGTCATGTCCAGTACAGTATCTACGAACACTCCTGCAAAAAGGATCAGATACAGAATAACACTCAGCGAAAACAGGAATGCAACCTGTACCCAATCATGGTAACAGTATGCAGTCGCTATGATCAATAAAGTGAATATAAACCCAAGGATTCCTCTGACAACCGCATAAGTCTGTACTGTCATTTTTACTGCCAAGCCGATCACAAAAAGGATCAGCCATACCGGCAGTAATAATATCTTCCCAACAAGTTTTAAAATAAACATGTGCACCTCCTATCTTACCAGTCCTGGCATATCATGGTTCACCTCTGCCTGATAATACCCGTTCATCGTTGACGGTGCATTAAACAAAGCTGCTAATAAATATTTCTTGATGTTCTTCACCTTTGTGGTGTTACCACTCATACAGTGTAATACATACTCGATATGTGAATAGGTCAGCATCAGAAATTTTTTCTTCACCAGTGATGCCGGATACCAGTTGCTGGCAATCAAGATCTTGTCATTTTTACACATCACAGTCTCTACGATCAGGTTCACGATTTCATCTACCTGCCGCATATCGTCATGATGGGTTACTTCCAGTGATTCATAATCAATGGTCTCTTTGACAAGGTTTTCATAAGCCTGATAATCCTCAGAGCGATTATCGCTATCAAATCTTTTCTCATCCACAGATATGATAGGATTAGATTTATTATCATTCATTTCAGTATCACTAAGATTAGTATTATTAGGGTTTGAAATGTAAACTTCTTGAAGTTTGTTTTCGGGACTTCTAGAAGTTTGATTTTGGGACTTCATGAAGTTTGAATTGTAAACTTCTGCGGGTTCCTCATTTTCCACAGAAGTTTGTTTTTTAAACTTCTTTAATTCCTCTTCAAATTTTTTCTCATCTGTTTTCTCAGGCATAAAGGTTTTCACGTAGATGACGTTCACCTTTCCAAATCCCTGTCTGCGTTTCTCAATCAGGCCAATCCCTGTTTCGTCATCCAGTTCTCTCATGGATTTGATGGCTTTATTTCTGCCACAGTTCAGTAATTCCATAATATCTTCGATGGAAAAGTAGATATATGCTCTATTTTTGTCGTCAAACCACTGATTCTTGATGGAAAGAGACATTCGATCCAACATCAGTCCATATAAAATTTTAGCATCGCTTGATAAATCTTTAAAGTAACTGTCTGTAAATAATGCTTTTGGTATGCGGTAGAAGCTGAACTGATCAGCTTCAGTACCGTAAAAATAATTAAATGTCATTTTTTTCTCCATATTTTCCTCCTTTCATTTTCTGCTAAGAAGTCCTCTTTTTAAACTTCTTTGACTTTGTTTTCTTAGCTTTTTCTATCCTTAACAGGACTGTTCCTGCATCCATTTTTCTAATAATGATTCAATCACCTGCTCCATATCTTTGGCTGTATAATCATCCGGAAAGTACTTTGTCAGTTTCTTTTCTGAGAAAGTAAGAGACCGGGATACTTTCTTTGCCATCACACAGTTATTGAAAATTGATAACATCTGGATCTGATTGATTGGTCCATCATTCAGCTGATTTCTGAGTGCTGCAATCTGTTTTGGCTTGATAAATCCGGTGTCGCTGATATATTCGTAAATCCATTCCTGTACTTCCTTGTCGATATAGGAGATATCGACAGCAACCGTGAATTGAAGCTTTTTGTTATCTACCAGATCAAGAAGTTCCGGAATTAATTCTGTCAGTCGGATATACCGCTGAACACTTCGTGCACTTTCTCCAACCTGTTCTCCTAATAACTGATCTGTTCTCGACTTCGTGCCACTTTGGCACAAAGTTAAATCTGTCCGACTCCCCTGTCTTTTCATTGCATCAAGTTTCATCTTATAAGCAAAGGCTTTCTCACTGGGCAACAGTTCCTCTCGCTGAATGTTAGCATCCACCATCGCCACAATGGCATCATCATCTGATAATTCTCTTACGATTGCCGGAATAGTTGTGAGTCCTGCAAGCTGTGCTGCATGCATTCTTCTGTGACCGGATACCATTTCATATTCTTCATTTTCATCCATGCGAAGCAGTACCGGAGTCAGCACTCCATTAATCTTTACGCTTTCTACCAAGTCCTGCATCTTTTCATCATCCAGCACCTTGAACGGATGATTTTTAAATGGATGGATCTTACTGATCTCTATCTCCATTGCAGATTCTTCATTTACCACACCAAGCAATTCATCAATACTAGCCAGTTTAATCTTTTCGCCACTTCTATTTTTCATTATTCAAAACCTCCTGTGTCAATTTCATATATGCCTCAGCAACTTTTCCTTTCGGACAGTGCATGTAGATACTTTTTCCCTCTGCACTGGTCTCAGCTGCTTTTACGGACATCGGAATCACATTTTCAAATACTTCTATCTGGCTTCCGTATGTTGTATGTACTCTCGATGCAATGTCCCTTGCGTAATTGGTTCTGAAATCTACCATAGTCAACAGAATGCCCTCTATCGCCAGTTTCCGGTTCAGTCTTTTCTTTACTGTAAGAATGGTCTTGATCAGCTGCTGAAGTCCTTTAACAGGCAGATATGCAGCCTGCACAGGTATCAGAACAGAATCAGAAGAGACCAGTGCATTGATCGTCATCATACCAAGGCTCGGCATACAGTCGATCAGGATATAATCGTATCGGCATCTTATCGCATCGATATATTCCTTCATGATCATTTCTCTGCTCATAACATTTCCCATCGTTACTTCCAATGCGGAAAGCTCAATATTTGCCGGAAGAAGATCTACATTTTCCTGGTGATGTAAGATCCCATCTTCTAAAGAGATTTCTTCTTCGTTGATGACATCCATCATGATCGTTGCCAGTGTGATGCGAAGATCATCCGGTTCCTCATACCCAAGACTTGCTGTTAAACTTCCCTGTGGATCCGCGTCGATCAGCAACACTTTCTTTCCTTCTCTTGCCAGTCCAATACCTACATTTACGGTTGTGGTGGTCTTGCCGACTCCACCTTTCTGGTTTACTACGGATATAACTTTACACATGATTTCTTCCTCCTTTAACTTTCCCATGATTCTTTTTTCCATAATTTTAGCAGTGCCAGTATTTCCCGTTTCATCATTGCCGGTGTATAAGAATTTGGAAAATACTTGTGTAGCTGCTCATTGGTAAATGCTACTCTGGTGATCTCACCTTTTTTAACTTCACACATGATTTCTTCCATCTTTTCCAGCGATAACTGTTTTTCTTTACTCAGCTGCTTTATCCGCTGAGCCTGTGAGAGTGACGGAATCGCCTGTGCATAATCCATTGCTTTAAGCAGTTCTCTTTGTTCATTTTCTTTCAATGCAGCAATCTCTACTGCCGGACAAAAAGAAATAATCTCATCATCCAGTTTCTGCAACATTTCCGGTATAAGCTTTGTCAGTGATATATAACGCTGCACTTGTTTTGGGCTATCACCACAATCCTCACTGATAATATCTATCGATCGTTTTCTTGGTGTTTTGTGGTCAACTTGGCTCTTTTTTCGACCACTTTTTCTTTTTAGTACGTCATTCTTCAGTTTGTAAGCAAAAGCTTTTTCGCTGTAGCTGATCCGTTCTCTGTGAAGATTAGAATCCACCATACTTAAAATGGAATCATCTTCACTTAATACCCGGATAATCACTGGTACTTTACGATATCCCAGTTTCTCCGCAGCATGTTTTCTTCTGTGGCCGGATATGATCTCATAGTAACCATCCGGTACTGGTCTGACGATCAGCGGATTTAAAATGCCATACTTCTCAATGCTTTCCTGCAGAAGAAACATTTCCTTATCATCTTTTACTTGAAATGGATGTTCCTTAAAAGGGCGAAGACGCTCAATCTCAATTTCTATGATTCTTTCTTCTTTTTCTCCTGATTGTCTGTTTGGCTCAGTCATCTTGACTCCTTTCCTCCAGGATTCAGGAACTAAAAAATGCCTGCCTGGAACTTTTATAGATAGTAAAGTTCCAAACAGACATTGCTGTTTGACCATTAGCTGTAGCTAATAGAATTGAATACTGTTTCAGCTAATTTATGTTTGCAGGTTTGGGAGAGATTGTTCCTTTTCCCGCATTTTCTCTGATTTACATCCCCAAATAAGGGGTGACAACAGAGCGGAACCCAAATGTTAGCTGGACTTTCTAAAACCCATGTTTGCAAACCGGTAATTTTGATTAGCTGTCAGCTAACAAAAATCGGATTGCGTTAGCTGGAAATTGATCATTTTGAATGGAATTTTATGTCACGAACGTGATTAGAAAATAACAAAAGCGTTCGTTGTCAGCTAATCCAGCTAACATTTTCGAACGCTTTGAAGCCCGTCCATAAGAGGATTTGAACCTCCGACCCCTCGCTTAGGAGGCGAGTGCTCTATCCAGCTGAGCTATATGGACACATGCCGCAACCCCTTGATTTTACTGGGTTTCTGGGATTTTTCCCTTCGGCCATATATAAGATTATCAACTCTTTTTCGAGTTGTCAATCTACATATTTTTTCGATTTGGTAACATTAGAACGCTCCCCAATTTGGGGAATGCTTTGTTGTCACCCTTAGCATTTTTCAGAATAGATTCGAACTGAAAGTTGTTTTTCATTTTTTCCCTTTGGGGAATGCCTCGGCTTTCTCTTAGGAGGCGCTTGTTATATCCATTTAACTAAGAGAACAAATACAGGTCTGCCAAAACAGACCTTTTTATTAAATTAAAACTCCACGGTTCCCTGCATCCAAATGTTGCCCTTAAATCTACGACCAACCTCCGGGAGTCCCAATAGATCTTTTGCATTGATGCAAACATCAAACTCCAGATCATTACTTTCCAGATGCATCACATACAACTCTTCCATGGTAACATAATTTGTTAATTTATGGAACTCTTTTATTTGACCGATCACAGCAAATTTATCACTTTCAATACCATATGGCATAAAGGTTGTCTTTACAATGCTATAAACATCTTCCTTCGTGACACGCTTTGATATCATGGAATAGGTATCCATATCATCGATCGTCAGACTCTCGATCGCATCCTCATCCCCTTCTCTGGCTGCCGCCACGAGTGAAGTACGATCTGTCGTCTTTTTATCTGTCTTTTTTACGGTAGGCTCTGCCACCGGAAGTAATATCTTTCCCTCCAGCGAAAGTCCCGTCAGATAAGATCTGCGAAAACGATTTCCATCATAACCATGGCTGGACTTTTGCAGATACTCGATCGCATTCTGTAAGTAAAAGATCAGATTTACGCCAAGCCGCATCTCATCACAAAATCCCTGATAACTTTCTTTATCCGATTGCTTGATGATCTCCAGTTCCGCATCTGTAGAAAAATTACCGCCCTTACAATAAGGAAAGTAATAGTCTACTTTGAAATTGTCATCCGTATCATATACACCACGAATGGCAATTCCCGTATGTTCGCACACTTCAAAATCAAGTTCTACAAATTCATTTCCATCAGAATCCAAGGCTACTTCATGACTATCAGGCTTGCGTATCGCTTCATAGATCAAATGATCCAGTTCGTCTTTTGTAATATTGGAAAATCCAATCGCCTGTAAATAACTATGCATAAATTCCTACTTTCCTTACTTGTTACTCTCAAGCGCAGCATCGAGAGCCTGTTGTTCTTCCTCTGCAAGCGTAATGATGGAATTGCCGTCAATGATCTCTTTTACATATGTATAGCAGCCCTCACGACTATGAACAGCATTGAGGACAAATCCGTCATTCTTCTCATTTAACATGGCAAGTGAAAAGGAAAGTTTTCCTCCCATCTCCTGAAAAGCATCATACTTGATGAGTCCGTACTTCTGAAAACCAAACTTCATTCTCTTGAACAAAGCATCAATGTTTCTCTCATTTGCCGCATTACTCTCTATCAGTTCATCTACCTGCTCCAGACGATATACAAGTGTATCTTCCAGTGACTTGGCATTCTTACCACTCATAAAGATTGCATATCTTTTCTTTAACTTGCTCATCTGCACCACATTGATGATCATGAGGATGATCAAAAGCAAGATAACTGCTGCCATACCAATGACAACATAATCGGTACTGATTCCTAAATATTCTTCAAACATAATAACACCAACTTTTCTTTCTTTGTATTTTACAGAACATTTGTTCTATTCATGACGGATAGACTGAAACAGACCTACGATACGATCCAACTCATCCTGTGAGTAATACTCGATCTCTACTCTACCCTTTTTGTTATCCTTTGGCACGATAGTTACCTTTGTTCCCAGTGTCTTTTTCATCTGCTCCTGCAATTCTGCATAAATAGCCTCAAGTCTCGGATCGATCTTCGGCTCTTTTACCTTGTCACTGTCTTTCTCATTTTGCAGACGCTTTACTTCTTTTTCTACATCACGCACGCTGAGTTTTTCATCAAAAACGCGCTGTGCAAAATCGTACTGCTTATCCTTATCTGTAATACCAAGAATGGCTCTGGCATGACCGGTGGAAAGCATTTCGTCAATGACCATCTGCTGTACACGCTCATCCAACTTCAAAAGACGCATAGAGTTGGTAACGGCTGTTCTACTCTTTGACACACGCTCTGCTACTTCATCCTGTTTCAGATTGAACTCATCCAAAAGTTTCTTATAAGCAAGGGCTTCCTCAATCGGATTTAAGTCCTCACGCTGGATATTCTCGATCAAAGAAATCTCAACGATTTCCTGCTCTGAAAGATTCATAACGATAACAGGTACTTCTTTCAGTCCTGCTTTCTTTGCCGCACGCCATCTACGCTCGCCGGCAATGATCTCATAATAAGAATCTTTTCCGTTCTTTACTTCATGCACCCAAAGTGGTGATAAGACACCATGCTGTTTGATAGAATCTGCTAATTCCATCAGAGCATCTTCATCAAATGCTTTTCGTGGCTGCTCTGCATTTGGCTCGATCTTGTCAATGCTTACCATTGCTTTTGCATTTTCTACCGCATTCTGATCTGATACTTCTTTTGCACTTTCTATTGGTTTACTTGGAATTAAGGAATCCAGTCCTTTACCTAATCCTTTTTTTGCTGCCATGCCTAGACATCCTTTCTCTCAATAATTTCCTTTGCCAAATTACGATAACTCTCTGCTCCGGAAGACTTTGAATCGTAAAGATTGATCGGCAGTCCATGGGAAGGAGCCTCTGCCAAACGAACATTTCTAGGAATGATCGTCTGATAAACCGTAGCATTCAGATTTTCTTTGACAGTATCTACAACATCTGATGAAAGATTTGTTCTTGCATCGTACATGGTAAATACCACACCATCAATCTTAAGATTTGAATTCAATCTTTCCTGTACCAGGTCGATCGTATGGATCAACTGGCTGATTCCTTCCAATGCATAATACTCACACTGGATTGGAACAAGAATGGAATCTGCTGTTGTCATAGCATTGACGGTAAGCATGTTCAATGATGGCGGGCAATCAATAATGATAAAATCATAATCGTCACGAATGTAATCTACTGCATTCTTTAAAATATATTCTTTTTCATTGATGCCCAGTAATTCGATCTCCGCTCCTGCTAAGTTTACATTAGATGGAATCAAAGATAAATGCTCAATATTTTCCACTTTTGTCATACTCTCGCGAATGGAACATTCTCCCAGCATCAACTCATAAACTGTATTTTCTATTTCTTCTTTATCAATACCAAATCCACTGGTCGTATTTCCCTGCGGATCCAGATCGATAACCAATACCTTCTTACCCAACTCTGCCAGACATGCAGACAAATTTATAGATGTCGTTGTCTTACCAACGCCACCCTTCTGATTTGCAATCGCGATGATTCTTCCCATCTGATGATACTCCTTTTCTTTCTATTTTCTTATCGTATATTCTTATTTACAACGATACCAATTATAGCACTTTTATAGAACTTTAAAAAGCGATTTTTCCTAGTAAAATCAAGCCTTTCACTATATAAAATACTAGATATTGTCTATTCACATTATCCACATTAGAATGTTTCACGTGAAACATTTTTACAAGATATAGTAAAATCATCTGGAGTTTATCCAAATCTCAACACTAAATATTGTGGTCATTATTTGTGGATAAGTATATATATATAAAATGTTTCACGTGAAACATCTCGTCCATAGTACCTATATCTAGTGTTTCATAAATATTTTTCTTTTCTAGATATTGTCATATCCTGATTTGTTTTCTATAATTAATAGATAAATACAGGAGGATATTTAACAATACTACCATGAACTATAGGATAAGGAGTGTATATGACTTTAATAAAAAAGAAAGAAGATGAATTTTACAGTCCATGGCCAAGGATAGCCGCAGTCTCTCTTGTCATCGCACTGCTCGGAACAATCCTTTTTACCATACTCTATCTACATCTACAAATTGACTGGATAGAGTCGCTTGCCATCACATTTTTTACAACAAGTTATCATATCGTGATAAGACTGTTGTCTCCTCTTATACTAAGCCTCCTGTTTCATCATAAGTATAACTACCAGATATGGTGGTTTCAACCAAAGACATGGGAGACCAAACTATACAAAGGACTTAAAGTAAAACAATGGAAAAGGCAGGTCATGGTCTTTGATCCAAGCCAATTTTCTTTAAAAATACATAGCATACAAGAGGTCATCAATAATATGTGTCATGCAGAACTTGTGCATGAACTTATCATGCTATTTAGCATCTTGTCCATTCTCTTTACCATACCTTTTGGTGCCTTACCGGTATTCTTGATCACGGCAATCTGTGCTACCCTGTTTGATAGTATGTTTGTTATGATCCAGAGATACAACCGACCAAGACTTGTCCGCATCTATGAAAGACAGAATAAATAAAAAATGAGGGTAAACATATTGGATTGTTTACCCTCATAATATATCAAGACATATACTTACTGATATAGTGATCCAGTTCCAATTTTGCTCTTCTCGGATCACTTATAATATAAGAAGAAATCGTTTTTAATTCTTTTTCATGTGAAACATCCTTCAACTGCTCTTGGTTGTTCTTGGTGTCCTTTACCTCTTCCAATGCTTTTTCGCAGTCGGATAATTTTTCATGCACTCTGTCTATCTCAGAAGAAAGATTTATTTTATCTTGGTTCAATCCTACCAGTAATTGTTGCAGTTCCTGTATACGGGACTTGTTTTTTTGATTAATATCTCTTGGTGTGAAATCAGAAAAATAAGAACTATCCTCCTCATCCAAAAGATCTAAGAATTTTTCGTTTTCTTTAATTTTGCTAAGGACTAATTCATAGTCCTCATCCAGTTCTATTTTTTTAGCGATCAGTTCTTCCTGCTGCTTCTTTAGAAATTCGTAAACCATATTTCATCCTTTGATATTTATATATTTTATCACGTTAATACACTACCGTATTAAATATTTTTTAATACATAATTAGGATATTTAACTCCACCTATATTCTATAATATTATGACTTAGCATTGCAAGAATTCTACCTTAACAAAACAAAATAAATTATAGAAAAATTCTAAAAGTTTTCAGAAAATATTTGATAAGACGCATAAAGTACACTATAATAAAAAATAATAGGATTAGAAAATTTAGGGAGATCAAATATGGGTAAAAAACATTCCTTATTAAAAACAGTGCTTGCTGCAACGGCTGCTCTCTATGCGACCAACACAGCGATCGACTATCATGCAAAAGATAAAAATCTTTGTTCTACGGCAAAGGGTGATTTTTATGATTTTAAATATGGTCGAATCTATTACACCAGGCAGGGTCAGGGCGCTCCTCTCCTCTTGCTCCACAATTTAGATACCATCAGTTCCGGTTATGAATGGTCCAAGATTCTGAAAAAATTAGAAAAGGATCACACCGTATACACACTGGATCTTCTCGGATGCGGCAGATCAGACAAGCCATCACTTACTTATACGAATTTTTTGTATGTGCAGTTGCTGACCTCCTTTATCCAGGATGTGATCGGTGAAAAGACAAATGTCATTACCAGCGCAGATGCTTCATCCATTGCCATCATGGCAAATCAAATGAATCCTGATCTTTTCGATCAGATCATTTTGATCAATCCGTCTGACATCCATCAGATGAAGATGGAGACCAACCGTTTACAGATGGCGATCAAAAATATCCTGTTTGCACCACTGGTCGGAACAGCCCTCTACAACTTTTATGTCAGTGAAGATCATATCCGTTCTATCTTTGACAAAAAGTATCTGAGCCGCCCACTACAGGACAACAAGAAATTTACAGATCTGTATTATCAGTCTGCACACATCCATAAGAGTAACGGCAGATTTTTATATGCCAGCAAAAAATGTTCTTATACAAACGTGGATGTGACAAGAGCCATCACAGACAAAGATAATCTTCACATCATAGAAAGTACAGACCGGAAGAAAGCCATCAGCATCGCAGAAGAATATGTAAAGAAAAATCATGCGATCGATGTCACATACATTTCCAATTCAAAATTACTTCCAATGTTAGAAGTACCGGATCAATGCCTGAAGATCATTCAGAATTATCTGGCATAAAGTAACACGATTGACTTACACAAGATGGGACATGCTTATGATAGAAAATACAAAGGAATGCAAAATCTGTCACAAATTATTATCCGCTGATTATGAGGGCGACGTCTGTCCGCATTGTCAGGAGGAAGACCTCTTTATGCGTGTGAAAGATTACATTCGATCCAATGTTGTAAATGAATATATGGTAGCAGATCATTTTCAGATTTCCATAAAAAAAGTGAGAAACTGGATCAAAGAGGGGCGTATCGAATATGTAGAAAAAGATACACAGATCGTCGGCACCAAATGCCAGCGTTGTGGCAAGCCGGTTTCTTTCGGAACACTCTGTCCGGATTGTATGCGCCTCATGAATTACAACAATAAAAAAATCCAACTTACACCGGATTTCAAAAGTCAGGAAGACGATCGTATGCGTTTCTTGGAATAATAAAAATGGGATAAGAATTTCCTCTTATCCCATTTTTATGTCTTTAATGTAATGGATCCTTAGAAGGCATCCCCGCTTTTCTCGGATAAGCCTTTGGTGTCTTCTTTTCTTTTTGAATGACTACAAAAGACCTTTGCAGATCAGAATCCGGCAAAGAAAATTTGTGCACATCCGAAACTTTTCCACCCAAAAGATAAATACCTTTCTTTCCCTGATCCAGTTCTTTATCAATATTTGATGACTTGTAAGAGATAAAGACTCCGCCTACTTTTACAAATGGTAGACAATATTCTGACAAAGTCGAAATATTAGCAACGGCACGCGATAGGCATAGATCAAACTGCTCTCTGTAATTCTTGTTGCGCGCTGCTTCTTCTGCCCTGCCATGCACTGCCTCAACATTTTCCAGACTAAGTTCATCTATGACATCCTGCAAGAACAAAATACGCTTGTTCAAGGAATCCATGAGTGTGATCTCAAGTTCAGGAAAAGCAATCTTAAGCGGAATACCGGGAAAACCTGCACCTGTACCAAGATCAAGTACTTTCTGAGATTTATGAAGATCTGTAATCTCAACCAAGGACAAACTGTCTAAGAAATGTTTTTCCACAACCTCATCAAATTCCGTGATTGCCGTCAAATTCATGACCTTATTTTTTTCTATCAGCATTTCATAATAAATAAGAAATTGCTTGATCTGATCTTCTGATAAGTTAATGTCAAGTTCCTGCAATCCATGATAAAATCGATTTAAATTATAATTCATACACTTTTCCAATCTTTACTCTATATTATGTTCTTTCTTATAATCATAACTTTCCAGATAAACCAA
The DNA here is from genome assembly GCF_003473825.1 of Roseburia sp. AM16-25. NCBI lineage: Bacteria > Bacillati > Bacillota > Clostridia > Lachnospirales > Lachnospiraceae > Roseburia > Roseburia sp. AM16-25. Next base: position 742,043 of record NZ_QUCW01000001.1, read on the forward strand.
AAGTACGGAAATATCCGCAGGTGATACACCGGAAATTCTGGAAGCCTGCCCTATACTAAGTGGCCGCAATGCCTCCAACTTCTGGCGGGCTTCAATACGAAGACTCGGAACGACTTCATAATCAATATTCTCCGGTATCTTCTTTGACTCGATCTTTTTAAAGTTCTCTACTTGTTTTTGTTGTCTTGTGATATAGCCTTCATATTTGATATGAATATTGACCTGCTCTCTCACTTCCGGGTGGAGGCGAGGCCTCTCCGGATCAATCGGCGCCAGACATTCATAATTCAGTTCCGGTCTGCGGATCAGATCTGCCAAAGTCACACCACAGTTCAAAGGTATGCTTCCCTGTGATTCAAGAAAAGTCTGTACTTTTTCATTGGCACCGATATGAACACTATGCACGCGCTTGATTTCCTGCTCGATCAGACGCCGCTTTTCTTCTACCCAGGCAAAACGCTCATCAGAGATCAGACCGATCTTATGACCGATCGGAGTCAAACGAAGATCCGCATTATCCTGGCGCAAAAGCAGACGATACTCTGCACGGGATGTCATCATACGATATGGCTCATGGTTTTCCTTTGTCACAAGGTCATCGATCAAAACACCGATATAACTTTCGGAACGATCTAATACAACCTGTTCTCTTCCTAAAATTTCAAGAGAAGCATTGATACCGGCAAGAAGTCCCTGACAGGCAGCTTCTTCATATCCACTGCTGCCATTGAACTGTCCGCCACTGAAAAGTCCTTTGATCTTTTTAAACTCAAGTGTGGCATAAAGTTGATTGGCATTGATGCAATCATATTCTATGGCATAAGCATTGCGGACGATCCTTGCGTGCTCCAATCCAGGAACCGTATGATACATGGCGTACTGCACATCTTCCGGGAGTGAAGAACTCATACCACCGATATACATTTCATTGGTATTGAGACCTTCCGGCTCCACAAACAACTGATGCCTGTTCTTATCAGCAAATTTTACGACCTTGTCCTCGATGGAAGGGCAATATCTCGGACCGGTGCCCTCGATCACACCGGAATACATTGGCGAACGATCTAGATTTGCACGAATGATCTCATGTGTCTTTTCGTTTGTATAAGTCAGATAACAGGACACCTGATCTATCTGCACATCCTCCGGGTCTGTGGTAAAGGAAAATGGAACAACTTTCTCATCTCCAAACTGTTCTTCCATTTTGTCGTAATCAATGGTCGAACCGTCTATTCTTGCCGGAGTACCTGTCTTAAAACGGTACATTTCAATACCATTTTCCACCAAAGAATCTGTCAGATGATTAGCAGCCTTTAAACCATTCGGTCCGGTATGTTCGATCACATCACCATAAAGACAACGGGCTTTCAGATAAGTTCCGGTACAAAGAACACATGCCTTACAATGATAGATAGCACCGGACAAAGTCTTTACCCCGGTGATCTTTCCGTCTTCTACTATGATCTCACAGACTTCTGCCTGACGCAGGGTAAGATTTTCGGTATTTTGCAAAGTCTTGCGCATCTCCATACTATAGGCAGCCTTGTCCGCCTGAGCACGGAGAGAATGAACTGCCGGACCCTTGGATTTGTTGAGCATCTTGGATTGGATAAAAGTATGATCAATGTTGATACCCATTTGTCCGCCAAGAGCATCGATCTCTCTTACCAGATGTCCCTTAGAACTTCCGCCGATATTTGGATTGCACGGCATCATAGCCACACTATCCATGCTGATCGTAAAAAGTATGGTATTTAACCCAAGTCGTGCTGCGGCAAGAGAAGCCTCACATCCGGCATGACCCGCACCGACAACAACGACATCATATGTTTCTTCTATTACTGGCATAATTTTTCCTTCCTAATTATGGGCACTTTCTATTTTCCGGTACAAAACTTTGCAAAAATCTCATTTACCAAGTCTTCCTCTACCGACTCACCAATGATAATACCCAGACTTTCATAAGCATCCATAAGATCGATCGACAGAAAATCTTCCGGCATATCCATAGAGATACTTTCCACAACATGCTTTAAACTCTCATTTGCATCAGAAAGCGCTGCAATATGTCTGGCATTGGTAAGAAATACCTCATTACTGTCCATGATCTGACCTGTAAAGAACATATCTGTGATCATTTTCTCCAGATAATCCAATCCCTGACCATTCTTTGCAGAAAACGGCAAAATGTCCTGTGACAGATATTTATGGATCTCGTCCGCATCCACGACCGGATCCAGATCCGTCTTATTTAAAAGTACAATAACTTTGAGATCTTTGATCTTTTCCATAATGGCAATATCATTTTCATCCAATGGTCTTGATGCATCCACGACATATAGGATGAGGTCAGCATTTTCCATGGTATCATATGCCTTTTTAACACCGATCTTTTCTACCACATCTTCTGTATGGCGAATACCCGCCGTATCAATAATGCGAAGGGCAATACCATTCAAACTGATCTGCTCCTCCAAAGTATCACGGGTTGTTCCGGCAATATCCGTAACGATCGCCCGGTCTTTTCTGGCAAGCAGGTTCAAAAGAGAGGATTTTCCGGCATTTGGTTTGCCAATGATCGTCGTCTTAATGCCCTCTTTTAACATAGAACCATTATCCGCGGTTGCAAGCAAATGCGAAATCTGATCTATGATCTCCTGTATCTTTGGTAAAAGTTCTTCCCCATAACCTGTAATGTCTATATGCTCCGGGTCATCCAAAGCCGACTCAATATAAGCGATCTCATAAATGATCTTAGACCGCATATCCTTGATCTGATCTGAAAAAATGCCCTGCAACTGATTGATGGAATTGTGAAGAGCCAAGTTGGAATTGGAAGAAATCACATCCATAACAGACTCTGCCTGGGAAAGATCGATCCTGCCATTCAAAAATGCCCGCTTAGTAAACTCTCCCGGTTCCGCCGGTCTTACACCCTGCGCTATAACGGCTTTCAAAATCTCCTGCATGACAAGTGTCCCGCCATGACAATCGATCTCAACAGTATCTTCTGTTGTATAAGTACGCGGAGCCTTCAAGACCAGTACCATAACTTCATCTATGACCTTATCATCATAAACGATATGACCATATTGTACGGTATGAGACTCTACTTCCGTCAGTTTCTGTTTTCCTTTATAAATTCGATCAACTTTTTCAATCGCATCCGAACCACTCACACGGATAATACCGATACCGGCATTTGTCATGGCAGATGCGATTGCACAAATAGTATCTGTCTTATACATAATCAATTCCTTATAAGAAAAAATTGGACCTTATCCCCATTTATTATGAAGATAAAGTCCAAAGATTTCAACCCATTTATATTATTTCTTCAGGGTAATAACAACATGTCTGTAAGGTTCTTCCCCTTCAGAATGTGTTACAACATACTTGTCATTCTGCAAAGCAGAGTGAATAATTCTTCTCTCATAAGGATTCATTGCTTCCAAAGAAACCGGACGCTTGGTTCTCTTTACCTTATAAGCCATGTTCTTGGCAAGGTTTTCCAAGGTTTCCTTTCTTCTTCTACGATAATCCTCTGTGTCGATCTTTACACGAAGATAATTGTCTGACTTTCTGTTGACAGCAAGGTTTGTCAGATACTGGAGAGAATCCAATGTCTGCCCGCGCTTACCGATCAGAACGCCCATCTCAGGTCCCTTCAATTCAATGTCGATCACACCCTCGATCTCATCAAACTTCGTGATGATCTCAACTTCTAAGTTCATCTTATCAAAAACTTCTGTTAAGAAATCTTTTACAACATCTTCCGGTGTAGACTTCTTTGCAACCTTGATGACTGCATCTTTGCTGCCAAAACCAAGAATACCGTTGCTGCCTTTTTCGATTACTTCATATTCAATCTGATCACTTGTTGTTCCAAGAGAAACCAATGCATTTGTGATTGCATCATCAACAGTTTTTCCTCTAAATTCTACAAATTCCATGATTTTAAACCCCCATTATTTATTATTACGCTCGTTAAAATCTTTTACCAGATTGGCTTTTGATGCCATAGATCCGCTTGCAGCATGTGCACGCGCTTCTTCTGCCTTGTTCAAAGCATCAATCTTGTCAGAAGAAATGTTTGCCTTTGAAGCCATGCTGTTGCTCTTTGTATTCATCTTTGCTGCTTCATAGATCTGTGCCTGACGGATACCGCGCTGCTCTTTCTTCTTTGCTGCTTTTTCTTTGTTCTTTTCAATAATATCATCCAGATTGATCTTCTCAAAATGCTTGTTCAGTAAGATCTGCTGAACGATACGGACTACAGAACCCATGGTCCAGTACAAAACAAGACCTACCGGACAGGTGAAGGCGATGAAAAGTGTCATCAAAGGCATCATCATGTTCATTGTCTTCATCTGCTGTGCCATCTGATCTGCCTGTGCGTTGCCGGATCCGGAAGTATCCTGTGTAGGCATCAACTTCATATTGACGACCTGTCCAAGATAAGAAACGATTGGAACTAAAAGTGCTGCAATGAGGAGCACCCAATACTTATCAGCCCATGCTGTCTTCATCAGATTCCAAGGTGTATCGGAAATATTTAAGATGAACATGTAGTTGATATCTTTTAAGTTTGCGGCTGTGGTTGCGATGGAGTCAGAAAGATTAGGAAAACTGTCTGCCAGAGCGCTCCAACCGGATTCACTCAATTTGTAAAGAACATCAATGATAGAATTGCTCATTGCTGTACCGGTTGCATCTGCATGAAAAGCAACATTCTTAAGGCCTGCACTCTTATAAAGTGCTTCCATTGTGCCAGCATAACCATCGGTTGCCATAATGCCGTTTACAACATCAGTAAAAATGTCTTTTACACTGGTAATGTAAGCCGGTACGTTCCAGAATACACGGTAAAGTGCAAAAAGGATCGGCATCTGAATGAGCATCTGTAAACAAGAACCCATTGGAGAAACACCGTATTTGTCATAGACCATCTGTGTTTCTTCCTGCTGTGCCTGCATAGAAGCAGTATCCTTTTTATTCTTATACTTCTTCTGGATAGCATTCAGTTCCGGCTGCATCTTTCTTGTAAGCACAGAAAACTTCTGCTGCTTATAAGTCAGCGGGAACAGACACAGGTAAATGAATACCGTAAATACGATGATGGTAAGGGCGATGCTGTTGATATGACATACGGAACTAAGAAAAACGTATATCTTATCCATGATCCAGCCGAGTCCCTTAGCGATTGGTCCTAAGATCGCACCATCATAAGCAGTTAAATATAACTCTGTCAATGTTAAAAACCTCCATTTTATGGAACAGGATCATAACCACCTTTTGAAAATGGATTACAACGAAGAATACGCCAGGCAGCCAAAGCTCCGCCTTTAAAAAAACCGTACTTCTCCACAGCATGCAGACCATAGGTCGAGCATGTGGGATAATACGGGCATTTCGTTGTCTTCATTGGCGAAATATACTTTCTATAGAATTTGATAATCCAGATTAAACCATTTTTCAAAATTGATTGCATATTCTTTTCCAATTATTACCTATTTAATATGTTGTGAAGACCTGCAAGATGAAGCAAAGCATCATTAATTTCATGATAAGAACAATCCCTTGCCCTGTTTCTTACAACGACTACGATATCCAAACCACTATTGAACATCTCTTCATGTAGTCTATAACTTTCTCTGATCAGTCTCGTCAAATGATGTCGTACTACACTGTTTCCTACTTTTTTACTAACAGAAATTCCAATTCGATTTGTGGATCCTTGATTCTCGCATACGTACATAACTAAATATCGATTTGCTTTGGATTGTCCGTTTTTATAAACATACTGGAAATCGGCATTTTTCTTTAAAGAATCACTGAATTTCACTAATATCCACTCACCTTTCCATGACAAAAAGTCTCTCGAATTGGGTCATGATCGTTTTTGATAAAAAGAAGAAAGACCACAGGGTCTGTGGCCTAAGCTGATAATTTCTTTCTACCTTTTGCTCTTCTAGCAGCCAATACTTTTCTTCCGCCTGCTGTACTCATTCTTGAACGAAAACCATGTACTTTAGATCTCTGTCTCTTTTTTGGTTGAAATGTCATCTTCATAGTATCCACCTCCCTTTATGAAAAAACATCGCTATCATTATAACAAAAAAAGTCTCAAAGTCAAGCAAAATCAACATTTTTTAGGTATTTTACCTTTTCCACAATTTTCTAAAATTCTCTTGATAAAGTGGATAACTTTGTGGATAAGTGTAAAATTTAAAAACATTCATCCACAGATATATTGCTAAAAATGTCATTTTGTGTCAGATATTGTGGTTTATAACTTATCCACATACTAAGTATATTATCCACTTTATGCACAAAGATAGCCCTATAACGTCGTATTTTGGAAAATAAAGAAAATAAGGTGCCTGTATTATCCCCTATACCTATGATGTTTTTGTTGATAAAATGGCTTTATTAAGGTATTATAGATGATAGGTTATTAGGATAAAGAACGGGGACTACATATGAATTTAGAACTTATTCAGGAAAAATGGGATGATATTTTACAGAGTTTCAAAGAAGAACACTCTATTTCTGATATTTCCTTCAAATCCTGGTTATTACCACTGGAGCCAACATCCATTGAAGATGATACACTAATCGTTGTCTTTGATCCAAAAGATGATCAGGAATCCGATCCTGACCAGATGGCAATCAATTATATCACCAAGAAGTACGCAAAGTTTCTTGCCATCATGATCAGTGAAGTATGTGGCTTTACTAAGGAAGTAAAATTGCGTTTTGCCTTACCGGGCGAATTCAGCACACCGGCTATCAATGAGACTTTTATTCCAAAGTCAGCCAACTATGCAACTTCTAATTTAAATGCAAAATACACTTTTGATACTTTCGTCGTAGGTGGCAACAACAAATTTGCCAGACAGGCATCTCTCGCTGTTGCAGAATCTCCGGGCGAAGCATACAACCCACTTTATATCTATGGTGGACCGGGACTTGGAAAAACACACCTTTTACATTCCATCGGCAATTTCATTATCAATGAAAATCCTGATAAAAAGGTACTTTATGTGACTTCCGAACAATTCTTAAATGAAGTCATCGAAGGCATTCGTGGATCCAATTCTTCCAATGCCATCACAAAGACCAGAGAAAAATATCGTTCGGTTGACATCCTTCTGATCGATGACATCCAGATTTTAATAGGTAAGGAAAGCACGCAGCAAGAATTTTTCAATACTTTTAATACCCTTTATTTGGCTGGAAAGCAGATCGTTATCACTTCCGATAAGCCGCCAAAAGAGATGGAGACTTTGGAAGAAAGAATCCGCTCCCGTTTTGAAAGCGGACTCATGGCTGATATCGGCAATCCTGATTATGAGACCAGAATGGCGATCTTGCGCAAAAAAGTCGAATCTGAAAAGATCAATCTGAGTGATGATATCTTGGATTACATTGCTGAGAATATCAAGTCCAACATCCGTGAACTGGAAGGGGCACTCAACAAACTCATTGCCTACGCCAATCTGGAAAAGAGCGAGATCACCATGGATATTGCCATGCGTGAACTTCAGAATATCATTTATCCGGACAAGCCTAGAGAAGTTACACCGCAACTCATCATTGAAGTTGTTTCTGAACATTATAATATTCCTATGGAAAAGATGCTTTCCAAGGATCGCAGTAAATCCGTTTCCAGACCGCGTCAGATTGCCATGTTCTTATGCAATACCATGACAGATGCTACCTTAGAAGGTATCGGTCAGTTACTCAACGGAAGAGATCACTCTACTATCCTACACGGACGTAATGTGATCGAAGAAGAATATAATAATGATGAAGAATTTCGTAAACAGATTGATACGATCAAGAAAAAGATCAATCCAAATTAGATGAGATTGTGTATAAGTTGTTGATTTCTATGTTTAAATATATGGGATAAGTTGTGAATTTATGTTTACAGCCTGAGGATAAAGGTAAAACACCTTAAGAGGTTGTCCCTTTTATCTACAAAACATCCTCTGTGTTTCCTCAGCCTTTCAACAGTACTTTTTGATTTAACTTTTAGGACAAGTCCAGAAACCATCAGCGTTTCACGACTTATACACTTTTGCACACCCTATAATAATATTACTATTAATTTCTATTATATTTATCTATGTTAAACTGAAAGGAGTTTTACCGATTATGAAGATCACCTGTCAAAAAGCAGAACTAGCAAAAGGAGTAAACATCGTTTCAAAAGCAGTTCCTACCAGAACTACCATGGCTATCTTAGAATGTATCTTGATCGATGCTTCTACAAATGAGATCAAATTAACAGCCAATGATATGGAAATTGGTATTGAAACGATCATTGAAGGCACGATTGAAGAAAGAGGTATCATTGCATTGGATGCCAGATTCTTTTCTGATATTGTTCGTAAACTTCCTGATAATGAAGTTACCATTGAAACAGATGCTACCTTTAAGACAACTATTACCTGTGAAAAGGCAAACTTTACTATAGTAGGAAAATCCGGTGAAGATTTTGCTTATATTCCGATCATTCCTCGTAATGAGCCGATCTTACTTTCACAGTTTACATTAAAGGAAGTGATCCGCCAGACCATTTTTTCTATTGCAGATAATGAAAATAACAAATTGATGACAGGTGAATTATTTGAAATTGAAGGAAATCATCTGAAAGTGGTTTCTCTGGATGGTCATAGAATTTCCATTCGTAACATCGAATTAAAGGAATCTTATGAAAATAAAAAGGTCGTTGTTCCAGGAAAGAGCCTGATAGAAGTCAGCAAGATCATTCCGGGATCCACCGAAGAAATGGTAAATCTCTTTATTACAGACAATCATATTATTTTTGAATTCGACAATACAACGGTTGTTTCCCGTCTGATTGAAGGCGAATACTTCAAAATCGATCAGATGTTGTCTACCGATTATGAGACAAAGTTTAAGATCAACAAGAGAGAACTTTTAGACTGTATCGACCGTGCGACTCTGATGGTAAAAGAAGGCGACAAAAAGCCGATCATCATGGATATTACCGATGGAAACATGGAATTAAAGATCAATTCTGTTGCCGGATCCATGAAGGAAGATATCGAGATTGGCAAAGAAGGTAAGGATATTTTGATCGGATTCAATCCAAAGTTCTTTATCGATGCCCTTCGTGTTATTGATGAAGAAGAAGTATCTATTTATATGGTTAATCCAAAGGCACCATGTTTTATCAAGGATGATGAGGACAAGTACATTTACCTCATTCTTCCGGTAAACTTTAATACAGCGACAAACTAAGAGGAAGATAAAATGGAAGAAATTAGTTTAAGAGAGGGCGATGACTATATCAAACTTGGACAATTACTCAAAAAAGCCAATATGATGTCCTCCGGTGTGGATGCCAAGATGGTCATTTTAGATGGACTGGTAAGTGTCAATGGCGAGGTGGAACTTCGTCGTGGCAAAAAAATCTACCCGGGTGATGTGGTTACTTTTGAGGGAGAGAGCGTTAAAGTAGTCAGATGATCATAAAGTCCATAGAATTAAGTAATTTTCGTAATTATGAACATTTAGATATTACATTTGATGAGGGCACCAACATTTTGTATGGTGATAATGCCCAGGGAAAGACAAATATCTTGGAAGCTGCCTATGTCAGTGGAACGACAAAGTCACACAAGGGCAGCCGGGATAAAGAGATGATCCGTTTTGACCAGACAGAGTCTCATATCAAGACGCTGGTGGAAAAGAACGAAAAGGAATACCAGATCGATATCCACCTCAAGAAAAATAAGGCAAAGGGCATTGCCATCAACAAGGTTCCCATCAAGAAAGCAAGCGAACTTTTTGGTATTTTAAATATTATTTTCTTTTCGCCGGAAGATCTGAACATCATTAAGAACGGACCGGCAGAGAGAAGAAGATTTATTGATGCAGAACTTTGTCAGTTGGATAAGATTTATTTATCGGATCTGACAAACTACAATAAGATATTAAATCAGCGGAATAAACTTCTCAAAGATCTTTATTTTAACCCGAGTCTCAAGGAAACACTTCCGGTATGGGATATGCAGCTTGTCAACTACGGCAAAAAGATCATTACCAGAAGAAATCAGTTTATCATGGAATTAAATGAAGTCGTTCATGATATCCATTACAAGATTTCCGGTGGCAGGGAAGAAATGGTTATCAAATACGAACCAAATATTGAGGATATTTTCTTTGAAGATGAATTGATACGCGCCAAGGAAAAAGATTTAAAATATGCACAGACTTCAGTCGGACCGCATAGGGATGACCTAAAAATCTCTGTGGGAGATATTGATGTGCGTAAGTTTGGTTCGCAGGGGCAGCAGAGATCTTGTGCTCTGTCGCTGAAATTATCAGAAATCAAATTAGTAGAGCAGACCATTCATGATAAACCTGTTCTTTTGCTTGATGATGTACTTTCAGAATTGGATCATAATAGACAAAATTATCTCTTACAGGCAATCGACGATACACAGACTATCATTACCTGTACGGGTCTGGATGATTTTGTGAAAAATAGATTTACCTTGAATAAGGTATACGAAGTAGAGAATGGATGCGTTCATTTACATAGCAATATGATGGAGGATAAAAATGAGTCAGAATAATCAGGAATATGGAGCAGATCAGATTCAGATATTGGAAGGATTAGAGGCTGTTCGTAAGCGTCCGGGTATGTACATCGGTAGCACATCTGAGCGTGGATTGCATCATTTGGTATATGAGATCGTTGACAATGCCGTAGATGAGGCTTTGGCAGGATTTTGTAGCCATATTATTGTAAGCATCAACGAAGATGGCACGGTTACGGTAGAAGATGATGGTCGTGGTATTCCGGTCGGCATCAACTCAAAAGCAGGAATTCCTGCGGTTGAAGTTGTATTTACAGTTTTACATGCCGGCGGTAAGTTTGGCGGTGGCGGATATAAGGTATCCGGTGGTCTGCATGGTGTAGGTGCATCTGTTGTAAATGCGCTTTCTAATTGGCTGGAAGTAGAAATCTGTCGTGACGGTAAGGTTTATAAGCAGCGCTATGAGCGTGGAAAGACCATGTATCCTTTGAAAGAGATCGGTACTTGTGATCCGGATAAGACAGGAACCAAGGTTACTTTTTCACCGGATGGATCTATTTTTGAGACAACGACCTTTGATTTTAATACCTTAAAGGTGCGTCTTCGTGAGACCGCATTTTTGACAAAAAATCTCCGCATTACTTTGCAGGATAAGAGGGAAGATCCGATCAATGAACGCGTTTTCCACTATGAAGGAGGTATCAAGGAATTTGTTACCTACCTGAATAAAGGAAATCAGGAACTTTATCCTGAGGTTATCTATTGTGAAGGCGAAAAAGATGGCGTTTATGTAGAAGTTGCCATGCAGCACAATGATTCCTACAATGATTCGTCTTATTCTTTTGTTAATAATATCATCACACCGGAAGGTGGTACGCATCTGGCAGGATTCCGTAGTGCGCTTACAAAGACCTTTAATGCTTATGCCAGAGAAGCAAAGATTTTGAAGGAAAATGAGAGTGCCTTTAGTGGAGAGGATATCCGTGAAGGATTGACTGCGATTATTAGTATCAAGATCGAAGAGCCGCAGTTTGAAGGACAGACAAAGCAAAAACTTGGAAATAGTGAGGCAAGAGGAGCGGTTGACAGTATTGTAAGTGAGCAGTTGACTTACTTTTTGGAGCAGAATCCGCAGGTTGCCAAATCTATCTGTGAAAAAACGCTGCTTGCGCAGCGAGCAAGGGAAGCAGCCAGAAAGGCAAGAGATCTGACAAGAAGAAAGACTGCTTTAGAGGGAACTTCACTTCCGGGTAAACTGGCAGACTGTTCCGATAAGGATCCAAAAAATTGTGAGATTTTTATCGTCGAGGGAGATTCCGCCGGTGGATCTGCAAAAACAGCGAGAAGTCGTGCAACACAGGCTATCTTGCCTTTGCGTGGTAAGATTTTAAATGTAGAAAAAGCTAGAGAAGATAAGATTTACGCAAATGCCGAGATCAAGGCGATGATCACAGCCTTTGGTACCGGCATCCACGAAGATTTTGATATTACAAAACTTCGTTACCACAAGATCATCATTATGACAGATGCCGATGTCGATGGTGCGCATATTGCAACACTTATGCTCACCTTCCTCTATCGTTTTATGCCGGAACTCATCAAGCAGGGCTATGTATATCTGGCAACACCGCCACTTTACAAGATCGAAAAGAACCGCAAGGTCTGGTATGCCTATAGTGATGAAGAACTCAATAACATTTTGACAGAGATCGGTCGTGACGGAAATAATAAGATCCAGCGATATAAGGGACTTGGAGAGATGGATGCAGAGCAGCTTTGGGAGACAACCATGGATCCGGAGCGCCGTATCTTAAAGCGTGTTATGGTTCATGATGAAAATGCTTCTGAAATTGACGTTACATTTTCGACTTTGATGGGTGATAAGGTAGAACCTCGTCGTGAATTCATTGAAGAAAATGCAAAATATGTTCAGAATCTTGATATTTAGTAGGAGGACGTTTACAAATGGATGACAAGATTTTTGATCAGATTCATGAGGTGGATCTGAAAAAGACGATGGAAACATCATATATTGATTATGCCATGAGTGTAATCGCGTCCCGCGCCCTTCCTGACGTTCGAGACGGACTCAAACCGGTACAGCGTAGAGTTTTGTATTCTATGATCGAATTGAATAATGGACCGGACAAGCCACACAGAAAGTGTGCACGTATTGTCGGTGATACCATGGGTAAGTACCATCCGCACGGTGATTCTTCTATTTATGGAGCACTTGTCAACATGGCACAGGAATGGTCGACCAGATATCCACTTGTCGACGGACATGGTAACTTTGGTTCTGTGGATGGAGATGGCGCTGCTGCCATGCGTTACACAGAGGCAAGACTTTCAAAGATTTCCATGGCTATGCTTTCCGATATCAACAAAGATACCGTAGACTTCATGCCAAACTTTGACGAGACGGAAAAAGAACCAACCGTTCTTCCTTCCCGTTATCCAAACCTGCTGGTAAATGGAACAACAGGTATTGCTGTTGGTATGGCGACAAATATTCCGCCACACAATCTATGTGAAGTTATCGCAGCCGTGGTAAAGATTATTGATAATCAGGTAGAGGAAGATCGTGAGACAGATATTGAGGAATTACTTGAGATCGTCAAGGGTCCTGATTTTCCGACCGGTGGTACGATCTTAGGTCATGCCGGTATTGATGAGGCATATCGTACAGGACGCGGTAAGATCCGTGTGCGTGCGGTATCTGAGATCGAGCCGATGAACAACGGCAAGAACCGTATCGTTGTAACCGAACTTCCATATATGGTAAATAAGGCACGCCTGATCGAAAAGATCGCAGAACTTGTCCGCGATAAAAAGATCGACGGTATTACCGATCTTCGTGATGAATCATCACGAGAAGGTATGCGTATCTGTATTGAGTTGCGTCGTGATGTCAATCCGAATGTCGTGCTCAACTTACTTTACAAGCATACACAGTTGCAGGATACTTTTGGTGTAATTATGCTTGCCTTGGTCGGCAACCAGCCAAAGGTACTCAACCTCTATGAACTTTTAAATTATTACTTGCTGCATCAGAAAGATGTCGTAACCAGAAGAACCAGATACGACCTGAACAAGGCAGAAGAAAGAGCACATATCGTACAGGGATTATTGATCGCTCTGGATAATATTGATGAAGTGATCAAGATCATCCGTGGTTCTGCTGATGTGGCTACGGCAAAGCAGCAGTTGATGGAGCGTTTTGCTTTATCAGAAGCACAGGCAAATGCCATTGTTGAGATGCGTCTGCGCGCATTGACCGGTTTGGAAAGAAACAAACTGGAAGAAGAATATAAGTCTTTGATGGAACTCATTACGGAGTTAAAGGCAATTCTTGCAGATGAAAAGAAGTTGCTTGGTGTTATCAAGGAAGAAATCCTTGCTATCTCTGATAAGTATGGGGATGATCGTAGAACCTCTATCGGATTTGATGAATATGATATTTCCATGGAAGATATGATTCCGGTTACAAATACTGTTATCACATTTACAAAACTTGGCTATATCAAGCGTATGAATGTGGATAACTTTAAGAGCCAGCATCGTGGCGGTAAGGGAATCAAGGGCATGGAGACGATCGATGAAGATTACATTGTCGAAATGATGATGACGACATCGCATCATTATCTCATGTTCTTTACCAATACCGGTAGAGTTTATCGTCTGAAAGCCTATGAGATTCCGGAATGTTCCAGAACCGCAAGAGGTACTGCTATTGTCAACCTTTTGCAGTTGCAGCCGGACGAAAAGATCACATCCATGATACCGATCAAGGAATACTCAGACAGCCAGTATCTTTTTATGGCTACCAAGAATGGTATTGTGAAAAAGACGAAGATCACAGATTATGAAAATATCCGTAAGACGGGTCTTGCAGCCATCAATCTGCGTGAAGATGACAGATTGATTGAGGTAAAACTGACAGATAATAACGAAGATATTATTTTAATTACCAAGTTTGGTCAATGTATCCGTTTCCATGAGACAGATGTCAGAAATACTGGACGTACTTCCATGGGTGTTATCGGTATGAGTCTGACAGACCAGGATGAAGTGATCGCAATGCAGCTTGCTTCTCAGGGAGATTCTCTGATGATCGTTTCTGCAAAGGGTCTTGGAAAGTGCACACTGGTAGAAGAATTTACACCGCAGAACCGTGGCGGTAAGGGTGTCAAGTGTTACAAGATTACAGAAAAGACAGGAAATGTCGTTGGATGTAAGGCTGTCAATGAAGATGATGAGATGATGCTTATCAATACCGAAGGTATTATTATCCGCATCAAGGTCAATGATATAGCACTTCTCGGAAGAATTACTTCCGGTGTGAAATTAATCAATGTCGGTGAGGGCGTTACGGTTGCAAGTATTGCAAAAGTACGCAAGGAAGACATGATTATGGATGAAAGTGAAGAAAATCAGGAAGATTCTGCAGAAGAATAAGAAGTAAAAAAACTCCGTCTAACTGGCGGAGTTTTTTCGTTCTCAAGGATTACAGATTATCTATAAATATCTTGACAATATCATCCATATTATTCTGATTTGAAGTAATTTCAAAACAAATTTTTCTATCGGAATCTAAATAATATGCAGTATCATAATATGCTTTATCTGAACGATTCATATAAATCACTTTATCTTTATATTTAAACTTTTTATAATTGTTATTTAGGATACCAATACTATCGTTTTTAGCATCATAATGGAAAAATGTTTTCCAATATTCATTATCTGTTTTACCAATAAAAATATCTACAACATTTTCTTCATCTTTGTATGTCAAGGACATAAGTTTATAGTCAGGATGTATTGTGGCATTCAGTTTTGATTTTCCATGGTCAACAACGCCATAATAATTTGCTTCTTGTAAAGAAAACTGATTAATTTTGAGTTTTACATCAAGGTCATAAAATTTTGAACGTAATTTTATAGGTGCATAGAAATAAGATGTGTGTGTAAGCCACATACCCTTTTCTATTTCAACATTTGAGGCATATACTCCAAAACCAGCAAAAATGATACAGAACACTATTAAATATACAATAGCAATTTTATGTGTGAAAAAGTATGTTGTTTTATGCTCTTTATGATAAGATGTTAAACTTTCAAAAGGAATATTGCATTCTGGTAGTTCTTGTGTAGACCTTGTTAATTTTAATTCCACATCATTCATTCTTAAAATCTCCTTTCACATTTTTCTAGAGAATGTATTGCGCGTTCATATCTTTTTTTTATGCTGTGTTCTGTTGTATGTAAGATTTCTGCTATTTCTTTGTGGGTCAGTTTACCTATTATTTTTAAAATGATTATTTCCTGTTCTTTTTGTGGTAAAGATGCTATCATTTCATAAAAAGAAAAAGAATCATATTGGTTTTCTAGATCATTTTGATATGCCATTTCTTTCTTTTTTTTACGAAGAATGTCATAACACAAATTTCTTGCTACCTTATATAGCCAAGATTGCGTTTTTTCTTCCGGTATTGGTAAAGACGATTTTAAGAGCCTTAAAAAAGTTTCTTGCATAATATCTTCCGCAAGATGAACATCATGAAGCAATCCAAGTGCATACCGAAATATAGCATTATGATATTGGTTATAGATGTATTCGCATTTCAATTTTTCCATAAATGGTAAATTCACCTCCTCTACTAATATAACGTTTCAAAAAGGAAAAACGCGCCAAAAAACTCCGCCAGAGTTGATTGCAGTTAATTGCAAAACTGGCGGAGTTTTATCAATCTGTGAGTTCGCTATAAATTTCTACGGTTTCTTTATCATCAAATCCATTTACATAATAATTTTTTTCATCAGCCGAAAAATTTATATAATACTTGTGTTGCGGATTTAAGAATAGTTCATAGTTTCCCTGATTTCTCACATGGAATTTTCCTTTTAAGAGATTATCCATAGCGGTTCCATTGCTTTTTACCATAGATGGCAGTTCATCTACCAAAGATACATTGGAAATGGTATCTGTATCAATAGCATAGTTTTCAAAAATGTGTTCACAGTAAAGAGTGTCATCTTTTATGACAAGGTGGATCGGTGTAAATTCCTCCATGATCATAAAAATACTGATAAAAGGAATACTGAGCATTGCAATAATAGAAAAGATTGTAAGCCCTTTTCCAAGACCTGTTGCCATATTTACGGAAGTTCCAATGCCGGCTCTCGTTTCTACTATGCTGCTTTTGTCCTTAGGATTGTAGTAAAACAGTCCAAAGATCCATGCCTCGTCTTCGTTGGTCTTAAATGCTGGATCAAAAGAACTTGCATAACGTTTTTCAATATTTTTGAATTTTTTCCCTAACGGGATAATTAAGATTAAAAGGACAAGGGCATAAGCAATGGATCCAACAAGAAAGATACCGGGACGGATGGCATCGGATACAAGAGACAAAAGGGTAATCAAAGTGTAGGCAAGGTTTAGCCAGACACAGGCTAACCAGAAATTTTTCCACACGTTTTTCTTGGATCTGGTGTAATTGATGTTGATGTCACTGTCATTGCAGATGACTTCCACCGGTCTACGATCCATCCAGAGAGCAATAATCCAGTACAATAAACTGATAGCCGCAATGCTAAGAACCATAATCGTGCTGTCAAAATCTGTTTTTTCAGAGAGAGCCGCAAATACAAGGGAAAGGGCAAAAACGAAAAAACTGAGGAAAGCCGGAAGGAAGAATGGCAAAAATCGTACCTTTCTGACATTTCCGGCATTTTTCATCTCTACATAAGATACTAAAATCTGATTTTCGTATAATTGATTTTCCTTTTTCCATTTCTTTAACTTTTTATTGGCTATGGCATATGGCACATAAAACAATAGAATTAAGAGCATGAGCCAATTCATCCAGATTGTAAACTGTATGGAAAAATGACTTGTCAGTAAACTGGTGAGAGGAATAGCAAAAAAGATGAGAAGCAAGATGTTCATTTGCTTATGAAACTCGCTTATGATCTTCTGAACTGCAGGTTGCTCTACCCATTCTTGCTTCATGGATACAGAAAACAACAAATGATCATGAAATTTATGGTTGTTTTTTAAAACGAAATAAATGATAAGCAGTACCGGATATGTACTAATAAAAAGAATGATATTAAACATAGATCTGCCTCCTAAAAATACTTTTCACATAATTGGAAAAATTCTTCCTTTGAAAATCCGCGGATGTTTGCTTCAGATATGATCTGTTGCAAATTGTCCAAAGAAGCCTGTGAGAGATATTTGCCCTGGTCAAATTCATTTCGGATCCTTGCGCCGTTTCTGCGGTCGGTAACGATATAGCCTTCTTGTTTTAAAAGAGCATAGGCTTTGTTTACCGTCATGGAATTGATCCCGATTTCTTCTGCAAGGGCGCGCACGGTAGGTAATTGCTCCCCGGGCTGTAATCTCCCATCAGAAATACCTAAGACAATCTGATTGCGGATCTGTTTGTAAATAGGAATTTCAGAAACCTCGTCAATACAGATGACCATGATAGACTCCTTTCTTCTTATTTTGTATTATTTAGTGTAATACAAATAATACAAAAGTCAAGAGAAAAAATTACCCATTGCTGATACAGACACCTGCGTATATAATAAATTTTAGATGTAAAGGAGAATATGCATGCGGTTAGTAATTCAGCGGGTAAATCATGCATCTGTCAAAGTAGATGGTGACGTGATCGGAAAGATCGGCAAAGGGCTTTTGATATTTCTTGGTGTGGCGGATGGCGACACCAGAGAAATGGTAGATAAATATGTCAAAAAGTTGCAGGGACTTCGCATTTTTGAGGATGCGGATGGAAAGACAAATCTGTCCATAAAAGATGTGGATGGTGAAATACTTATAGTATCACAGTTTACACTTTATGCGGACTGTAAAAAAGGAAACCGACCGAGTTTTGTCAAAGCAGGCGCACCTGATTTTGCCAATGGACTTTATGAATATTTTAAAGAAAAATGTCAGGAGGCATTTGGCAAGGTGGAATGTGGCAGTTTTGGCGCAGATATGAAAGTGGATCTGGAGAATGACGGACCATTCACGATCCTGTGGGATAGCGACTGGTGGTAGAGGGAGAAAATACAATGAGAGAAATAGCGGTAAAAGACATCACAAAAGAAATTGCAGATATGTGCATTCAGGCAAATCACTATCTGTCAGAGGACATGGATCAGGCACTGAAAGTTGCGACAAAAGAAGAAAAATCTCCTCTGGGCAAAAAGATTTTGGAGCAGTTGCAGGAAAATCTCACGATCGCAGACCAGGAAACCATTCCCATCTGCCAAGATACCGGTATGGCAGTTGTCTTTATGGAGATCGGACAGGATGTGCATTTTGTCGGCGGTAGTCTGGAAGATGCCATCAATGAGGGTGTGCGCCAAGGTTATATTGATGGCTATCTGCGCAAGTCTGTCGTAGGTGATCCGATCGAGCGCGTCAATACCAAGGATAATACACCGGCTGTCATCCATTATTCTATCGTGACCGGAGATAAGGTAAAGATCACATTTGCGCCAAAGGGTTTTGGCAGTGAAAATATGAGCCGGGTCTTTATGTTAAAACCTGCCGATGGGATCGAGGGTGTAAAAAATGCCATTCTCACCGCGGTAAAGGATGCAGGTCCGAATGCCTGCCCACCTATGGTCGTAGGTGTCGGTATTGGCGGAACCTTTGAAAAATCTGCACTGATGGCAAAGCAGGCACTTACCAGAAATCTCAATCAGAAGCCGGAAATTCCATGGGTGGCAGATCTGGAAAAAGAAATGCTTGAAAAGATCAACGGACTGGGAATCGGACCGGGTGGACTCGGCGGAAGCACCACGGCACTTGCAGTCAATATCAATACTTATGCAACACATATTGCGGGACTTCCGGTGGCAGTCAACATCTGTTGTCACGTCAATCGCCACGTAGTGAGAGAATTATAATTGTAAAAAGGGGTTTCAGATGGATAGACATATTACATTACCAATTACAAAAGAAATCGCAGAAAGCCTGACTTCTGGGGACTATGTATATCTGGATGGTCAGATGTATGTAGCACGCGACGCAGCGCACAAGCGTATGATGGAAGTCCTGGATCGTGGAGAAGAACTTCCGATCCCGATCAAAGATGCAACGATTTATTATATGGGACCTTCACCTGCCAGAGAGGGCAGACCGATCGGTTCCGCAGGACCGACAACAGCCAGCCGTATGGATAAATACGCACCGCGCCTATTAGATCTGGGACAAAAGGCTATGATCGGTAAGGGAAAGCGGACAAAAGAAGTCTTAGATGCTGTCATCCGCAATCACGCTGTATATTTTGCAGCCGTTGGCGGTGCCGGTGCCCTTCTTTCTAAATGCATCACAGAGTCAGAAGTCATCTGCTATGATGATCTGGGTGCAGAAGCCATCCGTAAGATTATGGTCGAAAATTTTCCGGTCATAGTTGTAGCAGATTGCCACGGAAATAATCTCTATGAAACAGCCATTCTGGAGTATCAGAAATAAAAGAAAATTGCGAAGAAATGCAATATTTGTAGGGTTACAATTGATGTGACACCTACCCCTATACAAAAACGGTTGAGT
>NZ_QUCW01000011.1:0-1630 GCF_003473825.1 Roseburia sp. AM16-25
TAAATTATTGTTTATATATAGCCCATAACTCTCGCGGGTGGCGGGAATTAATATTGGGAACCCACCCGGAGTTGTTCTCTTCAGTAAAGGAGAACAATTATGAATCAAGAAATTATTAGGGATGTTGTTCAAGAAATGATGCCATTTCTTGATAATGCTCAGGCTGAAAAACTACAAAAAATTTTGACTAAGGTCCTTGCGCATTATGAGTCTGGAATTATCAATGAAGAAATAGATAAGACGGATTACGTTGATTTGTTTCTTGCTGCAAAGCGAATTGAAGGGTGCTCGGAAAAATCTCTAAAATATTATGAAAAAACAATATGCGCCATGCTTGATACACTAGGAAAAAACGCCAAGCATGTGGTCACTGATGATATAAGAACGTATTTGACTGAATATAAAGATAAACGAAACTCTAGCAAGGTCACAATTGATAATATTAGGCGAATTTTGTCTAGTTTCTTCACTTGGTTAGAGGATGAGGATTATATCTTGAAAAGTCCTGTACGTCGCATTCATAAGGTAAAGACGACGAGCAATGTTAAAGAAACTTATTCAGATGAAGAACTGGAATTAATGAGAGATAGTTGTGATGAAATTAGAGATTTAGCAATGATTGATTTGCTAGCTTCTACCGGAATGCGCATTGGAGAAATGGTTCTTTTGAATCGTAGTGACATTAATTTCCGGGAAAGAGAATGTATTGTTTTCGGTAAAGGAAGTAAAGAACGTGTTGTTTACTTTGATGCTCGGACCAAGGTGCATTTACAAAATTATCTGGACAGTAGAAAGGATGATAATCCTGCGCTGTTTGTTTCATTGCGAGAGCCAAATGAACGTCTACAGATTGGTGGAGTGGAAATTAGATTGAGAGAATTTGGCAGAAAGCTTGGAATGAGAAAAGTACATCCACATAAATTTCGACGAACATTAGCTACGATGGCGATAGATAAAGGAATGCCGATAGAACAGTTACAACAGCTACTAGGGCATAAAAAGATAGATACTACTTTGCAGTATGCAATGGTTAAACAAACGAATGTTAAAATGTCGCACAGAAAATATATAGGATAGGAGATGATTATATGTCAGAGAGATGGAGGACAATAAGTGTTTCTGAATTAGGGAAAATAGTTACAGGAAAAACACCAAAGACATCAGTTGAAGAATACTTTGGAGGTGAAATTCCGTTTTTAACTCCGTCAGATGATATGGAATCAAAATGGGTGAATAAAACTGCTAGGTCTTTAACTGAAAAAGGTCTAGAAAAGGTAAAAAATAATCTTATACCTGCGAAATCGGTATGCGTTAGTTGTATTGGTTCTGATTTGGGAAAAGTCACAATGACAACAAGGTCCACGGTAACCAATCAGCAAATTAATTCTATAATTGTTGATGAGTTAAATTTTGATGCAGATTTTGTATATTACTCAATGAAACAATTGGGCAAAATATTAAATTTTCATAGTAAAACATCAACCGCAGTACCTATAGTAAATAAAAGTACTTTTTCACAGTACGAAATATCTGCGCCTGATATAGACGAGCAAAGGCGTATATCATCTATTCTTTGTATGATAGACAATAAAATAGAGAACAATAAAAAGATAAACAATAATTTAGCGGC
>NZ_QUCW01000012.1:0-1213 GCF_003473825.1 Roseburia sp. AM16-25
TTGTACATTAGTCAATGATGTGACACCAACTTTTGAAAAATAAAAAGATTGGCATGGTACTATAGAATCTAATCGGTAAGCATAAGATACTATACCTCATTCTTGTTCTGTTTGATTACTTTTTATCTGCAAGATTTTATTGAACAAACGGAATAAGAATTATTGTGTCTCGAGTTCGAGACGTTTTTCTAAAGGTGATTTCCAGCCTAGAACCTGCATTGGTATTTTATTAGAGCGATTTAGGTATCGTCTCATTTGAATCATTAGATCATCATAACTGAAAAACGACATATGATTGTAGAATCGTTCTTGATCATTACGATGGCTACGTTCAACTTTACCGTTATGTCGGGGTGTTCTAGGGCGAATTTGCTTATGCTTTATTCCGATTTTTCCACAGATAACATCAAGAGGATGGATTCGGTCTGTTTTCTTCAAGTGGGTGAATTCGCCTCCGTTATCTGTTTGCAAAATCTGTGGCTGATAGCCAAAGTAATCGATCGCACGCTTTAAAAAGTCAACAGTGGAATAGCTGCTTTGTTCCATGTAAGGATAAATAAATCGTTCTCGAGAAGCTTCATCAATAACGGTGTATTGATAGAACTTTTGCGGAATAGATCCTGAGTAGCAGGCGGCAGGGACGTACTTTACATCCATTTGCCACTTGATTCCAAGCGTAGATGGAGTGTCATAAGGCTGAGGTTTGCGCTTGTTCTTAGTAGAAGGTGCAGAACTAGAATAACCAAGACGACGATAAACGCGGTACAATGAGCCTGGATGTCTGGAATACCCTTTATTAGAACGGAGCTTACCATAAAGCTCACAGACGGAAATTTTAGGGTTGCGTCTGTGATAGTCCTGAATCCATTTTAGTTCTTCGTCTGTATGAGCATTGGGATGCTTGGAGAGAGGACGATGCGACTTGTCGATTAAGGATTCTTTTGTACCATCGAATTTCTTATTCCATCGCATCAAAGATGATTTGGAAATATGATATCGACGGCAGACAAACGATACACCTACACCGGTACGATAAAGTTTGACTGCATAAAATTTTGTATTAAGTTCATGTGGAAAATATCGTTGTGAGTATGTTATTGTATTCATGACGGTTGATAATCCTTTATATAGAGTTTTGGTTTGGCGATTAAAATTCTATAGGACTCAACCGTTTTTGTATAGGGGTAGGTGTCACATCAATTGTAACCCTACA
>NZ_QUCW01000013.1:0-715 GCF_003473825.1 Roseburia sp. AM16-25
ATTCTGTCTTCTTCAAAGAACATATGCTCTGTACGGCAGAGTCCGATGCCTTCTGCTCCAAGTTCGCGTGCCTTCTTAGCATCTGCAGGAGTATCTGCATTTGTACGAACCTTTAACTTTCTATACTTGTCAGCCCAAGCCATTACACGACCGAACTCACCAGCGATGGTTGCATCAACTGTCTTGATCTCGCCATCGTAGATATTTCCTGTTGTACCATCGATAGAGATGTAATCTCCTTCGTGGAATTCCTTGCCTGCAAGTGTGAACTTCTTGTTCTCCTCGTCCATAGCAATGTCGCCACAACCAGATACACAACAGGTTCCCATACCACGGGCAACAACTGCTGCATGTGATGTCATACCACCACGAACAGTCAGGATACCCTGAGAAGCCTTCATACCTGTGATGTCCTCTGGTGAAGTCTCAAGACGAACAAGTACGACCTTCTCGCCACGCTCGTTCCAAGCCTCAGCATCTTCTGCTGTAAAGACGATCTTACCACAAGCTGCTCCAGGAGATGCTCCTAAGCCCTTTCCAAGTGGTGTTGCAGCCTTAAGTGCTGCTGCATCAAACTGTGGATGAAGAAGTGTATCCAGGTTACGAGGATCGATCATTGCTACTGCTTCTTCTTCTGTCTTATGTCCTTCGTCAACAAGATCACATGCGATCTTAAGAGCAGCCGGAGCTGTTCTCTTACCATTACGGCACTGCA
>NZ_QUCW01000014.1:0-660 GCF_003473825.1 Roseburia sp. AM16-25
TAAACAATAATTTAGAGCAGCAAGCTCAAGCGATTTATGGAAATTTGATTCCATATTCAGTTGAAGACGATTTGCCAGAAGGATGGAGCAAGGGTACCGTTGAAGATATCATCGAGATTCACGATTCCAAGAGGATTCCTTTGTCTGGGCAAGCTCGTCAGAAAATGAAAAAGAAAATCTACCCTTACTATGGCGCTGCTTCGCTTATGGATTATGTTGACGAATACATATTTGATGGAAAATACCTTCTTCTTGGAGAGGACGGCACCGTACAAGATACATTCGGTTATCCTATTTTGCAATATGTATGGGGAAAGTTCTGGGTGAACAATCATGCACATATCCTAACTGGCAAACGCGGTTTCAATGTTGAAAGCTTATGGCTATTATTCAAGAAAACGCCTGTCAAATCCATTGTCACCGGTGCTGTTCAACCAAAGATAAGCCAAGCAAACCTAAAATCAGTGCCTGTAGTAATACCGAGCGAATCAGTGCTTCGTGATCTTAATAGCACGATAGAACCGTTATTTGCTCAGATACGGTTAAATGTGGAAGAGAACAAATCTCTTGCTGCATTAAGGGACGTATTGTTGCCAAAACTTATGGCCGGTGAAATCGACGTATCCGACATCGATATCTAGGCCGCTAAATTATTGTTTA
>NZ_QUCW01000015.1:0-298 GCF_003473825.1 Roseburia sp. AM16-25
ATTCAACTTTCTTTCATCAAAATCTATCTGTATGAAATTTTCAAGGTGCTATTTTGACTGTTTTACCAGTCATTAGAAATCTCAATCTTCTTTGAAATCTCTAATCACAGGTAAAACCTGTTAAGGTCGTAACAAGTCTTTCGACTCGTTACTTCTATATGTAAAACAGAAATATTTTCTGTCTTTTTTCTATAACTGGCAGCCACCTACTCTCCCGGGTCGTCTCCAACCAAGTACCATCGGCCGCTTAAGTCTTAACCATCGTGTTCGGGATGTATAACGGGTGTTTCCCCTAAGC
>NZ_QUCW01000015.1:308-553 GCF_003473825.1 Roseburia sp. AM16-25
AAGTCTTAACCATCGTGTTCGGGATGTATAACGGGTGTTTCCCCTAAGCGCATTGCCACCAGCATTGTTATGAGCACTTAGCAATCGTTTTTTGATTGCTTATGTGCGATACATACTTGGCCCTTAACGAATTAGGATCTTTGATCCGTAATGAGTTTAGTAGTCCAAGTAATTGTTATTAAGTTCAACTTAATAACTCAACAGCGAAACAACTGCTTTACTCGATTTCCTTAGAAAGGAGGTGA
>NZ_QUCW01000002.1:0-734397 GCF_003473825.1 Roseburia sp. AM16-25
TAACCAAGAAGGTTTGATTCAAAGAATCTGTATGAAATTTTGAAGGTGTTATACCTTTTATATTCCTCCTTAGCTCAGTCGGTAGAGCATGCGGCTGTTAACCGCAGTGTCGTTGGTTCGAGTCCAACAGGGGGAGTTTTTTATTACGCAGATATATTTCTGCGCTATATCTTTATGGCTCCGTGGTCAAGCGGTTAAGACATCGCCCTTTCACGGCGGTAACACGGGTTCGATTCCCGTCGGAGTCACTGATTGAAGTAGCACTTATGACTAAATACGTATCGTACTAAACTCGAACGGCGCTACGCTTGTTCTCGTTAAGTGCTCATAACAGGCCGATGTGGCTCAATTGGCAGAGCAGCTGATTTGTAATCAGCAGGTTATCGGTTCGAGTCCGATCATCGGCTTTTAATTTGGACCTTTAGCTCAGTTGGTTAGAGCAACCGGCTCATAACCGGTCGGTCCTGGGTTCGAGTCCCCGAAGGTCCACTCTATAGTTAAAGGTTTTGTACTCGATTTCTTTTATTTGGCCTAATGGCTCAGTTGGTTAGAGCGCCGCCCTGTCACGGCGGAGGTCGCGGGTTCGAGTCCCGCTTGGGGCGTTATGGGGTCTTAGCTCAGCTGGGAGAGCATCTGCCTTACAAGCAGAGGGTCATAGGTTCGAGCCCTATAGGTCCCATTATATATGTCATCTGATTTGAACCATCATATGTCATATAGTAGTAGCACTTTAAGTGCTCGTAACAGCACTTGACTACTAAGTTCGAACATCACTAACGTTCGTTCTCACTAAGGGTCAAGTATGTATCGCACTAAACTCGAACGGCGCTATGCTTGTTCTCGTTAAGTGCTCGTAACAAGCCGCAGTGGCGGAACTGGCAGACGCGCAGGACTTAAAATCCTGTGGTGGTGACATCGTACCGGTTCGATTCCGGTCTGCGGCAGTTCATTTTTTTCTTGACAAACCAAGAAAAAGATGTATAATTAAATATGTTGTGTGAGCAACGTTTAAATAGTATGTGTGTGTAGCTCAGCTGGATAGAGCACTTGGCTACGGACCAAGGTGTCGGGGGTTCGAATCCTCTCACGCACGTCTTACAAAAAAGGACAAGGCAGTTTGCCTTGTCCTTTTTGTTATGGCGACGAGGAAAATACACCGCATAAATGCGTGTATTTGACGAACGCTAATCAGAGCGAGACTCGCAGAGCGTATCTCGGCTCTGTTATTTACGCCACCGGAAGGATTGAGACAGCCTATTTCTTATGAAATATCTGCATAGCCCCATAAGTGCGGGGAATCTGCTTGGCAGAGACTTTTCGTGATGGACAGGAAAAGTTCTTGCAAGTGTCGCAGGAGTTGCATAATTGATTTAATGCCGCGTGGCGCTTGGTATCTAAATGCAGGATCAGGGTGGCGGTCTTTAAGGGACTTAGCATATTGCTCTCAGTCAGGCTTATGTCACCCGGATTAAGGTTATCATAGATCTGTGGAAGCAGATCCAAAGGATAGTCATCGCCCAAAAATGACAATTTTTCCAGGTAGAGGCTGCTTTCACCTTCGATCATATGGGCAAAGTCCTCGTATGCCTTAGAGAGGAGCAGGAGGCTGATACAATCCACGATATAAGCCTCCTGTATCTGTTCATGATTGAGATAGAGTTCCGAAAATTCATCAACACCATTCCCTAAGGTCACAAAGCCATAGGCATAGTGAGAAAGGGAAATCTCGGGGAGATCCTGCTTTAAAGAATAATAGGCATAGCAATCGACCAGGGGCAGGAGCGCCTGATAAATCGCCTGGATCCGCCTTAATTCCTTTGCAGGAAAATGAAAACGGTCGCAAAAATCTTTCCAATCGCCGGTGGATAATTTGGGCAGCAGTTTACACTTCATGAGATCCATCCTCCTCCCCATTGCGTTTGATAAGATCTGCAATTTCCCCAAAACGTGCGTTTACCAGATCGTAGTTCTTGCGATGATGGGGAAAGGCACAGTTCATACAGGATTTGACTCCATTTTCTAAAAATTCATAGTTCCCGCCACAGGACTTGCCCAGAGCATAAAGCGGACAATAACAAAAAAGACAGTTAAAGTCAGCCTCCGGGATGCCCTTATGACAGGGAAAATATTCACATTTTTTATTCTGAAAAAATTTATAATATTGACTCATGAGATTATCATACCCTATTTTGCATAAAGTTCAAAGAAAAGATTATATAAGTCAGCCTGCCGGTGGTTTCTTTGCTCAAATTGTGGTATTCTAAGTAGGCATGCATATTGGAAATATCATGGTTATAGTGACCATGTAAATAGCAATAGATGGAAGACCAAACGGAAGAAAACGACAGTTACTCGCGGAGGATTGGAAGAAAAAATGAACTTACTTACTATAAAAAATCTGACGAAGGCATATACCGATAAGGTCCTGTTTGATGGGATCGATTTTAGTCTGGAAGATGGTGAAAAAGTCGGCATCATCGGGATTAACGGTACAGGCAAATCAACCCTTTTGCGCATTATTGCAGGCATCGAGGAAGGGGATACCGGGGAATATACCAAGGGTAATCATGTGGTGATCAATTATCTGCCACAGAATCCGGAATTTGCACCGGGACAGACGATCCTGGAATATGTCATTGGACAGAACCAGATGCATGGCATAGCAGGAGATACCAGCCTTTCCGGAGACTATGGCGTGGAGGGAGAAGCCAAGAGTATTTTAAACCGTCTGGGCTTTACGGACCTGAATCAGCCGATCGATCATTTATCCGGGGGACAAAAGAAAAAGGTTGCCCTGGCAGCCGTCCTTTTATCAAAAAATGAGATTCTGATCATGGATGAGCCGACCAACCATTTGGATCACAATATGACAGAATGGCTGGAGGGCTGGCTCAAGTCTTATCGGGGCAGTCTGATCATGATCACGCATGACAGGTATTTTCTGGATCTGGTCTGCAATCGTATCGTGGAACTGGATAAAGGAAAATTATATTCATACAAAACAAATTATGAAGGATTTCTTGCGCTTAAGGCAGAGCGGGAGGAGATGGCGCTGTCTACGCAGGCAAAACATCAAAATATCCTGCGCAAGGAGATCGCCTGGATGCAGCGTGGGGCAAGAGCGCGTTCGACCAAGCAGAAAGCCCATATTAAGCGTTATGAGGCTTTGCGCGATGAGGAAAAGGTAGCCGTGGATACGGAGGTGGAGATTGGCAGTCTGTCGACGCGTCTGGGCAATAAAACGATCGAGATGGATGATATTGCAATCGCCTATGAGGGAAAACCACTGATCCGGGATTTTACCTATCATTTCTTGAAGAAAGACCGTATTGGCATTCTGGGACCAAATGGCTGCGGCAAGACCACCCTCTTAAAGATGATCATGGGAGAAGTGCAGCCGGATCAAGGACGTATTGAGATCGGGGAAACGGTCAATATCGGTTATTATGCGCAGGAGGCAAAGGATATGGATCCGGGACAGCGTGTCATTGATTATATCAAGGATACCGCCGAATATATCCACACGGAAGACGGCTATATCTCTGCGTCACAGATGTTGGAAAAGTTTTTATTTGCAGGCTCTTTGCAGTACCAGATGATCGGAAAATTATCCGGTGGCGAGAAAAGACGACTTTATCTGGCAAAAATACTGATGGGAGCACCAAATGTTTTGATCTTAGATGAGCCGACCAACGATCTGGATATTTCTACCCTTTGTATTTTGGAAGATTATCTTGACACATTTCCGGGGATTTTGATCACGGTTTCCCATGACCGCTATTTCTTAGACCGCGTGGTCGATCATATGCTGGTATTTGAGTGGGCAGGAAAAATCTCCCTTTTTAACGGCTCTTATCAGGAATATTATGAGACCTATGGCGGGGAGAGTCTGACGGATCCGGGGGAAAAAGACAAGACAGGTCAGCAGACTGGGGAAGAAACGGCAAATCTGTCCGGTGCCCAGGCTTATAAAATGCAAAAGGAACAGAGCAAGAAACTGAAATTTACTTACAATGAACAGCGGGAATATGAAAGTATCGAGGATGACATTGCAGGCTTGGAAGAAGCATTGGAAAAATTAGATGAGGATATGGCTGCCAATGCGACCAACTCCGTGAAATTAGGCGAGTTGCTGGAGGAGAAAAAGAAAGTCGAGCAGACTCTGGAAGAAAAAATGGAGCGCTGGGAACATTTAGAGGATCTGGCGGCTAAGATCGCAGCACAGTAGGGACGTTCCTTTTGCCACATGGACTGTCCCGTTTGGCACAGATAAGCAAAGAGAAAGAGGTAAGTTTTGATGGAAAAGATTAAGAAGAAATACATAGGGACCGGGGCATTTTACCGGCGTTATTTATATCTGGCGCTGCCAATGATCCTACAGAATGCCATTACCAATCTGGTCAGTTTTTTGGATAATATCATGGTGGGACAATTGGGCACGGAGCAGATGTCCGGCGTTGCCATTGTCAACCAGTTGATTTTTGTCTACAATCTGGCGATCTTTGGCGCGGCATCCGCGGCGAGCATTTTTGGCGCTCAGTATTTTGGTAAGGGCGACCACAAGGGGCATATGTATTCCTTCCGTTTTAAGTTGTATGCGACTTTGCTGGTCACGGTCATTGCCATGACTTTGTTTGCAAGTCGAGGAAGCCAGTTGATCTCTTTATATCTGACAGATACGACAGGAAGCGGAGCGACAGAAGTGGCTTTAAAATATGGTCTGCAATATCTGGCGGTCATGCTGTTTGGTTTGATACCGTTTGCCGTCAACCAGTCTTATGCAACCAATATCAAGGAAACAGGACAGACCATGGTGCCGATGATCGCAAGTTTTGTGGCGGTAGGTTCCAATGCAGTCTTAGATTACCTTCTGATCTTTGGAATCGGACCATTTCCAAAATTGGGCGTTGTGGGAGCCGCACTGGCAACGGTCTTGGCGCGTTATATTGAGGCGGGGATCGTGATCCTATGGGCGCATACCCACCAGACGAAAAACCGCTATCTGGAGGGAGCCTACCGGGGATTCGGCATACCGAAGGCCGAACTTAAAGCAATCCTTGTCAAGGGACTGCCCCTTATGATCAATGAAGTCTTGTGGGCAGCAGGTATGACGACGGTCAACCAGTGCTATTCCATCCGCGGCATTGCTGTTGTGGCAGGTGTCAATATTGCGGCAACGATCACAAATCTCTTTAATATCGTCTATATCCAACTGGGAGCCTGCATCAGCATTATCGTTGGGCAGTATCTGGGAGCGGGAGATTTGGAGGAAGCCAAGGATGCCGATAACAAGATGATCGCTTTCAGTGTATTCTGCTGTGTCATTGTGGCTTTTTGCATGTTTGTACTGGGACGCTTTTTCCCGCGTATTTATAACACTACGGATGAAATCAAATCGTTGGCGGCAAATTTCATTGCGGTATCTGCCATGATCATGCCGTTTTGCTCCTTTTCGCATGCCTCTTATTTTACCCTGCGTTCCGGGGGAAAGACCTTTGTCACCTTTTTGTTTGACTCTGTCTTTACCTGGGTGGTCGTGGTACCGGTGGCATATGTGCTGGCGCATTTTACGGGGCTTGGCATCGTAAGCATTTACTTTTTCGTACAGGCGACCGAACTGATCAAGGTCATCATTGGTTACTTTATGGTGAAAAGCAATGTCTGGCTGGTGCAGATGGTATAGAAAATTCTTACTTGCGTAGTAAGGCAAGGAAACGTATACTAGGAGTAAAGATATGCCACGAAACCGAGATTTTGGGGCTGGGATTGGAGCGCAAAGGAGAAGATATGGCTGAGAGAAATGTAATTTGGAGTGACCGCAAGAGAACTTTATTTGGCTTGCCACTGAGTTTTACAAAATATACTTTGACGGAGGATCGTCTGTTTGTCCAGACCGGTTTTTTTACGACGGTAGAGGATGAGGTACGTTTGTATCGTATTCTGGATGTGAAACTGACCCGTACGCTGGGACAAAAGATCTTTGGCGTGGGAACCATTCAGGTATGTTCCGCAGACAAGAGCATGGCGGATTTTGAGATCGTCAGTGTAAAAAATGCGGCAGAGGTCAAAGAACGTCTGTCAGAATTAGTGGAGAAAAATCGTGTAGAAAAGCGTGTGATCAACCGTGAGTCTATGTTTGACAATGACGGCGATCCTGATGACGATGATGAGGATCTGCACTAAGAAGGTATAAAGCAAAAAGGGACGCTCCTTATGGCAAAAGGAGTGTCCCGAAAGAGGAACTACAGTACGCGCTGTAGTTCCATTTTTTTATTTACGAGTAAGATGTCAGCATATTTGCCCGGCGTAATGGAGCCGACTTGGTCGTAGATGCCAAGGCTTTTTGCCGGATGTATGGTGGCAGCAGCAATGGCTTCTTCCATAGGAACGCCGATCTCGATGGCATGACACATACTGTCATAGAGGTTGGTCACGGAGCCGGCGATGGTACCGTCATCCAATGTGGCAAGTTTGCCTTTGACATGGAAGATCTGACCGCCCAGTTCATAAGAACCATCCGAAAGTCCCGTGCCACGGATGGAATCACTGATGAGACAGATATGGTCAGGGAACATGCGAAAGGCATTGCGGATCATGGTGCCGTGGACATGGATGCCATCGGCAATGAGTTCGGCATAGATATCTTCAGCATCCATGGCGGCACCGATCAGTCCCGGTTCTCTGTGAAGAAGAGAAGGCATGGCGTTGAATAGATGTGTCAGATGGTCAGCCCCGGCAGTAATCGCTTTTTCTGCGGTAGCACAGTCGCAGCAAGTATGTCCGAGGGAAATCGTTACTTTCTCGTGATAGTCTCGGATAAAGTCGATATTGTCGGCGATGTTTGGGGCGACCGTTACCAGACGGATGGCACCCGATGCAGCCTTTTGACAGGCATCAAAAAATGCTGCACTTGCTGGACGCAGATAGCATGCCTGATGAGCACCTTTTTTTGCCTCATCCAAAAATGGTCCTTCCATATTGATACCGGCGATACGGGCATAACCGGATTCCACCGGATTCTGACCGGAAGCAGGTTGATCTGTTCTGACGTTTGCCAGATGGAAAAAGGATGGATCATTCAGACTGGCGTAAGCGGTTTCCAGAGTCTCCTGCGGCAGTGTCATGGAGGTTGGGCAGTAGGTCGTGATGCCGTGTGCTCTCTCATAGGCTAAAATCTTTTTGACACCACCCTTATCGCCATCCGAAAAATCACAACCGACTGCGCCGTGGCTATGGATGTCGATCAATCCGGGAAGAACAAATTGCCCTTCAGCATCGATCACATCTGCCTTATCTTCTGTGTAGGCATTCGGCGAGACAAATCTGCCGTCCTCTATATAAATATCTTTTTTTTCAAATCTTTTGTCTTGGGTAAAGACCAGTCCATTTTTAATGATCATAATGTGCATCTTCTTTCTTAAAGTCTTGTGCCAAAAGGGACACTCCTTGTGGCAAAAGGAACGTCCCTAAAGGAGGGACAGGGCTTCTTCGTCGGCAACTACGATCACATCCGGGTGGAGTTGCAGGATGGAAGCCGGAACCTGTGGCGTGATCGGTCCGTAGAGGGCATCGTAGATCGCCTGTGCCTTTGCCTTACCACTGGCAAGCAGGAGGATCTTTTTGGCTTCCATGATACCGCCGATCCCCATGGTAATGGCATGTGTCGGAACTTCATACATAGAGGCAAAGAAGCGGGCATTGGCACTTCTGGTATTTTCGGAAAGGGTTACCACATGGGTTGCCTTGATATAAGAGTCAGTCGGCTCGTTGAAACCGATATGACCATTGCCACCGATACCGAGCAGTTGCAGGTCGATGCCGCCGCAGGCAGCGATCAGATCATCATATGCCTTGCAGGCTTCCTCTGGATCCTCGGTAAGACCGTTTGGTACAAAGGTGCGGTCTTTGTTGACGTTGACATGGTTAAAGAGATTATCATTCATAAAATAGCGATAACTCTGGACATCAGCGGCACCGAGCCCCTTGTATTCATCCAGGTTGATGGTGGTGACCTGTGAAAAATCAATATCTCCCTTTTCGTACCACTCGATCAACTGCTTGTAAGTGCCTACCGGGGTAGATCCGGTTGCAAGTCCCAGCACGGAGGTCGGCTTTAAAATGACCTGTGCGGAAATGATGTTGGCAGCCTTACGGCTCAGTTCCTTAAAATCCTTTACTTTGTATAATAGCATAATATCCACTCCTTGCCTTTTGATTTCTTCTTTGTTATCATGTAAATGAAAATTATTTTCATTTCAAAGGTATAATATCACAATTATTTTCATGATACAATTATTTTTGAAAATCATTTTCAAAAAATAAAAAGGAAAGACGGCGGATGGAACAGCAGAATATCCTATTAAAAATACAGTCCATGGGAAATCAATTTACCAAGAAAGAAAGACAACTGGCAGATTATTGCTTGTCCCATCAGGACGAGATCATATATATGTCGATCACGGATCTGGCGCTTGCCTGTGGGGTGGGGGAAGCCAGTGTGACACGTTTTTGCCGCAAATTGGGCGCGCAGGGCTATCAGGATTTTAAGGTGCAGGTTTCGATCAGTCAGGCGCGGGTCGGAGCGATCTTAGAAGCCCATGCAGACGATAGGACGGGGGTAGAACATAGGCCGGAGCCGGAGGCGGCAGCCGGACAGACAGACTGGGCACAGAAGGTTTTCCTTGCTCACCAGAAGGCTCTGCATGAGACCATGCTGCTGGTGGATGAGAAAACTCTGCTTTCCATCGTGCAGATGTTTGAGCAGGCGGACAGGATCCACTTTTTTGGCGTCAGCGACAGTCTTTTGATGGCACGAGAGGCGCACAGCAGGTTCGCCCGTGTCATGCCAAAGGTTGTCTGTGTGGAGGATCCCCACTTGCAGGCGATCGCGGCAACCATGATGACAGAGCGCGACGTCATGTTTATTTTTTCTTATTCCGGTGCCAGCAAGGATGCGGTACAGGTGGCGAGATTAGCCCATGAGGCGGGAGCAAAAGTGGCAGCAGTTACGCATTACACCAAGTCGCCGCTGACGGCTTATGCGGATGCCATCCTTTTGACCGGTATGCGTGAGGCACCTTTAGAGCGAGGCTCTATGGCGGCAAAAACGGCGCAACTATATCTGATCGACCTTTTATATCAGAGGTTTTATGAGAGAAACCGCGAAGAATGTCAAAAGAACAGTGAGCGGGCGATTGAGACAGTCGTGCGCGAGACCTACTAAGATAAGCAGGAGGATAAAAGTTTCGGCTTTGAGAGAAAATTTCTTGGATTTGAAACTTTTTTTGCTTCTGTGGCGTCTAATATATAGTTTCGAAACAAAAACAGATGATGGAGGTGAAAACATGCAGTCCTTTTTTCGCACAAAGAAAACAGAAGATGACAAACAGGAAATTGTCGAGGAAGCACTGCTTGCAAACTATGATTCTTACTATCGGCTGGCTTACGCTTATGTAAAAAATCCCGAAGATGCGGGAGATATTGTGCAGGAGGGAGCCTATCAGGCGATCAAAAAGTGCAGGACCTTAGAAAAGCCGGAATACGTTAAGACCTGGCTTTATCGCCTGATGCTCAATGAGGTATTTAGTTTTTGCCGGAAAAAGCAAAAGACGGTGAGTACGGAGGAAGTCGTGACGGAGCCATGGACGGAGGATCGTTATCAGGACATGGATCTCTGGAAGGCGCTGGATGCCTTGGAGGACAAGGATAGAACCGTGATCCTGCTGCGCTATTTTGAGGAGTATAAGATCAGTGAGATAGCAGACATTATGGATGAAAAAGTGAGTACGATCAAGAGCCGTCTGTATCGGGGCATCAAGAAGATGCGTATACAGATGGAGAATGACTGGATATGGGAGGAATAAGCATGGGACAAAAAGATTTGAAAGCATATAAAGAAGATTATGAATCCGTTCATATGAGCGAAGATCAGGTGGAGCAGATGAAAAAAAGGATGCAGCAGGCAAAACAGGAAACGCAAGGGAAAAAGATCATAGAGATGGGAAAAAGAGGAAACCGCATCTTAAAAATAGGGGCGACGGCAGCGGCAGTAGCCCTGGTATTTGTGGCTTTGCCAAATACATCGGCAAGCGTGGCGCAGGCAATGGAGCAGGTGCCGGTCTTGGGAAATCTGGTGAGCGCCGTTACTTTCCGCGATTATCAGTATGATGATGGCAAGAACATGGCGGATGTCGATGAGCCAAAACTCGTGGCAGGGGATACGGACAATGCCAATGTGGCGCAGTCTGTAACAGAAGTCAATGCGGAGATCGCAGCGATCAGCGAACGCTATATCACAGAGTTTGAGAACAATATGAGAAATCAGGGCTATCAGGATATTACGATCAAACATGAAGTGATCAGCACGACCGATGATTACTTTACCTTGAAACTTATGTGTTATCAGGCGTCAGGCAGCGGCTCGGAAGAAGATTATTACTATACGATCGATCTTGCGACCGGACAGCGTCTTGCTTTAGCAGACCTTTTCAAGGATGGTGCAGACTATGTGACACCGATCAGCAAGAATATCAAAAAGCAGATGCGGGCACAGATGAAAGCGGATGAGAATGTGATGTATTGGATCGACGACCCGGAAGTGGCAGAGTCGAACTTTGATGCGATCGCTGCTGACCAATCCTTTTATCTAAATGACAAGGGCAACATTGTGATCTGCTTTAACGAAGGCGATGTCGGACCGATGTCTATGGGCTGTCCTAGTTTTGAAATCCCACACAAAGTGGTTTCTGATATTTTGAAGTAGTGGCACACAGGACGAAGAATGGCAGATAGGAGATCAGATATCTGGCATTTGTCTCAAAAAGTGTGACCATGGCAAAGATGCCGAGAAGTGCCAGATGGATCAGACATTCCTCTGATGTGGAAGGACGCTTCAACAAGAGAAAAGCATGATAGAAACAAAGCAGTAAGGTGCAGATCCAGACGATCTGCGCCAACTGCACATAATAAGTGAAATATTTTCCACCGGTGCCGATGACATAGTCGGCATCGGTATTTTTCATATAGTAGAAATTTTCTAACAACCGGGAAATCCCGTCCGATCTTTGTGGGATATATTCATCAAAATCTGCGCCCTCTTTGCCCCAGCCAAAGGTTCCGTTGGAAAAATTACAGACAGTCTTTCGCAGGACATGATAGAGATAACCGGAGAAGCCCATATCCTGCAAACGTTTCTTGAGCAGGGTCAGATTGGCATCTTTTTTTGCATCGTAATCGTAGATGGATGTCGAGAGTTCATCGTCGGTTTGGCTGTAATTGCCGATGGTCTTTTCGTTCAGTCCCATCATGGCATAGTGAGCAAAAGATTTTTCTACACTCTTATCCGGTGCTATAGCCAGATAGGATGTCATGCCTTTGGAGGCAAGCGCGGAAAGGGCAAAAAGAGCGGCAAAGGTGCAAAGCATCACGATTGCTTTTTTCAGACCATGCTGAAATTGCCCGCGTACAAGGTCCAAGGCAAAAAGGATAGCCAGTGCGATCAGGATGATGAGATTGGTCGGCTTGAGCAGGCGTCCAAAGATCGCAGGCAGGCAGATCAGAGAGGTTTTTATCCAAAGTGGCATAGTATCTTTTCGCTTCATTTGCAGGTAGAGGTAAAAGGTCAGGATCGGCAAAGGCAGGGATAAAATATCGCTGTAAGGGACAAAGATCCAAGGGAACAGCCCAAAGAGCAGCAAACCCAGAAGAAAAGTACCACTGACGACCGCGCGGGAGTCTGTCAGAAGCAGGACGCAGCGGCAGGTCAGATAGAGGGCGATATTGCTGCAGAGGATGCCAAAGAGGATCAAAAGATAATAGCCGTCTACAGAGAAAAACTTTCCTATTTGCAGGGAAAGCACCGTAATAAAATAAATGCAGGTATTGTTGGGATTGGTGGCAAAGTAAGTCGGAGCATAAGGGTAGACTTGTCCCTGCACAAAATACTGGGCGCTGATACGCACGATCCCGACATCAAAGCCTACATAAAACCAGATATGATAGGCGATAAAGACCTGTAAAAGGAGGGCGAGCAGACAGGCAAGGCGCAGATGCCCTAAGTTGGCGCTTGCGCAGCTTTTTACCATAAAACGCCGCCACAGATACAGGAGCAGGAGACAGGGCAAGAGGTAGCAGGCGATCGGGGCGATCTCCTTTAGATAAGGAAGTTCCACAGTTCTCTGGAAAAAAATGAGGGCAGTAAAGATAAATGCCATCATAATAAAAAAGACCATATCGAAAAACTTATATTTTTGCATAATATTCTCCAAACAACAAAAACTTAACGAAAATATGCTATCATTATATCATAAGTAAGACATGCAGGAGGACGGGATGAAGAAAAATCGCATGACCTATCTGGATATGGCAAAGGGGATCGGTATCCTGTTTATGATCGTGGGGCATACTATATCTTTGGGCTGGCAAAAGGATCTGATCTATTCTTTCCACATGCCTCTTTTTTTTGTATGCAGCGGTATGACCATGGTTTTGTCAAACAACTGGCTGGAGTGGAGAGAGGCTGCCAAAAAATCGGCAAAACGCCTGCTCTTACCGGCACTTGTTCTGTTTATGGTCATGACTTTATGGACTTATCTTGTGGAGGGGCAGTTTGACGCGGCATACACAAAAGACTTTGCCCTGAATCGGCTGGCAAGTCTTTTGCTGGCAAGTGGATCGGATGTCATGGCCTTTGGAAAAGAAGTTGCAGCGATCGGTCTGCTCTGGTTTTTGCCGGCCCTTTTCTTTGCCCGGCTGCTTTTGGATGCCCTCCATCTGCTGATGCCGAAGAAATGGGAAAGTTTGGTTCTTCTTGCATGGGCACTGGTTCTTATATTGCATCTGCCACTGCCTCTGGCGCTGGATCTGGGACTTGCCGGGATGGGCTTTGTGGACATCGGTATCTGGCTAAGAGAAAGATTGCCACAGTGGGAGCAGGAAGGAAAAAAGAAGATTGCGACAGGGGATAAAGCTCTAATCGGTGCAGGTATCTTCTGGTTTTTGGCATTTCTTTTACAGGAAAAATCCGCCGTGCCCGCCTTTGACATGGCACAAAGAGACTATGGTATTACTTTTCTTGGGCTTGCCATGGCTGCCTGTGGCAGTCTTAGCCTTATACTTTTGTGCCGAAAGTTAGAAAAGTATGTGCGCGCGGATGGTTTTCTGGCGACTTGTGGCAGATACAGCATGCTGCTTTTGTCCATACATTATCTGGGCTATCTGCCTTATCTGTATTATGGATCTCTTTTTCCTATGGGAGTAGTCCGCTGCCTGTTTCGCCTTGTACTGGAGGTTTGTTTTAGTTTTTTCCTTATACTATGGAAGAAAAAGAAGGAGATACAGCAGGAGGTCTGGTGGAGCCGGTTGGCTTTTCTGGCAGTCTTTTTGCTTCAGATGAATTATCTGCTCTTTTGCCGTTTCCCGGGAGGCCTGCAGTATGATTCCATCAATCAACTGACCCAGGTTGTGACCGGGCAGTACAGCAACCACCATCCGATCTATCACACACTCTGGCTGACACTGGGCGCAAAACTGGCAGAAATATTGGGCGGAGACCTGACGTTGGGGGTATTCTTCTTTACCGTCATGCAAGTTCTTGTTTTTTCCTATATGGTGTCCTATCTTTTAAAGACCTTGCAGCAGATCGGGATCAGGCAAAGATATCTGGGGATTATTCTGGGCTATTTCCTCGTTTTTCCCTATCATCTTTTCTTTGCTGCTTATGTCAATAAAGATACGCTCTTTACCTGTTGCGGTGTCATCTTTGTTGTGTCATTTTATCGTTTGTCCTGTGCGCATTTTGCAGGATCGAAACGAGCAGATGTCTGCCATATGCTGATAGGTGGGCTGGGCGTATCTCTCTTGCGGAGCAATGGGTTGGTTGCCATTGGGATTTTGTTCTTTATCTTTTTGCTGGGGCACAAAAAGGATGGCGAGAGCATTCGGCTGGCGGTCATGGGATG
Organism: Roseburia sp. AM16-25; assembly: GCF_003473825.1. Lineage (NCBI taxonomy): Bacteria > Bacillati > Bacillota > Clostridia > Lachnospirales > Lachnospiraceae > Roseburia > Roseburia sp. AM16-25. The sequence goes on from NZ_QUCW01000002.1 coordinate 13,959, forward strand.
TGTGGTGGCAATCTCTGTGGTCTTAGTGGCTGGACTAAGACTATTCCCGGAGATTGGGCAGGGGTATGAATCTGAAAAATTTTCCATGCCTATTCAGCAGATCGCGCGTGTGATCGCAGAGGAGGAGCATTTATCAAAAGAGGAAAGGCAGGCGGTGGATGCATTGTGCCCGGAGGTCTCCCATATGACGGGGCAGACCTTTTCACAGTTTATCCATGACAATTACAATCCATGGCGTGCGGATGAGATCAAGGGACAGATCCAGTTCTGGGGCAGGGATGCTTATCTAAAAAAGCACAAACTGGCATATCTGAAACTCTGGTTGTCGCTCGGGCTTCGTTATCCGAATACCTATTTTGAGGCATGGGTTCGTATGACAAACGGCTATTGGGGCTGGCGGGGGCATTCCGATTATCATCATTTTGTTTATAAAAATGATCTCGGGGTAAAAAATGTGATCCTGCTGTCGAAGGTCAATCAGGCAGTCAATGCCTATCTGCTTTTTATGCAGGAGAATACGATCATGAAATATTTCTTGCATCCGTCAAGTGCATGGTGGTGCTGTGTTGTCTTTTTGCTGATGCAGTCACGAAAAAAGCGTGAGAGGGGAAATCTTTATGTACTGCCACTGACGGTGGCCTGGACACTTTTTGTCGCGGTACCGCTGAATGGGGAAGTACGCTATGTTTACATATTATATGGATGCCTGCCTTTTTTGGCGGCGATTTTATTTGACCGGACTGCGGAGTAGTGGTTCGGTCTTTTTTACATCCCTTTTATGTCGCATATGTAAAAACATGTGTCTTGTCACCTGACAAGCACTGTGGTATACTCCTAAAAGTATTAAGAAGTACAAAGGAGCAATTTATGTCAATCGTAGAGGATATCATCAGGTTAAAGGAAGAAAAGAATGCGGTAATCTTAGCGCATTATTATGTGGACGAGGAAGTGCAGGATATTGCAGATTACATCGGCGATTCTTTTTATCTGAGCAAGGTGGCAACAAAGACGGATGCTGACCGCATCATCTTTTGTGGTGTTGAGTTTATGGGAGAGAGTGCCAAGATCTTAAATCCGGACAAGCGTGTTTTTATGCCGGATGCGACAGCAGACTGTCCGATGGCACATATGGCGACCGGGGAGGAAATCGAAAAGGTCAAAGCCCAGTATGAAGATGTGGCTGTTGTATGCTACATCAATTCGACTGCGGAATTAAAGACCATGGCAGATGTCTGCGTGACTTCATCCAATGCAGTGAAGATTGTGCGCAAACTGCCAAATGAAAACATTTTCTTTATCCCGGACCGTAATCTGGGATCATATGTGGCAGAACAGGTGCCGGAAAAGAATATTATTTTAAATGCGGGTTGCTGTCCACGCCATGTCGCTATTACAACGGACAAGGTAAAGGAGGCGAAAGCAGCACATCCAAATGCCCTTTTTGCAGCCCACCCGGAGTGTACCAAGGATGTTTTGGTGCAGGCAGATTATATAGGAAGTACCTCGGGTATCATTGACTATGTTGTAAATACTAACCATGACGAGTTCATCATCGGTACCGTGGATGGCGTTTTTGCTGAGATCAAAAAGCAGGCACCGGGCAAGAAACTTTACACGGTCAAGGATCAGCAGGTCTGCGTCAATATGAAAAAGGTGACTTTGGAAAAGGTTTTAGATGTTTTGGCACATGATACCAACGAGGTCTTTGTAGAAAAGAATCTGGCAGAAAAATCCATGAAGTCTTTACAAAAAATGCTGGAATTAGGCCAGTAATGTTTGGAGATGTAAGAAAATGAAAACAGATATTTTAGTTGCAGGATGCGGCTGTTCCGGTCTTTATCTTGCACTTAATTTGTCCAAAGATAAGGAAATACTGATCGTGACCAAGTCCGATGCCCAGAGTAATGATTCCTATCTGGCACAGGGCGGCATGTGCGTGCTTACAAGGGAAGATGATTATGATGCTTACTTTGAAGATACGCTGGCTGCCGGACATTATGAAAACGACCGCACATCCGTAGAGATCATGATTCGGTCATCGCAGGATGTTTTAAAGGATCTGATCGGCTGGGGCGCAGATTTTAAAAAGGATGCGGATGGCAACCTGCTTTATACCAGAGAGGGCGCGCACAGTGCCAAACGTATCGTCTTCCATGAGGATGTGACCGGAAAAGAGATCACGAGTCACCTTTTGGCAGAGGCGAGAAAACGTGAGAATATCAAGATCATGGAATATACCACACTTGTAGATATTGTCAGCGCAGATAATGTTTGCTATGGCGGCATCCTTTGTATGGCAGACGGAACTCTTGAAAAAGTCAGTGCAGAAGAAGTCGTGCTCGCGACCGGCGGTGTCGGCGGTGTCTATCGCCATTCGACCAATTTCAGACACCTGACAGGTGACGGTATAGCCATGGCGATCAAGCATGGGGTGGAACTCAAGGACATCACCTATGTGCAGATCCATCCGACGACTTTTTATTCCACAGAAAAGGAACAGAGGAGTTTTTTGATCTCTGAGTCTGTGCGTGGGGAAGGTGCAAAATTATATGACAAATATGGCAACCGTTTTGTCAATGAACTTTTGCCGCGGGATCTTTTGACCCAGGAGATCCGCAAGCAGATGGAAAAAGATGGTACGGACTATGTCTGGGAAGACCTGCGGGAGATCCCGGCAGAGGAACTGGATTCCCATTTTCCAAATATTATTGAGCATTGTCGGCAGATGGGCTATGATGTGCATAAGGAATGTATTCCGGTCGTGCCGGCACAGCATTATTTTATGGGGGGCATCAAGGTCAACCATGAAAGCAAGACAAGTATGGAACATCTGTATGCCGTAGGTGAGACTGCCTGCAATGGTGTGCATGGCAAAAACCGTCTTGCCAGCAATTCCCTTTTGGAGAGTCTGGTCTTTGCAAAAAGGGCAGCATTGGATATGACGGAAAACCCGGGCAAAAGGGATGAAGATGCCGGGCGCAGGATCATGGATGCGATTGACCTTTCGACCTATGAGGATCGGGAGGCTTTGGAAGAAGAATATCAGTCAATGGTGCAGCAGGCAGTCAAGGCAAGTGCATAAGAGTTATTTTTTAGAGGAGAGAGATTATGTTTGATCAGGTAACAATGACATTAAATGTAGACCCATATATCAGAAGCGCATTACAGGAGGACATCACGAGTGAGGATGTCAGCACCAACAGTGTGATGCCGGAGGCAAAACTTGGAGAGGTGGATCTGATCTGCAAACAGGATGGAATCATCTGTGGTTTACAGATCTTCAGCCGTGTGTTTGAGATGCTGGATCCAAAGACAAAGATCGAACTTTTTGCAAAAGACGGGGACGTGGTAAAAGCCGGGGATCATATGGCAAAGGTGACCGGGGATATCCGTGTGCTTTTGTGTGGAGAGCGTACGGCACTCAATTATTTGCAGCGCATGAGCGGTATCGCGACTTATACCCATCAGATCACAGGCATGCTGGAAGGTACCGGCATCAAACTTTTGGATACCAGAAAGACAACGCCAAACAACCGTATTTTTGAAAAATATGCGGTTCGTGTGGGTGGAGGAAATAACCACCGTTATAATTTGACAGATGGGGTTCTTTTAAAGGATAATCATATTGGTGCAGCAGGCGGCGTGAAGGAAGCCATTGCGCGCGCCAAGGAATATGCGCCGTTTGTCCGCAAGATCGAGGTGGAAGTCGAAGATCTTTCCATGGTAAAAGAGGCAGTTGAGGCTGGTGCGGACATTATCATGTTAGATAATATGGATCATGATACCATGGCACAGGCAATGGCGATCATTGACGGAAAGGCAGAGGTCGAAGTCAGCGGCAATATGACCGAGGAAAATCTGGCAAAATTATCCGGTCTGGGTGTGGATTATGTTTCCAGCGGTGCGCTGACACATTCGGCACCGATCATGGATATTTCCTTGAAAAATCTGCATCCGATCGGAGCGTGAGGTAAGAAAAGTTGAGTGGAGAAGAACGTAGAAATCAGATCATTCATATTTTGCAATCGAGCGATACGCCTATCTCCGGTGTCAAACTGGCAAAGATGCTTGATGTGAGCCGGCAGGTCATTGTGCAGGATGTGGCATTGCTCCGTGCTAAGGACATCTGTATTCATTCGACCAACAGGGGCTATGTCATCGACAAGAATCAGGAGACCCTGCGTGTCTTCAAGGTCATTCATACAGAGGAGGAGACGGCAGAGGAACTACAGACCATCATTGATCTGGGAGGCTGGGTCAAGGATGTCTTTGTCTATCACAAGACCTATGGTGTGATCCGTGGAGAACTGAATATCCATTCCCGCTATGATATCGAGCAGTATATTGCAGAACTCAAAAGTGGCAAATCCAGCCAGTTGATGAATGTGACATCGGGCTATCATTATCATACAGTTTATGCGCGGGATGAGGCGGTCCTAGACCGGATTCAGGAACTCTTGGGAGAAAAAGGATTTTTGGCGAAATTGCAGGAATATGAACCGGTGAACTTTTGGGAAGAATCCTAGAGATAAAATCCGCAGATACATTTTGTGTCTGCGGATTTTTTTATGGGCGTAAGTGAGAAAGCACTGGGGGCGGGCAGGCGCAGGCACTAAGAAAAATATTAGGAGCCAATTCGTTACGTCTCTTAAAGAGACAGTTTTCATAAAATAAAACAAATGCCTCTTTATAGAGACGTAGAATTGCGCGACTTTTTTCTTAGTGCCTGCGCCTGCCCGCCCCCAGTGCTTTCTCACTTGCGCCCCAACAAAAAAGAGCGCCCCACAAAGGAACGCTCTAAGTCTTAGTATTCGATCGAGATATCGCCCGTGTCACTTGTGACGGTCAGGGCCTGTGCGTTTGCTGCTGCAGCATCCTGCTTGTAGTGGCTCCGGAAAGAACGATCATTGATCTCAATCTCGCCTATATCACAAGACAGATCCATCTTGTAGGAATCCAGCGGTGACGGAGTCTCAACATCAATATCGCCGACATCGGAACTAAGTGCTGCTGTCTGGAAAGTGACATTTTCCAGTGAAATATCGCCAACATCGGACTGGAGAGTGATGGTGGTAAAAAGATTGTCTGAAATATCAATATCTCCAACGCTGGAGGAAATATTCAGGGTATCGGTGCCTAATCTTTCCATAGTAAAGTCGCCGACATCAATCGTTCCGTCGATCAGTTTTAGAACGGCATCCTTAGGAACCGTGATCTTACAAGTACAATCGGCATTGTTGGTCAGCCCATGTACTTTCTTTGTCTTTTGGCTGATATAAAGTGTTTCATTTTTTACCTCATACTGTGGCAGCAGATTTTCTTTGTTGGTCTTATAAGAAATCGCATAGGTGTCGCCATAAGCGATGCTAATATCAGATACTTCCATTTCCAGATGGATGTTTGAAAAAGCCGCCACTTCTTCGTATACTGTACTTCCGGATAGAAAAGACTCGGAGTCATTCACATCATTCAGATCATCACTCATGTCAGACAGCCAGTTGCCAGCCGGAAGCACTACATGAACGAGTAGTCCGATTGCAATACAGATAACAGTGATAATGGTTAATAGGGTTAAATACCATGTTCTTTTTTTCATAAGTAACCTCCTTAGTCAGCCCAGATATTCTTTATACATTTGTGAACAATGGCTGCCAGCGGCCAGATGATCCAGGTCATATACCAGTCAAAACTTAAAAAAGACCAGATCAGATAGGCTGCGGAAATGGTAGGCCAGTAAACAGACATGATGGCGGCAACCGTTTTATTGCTGTAATTTTCCTGCTTTTGATAATCTACATACTGTCCGCCCATGGAACGACTATCGTTGAGTTTTAAAAGGGTGTTAAAACCATCCATCTTGATGGATGTCAAAACGATCATAAATACACCGATGGCTATGATGATGAGTACCGCAGCACCGGAAATATCATCGATAAAGTCAGGCAGTGGCAAAGCATCCATGATAATGGCAGGTACAGCGCACAAAACGCAGAAGATGATGCCGACACTTAAGAGAACGGCATGTGTGGTGCGATACATATTGCGTCTGTCATGCACATATTCCGTGGTAGCAAAATCTAAAGAACAGTGCTGATGTTTCATAAATTCCCAACGGTTCATGGTAATGCCGGAAGTAACAAAAAGTGCTACTGCAATGGCTATGAAAAGAAACATGCCGATCACACCAAGAGCCTCCATGAACGTTTCTCTTTCGGTGAGTTCTCCGATGTTGCTCATAACGATCGTAGAGACCGGGCTCAGGATGCACAAGAGTACGCCAAGTGCAATCAGAAAGGCATGGCGGGAAGATGCTTTCAGGTATTCTTTTACTTCAGTAAGAGATACCATGCGCCCTGCTTCAAAGGTCTGGCTGTGGTGTAATACACTGTCAATGCCAAGATCCTCTGCCAGTTCATCCAGATTGCCAAACTCGGCGATCACGGTTCCGATGGCTTCGTTCTCTGTCTTGCCATCGGCAATGAGTTCCCGGTATTTGTCTTCCATCATCTGTCCGAGTTCGTATTTGGCTTTTTGCACTTCGGGGGTGTTTGGAAGATTTAAAAACATTGTCTCTAAATAATTTTTAATAGCGTCCATAACTATTCTCCTTGTTTTTTGATAAATTTTTCTACGACTTCTTTGGTTAATTGCCATTCGGCACATTTTTCATGATAGTATGCCCTGCCGGCATCGGTGATGCGATAGTAGGTGCGGCGTTTCCCGGTGTCCGGGTTGTTGCCGTCAAAGGAAGTGATGTAACCGTTCTTCTCCATACGGGTAAATGCGGAGTAGAGCGTCGTTTCCTTGATGCAGTATTTCTCATCGCTCATCGCCTTGATCTGTTTGGAGATCTCATAGCCATAGGATGGCTGATCCCAGAGCAGATACAGGATCATGGTATCGTTGTAGCCTCGAATGACATCGCTGCTGATCCTTGTCATATCATAGATCGCTCCTTCCATTTATCTGTCAAATGTCTATTACTACGACAGTCAATGCTACGACTGACATTGCTACGTCTGTCGTAGTAACAATATATGACATTTCCTTGGGATTGTCAATAGGGAAAAAGAATTGTAGAATAAATCTATATCAAAAAAGGACGGAAAAGAAAATGCTGAGACGAAAAGTCAGAGGGTACGACAGTTTTCGATGTATTGCCGGAGATTGCCCCCAAACATGTTGTGCAGGCTGGTTGATCGAGATCGATGATGAGGCTTTAGAGGGCTATCAAAAGGAGACAAGTGCTTATGGGGAGACCTTGCGCGCACGGATTGATTGGGAGGAAAAAGTATTCAGACAGGATGCGGACGCACGCTGTGCCTTCTTGCGCCAGGACGGTCTGTGTGATATGTATTGTCACTTGGGCGAGGACAGCCTTTGTTTGACCTGCACATCCTATCCCAGACATACCGAGGAATTTGAAAATGTCAGGGAATATTCGCTTGCTATTTCCTGTCCGGCAGTGGCGGAGCAGCTTTTAGCGACCACTCAGCCGCTTTCCTGGGAGACTTGGGAAGATGATGAGATAGAGGAGCCTTATGAAGAATTTCATGGAATTTTATATGAAAAATTAGTTGTAATGCGCGAGTCTATGATCGCCATTATGCAGGATCGTCGGATTCCTTTTGCCATTCGTTGTCATACCATGCTTAGAAAGGTAAATGCCATGCAGGAAGCCTTGGATGAGGGCAGATGGGAAGCCTGTCTTTTGGACGCCAAGGCGGCAGAGGATGCTAAAGAGGGTGTGAGAGCCTTTGCTTCCTTAGAAGATATGCATGTTCTGTTCCGCAATCTCTATGCCCTGGAGCCGCTTTCCTATATGTGGCGGGAACGTTTGCTGGCGGCAGAGCATCTTTTATATGAGACCGATCAAGAGACCTATACGCATCTGCAGCAGGAATTTGAGACCAGCCAGCCGGATCTTTTTGTCAAGATGGAGCAGATCGTCGTTTATTTCATTTTTGCCTATTTTTGCGGAGCCGTTTATGATGAGTATGTCTATGCGCTGGCGCAGGAGGCAGTCGTCAATGCCTATCTGATCCGTGAATTGTGGCTGGCAAAATGGCTGGAACAGGACAAGACCATAACGATAAAAGATATGGCAGAGATCGCTTACCGCTATTCCAGGGAATTGGAACACTCCGAAGAAAATCTGGAAAGTATGGAAGAAATGATGGATGGGCAAATTTTAGTATAGATGTATGTGTGGTAGAGGATGCGAAAAAAGAAAGGCGATACCATGGAAAAAAATTCAAATCTGCATTATGTTTTGACGAGCCATGTGGCAGAACGGGGGAGTGACGGACAGTATTATTGCCGTGCCTTGCAGACTGTCATGGTGGGGGCGTATTGTTATTGTACTTCCTGTCCGCTTTTTGGCGGATTTTCTCAGTTCGGCAATATGGAGGAGGAACCGGAGTGCTGGTACTATGACATGGAGGAGATGCAAGAGGAAAAACGTCTGCCGGAAGAACAGGAGATGCGGACGGCGGGATTGATCTTAGCGGGGATCACGGGGGAGTTCCCGGACTATTTGCCCCAGGATGAGACAGCCAGACCCTTTTCTGTTATAGAGCGGGCAATCCAGTATGCAGCCGAGGCACATAAGGGCGCTGTGCGTAAGGGCAGTCTGGTGCCCTACATCGCACATCCTATGGAGACCATGATGCTGGTGGCATCCATGACAAATGACAATGAAGTGATCGCGGCGGCGGCACTGCACGATGTCGTGGAGGATACACCGATCACGATCGAGGAGATCGAGGCAGAATTTGGACAGAAGATCGCTTTTTATGTGGCACATGAATCGGAGAATAAGCGCGAGGACAGACCCAAGAGTGAGACCTGGAAGATCCGCAAGCAGGAGCAGTTGGAAAAGACAAGGGATGCCAGCCGATCGGTCAAATGTATCATGCTGGCGGACAAGTTATCCAATATGCGGGCGAGTCTGCGTGATTTTAAACGGGATGGGCGCGCTATCTGGCAGAAGTTTAATATGAAAGACGAAAAAGAACAGTACTGGTATTATCACGCGGTCGCAGATGTGGTAAAAGATCTGGCAGACACGCCCTGCTATCAGGAATACATCAGTATTTTAGATATTGTCTTTCATGATCTGGATGAGGAAATGACAAGGGATCTATAGGCAGGGAATGGTGCAGTCGAGTTTTTGACTCAGATATTTGCAGCAGTCTTTACGGTGGGCATCATCCGGGCAGTAGAGGCAGAGGCTGATGGCGATGGCATCCGGGCTAAAGGTCTTTAAGAAGTCCCTATCAGTTTTTGTCATGGCTGGAAACTGTCCTTTGCTAAAAGATAATTCAGTGGAAATATGATTCAACTTTGTAAACGCAGTCAAAAGAGCATCCTCCGGCTGATGCAGGTCTAATTGGATCTTTTGGCAGGATGCCAGTTCAAATTCACAGGTAGAAATGATCTGCAGGCAAAGATGCAGGCGACCGTCGATATCCGAGGCTTCCATGAGGATATCCGGTCGCTTTTCTTTTACGGATAAGAAATGGGCTTTGGCACCGGCAATGTCCTCTTTCCTAAAATAGGTAAAGAGTTTCTGGGCAGTCTCTTTGGTTTCTTTTTTTTCGCCGATCAGACCGACTTTACATTCTTTGACGCGCAGGTGACGATACTCGCACCAGACCATAAGGAGAAACTCGGAGATAAAACCATAGAGTCTCTTGTGGTAATCATCATAGGTATCCAGGGCAAGCAGTGGATGCATGGCTTCAAAAATCGGAAAGAGAAAGGCACAGTATTCATCAAAGAGAGGCTTGGAGCAGATCATCATATTGCCAAAATAAGTATGGTTTTCCTGCAAGCGTTTGGCATAGAGAGGATAAAAGTCAGGATAGAGTTTGGCAATGACCTGACCGGCTGCCGCAAGATCCTCCGGTGTGTGATTTTCTCCAAAACCATAAGCATAAGAAAAATTCAGGGTCAGGCATTTGGAGGTTATCATGTCATAATCTTTGAGGAGTGGAGCCAGTTGTGCCCGGGTAAAAATACTGCCGGCATCATTTAAAAGATAACGCCGGTAATGGCAGACACCGACATAATCCAGATCTTTTACATTTTTCCAGACCCAGTAAAGACCGGTCAGTTCGCTATAATAGCAGTTCTTAGCAGAAATATTATCCCCGGTATCATCGGCAAGATAACCCAGATCTTCATGCGTGGCATGTCCGACCTGCAGGGGAACATAGAGCGGGTCCGGCGGGGGATCAAAGGTCTTGTGGGTCATGGCAAAAATCTGGATCTTCATCAAAAACTACCTCTTTAAAAATGAAACTTTACTAAAGACTACTATAGTACAGGAAGAACAAAAAGAAAAGCAAACGAATACTTGCTTTATGGAAAAATTTTGTTATAATTATAGATGGATTTGTTTGTTGAACCGCATTACCACTATAAATAGGAGAGCATTATGGCATTATCCATTGGTCGCATGGGAGCGACAACATCATATTCACAGATCCGTCCGCAGTCTTATGCACTTTCCAATGAGTCACAGACTTCGGCGGCATATGAAGCATCCAAGACACAGAGTCTGCAGGGGATCGGAGCCGTTGATCCGGTACAGTATCCGAATGCACAGACCGGCGGAAAGAGCCTGTCAGGCATATCTTCTGCGCAGGAGGTAGAGCAGGCTTACAATGCGACCGCATCCGCCTTTGAGGGTGTGACGACTTTTTATGGACAGGATAGCGTGGGATCTTCTTATGGTATGCTGGGATCACAGATTGATGTTTATGCATAGATGAGCAAATAGAATAGAGACATGGATAGGACGATCCGCTATGCGTGGATCGTCTTTTTTGCGGAAACTGATGATTACAAAACGGTTTCCTTGACGCTGTCGACAAAAGATGATAAAAAATAAAAAAGACCGATAAATCGGTCTTTTTTGAGGGGAGTATAAATAATTAATAAGGGGTGTAAAAGGAAACTTCCTCTTACATGGCTAATTATATAACGTCCTTTTTCGGATTGCAATAAAAAAATAATAAAATTTTTATAAACTTTTCTATAGGGATATTCATTGACACATTTTTTTACAAAAGATAATATGTAATTATCTATGATTATGGCTAGAGAAAGGTTTGTTTTATGGAGACAATACAACTGGTGGCACCTTGTCATTTTGGCATGGAGGCAGTTTTAAAAAGAGAGATCTACGATCTCGGATATGATATTACAAAGGTGGAGGATGGCAGAGTGACCTTTGAAGGGGATCTGGAGACCATTTGCAGGAGTAATATCTTTCTGCGCACCGCAGAGCGCGTCATGGTACAGATCGGCAGATTTCGTGCCACGACCTTTGATGAATTATATGAAAACATGAAGGCTTTGCCATGGGAAGACTGGATTCCACAGGATGGAAAGTTCTGGGTCAAAAAGGCTTCTTCTGTAAAAAGCAAACTTTTCAGTGCATCGGATATCCAGTCCATTTGCAAAAAGGCAATGGTAGACCGTTTGAAGATGACCTATCATACGGATTGGTTCAAAGAGGACGGCGCTTCTTTTCCGGTGCGAATCTTCTTATTAAAAGATGAAGTAACGGTGGCACTGGATACGACCGGCGATCCTTTGCACAAGAGGGGCTACCGGACATGGACAAGCAAGGCACCGATCTCTGAGACACTGGCCGCGGCTCTTATCATGCTGACCCCGTGGCGGGCAGACCGCATCCTGGTAGATCCTTTTTGCGGCAGTGGCACTTTTTTGATCGAGGCAGCCATGATGGCGGCAAATATAGCACCGGGCATGAACCGGTCCTTTACGGCAGAAGCATGGACACATTTGATACCAAAGCAGATGTGGTATGATGTGGTAGAAGAAGCCGAGGAGATGGTAGATACGGATATTTCCTGTGATTTGCAGGGCTACGATATTGACCCGGATATGATCCGTATTGCGAGAGCCAATGCCAAGCAGGCAGGCGTAGATCATCTGATCCATTTTCAGCAACGTGATGTGGCAGACTTAAAGCACAGCAAAAAATACGGCTTTATCATTACCAATCCGCCGTATGGAGAACGCCTGGAGGACAAGAAAGATCTTCCGGCACTCTATACGACGATTGGACAGGTCTATCGTGATTTGGATGCATGGTCAATGTATCTGATTACATCCTATGAGGAGGCAGAGCGTTATATCGGACGCAAGGCGGACAAGAACCGCAAGTTATACAATGGAATGATCCGGACCTATTTCTATCAGTTTATGGGTCCGAAACCGCCGAAGAAGAAGGATAGGGTATGAGATATTCCAAGAGATATATAGTACTTACGGTCATACTTCTAGTGACCTTTCTGGCAAAACTCAATACTTGGAATGATGAATATGCGGATGTGACAGCCTTTCGTGGCGCCAAGTTGCAGGACGAGGTCTTTTATCCGCTCAAGGCGCGCAGCATCAATGAGGAGGGCAATCTGCACTTGACGGTGGGCGAGGACACTTACGGTGCGGCTGACGGTATCATCATGGGTGACCATATGCAGGTCATGGCATCGCTTTCCTTTGTGGAGGACTTTTTTGGATGCAGTGCCTCTTTTTATGAGGACAAAAAGATCCTCTTAGATTATGGTGACCGCTCTTATACCTTTTATATCAACAGTCTGGATGCCAAGCGGGATGACAAGGCGATCACTTTGGATGTCATGCCGGAGCTGCATGAGAAGCAGGCATATCTTTCTTTGCAGGATCTGTGCCGTGAGTTTGGCTGTACCTATAGTTATGATGAGACCAATTATCAGGCGACGATCTCGGGTGATCTGCAAAAAGGAAGCCTTCCGGCATCCTATGATCTGCGGGAGAAAGATCGTGTGTCCGCTGTGCGCAACCAGGGCGACACTTCGACCTGCTGGGCGCAGGCAGCACTTTCTGCCTTGGAATCCTCTCTTTTGCCGGAAGAAAAGTTTTCCTTTGATGCAGACTCTATGACCTCGGACAATGCATATCAGGTAGATACGTCTCTGGGCGGCAACTATACCATGGCGGTATCTTATCTGGTATCCTGGATGGGACCGGAGCAGACAGGGGAAAAGACCGTGGATAAACATGTGCAGGAAGTCCATTTTTACGATAGTGATGACATCGACGATATCAAATGGGCGGTCTATCAGCATGGCGGTGTATCGACATCCATTTATGCCAGCCTATCCACGACAAATTTAAGTAAGTCTTCCTATTATAATAGAAAAAAGAATGCCTACTGCTATACCGGGGCGGAAAAGCCAAATCATGATGTTGTGATCATTGGCTGGGACGACCATTACAGTGCGTCCAATTTCCCGGGAAAAGTGGCGGGGGACGGAGCCTTTATCTGTCAGAACAGTTGGGGCGCGACCTTTGGCGAAAATGGTGTGTTTTATGTTTCCTATTATGATACCAATATCGGCGATCAGGCGGTCTCATATGCTGGTATAGAGGATGCGGACAATTACGATACCATTTATCAGTCAGATCTGTGTGGCTGGGTCGGACAGGTCGGTTACAATAAGGACAAGATCCATGCTGCCAACATTTATGAGGCAAAAGAAGATGAACAGATCGAAAGTGCAGGCTTTTATGCACTGGGCAAGAATACGTCATATCAGTTATATATGGTTACAGATTATCGCAACACGGCATCCCTTGCCAGCCGCGTGGAAGTGGCGCGGGGCGAATTGGAAGATGCGGGGTATTACACCATTCCTTTTGACAGACCTTATAGCGTAAAAGAGGGAGATAAATTTGCCATTGTTGTGGTATTATCCACACCCGGTATGGATCATCCTATGGCGATCGAATATCCGGCAGATGCTCTGAGCCAGCATGCAGATATTTCGGATGGCGAGGGCTACATCAGTAACAACGGGCTGGATTGGGAAAGTGTCGAGGAGACCGCCGGCGGCAATCTTTGTCTCAAAGCCTATGGAAAGAAAGTGGAAGAAGACTAGACGATGGGAAAGATGATAGGATGAAGTTAGAAAAAAAAGTCGTGGGTCTGGTCGCGACCATATTGCTTGTATTAAGCGTAGCAGTCTGTGGTATTTTCCTGGGCATCCCGGATCTGCATGTGTGGGCGCAGCAGAAGCAGTTGCAATATGCCACACAGGTGGAAAAAGGCGAGTCGGTCTTATCCCTGATGCAGGCGGAGACCGCCGTTTTAAAAGAGGGGCAGCAGGACATCGAGATGCAGGGACAGTTGCGTCTGGAGATCCCGGAGGAAGTAAAGACCGCAGATGTTAGTATCGAGCAGAATTATGTGGATCAAGAGGTGCGGATCTATATACCGGAGATCAGCCAGTCCTATTTTTATGATTATCCCATGATCGGCAGCAGCGACCATATTGACGACATCAAATATGATGTGGAAAATAAAAAGGGGCTGATCGATATCCTTTTGGATAATGTCTATATTACGGATGTGACCTGGCAGGACCATTATCTTTATATGGATTTTGTGGCACCCAGAGATCGCTATGATAAGATCGTGGTCATTGATGCCGGGCATGGTGGCAGTGATCCGGGAGCAGAAGTTCTGGGAACCGATGAAAAAGACATTGATCTGGCGATCGCAAAAAAGATCCTGCCGTATTTTAAAGATCAGGACAAGATAGGTATTTTCTATACGCGAACCGATGACAGCAGCCTGTCACTGGAAAAAAGAGTAGGGCTTGCTAATACTTTGCAGGCAGATCTTTTCCTGAGCATCCACAACAATACGACGGCGAGCGGCAGGATGTCCGGGATCAATGGTACCGAGGTCATGTATCATGCAGCAGATGAAAGCGGGGCGTCCAAAGCCTTTGCCCAGACCTGTCTGGATCAACTTTTACAGACACTTGGTTCCGGGAGCAAGGGCGTTGTCGTGGGGGATGATATTTATATCATTCGGACGGCGCAGATGCCGGTAGCCTTGGTGGAGATCGGATTTATGACAAATCAGGAAGAACTGGATAAATTAAAGAGTGATGAATATCAGGAGGCAGCCGCAAAAGCACTTGCACAGGCTGTGCTCCAGACATTGGAGGAGTAAGACCATGAAAAAAATTATTTTTGCTACAGGCAATCAAAACAAAATGCGGGAGATCCGTGAAATCTACGAAGATCTGGGCTATGAGATCCTTTCTATGAAAGAGGCAGGGATTTCTGTGGATATCGTGGAAGATGGAAAGACCTTTGAGGAAAATGCCCTGATCAAAGCCAGAGCCATCGCAGACCAGGTGGATGCCATCGTTCTTGCAGACGATTCCGGGCTGGAGATCGATTATCTGAACAAGGAACCGGGCATTTATTCTGCCAGATACATGGGCGAGGATACCTCATACGACATCAAGAATGCCAATCTGATCGAGCGACTGGACGGTGTGCCGAAGGAGAAACGTACGGCACGGTTTGTCTGTGCTGTGGCAGCGGTATTCCCGGATGGCAGCGAAAAGGTGGTAAGAGGCACGATTGAGGGATATATCGGTTGGGAGCCGGAGGGGGAGAATGGATTTGGCTATGATCCGATCTTTTATGTAGATGCCTATGGATGCAGTACGGCGGCTATGTCCCGCGAAGAAAAGAACGCGATCTCCCATCGTGGAAATGCATTGCGTAAGATGAAGGAAGAATTGATTAAATATGAGAATACTGGTTGTTAGTGATACACACAGAAAACATGATAATCTGGATATCGCCATCGAAAGGGTCATGCCGGACCGCATTTATCATCTGGGCGATGGCGAAGGATGCGAGGACTATATCGAGGCGGTAGCGGAATGTCCGCTGGAGATCGTGCGCGGCAACTGCGACTTTGGAAGTGATCTGCCGGCAGAAGTGGTGATGCAGGTAGGACGTCATGTAGTCATGCTGACACACGGACATTATTATAATGTAAATTATGGAACGCAGATGCTTGTGGAGGCTGCCAAGGAAAAAGGTGCGGACATTGTATTCTACGGGCATACGCATGTGCCGGAAGTGACGTATGAGGAGGATATGACCATCATCAATCCGGGAAGTATCTCTTATCCGAGACAGGACGGCAGAAGACCCTCCTATGTGGTCGTGGATGTAGACCCACAGGGAGACCTGCATTTTAATCTGATCTATATGTGATCTTTGCAAAAAATAAGATGACGAAAGATGGGAAATCCGCCTGTGGCAAGGACTGGCAGGGCTTGGAA
The DNA here is from genome assembly GCF_003473825.1 of Roseburia sp. AM16-25. Lineage (NCBI taxonomy): Bacteria > Bacillati > Bacillota > Clostridia > Lachnospirales > Lachnospiraceae > Roseburia > Roseburia sp. AM16-25. Next base: position 30,134 of record NZ_QUCW01000002.1, read on the forward strand.
AAAGAAAATAAAAAAAGTGAAAAAAGTTGTTGACATTTATCTGACTCTGCCATATAATATTACTTGCGTCACGGAGAGACGACGCGGTAATACATCGGGGTGTGGCTCAGTTTGGCTAGAGCACCTGGTTTGGGACCAGGGGGTCGCAGGTTCGAATCCTGTCACCCCGACTTGTATGCGGGTGTAGTTCAATGGTAGAACATCAGCCTTCCAAGCTGAATACGTGGGTTCGATTCCCATCACCCGCTCTTTTATTTATGTGTTCGTAGCTCAGTTGGATAGAGCAACGGCCTTCTAAGCCGTGGGTCGGGGGTTCGAATCCCTTCGAGCACATTTGATGTTACTATTTCTTGTCATTATGCAGGAGGTAGTAATATTTTTTAAGTAAGACCTTGTCTTACTCATCTCAATATGGTGGGTATAGCGCAGTTGGTTAGCGCGCCAGATTGTGGCTCTGGAGGCCAAGGGTTCGAATCCCTTTATCCACCTTTGTTGCGATAGAGCAACATTATGAAGTTGTTGGGCTATCGCCAAGCGGTAAGGCACTGGATTTTGATTCCAGCATTCGCAGGTTCGAATCCTGCTAGCCCAGCTATCTTTTATAACATGGGATACTAGCTCAGTTGGTAGAGCACCTGACTTTTAATCAGGTTGTCGGGGGTTCGAATCCCCCGTGTCTCATTTCTTGAAAACATTGAAAAACCGTTGCAAAACCTTGTAAAATCAAGGCTTGCAGCGGTTTTTTGTCATATTCTTTTTCTCAAAAACAACGTGAAAAAATTATCAATTCTTGCTATCGTTTTTCCCCACCTGTATAATAAAAATTACATAAGTATGCAAGGTCTTTTTAGAATAAAGGGGTAGTTCTGAAAAGGCGAAGAAAAAGTAAAGGGGGATTTTACATTGAGTAGATTAACGGTTATGACAGATGATCGTGCATCGTCTACGACCTTGACACTTGCCAAGGAATTTAAGCAGCGAATCATCGCCAGCCCACCGGGAGTTTGTCTGGTGGAGATGCAACTTGCCATGTTAAAAGTATGCCATGCGCAGAGTTGCGGAAAGTGTGTGCCATGCCGGGACGGCTTGGGAAAATTGGAGGATCTGTTGGAGGATGTCCTGAACAATCGGGCGACAGAGAATACACTGGCTCTGATCGAAAAGACAGCAAAGAATATCGAGTTGTCAGCAGACTGTGCAATCGGATTTGAGGCGGCACGTATGGTGCTTGTGGGCTTGGACGGCTTGCAGGAGGACTACATTTCGCATGTAAAGCATCACAGATGCAGCGGTAGTTTTGAACAGCCGATCCCATGTATCGACCAGTGCCCGGCACATGTAGACATTCCGGGCTATATCGCTCTTACCGGAGCGGGCAGATATGAGGATGCTGTGCGTCTGATCCGAAAAGATAATCCGTTTCCGGTGGCGTGTGCATTGATCTGTGAGCATCCTTGCGAGCAGAGATGCCGTAGAAACATGCTGGATTCTTCTGTCAATATTCGCGGACTCAAACGGTCTGCCGTAGATTTTGCAGATCTGGATTCCATTCCGGTACCGCCAAAGGCAGAGCCTACAGGGAAGCGCATCGCCATCATCGGTGGCGGACCAAGTGGACTTACGACAGCTTATTTCCTGCAACTGATGGGACATCAGACTGTGGTATTTGAGGAGAAACCGGCACTTGGAGGAATGCTTCGCTATGGTATTCCAAATTATCGTTTCCCGAGAAAACGTCTGGCGCAGGATATTGATTACATATTAAAGACCGGTGTGGAAGTGCGCCTAAATACACAGATCGGACGTGATATTTCAATGGAAGATCTGGAAAAGGAATACGATGCCGTTTATATTTCCATCGGTGCACAGACTGACAAGAATTTTGACATTGAAGGAGCAGACAGCCTGAACGTTATCTCAGCAGTCAATCTGCTGCGCGACGTGGGACTGGAAAAGCGCTTAGACTTTAGCGGACTAAAGGTAGCCGTTATCGGTGGTGGAAATGTTGCCATGGACTGTGCGAGAACAGCTGTTCGTGCCAATGCGGAAAAGGTAAGCATCATTTACAGACGTCAGGAAAAAGACATGACAGCATCACCGGTAGAGGTGCGTGGAGCCATTGAGGAAGGGGTGGAATTATTTACCCTGCAGGCACCGCTTCGCGTGGAAGCAGATGAAGAAGGCAAGGCAGTGGCACTCTGGACGCAGCCGCAGATCAGTGGGCTTTATGACCGCAATGGAAGACCAAAGTCCAATAAGGCGGACAAGGATCCAATCCGCATGCCGGCAGATATCATTCTGGTTGCCATCGGACAGGATATCGAGAGTGAGCAGTTTGAAGAACAGGGCATTTCGACCAAATGGAACCGTATCATCACGGATGAGGGCGGTAAGACAACAGGAAATCCTGGCGTATTTTCCGGTGGAGACTGCGTATCCGGACCGGCAACCGTGATCAAGGCGATTGCAGCAGGCAAGGTCGTGGCTGCCAATATTGATGAATATTTGGGATATCATCACGAGATCACCGTAGATGTGGATATCCCATCTCCTCTTATGAATGACAAGTTGCCAAGTGGACGTATCCATTTGACAGAAAGAGAAGCGTGTGAACGCAAGAACGATTTTGACGGCATTGAGAATGCTATGAGCCGTGAAGAAACGATTCAGGAAGCAGCCAGATGTCTGCGCTGCGATCACTATGGATGTGGAGTACTGAGAGGAGGTAGGGAATTAAGATGGTAAATGCCAAGATTAACGGAATAGAAATTCAGGTAGAAAAAGGCACGACGATTTTGGATGCCGCCAGAGAAAAAGGCATTCGCATCCCTACGCTCTGCTATTTAAAAGAGATCAATGAGATCGGCGCATGCCGTGTTTGCTTAGTGGAGATAGGTGGGAAAAAGAATCTTGTTGCTGCATGTAATAATGTGGTGGAAGAGGGTATGGAAATCTTTACCAACAGTCCCAAGGTGCAGTCTGCAAGACGTACCAACGTGGAATTGATCTTATCACAGCATGATTTTCGCTGTGCCACCTGTGTAAGAGGCAATGATTGTAATCTGCAGAGACTTGCCAGAGAGTTGAATATTATTGAAATCCCATACAAGATCGAGATCGAGAACCAGCCATGGGATCATTCTTTCCCGATCATCCGTGATTCTGCGAAATGTATCAAATGTATGCGCTGTGTGCAGGTCTGCGACAAGATCCAGACCATGGGCGTGTGGGACATTATCAATACAGGCAAACGTACCAGTGTAAGCACGGTAGATATGCAAAATATCGAAGATATGGATTGCGTCCTTTGTGGACAATGCATCACACATTGCCCGACCGGTGCACTTCGTGAACGAAATGATACGGTTAAGGTCATGGATGCCATTATGGATTCGGATCAGATCGTGATCGCTCAGATCGCTCCTGCAGTTCGTGCCGCATGGGGCGAGGGCTTTGGGCTTTCTACAGAGCAGGCGACAGTAGGGAAAATGGTGTCTGCCGCAAGACAGATTGGATTTGATTATATTTTTGATACGGATTTTTCTGCGGATCTGACAATTATGGAAGAAGGACATGAGTTGTTGGAGCGTCTTTCACATGAAAAAGATGCAAAAATGCCAATGTTTACGTCCTGCTGTCCGGGCTGGGTACGCTTTATGAAATCGCAGTTCCCGGATTATGTAGACAATTTATCTACAGCAAAATCGCCACAGCAGATGTTTGGAGCCATTGCAAAGACTTATTATGCAGATATCTTGGGTGTGACACCGGACAAGATCACCTGTGTTTCCATCATGCCTTGTACTGCCAAAAAGTATGAATGTGCAGTGCCACAGGTCAATGACAGTGGAGCAGATCGGGATGTCGATGTTTCGCTTACAACGCGAGAGTTTATCCGTATGCTTCGTGCAGCCCAGGTCAATATCGATACCTTGGAAGAAGATGCTTTTGACGAACCGCTTGGTATTGGTACCGGAGCGGGTGTGATCTTTGGTGCGACCGGTGGAGTCATGGAGGCAGCACTTCGTAGTGCATACTATTTTGTGACCGGAAAGAATCCGGGGGCAGATGATTTTTCTATTGTACGTGGAGAAGATGGCATTCGGGAAGTGACCGTGGATATTGCCGGTACGCCGGTGCATGCAGCCGTAGTCAGTGGACTGGGAAATGCCAGAAATCTGATGGAGCGCGTCAGCAGAGGCGAGGTCTCTTATGATTTCGTAGAAGTGATGGCCTGTCCGGGCGGATGTGCCGGAGGCGGTGGACAACCGATCCATGATGGCTTGGAATTGGCATGTCAGCGTGGACAGAAGTTGTATGCGCTGGATAAGGGAAGCCAGTTGCGCTTTTCACATGAAAATCCGGCGATCGTCCAGGCTTATGATAAATTCTTAGATCGGCCACTGTCGCATAAGTCGCATGAACTTTTGCACACCAGACAGGCGGAATGGGATTTATAAGAAGATACACGCATTGTGTCATTTATGAAAAAGTTTCTTGCAATTTCTGATAGGGGATAGTACAATCAGTAGCATATCAACGGATATTATTTACCAAGGGGAATTTGTAGGAAAGGGGGCAGAGTTATGACAAATGAAGAATTGCTGGTAGCCATGACTAGGGTCATGTCAGATATGCTGGATGAGAAGTTAGACAAAAAGTTGGATGAAAAACTGGATCAGAAACTAGATGAAAAGTTGAATCCGATCAAGGCTGATATCTCAGGATTAAAGCAGGATGTATCAGGGCTAAAGCGGGATGTATCAGGGCTAAAGCAGGATGTATCAGGGCTAAAGCAGGATGTATCAGGGCTAAAGCAGGATGTATCAGGGCTAAAGCGGGATGTGTCAGGGCTAAAGCGGGATGTATCAGAACTAAAGCAGGATGTATCTAACTTAAAGGCAGATATGGCAGAGCAAAAGGCAGAGACACAAAGTTTGAAGTCAGAGATGCAAGGACTCAAGACAGAGACACAAAGTTTGAAATCAGAGATGCAAGGACTCAAGACGGAAACACAAGGCTTAAAGGAGCGTATGACAAATGTCGAGTTACTTCTTGAAAATTATGTTGTGCCGAATCTGAAAGATCTGTGCAAGGTTGTCAATACGGAGTACAGAAAGTATGAAATATCCATCGAGAGCCATGAGCAGATGAAAACAGATACAGATGTTTTGAAGTCGGTTGTATCCGATCATTCGGAGCGTATTATCAGATTAGAAAAGATGAATGGCTTGTCATCGGCTGGCTAATGATTGAAAAGTGTAAAAGAGGTCGCAGGGATTTGCAAAAGCATTTCCCAGTGACCTCTTTTCACTTGCTTAATTACTACTTTGTGCTATACATTGTTCCATGTAATTATACACTCGTTTTAACGCTTGGACTACTGAAGTAAGGAAAGAACACCCTGTGTAGACTGGATAGCCTGTGAAATAGTATCAATAGCTGCAGTAGCATCATCCTCTGTATCAACTTTAAGACCCTTAACACCAATTCCTGCCGCGCTCATTGCATCAATCTGGACACCAATCTTGTTGTCAGATGACGAATCTGCACCTACATGTAAATTGAAGTTAAGAGTGCCATTTACATTTTCGCTTCTAACCATACCACTTGCAGTTGTTATTACAACTGACTTTGCTGCGTCTGCAAAATACTTAGTTGCGGTAGTTGTTCCATCAGATTGTTTTGTAGATTTTACATCTGTTGCTGAAGGGTGTTCGGTCATTACTTCAGTAATCTAAGAGTTAAGGGAGCGCGTTAGTCACATAACGCAATCTACATCTTGTCGTATTAACTGAGCAAAAGAAGAGAGCGTAGGGATTGAAATCTCCCCACGCTCTTTTTGAAATACCTTACATCAAGATACCATATTCTTTTAACAATTCTTTCTGATATATTGGATCTTGAACACTGCGCGTCAAATCTTCCAGACGATTATCGGCTATCAAAGACTGGTTCAGACGATTGATGATATCCTGCCCCATTTCCTGTCCAAGTCGCTTACCGCGTTCTTCTCCTAAGGCGATTCCGTCCTGATAGGACTCTGCTTTTTCCATTTTGATATGTTTTTCCTGATCGTATTCAAATAAGCACACGCGTAACACCTCCGCTCGATTCTTTCGCAGAAAATCCAAACTGCCAAAATCCTATCAAAATACTATGGAAACACAGCAAAATCTTGCAAAATGCCAAAAATCCTACGGATTTGCGGCATTTTTTGTGTAAAAGGACATTGAGAAAAATGTCAAGATAACATATAATAAGGCAGTATTATACAAACAAGGAGGAAAATTCAATGAAAAAGTTTGGTATTAAAGAAGTCGTTGCGACCGGTATCGGAACAGCGCTCTTTATCGTGCTTACAGAGGTGCAGATTCCATTGGGAATTATTCCTAACACTTCATTACAGCCAAGAGCAGCAGTCCTTGCATTTTTAGCAGCAGTATTTGGACCAGTTGTTGGTGGCATTGTAGGTATTCTTGGTCATGCACTTGGCGATGCTATGTTTTATGGTAGTATCTGGTGGAGCTGGGTTATTCCAGAAGCTGTGATTGGTATCGGCGTAGGCCTTTTCGCTAAGAAGTATCAGATCAAAGAAGGCGGATTTGATCGTAAAGCAATTGTACTTTTTAATATAGTACAGATTGTAACAAATGCGGTTGCATGGATTCTCGTTGCTCCGGTACTAGACATTGTCATCTATTCAGAGCCTACCAATAAGGTATTTGCACAGGGTGCATGTGCATTTGTAGCAAATATTATTATTACAGCAATTCTTGGAACTCTGCTTGGCATGGGTTATACTAAGATTGGTGCAAAGTCATCAAGCCTTACAAAAGAAGACTAATTATTAAAAGGAAATGTGATTGTGGAACCTATTATCGAGTTTAAAAATTATTCGTTTAAGTACAATTCACAGGTAGAACCAACTCTCCGGGATATTGACCTTAGCGTCTATCCCGGAGAAAAAATTCTCATCATAGGACCATCCGGATCAGGAAAGTCAACACTTGCCAACTGCATCAATGGATTGGTTCCTTTTTCTTATGCAGGAGAAAGTACCGGTGAGTTATATATTGGAGGAAAGGAACCGAAAGACCTGGGCATTTTTGGACTATCCAAGATGGTCGGCACTGTTTTACAGGATACAGATGGACAGTTTATCGGACTGACGGTAGCGGAAGATATCGCCTTTGTATTGGAAAACGACTGTATGGAAGAAGAAAAGATGCACAGACGTGTGGATGCGATTGCCGATATGGTGGATGTGAAAAATCTTTTGCACCATGCACCGGGAGCATTGTCAGGTGGACAGAAGCAACGTGTGTCTATGGCAGGCGTCATGATCGATGACGTGGATATTCTGCTTTTTGATGAGCCACTTGCCAATTTGGATCCGGCAACAGGAAAACGCGCGATCGCATTGATCGATTCCATCCAAAAAGAACAGAATAAGACCATCCTTATCATTGAGCACCGTTTGGAAGATGCTTTATATAAGGATGTAGACCGTATTGTGGTCGTGGGTGATGGCAGGATTGTTGCGGATATGACACCGGATCAACTTTTATCTTGTGATATACTGATGAAAGAGGGCATCCGTGAACCGCTTTATGTGACGGCATTGAAGCATGCAGGCTGCACGATTTCCGAAAAAGATCGTCCGGCACATGTGGAGACCATGGATTTTTCTGCCTACAAAGGACAGGTACAGGAATGGTTTGCCAGTGCCCAGACACCGGCAAAGGGAAAAAATAGCCAGGTGGCTCTTGCCGTAGAGCATTTGGATTTTTCCTATGATGCCAAGCACCCGATCTTACAGGATATTGATTTTTCGGTAAATAAAGGCGAAATGATCAGCATTGTTGGAAAAAATGGTGCCGGAAAGACGACTCTTTCCAGCCTGATCTGTGGCTTTTTGCAGCCGGATAAGGGCAGGATCCTCTTGGATGGTCAGGATATCGCACCGCTTTCCATCAAGGAGCGTGGCGAAAAGATCGGTATTGTCATGCAAAATCCAAATCAGATGATCTCCAAGGCAATGATCTATGATGAGGTGGCTTTGGGGCTTGCCGTGCGCGGTGTCCCGGAAGATGAGATCAAGGAAAGAGTCTATGAAACACTCAAGATCTGCGGTCTTTATCCTTTCCGTAACTGGCCGATCTCAGCCCTGAGTTTCGGACAAAAGAAGCGTGTGACTATTGCTTCTATTTTAGTCATGAACCCTCAGATCATGATCTTAGATGAGCCGACAGCCGGACAGGATTACCGTCACTATACGGAGATCATGGAATTCTTAAAACGGGTAAACGAAGAATTTGGTACCACCATCATTATGATCACGCATGATATGCATTTGATGCTGGAATATACGGATCGTGCCCTTGTGATCGCGGACGGACAGATGATCGCGGACGACACACCGGCAAATATCCTGACGAATGGGCAGATCGCAGATCGGGCATACTTAAAGCAGACTTCACTTTATGAGATGGCAGAAAAATGCGGTATCCCGTCACCGTCTGCGTTTGTTGAATGCTTTATCAACTACGAAAGGACGGTGAGATAATGGCAAAATTATTTTCTTATGAAGAAAAAGGAACATGGATGGAAGATCTGTGTGGCGTTACCAAACTGATCTTCTTTCTGGCATGGACCATCACCTGTATGTTGACCTATGATACCAGGGTGCTTGCCATTATGCTTGCGACCAGTTTAATCTTGTTTAAACTATCCAAGACCAGTTGGGAACAGGTTGGTTCCGTTTTTAAGGTGATATTGGTATTTATGATCATCAACATTCTGGCTATTTTTATCTTTGCACCGGGACAGGGAACAAAGATCTATGGCACAGAGCACATCCTTTACAGTCTGGGCGGCCGCTGGGTGGTGACCCAGGAGCAGTTGTTCTATGAACTCAATGTTGTGCTCAAGTATTTTACGATCGTGCCGGCGGTATTTATGTTCATCATCACGACCAATCCATCCGAACTTGCGGCATCATTGAATAAACTTGGCGTAAGTTATAATATCGATTATGCGATGGCGATCGCGCTCCGCTATATCCCGGATGTGCAGGATGATTTCCACAAAATCAAAAATGCACAGGAAGCGCGCGGAATCGAGATGTCCGGCAAGGCAAAACTGATGGATCGAATCAAAAATGTGTCAGCCATCATTTTCCCATTGATCTTTACCAGTATGGATCGGATCGACACGGTCAGCAATGCCATGGAGTTGCGTGGTTATGGAAAAAATAAAAAGCGTACCTGGTATATGGGGCGCAAACTTGCAAAAGCAGACTATGCGGTCATGATCGTAACACTAGTCTTTATGGTCATAGCACTTGTGGTTACATATCATGATGGAAGCAGATTTTATAATCCATTTATTTAAGACAAGGTAGGGAAGGCCTATGAAAAAAAGAGGCAAGATCATATTAGGGATTTTGGCAGCACTTATCGTGGTCGCCGGTGGGGCATTTTATACTTGGGCGCAGCAACCAAGTTCCCGCTTACTTTTATCCTCCATTTATTTTATGGAGGTCACACTGAAAAATCCGGGCTATCTTTTGCATGATATTGATATTATGGAGATGTGCCGTGACTATGGCAATGGAGATACCGAACTGACTGGTAAAGTAGGACTTTCCGGTATGCAGCAGGTAAAATCTTCCATCTATTTTGATGTGGATGCCAAGCGGTCTTTTGCACAAAAGCGCATTTCTTCCAAGATGGATATGGATCTTTTGTGGGTCGATATGGGCGAGTTGGATTTTTATGCAGAGGATCAGACGGTCTACATGGAAGCCCCGCTTTTGGGGGATGATATTGGCTATGCCTTCCCGACGGGGCAGGATCTCTTTTTGAAAATGCCGGATCTGACTTCTGATATCGATAAAACATGGTTCAAGGATCATATGCAGGATATTGCAGACCTGACCAAGCAGATCTCCATCGATCAGACGGGTAAGACCATCGAAGATGAAGATGGCACGGTCAGTGAGGAGTTTGTGATCACCATTCCGCAGGGATGTGGACAGTTTATCTGGGATCTTTTAGGAATTGATGCCCCGGATTATGATGTGGTCTGCTCCATGTATCTGACCAAGCACAACCATTTGCGCAGGCTTTCTGTGGATATGTCGGATGTCTTAGATGGTGCATCCATGGTCGTTGATGGCGAGGATGTCGGCACTGCCTATATGTATTATGAACTGCCGGACGATGAGCGCGTAGAAATGAAGATGGTGCGCAATCCCGACTATTCTCATTGGATCGATGCGGAAATGACCTACTATGCCAATACCGGCAAACAGTACAAGATGACATCCCATATCACATGGCAGGAGGCAGAGGATGGATTTAGCCTGAAGGCTACCGATATGGTCATGACCTGTGACGGAGATACGATGGCAAAAGGATATTTTAAAGGGCAGATGAGGAAGGTGACCGAAGGACTGCCGGATCTTTTCGGCGATCAGGCGGACTACATTCATAATCTGGAAGCCCTTGACTGGAAAGAGGTACGAGACGATACCGAAGGCTTTGTCAATGATGTATTAGGCAAAACATCTTTCTCGGTATTTATGGATGATGACAAATAAAAAATGACAATAAAAAAGACGGATGCTCTGGTGCAAGATAAGCGCCCAGGCATCTGTCTTTTTATTAGCCTATTAGCATTTTTCCGGTTCCGGATAATCTACGCCGAAAGTCTCGACGGTCACTTTTTTCATTTTCTGTTCCTCTAAAGGACGATCAGAGTAATCGGTTGCGGTCTCAGCAATCTTGTTGACTACATCCATGCCCTCGATGATCTGACCAAAGGCCGCGTACTCGCCGTCCAAGTGTGGGCTGGTCTGGTGCATGATAAAGAACTGGCTGCCAGCGGAATCCGGGACCATGGTGCGTGCCATGGAAAGGACACCCGGTGTATGCTTGAGGTCATTCTGGAAACCATTGTGAGAAAATTCTCCGGCAATGGAATAGCCAGGACCGCCGGTACCTGTGCCGGTCGGATCGCCGCCCTGCAGCATAAAGCCGCGGATCACACGATGGAAGATAATACCATCATAGTAGCCCTTGTTTACCAAGGAGATAAAGTTGTTGACTGTGTTTGGTGCAACATCAGGATATAATTCTGCTTTCATGATGTCGCCATTTTCCATTTCTATGGTTACGATAGGATTCTGTGCCATATGAAATACCTCTTCTTTCTAAAAAATTGTCGCTGCCGATAACAACAACGAAATATGCAATATATTATAGGTCATATGAGGGATGGAGTAAAGAAAAAATAATATTGGCTTTTGTCAGACTTTTGAAATAATTCAAAAAGGTCTTGCCAAAAGGAAAAAGACTTGTTAATATCAATCTCACCATCTTATGAGATGGCATCTTTTTTCGACGGCGTATCGCCGGCTTATTCCGATTTGGGTATGCTTTATGTCCTTTTATGCAAAAATGAAAGGATGAGAGAATATGCAGGATATTATTAAAGAATATGGACCAGCTATGATCACCGTGGTTGTGATCGGAGCAATGTTGATCTTGGTTTCGACACTGATCGGTAAGGATCAAAACAGTATTGTCGGTGGGGCTTTTTCCCAGTTACTGACGTATTTCTTCACGAAGAATGCGCTGTAAGGGGGACGACATGAGTGAACGGATGATCGCATTGGGTAAAAGTGGTGATTTTTTCGGACCGCTTTATCCCTATATTATCGATGATGATGTGACGGATGTGGATTACAACGGCAGAGAGGTCTGGATCACGGACAGCGATAATTGTCGTCATGTATGCAAAGATCTGATCTTAAGTCAGGATTTCGTGGACCAGTTTACCGGGCGCGTGGCAAATGGTGTGAGCAAGGCATTCAACCGGCAAAATCCGGTCTTGGAGGCAGAGACGGCAAGTCTGCGCATTACCATTGTGCATGAGTCTGTGTGTCTGACCGGGCGCAGCATCTGCATCCGCAAGTCCCTGCCCTATGTGCGGCTGCATGCCAGACAGATGATCGCAGAAGGCTATTGCAAAGAGGAGGTTTTAGACCTGCTTTTGTCCTGTGTGGCAGACCATAAAAATATTGTAGTGGTAGGCGAACCGGGAGCGGGCAAAACGGAACTCTGTAAATTTTTATCCGGTTATATCCCGGAGGATGAGCGTGTGATCACGATCGAGGATACGACGGAATGGCATTATCCCAGTATGCATCCAGACCATGATTGTCTGGAACTGCGGATCAACCGGCAGATGGACTACACGCAGGCGATCAAGACCTGTCTGCGCCTGAATCCTAAGTGGATCATGCTCTCGGAGACTAGGTCTAAGGAAGTGGTCTATCTGATGGAGTGTCTGAGTACGGGGGTACACGGCATGACGACTCTGCACACGTCGGATGTGAGAAAGATACCGGATCGTATGTTAAATATGGCGGGAAATGAGCGGGATGCCGGACGCATGGAAAATGATATTTATTCCTTTATTGATGTTGGAATTCTGGTGCGCAGGCGCGGCTGGAAAGATAGCATGGAGCGTTATCAGATCAGCAGATATATCGATCAGGTCTGCTTTTTTTCCAGAGAAGATGGAAAAAATCAGGTGCAGATCGTGGTAGAAGATGGAAAAGTGATTTCCGATGCATGGGGAGAGAGGAAGGGAACGTATTATGAAGCGAAAGTTGCTATGGGATGAATTGTATCAATATGGCTATGTTTTTTCCTGGAAGAAAAGTCTGGGGATGTATGGTGTTGTGGTGGCATTTGCCCTTTTGCTGGGGCAGTATTTTCATCTGGATGGGATCTATCTTGTCCTTTTGTGTGGCTGGTGTGCCTTTCTGTTTCCCTTTTTTCTGCGCAATCTCTATCGCAACCGCTATGGGCAGTTGCAGTTTGTGGAAGCAAACACCTATATGGAGCAGTTTTTGTACTCTTTTCAAAAATCGGGCAAGGTGCTGGTGACCTTAAAGGATGTAGAAAAACTTTTGGCAAAGGGCAGGATGCATACCTGTATCAGGGATGCGATCACCTATATTGAAAAGACCTATGGGGAAAATCAGGTGGAGGCGAAGGCGCTGTCGCGTATCGAGCAGGAATATCCCCTGCAGCAGATGGCAACCATGCACCGTTTTGCCTTGCAGGTAGAACAAAATGGGGGAGAATATGGGGAGGCTATCTTACTGATGCTGGATGCCAGGCGCATGTGGGCAGACCGGGAATATGAACTTTTAAAGGAGAAAAAGAGAAAGCGGACGCAGATCTTGGTCTCGGTCGTCGTATCTTTGCTTTTGTGTTCTGCCTTTGTCTATGTGGCAAACGGCATTTCTATGACAATCTCCGATTATGCCCTGGTTAAGGTCACAACCCTTGCCACGCTTTTGATCGATCTGTGGATCTTTTATGTGGCGGATAAGAAACTGGCAAGTGGCAGTATGGAAAAGACCTGCGATGAGAAAGACTTACTCCGCCAGTATGAAAAAGTAAAGCGGTGTGATGCGGCAGGCAAAAGAGAATTGGGCTATGGCATTGCAAAAAGAAAGGTGACCCGTGCCCTGCAAAAGGTCTTTCCGCAGTGGCTCTTAGAAGTGTCTTTGCTCCTGCAGAGTGAAAATGTGCAGGTGGCGATCATGGAATCCTATGAGGAAGCACCCCTGCTCTTAAAGCCGGAACTGCGCCAACTGATACAGGATCTGCAGCAGAAACCGACAGACATGGAGCCCTATCTGGCATTTTTGCAGACCTATGCCCTGCCGGAAGTACAGTCCTCCATGAAGATGCTTTATTCTTTGTCGGAGGGCACCGGGGGCAATGCGTCCAGCCAGATCAGTGATATTATCCGTAGAAATCAACTGCTTTTCGATCAGGCACAGAAGATGAAAAACGAGGATGCCTTAGGTGGGCTCTATGCCTTATTTTTAGCACCGCAGTTGACCGGGGGAGCCAAGATGTTAGTGGATATGGTCATGCTCTTTTATGTCATGATGGCAAGCAGTATCTTGCAGATGTAGGAAAGGGGAAAGTTTATGGAAGTCATTATAAAATCATTTATCGGGGTTTTCTGTCTCATGCTTTTGACGGTTACGGGAATCGGCATTACGGCGACATCGGTATCAGCGCGAAATGCAAATGCCTTTCTGACTGCCAGTGCCGAAAGGATCGAGGCAGCACATTTTGCAGAGGATGTGATCGAAGCCTGTCAGGCAGATGCAAGAGAAATGGACTATGACCTTAGTGTGGAAGTTTATCGACCGGGGGAAAGTAAGCAGGCAGCCTATGGAAGTATGACGCTGACCTATGACTATGGGATTTCCTTTTTTGATCTGGAAAATACCAGAAGGATTGCGGTGGATTTATGGTAAAGGGGGAACTATATGCAGGAAATTATGCGGGATTATGGGATGGCGCTTTTTTACAGTGTCATCGGCGGCAGTATTTGTGGCGTCTTTCTTTTGGCAATACAGGCATTTTGTATGTAAAGAGAGGAGAAGTGGGATGAAAGAGATTATGGATACTTATGGGGAAATGTTGCTAGCGGTCGTTACGACCGTCATGTTGGGGATCTTGTTCTGGCAAGAGATAAAAAGTCCTTTTGGCATGGGGTTGGCGCTGGCATTAGAGCAGATGTTTGGATAAGGGGAGAATATGACAGAAATTATAAGAAACTATGGTAGGACTATGCTTGCCATGGTGGTAGCAGGGGCTTTGCTGACCTTATTCTTTTGCCTGTCTTTTGCAGGAGAAAAGGGGCTGCCTCGGACACTGGGAAAGCAGATGAAAGAGAAGATGGGACAGGAGACATATGGGATGACAACTTCCGATCAAGCCATCCGAAGGGCAAAAGAAGATTCGGTCCCGACAGCAACCACGCAGACGCTTTTGGTCGGGAAGTCCTATCAGGCAAAGGATATGATCTTAGCAAGGGATGCCAGGGGAGAGGAGGCGTCTTTTTCCATCCTTTGGATCGAGGATACCGACAGCAGGGAAGTGGTAAAAGCGCAGGAAGATGCGGCGGGAGAAGAAAACTATTGCTTTGAGCGTAGCGGCATCTATCGGGCAAAAGTCATGCTTTGGGATGCGCAGGGGGCAAGTCAGAATGGTTGGATCTATCTGCGTGTGGAAGAAGGAGAACAAGGATGAAATATATCGTGTATGGTATCGTTTCTGCGGCGATCTTGTTTCTTTCCGTGCTCATGTTTCTGACCGTCGAAGGAAGGACAGACCATGAAAAGACCTTGGAGGAGGCGGTCAGTCTGGCTTTGGATCAGACCATGCAGGAACAATGGATGCAGGCAGAAAGTATAAAGGATGACGAGGCATGGGCGGATGCTTTTTGCCGGATCTTAAAAGAGAAAATGCAGGGGCTTGGAATCAAAGGGGAGTGTAAGGTGGAGATCTACGGTGTGGATAGCAAAAATGGTCTGCTGTCCGTGGGGGTGACCGAGACCTACCGGCATCCCAATGGAACAGAGGGAACCTGTCAAGTGATAAAAACTGCCCTGTGGGATCAGAAGATGGAAAAAGAAGATCATGAGGTGCGTTTTTATGTGGATGACAGACTGTGGCAGGCATACCGGGTAGAGGATGGAGCAGACTTTATCTTACCGCAGACCCCGGCGGTCGAGGGGCGAAAGTTTTTAGGCTGGTCAAGACAGGCAGATCAGTGGAGCGGGGAAGCATTTCCTGCGCAGGTAAAGGAAACACAGACCTATTATGCGTGTTTTGAGTAAATGAGATCATAGAAAAATGGGGAGGAACCATGAGAAGAAGATTGCGAGAAAAACAGGAAAAACGAAAACAGGGGAAAAGGATTTGTGCTATGTTTTTGCTGGTGCTTACGGTCATATCTGGCGGTGGAAATGTATTGCCGGTTCGGGCAGAGAGCACAGAGGTGGAATTGGTGGAGCACCAGGATGCAGAAAAGTTGGCTTTCGATCGGGAAGATGGGGCGATGTCTAAGACAAACATGGAAGGAATGGTGGCAGAAGCAGACGACCGACAGATAGGATATGACTTAGAGATGGAAGACACAGAAAGCGAGGTGACATACACGGACGAAGAGATGCAAACCGCAGAAAACGAGAAATCGCGCGCGGACATAGATTCGCAAGCCGCGACAGTAGAGGAAGGCACAGGCGCGGAGTTGCAAGACGGGATAAGTATGCCGGAACAGAGCATGTCGGTCACAAGTTATGGCGGTGGCTGGTTCTACGACTATTGGATGTGTTCTTCCTGGACGGATTTTGTCGTGGGCGCATGGTTAAATGGGGCGAAAAAATTTGTCCTCTTGGAGGATATTCCGATAACAGAACGCTGGCTGATCACAGACGGTGCCTGTTTTACCATCAACGGCAACGGACATCAGATGGTCAATTATCTGTCACAGCCGGGACCCATGGTCACGGTGCAGAATGGTGCAACCCTGATCACAGAGGGCAATCTGACACTCAATGGAAACAACCACAGAAATAATGGTGCAGCAGCGGAAGGTGGTTCTTCTGCCGTGGATTGTATCAATGCATCATGGTATGGCAGTGATACGACTATCTGCAATAACTGGAATTATGGCTATATCGGGGTAGACCATCTGGGCGGTGGCACCGGGTTTAATATCGTATCGGAAAATGGCTCGGGCTTCCCGGCAGTCGGCGTCTTTAACAACTGTCGGGCATATAACTGTGATGGTGCAGCATTTTTTGCAAGGAATACGGATGGCAGGGGAGCAACGCTGATCTGCAATAACTGCGTGGCTTATGACTCATCCTGGGGATTTATGGTCACGGATGGCGGAATGTATCTGACAGACTGTTCGGCGCAAGCACCACGCTATGACGGCAGTAAATGGCTCTATGGCGGTGCGGGCATTGCTTATATGGGGCAGGCGAGCGGCAGTGCCAAAGGATGCAGTATGCAGGGGGCAAATTGCGGGCTGTGGCTTAATGCTGCCAATCGCATTGAGATCCGCCAGTGTCATATCAAAGATAGTCTGACCGGCGTTTTGGCTACGGCAAATGAGCCATGGTCTACCTATCTTTTGGATGCCTGCAAGATCTATGGCAATACACATGGGCTGATACATGGCTTTTTCAATCGTCCGACCGGAGAGATAGAAAAAAGCAGTCTGCACAATAATACGACTGCCATCTGCAACAGCGGAAATCTCTCTGTGACCGCCTGTGCCATCTATGATAATGGGACGGGGATCGACAATGTAGATGGGGCATACTGCGCGCAAAAAGATGGCAGGATGGAGAGAAACAACTCGTATGATATTTTGCAAAAAGGAGAATATCATCTATCCGGGGAAACCGCCATCTGCGGCAAGGGGATATGGCTGGCAAAAGACAGGAGCCTAAGACTGTCCGGTGCGCTATCCCAAAATCTTTCAAAGATCTCCCTGACGTTGGAAGAAGAATGCCCGGAGCCGGGGAGGCTTGTCCTTTCCTGCGATTATGATAAGACCCAGAATACGGCAGACCGGATGAAAGAAAAATTTACTCTGACCAATACGCATACAAAGACTTGGAATGCGGGGCAGGGGAAATACCGGTCTGCCATCCTTCGGGCGGGCACAGGATCTAATGCGTCTGTCGGACAGGTCATTGTATCTGAGACATATACGATTGCTTTTGAGGGAAATCTGGACAATCCCCATGTAACATTTTCCCTGCCGGAGCAAAAGCCCCTGTACTGGAAAGAGGAGCAGACCATAAGTGCACCTGCCTTAGCGGTCTTTTATGATGGAAGAGTCTTTACTTCTCTGGAGCAGACCGGGTGGAGGCAGACTGCCAAAACGACAGAGGAATTCTGGCAGATCGGACAGGATAAGGTATTTTCCGCAGAGGCATGCACAAAGGACTATTGTTTTTATGCGAACTATGACGTGATAGCGGATGTTCTCATATGTGGAAACGGTCAGACTGCCGGGGAAGATTATAGGATCCGTGATTGTAAAAAGACGGTTTCTTTACCGGAGAATACCTTTGCGCGCATAGAAGAAAGTCTGGTATGGGATGAAAATTTTGCCGAGAAAGTATTGGAAAGAAAGACCTATGCCCATATGGGCTGGGCAATGCGGGAGGATGCCATTTATAAGGATGCGGATGTGCTTGCTGTCGGCAGCCCGGCAGACTTAAATGCCTGGGGCATGCAGGCTTTGGAAAGTGGAACAGAAAAAGTAGATGTCGACGGCAGATTAGAGCCCTTGACCTTTTACAGTGTCTGGGACAGACCGCCGGAGATCTCTGCAAAAAACCGCTACTGGTCAAAAAATCAAGTCAAGGCAGGTGCGGTGACAAAACAGGAAGTCCTAAGAACAGCCGGAGCAAGTGATGCCGAGGATAGGGAAAATCTGGTACTGGATGTGGAACTGCCGGATGAAAAAACGCTGCTTTCTCTGGGGGAGAAAGGATATGTGACGGCACGCTATAAGGCAGTGGATGGTGCCGGAAACATGACAGAGCGTCTGGTCAAGATGGGCATCACAGAAAGCGGTATTTATCAGGGACAGTATCGGGATGGCAATGCCATTGTACTGCGAAAGATCGACCAGACCTATTATAATAAGAAGACAGAAGAAGCAGGCGGGCTGATGGAGGAGTCGCTTTGGTATGTCGATCCTGCCTGTAAAGAGAAAATCTTACAGACTTTCACGGCACAGGAGGAGGAAGAGCCGGTTTTTTCTTATGAACTGTCTTTATCCGAGTGAAAATACGAGGAATATCCTTGGTATTGCTTGATTTCTAAAAGAAAAAATATATAATAAAATGAAATAACGAGATATTATTATAAGAAAGAAAAAGGAGTGATGTTTTTTGGATACCGTCTCGATACTTCAGTTAGTGATCTTGGTTGTTCTTTTACTTTTATCTGCGTTCTTTTCTTCTGCGGAAACAGCGCTGACAACCGTCAACAAGATCAAAATGAAATCTATGGCAGAAGATGGCGATAAGCGGGCACAGTGTGTGCTCAAGGTAACAGATGATTCGGCAAAGATGCTGTCGGCGATACTGATCGGCAATAATGTAGTCAACCTGTCAGCATCATCACTGGCAACGACACTTGCCATACGCCTGTTGGGCAGTGTGGGCGCAGGGGTAGCAACAGGACTTTTGACCCTGCTGATCCTGATCTTTGGTGAGATCTCGCCGAAGACACTGGCAACACTCAATGCGACCAAGATATCTTTGTCTTATGCAAAGATCATTTGGGGCTTAATGGTGATTTTGACACCGGTGATCTTTTTAACCAACAAGTTATCTTTGGCATTTTTACGTCTGCTTCGCGTAGATCCCAACCAGAATGAGGGAGCCATTACCGAGGAAGAATTGCGCATCATGGTAGATGCCAGCCATGAGAGTGGCGAGATTGAGGGAGAAGAACGAGAGTATATCCATAACATCTTTGATTTTACGGATGCGACCGCCAAGGAGATCATGATACCCCGTATTGATATGACCATGGTCAATGTGAACTGGTCCTATGACAAATTAGTGGAAACTTTTAAAGAGGATATGTTCACGCGACTGCCGGTCTATGAGGGAGACACGGACAATATCATCGGTCTGATCAATATGAAGGATATGATCCTAGCACCGCGCGGAGAGGATTTTTCCATCCGTGATTATCTGCGAAAAGTATATTTTACCTATGAACAGAAGAATACCTCGGAATTGTTTGAGGAGATGCGAAAGGAGCGCTTAAGCCTTGCAATCGTGCTGGATGAATACGGTGCAGTGGCAGGACTTGTGACCCTAGAAGACCTCCTGGAAGAATTGGTGGGCGAAATCCGTGATGAATTTGACGGAAATGAGGAAGACGATCTCATCCGGATCAGCGACAGGGAGTATGATGTCCTTGGTTCTATGAATCTGGAAGATCTGTGTGATGAACTGCACCTTGCCTTTACCTCAGAAGATTATGATACCATCGGTGGTTATCTGACCGGGCTTTTCGATCATTTCCCACAAAAGGGAGAAGTCTATGTGACCGGGGATGGTGTGATGCTTCGGGTAGAGGGCGTGGATAAGAAGCGTATCACCAAAGTGCATATCAAACTGCCAAAGTCGGACGAGGAAAAAGCAGAAGAAGTATAGAAAACATAAAATGAGAAAAGAAATGCCAGAACCGGATCAAAACAGGTTCTGGCATTTTTATTACTTCCCGATATAGTCATCCGTGACGATCAATGTCTCATAGCCGTCATTTTGCAGTTTTCTCTGCAGGGCAACGGCTTCGTCCAAGTTATCGACAGGGCCGACCCAGATGGCGATCAGTCCGCCGATGCGTTTCCAGACTGCGGAATATCCCTGCCCCTTTAATTGCTCCATCAGGTAGACCGCATTCTCCGGATAGCGGAAAAGACCAACCTGCACATAATACCACATACGAGGCATTGGTTTTTCTTCCGGCATAGGCAGTGGTTCACAGGGCGCATCGGCAAGCTGCCGGCGCATGTCAGCCACCGGATCGGACGGACTGGCTTCCGGTGCGATGGATCGTGCCTTTTCCACAGGTGCAGAGGCTGCCTCCACAGGAGCATGTTGCGCATCTGCACTCATTTGGTTTGTTTTGCCGGAAGTCGTCTGAGAAGCATCAGAAGTGGTCTGCGGTATAGGGGGAACCTGCTCTGTAGAAGCCGTCGGGGCATGTGTCGTCCGCAGTGGCAGAGCAGCCATCACACCATCTGCAATGGCGCGGGCAATAGCATCAAAATTCTCATCGAAAAGTCGGTTGTCCTCTTTGGAATTGATAAAGCCGACTTCTAAGAGAACAGCAGGCATGGAAGTGCGGCGGAGCACAACGAGTTCCTTGCGGGATTCAATGCCCAGATTTTTAAATCCGATCTCCTCCAAGTTTTCATTGACATTTTTGGCAACGCGGAGCGCCAGAGGATTTTTATCATATACAAGGGCTTGCACACCCTGATAGAGATCTGGAGTTTCGGCAAAATTACGATGGAAGGATAAAAACAGATCCCCACCCGCAGAGTTTGCGATCTGCGCTTTGTCGTAAGGTGAATCGTAACGATCGTCTGTGCGTGTGTAGATGATCTGATATCCTGCGTTTTGTAATTCCTGACCTACTGCCAGGGCTAATCTCAAGTTGTCATCTTTTTCTTTTCTGTTTTCATAGACGGCACCGGGGTCGAAACCGCCATGGCCCGGATCTATAATGATGGTCTTTGACATGAGAAAACCTTTGCATATGTTTTTAATAGCCTATGCGAATACAAATAAAATGTGAACCATTCTATACAAAAAACTATAGTTTTGGTATGATAAATGGAGTGAAAAAAGATGAAATGCAAGATAAAAGGAAGTTTTTTAAAATGTGTAAAGAATGCAAAAATGTCATAAAACGTCTGGCGGGGGCAACCCTTGGTCTGACTTTGTGTCTGGGGCTTTTGAGTGCATGTGGCAGCAAGACGACACAGCAGATGGAAGAAAAGAAAGAGGCAGGCATTACTGCCATGCAGTCGGCAGATTACAAGACAGCGGTAGAATCCTTTGATGCGGCATTGCAGTTATCCGGTGCAAAAGTGGATGCGAATGTCGTGGATATCTGTTTTTATAAGGCGGCAGCAGAGTATGCACAGGGCAATCTAAAGGAAACCATAGCCGTCTATGACTCGATTGTTGATTATGATGAGACCGATTATCGTCCCTGCTTTTTACGGGGCAGCGTTTATCTGAACGAGGGAGAGAAGGAAAAGGCAATCAAAGACTATGAAGAAGCGGTCAAGCGCGCCGGCAGCAATTACGAATTATATATTTTGATCAGCCAGAATCTGAAAGCCTCCGGGATGGAAGATGAGGGCGATAATTTCTTGGATGAGGCACTGGCTCTGGAAGGAAAAAGCGGTGAGGACTATCTGGGCAAAGGACGGATCTATCTGGAACAGGGAGACTATAAGCAGGCGATCGAATATTTGCAGACGGCAGTAGAGAAGAAGGCGTCAGACGCTAAGGTCTATCTGGCAGAGACTTATGAGGCATCCGGGGACAGCGACAGCGCATCCAAACTTTTAGCAGAGTATGTCAAGGAAGAAAAGCCTTCGGCAGAGGCACTGGCACTTCTTGGTAATATGGAGATCAAGGCGGGCAATTATGACAAGGCATTGGAGTATTATCAGGAAGGCATCAAAAAAGAAGATGATACCGCGATGCAGGATCTGCTCAAGGGGGAGATCGTAGCACTGGAATACACAGGCGATTTTAGCAGTGCCAAGGAGAAGATGACAGAATATCTGGCAAAATATCCGACGGATCAGGCAGCCTTAAGAGAGCAGACTTTTCTACAAACTAGATAAAATTTTTGCATTGATTTATTAAATGCAAAATGAATAAGTGACAAAATACCCCATGAAATCGGCTTTTCATGGGGATTTTTTGTATTTGTCGTCAAAATGACGAAAATACTATATATAGTGAAATGATATTGACCCATGCACCATATTTTGATAGAATTTATACATAAATAGCGTTTGAACGAGAAACATGTCGCTTACATGTATGGAGTTTGGAGAACCAAGGGATTTTGAAAGGTGGATTAGGAAATGTTTGAAGTTGTGAAAAGGGATGGACAAGTAACAGAGTTCAACTTGGGGAAGATCAATGATGCGATCGCCAAGGCATTTGATGCGACACAGATGTCTTATAATGATGATATCATTGGTTTATTGTCTTTGCGCGTATCTGCGCATTTTCAGGATAAGATCAAGGACGGAAAGGTATCGGTAGAGGCGATCCAGGACAGTGTTGAGACCGTTTTGGAGCAGACCGGTTATACCGAGGTCGCTAAGGCATATATCCTGTATCGTAAGCAGCGTGAAAAGATGCGTAATATGAAGTCTACGATCTTAGACTACAAGGACGTTATCAATAGTTATGTAAAGGTGGAAGACTGGCGTGTAAAGGAAAATTCTACCGTTACTTATTCTGTAGGAGGTCTGATCTTAAGCAATTCCGGCGCAGTGACGGCAAATTACTGGCTTTCCGAGATCTATGATGAGGAGATCGCAGAGGCACACCGCAATGCGGACATCCACATCCATGATCTGTCTATGTTGACCGGTTATTGTGCAGGCTGGTCTTTGAAGCAGTTGATTCAGGAAGGCCTGGGCGGTATTTCCGGCAAGATCACATCTGCTCCGGCAGCACATTTATCCGTGCTTTGCAATCAGATGGTAAACTTCCTCGGCATCATGCAGAACGAATGGGCAGGAGCACAGGCTTTCTCTTCTTTTGACACCTATCTGGCACCATTCGTAAAGGTAGACAATCTGACCTACCGCGAAGTGAAAAAATGTATCGAAGCATTTATTTACGGAGTAAATACACCGAGCCGTTGGGGAACACAGGCACCATTCTCCAACATTACTTTGGACTGGACCGTTCCGGCAGATCTTGCAGAATTACCTGCTATCGTCGGCGGCAAGGAAATGGACTTTAAGTACAAGGACTGCAAGAAGGAAATGGATATGGTCAACCGTGCATTCCTTGAGATCATGATCGAGGGCGATGCCAATGGTCGTGGATTCCAGTATCCGATCCCTACTTATTCTATTACAAGAGATTTTGACTGGTCTGATACCGAGAACAACAGACTACTCTTTGAAATGACCGCAAAATACGGTACACCGTATTTTTCAAATTATATCAACAGTGACATGGAGCCGAGCGATGTGCGTTCTATGTGCTGTAGGTTGCGTCTGGACTTGAGAGAACTCCGCAAGAAATCCGGTGGTTTCTTTGGCTCAGGTGAAAGTACCGGATCTGTTGGCGTTGTTACGATCAACATGCCGCGTATCGCATATCTGGCAAAGGACGAGGCAGACTTTTATGCAAGACTGGATCATATGATGGATATTGCCGCAAGATCCTTAAAGATCAAGCGTGGTGTCATCACCAAACTTTTAAATGAAGGTCTTTATCCATATACCAAGCGTTATCTGGGAACCTTTGACAACCATTTTTCAACGATCGGTCTGATTGGTATGAACGAAGTGGGACTCAATGCAAAGTGGCTTGGCATGGATCTGACACATGAAGAGACACAGCAGTTTACCAAGGACGTCCTCAACCATATGCGCGAGCGCCTGTCTGATTACCAGGAAGAATACGGTGATCTTTACAATCTGGAGGCAACACCGGCTGAGTCTACGACTTATCGTCTGGCAAAGCATGATGTTGCACAGTTCCCGGATATCAAGACGGCAGGCAAGGAAGGAGATACACCTTTCTATACCAACAGTTCACACTTGCCGGTAGAATACACATCCGACATTTTTGACGCATTGGATATTCAGGATGACTTGCAGACCCTTTACACTTCAGGAACCGTATTCCATGCATTCCTGGGTGAAAAGTTAGACACATGGGAGTCAGCGGCAAAACTGGTTCGCACTATCGCAGAAAATTACAAGTTGCCGTATTACACCTTGTCTCCGACCTATTCTGTATGTAAGGAGCATGGATATATCGCAGGCGAGCATTTTACCTGCCCGCATTGTGGAGCAAAGGCAGAAGTATATTCCCGTATCACAGGCTACTATCGTCCGGTACAGAACTGGAACGAGGGTAAGACCCAGGAATACAAGAACAGAAAGTTATATGACATCAAGAAGTCTGTTTTGAAAAAGCCGGCAAAGAGTTTGGTGACAATCACGGAAGATGATGTCAAGATCCAGCCTTTGCATAGTGTAAAATATCTCTTTACCACAAAGACTTGTCCAAACTGCGCCATGGCAAAGGAGATCTTAAAGGATCAGGAATACGTTGTGATCGACGCAGAGGAAAATGTGGAACTGACACAGCAGTATGGTGTTATGCAGGCACCGACGCTTGTTGTGGTAGACGGAGAACATACCAAGAAATATGTGAACGCATCCAACATTCAAAAGTTTGTGGATGAGACACTGGTACAACAATAGCATTTGAGGGGCGAAGGCATAACCTTTCGTCCCTTCTTTTTGAAAAAGACCAAAGGGGACAATCCTTGTGGCAAAAGGAACGTCCCTGTGAACAGGAGTGAAAGATGGGAATTTTAATCAAAAACGGACACATTTTAAATCCACCGACAGGAACGGATGAGGTCATGGATCTTTATGTGGAAGGAGATCGCGTGACAAAGATGCAAAAGGATCTGGCGGCAGGAGCGGACGATCAGGTGATCGACGCCAGCGGCTGCTATGTTTTTCCGGGATTTATCGATCTGCATGTGCATCTGCGCGACCCGGGACTTACCGCAAAAGAAGACATTGAGACCGGATCGCGGGCAGCAGCACATGGGGGATATACCACGATCGTTGCCATGCCAAATACCAAGCCGGTCGCCGATTGCCCGGAAGTCATCCACTATGTGCATGATAAGGCAGCAGAGGTTGGGCTGACCCATGTATTGCAGGTGGGTTCTGTGACAAAAGGCATGGAGGGTAAGGAATTGTCAGACCTATCCGGCATGATAAAAGCCGGTATCCCGGCAATCTCCGAGGACGGCAAGAGCGTTATGGATTCGGGACTTTACCGGGAAGCCATGAAGATCGTAGCAAAGGCAGACATCCCGGTACTGGCACATTGCGAGGACATCAATCTGGTGCAGGGCGGTGTCATCAATCAAGGAAATAAGTCAAAGGAACTTGGCGTATCCGGTATTTCCAATGCCGTAGAGAACGTGATCGTAGCCCGTGACATCATGCTGGCGGAGGAGACCGGTGCAAGACTCCACCTTTGTCACTGCTCTACCAAGGAATCGGTAGAACTGGTGCGTGATGCCAAGAAAAAGGGTATCAAGGTCAGCGGTGAAGTATGTCCGCATCATTTTACACTGACGGAAGATGATATTGTGGAAGGGGATGCCAATTATAAGATGAACCCGCCACTGCGTACCAAGGCGGATGTGGATGCCTTAAAGGCAGGTCTGCGCGACGACATTATGGAAGTGATCTCTACCGACCATGCACCGCATACGGCAGAGGAAAAGGCAAAAGATCTAAAGAGCGCACCGTTTGGCATCGTAGGTATGGAGACGGCGGCAGCACTTACCTTTACCGAACTTGTAAAAACAGGTTATCTGACCCCGATGGGTATGGCAGAGAAAATGAGTACCAACCCGGCGCGTATCCTTGGCATTAACAAGGGAGATATCAGCGTAGGACACCTTGCAGATATCACGATCTTTGATCCAAAGGATACTTACGAAATCAATGCAGCAGAATTTGCCAGCAAGGGAAAGAATATGCCGTTTGAGGGAAGAAAAGTGACCGGTCGTGTGGTTGGTACGATTTTGGATGGACGTATTGTTTATCAGAAGTAACTGGGGTATCATAGGAAAAGAATAAAAAGAGTGAGGATAGAGATATGATCAACAAGTTAAATGAAAAAATTAAAAAGACAGGCGCACCGATCGTGGTCGGCTTAGACCCTATGCTTTCTTATCTGCCAACGCACCTGCTGGATGCAGCCGTGGCAGAAAAGGGTGAGTCTTTAGAGGCAGTGGCAGATGCCATTTTTGCATACAACAAGGCAATCATAGATGCAACCTATGATCTGATCCCTGCGGTAAAGCCACAGATCGCTATGTACGAGCAGTTCGGACTGCCGGGGCTTGCAGCTTTTAAAAAGACCGTAGACTACTGCCACGAAAAGGATCTGGTCGTGATCGGTGATGTAAAACGTGGAGATATCGGTTCCACATCCGCAGCCTATGCGACAGCGCATTTGGGTCAAGTCGCCGTAGGAAGTAAGGTGCTGACACCATTTGATGAGGACTTTGCGACTGTCAATCCATATTTGGGCAGTGATGGCATTGAGCCGTTTGTCAAAGTCTGCAAAGAGGAGAAAAAGGGAATCTTTGTATTGGTCAAGACCTCCAATCCGTCCAGTGGAGAATTTCAGGATCGCGTGATCACGGATGATGAGGGCAAGCAGAGACCTCTATATGAATTTGTCGGACAGATGGTTGATAAATGGGGTAGCGACTGCATGGGTGATGACTACAGTTATGTCGGTGCTGTTGTAGGAGCCACCTATCCGGAAATGGGAAAGGTATTGCGTGAATTGATGCCAAAGTCTTATATCCTGGTTCCGGGATATGGCGCACAGGGCGGCAAGGGTGCAGATCTGGTACATTTCTTTGACAAGGATGGTCTGGGCGCTATCGTCAATTCCTCCCGTGGTATCATCGCAGCCTATAAGCAGGAACAGTATCAGGCAAAGGGCATTACGGAAGAGAATTTTGCAGATGCGAGTCGTATGGCGGTTGAAGCCATGATTGCGGATATTAAGTCAGCATTAAATTAACAAGGAGTACATGTTATGGCAAAGATTCAGGAAATGGCAACCGTATTAGAACAGACCATATTGGCAGAAAGTGTCTACAGTATGTGGCTGGCGACCAATGTTGCAAAGGAAGCGGCAGCGGGACAGTTCGTATCCCTTTATTGTGGGGAAGGAAGCCGCCTCTTACCGAGACCGATCAGCATTTGTCAGATCGATACCGACAGAAACGCCATTCGTTTGGTCTACCGGCTGGCAGGAAAAGGAACAAAAGAATTTTCCAAACTGCAGACAGACGAACAGGTCAGGATTCTGGGACCTTTGGGAAATGGCTTTCCACTCGAAGGTCAGCATCCAATCGTAATCGGTGGCGGTATCGGCGTGCCTCCGATGTTAGAATTAGCAAAACAATTAAAACAGGATTCAACAATCGTTCTGGGCTATCGGGATGATCAGTTGTTTTTAAAAGAGCAATTTGAATCATACGGACAGGTGGAGATCGCAACGGATGATGGCTCGGTTGGGCTACACGGTACGGTCGTGGATGTCTTACGGCAAAAGAATGTGACTGGGGATGTCATCTATGCTTGCGGTCCAAAGCCTATGCTTGCTGCCGTTAAGAAGTTTGCGGAAGAAAAGGGCATCAAGTGCTATATTTCTATGGAAGAACGGATGGCTTGCGGCATTGGTGCATGTCTGGGCTGTGTCTGCCAGACCAAGGAAGTAGATGCACATTCTCATGTGCATAATGCAAGGGTCTGCAAGGATGGTCCGGTATTTCTGGCTGAGGAGGTGGAACTCTAATGAATACACAGGTAAATTTAGCAGGGGTAACCTTAAAAAATCCAGTCATGGTGGCATCAGGAACCTTTGGATCCGGAGCCGAATATAGTGAGTTCGTAGATCTGAACCGTCTGGGTGCGGTCGTGACAAAGGGCGTGGCAAATGTGCCGTGGCCGGGCAATGCGACACCGCGTGTGGCGGAAGTGCGCAGCGGTATGCTCAATGCCATCGGACTGCAAAATCCGGGCATTGATGTTTTCTGCCAGAGAGATCTGCCTTTTTTGGAAGGCTATGATACCAAGGTGATCGTTAATGTCTGTGGAAAGACTACGGCAGATTATCTGGAGGTTGTGGAATGTCTGGGACAGGAAAAGCGTGTGGATATGTTGGAAATCAATATTTCCTGCCCGAACGTCAAAGAAGGCGGTATTGCTTTTGGACAGGATCCAAAGGCGGTAGAGGCGATCACCAAAGAAGTGAAAAAGCATGCAAAACAGCCGGTTATTATGAAACTCAGCCCGAATGTAACAGACATTACGGAGATGGCACGCGCGGCAGAAGCAGGCGGTGCAGATGTCCTTTCTTTGATCAATACCCTGACCGGTATGAAGATCGATATCAATCGCCAGACTTTTGCATTGGCAAATAAGACAGGCGGTATGTCCGGACCGGCAGTGCATCCGATCGCGGTACGCATGGTCTATCAGGTGGCACAGGCAGTGAAACTTCCGATCATTGGTATGGGTGGTATTGAAAATGCCGAGGATGCGATCGAGATGATCTTAGCAGGTGCTACAGCGGTATCGGTAGGAACCGCCAATTTCTATAACCCGATGGCAACCCTTGAGATCGCAGATGGCATCGAAGATTATATGAAACGTATGCATGTGGAAAATGTGCAGGATCTGATCGGAGCGGTACATTAAGGAGCGGGTATGGATCGTTTTTTTAATAAAAAAGTAGCAATGCAGTCTGCACGCATCCTTAGTTTTTCCCTGCTCATTATTCATACATGGTTTATTTTCTATTTCCATGCCTTAGACGTCGTGGAAATGCGAAACCTGAATTTTTTGAGTGTATTGATCTATATTATCAGTTTCTGGATCATCCAAAAAGAAAAGATAGATTGGTTTATCAGCATTGTAGGGATCGAAGTCATGGTACACATGATCTTTGCAGCTTATTTTGTGGGGACGGATTGTGGACTACAGATCACTTTGCTTGGCATGCCAATCGTCTTTTTCTATACAGATTATTTCTCGCTGAAATTGCGTGGACGCAGTGCGCACGGGATCCTTTACAGTGTAATATATATGATAAGTTATATCTGCATTGAATTTATAGACAGATATCACAAGGCGGTTTATGTCTTGCCGGAATGGGTAAACTTTTACACAAAATTATCTATTTTGATCTTAGCCTTTGTCATTCCGATCATTTTAGCCTATGTCATGACGCGCTACTCTTATTCTATGGAAAAGAATTTGCGTCAGTTAGCACAGACAGATGCAATGACCGGGCTTTTGGATCGCTATGGCATGCAGGATGTCGTCCGGGCAGCAATAAAAGGCGAGAATGCCACAGAATGTTGGATCGCTGTATTGGAACTGGATAATTACGAGTGGATCCGTCAGACCTATGGGCATGTGGCGGCAGATCAGGCGCTGATCGAAATTGCAAATTGCATGCAGAGACGGATGCCGGATTGCACCTGCGCCAGATGGGATAGCAATGAATTTACCATCGGCGGAAAAAATGTTTCAGAAAGCAGAGAAAAACTGGACCACTTGCTTGAAAAAATCCAGCAGATACAGGTGTTGGATATGACCGAGGAGTGCTTACTGCAGGTGTCCGGAGGCGTGGCTGTCTATGAAGATAGCATGGAGATGCAGGATTGGTTTGAGAGAGCAGAGCAAAAGTTACAACTTGCCAGATACAACGGTGGAAATCAGGTGATTATGTGATGGATGAAAAGAAAATATGCGTGCGAGAGGCTAGGGTTTCGGATGCAGAGGCCTTGTGTGAAATTTATGCTTATTATGTGAAGAATACGGCGATCACCTTTGAAACAGAAGTCCCTTCAGTGGCAGAGTTTACTGACCGGATCTGTAGTATTCAAGCGTGGTATCCCTATCTGGTCGCTGAGTGTAATGGTCAGATTCTTGGGTATGCCTATGCCCACCGCTATCATGAAAGAGCTGCTTTTGCCTGGGATGTGGAGGTGTCTATTTATATCCATCAGGAAGCAAGGCGCGGTGGATTGGGTCGTATTTTGTATGAAGCACTGGAAGCGGCTTTGAAAAAGCAGGGAGTGGTCAATTGTTACGCGCTGGTCGCAGAGCCTGAGACAGAAGATGACTACCTGACCTTTGATAGTCTGAAATTCCATCAGAAAATGGGTTATCACATTGCTGGAACCCAGCATTACAGCGGATATAAATTTGACCGCTGGTATCACATGACAACACTGGAAAAGTTCTTAGGAGAACATAAAAAGGGGATGACAGAGATCAAGCCCTACCGGACTGTGGAGTGAAAGAGAATAGAATAGGAATTTTTGGGACACAATCGACGCATGATTGTGTCCGTTTTTTGTCCTGCTATTTATGGTAAAGTGAACGTGATTTAATAGAGGAAATCGAGAAGCAATCGAAAGGACGGTTTTGGGAATATGTTTATAAGAGAAAAGAAAGCAGAGAGATACGAGCAGATGAGACAAGGCGCCTCCAAAAAAGAAATCCTTGAAGGCAGTAGGGGCAGAAGGAGACTGTGATTACTTTTCCTAAAAGTGTCCTCTCTTGCAAAAAAGAAAACCATTTTTGTCTATTGTCAAAAAAATATCAAACTCACTTGTAAAACCTTAGGATTGCGTTAAAATGTAGAAAAAGACAGTTCGGAAGAATTGGGTATTTTAACAAAATTAGGAGGTTTTTTATTATGGCAAACAGATTTGTGTTGAACGAGACATCTTATCATGGTGCAGGAGCAATCGCAGAGATTGCAACAGAAACATTGGGAAGGGGATTTCAGAAAGCATTTGTATGCTCAGATCCTGATCTGGTAAAGTTCGGTGTAACCAAGAAAGTGCTTGACGTACTGGATGAGGCAAAGATCGCTTATGAACTCTACTCAAACATCAAACCAAACCCAACGGTTGAGAATGTAAAGACCGGTGTGGAAGCATTCAAGGCATCCGGCGCTGATTATATCGTTGCCATCGGTGGCGGATCTTCCATGGATACAGCGAAGGCAATCGGTATCATCATTAAGAACCCGGAATTCGCAGATGTTGTAAGTCTTGAAGGCGTTGCACCTACAAAGAATAAATGTGTTCCTATTTTTGCAGTGCCAACAACTGCAGGAACCGCAGCAGAGGTTACCATCAACTATGTTATCACAGATGCAGAGAAAAACCGTAAGATGGTATGTGTAGACCCTAAGGATATTCCGGTTGTTGCCTTTGTAGATCCTGAGATGATGGCAAGTATGCCAAAGGGACTTACCGCTGCAACCGGTATGGATGCACTGACACATGCGATCGAGGGATATATTACAGCAGGCGCATGGGAGTTGTCCGATATGTTCCACTTAAAGGCAATCGAGATTATCTCAAGATCTCTCCGTGCTGCTGTTGAGAACACACCGGAAGGCAGAGCAGATATGGCTTTGGGACAGTATGTTGCCGGTATGGGATTTTCTAATGTAGGTCTTGGTATTGTTCACTCTATGGCGCATCCTTTGGGCGCACTTTACGATACACCACATGGTGTGGCAAATGCTATTATCCTGCCAACAGGTATGGAGTACAATGCACCGGTTTCCGGCGAAAAGTATCGTGAGATTGCCCGCGCTATGGGGGTAGAAGGTGTTGACGATATGACACAGGAAGAGTACAGAAAGGCTGCTATTGATGCTGTCAAGAAGTTGTCAGCAGATGTTGGTATCCCGGCAGACTTAAAGGATATTGTAAAGAGGGAAGATATTCCATTCCTGGCACAGTCAGCATATGATGATGCATGCAGACCGGGTAACCCAAGAGAGACAAGCGTAGAGGAGATCACAAAACTTTATGAATCACTTCTCTAGTCTGTAACTAGTTTGTAACACCGCAAAGGGTACACTCATCTTAGTATAGGATGAGTGTACTTTTTTGGAATTATAGCCCGATTGGTTCACAAAGAGCCAATCGGTTTTGGGTTTAGCAAACGTTTTTTCACATACAAGTGGACGATTTCTATTGTTAGGTTGCTGATGTGGAATTGGTCTATTATAATCAATATGTGACAAGCAATGACGTGACAAGAGCCTGCAATGGCCCAGATCATGTGGAAGGATGTTAGATGAATTTGCAAAAAAAGAAACGAGTGTTTCTGTTTCTTGTGGTAGTCCTGATTGGTCTTACGATAGGAGTCATCTTCTATGGCAGATATCAAACTGTGCAAAGGAAAGAGGGGAAAAAGGTCGAACAGGAAAAAGAAACATCAATAGAAAGGGAAAGTCGGCAAGCAGAGCAACTTCCAGAACAGTTACCAGAACCTGCAGATACAGACTTCGTGAAAATTACAGATTATATTCCGGATATTGTGGTGGATCTTAAGTATGCCACAGCAGATAATTTTACGGGAACGGTCATCTACGATTTTAAGGATGCCTATTTGCGCTATGGAACAGTAAAAAAACTCGCAGTGGCACAGGAAAAATTCAAAGCTATGGGATATTACATAAAAATATGGGATGCCTATCGTCCGTTTGCGGCACAGGAAAAGTTGTGGCAGGTCTGTCCAAATCCACGTTATGTTGCAAACCCAGCCAATGGTATGAAAGCACATAACCTTGGAGGGACAATTGACATGACGCTTGTTACATTCGATGGAAATGAGGTGGAAATGCCGACGGCATTCGATGATTTTTCTCTCAAGGCAGACCGTGATTACAGCGATGTGCCGGAAACAGCGGCAGGAAACGCTAAAATGATGGAGCGTGTGATGACAGAATGTGGTTTTGTAGGTTATGCGGGAGAATGGTGGGACTATTCCGATACAACAGCCTACGAAGCGTACGATTTCAAACCATAATTTATGAATTATAAACTTTTCTTTAGAATAAATTCCTTTAGTGTCTTTGGAAACTGCGTTATAATGATTTCATGTTGTTTCAATAAATAGGGGGTATAAATAAGGATAGAGTCAGCCCAAGTGGCTGTCTCTTATTGAATGGTAGGAAGAAAGATATGAGAAAAGGTACTGCGAGATCCATTTTAATGCTAGGGATTTTTTACTTTGTATTTCTTGGTGCAGAATATTATTTTGATAATATGATGGCTTTTGTGACAGATGCAGATGGTGTGGTCTTAGCACAGAACTATATCTTAGGGAGTAGTGTGCTGGGATTTTTGTTGTATGCACCAATGGAAAAAATGTTACCGGCAAAGATAAAGCAACTGTTTTGGAGCATGAGCAGTGCTGCTGTGATTCTGATGTTCTTTTTTATCAAGATTCATAGCGGCTATGGACATACATTACGCGCAGGTATGTTTTTATTCTTGTTGCTTGGGTATTTTGGAAGTGGTGTGCATTATTTGGTGGCGCAGACTTTTGCGGCAGAAAATGAGACAGAAAAATCGCATTTGGCACGGACGGTAGGATGTGCCTATGCCTTTGGGATTTTATTACAGTTTATCAATAACAATTGTATTTCATCCGTAGCAGTGCAGGTGATTTTCTTATGTTTGGCATTTGCTGTTATGGAAGGTTTGTTTATGGTAAAAGCACAGCAGGTCGGTGCGCAAGGAGAAACGCATCCGCTCATAGAAGCGGATGGTGTTGCACGAAAGACTGGCATGCTGTTGATTTTTATTGTCGCTCTCATGACATTTATTTTTGCAACATTAGATAACGCGGTGACATTGGTACATGCTGGTGGAGGTGCGGATATTGGACAATGGCCGAGGCTTTTACTTGCATGCAGTGGTTTGCTTGCAGGATTTTTATATGATATCAAAAAAGGTGCTTACCAGAACATCATCATGTATTGTGTGATGATGCTTTCAACGATTTGCGTGGTTGTGATCACGTGCGGTGGACCATTTCTATTGGGATTGGTTGTATTTTATCTGTCGGCCGGCTTCTTTTCCATTTATTTTGCCAGCAGTTTTATGCGTCTTTCGTATGCAATGAAAGAGGGAAAACTATGGGCTGGACTGGGGCGTGCTGTCAACAATCTGTGTGCGGTGGGAACGGCTTCAATGTCACTGGCACTTTTACATTCGCCAAGTTATGTCACCATTGTAATTGCACTTGTGTTATTTGCCATTACAAGTGTTTTGATTTTTGTATACCAGAGATATGGGGATCAAATGCGATGGAAACAGGAAAATGCAATTTTATCGCAGGAAGCAGAAAAAACAGAAAAGATATTAGAAACACATAAGAAAAGCGAGGAGGAATTGCTTGCACTTTTTGCGCAGGAATTTTCCTTAACACCGCGTGAAGTGGAAGTGCTTGCGTGCATGCTTCATTCAGAAGATAATGTGACAGAGATGGCAACGCAGCTTGCTATTTCGCGGGCAGCATTGTACCGCCATATTTCGAATATGAATGAGAAAACAAATACCAAGGCAAGAATTGGTTTGCTCCAATTTTATTATGCCTGGATGCAGGAAAAGTAAAGGAATTTGACAATTTGAGACATATGTCAACTCCCATATTACGACCGCATATGCTAGAATTTTACCCATCATTAAGTAGTAAATACTTTGTTGGAGGGTGAGCGTATGCAACGACGTAATGTGGGAGTTTTTTGTTGTTTACTCTGCCTTGTATTGGCATGTTCTACCATGATGTTTGGATGTGGAAAAGCAAAGCAGGAAGAACAAAAGAGTGCGACAAATCAGAAAACAGAAAAGACAAATGAACCGGAAGAAACAGGAGATGACGTAGCAGCACTATTAAAGAATGCGAAGTATGTGGCTGTGATTCATGTAAAAATTAATCCTGAATTTAATATTTATCTTGATGAAGATGAAAATGTCGTGGCATTGGAATGCCTGAATGCAGATGCAAAGGATGCATATGGCAAGAAATCGTTTGCCGGGAAAACACTAGACGAGACATTACAGACTGTGGTTTCTATTGCAGCAGAAAAAGGCTACATGAAAGAAGACCAGACGGTAGCACTTACCATCACAGAATGTACGACCGATTTGAATGCTACCGAATTACAGACAAAAATGGATCGTATGGTAACGGAAGCGGCAAAAGAACAGAATATCACAGTTACGACAGCGATGGATATGAGTGAAGAAGTCAGGACGACACAAAGAGAAGCGGGATTGATCAAACAAGCATGTTCAAACTGCAATGGTACGGGAGATTGTCCGGATTGTGATGGTGGTCGTATGACGTGTCCTGCCTGTGGCGGTGATGGTATTGAGGAGTGTGGTAACTGCTTTGGCAGTGGACTGGATCATGGAAATACCTGTACTTTTTGTGGTGGCGCAAAGACACACACCTGTACACATTGCGGTGGCGTTGGAACAGCGATGGATTGTCCTGTGTGCGGTGGCAGTTTCAAGTGCGTTGTCTGTGGTGGCAGCGGTTCACTTTAAAATGGGATGGTATGCAAGAAAATAACAATACATAGATAAAAAACGACAAAAGGAGGAAGACAACATGAAAAAAACAAAAGGAAGGATGCGTGGAATTTTATCGCTGGTCTTAGCAATGCTTTTGACGGTAACGATGATTCCGGCACAAAAAGTATTGGCAGAAGGAGAAGCGGCAGGAAGTACGGCGGAAAACACGGGAAATCTGACGTTTGCTTCGTTTGAAAGTACAGATATATCACATGGTGAGGTGCAATGGAAAAATGGGGATGCAGATACTTGGCATACACAAACGACAACAGGGGATGTAACGGCAACAAATGTACGAATTGTTGTTAAGAAAAATGCCAATTTGGGGCAGCATATGGCGTTACGTATTAATGGACAGGACATATTGCAAACAAATTTGGAAACATTAAAGTCAAATGAGGGATTGAAACTGCAAGCAGATGGAAAGTATCAGTTTGAGCATATTGGATTTTCTTCTGCAGCGGGTGGTTCCGGCGGCGAAGAAAATCCACCACAGCCACCTAAGCCTCCAGTATCACAGGGAATTGAATTTGTCTTAGAAGGTAATGCAAGAGATAAATTTGGTGAAATGATTGCTGCAGGAAATGATGCCAACAATATTTATGTAAAGGTGAATGAGGATACCTCTTATCAGAAGATTAACGATTTGATAAAGAGTAAGATGGTTACCGTATCACAGGACGGTCGTTATCAGTTTGCGGATTCTGTAAAAAAAGTTTCTCTCTATGTAAAATACGATACGAACTATATGGTACAGTTTATGCCAAATGTAGCAGGCATGGGCTTTAGCGAAAATGCACCGCTCGTTTTGGATGGCTCTGGCTCACAGCATATCCAGATTGATAAAAAGGTCAACACGATCACATGGGCGTATGACGATGTACGCTATGGCAAAGATGCTTATTTGGAGCATGGAACAGCAGAAATTATTGCAGTAAACGGAACACCGGTTGCACAACTTCCGAAGGATCCGGACAATTTTGCAGCAAATGCAGGAAACAAAGATGGCGGACACTTTGCAGCAGATCCTGGTGCTAAGATTACCATTAAGCTGACACCGGATTATGGTTACCAGTTATCGGGAGTTCAGTTAAATGGCGGCGCTACGTTAGAGGCACAAAAAGATGTATCTACGTTCACATTTACCATGCCGGATACAAGCGTTCACTTTAAAGGTATTTTTACAAAATCAGAAGATGCCGTAGTGACAACGGGAAATACAGTCAAAAATGCTGCAATTGCAAATGGTGCAAATGCTACAAACAGCGGAAATCTGGAATTGAAGGTATCTGATAACACGAATTACAACACAGCAGCAGCCACAGCGCTTGTTTCCGATGCTGTAGCAGCAGAGGCAGTAGATCTTTCTTTGAACCAGGTTGTCAGCAAAGGAAATGGCACCAATTGGGAAACCGGAATTACGGAATTTGAAAAGCCAATCACATTATCTTTGGCGTTGAAGGATTATGACGCCAATTATGATTATACGGTAGTGAGAAACCACAATGGAAAGCTGACAGCACTTGATACCACAGCAATCAACGGAACTGTCTCTTTTGCAACCAATCAGTTCTCTACCTACGTTATTGTAAAGAAAGAAAAGAGTAAGACACCGGTTTATAGTACTGAGGCTAATGCCGGCGCAGGTGCACCACAGACAACATTTTCACAGACGACAAAGGAACTGTTAGATGCGATTGGTCTTACCGCGGCAGAAAAGAAAGCGATTGCAAATGGTGCAAATGTAAATGTTGTGCTCAATGTAAATGTTAAGACATTGACAGAGAAAGAAGCAAAATTAATCGAAAGTGTCATTGGCAAGAATAAGATGGCAGAAACATATGATATCAATCTTTTGCTTCAGATTGCAGGCTTGGCGGATCGGAATATCACAGATCCAAGCAGTGCAATCGGTATAACCATCACAATCCCGGATAAATTTATTAACACAGATACCAGTGTGAAGAGAGTTTATCGCATGGTTCGTATTCATGATGGAAAAGCAACGGTAATTGACGGAACGTTTGATGCGAATACAAAACAATTTACATTTGCAACGGATGGATTTTCCACCTATGCATTGGTATATGAAGATGTGGCTGCAACTACAACAACCCCAGCAACGACATCGCCAAAGACAAACGATACTTCATTACCTATCGCATGGCTTCTGCTTTTAGGTGCCGGTCTTTGCGGATGCATGGCAGTAACGCTCGTAAAAAAGAAAATTAAATAAAAAGTACAGGATGATTTGATAGAATGCTCCCACCGGCAGAAGTGATGGTGGGGGCATTCTTTTTGCCTGTGATGATGTCTGCATTTTTATGTTCGGGAAAATCCCTGTGGTTGCAAGGCGGGGGAGTTTATAGTAAAATTGTGGAAGGTTTAAAGGAAAAATAAGAATCAGAGGAGGTCTTGATTATATGGAAAGTTACAAGAAGGAATTCATTGAGTTTATGGTAGAGAGTGATGTTTTAAAATTTGGCGATTTCACATTGAAAAGTGGTCGTAAGTCTCCATTTTTTATGAATGCCGGTGCATATGTTAGTGGTTCACAGCTGATGAGACTGGGTGAGTATTATGCCCGCGCGATTCACGATGCATATGGCGAGGATTTTGATGTACTGTTTGGACCGGCATACAAGGGTATTCCGCTGGCAGTCATCACGGCAGAAGCCTTCTATCGTTTATATGGAAAAGAAGTAAAATATTGCTCCAACCGTAAAGAAGCAAAAGATCATGGTGCAGATATGGGTTCTCTTTTGGGCTATAAAATCAAAGATGGCGACCGTGTTGTGATGATTGAAGATGTAACAACGTCTGGTAAGTCTATGGAAGAGACCGTTCCAATCGTCCGCGCACAGGGTGACGTTACGATCGTAGGTCTTATGGTAAGTTTAAATCGTCAGGAGATCGGACTCTCCGGTGACCACAGCAAGTCAGCCCTGGATGAAGTGGCAGAGACTTACGGCTTTGCGACCAATGCCATTGTGTCTATGTCAGAAGTGGTAGAACACTTATATAATCATGAGCATCAGGGTAAAATAGTCATTGACGATTCTATGAAAGCGGCTATCGACGCATACTATGACCAGTATGGCGTGCGATAAAGATGGTTATTTTATGAACAAGACAAATAAGATCCGGTATGTGATCCCTTTTATCCTCTATATGGGACTATTGATATATTTTCTGCTTTTTGCAGAGGCATTTCGGGAAAATGCAGTGGATGAGTATCGCTACAATCTGATCCCTTTTCGGGAGATCATGCGTTACATCCAATATCACAAGACGATTGGAACCGGGCGGGTACTTTTGAACCTGCTGGGCAATATCATAGGCTTTGCCCCTTTTGGATTTTTCCTGCCCTGTATCAGCAGACGACCGATCGATCTCTGGGCGGCAACACTTTTTTCCATGGAGTTTTCCATCACGGTAGAAGTGATCCAGTTGTTCAGCCGCGTGGGCTGTTGTGATGTGGATGACGTGATACTCAATACCTTGGGCGGTATGCTGGGCTTCCTGTGTTATCGGGTTTGGAGGAAATATAGACATGAATCGTAGAAGTAGAAGATATAGTGGGCAAAAGAAACCCTTATCTACACCATCCATAGGTGCGGCATTGGGAGCGGCGGCATCGCTTTTGATCCTGGTACTGGCACTTTTTATTGCAGCAAATACAGATGGCAGCAGTGCCAATATCATCGGCGGTATCTCGGTGCTTGCCATGATCCTGGCGATCGCGACATGCGTGACAGGAGCGCATATGGCACGCAATGATAATTTTGAAAAGATATCCCGTATCCTTGGCGTGGTCGTTCCGGCGATCGCGACGGCATGCTGGGTGATCTTATATTGTATCGGTATTCTGATTGGATAAAAGACAGGTGGGTAGAAAAATGAGACAATTAGAGCGACAGGAAGAATATGAAGAACGATTTGCTCTGGTAAGTGAGCGGGTAGATCAGTTAAAGGAAGATGCGGAGGTGCCGGATCCCTTTGCTTCTTATTTTAAAGAAGTGGCAGCGTTTCTTGGGCTGGTAAAAAAGACATATGTCTGTGTGGCAGAGGGCGCCTATGAGAGGCTTTCCTTAGAGGAACGGCAAAAGATACACGCGGACTTGTATGGCAGATTGGAGCCGGCGGTCTATGAGGCTTCTTATTTAAATCCGGAATATGCTGAGGAGACGCTGGGAGCAGAACTGGGCGGTATGCTCAGCATGCTTTATGCAGATCTGTTATCGACCATACCGGATGCCTTTGAAGAAAGGCTGGACCTGCTCTGCATCTGGAACGAACTCTTTGTAGAACTCCACGGTTGTTTTGTGGAAGAAATGCAGGAGATGGGAACAGAGACAGGAGCATTCTCCGGGGAATCCTTGAAATGGATTGCAGGAAATGTAAAGGATGCGATCTACTGGTTCTATCATGACTATGCGGAAAGTTTTGTACCGGATACGATTCTGCCAATGATCGATTCATCCTATGATTTCTTTACCAAATGGATCGAGGAAGCAGACTTATCCGGCAATGCCTATCTTTACCGCATCGGTGCACCGGTCGGTAAGAATGAACTTTTGATGGCAGATTATCTGCGAAAGATGCCGCAAGATCAGATCGATGCTATGGCGCATACCTTTACGGAGGGCTATCGCAAGGGCTTTGAGATGGCTGGCAAGGATATCCATGCGAAAAAGACGGTCAAGATCGAGGCACCGCTTGGCATGGAGCGTATGGTAAAGGCTGCCATGGCACAGTTTGCGGACATGGGCTTAAAGACGACTATCCTGCGTGAGGCGACGATCTCACTTTACGGCAGGGGCGGTGGCAAGCGTGGTTATTACAGTGTATCGCCAAACCGTCAGTATGATTATGACCACAAGGATGATAAGGCATATTATTTTGATAAATCCTTTGTAGAACGCCGCTTGGAAGTCATGCGTGACACCTTTGAAAAGGAAAAAGACAAGGCACTGACCTTTGGCGGTCCGGCGGTTGTGGAAGTCTTTGGCGAAGAACCATTTGCGCCGGTCAACAAGGAGGCAAATGCCAAGTATTCCGACAAGCAGAATTCTCTGAACGTATATAATGCTGTGGAATCCGGTAAGATCACCAACACCTATATCCCGGGAGAATCCTACAGTTTTACCATCATTGCCTATCCATTGCCGGCGATCGGCGATCAATTTGAGGAGATCTTTGCCAAGACCGTTGAACTCAACACCTTAGACTATGAAAAATACCAGACCATCCAGCAGCATATCATTGACGCACTGGATCAGGGACAGAGCGTACATGTGACCGGACGTGGAGACAATCACACAGATATCCGGGTGCAGCTGCATCCGCTGGCGGATCCTGCAAAAGAGACGATCTTTGAAAACTGCGTGGCCGATGTCAATATTCCGGTGGGGGAAGTCTTTACATCTCCGGTTCTGGAAGGAACCAATGGCGTTCTGCATGTGACACAGGTCTATCTGGGAGAACTCTGTTACAAAGATCTGGAGGTCGTATTTACGGACGGCAAGATCACAGCCTATGACTGTGCCAACTTTGAGACGGAAGCAGAGAATAAAAAATACATTCAGGACAATGTCCTTTATCACCATAAGACCCTGCCGTTGGGCGAGTTTGCGATCGGCACTAACACGACGGCTTACCGCATGGCAAGAGATTATGACATTGCGGACAAACTGCCGATCCTGATCGCGGAAAAGACAGGACCGCATTTTGCTGTGGGTGATACCTGTTATTCCCATGCGGAAGATGTGCCGATGTATAACCCGGACGGTAAGGAAGTTGTAGCGAGAGACAATAGCGTATCTTGGCTCCGCAAGGACCCAAAGACCGCGGACCAGGCATATTTTAACTGCCATACCGATATTACCATCCCTTATGATGAGTTGGGCGATATCGTGGTGGAATGTGCGGATGGCAGAAAGATCACCATTCTTTCACAGGGCAGATTTGTCCTGCCGGGAACCGAGGAATTAAACGTCGAATTGGAACGATAAATAGAAGAAACTTACAATTTAAGGAGGAAAAGAAAATGGCTAAAGTAGGAATTGTAATGGGCAGCGACTCTGATATGCCGATCATGGCAAAGGCAGCAGAGGTCTTGGAACAACTGGGGATCGATTATGAAATGACGATCATTTCCGCACACAGAGAGCCGGATGTGTTCTTTGAATATGCGAAGGGGGCAGAGGCAAGAGGCTTTAAGGTCATCATTGCGGGAGCCGGAAAGGCAGCACATCTTCCGGGCATGTGCGCAGCACTTTTCCCAATGCCGGTCATTGGTATCCCAATGAAGACATCTGATCTTGGCGGTGTGGATTCTTTGTATTCTATCGTGCAGATGCCAAGCGGTATCCCGGTTGCGACCGTCGCTATCAATGGTGGGGCAAATGCGGGCATTTTGGCAGCCAAGATCTTAGCGACCAGCGATGATGAGATCTTAGAGAGGTTAAAGAAATACAGCGAGGATCTGAAAGATCAGGTCGTAGAGAAAGACGCGCGCTTACAGGAAGTGGGCTACAAGGCTTATATGGAAAAATAATAAGATGCATGGGACTAGGATATATTAGGATGACTAATATATCCTAGTAGTTTTTATTACTAGAATTTCTAAGACACAGGTTTTATAATGGGAACAGAGATACTCATAACAGCACAAAAGGAGTAGTGAAAAGCATGGATTACAAAAAAGCAGGTGTAGATATTGAGGCAGGTTATGAATCTGTCAAATTGATGAAAAAATATGTGCAGGAGACCATGAGACCGGAAGTTTTGGGCGGTCTTGGCGGATTTTCCGGTGCATTTGATCTTTCATCCATCAAGGATATGGAGGAACCGGTTCTTCTTTCCGGTACAGATGGATGTGGTACCAAGGTAAAACTGGCATTTCTTATGGACAAGCATGATACCATCGGTATTGATGCGGTTGCCATGTGTGTCAATGATGTGGCATGTGCAGGTGGCGAGCCACTTTTCTTCTTAGATTACATTGCTTGTGGCAAGAATTATCCGGAAAAGATCGCAACCATCGTCAGCGGTGTAGCCGAAGGCTGTAAGCAGTCCGGCTGTGCTCTGGTCGGCGGCGAGACGGCAGAGCATCCGGGACTTATGCCGGAAGATGAGTATGATCTGGCAGGTTTTGCCGTTGGTGTCGTAGACAAGAAGGACATCATTACCGGTGAGAATTTAAAGGATGGCGATGTACTGATCGGTATGGCATCTACCGGGGTACATTCCAACGGATTTTCTCTGGTGCGCAAGATCTTTGACATGACAAAAGAGTCTTTGGATACCTATTATGACGAACTTGGCACAACACTGGGGGAGGCATTGCTTGCGCCTACCAGAATCTATGTCAAGGCATTAAAGGCGGTTAAGGATGCAGGTGTGACAGTCAAGGCATGCAGCCATATCACAGGCGGCGGCTTCTATGAGAATATCCCGCGTATGCTGCCGGAAGGCAAGCGTGCCGTTGTAGAGAAGAATTCCTATGAAGTGCCGGCAATCTTTAAGTTGATGGCAGAAAAAGGAAATGTGGATGAACACATGATGTATAATACATACAATATGGGACTTGGCATGATCGTTGCCGTGGATCCGGCAGATGTCGATAAGACCATGGAAGCAATGCGTTCTGCTGGGGATAGACCATATGTTGTTGGTAAGATCATTGATGGTGAAAAGGGTGTAGATCTATGTTAAAATTAGCAGTTTGTGTGTCCGGTGGCGGTACCAATCTTCAGGCGATCATTGATGCGATAGAAGCAGGGCGGATCCATGATACCGAGATCTCCCTGGTCATCAGCAACAATCCAAATGCCTATGCCTTGGAACGTGCGAAAAAGGCTGGTATTGAGGGTATCTGTATTTCGCCGAAATCTTATGAGAACA
This sequence comes from Roseburia sp. AM16-25, assembly GCF_003473825.1. Taxonomy (NCBI): domain Bacteria; kingdom Bacillati; phylum Bacillota; class Clostridia; order Lachnospirales; family Lachnospiraceae; genus Roseburia; species Roseburia sp. AM16-25. Next base: position 73,732 of record NZ_QUCW01000002.1, read on the forward strand.
GGGATGCCTTTAATGCGGCATTTTTGGAAAAACTGGATGCAGCCAAGGTGGATCTGGTCGTACTCGCCGGATTTTTGGTCGTGATCCCGGAGATCATGATAAAGAAATATCGCAATCGTATCATCAATATCCATCCGTCGCTCATTCCGTCCTTTTGCGGAACCGGCTACTATGGCTTGAAAGTGCACGAGGGTGTGCTTGCCAGAGGTGTCAAGGTGACAGGTGCGACCGTGCATTTTGTGGACGAGGGGACAGATACGGGACCGATCATTTTACAAAAGGCAGTAGTTGTGCAGCAGGATGATACACCGGAAGTTTTACAGCGTCGTGTGATGGAAGAGGCAGAATGGCAGATCATGCCGCAGGCGATCGATCTGATCGCAAGAGGCAAGGTTAGCGTGGTAGATGGAAAAGTTAGAATTGCGGAGTAAGGAGAATGGCATGAAAGTATTAGTTGTAGGCAGTGGCGGTCGTGAGCACGCGATCTGTATGAGCGTAGCAAAAAGTAAAAGGGTAGACAAGATCTACTGTGCACCGGGCAATGCCGGAATCGGTCAGATTGCGGAATGTGTACCGATCGGTGCCATGGATTTTGATAAATTAGTTGCATTTGCTAAGGAAAACGCCATTGATTTTACAATCATTGGTATGGATGACCCTTTGGTCGGTGGTATTGTGGATGCTTTTGAAGCAGAGGGCTTAAAGGTCTTTGGACCGAGAAAAAATGCGGCAATTCTGGAAGGAAGCAAGGCATTTTCCAAGGATCTTATGAAAAAATACAATATTCCTACGGCAGCCTATGAGCGTTTTGACGACGCAGAGGCAGCGATCGCTTATTTAAAGACCGCCAAGATGCCGATCGTATTAAAGGCAGATGGTCTTGCACTGGGCAAGGGTGTATTGATCTGCAATACCCTGGAAGAAGCCATCGAAGGGGTACATACCATCATGATGGACAAGAAGTTCGGAGATGCCGGCAATACCATGGTCATCGAGGAGTTTATGACCGGACGCGAGGTCTCTGTGCTTTCTTTTGTGGACGGCAAGACCATCCAGATCATGAGCAGCGCGCAGGATCACAAGCGTGCCGGGGATGGAGATACAGGTTTAAATACCGGAGGCATGGGAACCTTTTCTCCAAGTCCTTTCTACACCAAGGAAGTGGATGAATTTTGCAAGAAATATGTATATCAGGCGACAGTGGATGCTATGGCAGCCGAGGGCAGAGAGTTTAAGGGTGTTATCTTCTTTGGCTTGATGCTCACGGAGGACGGACCAAAGGTTTTGGAATACAATGCCAGATTTGGAGATCCGGAGGCACAGGTTGTACTGCCGCGTATGAAGAATGATATTATAGATGTTATGGAAGCATGTGTGGATGGCACTTTAGATCAGTTGACGCTGGAATTTGAGGATAATGCAGCTGTCTGCGTGGTACTTGCATCAGATGGTTATCCGGTTTCCTACCAGAAGGGATTTCCAATCACAGGCTTTGATAAGTTCGACAATGAGGAGTATTTCTGCTTCCATGCAGGTACAGCCTTAAATGATGCAGGACAGATCGTGACAAATGGCGGACGTGTACTTGGTGTTACAGCCAAGGGCAAGGATTTAAAGGACGCCAGAGCCAAGGCTTATGCGGCAACAGACTGGATCTCTTTTGAAAACAAATATATGCGCCACGACATCGGCAAGGCGATTGACGAGGCGTAAAAAGAACCAAAAGTAAAAAGGTTTGTGAAACCTGGGAAGGCTTCACAAACCTTTTTTCATGTCTGGACAGTAAGCGAACATCAGCGGAACTGGTTGCTGTCTGCTTCATAATAATAATCAATGGCTGCCAGTCGTTTTTCAAGATCTGCCTGATCGACATTCTCTGCTGCACAAAACTCTGCAAGGGATGGATATCGGTCTCTTAAATTCATGTTGACGACACTGAGCAGCATCATGGGATCTAGTGGTAAATTCATTTTCATACTCCTTTATAAACGAATATGCTTTCTTAGACATATATATTATATGTAAGAATGTAAAATTTGCAAATGAAAATAAATTTACTACAAAATTATTTAGAATACTGCGCAAGCGGTTTCTTTAAGAGTGGATACAGGATGGTGGAAAGGATCACACCAAAGAGTCCCTGCACGATGTTGAACGGAACACCGCTGGCTGAGGATGCCAGACCTGCGGCAAGGCTTGTGCTTGAGAAACCATCGCCTGCTGCGAGTGCCATCAAAAAGATCTCAAATACAAAGTATCCAAATACCATGAAGGCTTCGCCAACGACACCACTGATCGCGGTAAAGGCTGCCTGCTTGCCACCGGAAACTTCGGAAAGTTTCTTGGTAAAAGCACGGTAAACTAGGCTGGCAAATACAGCGGTAAGCATCTTGATGACAAAGGTTGCCGGTGCATAGGAGAAGTATCCGCCAAATAAGTCAGAGAACATAGAACCAATACCGGCTGCAAGTCCGCCATAAAGTGGTCCAAGTAAAAATCCTGACAAAAGTACAATCGAATCACCTGGATGGATATAACCCATGGTAGGTGTCGGTACCTTGATGATCATGGTAGCAACACAGGTCAGTGCTGCAAATAAAGCTGCAAAAATCAATTTTTTCGTTTTCATATTTTTCCCTCTTCTTTCTCTTATCTTGTCAAAAGTCTTGCTTTTGTGCGAGTAACTGAGTATCATTATATGCATAATTGGTTATGTGAAAATAACCATTTTAAACAAATTCGACCATACCAGATTAAAAAATACTGAAAAACCTAGAGAAATAATAGGAAAAGTCGATTTTTACGAAAAAAGAAAAATAGAGGGATGTATATGCTTACCTATACTTTTGAGGAGAGGGGCGAAAAACCCTACTACCAATATTTATATGAAGTATTAAAAGAAGATATTGAGGAAGGAAGATTAAAAGAGGGGGAACACCTGCCGTCCAAGCGGGCTTTTGCCAAGCAGTTGGGACTTTCCGTGATGACCATTGCCAGTGCCTATGAGCAGTTGTTGGTAGAGGGATATATCTATGCCGTGGAGAAAAAGGGTTATTATGTGGCGGCGGTGCAGCCCTATCTGACAGAACCTTTACAAGAGGATCCTGCGGTGAAAATTTTTATTGAGGGGGACGATGCCAGCCACGAGGAAACAAAGGCAAACTGGCGGATGGATTTTGCATCCAACCATGTAGACCGGGAACGCTTCCCTATGAGTACGTGGTCACACCTGATGCGTGCTGTATTAAGTGGCCAATCGAAGGATGTGCTTTTGCCGTCGCCACCGCAAGGTGTCTATGAACTGCGGCAGGCGATCGCGGACCATCTGTATCATTTTCGCGGTATGCGTATTTTGCCGGAACAGATCGTGATCGGTGCGGGAACCGAGTATTTGTATCATCTGCTCATCCAACTTTTGGGGAGAGACCATGTCTATGGCATCGAAAATCCGGGCTATCAAAAACTGGCGAAGATCTATGCGCATAATGGCGTGGACTACCGCTATGTGGATCTGGATGCGCATGGACTTTCCATGGAGTCGCTGAGAAAGCAAAAGGTAGAGATCATCCATACATCGCCGACCCACCATTTCCCGACCGGTATTGCTATGCCTATCAGCAGGCGGCAGAAGTTGCTTGCCTGGGCAGCCGAAAAAGAGGGACGTTATATCATTGAGGATGACTATGACTGTGAGTTCCGTTTTGGCGGTCTGCCCATTCCGACCTTGCAGAGTATTGATGGAGCGGGGCGGGTGATCTATCTGAATACCTTTTCCAAGAGCCTGACCCCCTCTATCCGTATCAGTTATATGGTTCTACCCCGGACGCTGGTCGGAAAATTCCAAGAGAATTTAGGCTTTTATGCCTGCACGGTGTCAAATTTTGAGCAGTACACCCTGGCTGCTTTTTTGCAGCAGGGCTACTTTGAAAAGCATATCAACCGTATGCGCAATTTTTACAAGAACCACCGAAATCAGGTCATTGCCAAATTAAAGGAAAGCCGTCTGTGGCAGATGGCATCCATCTATGAGGAGGATGCCGGCTTGCATTTTCTTTTACATATTGATACACAAAAAGAGGACAGCGTTATCAAGGATCAGTTGCAACAAAGGGGCATCCGCCTGCGGGGTATGAGCGATTATACCTATGACGGCAGTCAGGTGATCCCGCATACATTTATCATCAATTATACGGCGATCGATCCGCAAGACCTGCCGGAAGTTCTGGAAGAAATCTATCAGGTTTGTATAAACTAACTATTGTCTTGTAGAAAAAACATGATTTTGCGCGAAAGCGATTGAAAAATAATCCAAGCGTGTTAGAATGATGGATGGAAAATAAGAAATAAATTTGTATGAAAGGAAACAGTTATGTTTGGATTTGGACAGTTAATTGACATTTTAAAAGAAAACCCAAAGAAGATCGTTTTCACAGAAGGAACCGATCCTCGTATTCTTGAGGCATCCTCAAGACTTCTTGCATCTAATTTCTTAGCACCGATCTTGATCGGAAAGCCGGAGGAAGTAGAAGCAGCAGCAGAAAAAAGTGGATTTAATATCCGTGGCGCAGAGATCATTGATCCAGCAAATTACGACAGAATGGACGAGATGATCGAGATGTTCTGCGAACTGAGAAAGAAAAAGGGCGTTACCCCGGAGCAGGCAAGAGGCATTCTTTCACAGGCAAACTACTTTGGTACCATGCTTGTAAAGATGGGCGTTGCTGATTCTTTACTTGGTGGTGCAACTTATTCTACCGCAGATACCGTAAGACCTGCTTTGCAGTTGATCAAGACAAAGCCGGGCAACTCTATCGTATCTTCTTGCTTTATCATGGTTCGTCCAGCTGCTACAGGTGAGAACGAAGTACTTGCTATGGCAGACTGCGCAATCAATATTCATCCTACAGAGGACGAATTGGTGGAAATCGCAGGAGAGACAGCAGAATGTGCTAGAATCTTCGGTATTGACCCACAGGTTGCATTCCTTAGCTATTCAACACTTGGTTCTGGAAAGGGCGAAGATGTAGATAAGATGCGTAATGCAGCAGCTAAGACAAAGGCAAAATTCCCGAACCTTCCAATCGAGGGAGAGATTCAGTTTGATGCAGCCGTTTCACCACGTGTTGCTCGTACAAAGTGTAAGGATTCAGAAGTAGCAGGTCATGCAAATACCTTTATCTTCCCTGATATCAATGCAGGTAATATTGGTTACAAGATTGCACAGAGACTTGGTAACTTCGAGGCATATGGTCCTATTCTTTTAGGATTAAATGCTCCAGTTAACGACTTGTCCCGTGGATGTAATGCAGCAGAAGTTTATTCTATGGCTATCATTACAGCAGCACTTGCATAAATCATATTGTAAGTAATACAAAAGGCGTTCTGCTTATGCAGAGCGCCTTTTTTGGGAGTTTCATTATGCTGTTATAAAACAACTTCGAAAAGAAGTGCTTTTATAATTCACATGCTACGTCGTAAGCAGATTTGATTGCATGATCAATGTTGCTTGGACGTTCGCCGGCACAGTCACCAACATAGTGGATTGGCAATGTGCAATTGTTTAATTCTGCGACATTCTTCTTTGCACCAACAGCCATCACAACGAAATCAGAAGCAACTTCTGCTTTTTCTGTCTTTTCGTCAACTGTCTTTTCAACGATAACCGCATTTTCTGTGATTTCCATCAATTTAGCAGAAGTGAGAACTTCTACTTCATGGCTGTTTAATTCTTTCATCAATGTAGGAAGAATGGTGTTGCTTTCTTCTTTTGCAATCTGATCCATCATTTCAACGATGGTAACCTTGCATCCGCGAGAAGCCAGATATTCAGCCGTTTCGACACCGACAAGTCCGCCACCGATGACAGATACCTTGCCAAATACGATTTCTTTCTTTGCAAGAACATCCCATGCACTGAAAACCGTTGGAAGGTCTTTTCCAGGAACTGGGATGATGGCATTCGTTGCACCTGTTGCAACGATGACTTCATCGAAGGAAGCGTAATCTTTTTCACTAAATTCCTGACCAAGACGGAAGGTGACATCTAATTCTGGTAATACGTTGCAGTAGTAGTTGATACTACGCATCATTTCTTCTTTTCTTGGTGGAACACTTGCAATCAATAACTGTCCACCAATCTGTAATGACTTTTCAAAAATAGTAACCTGGTGACCACGTAAAGCAGCAACACGGGCAGCTTCTAAGCCTGCAATTCCGGCACCAACGATAGCAACACGTTTTGCAGTAGCAGCAGGAGTAATCTGACGGCTTGCTTCATAACCATTTTCTGCATTTAAAACGCAGCTTAAGAACGCACGGTTTTGAATGTTGTCGGTACAACCCTTGTTACACATCATACATGTTCTGACACAACCAGCGTGGTTATCTGCACACTTATTAGCAAAATCAGGATCTGCAAGCAAAGAACGACCAAGTGCGATAATATCAGCAGAACCGCTGGTAAGTACAGCTTCAGCAGCTTCTGGTGTCACAATACGTCCTACAACGGATACTGGAATCGAAACGATTTCCTTGATCTTCTTAGAGTAAGAAACCATAAAGCCGTATGGCTGTGTTCCCATAGCAGGAATGGTATCACCCATGTTTCCTGTGTGGTTTGCCTGTGCTACGTGAATGGTATCTACGCCGGCTGCTTCCAATTCTTTTGCAAAAATGCAAGCTTCATCAAATGGAAGACCACCTTTACCACGGAATGCATTTTCACCGAGTGGAGTCACAATAGGAAGTTTATAATCAATCACCATATCTGGAACAACAGTCTTTAAACGTTTTACGAGTGTTAATGCAAAACGTGTACGGTTTGCAAGATCTCCGCCATATGCATCTGTTCTGTGATTTAAGATTGGAGAGCAGAGAGAACCAACCAGACGGTCTCCATGTACTTCGATACAGTCAACGCCGGCTTCCTGTGCTAAAATAGCGCAGTTTTCCATGTGCTTGATGATCTCTTCGAGTTCTTCTGCAGTTACTTCGTTTACAAAATGCTGCATATCATGATGCAATTTTGCTCTTGCTTCCTGCATTTTTCCCTGATGGAATAAATCATTTAATGCGGCAACGTTGTAATCCGGATGGAATAACTGGATTCCAAGCTTTGCACCATTTTCGTGACAAGCATCTGCGAGTCTTTTGAATCCTTCTGCCTGTGCAGGAGAAAAAAGCTTTGGTGTAGGAGAGAATGTTGCAAGAGGCGCAACGTCTCCGATTACAATATAACCAACACCACCCTTAGCGAGGCGTTCGTAAAAACGGAAACTCTGTTCACCGATAGAACCGTCTTTTTCCTCATATCCGGTTGTAAGCGGAGGAAACATCAAGCGGTTCTTAAAGGTTGTTTTTCCAACTGCGATAGGTTCTAATAGTTTCATAAGTCATACTTCCTTTCAAGTCTGTTTCATTTATTTTAATGCCTGCAAGAAGGTAAGAATAGATTCATTTAATTCTTTTCTTGCAGAAGCACTGGCAAAGTTATGGTTTGCACCTTCGATGGTCTGATAGGTGCATTTTCCAGAATAAAGTGTTTCATATTTGTGGCAGGTAGCATCATCTACTAAATCATCAGCGGTACCACGAACGATAAGGACAGGACCTTCGTAACCAACAGCGGAAGAAAACGGCTCGTACTGGTATAAATCATGATTAAAAGATGTTGCAAAGCAAAGTCCTTCAATATCAGCACTTGTGATGCCTTTTGCCTCCATAGCTTCGGCGCGTTCCTTACATCCAAACCACATACCGGCGCCCGGACACATGAGAATCAATGCGTAAGGGTTTACTCTTGGAGCAGCAGTAGCGGCTGCATAGCCGCCCATGCTCTGACCGGAAAGAATTACTTTTTTCGGATCAGCAAAATCCTGCTGTTTTGTCCAATTTATAATATCTTCAATATCTTCAAGAATGCCGGTAAATGTCATATCTTCAAATTCTCCATCACTCTCCCCATTTCCGAATAAATCGAAACGTACGCTGGCAAAACCATGCTTTGCAAGAAATCTTGCCGTTTGCGTATAACTGTTTTTGTATCCACTCTTATTTCCAGTAAAGCCATGTACATTTACAATGGCAGGAAAACGTGAACCCTCATCTGGGATATCTACAATTCCGCGTAAAACGTGACCGGAACGATTGGTAAGTTCGACTTGTTTGATCAATGTGATTTACCTCTTTTCTAAAAATTATTCAGCGTTTGCAGCGTTTCTCTTATCTGCTAACTGATGTAACATTTCTTCTGTTTTTTCTTTGGTTAATGGATATACAAACTTTAATACAAGTACAGCTAATAAGTAACCAACAACATATAAGCCGGTATAGGTTTTCCAGAGATGTCCAGCGAAAGCGTCACTCTGTACTTCCAGATTTACGTTAAATCCAGCAATCGCAAGTGCGAAACTACTCATACTTCCAGATACTGCATTTGCAAGTTTACGGAAGAAAGTGTAAGCAGAGTAAACGATACCTTCGTTACGCTTTCCAGTCTGGAGTTCCTGATAATCAATGGCATCATTTACAAGTGCCCAGATCAATACCTGGAAACCGCTGACACCGAGATAGCAGATACCGTTGATGATGATAAAGAGCAAAGGATTCTTCATTGGGAAGAAGAATAAAATGGCAAATACAACGACAGAGAAAGTAGCACTGTACATAATCCATTCTTTTTTACCAAATTTCTTTGCAACAAACTTGATACCAACGAAAGCGATGAGTGACCAAAGGACACTTAACATACCAGAAATTGCCATGATAGCAACGTTTCCAAAGTAGTCACGGAATAAATAAGTATTCAATCCGTTTACCATACCTGCACCAACGATACCGATAAAGCTTGATAACATAACACCGAGCAAAGCTTTGTTTTTGGTGATATCTTTTAATACTTGTAAGTAATTGAGTTTTTCTTTTTCTTCTTTTATAGGTTCTGTAATGACACGCTCTTTACACCAGTTTGCTGTAATCATCAAGCAGATGAAACCGATAACGGCACAGACAGCAGCCATCATCAGGAAATGACTAGGTACTGGCTGGTTATCCTTGTAAAGGAATAATGGACCAGCGATAACGATAACCGTCATGAAAATGGTTCCACCAAGACTTCTATAGCGGGAAAGATCTGTACGCTGGTTTACATCGTCTGTCATAACACTGGAAAGACTTCCGAATGGAACGTTGACGCAAGTGTACATAATTTCATATACAACATAAGTAATGAACATATATGCAAGACGGGCACCATATGCGAAGTTGCTTACATTAACAAATCCTAACACGCAAAGAACAGCAGTTGGGAAAGCGAAAAATTTAATCCAAGGAATAAATTTACCTTTTCCGGTGTTTTTGTGGCTATCAACCAATGCACCGATGAGTGGATCGTTGATGGCATCCCACAATTTGGTCACCAACATTAAGATACCGACGTGTACTGGATTTACTTTTAATACCAATGTGTAAAAAATTGCTAGATACATAGCACGGAATTGTTCCGTACAGCAACACCCTAAATCCCCCAGAGTGTAGCCGATTTTGTCCTTCATAGAAAAAGGTCTTGTTTCTTTCATAATAAAATACCTCTCGTTTTATAATGTTTTGGTAGCTACAGTATTATTATAGAAACAAAAAAAGAGACCACATATACAAAAATTGCTTGCAAACTATGAAAAATTGATATATCGTTAAAATTGACAAAATAAACAAAAAATATAGGGAAGGAATGTGCAAAGTGAACATATGAAGAGACAAGGATATGAAATGGAGCATGTAAAGATTGTGGAGAGCGGTCAGAGAAGTTTTGGACAAGGCAATCGTCATACCATTATTTTTGTTGTTGGCGGTGTTTCCTATTTACAGGCAGAGGAACGGAATGAGGTTTGTACGATGGAAGATCTTATTTTTATCAAACCCGGCAATCGTATCAAATTGGAATACCGTAAAAACAAATATCCGTTGGAACTGTATGTTCTTTATGTTGGCGCTGACTTACTAAAAACACTTTCCGATGAACATACCGATTTGAATGCGGCGTTTGATGTCGTACCATTTCAGGTAAAAATGGTACATGCAGAGAGTGAAGCAGCAATGCTGATTAAAAATATTTCGAAAAAACTCTATGCAATGGCAAAAGAAGAACAAAAATTTGCACATGCATTATATGAGAAGAGCCAGTTGACCATTTTGCTTATTTTGGCATTGCGCTCGTCTGTGCAGGAGGACAGACAGCATAAGGTGAATAAGAAAAAACATGTGGTGATGGATGATATCTTTATTTATATTAAGGAACATTTGACGGAGGATATTACGCTGGAACGTTTAGAGGATGAATTCTATGTCAGCCGGTATCACATTGTAAGAGAATTTAAAAAAATGACCGGAGAGACACCACATGCTTATATTGTAAAGGCAAGACTTGATCTTTGCAGACGCTATATTGAGCAGGGGAAAAGCATTCGCGAAGTGTATGAACTGGGTGGATTTGGTGGGTACAACCATTTCTTCCGGGCATTTAAGAAAGAATATGGTGTGACACCTATGCAGTATTATAAGAATTTACAGATTGATCGAAGTGTGGATGAAAAATCACGCATTTCCTAATGCTGTCATATAGTAAAGAGACGATGGCTGCAGGAGAAAAAAATGGATGTGACAACACCAGGAAACATAGGATTTGCATCTTCAGGAGAACTCGAAATTGAATTATATGATAGTACTAACAGAGGACCGGTGCGTGGGGCGCAGGTGAGCATTTACCGGGCGTCAGATGGTGAGAAAATAGCAAGTTATGTTTCGGACGGAGCAGGACAGATTCCGGATATACGTGTAGAAACACCGCCGTTAGAATACAGCTTAGAATCGCAGGCAATGGGGATGCCTTATGGACAATATAATATCGTGGTAGAAGCTGCAGGGTATGAAACATTAGAACTGACAAATGCGGAGGTATTGCCGCAGGAACTGTCACTGCAGCCGGTTCCTTTGATCCCCACGGGAAGTATGACAGGAAAAACAGAAGAAATTGTGGTGCCCGGCAATACGCTTTATGTACCGCAAACGCCTAAAATTCCGGAGACAGAGGTAAAACCAGTTACTGAAACCGGAGAAATCGTTTTAAGCCGCGTGGTGATCCCAGAGTATATTATTGTGCATGATGGAACTCCGTCCGATGCAAAAGCGAAGAACTATTATGTGACATATCCGGATTATATCAAAAATGTGGCATCCAGTGAAATCTATGCGACCTGGCCGGATGCTGCAATTCGTGCAAATGTACTTGCCATTATGTCATTTACACTGAACCGTGTTTATACGGAGTGGTATCGTGGCAAAGGGTATGATTTTACCATTACATCATCAACGGCATACGATCAAAAATGGTCGTATGGACGTACCATCTTTGAATCGATTTCACAAGTGGTCGATGAAATGTATACCAATTATCTGGCACGACCAAATGTCAAGCAACCAATTTTGACGCAATATTGTGATGGGAAAAATGTACGATGTCCAAAGTGGCTCAGCCAGTGGGGCTCGAAAGATTTGGCAGATCAGGGGCTTCGTACCATAGAAATTCTTCGTTATTATTATGGCAGTAATATCTATATTAGCACAGCGGAAGAAATCAGTGGCATACCGACATCCTGGGCAGGAGAACTGTCTGTGGGTTCAGAAGGAAAAAAGGTGAGCCAGCTGCAGGAACATCTGAATGTGATTGCAGGGGATTATCCGGCGATTCCGCGTGTGGCTGTGGATGGTATTTATGGACCTTTGACAGCGGAAGCGGTGCGTACCTTCCAATCTATTTTTGGACTGCCGGCGACAGGTGTGGTAGACTATCGTACATGGTATAAAATCTCCCAGATCTATGTGGGAGTAACCGGTATAGCGGAATTGTAAAAAAGATACAAGTTACAAATAGAGAAAAGAGGAAAAAACATGGCAAAATGGCTCATGTATAGTAAGCGGGCAGATTTTACCGCAATGGGCAAAAAATATCAGATCGATCCGGTAGTGGCGCGCATACTCGTCAATCGCGATTTGACGGAGGATGCAGCCATTACTGCATTTTTGCATCCCAGCGAAAAAGATCTTGGGGATGGAAAAGCCTTAAAGGATATGGATGTGGCGGTCGCTCTTTTGCAAAAGGCGATAAAAGAGAACAAAAAGATCCGTATCATTGGCGATTATGATATTGATGGGATCCAGGCGACTTATATTCTGCATCAGGGACTGCTGCGTCTGGGGGCGATCGTAGACTATGCCATACCCGATCGTATCGAGGACGGTTATGGTGTCAATATCCGTCTGATGGAAAAGTGCGTGGCTGATGGGATCGGTCTTGTCATCACCTGCGATAATGGGATCGCGGCGGCGGATGCCATCGCCTATGCCAAGGAGGCGGGCATAGAGGTGATCGTGACGGACCATCATGAGGTGCCTTACGAAATGGTCGAAGGCAAAAAAGTCTATCATCTGCCGCCGGCGGATGCCGTGGTCGATCCCAAGCGGGAGGACTGCCTGTATCGGTGTAAAAAGTTGTGTGGAGCGGTCGTGGCATGGAAAGTGATCTGGGTATTGTATGAAGCGGCAGGCATTGCGCGTCAGGAAGCCATGCGTTTTATGGAAAATGCGGCTTTTGCAACGATTGGGGATGTCATGGAACTGGTCGAAGAAAATAGAACGATCGTAGCCCTTGGTATAGACCGGCTGCGCCATACCAAGAATCTGGGGATGCAGACTCTGATCGCACGCTGTGATCTTGCGCCAGAGGACATCAGTGCCTATCATGTCGGCTTTGTCTTAGGTCCCTGTTTAAATGCCAGCGGCAGGCTGGATTCTGCTACAAAGGCCTTGGAACTTTTGGAGGCTGAGGATATAGAAAGCGCAGCCGGATTGGCGGAAACATTGCGCCAGTTGAATGAAGAAAGAAAGGTCATGACCGAACAGGGCGTTGCGCAGGCGATCGCACAGATCGAGCAGGCGGCAGACGCGGATGCGCCTGTCTTAGTCATTTATCTGCCACAGGTGCATGAGAGTGTCGCAGGCATCATAGCCGGGCGCATCCGGGAACGCTATGAGCGCCCGACCTTTATTCTGGTGGATGCGGCAGACGGAAATGGGGCAAAAGGCAGCGGCAGGTCTGTCGAAGGTTTTTCCATGTATGATGAGATGTGCAAGTGCAAGGAACTTTTTAGCAAATTTGGTGGACATCCTATGGCGGCAGGTCTGTCTCTTCCGGTCGAAAATATAGATGCCTTTCGGACAGCCATCAATGCCAATACGCAGATGACAAAAGAGGAAATGCAGACGCTCATCCACATTGATGTGCCTATGCCTTTTTCCTACATCAGTGAGGAATTGATCGGGCAGTTGGAAAGATTAGAGCCATTTGGAAATGGCAATCCCAAGCCGGTATTCGCGCAAAAAAATGTCTGCATCCTGCGAAAAATGCCTATCGGCAAACAAAAGCAGTTCCTGCGTCTGACCCTGCAGGGGGAGGATGGCAGTCGCATGGAAGGTCTTTATTTTGGGGAGCGGACGGTATTAGAGGAGATTGAAGGCGAGCGGGGATGCATTACCATTACATATTATCCGCAGATCAATGACTTCCGTGGCAGAAGAAGCCTGCAGATCGTCATATCAAATGTCTGCTAGATGTTGCATAATACTACAAAAAAATGTAGAATACATAGTATACATTTGTGTAAGAAAATGTATGAATGGAGGTATGCGCAGGCATGTTTCATAGCAAAGAAGTGAAGCAACAGTTACAGCAGGCTGAGACGCTTGGGCGACAGGTGGAGACATACGAGGCTATGCTTCAGACGGCGGCATCGGATGTGGCAGAAGCACAGATGGATGTGGATCAGTTACAGATGAGCGCGGCAAAGATGGATCGAAGCCTGACCAAGGTTGTAGGTTATGCCAAGGATACACGGAATGACCAGCAGGTCATGGAAGATGGCATACAGGAATGTGTCGAGGTCTTACGACAGGATAGTCTGCAAGTGGGACAGATCCTGGAAAAAAGTGCCAAGCATACTGATTTTTTACACCAGCAGGAGACGGCATTGACCGACCTGATGGAGCAGAGCAAGCATTATACCGGACTTGCCAAGTCGGTTTCAGAAGGCTCCAATAAAGAGACATCCGAGATCAAGCGTCTGATGGAACAGATGTCAGGCTTGGAAAAGTTTACCGGGACGATCAGTGCACTCGCCTTACAGGCAGCAATCGATGCGGGGAGACTGGGCGACGAGGGCGCGGATTTTATCCGTAGCGCAGAGCAGATCCGGTCTTTGGCAGAAGTCTTTGGCGGACAGTTATCGGACACCTTAGAGCAGGCAGAAAATCTCCAGAAGGAGATCACCGAGATGAGTGGACAGATCCATCAGTTTATTTCTTTGCTCAAGGACAACAACCGTGCGCTTAGCAAGATGGCAACGGATGTGAGCCGCTATAACGCGGGACAGACTGATACAGAGTCACCGGAGGCATCTATGGCAGGTCTGATTGAGACTTTGCAGGAGTATCAGGGACGTGTGACAGATGATATCAGCAGGCAGGAGTGCATCTTGGAAGAGATGGAAAAGATCGGCACCTGTTATATGGAGCAAGAAGAGAGCACAACGCATTTAGAGCAGACGGTCGCACACATGAAGCAGACCTTTGCTGATGCCGGCGGTTCAGAGATACAAAAGTAAAGGTAGCAATACCATTTACATATATGAGACAAATAATAAGGGGGATTATAAAATGGCAGAGCAGACATATCAATTTGCATCAGCAGATGGGGTAACACAGATTCACGGCGTCAAGTGGACGCCGGATCAGGAGCCGGTTGCCGTGCTTCAGATCGTACACGGCATGGTAGAATACATCGAGCGTTACCGCCCGTTTGCAGAATTTTTGAACAGTAAGGGGTTCGTGGTAGTAGGACATGATCATATCGGACATGGAGAGTCTGTTTCTTCACCGAAAGAATGGGGCATCATGCATGCAAAGCATCCGAGTGACATCATGGTAGAGGATATCTACAGCAACTACAAACTGACCAAAGCAGAATATCCGACACTTCCATATTTTATCATGGGACACAGCATGGGATCTTATATGACAAGAAAATGTCTGTGCGTTAAGGCAGAGGAAATGGATGAATTGGACGGAGCCATCATTATGGGAACCGGTACAGAGAGTGACGGAACCATCAATGCAGGACTTGCGTTGATTAATTTCCTATCCTTCTTCCGCTCAGATCAGTATCGCAGTACTATGGTCAGAGATATGACCTATGGTGCACCTTACAAGCAGTATGACTGCACAGGTGCTAGGCCGGAGAAGAGTTGGCTGACAAAGGATGTTGATATTGTAAAGAAATATTATCAGGATCCAAAGTGTACCTACACATTTTCCTTAGGTGCATACCGTGGACTGGTAGAGTCTACCAAGTATGACAATGATCCAAACAACATCGCAAAGATGAAGAAGGATCTGCCGATCTTCTTTGTTTCCGGTGATAGTGATCCGGTTGGAAATATGGGCAAGGGTGTTGAGGCTGCCAGAGACAAGTTCCTTGCAGCAGGCATGCAGGATGTTTCCTTGAAATTATACAAGGATGATCGCCATGAGATCTTAAATGAGACAGACCGTCAGGTAGTATATGAGGATCTGTATGCGTGGATGCAAAAGAAGATGGGAGCATAGTCCGTCTGAAAAGATAAAATAGAAGGTCCCTGCGGGAGACGTGCTGGCGTTTCTTGCAGGGATTTTTGTGTGATAGGAAATTCGCCTCAGCATCTGTCCACATCCCCAGCCCGAACTGTCGCCTACACTTTCTTACTGAGAAATGCCCAGAACTTCTTGAACGGGGCAAGGTCGCCCTGGATCTCCTCGACCTTAAGACGGTTGGCTTCGTTAAATCCTACCAGAATATCGTGGTTGGCTTCTGCCAGATAGTCCATGATACCATCAATGTCAGACTTGATATTTTTCGGACAATGAATGTACTGACGTTTGGCGGCAGTAATATGCAAGGTATAGGAAATAGAAAAGTGGTGCCACAAAAACTTATGCAGGGTAGAGTATTTGTAGATCCAGATGATCTGACTGATCGGCACGATCGCCACACCATAATTGGACGTTTCAATAAAATAATGCTCCGTGATGAACATGTCTTCCGTGGCAAGCTGTGGCAGGGTTGCCAGTTCTTCCTCGGCTTCCGCTAAGATCTCGCGGGGCTTGCCATAACAACGGAGCCTCTGCACAGGTACGGAGAGCACCGGAAAGGCAATGTAGATGGCATAGCGGATGATACTGATAAAAGCATAAAGCCCGCTTAAAATATAGACCAGTTTAAAAAGTGTCGTTGCAAGATCGGTGGCATCCGGCTGTGAGATCATATAAGGTGAGATCGTGGAAGTAATGCCGTTCTGCGACCATGCCAGATCTTCCGACAGATAGAGCAGCAATTTGCTCATGGCATGGGAATTATATAGGATCTTGCCGCGGATCATGATCTTGTCAATAGTCGGAAGTCCCTGCTGGGAGTCGTCCGGATTCAAGAGAACCATGATGCAGTCGTCGCCCATGACCGTATAGTAATAATAGCCCACCGTGCTATCCAGCCAGCGCTTGGTATAACCGGTAAAGTAGAGGTCTTTCAGCGTGATCTCGATGTAGCGGTCATTGTCTTGGTATAGTTTTTCGATATCGTCCTCACCGCTGGCACTCGCCGGACGCATGAGATTGCTGACCGGATAGAAAAAGGCAAGCAGTGCCAAGATGGCTAAAAAGATGATCGGCGATACAATTCTATGCTGATAGAAGGAGCGGATGCTCCTGCTGATGTAATGTTCAAAATTTTCTTTCATATGATTTCGCATACTCCAATGTCTTGTTTTTCTCAGTATAAGGTTTGTACCTGATTTTTTCAAGGCGGGCAAAGACCACTTTTCGTTTGCATTTATGGATAAATGTGTTAGTATTACTTATGGTTAAAAAGGTTTACTGGACAAGTATGCCTTTTTATAGGAAAGAGGTAATATGGCAGCGTACGAAAGTTTTGCAGAGGTCTATGACCTTTTTATGGACAATGTGCCTTATGATGTGTGGAAAGACAATTTACTGGGCATCTTGGCGCGGTATAAAATTACAGAGGGGCTGGTAGCGGAACTGGGCTGCGGCACCGGCAAGATGACAAGACGGCTGGCAGAATCCGGCTATGACATGATAGGCATTGATAATTCTTATGAAATGCTTGGCATTGCCATGGAGCATCCTGCAGAGGGCATCCTTTATCTGTGTCAGGATATGCGTGCTTTTGAGTTGTATGGCACGGTCGCGGCAGTGGTCAGTGTATGTGATTCCATGAACTATATCGTGGAATATGCAGATCTGGTCGAGGTTATCCGCTTAGTCAATAATTATCTGGATCCGGGCGGTATCTTTGTCTTTGACCTGAATACGCCGTATAAGTATCGCAGTCAACTGGCGGATAATACTTTTGCCGAGAACCGCGAGCAGGGCAGTTTTATCTGGGAGAATACCTTTGACGAGACGACCGGGATCAACGAATATGACCTGACGCTCTATATTCAGGATGAGGAAGATCCGGATTACTTTATGCGATTTGAAGAGGTGCATTATCAGCGCGCCTATGAGATAGAAGCGATAAAAAAGGCATTGCGTGAGGGAGGGATGGATCTGCTTGAGATCTTAGACGCAGATACCATGACGCCAGTATTGGAGGAGACTGAGCGCATATATGTCATTGCAAGAGAAGTGGGAAAGAAGAGAGGATAAAAGATGAGTGCATATAAAGATTACATTGTAAGAGCAACCGCGGCAGATGATGCTATTCGTGCATTTGCCATTACATCAAAGGATCTGGTGGAATTTGCCAGAGCAAGCCACAATACCAGTCCGGTCGTTACCGCGGCACTGGGACGTATGCTTTCGGCGGCTGCCATGATGGGCATTATGATGAAGGGGGACGACGACATGCTGACCCTGCAGATCCAGGGCAACGGACCGATGAAAGGGATCACGGTCACAGCGGATGCCAAGGGACATGTCAAGGGCTTTGCCAATGTGCCGGATGTCATGCTGCCACCCAATAAGGATGGCAAATTAGATGTCGGCGGAGCCATTGATCTGGGCATCATGCGCGTGATCAAGGATATGGGCTTAAAAGAGCCTTATGTGGGCACGGTACCGTTGCAGACAGGCGAGATCGCCGAAGATCTGACTTATTATTTCGCGACCAGTGAACAGGTGCCGTCTTCAGTTGGACTTGGCGTTTTGATGAATAAAGATAATACCGTGGCACAGGCAGGTGGCTTTATCATCCAACTCATGCCTTTTACTTCCGATGAGATCATTGAAAAATTAGAGGAAAATATCAAAAATCTGCCATCAGTGACAACCATGTTATCCGAGGGCAAGACGCCGGAGCAGATCTTAGAGACCGTTCTGGCAGGCTTTGACGTGACCTTCCATGAGACAGTGGATGCGGGCTTTGTCTGCGATTGCTCCGCAGAGCGTGTGGAGCGAAGTCTGTGCAGTCTTGGGGATGAGGACGTGGCAGACATCATTGCGGATGGCAAGCCGATCGAGGTCAAATGTCAGTTCTGCAACAAGGCATACAATTATACCGTGGACGAATTGATCGAGATGCGTAAGCGCAAATAAGATAAGAGAGAAGAGTATGAAAGACGGATTTATCAAGGTGGCTTGTATCACACCAAAGGTGCGTGTCGCAGATGTCACTTATAATGTAAAACAGATACAAGAGGCGATGGAAGCAAGTGCTAAGGCGGGGGCTATGATCGTGGTATTCCCGGAACTTTGCATTACAGGATATTCCTGCCATGATCTCTTTTATCAGCGCACTTTGCTGACGCAGGCAAAGGCAGGGCTTCTTAGCCTGGCAAAAAAGACGGAAGACCTATCCGGTATCTTTTTTGTCGGACTGCCATGGGAGCATCAGGGCAAATTATATAACGTTGCAGCAGCGCTTTGCGGTGGAAAGGTACTGGGATTTGTGCCAAAGACCTATCTGCCAAATTATGCAGAGTTTTACGAGGCAAGACAGTTTACACCGGGTATGCAGGAGATCGTAAATGTCTGTCTGGAAGGACAGGAGACTGACATACCTCTGGGAACAGATCAGGTCTTTCGTTGTAGAGAGATACCGGAACTTGTCATAGCCTCCGAGATCTGCGAAGACCTGTGGACACCGTGTCCGCCATCCGGCAGGCATTGTCTGCACGGAGCGACCCTGATCGCCAATCTGTCTGCCAGCGATGAAGTGACAGGCAAGAATGCATACCGCAAAGATCTGGTGGCAATGACATCGGCACGCCTATATTGTGCCTATCTCTATGCCAGCGCAGGCGAGGGCGAATCCACACAGGATGTCGTCTATTCCGGGCATAGCCTGATCGCGGAAAACGGCAGTATCTTAGTAGAGAGTGACCTCTTTGCGACCGGAATGGTCCTAAGCGAAATAGATGTCTATGCAATCACTGCAAAACGCCATATGATGTCTACCTATGAGATGACAGATGCCGACTATTATGAGACCTATTTTTCTCTGCCTTTGCAGGAGACGAAACTGACACGTTTTGTAGACAAGGCACCATTTGTACCATCAGATGAGGCAAGCCTGCGCAGACGCTGCGAGGAAATCTTAGACATCCAGTCTATGGGCTTGAAGAAGCGGCTGGCACACACCGGAGCAAAAACGGCGGTGATCGGCATTTCCGGTGGTCTGGATTCGACCCTGGCACTTTTGGTTACCGTGCGTGCTTTTGATATGCTGGGACTGGATCGCAAGGGCGTAATCGCTGTGACCATGCCGGGATTTGGAACGACAGACCGTACCTATCAGAATGCGGTTTCTATGATAAAAAGTCTGGGAGCGACTTTCCGTGAGATTTCGATCCGGGATGCTGTGCTTCAGCATTTTGCAGATATCGGACAGGATGCCGAATGCCATGACGTGACTTATGAAAACGGACAGGCTAGGGAACGCACCCAGATCCTCATGGATATTGCCAATAAAGAAGGAGGCATGGTCATCGGAACCGGTGATATGTCAGAACTGGCGCTTGGTTGGGCGACCTACAATGGCGACCATATGTCTATGTATGGGGTCAATGTATCTGTACCAAAGACTCTGGTGCGCTATCTGGTTTCCTACTATGCGACCTATCTTGCCGATGAAGCATTGGCAGATGTGCTGCGCGATGTCTTGGATACCCCGGTATCGCCGGAACTCCTGCCGCCAAAGGATGGTGTGATCGCGCAAAAGACAGAAGAATTGGTAGGTCCATACGAATTGCATGATTTCTTCTTGTATCATCTGATGCGTTATGGCAGTGAGCCGAAAAAGATCTATCGGCTGGCAAAATATGCCTTTGCAGAGGATTATGACGAAGCCACGATCCTAAAGTGGCTGCATACATTTTATCGCAGATTTTTTGCGCAGCAGTTCAAACGCTCGTGTCTGCCGGACGGACCAAAGGTTGGTACGGTCAGTCTGTCACCGCGAGGAGATCTCAGAATGCCTTCAGATGCATGTGCCGAACTATGGTTAGAGCAGATCGCATCCTTATATAAATGAGCGTAGAGTAAGGGAAAGGTAATTATTATGTTAAAGTTATTTTCAAAAAAGGGTGAAGAAACGGACGCACCATCGACTGTGGAAACGAGCACAGAAGAGAAAAAGAACGTTGACAAAAAGAAGATCGCCATCATTGGTGGCAGTGTCTTAGGTGCGCTTTTGATCGTATTTGTGGGATTTGGCATCTTTTTCCAGAGCCACTTCTTTTTCCGCAGCACGGTCAATGGTGTGAAGGCTTCTGCAGCCAGTGAAACCACCATGAAGACCCGTCTGCAAGATGCGGCAAAGGGATATGATCTCACCGTGGTAGACAGCGCAGGAGACAAGGAAACACTTTCTTCCGATGAATTGGGACTCAAGATCGACATCAGCGACAAGAAGATCAAGACACTCTTGAAGAAACAGAACGGTTTCCTCTGGGTATATCGTCTGTTCGTACCGGCAGAGTATATGGATGATGCATTGGTTTCCTGTGATACCGATACGCTGGAAAAGAATGTGGCAAAACTCTCCTGTGTGACCAATCAGAATGTCAAGGCGACCGAAAATGCAAAGGTCTCCTACAAGGATGGTTCTTTTGTTATCACCAAAGAAGTCTACGGTACGGAGATCGAGGTTGAAAAATTAAACAAAAAGGTAGAACAGGCAGCCTTATCTTTGCAAAAGACCCTGGATCTGACCAAGGATAAATGCTACAAACAGCCGAAATACACCGAGGATAGCAAGGAAGTCAAGAAACTCATCAAAACTCTCAATGGCTATCTGGATACCAAGATTACTTACCAGATCGGCAGTGCGACCGAGTCTGTGCCAAAGGATACGATCGGCACATGGCTTTCCGGTGACGACGATATGCAGCCGGCATTTGATACCGAAAAAATGAAAGAATTCGTCTCTACCATGAGCAAGAAATACGATACTTACGGACAGCCAAAACAACTGGCAACACAGTATGGCGTGACCGTTACCGTACCGGGTGGCAACTACGGATGGCGTATCGACAAGGATGGCGAAGTGGCACAGTTGACCGAAGATCTCAAGGGTGGTAAGGATGTCAGCCGTGATTTCGTTTATCAGTACACAGCAGCCAGCCATGACGGCAACGATTATGGCAACTCTTATGTGGAGATCAACCGTACGGCACAGCATGTATATCTGGTCGTAAACGGATCTGTTGTTATGGATACTCCTTGTGTTACCGGAAATCCAAACAACGGTCATGTGACTCCTTGTGGTGCTTTTCGCATTACATATTGTGAGAGAAATGCGATCCTTAAGGGAGCAAACTATAGAACACCGGTATCTTACTGGATGCCGTTTAACGGAGATATCGGTCTGCATGATGCGACCTGGCAGAAGTCCTTTGGTGGACAGCGTTACCGTGAGGGCTATGGTTCTCATGGCTGTGTCAACCTGCCACTTTCGGCTGCCGGCACCATCTTTAGTTATGTGCAGGCAGGCTTCCCGGTACTCATGTATGATCTGGCAGGCACAGAGACCGTGGATTCTTTGACCCAGCAGCAGGCAGATGCCTGCAAGAGTGCCATCAATGCGATCGGAAGCGTGACGGCGGACAGCGGCGCAGCCATTTCTGCAGCACGTAGTTCTTACGATGCCTTAAAAGATTCCGGCAAGGCTTGTGTAGACAACTATCAGGTATTGGTAGATGCCGAAAATGCATATGCAAATATCTGGGCTGGTATTGCACAGCAGGCAGATGCGGATGCACAAAATCAGGCAAATACAGTCATCGCATTGATCGATCAGATCGGCACACCGGTGACGGTAAACAGCAAGGCCGCCATTGACGCAGCACAGAATGCCTACAACGGATTGTCGGATGCCGCAAAGGCAAAAGTCAGCAACAAGGCAGTTTTAGATGCGGCAGTAGCAGCATATAACGCATTATAGAAAGGACAGAGGCAGATGAGTGGATGGGAGACATATGTTAGAAAAGTGGAACCTTATGTTCCGGGCGAACAGCCAAAACGTAAGGTGATCAAACTAAATACCAATGAAAATCCTTATCCACCAAGCCCTCGGGTGCAAAAGGTCTTAGATGGATTTGATGCGGAAGAACTCCGGCTATACCCGGATCCCGAAGCCGCAGATCTGATCGAGGCGATTGCTTTAGAAAAAGGACTTTCTAAAGATCAGATCTTTGTCGGTGTCGGATCGGATGATGTCCTTGCCATGAGTTTTCTGACTTTCTTTAGCAGTGACAAGCCTATCCTCTTTCCGGATATTACCTATTCTTTTTATGATGTCTGGGCAGAACTTTTCCGTATTCCTTATGTACAGATCCCTTTGCAGAAGGATTTCCGTATCTGTATCGAGGACTATAAGAGAGAAAACGGCGGGATCGTGATTCCCAATCCAAATGCGCCGACCGGGATCGCAGAGTCATTAGATGCCATCGAGGAGATCTTAAAGACAAATCCGGACTCTGTCGTGATCATTGACGAGGCATATGTGGATTTTGGAACAAAAAGTGCGCTGGCATTGTTACCAAAATATGAAAATCTTTTGGTCGTACAGACTTTTTCCAAATCCAGATCACTGGCAGGAAGCCGTATCGGCTATGCTATGGGCAGCCCCAAACTGATCTCTTATCTGAACGATTGTAAGTACTCCTTTAACTCTTATACCATGGATCGACTGACCATACAGATCGGCAAGGCATCCATGGAGGATACACCTTATTTTAAGGAGCAGGTCGACCGTATCGTTGAGACCAGAGAATGGGCAAAAGAGCAGTTGCGGCGTCTGGGATTTACTTTTTTGGATTCCAAGGCAAACTTTATTTTTGCAAGCCATGCCAAGATGGCGGCTGCAGTTATTTTTGCGGCTTTAAAAGAAAAGGATATCTATGTGCGCTACTTTAACAAGCCGCGCATTGACAATTTCCTGCGCATTACCATCGGAACAAAAGAGGAGATGGAACGTCTGTTTGCGGCATTGGAAGAAATCTTGCAGCAGGCATAAAAGAAGAGAGAAAGGCAGGCAATCATTTATGGATTGGTTGAATATGATTATAAATGTCATCGCTATTTTTGCAGGGCTTGGGATTTATCTGGGCGTCATGCATACCAAGTGGGGACGCGAGCATGAAGGCTATCAGTATGCCATTATGTTGGCGGCAATCTTAGCGGCATGTCTGGTTGGCGGATTGCTCCGCTTTATCTTTGGATAAAGACTTTTGGCATGAAGGGATGACACAAGTCATAGAATGACAAAAAAGGAGAGATGAGCATGGCAGAGGCTTCAAACTGTGAAATGTGCAATAATTTTGTCTATGATGACGAAGATGAATGTTATGTGTGTGATATGGATCTGGATGAGGATGATATGGTACGTTTTTTGATGGGAAATACGGCGTCCTGTCCTTACTATCAGTCCAATGACGAGTATCTGATCGTGCGCCATCAGATGTAATTTATGGATGTGATCAGCGATAAGATAGATGCATCGCTGCAACTGGCGTTGCAGCTTCCTACAGAAGAACTGGAGAAATCCGGCAGTCTGTCGGCAGGCTATGAAAAAGAAAGCCAGTCATGGGAGTTGATCCTGCGTCTGGCAGGATCGGTGCAGACCTTGCGGCAGGCTTTTCCCCAGGCAAGTTTTCAGGAATTGAGCGGTGGCTATGTCACGGCACTTGTCCCAGAGGATGCGATCGAGGCGCTGGCGGCGCAGGATAGTGTGATTTATATAGAGCAACCCAAACGGATCGTAACAGGAGTGGCACAGGGCGTGCGTGCATCCTGTATCTGGCCGTTACAACAAGAGATGACCCCGGTAGGACCTTTGTCTGGCCGGGGGATTTTTGTCGCCATTATCGATTCGGGCATTGATTATTTTCACCCGGATTTTCGCAATGCGGATGGAAGCAGCCGGATCGCATGGCTTTTTGCGGATGGAAAAGAATACAGTAAGGCGCAGATTGATCAGGCGCTGGCAGCGGAGGATCGCACGTCGGCACTTTCTTTAGTACCGGTGACAGATCCGTCCGGGCATGGTACCCATGTGGCAGGGATTGCGGCAGGAAACGGCAGGGCATCCGGGGGGAGAAACCGGGGAGTGGCATATGAAAGTCCCCTGATCGTCGTAAAACTAGGGACAGCCCGATCCGGTGGATTCCCTTTGACCACCCAGTTGATGGAAGCAGTGGAGTATGTCAAGCGAAAATCCATAGAGGAAAGGAAACCGGTGGCGATCAATATCAGTTTTGGAAATAACTATGGATCTCACACAGGAACATCGCTTTTGGAGACTTATCTATCCCAGGTGGCAAATCAGTGGAAGATGGCGATCGCGATCGGTACCGGGAATGAGGGACAGGAGGCATTGCATCAGCAAGGGAGACTGTCTGCATTCAGACAGGAATTAGGAATCGAACTGGCAGTGGATGTCTATGAGACCAGTGTCAATCTGCAATTTTGGAAACGCTATCAGGATGTTGTGGATTTGGTGCTTTTGGCACCGGATCAGAGTCAGGTTTTCCGTTTTTTAGATAGTGAGCAGGGAGTCGGGGAAGGGCAGATCGCATCTTATGTATGGAACAATACAGAGATTCATGTTTTCTTTGACGCACCAAGTCCCTACCAGATTTATCAGGAGATTTATTTTGCATTTTTGCCAAGGACAGATTATGTGGATGCTGGCGTCTGGACGATCAGGCTCTTGCCTCGGCGGATCAAGGATGGCTCTTATGCTCTTTGGCTGCAGACGGGGGGAAGTCTGAATGAAAATACCGGCTTTTTACAGGCGAGTGAGGAAACGACTTTGACGGTGCCGTCGACTGCCGACAAGGTCATTTCGGTGGGAGCATATGACAGCAGGAGAAATCAGTATGCCTCCTTTTCGGGGAGGGGATTTGCTTGGGTGACCGGGGAAGTCAAGCCGGATCTGGTGGCACCGGGTGTGGATATCACATCCTGCGCGCCGGGCGGTGGTTATGTGACGAGAAGCGGCACTTCCATGGCAACACCTTTTGTGACCGGTTCGGCTGCCTTGATCATGCAGTGGGGGATTCTGGAAGGGAATGATTCATATGCCTATGGGGAAAAGTTGAAGGCATATCTTTTGCGTGGGGCGCTTCCCTTGCTGGGAGAGCCTATGCCGTCTGAGAGGACAGGATGGGGAAAGTTGTGCTTAAGGGATAGTCTGGAATAAGTAAGGATGGTTTTTTCGCGGCAGTCACGTTATAATAAACATAATATTGACGTGATATCGTGGGGGAATTTATGCAGAGTTTTGTGGATAAGATCAAAAGTTTTTTCAATGTGCGTACCAAGGGTATGCGGCTGGTTCTATTTAATGTGATGGTCGTGGTCGCAGTGCTGGGCGGAGTATTTTCTATTATCATGGCAATAGCATCGCTATTGCCGGTACAGCCGGTGCCGATCTTTATTGTGGCAATTCTGATCGCTGTCCTTCCTTTTTATCTGGCAAATTATAAGGGGCGGCTGGGTGTAGCCTCCAATTTTATGGTTATTGTGAGTTGCTTCTTTTTATTTCCTGGCATCTTTTTCTCCCAAGGTGGTATTGAAAGTGGAATGTCCAGTTGGTTTGCGCTGGGAATCTTATTTATTTTCCTGCTTTTGGATGGCGTAAATTTTGTTGTTATGTTGTCTTTGGATGCTATCGTTATCATCGGTTGTTATTGGCTCTCTTACAAATATCCACAATTGGTGCACGGGCAGATGCTGCAGGCAAGTTTTTTCCTCGATGTGGTTCAGAGTATCTTTGTCACGACGGTGGCGGTAGGTCTGATCGTCAAGGTGCAGGCATGGATGCAAAAGCAGCAGGATAGCATCGTGGAGGAGAAAAACAAACTTCTGGTGGAAGTGACGCAAAAAGCAAAGCACGCGCAGAGAGAGGCGGAGATCGCCAACCATTCCAAGAGCAATTTCCTTGCAAATATGTCGCATGAGATCCGAACACCGATCAATACGGTTCTGGGCATGGATGAAATGATCCTGCGTGAGACCAGGGAAGATAATACCAGAAGTCTGGCACAGGATATTCGGACTTCAACGGAATCCCTGCTTGAGATCGTCAACGAGATCTTGGACTTTTCCAGAATTGAATCCGGTAAGATGGAATTGATGGCAGATGATTACGAACTGTGTGATGTGCTACACGATACCGTGACGGTATTCGGTCTGCGTGCTAAGGAAAAGGGCTTGTATCTGCATATCCATGTGGATGAGAAACTGCCTGCCATGTATCGGGGAGATTCCCTGCGCCTGCGCCAGATCATCAATAATATCATGAGCAATGCCATCAAATACACCAGAGAGGGCGGTATCAATTTTTCCGTGACCGGGCACCAGGAAGAAGATTCGGAAGTCCTGCATTTTGAGATCGAAGACACCGGTGTGGGGATCCGGGAGGAAGACCTGCATCGTCTTTTTGAGGCATTTGAGCGTATCGATGAAAAGACCAACCGCAACATCGAGGGTACGGGACTTGGTATGGCGATCACGGCAAATCTTTTGCATATGATGGACTCTAACCTACAGGTCAGGAGTGTCTATGGGCAGGGCTCTACCTTTTATTTTGATCTAAAACAGCGTGTCAAAGATTGGACCCCGATCGGGCATTTCCAGGTCAAGGATAAAAAGAATGCAGACAACAGCAAAGAGCAGCATTTTACTTTTCTGGCGCCAAATGTGCATGTTCTCCTTGTGGATGACAATGCCATGAACCGCAAGGTCTTTTGCAAACTGCTCAAGCATACACAGATCCAGATCGACGAGGTGGACAATGGCTTTACCTGTCTGGAAATGGTCAAAAAGCGCCATTATGATATTATCTTTTTGGATCATATGATGCCGGAACTGGACGGTGTCGAGACTTTTTCTTATATGCAGAGCATGCAGGAGAACCGCTGCAAGGATACGCCGGTCATCGTACTGACGGCAAATGCCATCATCGGTGCCAAGGAGCAGTATATGCAGATCGGTTTTACGGACTATCTGTCCAAACCGATCGATTCCCATCGCTTGGAAAATCTGATCGTAGAGCAACTGGCACTCCACAATATCCATGTGGAGCCTATAGAACTTTCCGGCAATAACTCGGAAGTCTACGGTGAAAAAAATCACGAAGCCTTACAGGAACTGCCGCAGGTGGAAGGCTTTGACTGGGAATATGGGCTCTTGCATTTTCTGAATGCGCAGATGTTGTGGGAATCCGTGGAAGATTTTTATAATGGCTGTGAGAGCGCTGTTGCGGAACTGGATCTTTTATATCAGGATATTTCCGGCCCTAAGGGGATAGATGCCTATCGGATCAAGGTGCATGCCCTAAAGAGCAATCTGGCGTTGATCGGAGCCATGCAGGCATCCGCGCTTGCCAGGATCTTAGAATATGCGGCAAGAGACGGCAAGGAAGAACGTCTGCGACATCTGCATGGCGTTTTGATGGAAGAAGTCGAGGCTTGCAGGCAAAATCTTTCGGTGCATATGCAGCCGTTAGAAAAGAAACCCAATATGACAGATAGAGCATGGATCCTTGGTATGCTTTCTATGTTATGTGCCGATGCGGAAAATCTGGATTATGACGGCATAGATCAGATCATGCAGATGCTGGAGGGCTATGCCTATGAGGAAACTTTGCAGGTAAGGATCGATCAACTGGCGGCTAGTGTCAGAAATCTGGATCTGGATACCAGTATTGCGATCTGTGAGCAGATGAAAGATATACTGGAAAAGGGCAAGGCTGCCACTTGACATGTGGGGCGCATGAGTATAACATGAGATAGGACTTGGTGTTTGATGCAGGGTATCGGACATTATAAAATAAAAGATAAGAGGTCAAGCGATGAAAAAGGTTGAAGACTACATAAGAAGTATTCCGGATTTTCCGGAGGAAGGCATTATCTTCCGTGATGTTACAAGTATTTTGCAGGAAGCAGATGGACTACATCTGGCAATCGATGAGATGATCAAGTTGCTGGATGGCGTGGATTTTGATGTGATCGCAGGAGCAGAGTCCAGAGGATTTATCTTTGGTGTGCCGATCGCCTATGCGCTGAACAAGCCATTTGTGCCGGTTCGTAAGGCTGGTAAACTGCCATGCGCTACCGTATCCAAGACATATGATCTGGAGTATGGTTCTGCAACGATCGAGATGCACAAGGATTCTATCAAGCCGGGACAAAAGGTGGTATTGGTAGATGATCTGATCGCGACCGGTGGAACGATCGAGGCTGCTGCACAACTGGTAGAAGAACTTGGCGGCGAGGTTGTCAAGATCGTATTCTTGATGGAACTTGCAGGACTTCACGGCAGAGATAAGTTGGCAAAGTATGATGTCGCATCTGTTGTGACCTATGAGGGTAAATAAAAGACAGGCTTTTGAAATGACAAGAGGCATGCTGCGTGCATGCCTCTTTTGCTTTTTGTGTCTTCTTATTCTGCCTGTAAGCGTTCGATTAGAGGGATGACCTTGGAAAGATCGCCAGCCCAGTCATAAAGCAGTGGCTCAATGTCCGGTGTCGGCATGGTAAGATCCGGGATCATGACGGTAATACATCCGGCATCATGTGCCGAACGGATCCCGTTAGGCGAATCCTCCAGAGCAAGACAATGCGCCGGATCCGCGCCCAGTTCCTTGCAGACATGCAGATAGACATCCGGGTGAGGCTTGCCCTGTTTTACCATGGAAGCACTGATCACGGTATCAAAAGCGTTTTCCAGTCCGACTGTCTTTAAACGTTCCAAAGCGCGATCCAGTTTGGTGGCAGTGGCAACAGCCGCCCGGATCTTGTGGTCTTTGAGATAGGTCAGCAGTTGGTCTAAGCCTGGTTTTGTCTCGATACCTTCTTTTTCCATGAGATCCAAAACCAGTTTTGTGTTGTATTGGTGCACGGTCTCAAAGGAGAAATCCTCCCCGTAGCGGCTGCCCCAGAGTTTTTGTGCATCCGCGTGATTGAGGCTTCGTTGCATCAGGGCATCTTCTCTGGTAAAATCAGGATAACCGCAGGCGGCAAAAGCGAGTGGCCAGGTGCGGTTATAAAATTTTTCGGTGTCTGTAATGGTTCCGTCCATATCAAAGATTACGGCATCTAATTTCATGAAGATCTCCTTTTTCGTAGCGTAAATGATTTCGTTCGCGGAACAGTATAGCACAGGAGACGGATGAGGACAAATAGTATGAAGTATTTCGGGATTTCCTTTTTAGATAAATTTCATTGCAGCAAGGGGGTATGCCCCAAGACTTGTTGCAAGGGCTGGCAGATTTTGGTGGATGCGAAAACGATGGAAAAGATAGAGCAGGAGCCGGCAGACCGTAGAAAGACTCTCCTGCGAAATATCAAAGGACAAAAGACAGATAGCCCCCAGATCAGAAAGCGTTTGGGATCCTGTCCCTATCATACCGGGGAGGGATTGTGCGGTTTGCAGCAGGAGGGCAGGACGGATCTGATGCCGCGTGTATGCAGGGAATATCCGAGGCGCACGATCTCTTATGAAGCATTTGCGGAGATCGCCTTAGAACTTGCCTGTCCGGAGGTGGCACGCCTGTTTTTAGAGGAAAAAGAGCCGCTTTCCATGCTTCCTTGGCAAAAGGAAGAAAGAGAGATCCTTTGGAAGATAGGCAATGAGGATCTTCCTTTTTTAGAATTTTTACAGGATCTGCGTCAGACCATGGTGGATGAGGCACAGACGCAGGAGCGTTTTGACGTCGCACTTTTATACCGGCAATACCGGTGCTTCGATGCCATGCATGAGCATCTGATGCGTGATAAGCGTGCTGAGGCAAATACCGTGTTAGATGCCTATAGGAACCGGTGTCAGGAAAGCAGGCGGGTAGGAGAACAGGAGGATTTGGATGCAGGTGCACCAAGGCAGATGTTATTTTTCCCTATGGATCTGGTAGATAAGGTCATTGCGCATCAGTTGGATCTGCCAAATCTGGCGGTCAACAACGCTTACCTGAAAAAATGTATCCGGCTTTATTATCGTCTTTGTAATGGTAAGACGGCAGAGGAAGCAGGAGCCTTTTTTGAAAAGATCTGGCAGGAAATGGAAGAGGAAATGCCGGGAACTTATGACAAATACCGCAAGTATTACATATACTATCTCTATGAAATGCTCTTATGTGTCTATGAGGATTATCATCTGCTCAAGACCATTCTCTTGGGCAATATGTATCTGGAACTTTATATGGTCATGGATGCGATCGCCTGGCTGGATTGTAAGAAGCATAAAGTGACCTATGATCTGGATCTGCAGGTAAGAACCCTATCTTCTTTGGAGCGGCGGATGCGGCACAATACGGGGGTGACGGATGGAATCCTTAGCAGGGTACGAAAAGATTTTTTGTAAAAATCCTTATAAAAAATTCTTGACAGAGGGACAACATTGGAGTATAAATAACATATATTTGAGAAACCGTTGAACAAGAGAAGTACTATCTTGGAACATTCACAGAGAGTCATCGTTGGTGGAAGATGGCAATGCAAAAAGTTAGGAATGGACTTGTGAGGGCATGCCTGAAATGATCTTTTCAGAGTAGGGGATGACGGGAACCAGACTCGTTACTAAACTGGCACGTATGATGGTATGTGGAATGAGAGGGTTGCATAGCAGCCAATTTGAGTGGTACCGCGATAATGATTTTATTACCGCCTCAGAGTTTTTCTGGGGCGGTTTTTTTATTATCCTATTTACCAGTCCAAATTCCGAATCCGATTCATACATCATTCAAAGAATGGCAAATGTCTTTGAAAAAGTATTGAATTCTAGGAGGAAAAGAAAATGAAGAAAAGAATTGTAGCAGGAATGATGGTAGCAATGATGGCAATCGGAGCAGTAGGTTGTGGAAACGCAAGCAGTGACAGCAAGAAGTCATCCGACACAGAGTACACGATCGGTATTGCCCAGTTTGCGGAGCATGGCTCTTTGGATAATTGCCGTGAAGGCTTTTTGGAGGGGCTGAAGGAAGAAGGTATTGTTGAGGGCGAGAACCTGACAGTCCTTTATGACAATGCCCAGACCGATACCGGTACAGCAAGCACGATCGCAGACAACTATGTTTCCAAAAAGGTCGATATGATCTGTGCCATTGCAACACCTTGTGCCATGAGCGCATACAATTCTGCAATGAATACAGAGATCCCGGTTGTTTATACGGCAATCTCCGATCCGGTCGCAGCGCAGCTTGCAGATGATGACGGAAATTCCGTAGGAAATATCACAGGAACATCCGATGCACTTCCGGTCAAGGAACAGTTAGAGATGATCCGCGAACTGATGCCTGATGCAAAGAAGATCGGTATTATCTACACCACAAGCGAGACAAATTCAGTCAGCACCATTGAAACTTACAAGGAATATGCACCGGATTACGGATTTGAGATCGTAGAGACCGGTATCAACACCATCGCTGATGTGGATATGGCAGCAGCAGACATGGTAAGCAAGGTAGACTGCATTACCAACCTGACAGACAACACCGTAGTCAGCGGTTTACAGACCGTACTTGAGCATGCAAATCAGGCAAACATTCCGGTATTCGGTTCCGAAGTAGAGCAGGTAAAGAATGGATGTCTTGCAGCAGCAGGTATCGACTACAAGAAACTGGGTATCCAGACCGGAAAAATGGCAGCAAAGATCTTAAAGGGTCAGGCAAAGGCTTCTGAAATGCCATTTGAAAAGATCACAGACCCAAGTTACTACGCAAACACAGAAGTGGCAGATAAGTTAGGTATCGATTTACCAAATACATTTACCGAAAAAGCAGAAGTATTTGATACGATCACAGTAAGCGAGGAATAAAATGACTTTAGTTATCAGTGTTTTTGAACAAGGTATGATCTACGCGATCATGGCACTTGGTATGTATATCACATACAAGATCCTGGATTTTCCGGATATGACAGTAGATGGAAGCTTCCCTTTGGGGGCTTCCTTGTCTGCTGTTTTGATCTCACAGGGCATGAACCCATATCTGACCCTTCTTCTTAGTTTTGCAGCAGGACTTATGGCAGGGACGATCACAGGACTCATTCATGTAAAATTAAAGGTGCGGGATATTTTAGCCAGCATCATCATGATGACGGCGCTTTATTCGGTCAACCTTCGTATTGCGGGAAAGGCAAATCTGCCGATCTACAATTATGACAATATTTATAACAATAGTCTGACCAATCATTTGCTTGGCGGTGCCCTGTCGCCTTATAAGAATTTGATCATCATTGCGATCATTGTCGTGATCGTAAAATGTGTGCTGGATTGGTATTTAAAGACAAAATCCGGTTATCTTTTAAAGGCAGTCGGGGACAACGAAACACTGGTGACTTCGATGGGGATTGACAAGGGCAAGATCAAGATTTTAGGACTTGCCATTGCAAACGGTCTGGTTTCCCTCAGTGGCTCCATGTTCGCCCAGCAGCAGCGTTTTTTTGATGCATCTATGGGTGTTGGAACCGCAGTCATTGGTCTGGCATCGGTCATCATTGGAACAGCACTTTTCGGACAGATCAGTGTGTTTGGATTTTCTATCAGCGTGATCCTGGGATCCATCCTTTACAAGGGCTGTGTGGCAGCAGCCATCCGTATCGGACTACAATCCACGGACTTAAAACTGGTAACGGCAGTCTTATTCCTCTTGATCCTGGTACTTTCCTCAAGGATCGAGAAATATCAGGGCAGAAAGCGTAGAAAGGAGCGGGCATGATCGAATTAAAGCATATTCACAAATATTATAATGCAGGCTCCGTCAGCGAGATGTGCCTGTTTGACGATTTCAATCTGACGATCCAGGATGGAGAATTTGTTTCCATCGTCGGCAGTAACGGTTCGGGAAAGACTTCCCTTTTAAATATCATCTGTGGCAGTATCGGTGTGGATCGGGGGCAGATCCTGATTGGGGGCGAGGATATTACAAGGCAGAAAGATTATCTGCGCCATCGCAGTATCGGGCGTGTCTATCAGGATCCTTCCAAGGGTACTTGCGGGCATATGACTATCTTGGAAAACATGGCACTTGCGGACAATAAGGGTAAGCCATACAATCTGGGGATGAGCGTCAAAAAGAGCCGGGAAGATTATTACCGGGAGTTGTTGCTTCCGCTGGGACTTGGGCTGGAAGATAAGATGCGTACGCAGGTTGGTTCCCTCTCCGGCGGACAGAGGCAGGCAGTGGCACTTTTGATGGCGACCATGACACCGATCGACATGCTGATCTTAGATGAGCATACGGCGGCATTAGACCCAAAGACAGCAGAGATCATTATGGAACTGACGGGTAAGATCGTAGCCGAAAAACATCTGACCACCATGATGGTCACCCACAATCTCCGTTATGCAGTGGAATATGGTGACCGGCTTTTGATGATGCATCAGGGGCAGGCGATTCTTGATAAGTCCGGGA
Organism: Roseburia sp. AM16-25; assembly: GCF_003473825.1. Classification (NCBI taxonomy): domain Bacteria; kingdom Bacillati; phylum Bacillota; class Clostridia; order Lachnospirales; family Lachnospiraceae; genus Roseburia; species Roseburia sp. AM16-25. Next base: position 107,747 of record NZ_QUCW01000002.1, read on the forward strand.
AGGAGAAAAAGGATCTTGCAGTTGACGATATCATGGGTGTATTTAACGAGATCAGTGTGGAGTGTGGTAATTAATGGTAGAAGAATTGGCAGTCAATGCTGTAGAAAAGAAATTGGATATGCAGGCATCCATTTTGGTGGGAAACTATGAATATTATTATGCCTGTGGAAAATTAAAAGGTCTGATGGATCTGGCGGTGGATGAGAAAACCGCACCGCTTGTCATGAAGGAGATCGTGGATGAAGCCTTAGCGTCTTATACACCGGATGAAGAGACTGAGCCGGTCAAGGCTTATCTGAAAACCTTGCTCCTGCGCTACCGTCCGGCGGATGAGTACGATGCCCAGATGGCAGACCTCTTTCGCCAGGGCAGGGATGGCCACTAGGGACGTTCCTTTTGTCACAAGGAGCGTCCCTTTGGCATCAATTTTTTGAAATCAAAGATATTCAATCTGAGTATTTTCTATCAATGGTGTTTCACCAGTATATTTTTCTTCAATTTACGCATCCTATCCTATAGAAAAATAACGAAAACATGGGAACGAGCCAAAGGGGACACTCCTTGTGGCAAAAGGAACGTCCCTGTGGCGAGGAGGATAGTATGCAAATACAAATGGGGGCGGACAGTCTCTGTCTGCCGAAGCCGGTTTATATCATGCAGACGGCATCTGTTGTTGGAAAATTGGAAGGAGAGGGACCACTGGGGGATTGTTTTGACATGATCTGTACGGATGACCGATTTGGCGCGGATTCCTGGGAACGTGCGGAAAGCGAGATGCAAAAAGAGTCGCTGACGCTGGCATTGGGTAAGGCAGGGATGGACGGAGAGCAGTTGCGCTATCTCTTTGCGGGCGATCTTTTGGGACAGACCATTGCATCCTCTTTTGGCTTGATGGAGTTTCAAAGACCATTTTTCGGTTTGTATGGTGCCTGCTCGACGGTGGGAGAAGCCTTATCTTTGGCAGCCATGAGCGTTGCGGCAGGCTATGCTGATCTTGTTGCTGCGGTCACTTCCTCACACTTTGGCGGAGCAGAGCGGCAATTCCGTTTTCCTATAGAATATGCCAACCAAAGACCACTTTGTTCGACATGGACGGTCACAGGCAGCGGTGCTTATATTTTGGGAACGGTTAAATCCGGGGCAAAGATCACAGGCATCACGACGGGAAAGATCATGGATCTGGGCATCCGGGATGCACAGAATATGGGGGCTGCCATGGCTCCTGCAGCATCTGCCCTCATTTTAAACCACATGAAAGATTTTGAGCGGAGTCCCAAAGATTATGATGCCATCATCACGGGGGATCTGGGAAGTGTGGGAAGCGAGATCCTGGCAGAACTTTGCAGTATCGGTGGATGCGACATCACAGACAATCACTATGACTGTGGCATGGAAATTTTTGATGCAGACGAGCAGCACACCTGTGCGGGAGGCTCCGGCTGTGGCTGCTCAGCGGTCACGTTGGCATCCTATTATCTGCCCCGTGTCATATCTGGCAAATGGAAACGGATCTTATTTATTCCGACGGGAGCGCTCTTATCTCCGGTCAGTTTCAATGAGGGCAACAGTGTACCAGGCATTGCGCATGGTGTCGTGATCGAACATGAGGAGGTGGCATGATGGACTATGTAAAAGCATTTGTCATTGGCGGTCTGATCTGTGCCCTGGTACAGATCTTAATGGAAAAAACAAAAATGTTGCCGGGGCGTATCATGGTACTTCTGGTCTGCACAGGAGCACTTTTAGGAGCCATCGGCATCTATGAACCTTTTGTGGAATTTGCAGGCGCAGGTGCATCAGTGCCCCTGCTTGGCTTTGGCAATGTCTTATGGAAAGGCGTCAAAGAAGCCGTGGAAGAACAGGGATTCTTAGGAACTTTTGCAGGTGGGCTCAAGGCCGGGGCTGTGGGGATTTCGGCGGCACTCATCTTTGGTTATTTGGGAGCCCTGATCTTCCCACTCAAGCGAAAACGATAAAACGCATAGGACTAGGTATAAAAACAGAAAATCCAAGCCATACTATAAATGCCTTGCAAGGAACGAGGTAAATTGTGTAAAGGAGAATATCGCGATGAAAAAAGGAAAACTTCTGCTGGTATTGGCACTTTCGGTATTGGCACTCGCTACTTTTGTAGGTTGCGGAACCAACAAGAACACAACCGACAATAATAAGAACGAAACGCAGAATGTCAACGACGCGACCGGAGGCAACAAGAAGGACACAAGTGATGACACAAAGACGAAGGAGAATGGCGGCGGCATCATTGATGATGTTGTCGATGGTGTAGGCGACGGCGTTAAGGATGTGACCGACGGCGTATCCGATGGTGTCAAAGATGTGACCAATGGTGTGGAAAATGCCACAGACAATATGACAGACAACAATAAAACGACCACACCAAACAATACAAATGCCAATTAAGGAATAAGAAAAGGAACACCGGTCTTTATAATCAAAGAGGCGGTGTTCCTTTTATTTACTACTTATATCCTTTCTAGCATAACTTTTGTCTGAATAGGTTATTTTACATGGAAATCCTTTGTATGGGAAGGTTTTTATTGGAATTGTTTCCGGTATTCTGCCGGCGAGCATCCGTGGAGTTGACGGAATTTCTTGTAAAAAAAGGTGATATTTTCATAACCGGCCTGCAGGGCAATGTCTGTGACAGGAAGATCGGAGTTGCTTAAAAGTCTTGTGGCAAGCATCATCCGCTGTTCTTGAATAAGCGACTTAAAAGTTTTTCCTGTGTGTTTGTGGATGTAACCGGACAGATAATTGGGATTCATGTGGAAAAATTCTGCGGTACTTTTTAGGGTGCAGTTGCGGTAGTTGCCTTCAATATAACGAAGGATGGAAAGAATTTCATTGTGTTCTGATGCATCCCGGATGGATTCGTCCTTATAAATGTCGGAAAGTTCCAAAAAGATCAGGGTCGTAAGGCTGTCCAGATAGTCATTATAATGGATACTTTTGTCGTAGTATTCACACAGAAATTCCCGCATAAAAACGGAAAGCCTGCGATTGTCGGCCGATTTAAAATGGATATAACCGTTTTCCCTATTTTCATTGTTAAGCGAGGCAATCAGATAGTGGGCGAGAGAACCGCTGTCTGAAAAACGGTTAAAGAAATTCGTTTGCAGATAATTACGGCTCAAAAGGAGGTTTATCAAAATATCATCGTGACCACATGGGGCGCAGGAATGGGAAACATTGTAGTTTATCAGTATACATTGCCCTTGAACCAGAGAAATCTTTTGACCGGCAATGGTGAGATCGGCGTGACCGGAATACATATATGCCAGTTCCATCCAGTTATGCGCATGGGGAAGTACCGCATGATGACGATCCTGCTTGGATGCAATAACACCATCGGCAGAAATTATCATATGTTCTGTAAAAGCCTTAGAATCCTCTATGTAGGGGAAAGAGGTCATATGTAAGAGGATCTCGTTAAAAGCCGTAAGATTAAAGGTGGCGCTGGGATCCTTTTCATAGTCGTTTTCCTGTCGTAAAAATTCATCAAGATGTTCCGGTGTCATGTGCTGTCCTCCTGTCTATCTTATTATTTCATAACATAAATGTGAAGTTTGGTCAATACAATGGCTAAGTTCAGAGATTACAGAGGAATTAGGAGATTCGTATAATCTAAAATAAGATAAGTATATTTTCGAGAAAATTTGTCTTGAAACATAGGAAAACGAGGAGGATAGGCGATGAGTCAAACAATTGAGAGGATTTTAAACGATCAGCATGAAAATTACATTCTGCCATTCTTTTGGCAGCATGGAGAGGACGAGGATACGCTCCGTGATTACATGAGAGCGATTGATGAAGCAAATATTGGAGCGGTCTGTGTGGAGAGTCGTCCACATCCGGATTTCTGCGGTGACAAATGGTGGCAGGATATGGATGTGATCCTGGACGAGGCGAGAAAACGTAACATGAAGGTGTGGATTCTGGATGACAGCCATTTCCCAACTGGCTTTGCCAACGGAGCCATGAAGGACCAACCGCTTTCTCTGGCCAGACGTAGTATCTGCTGCCAGAAGTATGTTTTGAAAGCAGGGGAGGTCTTGTCGCTGGATGCAGACCAGGTGAAACATCCGGATGAGAAGAAGCCTGGGGATGTAGAAAAACAGATTGCCATGATGTTTGGCGGCAAGGATGAAAGCAAGCCGCAATCGGCATTTGCAGATGATAGACTGCTTGGGATATCCGTACATTTTTCGGATGGACGGGCAGAAGATCTGACAGGACTTGTTGCAGAAGACGGCACGTTCACATATACACCACAGGAAGATGGCGTTTTGTACAAGATGAACACCACAAGAAACCGTGGTCCACACCCGGACTATATCAATATGACGGATGGTGCATCCTGCCGGGTGCTGATCGATGCCGTCTATGAAAAGCATTGGGAGCACTATGCAGATGATTTTGGCAAGACGATCGCAGGATTTTTCTCAGATGAACCGGAACTCGGTAATGGTCATCTGTATGAACTGCACCATGAGATGGGCATTGGTTTTGATATGGACTACCCATGGGGACAGGAATTGGAGGCGGCTTTAAAGGCGCAACTGGGTGCAGATTTTGCCCGAAAACTGCCCTTGATCTGGGAGACTGAGGGCGATGAGAGTCAGCGCGCAAAAGCTAGATATACATATATGGATATACTGACACGACTGGTAGAGAAGAATTTTTCTTACCAGATCGGTGATTGGTGTCGCGACCACGGTGTGCAGTACATCGGACATATCATTGAGGATAACGGACAGCACTGCCGGACAGGTTCTACGTTAGGACACTACTTCCGGTCACTTTTTGGACAGGATATGGCAGGCATTGATGATATCGGTGGACAGGTATATCCACAGGGCGAAGATGATAATTATGACCTTGGTGTATTTCAGGTAAGAAATGGTGAGTTTTATCACTTTATGCTTGGAAAATTGGCAAGTTCGCTGGCAGCATTGGACGAGAACAAGCATGGAAATGCTATGTGTGAGATCTTTGGAAACTACGGATGGCAGGAGGGACTTCGTCTGGAAAAATATCTGGCAGATCACTTTATGGTGCGAGGTGTCAACCACTATGTTCCGCATGCCTTTAGTGCAGCACAGTTCCCGGATCCGGACTGCCCACCACATTTCTATGCACATGGACACAATCCGGAGTATAAGGCATTTGGACAATTGATGGTTTATATGAATCGTGCCAATGAACTGATTTCCGGTGGCAGACATGTGGCACCGGTGGCTTTGCTCTATCATGGAGAAGGTGAGTGGACAGGAAAGGTTCTGCCGGATGAAAAGGTGGCAAGAGCCCTCGCGGAAAATCAGGTGGAATTTGATTTTGTCCCATTTGATGCTTTTTCAGACAAGGAAACATATCATACAAAGATCGAAACTGGCAGTTTGCAGATCAATACACAGAAGTATCAGGCAGTTCTTGTACCGTATATGCAGTTTATGGATGCAGCATTTGTATCAGACGTAAAGAAACTTACCGACGCCGGTCTGCCGGTATATTTTGTTGATGGGAAGCCGGAGGGAGTGTTTGATGGAGAAATATCAGAGCAGGTTTTGGAAGAGAATCTCGCGGACGCAGAGATCATAGGCTTGGCTGACATCGCGGAGAAGACAAAAGAAGTGGCTGATATTACCATAGCACCGCAGGATTCCTACATCCGTTATTATCATTATATTAAGGAAGACGGCATGCAGATCTACATGCTGGTCAACGAAGGAAAGGAAGTTTACGAGGGAAGTCTTGATCTGGTGCAGGAAAAAGAAAAGACAATTTCTGTCTATGTATATGATGCATGGGAGCAAAAAATCTATGCAAGTGATGATAAGGATGGAAAAATCAGCCTGAGACTTGCTCCGGGCAAGAGCCGTTTCCTATTGCTGGCTCAGGATGCAGGGACGGATCAAATGCTTGCTGGTGCCGTGACGGAAGAGACTGCAATTGCAGATGAAGCCAAAGAACTGGCACCTCTGCATACATGGAAACGAAGTACCGTAAAGAGTATCGACTATCCTGCATTTTCCGATGCCGAAGAAGTATCCTTCCCGGATGATTATGCCAAGGTAGATCCGGAATTTTCCGGTTGGATTCGATATGAGAATACACTAAGGGCAGAGGCCGGAAAGAGATACTGGCTTGAGATTACGGATGCCTTTGAGACTGTGGATGTCTATGTCAACGACAAGCATCTGGGACTGCAGATCTTTGCCCCTTATGTATTCGACCTGTCAGATGCCTTGGCAGCAGGCGAAAATAAGATCCGCATTGAGGTCGCAACAACACTGGAACGCCAGATGAGCAGCACACCGGATCCGTATGGACGTCCGAAGGAAGTGCCAAAGGACGGCAGTGGGATTACAGGCCAGGTTCATATATACAGTTTATAATACATAGCGTGAGTTTTATATCCAGCTTTGTACATTTAGGAAGGTGTTGGTTTATTTCTGGCACCTTCTTTTTTATTGTGCATTGAGAAAATAAAAAAAAAGGCTATAATAGATTTATGGCAACGAAGAAGAAAAGACATAAATTTACAAAAAAACAAAAGAAAAAATTGATCCTAGAGGTCATCATCTTATTTTTGGCGACCGTGGGAGCATTGACCATTATACTGGGAATCGGACACAAGGTAGTTGATGTATTTTCGGGCAGAACAGCCCATAAGGTGGTGAGTCAGCAGCCGGAACTCGATGTGGAACTCTTATCCATCAATGATTATTCCAGACCGGGACTTGCGATGAATGAAGTCAAGGGTATTGTGATACACTATACTGCCAATCCGGGTTCCACCGCGATCCAGAACCGTAATTATTTTGAAGGATTAAAAGACAGTCATGAGACTATGGCCAGCAGTCATTTTATTGTGGGGCTTGACGGAGAGATCGTGCAGTGCATCCCAACCAATGAGATCAGTTATGCTTCCAATGACAGAAACAACGACACGATTTCCATTGAGTGTTGTCACCCGGATGCCACAGGTAAGTTTAATCAGCAGACTTACGATTCGCTTGTGGAGTTGACGGCATATCTGATGGGACGTTTTCAGTTGACAACGGACGATGTCATTCGTCATTATGATGTGACGGGTAAAAAATGCCCACTTTATTATGTAGAGCATGAGGATGCCTGGCAACAGTTTTTGACAGATGTCAATCAATATATTGATACGCATGGTGAAGTGCAGGAGGAGTAGGATGCGCGAAGAGCAGTATAATCAGATGGCAGATGCTTTACGAAAGCATCCGGGAATGCTTGGGCTTATGCTGGGGCTAAACCGTGTGATCACATTACTTACGATAGCAGCATATCCTATGCTTCTTTTGTATTTGCTTTTTTCAGAAAAATATGAGATGCTATATCACACTGTTTTAGTGCCGGGAGTTGCCTTTGTGGTTGTCAGCATATTCCGACGTGTTTACAACGCACCACGTCCTTATGAGCAGATGCAGATCAGACCACTTATTCAAAAAGATACAAAGGGAAAGAGTTTTCCGAGCCGCCATGTCTTTTCAATCTTTATCATCGGCATGAGCTTTATGCCTGTTTTTCCGGTGATAGCAGGTGTGATCTTTGTGGCGGGTGTATTTCTTGCCCTGATACGTGTGATCGGTGGTGTGCATTATATTCATGATGTGATCGCGGGAGCATTTTTCGGAATTTTGATCGGATTTTTAGGTTTTTATGTGATCTTTTAGATGACGCAAGCCATATATGGGAGAGTAAAATATGAAGAAAAACATACGAAAAGTGACAGCAGTGCTTTTGGGCTTGCTGGGAACAATTCTTGCCATTTATGTAGGCGGTTACTGGTTGTTCATCCGTCCGGTGCGTTTCCTTTATGTTGGATTTATGGCAGGAACATTGACAAAGAAATCCCTATTGATCTGCATTATCAAGATATTTCTTGCATCTACGGCAGGCGGAGGTATCTGGTGTATCTTTGATATCATAGCAGGTCATTTTCGTGACGAGTAGGAAAAGGTAAAAATTGCATAAAATATAAGAACAGTCATGTCACATATAGGACATGGCTGTTCTTTTTCTTACTATTTGAAGTGAAAATTATTCGTCCACACTGTAGTTTGGTGCTTCTTTTGTGATGTGAATGTCATGCGGATGGCTTTCCTTTAAGGAAGCAGCAGAAATCTTGACAAATTTTGCTCTTTCCTGAAGTTCCGGGATGGTAGGACATCCATTGTAACCCATACCAGAACGGATACCACCAACGAGCTGGAAGATCATGTCTTCCAAAGATCCCTTGTAAGCAACACGTCCTTCCACACCTTCCGGTACTAACTTCTTAGCACCTTCCTGGAAGTAACGGTCTTTACTTCCGTTTTCCATAGCAGCGATGGAACCCATACCACGGTAAACCTTGTATTTTCTTCCCTGGAATAACTCGAAAGTACCAGGAGCCTCGTCACAACCTGCAAACATGCTACCCATCATACATACGTTACCACCGGCAGCAAGTGCCTTTGTGATATCCCCGGAATACTTGATACCACCATCAGCGATAACCGGGATACCATATTCTTTGGCAACGGCATAGCAGTCCATGATCGCAGTGATCTGTGGAACACCAATTCCGGCAACAATACGGGTCGTACAGATAGATCCAGGTCCGATACCAACCTTGACAGCGTCGGCACCGGCTTCGATCAATGCTCTTGCAGCATCACCGGTAGCGATGTTACCTGCGATAACCTGAAGATCCGGATAAGCAGCCTTAACTTTCTTAACAGCCTCAATGATGTTCTTAGAATGACCATGAGCAGAATCCATAACGATAACATCAACATGGGCATTTACAAGAGCCTCAACACGTTCCATCATGTTTCCAGTGATACCAACACCGGCACCACAGAGCAGGCGACCCTGGTCATCCTTTGCAGACAATGGGTACTTAATCTGCTTTTCAATATCCTTGATTGTAATCAGACCACGGAGATTGAAGTCATCATCCACGATTGGTAACTTCTCTTTGCGTGCCTTTGCAAGAATTGCTTTTGCTTCATCTAAGGTAATACCGACTTTGGCAGTAATCAGACCGTCTTCCTTAGAAGTCATAGATTCTTTAATCTTTTTAGAAAAATCAGTTTCAAACTTGAGATCACGGTTGGTGATGATACCGACTAACTTGGTTCCCTCGGTGATCGGTACACCGGAAATACGGAACTTAGCCATCAGTTCGTCAGCATCTTTTAAGGTATGTTCCGGTGAAAGATAAAATGGATCTGTGATAACGCCGTTCTCAGAACGCTTTACCTTATCTACTTCTTCAGCCTGTGCTTCGATTGACATGTTCTTGTGAATGATACCGATACCACCCTGACGAGCCATGGCAATCGCCATCTTGGATTCGGTAACCGTATCCATTGCTGCACTCATCATAGGAATGTTTAACTTGATTTTTTTGGTCAGATTGGTAGTCAGATCAATCATATTAGGGGTAACCTCAGAATACTGAGGGACTAATAATACATCGTCAAAAGTAATGCCTTCGCCAATAATTGTACCCATTGTGTGTTTTCCTCTCTTTCTTTTCACTCGTATTTCATATTTTAGCAGGTTCGGCAAGACAACCAAGCCCTACTTTAATATGATATTTTAACAAAATAGCAGAGGATAGGCAAGTAGAACAAAAGGTTTCTTTTTCGTACAAAGTGTGCTATGCTCAATCCAAATGATTTTTTAAGAAAGGAAACTACATATTATTATGGAATACCGACCGTGTATCGACATACACAATGGCAAGGTGAAACAGATCGTTGGAGCTTCTTTGCAGGATGAGGGCGATCAGGCAAATGAGAATTTTGTATCTAAGCGGGATGCTGATTTTTTTGCAGACTTTTACGCAAAGGATGGATTGAAAGGCGGGCATGTGATCATGCTGAACAAGTCGGACAGTCCCTACTATGAGGCAACCAGACAACAGGCACTCTTGGCACTCCATACTTACCCGGGAGGCATGCAGATCGGTGGAGGCATTACAGCGGACAATGCGGCATATTTTTTGGCGGAAGGAGCCAGTCATGTGATCGTGACGTCCTATGTCTTTTCTGATGGCAAGGTCAATTACCAGAATTTAGGCAGATTGGTGGAGGCGGTTGGCAAGGAACATATCGTCTTAGATCTTTCTGCACGCAGGGCAGATGACGATTATTTCATTGTGACAGATCGTTGGCAGCATTTTACCAAGGAAAAGATCACGACAGAGTTACTGGATCGGCTTTCTTCCTATTGTGATGAGTTTTTGATCCATGCGGCGGATGTCGAGGGCAAGTGCCAGGGGATCGAGGAAGATCTGGTTCGTCTTTTGGGAGACTGGGGCAAGATCCCGATCACTTATGCGGGAGGTATTTCTGATTATCAGGACATTACACACATCAAGGAGATCGGTGACGGCAGGATCAATATCACGATCGGTTCGGCACTGGATCTTTTTGGCGGCAATCTCAATTATGAGACCGTACTAAAATATGTGCAGGATGTATAGAAAAGAGGAGTGCTGAGGGGAAGCAAATGGCGACAGTATTGCAACTAAAAGATTTTACAAAATCTTATGATGGACAAAAGCCGGCAGTGGATCATGTGTCACTTGAGGTAGAGGAAGGAGAGATCTTTGGCTTTATCGGGCACAATGGCGCCGGCAAATCTACAACGATCAAGTCGATTGTTGGCATCTTATCCTCCCATAATGGAGAAATCTATATTGATGGGAAAACACTTTGGGAAGCCAAGAAAGAATGCCAGAAAAAGATGGCATATATCCCGGATAATCCCGATCTGTATGAATATATGACTGGGATTTCTTATATCAACTTTATCGCAGATATTTATGAAGTGCCGACGGATGTGCGGACAGAACGTATCGAGAAGATCGCGGATGCCTTTGAAATCAAGGAAGCCTTGGGAGATCTGATATCTTCCTATTCCCATGGTATGAAGCAAAAGGTAGCCCTGATCAGTGCCTTTGTACACCAGCCCAGGTTATTGGTCTTAGATGAACCTTTTGTGGGCTTGGATCCCAAGGCATCTGCGGTATTAAAGCAAGAGATGCGCGCCTTGTGTGCACAGGGAAGTGCTATCTTCTTTTCGACCCATGTGTTGGAAGTGGCAGAAAAGTTGTGTGACAAGGTCGCCATGATCGATCATGGGCATATCGTTGTGAGTGGAAGTGTAGAGGAACTGACTAGGGAGGCTTCCTTGGAGGAGGTCTTTTTGGAACAGTTAGAACTCGCGAAAGCGCAGGTGGAAAGCCATGCGTAGTTTGGCACTTTTGGTGAAATTACAGTTGGATGGGATCTTTCGTTTTAGCGAATTCCGTTATGCAAAAAGCGGCAAAGCAAAAATCGCTTTCTTTTTGCGAAGTCTGGTGCCACTGCTTTTGGCATTTGTTCTGTATGGTGTCTGCTATTATCTGGGACAGACTTTGTCAAAGGGCGGGCTTGCAGGAGCCTTGCCGGTCTTAGGCTATCTGCTGGGAAGCCTTCTCACGCTGATCTTTACTATGATCAAGATCAACGAACTCTTAGCCGGTGATGATAATGCCCTATTTCTTTTATCCTTGCCCATCAGTACCTTTTGGCATGTGTTTTTGATCTTTTTACGATTGTATGTAGTATGTACCATACTGGTTCTTTTGAGCAATATTCCTTTTTTACAGGCATATCTGATGGCAGTTTCTGTAGATGGGGGCTTTTTGGGACGTTGGATCGTGGGGCTATGTTTTACCTGTCTGCCGATCACCGGGATCGCATCTCTGGCGGGTATTTTCCTGGCACTTATCCTTTGTTCCGTCAAAAACAGCAACTTACTGCATTCGATGATCATGCTGGCAGTGCTTTTTGTCATGGGACTTCTGGTGGGAAATTCCATAGGAAATGTATCCAATGCGGTGTCGATGCATAAAGATCAGTCTGAGATCATCCGGGCAATCTGTGCCAACTACTCCTTTGGCAGGATGTATCAAAATGGTGTTGTGGAAAATAACGGAGCCTTTTTCTTCCTGTTTTTGGTAGCCTCCTCCGTCTGGTTTTTATTCTTCTTTTTATTTATGCTGGTCGCCTATCAGGAAATCGTGCTGGCACTGCGCGCGCCAAAAGTATATAAAACGTTTTCTTATGGCACACAGGAGGCAAAAACCAAGCATCGGGCTTTGGAAGAAAGACTATGGAGTCAGTGGATCCATTCGCGGTCTTATATGGTAAGTACGTTGATCGGCCCCATGTATGCGCTTATGTCGAGTGCGTTTTGCCTGTTGAGGGCGCAGGAGATCAGGCAATTTTTATATGCTGACTGTGACAGAGGGCGTGTTGACCTTGTGATCCTTTGTCTACTGTTGGCACTGCTCGGTATGGGAAGCAGTAGTTACTGCGGATTTTCCATGGAGGGAAAGCGGCATTGGATCATGGAATCTATGCCTATGGAGGAGAAAGATATGGAGGGACTGCTGGTCAAGAGAAACCTTTTTATCACCATTCCGGTTGCGGTCGTATCTTGTATTTTCCTGGGAATAGCGTTTTCTTTTGGCATATTAGAAAGTCTTAGTTTTCTCCTATGCAGCCTTGCTTACTGTTTGCTAACAGCCTTTTATGGTGCTAAGATAGATAAAAAATTTGCAGATTATTCTATGCTATCGGAGAATCAGATCTTACGGCAGAGCACATCCTTTTTCTTGGGATGGCTGCCCGGTGTGGCAATACCGCTTCTTCTTGCGGTGGGGCTTGGAATCGGTCTTTGAGCAGGTCTGTTAGAAAAAGAAGAGAAAGGAACGTCATATGAAATTTACAAAAATGCATGGATGTGGCAATGACTATGTGTATGTAGATTGCACAAAGGAAGTCATTCCCAATATTTCAGAAACCGCCATTCGAGTGAGTGACCGTCATTTTGGCATTGGTTCGGATGGGCTGATTCTGATAAAAGCGTCTGATGTGGCAGACTTTGAAATGGATATGTATAATGCAGATGGCTCCCGTGGGAAAATGTGTGGAAACGGCATTCGCTGTGTTGCAAAATATGTCTATGACCATGGTCTGACAGACAAGACGACGATCACGGTCAACACCCTTTCCGGCATCAAGACATTGAAACTGACGGTAGAAGATGGCAAGGTCAGTAAGGTGCGTGTCGATATGGGAGAGCCGGAACTCATTCCGGCGCAGGTTCCCGTCAAAGCATCTGTCCTTGGCTTGGCGGACGATCGAAGGGAAGCGATCGTGGCGGAGCCATTAGAGATCAAGGGCAGGTCTTATGATATTACCTGCGTATCTATGGGAAATCCGCACTGCATCACCTTTATCGGGGAGGATGTCAGAGATTTTCCGCTGGAGGCAGTGGGAACGGTCTTTGAAAAACATGAACTTTTCCCGGAGCGGGTCAACACCGAATTTATCAATGTGATCGACAAGGATCATTTGCGTATGCGCGTGTGGGAACGCGGTTCCGGCGAAACGCTTGCCTGCGGTACAGGAGCCTGTGCTGTGGCAGTTGCGTCCTATCTTAACGGGTTCACAGGACGGAGTGTAGATATCGAACTTCTGGGCGGACATCTGGAGGTCGTCTATGACGAAAAGACCAACCATGTCTTTATGACAGGTCCGGCAACCGAGGTTTTTTCCGGGGAAATCGATTTATAGGAGTATAGAACTTGACAGCAAAAGTAACTTGTGAATGGACATAAAAGGAGAATGAAGATGTACAAGATCAATACGAATTATCAAAAATTACCAGGAAGTTATTTGTTCAGCAATATTGCAAAGAAAGTCAATGCCTTTACAGAGGCACATCCGGAGGCAGACATCATCCGTCTGGGTATCGGGGATGTGACCCAGCCGATCGCGCCGGCTATGATCGAGGCCATGCATAAGGCAGTGGATGAGATGGGAGATGCCAAGACCTTCCACGGCTATGCACCGGATTTAGGTTATGCTTTCCTGCGGGATGCCATCGTGGCACATGATTATCAGGCAAGAGGATGCGATATCTCTGCGGATGAGATTTTTGTATCCGATGGAGCCAAGAGTGATTCCGGTAATATTCAGGAGATTTTTTCTGTGGACAACCGTATCGCTGTCTGTGATCCTGTTTACCCGGTTTATGTTGATTCTAACGTTATGGCAGGAAGAACAGGTGTATACGATGCAAATACACAGATGTGGAGCAACGTGATCTATATGCCATGTACGGCAGAAAATAATTTCGTACCGGAATTTCCAAAGGAGAACCCGGATATCATTTACCTGTGTCTGCCAAACAATCCGACAGGAACAACCCTGACCAAGGATCAGTTGCAGGAATGGGTTGATTATGCAAACCGTATTGGCGCTATTATCATTTACGATGCTGCTTATGAAGCATATATTTCCGAGAGCAATGTGGCACATACCATCTATGAATGTCAGGGAGCAAAGACCTGTGCGATCGAGATCCGCAGTTTTTCAAAGAATGCAGGATTTACCGGCGTTCGTCTTGGCTTTACGGTCGTACCAAAGGATCTGGTATGTGACGGCGTTTCTTTGAACGGCATGTGGGCAAGACGTCATGGAACCAAGTTCAACGGCGCACCTTACATCATCCAGCGTGCAGGCGAGGCTGTATATTCTGATGCCGGACAGGCACAGATCAAAGAACAGGTCGGCTATTACATGAACAATGCCAAGACCATCTACACCGGACTCAAGGATGCCGGTTACGAAGTCTATGGCGGCATCAATGCACCTTATATCTGGTTAAAGACACCGGAGAATATGACCTCGTGGGATTTCTTTGACTTCTTACTGGAGAAGGCAAATGTGGTAGGAACACCGGGAAGCGGATTTGGACCAAGCGGAGAAGGTTACTTTAGACTGACAGCCTTTGGCAGTTATGAAAACTCTGTGCGCGCACTGGAACGTATCAAAAATCTATGAATACATTAACTTTAAAAAATCTTGTGGTCTATATAGAAAAAGAAAAATTCACACCACAGAATTATGAAAGACAAATGGCGTATTTGCAGGAAAATACGCCATTTTTTCAAAAGGTGGTCTTTTTGGAACCGGAGAATGCGGCAGGACTCTTTGATCTTTCGGATATGGCGGCGACCATCTGCCTGACGACTTCGCCGGATATGGCAAAGCAGATGCAGGGGTTGGGGATCGCTGTGCTTGGATTTCAGGCAGAGGAAGATGAAATGATGCAGGCAAACTATGTGGTGCTCAGCCTGGAACAGGTGACCTATCAGGATTTTGTCCGGGTCTTTGAAAGGTATCACGGGATCCCCTGGCAGATCTTAGAGACGAAAAGATGCCGTCTACGCGAATTCTGCATGGATGATCTGGACGACCTTTTTGCCTTATATGCCAAGCCGCATGTGACCGATTTTATTGAACCTTTGTATGAGTATGAGCAGGAAAGGCTGTATGAGGAGACTTATATCGAGCGTATTTATGGTTTTTATGGATTTGGTATGTGGCTGGTTTTTGAAAAAGACTCCGGCAAACTCATCGGGCGTGCAGGCCTGGAGTACCGGGAACCTTGTCGGGAAGGGGAGGCAGAACTGGGCTATCTGATCACACCGGAGCACTGGCGAAAAGGCTATGCCACGGAAGTCTGTCAGGCGATCCTTTCCTATGCAAAAGACGAACTCGGCATGGAGCGGATCATCAGCCATGTGGACGAAAGAAACTTGGCATCGCGGCAATTTTTGGGAAAAATGGGATTTCAGGGAAAACAAATGCCGGACGAATGGATCTATTCTTATAATTTGTAAAGGAATCCCGCGAGATTTGTTGCTTTTTTGGAGAATTTTAACTATAATCAAAGGTAAAATTTGTGCTACTTTTTGGTTTTGCTCGTGGAGAGTATCAGAAACAGAAAGGGGAGATGACGAATGGCAGATTTCACTGTAGAACAACTAGAACAGATGGAACAGAGTATCGACCGGGAACGCAAGGGCATTATCGCCACTGCGGATTTTGTTGAGCCGGAAGAACTGCATCGTGAACTGATCGAGCGCATCCGTAAGTATCACCCGAACACGGACATTACCATGATCGAAAAGGCATATCACATTGCCTATACAGCGCATGAGGGGCAGTGCCGTAAGTCGGGCGAGCCTTATATCATCCATCCGCTTTGCGTTGCCATCATCTTGGCAGATCTGGAAATGGATAAGGAGACGATCGTTGCCGGACTTTTGCATGATGTGGTAGAAGATACCGTTATGACGATCGAGGAGATCTCAGCAGAGTTTTCCGATGAAGTAGCGCTTTTGGTAGATGGTGTTACCAAGCTGGGACAGTTGTCCTATGATGCGGACAAGGTAGAAGTGCAGGCAGAAAATCTCCGCAAGATGTTTCTTGCCATGGCAAAGGATATCCGTGTTATTTTGATCAAACTGGCGGATCGTTTGCACAATATGCGTACCCTTAAATATATGACACCGGAGAAGCAGAAGGAAAAGGCGAGAGAGACCATGGAAATCTATGCGCCTTTGGCACAGCGTCTTGGTATTTCCAAGATCAAGATCGAACTGGACGACCTGTCGCTCAAATATCTGGAGCCGGAAGCCTACTATGATCTGGTGGAAAAGGTGGCACTGCGCAAGCAGGAGCGGGAGGCTTATATTGACGGTCTGGTTGCCGAGGTGTCACAGCACATGAAGGGGGCTGGTATCGAGGCTGACATCGAGGGACGTGCCAAGCATTTCTTTAGCATTTACCGCAAGATGGTCAACCAGCACAAGACGATCGATCAGATCTATGATCTTTTTGCCATCCGTATTATCGTTGAGACGGTCAAGGATTGTTATGCGGCACTTGGTGTCATCCATGAGATGTATACGCCGATCCCGGGGCGTTTCAAGGATTATATTGCTATGCCAAAGCCAAATATGTACCAGTCATTGCACACGACTCTGATCGGACCGACAGGTACACCGTTTGAAATACAGATCCGTACCTATGATATGCACAGGACTTCCGAATATGGTATTGCTGCGCATTGGAAATATAAGGAGAGTGGCGAGGGTGCCACGATCAACAAAGAAGAAGAAAAGTTGAGTTGGCTGCGCCAGATCTTGGAGTGGCAGAGAGACATGTCGGACAACAAGGAGTTCATGAGCCTGCTGAAAAGTGATCTCAACCTCTTTTCGGATATGGTATTTTGCTTTACGCCATCCGGTGATGTCAAGAATCTGCCGAACGGCTCCACACCGATCGACTTTGCCTACAGCATCCATTCAGCGGTCGGTAACAGGATGGTGGGCGCCAAAGTCAATGGCAAGTTGGTGCCGATCGATTATGTGATCCAGAATGGAGACCGTATCGAGGTGCTGACTTCCCAGAATTCTAGAGGACCGAGCCGGGATTGGCTAAATGTTGTCAAGAGTACACAGGCAAAGAACAAGATCAATCAGTGGTTCCGCAATGAGTTTAAGGAAGAAAATATCATCAAGGGCAAGGAACTCATGATGGCTTCTGCCAAGGCAAAGGGGATCAATTATTCCGATATCAACCGACCGGAATATCAGGAAAAGATCATCCGCAAGTATGGTTTCCATTGCTGGGATGACTGTCTTGCAGCCGTAGGGCATGGCGGCTTGAAAGAGGGACAGCTTGTCAACCGTATGTATGAAGCATACAAGAAGGATCATCCGATTTTGATCACGGATGAGGATATCTTGGCAGAGAATAACCAGCCGGAGGACAACACACCTGCGGCAAAGGAAAAACAAAAGGAACACAAGTCCAAGAGCGGTATTACCGTCAAGGGGCTTTATGATGTTTCTGTCCGTTTCTCTAAGTGCTGCACACCGGTGCCGGGGGATGAGATCGTTGGATTCGTGACGCGTGGACGAGGCGTTTCCATCCACCGTACGGATTGCATCAATGTGCTCAATCTGCCGGATAGTGAAAGAGAACGCCTGATCGAAGCAGAGTGGCAGCCGGATGCCATTGAACAGCGTTCCGGTGAAGTTTATCAGACAGAGATCCATATTTACGGCAACAATAGAACCGGGCTTTTGGTAGATGTTTCCAAAGTATTTACAGAGCGTGATATAGATATCAAGTCTATCTTTTCTAAGACCAGTAAGCAGGGCATTGCGACGATCGTGGTCAATTTTGGAACCAAGAGCAAGAACGAATTGCGTAGTCTGATCGAAAAGTTAAAGCAGATCGACTCTGTGATCGATGTGGAAAGGACGACAGGCTAGATGGGAGAAAGCATATGAGTGACAGACAGATTGTGCATCTGGTGGTAGGACCGGTGCAGACCAATTGTTATCTTGTGATGAACCAAAAGACAAAAGAGACGATTATTGTGGATCCGGGCGCGGAGGCTGACCGTATTGTATCTGCATTGACAAAGATGCAGGCAAAGCCGGTGGCCATTCTCTTAACCCATGGACATTTTGACCATGCCGGGGCGGCAGCAAGTTTGGCAGAAAAGTACGGCCTTTTGGTCTATGCCCATGAAAAGGAGGCAGAGACTTTGGCCGATAGCCGCATCAATTTGTCAGGACCTATGGCTGGCGGTGCCGTGACTTATCATGCAGATATCTTTTTAAAGGACGAGCAGGAGATCGACCTTGCAGGATTCCATATCCGGGTTCTGTTTACGCCGGGACATACACCGGGCGGATGTTGTTACTATTTTCCGAGAGAGGATATTGTCTTTTCCGGGGATTCTCTTTTTTGCGGTTCCATCGGACGCACGGATTTTCCGGGCGGAAGTGCGAGGCTTCTTGTAGAATCTGTGCGAAACAAACTCATGACGCTTCCTGAGAATACCATTGTCTATCCGGGGCATGATGTGGAAACCAGCATTGAACAGGAGCGGATGTACAATCCATTTCTCTAAGAAAGTGAAGAGATAAATGATTACAGTAAAATTAAATGAAGCAAATTTTGAATACGATATCTACTCTTTGATCAAAGCCTTCTATCCACAGGAAGAAATTCTTGTGGATACGAATCCAAAGGCAGATCAGGAGAAGGTATCGTTTTCTTTTGTCGTGACCTATGCCATGGAGCAGATCACCATCACATGGAAGATAAAGGATGCTGAAACGACGAGAAGATGCGACGTTTGTTATCAGGATAGAAAAGATACCAAAAACAGACTGAAGCGCTTACTATATGAAATATTGCAGGAGATTTCAGGACGCGAACTGCCGTGGGGAACGCTGACAGGAATCCGACCGACGAAGATCCCACTGCGGATGCTGGAAGAGGGGGCCGATGAGACGGCAATTCGTACTTATATGAAAGATACCTATCTGATCTCCGAGGAAAAGGAGACGCTATGCACGGAAATTGCCAAGAAAGAGCATAGATTGTTAGCACCGGTGGATTATGAAAATGGATACAGTCTTTATATTGGGATCCCATTTTGCCCGAGTACCTGTCTTTACTGTTCCTTTACCTCCTATCCGATCGGAATCTGGAAAAAGCGTGTGGATGCGTATTTAGAGGCTCTTTTTAAAGAGATTGATTTTGTCGCAGAGCATTGTAAAGACAAGGTCTTAGATACCATCTATATTGGTGGCGGCACACCGACAAGTCTTAGTGCCGACCAGTTAGATCGGCTTCTGACCAAGATCGAAGAAAGCCTGGATTTATCTGATCTTTTAGAGTTTACTGTGGAAGCGGGAAGACCTGACAGTATCACCCGGGATAAATTGGAAGCCCTGCATCGACACGGAATCGGTCGTATTTCCATCAATCCGCAGACCATGAACCAAAAGACCTTGGATCTGATCGGAAGACACCATACGGTCGAGCAGGTGATAGACAGTTTTCATTTGGCAAGAGAGGTGGGATTTGCGACCATCAATATGGATCTGATCGTGGGATTGCCGGGAGAACATATGGAGGATGTGGAACATACCATGTCTGTGATAAAGGAACTGGATCCGGACAATCTGACCGTACATTCACTGGCGATCAAGAGGTCTGCAAGGCTGAATCTGGAATGGGATAAATATCAGGACCTTCACATGGAAAATTCTGAGAAGCATATGGCGCTTGCACACCGGACGGCGCAGGCACTGGGCATGGAACCTTATTATCTCTACCGCCAGAAGAATATGACCGGAAATCTGGAAAACATTGGCTTTGCCAAGGAAGGCAAGGCTGGACTTTACAATATACTCATCATGGAGGAGAAGCAGTCGATCGTGGCGCTTGGGGCAGGAGCAGCCTGCAAATGTGTGAGTGACCATGGACTGACAGTGACAAGGTGTGAGAATGTCAAGGATGTTGGACTCTATATTGAAAGAATTGATGAGATGATTGAGAGAAAGCGGGAACTTTTTTCAGAAAGATGAATGTCTTTTTTCACAGGCTCTGAAGCAGATCATTGTGCCCACTTATGAAAATGTGCTGGCGGTTTTCATCGCCCAATGCCAGAAGGATCTTCCGGCATTGGGCGAAGTCTTTGAAATGCGCAATGGTAAAGAAAATCGAGACCATTGCAGTGTCTTACATGCCGTGGAAAATAATCAAGAATTGCCTTGAACGAGATTGTATTTTGCGTATAATAAAAGGGAGACTTTGTGCTGAAGAAAAATGTAAGACTACCATGTATGGAGCGAAGATCATAGAAATGAGAAACAAAAAAGATGAGAAAAGATTTGAAGCCTCAGAGAATGTCGGGCTACAGCAATTTCATATTCTTGGAGCAGCCGGATGCATTGGAAATACGCTTGGATTTTTAGGTAATGTCATCATATACGGATGGACGGTTCCGTCGATTCTCTGTGCGGTCTGCGGCAGATCATGATGCCTTGACGGGACTTTACAACCGCAGATATCTCAACCATTACATGGAAAAGATCATGGGAGCAGCGCATGCGGATTTTTATACAGCACTTATGGATCTTGATTTCTTCAAAAAGATCAACGATAAATACGGTCACCTTTTTGGAGATGAAGTGCTGATTGGATTTGCGGATATTATGAACCGTTACCTGCCGGACGATGGTATTTCGGTACGTTTTGGCGGGGAAGAGTTCCTTCTGGTTCTACCGCAAATGACGGAGGAGCAGGTGCGCGATCTACTGGAAAAGATGCGTCAGGATTACAAGGCCTTTGGCAGACAAAAGTGTGGAGAAGACTTTACTTTCAGTTGCGGTATAGAGCGTTATGTAGCGGATATGGAGATTACAGCCTTGTTCAGTCGCGCAGATGACAAGTTATATCAGGCCAAGCAAAAAGGAAGAGACTGTGTGGTGTGATTTTGCGTCCTTCTGCAATTTGTAAAACGATCAAGTTGCTTCTTAAAAGAATACGGATTATAATGAAATGAAAATGTAAATACTGGAGGAAATGAAATGGCTTTAAGTAAGAAACCGGTCAATGGTATGAAAGATATTTTGCCAAGAGAGATGGAAATCCGTGATTACGTGACCAATGTGATCAAGACGACCTATCGTGAGTTTGGATTTACACCGATCGAGACACCTTGTATGGAGAATATCGCAAACCTGAGCAACAAGCAGGGCGGCGAAAATGAAAAACTGATTTTTAAGGTGTTAAAAAGAGGCGAAAAATTGCATTTGGACACTGCAAAGGAAGAAAACGATGTGGTGGACTTTGGTATGCGTTATGATCTTACTGTGCCACTTTGCAGATTCTATTCTAATAATGCCAATGATCTGCCAAGTCCTTTTAAGGCATTGCAGATCGGTAATGTATGGCGTGCAGACCGCCCACAGAGAGGCAGATATCGCCAGTTTACCCAGTGCGATATTGATATTTTAGGCGAGCCGTCCAATATGGCAGAGATCGAATTGATCCTTGCTACGACCACGACACTGGGGCGTCTTGGATTTTCCGGCTTTGAGATCCGTATCAATGAACGTCGTATCTTAAAGGCTATGGCTGCCTACAGTGGTTTTGAAGAAAAAGATTACGACAGTATTTTTATCACACTGGATAAGATGGACAAGATCGGCATCGAGGGCGTTTTGGCAGAACTTCTGGAAAATGGTTATGCAAAGGAAAGCGTCGATAAGTATCTTGGACTTTTTTATGCATTGGCAGACAAGAAAAACGTGGCTGAGGGCGTAGGATTTTTACAGGAGACCCTGGGTGGATATTTAGATGAAGAAATCTCCGGAAATCTGCGTGAGATCGCCCAGACGGTTGAGGCGGCTAAGGCTGCGGATTTTGCTTTGGTATTTGATCCGACTCTTGTGCGTGGTATGAGTTATTATACGGGAACCATCTTTGAGATCGCAATCCCGGAATTTGGCGGATCTTGTGGCGGCGGTGGTCGTTACGATGAAATGATCGGCAAGTTTACAGGACAGAATGTACCGGCTTGCGGATTTTCCATTGGATTTGAGCGTATCATCTTACTTTTGATGGAGCAGGGATTTGAGATTCCGGAGCGTCCAAAGAAAGTGGCTTATCTGGTAGAAAAGAAGTATCCGGCAGAGAAACTGACGGAGGTCTTAAAGCAGGCAAAAGAAGCCAGAGAAAACGGACAACAGGTACAGGTCGTTCGTATGAACAAGAACAAAAAGTTCCAAAAAGAACAATTACAAAAAGAAGGCTACGAAGAATTCGTAGAATTTTTCAATAGAGACTAAGGCAGGAGGATAAAAAACATGGCAGAGTCTATGCAGGGGCTTCACAGAAGTCACCGTTGTACAGAAGTAAATAACACTATGATCGGCGAGGAAGTTACGCTGATGGGATGGGTGCAGAAAAGAAGAAATTTAGGAAGTCTGATCTTCGTTGATTTAAGAGACCGCAGTGGTATGATGCAGGTAGTCTTTGATGAGCCTGTGATCGGAAGCGAAGGATTTTCCAAGGCAGGAACTTTGCGTAGCGAGTATGTGGTTGCTATCGTCGGCAAGGTACAGAAGCGTTCCGCAGCCGTCAATGAGAACTTAAAAACAGGAGATATCGAGGTGTTCGCAACGCAGCTCCGCGTGCTTTCTGAGGCACAGACACCGCCATTCCCGATCGAAGCCGGTATCCAGACCAAGGAAGAATTACGTTTGAAATATCGTTATCTGGATCTGCGTCGCCCGGATCTGCAAAAGAATCTGATGATGCGGAGCCGTGTTATGGGCGTGATCCGTTCTTTCTTACAGGATGAAGGATTTTTAGAGATCGAGACACCGATCTTACAGAAATCCACACCGGAAGGAGCCAGAGATTACCTGGTACCGTCTCGTGTGCATCCGGGCAGTTTTTATGCATTGCCACAGTCACCACAGTTATTTAAGCAGTTGTTGATGTGCTCTGGGTATGATCGTTATTTCCAGATTGCAAAGTGCTTCCGTGATGAAGACCTGCGTGCAGACCGTCAGCCGGAATTTACCCAGGTGGATATGGAGATGTCTTTTGTAGATATGGAAGACGTCTTAGATGTTAATGAGCGTCTGATCGCCCGCGTATTCAAGGAGACACTTGACGTAGAAGTACCACTTCCGCTCAAGCGCATGACTTGGCAGGAGGCTATGGATCGTTTTGGATCTGACAAGCCGGATGTCCGTTTTGGCATGGAACTGGTAGATGTATCAGAGGTTGTTGCCGGATGCGGTTTTGGCGTATTTACCGGTGCTTTGGAAAATGGCGGAAGTGTCCGTGGTATCAATGTCAAAGGTCAGGCAGCAATGTCCCGCAAAAAGATTGACAAGTTAGTAGATCATGCTAAGGGTTGTGGTGCCAAGGGTCTGGCATATCTTTCTATCAACGAAGATGGCACTTACAAGTCATCCTTTGCCAAGTTTATGACAGAAGAAGAACTTGCCGCTTTGGTATCTGCTATGGATGGCCAGCCGGGAGATCTGCTTTTGTTTGCAGCAGACCGCAATAAGATCGTATGGGAAGTTTTAGGTTCCTTGCGTTTACAGTTAGGAAAAGAGTTTAATCTCTATGATCCAAATGAATTTGCTTTCCTTTGGGTTGTGGATTTTCCACAGTTTGAGTGGTCAGATGATCAGAACCGTTTTGTTGCCATGCATCATCCGTTTACCATGCCTTATGAGGAAGATCTGGACAAACTTACCAGTGATCCGGGTGCTGTCCGTGCAAAGGCATATGATATCGTATTAAACGGTTGTGAACTTGGTGGTGGTAGTATCCGTATCTATCAGAGCGATGTGCAGGAAAAAATGTTCAATGCACTTGGCTTTACCAATGAAGAAGCACATGAGAGATTTGGATTCTTACTGGATGCCTTCTCTTATGGTGTACCGCCACATGCAGGACTGGCATTTGGATTGGATCGTATGATCATGTTGATGATGCATGCGGATTCTATCCGTGATGTGATTGCTTTCCCGAAGGTCAAGGATGCATCCTGTCTGATGACAGAGGCTCCGACACCGGTTGATCAGGCACAGTTAGATGAGTTGGGACTTGCGTTAGAAAACACAGAAGAATAATCAGGTACTAGAAAGGGTAGGGGTATAAATTATGGCAAAGAAACCAAAGAAAGCAATTGCACTTACACCGGAACAGACCGCCAGATCAAATAAATTAGGGGTGATGATCTACGGTATGTCTTTCCTTGGCTGGCTGCTGATCATGCTGATCACGCACACCATGTCTGCGCCGGGCATGGTAGTTATGCTGGTATGTTTTATATTGGCATCTTTCTGGGGATTGTGTAAGGGAAGCGAAGAAAATACGCATATCAAGATGTCAGTCATGTATCTGATTCCTTATATTGTTGTGACATTCACATCAGCAGCCAAAATATATCCGATTGTATTTATAACGGTGTATGCTTTGATTGTGTATCAGAATGTCCGTCTGGTGTCTTGCGGTACTACTGCAACAGTCATCATCAATCTGGTAAGTATTGGATATCGATCTGTACAGGGACAGATGACAGGGGAAGATGCAACCATAGAGTTGATCTCTACTATGCTGTTTGGCTTCTTTAGTATGTACACGGTACTTCGTATCTACAATGCAACCAAGGATAATATGGATCAGATCCAGAAGCAGACCAATGAAGCCATCGAGGTGGCAAATCAGGTGGGACAGATCTCACAGGACATTCTGGATAATTTCCATGTGATCACGGATGGCATGCATGACATCACAGAGCAGGCAAATGAAAATAAGGGTGCACTTAGTGATATTTCCTCAGCATCTTCTGTCAATAGTCAGGAGATGAACCATCAGTCCGAACTGACACAAAATATTTACGCTATCGTACAAGAGACACAGGCAAGTGCAGAACGTGTCCAGCAGAATGCGGAAGAAGTGTATGAAAAAGTCAGCGAAGGTGCTGTCCTTTCAGAGGATATGCGCACGCAGGCACAGGCAGTATCGGGAGATATCGAAGCGACCAATCAGATCATTACCGATCTGGTAGCACAGATCCAGGGCGTTTCCAGCATCACGGATGCTATTCTTTCCATTTCCAGCCAGACCAACCTCTTAGCCCTCAATGCGTCGATCGAGGCAGCCAGAGCAGGCGAGGCAGGCAAGGGATTTGCCGTAGTAGCCGATGAGATCCGTACGTTGGCAGAGCAGACCAAGAACTCTACGGAAGAGATTACACAGATTATGAACCAGTTGATCTCTGTGGCAAATCAATCTGTAGAAAAGATGAATCACTGCGTAGAGGGGATTCAGTTACAGAATACCAAGATTGCGGATGTCAACAGCAGTTTTGAACAGACCAAGGATAATGTCGGTAAGTTAAAGACTATGGTGGATGGTATCATTGATGGTGTCAATGAGGTGTCCAATAACACAGCCAAGATCGTTGACAGTGTAGTGAGTGTTTCTGAAAATACCAATCGTGTTTCTGAACTATCCGGAAACGGTGTAGATGGTGCTGTCATGATTTACGACACCATTCAGGATTTCTCCGATACGATTGGCAGATTGCATGGAAAAGTAGAAAAATTACAGGATACGATCTCAAACGAACAGTAATACATAAAAAGCCCGGGTGCAAACAGCATCCGGGCTTTTGGGTATGAGCATATATTAGCGGACTAAGACATCTATGATCTCGCCGATATACATGGTGTGCATATCGCCATCCGCATACCACTTGTCTGCGATGGTCGGATCAATGAACTGATCGGCTGTTATGCGGGTCGCAGATAATTTTTTACAGAGGATGACAAATTTGGCTTCGTCTAAAAACGGAGTGCCTGTCATGTGGTTGATATGCAGACGTGCTCCGGCGATCTTATCCTCATTGTGACCAGAAACCTTGCCCAGGTAATTCAGTGTGCTGTGCATATGATCATCTTCAAAGAAATTGATAGAAAATGTATCGCTTGCATCGATCAGTTCCTTTGTGTAACGGGAATCACGGATATAGATGGTGGCTACGTTTTTTCCCCACATGACACCGACACCGCCCCAACTAACAGTCATGGCATTGGCTTTGCCGTCTGCCTCTGCGGTCACGGCTGCCCATTCGCTACCGATCTTTTGAAAAGGATTAAATTCTAACATATTCATAGGATATGGTTGAAATGTATGCATAATGTACTCCCTTCGTATCTTTCTTATTTTTACCATTATATTATTTTTGAAAAAGGCTTTCAAGAACCATTACCTGTGGGGAATGAAAAAATATACAAAAAAGCCTAAGAAAAATGCAGGATAATTATAGACTGTATTCTTGACAAGCCTTGTAAAGAGGAAGATAATAAGAAAAACAGAGAAATTTTGCAGGATTTCATCTGCGATTATGCAATATATGGAGGAAGAAATCATGGAAATTAGATTTGAAGAACGTAAGCAGTTAAAGGAAAAGCCAGATCAGAAACATCTTGGATTTGGTAAGTACATGACAGACTATATGTTTATCATGGACTGGGACAAGGATCAGGGATGGCACGATGCTAGAATCGTACCACAGGGACCGATCGAATTGGATCCGGCATGTGTGACACTGCACTATGCACAGGAGACATTTGAAGGCTTGAAGGCATATCGTACCGCTGAGGGCAAGATCCAGTTGTTCCGTCCGGAAATGAACGCAAGACGTATGATCAATTCCAACGCAAGACTTTGTATGCCGGCATTCCCAGAGGACATGTTTGTAGAAGCAGTCAGAGCACTGGTAAAGCAGGAAGCAGATTGGGTTCCATCTGAGCCGGATACTTCTCTTTACATCCGTCCGTTTATGTTTGCTACAGAAGCAGCGCTTGGTGTGCATATGGCATCTTCTTACAAGTTTATGATCATTTGTTGCCCGGTTGGAGCATACTATGCAACAGGACTTGATCCGGTTAAGATTCTGGTTGAGGATGAATTGGTTCGTGCCGTAAAGGGTGGTACCGGATTTACCAAGTGTGGCGGTAACTATGCAGGATCTATCTTAGGACAGGTTAAGGCTGAGAAGATGGGCTATGCACAGGTACTCTGGCTTGATGGTGAGCATCGTAAATATGTAGAAGAAGTTGGTACTATGAATATCATGTTCAAGATCGCCGGCGAGATCTACACTGCACCGATCGAGGGAACCGTACTTCCGGGTGTTACCAGAGATTCCATGATCCATTTGCTTCGTGATTGGGGATACAAGGTCAACGAGACACGTCTTTCTGTAGACGATCTGATGAAGGCAGGGCATGACGGTACTTTGGAAGAAGTATTTGGTACCGGTACAGCAGCTGTTATCTCACCGGTTGGAGAACTTCGTTACAAGGATGATGTTGTTGTCATCAACGATGCCAAGACAGGCGAATTAACACAGAAATTATACGATACTTTGACCGGCATCCAGTGGGGCAAGATCGAAGATCCTTACGGATGGACACAGGTTGTAGAATAAGATCGCAGAATAGGATAAATGAAGGGCTCGATCAGACAGGATCTGATCGGGCTTTTTTATTTTTGGGTCGCTGGAGGAAGCCTGCATATAATGGGCTTGACGTGGGTAAGGATAATACGATAATATTTAATTGGATAACTAGGATTTAAGATGAAAGAGGAGTATTTATGTTTGATAAGGTTTATGGTTATGTCAAAAAATGGGTGACGGAATTGTGTCACATTTTAGAGTTGATCGCAGCGATATTTGTTTTTATTGCGGTCGTGATCGCGCTGATCGCGCTGATCCCACATGTGGGTGAATTGTGGGAGAACCGTTCAACGGCTGGGGCAATGCTGGAGTTTTTAGAACAGGTATTTCTGGTCGTGATCGGTGTTGAATTTTTGAAAATGTTATGCAGGCCGACCGCAGATAATGTCTTGGAGACGATCATCTTTTTAGTGGCACGTCATATGATCGTTGTCACGACGACAACACCGCTGGATGATCTGATATCTACCATCAGTATTGTCCTCTTATGCTTTGTGCGAAGATATTTAAAGGAACATCGGATGAAGGACAAGATGCGGGAAGAAGATTGGCGCAGATTAGAGGAGTCAGATGAATCAGGAACTGCTGAATGAATTAAGACAGATCAGCGATGAAGAACAGGGCTATCTTAAGGGACAGGTCGATGTGGATCGCGGAATCTATATGGAGCCGGAGACCCATATGGTCGATTACAAGCGGCTGATCGAGAGTGGTAAGACCATAGAGATCCGTACCCATACCCGCTTTGTGCATTTTCCGGCGCACACACACAATTATGTGGAACTCATCTATATGTGTTCCGGACAGACCACGCATATCGTCAATGGTGATCGGATCGAGTTAAAGACCGGTGAAATGCTTTTTTTAAACCAGAACGCCACGCAGGAGATCTATCCGGCAGGCGAGGATGATATTGCTGTCAACTTTATCATCTTACCGGCTTTTTTTGACTATGCCCTCTCTATGATGGGCGAGGAGGACAACCTGATCCGTAAGTTTGTTCTGGAATGTTTAAAGAGTAAGGATGCGGATGTCTCCTATCTGCACTTTCAGGTATCAGGGGTGCTGCCCATCCAGAATCTCATGGAGAATCTGATCTGGACCATACATAACAAACAGCCCAACAAGCGGAGCATCAACCAGGCGACCATGGGCTTGCTGCTACTGCAACTGATGAATTATACCGACTTGGTCAGTGTTGGTAAAGACAATAAAAATCAGGAACTCTTGATGTCGGTATATCGTTATATCGAGGAGCATTACAAGGATGGTGAATTATCCGAACTGGCGCAGATGCTCCATTATGATGTGTATTGGCTGAGCCGCGCCATTCATTCCTTTACCGGTGCGACTTATACCGAGTTGGTGCAGCAAAAGCGTATGCGTCAGGCGGCATATCTGCTGGAAACATCCGGGCTGACCGTGGCGGATATCGCGGTGGCGGTAGGCTATGAAAATGTTTCTTATTTTCATCGGTTGTTTCAAAAGACCTATGGTATTTCGCCGCGCAAATACCGGACCGCAAAGCGGACAGATAAAGAAGAAAAGAATTTAGGATAGAGCATGGAAATCAAAGAATTATTGACAGAGATCACACAAACAGAAGAGGTAAGATCCATTTTGAGCAATCTGCGCAGTCAGATCAAGGAGGATAAAAAGGCGGCAGAGACCTATGTAGATGCAGCCTTTATCGGACGCTTAGGGGACTTGCTTTCCCATGCGGATGCTAAGACCAGAAAGAATGCAGCCCTTTTGCTGGGAGATCTTTCTGACCGGGTACAGGCACTGGAAATGGCAGGTCAGGTCACACAGGCACTCTGGGCGGCTTATGAAAGGGAAGATACCAAGTTTGTTCTGGCTTCTTATATCAAGGGACTTTCGGCTTACGACTGTGGAGAGATCTTGGAAAGCCTGCAGGCAGAGAGAAAGCGGCTGGGCGCAGAAGAGATTTGGGAAGAAGACAAAAAACATATGCGTCTTTTGCTGGAGCAGATGGATCTTTTGCTGGAGGCATACCAGGAGAAGGAAAACTACCGGTATCAGGGTATCCACAAGAAACACGCTCTGATCCTTACAACGGATCCTTATATGAGGGAGGCACTCCTGGCACAGGTGCAGGATCTGGGCTATGCGGATGCGAGGATGGTAGGGCGTGGGGTACGCCTGCTCACAGACTCCCTGGATAAATTGAGCCAGATCCGCATCTATCGGGAAATGCTCTTTGTCATTCGATTTCGCGGTCAGACCCTTGCGGCAGAAGAAAATCTGGCGCAGGCGATCGTACTTTCCGAACTTCTTCCCCTTTTGGAGGAGGTCTATGGCAAAAAGAAAAAATACCCGTTTGCCCTGCGGATGCAGATGGACGCTGACAGCAAGACGACCAAGCGACTTGCCTATGCTATAGAGGAAGGCAGTCAGGGAAGACTTGCTAACCGCCCAAAAGATGCGGTCATCGAACTTTTGCCGAGGCAAAAGAAAGATGGGACTTATGTGGTCTATGCCAGAGTCTTAGGACAGGCGGACAGACGTTTTATTTATCGAGAGCATGCCTTGCCGACCTCTATGGCGCCAGTCGTGGCGGCAGAGATGGTGGAGTTGGTCCGTCCATATTTAAAAGAAGAAGCACATGTGATCGACCCTTTCTGCGGTCTTGGCACACTTTTGATCGAACGTATGCAGGCGGGAAGAACGCGTGATGTCTATGGCATTGACAGTTTTGGAGAAGCCATTTTTTATGGCAGACAGGATGCCGAGAAGGCAAAAAAGAACATTTATTTTATCAATCGAGATTATTTTGATTTTACTTCATCGTATCTGATGGAGGAGGTGATCACAGAATTCCCACGCATGGAGCATAAGGAGCGGGAAGAAGTCGATCAATTTTATCGTAGATTTTTTGACAAGACCGGTGAGATCACGGCAGATCAGGCGATGGTATTTGCCCTTTCAACCGAGGAAGGGATCTTGAAAAAACAATTACGTCTGCATGAGGAGTTTCAACTGGTACGCCAGATTCCTATGCGTGGACGTGAGCAGATCTACATTTTGAAAAAAAGAGGGTAGGGTATGTATACAGATCATGAGGGACAGGAACAAGACTTACAAAAGAAAGATGTCATGAATTGTCTGGATCAGGAACAGATGCAGGCAATGCAGGATCAGTTTTGTCAGACACAGGGTGTCTATTGCGTATGCGTCAGCAGAAACATGCGCCGGCTGACATCTTTTTCTGGTACAAAGGAAGAGCAGAACTTTATTGACCGCGTGTTTCCGGTGGCAACGCAGCGAAATCTGATCGCCAGTTTTTCGGATGTAGGGGGAGAAGATGTGATCGCGGTCGAATCCAGTATGCCATGTGTGCAGTTGCGTGGAATCGCCATCCGTGACGAGGATGGCAGATTTGACGGTGCGTGGGTACTGGTTGCTATCGACGCGGAATGCATCAGACCGGAGGATCAGGTGCCGCAGATCATGCGTAAAACAACGACAAAAGCCTTTGATGCGGCGGTGGCACTTTTGGATGTGCTGACAAAAAATTATTTTTCCAGCAAGATCCATCTGGCTGCGCAGGCAGAGGAGATCGCCCAGTTAGAAGCAAACGAAAAGCACATGGAGTATCTTTTGCAAAAGACAGAGGTGCTGACCGAGATCTTAAAGATGATGGAATCGGATGTCACTTTTGCACAGATCATGGAAGATATATTGGAGCGCGTGGGAACTTATATGCATCTGTCCAATGGCAGTCTTTTGAAATTGCAGGTGGACGAAGAACATGTAGAGATGATCTGTGAATGGGCAGATAAGCCGGAACATGAGCATATGCGGACTTACGGCAGCCTGCCGCTGGCAGAAGTACCTTTTATGACAGGACGCCCGTACACGATCTCGTCAGAGACGATTATGCCAAAGCCATTTTTAGACTATTTTACCAGGTATGAGATCCGCTGTGGCGTATTTCTGCCTTTGAATGTCAATGGCAAATGCAGTATGTATCTGTGCTTTACCATGATGGAGGAAGACCGTAAATGGAGCGTAGAAGACCTGCGCTTTTTAAATGACGTCAAGCGCATTACGCAGACGATCTTAGTTAAACGGATCACAAAAAATTCATTGGCAAGTTCCTATGCGGCACTGGATGCGATCTTAGAAAATGCCGGCTGCGGCATCAGCGTCAATGACTTAAAGACCGGACAGATCCTATATGCCAATGATGCCTTTAAGGAAATGAGCATGACAGAGCAAGACCGAATCGAACTGGAGAAAGTGCTGACCATTTCCCCGGATGGCATGGAAGGCATTCATGAGTATCGGGTGGCAGGCAGTGACAAGTGGCTGGAGATCACGTTTTCAAAGATCGGCTGGGTGGACGGCAAAGAGGTGCGTCTGGCAACGATCTATGATATTTCCAAGACCAAACGCTATCAGGAACGTATTGAGCATCAGGCAAATGAAGATTATCTGACAGGCCTTTACAACCGTATGCGTTTTGAGGAGGATCTGACAAAAGAGATCCATGCGACCGTGCGCAGTGGTGGAGAGAGTGCCATCCTTTATATCGATCTGGATGACTTTAACCATATCAATGACGGGCTGGGGCATCATGTGGGTGACCTGCTCTTACAGAATGTGGCAGATGCTCTGGGACATATGGATGGTGTGGCAGGTCACTGCTATCGTTTGGGCGGCGACGAGTTTGCAGTGATCGTGACAACCCGTCATATCGAACAGAGGGATGCGATGATCCGAAATATACAGAATCTGTTTTCAAGACCATGGCTCTTACAGGGGACAGAGTATTACTGCACCATGAGTATGGGCGTTGTGCGTATCCCGAAGGATGGGATCGATCTGTCCTTACTTTTACAGAGAGCGGATATTGCCCTGCACTGGGCAAAAAGTCAGGGAAAGAACCGTGTCGAGTATTACAACAACAACCAGTGCACCAGTTCTGTGGAACGTCTGGATATGGAAAAATGCATGCGTGAGGCGGTAGAACAGGGCTGCAAAGAGTTTGAAGTCTACTACCAGCCTCTCATTGACATTAGCAAGCCGGAGCGTCCGTGCTGTGGGGCGGAGGCTCTGGTGCGTTGGAATTCACCGAAACTCGGCTTTGTGATGCCATCGGAATTTATCGCTTTGGCAGAGTATCTGGGACTGATCAATGAGATCGGCTATCATGTCCTGATCGAAGCCTGCAAGCGCTGCAAATACTGGAATGATTTCGGACATCCGGAGTATAAGGTAAATGTCAATCTTTCCGTCATTCAACTGTTACAGAATGACATTATTGATACGATAAAAAATGCACTGACAGAGACAGAAGTTCAGCCTTCTAATCTGACACTTGAGGTGACGGAAGGGCTTGCTATCAATGATATGAAACGCATGCAGGAGGTCTTAGGAGAGATTAAGAAACTGGGTGTGCGCGTTGCGTTAGACGATTTCGGAACAGGTTATTCTTCGCTGAATCACATCCGTAGTATGCCGATCGATGTGATCAAGATCGACAAGTGCTTTGTTGAGGATGTGGGAGAGGATGTCTTTTCGGAGGCTTTTGTCAAATCTGTTTCCCAACTGGCTGATGCTTTGCATATGCATGTCTGCGTTGAAGGTGTCGAGGACAAGAATCAGTGTGATGCCTTAAAGGATATGAATGTGGATCTGATACAGGGCTATCTGTTTGACAAGCCGCTTAGTGTAGATGATTTTGAACAGAAATATTTATATTGATAATGAAAAAAGGAATCCGAAAAGGATTCCTTTTTTGATGCAGGAGATGGGACTTGAACCCACACGATATTGCTACCACAGGCACCTGAAGCCTGCGCGTCTGCCAATTCCGCCACTCCTGCGCGCAAGTAGTATTCTATCTGTTTTTACACATGAAGTCAAGGATAAATTGTAAACTTTTTACTGTAAAATCTGATTTATTCGATCACAAGGCTTCCGATCATGTAGCCGTTGGAGGTCAGAGGCATGGTATTTCCCAGTTTGATGACCTCTCCGCTAGCAGGATTCTGTACCAAAAGATAAAGGCTGTAAGTACCTTTGTCATAATCCCGCAGGGCAAGGGACTGCTTTAAGGTGGTCGTTTCCTGCGGATTCCAACTGCGATTATCCGTATCCAGTGGAAGGGTGATCATTTCTTCCGTGTCCTGATTGCGCATGAGCAGGCATACATCATATGGCATGTAAGAAACGGAAAAACCGACATTTTCTATGGAAAGCGTGAGACTTCCGCTTTCGTTTTTCCAGGTGTTAAAAGATAGGGCGGCATCCCGCAGGACATAGCGGTAACCCAGATGGGTCGTCATATAATCATACAGGGTAAGACCATTGTAGGCATCGGAAGAAGTGTAGGTCTGGCTTTTCCAGGATGTCAGCGTGCTTTCCGTCTGCTCGGCGTTCAGATAGGAAATATGGCGTGCCTGAAGCATCTGGATGGCGGTGGCTGTGTCTGCCAGCGAAGGGTCTGCCGCGACAGAGCCGCCGCATGGGGCAAAGGACGCGATCGCAGATGTGGCTTCTGCCTCTGCATTTGATAGGGCAGACGTCAGGCTATCGCTAAAAAGTCCCAGACGGTAGAAAAGGGTCTTGTCGGAAGTAAAAAGGGTCGGTGGTACACTGGTCTGTCCGATCGCCTGCAAATATTGCCCGGCATCGTGCAAGCCCAGATAGAGCGATTTGTCGGTTAGGGAAGCATAGTAGTCTGTCAGGTCGGCAAGGGTGGCATCCGTCAGACTTGGCGATGAGAGTGTCTCACCCTGCGCACCGACAAATATCCCCTGCAACTGGTAGATGTGTGCGGCATAGTCATTGATGATGTCGGTCACCTGTTCCATATGGCGATAGACGGTGGTCAGGTCGGAAGGCTCGCTGATAGAATTGTCGCCGGTCGTATCATAGCAGAAACGCAGGATCATCTGCTTGTCGGTCGCCGACCAGGTGCTCAAAATGGCGCGGATGTCAGCCAGTCCATGATCGGATATGGCACCGGCGGCATAATTTTTGAGGTTGATGCGGACAAGACAGAGGCGTGTGGAATTATCCAGAACCAACGCATAGTCCACGGTGGATGGGTCAAAAGATGTCTCGTCGGAGATCTCATACTCATAGGTGTGATACCAGCCGGTATAAGGATTTGCCAGAGTTTCGTTACTCTCGGCATAGTCCACCGGAGTAAAAGTGGCAGTGACATTGCGGCGCAATAAAAAAACAGTGCCGATGACACTGAGCGCTATTAAAAATAAGATCAGACCACACAAAAAGCGCAGACCGCGGTGCTTTTTCTTTATTTTTCCTGCCATGAGATGCTCCTTTGCTTTGATACAAGGAGTATATCATATTTATAGAAAGAAATATAAAAAATTGCCTAAAAATTGTCGTATTTGTTGGAGCGCAGGGGAGGGATATGATACAATGCTTTTAAGAGGATAATAGTAGGGGGCAGTATCATGGGGACAAGACTGGAAGAAAAAAAGAAAACTTTCAAACTCATAGTGGCACTCTTGTCAGCTGCGGCGACTTTGATCTGGGTTTTATTTTTTGCATGGATGCTATGCCAGAACTCGACATCATCGGAGATCTTGGAACTGGCAGAGGGCTGGCAGGTCAGTGTAAACGGACAAGCGTTAGCGCAGGAGGACACACTGGCGGCATACAAGTTCTCACATTTACAGGTGGGGGATGAGATTGTCCTGATGGGAAGTTTCCCTAAGGATATGACTCTGCACCAGACCATGACATTTCTGTGTTATCTGTCCACGATCGATGTGGAGATCGACGGCAGACAGATCTATCATTATGGACAGGAGTATGCCGAGAAGAACTGGGTGGTAGGCAGCGGCTATCATTTTATAGACCTGCCGAACAATGTTTCCGGTAAAGACTTTGTCATTACCTTAAACGTGCGTGAGCCGGACGCTTTTACCAATATCACCAATCCGACGGTGACAGCGACCAGTGAGGTCTATCGGGAGTTTGCAAGACAGCATCTGCTCAGTACCTTTGTGGGGATCTTTTTGATCTTATTGGGAGCAGTCATGACCATTGTCAGTGCGGTCGCTGTCTGCTACAGCAAGTTGTATGTGCGTCTTTTGTATATCGGGATCTTTAGTTTTTTGATGGGCATCTGGTCCATGTGCAATATGAAGGTGTTTGAGATCTTCAAGATCGATCTGGCTTCCAACACGACGGTGGAGTACCTGACCCTGTATCTGGCACCGATCAGTTTTATCTTAATGATCGCGGAAATGCGAAAGCATGTGGCGGTCTGGAAACAGCAACTGGCATATGCATCGGCTATGCTGATGGGACTGTTCTTTGTAGTTTCGACTATTTTGCACTTTTTGAATATCGAGCATTATCCGAGACTCTTGGGATACTTCCACCTCTTTGGCGGCATTTCCCTATTCCTGGTGGCGCTGACCGGATATGATAAAGAAAAAAAACGTGACCGTTCGGAAAGAGCCTTACATATCGGTGTAGTGATCCTGTGCGTGAGTGTGGCAATCGATCTGGTTCGTTTTAATCTGCAAAAATATGTCATGCAGGACAATGAACTTCTGACCATCAGTATCATTCCGGTGGGAACCCTGCTCTTTATCGTTATGCTGGTCGTAAGTTATATCTTCTACATCTATGGCATTCTGGTACATGAGGCAGAGCAGGAGTGGCTGGCTGACCGTGCATATCACGATGAACTCTGTGGTACTTACAACCGTACCAAGTGCAATGAGCGCTTTGACGAACTAGATGCAGGAGATGCGGAGTATGCCCTGATCAACATGGATCTCAACGGTTTAAAGACCATCAATGATTCTCTGGGACATGTCCAGGGAGATCTACTCTTGCAGGAATTTGCAGCCATCTTACAGGATGCCTTTTCCGGTATGGGTGAGGTATTCCGCATGGGCGGCGACGAGTTCTTAGTCTTAGTCCGCAAGGAACAGTTTCCACTGATCGACCAGTGCTTAAATAAAATGGTGCGTCTGGAGAAGCGGAGATCCAGCGAACTGACCTTTAATATTGAGGCAGCATATGGCGTGGCAAAAAGCAGCGAGTGTCCAAAGGAATCCGTGCAAAAAGTATATATGCTGGCAGACCGGCGTATGTATGATATGAAGACCAAGCAAAAGATCAATCAGAGACTGCGTTAGTTGTTGGTCTTTTTCGAGTACATGAGGTGGATTTATAGACAGTTTCCCTGAGCCGTGTTATATTACCAATATAAGATTGTTATTTTTTTGACAAAAGTAACAGACCAACCACACAAGTATTGAAAAAAGGGAGGAACCATACCAAATGTATGCTGACGAAAATGTAATTAAGATCAAACATGATGTACTTTATGAAGTAGCCAAATTAGCATTTGCAGATGAATTGGAAGAGAAGAGGGACGGCATTGCGCAGTCTTTGATTCCGGGACCAACACCGCAGTTCCGTTGCTGTATCTATAAAGAAAGAGAAATTATCCGCCAGAGAGTCCGCCTGGCAGAGGGAAAGGCACCGGGCATGCATGACGACGGCAATATCGTTCAGGTCATCAGTTCTGCATGTGAAGATTGCCCGATCTCCAGTTATGTTGTAACCGACAACTGCCAGAACTGTATCGGAAAGGCATGTATCAACGCATGTAACTTTGGCGCGATCGAGATGGGACGCCATCGTTCCCATATTGACGCTTCCAAGTGTAAGGAATGTGGTAAATGTGCCCAGGCTTGTCCTTACCATGCGATCGCAGCCTTAAAGCGTCCGTGTAAGTTCTCCTGTCCGGTCGATGCCATCAGTTATGACGAGAACGGCATTTCCGTGATCAACGAAGAAAAGTGTATCCGCTGTGGACTGTGTATTCACAGATGTCCGTTTGGTGCCATTGGTTCCAAGACCTTTATCGTGGATGTCATCAAGGCGATCAAGTCAGAACATCCGGTATATGCATTGGTTGCACCGGCGACCGAGGGACAGTTCGGTGAGCATATCACCATGAACAGTTGGAAGAAAGCCATGAAGGCAGTCGGCTTTACCGATCTTGTGGAAGTAGGACTTGGCGGTGATA
This sequence comes from Roseburia sp. AM16-25, assembly GCF_003473825.1. Classification (NCBI taxonomy): domain Bacteria; kingdom Bacillati; phylum Bacillota; class Clostridia; order Lachnospirales; family Lachnospiraceae; genus Roseburia; species Roseburia sp. AM16-25. The sequence goes on from NZ_QUCW01000002.1 coordinate 145,629, forward strand.
TGACAGCAGCCTACGAAGCAGAGGAATGGGCAGAAGCATACAAGAATGGCAAGAAGATGACCACTTCCTGCTGCCCTGCATTTGTCAACATGGTAAAGAAGCATTACCCGGAACTGATCGAAAATGTATCAACGACCATTTCACCTATGTGTGCCGTATCCCGTATGTTAAAGGCAAAAGAACCGGATGCGGTTACCGTATTTATCGGACCTTGTATCTCCAAGAAATCCGAGGTCAAGGATCATGCCATTGAGGGCAATGCAGACTATGCACTGACCTACAGTGAGATCCGTGCCATCATGCATGCGAGAAACGTAGAACTGGAGGAGGACGACAACTCTTATCAGGAGTCATCCATCTACGGCAAGCGTTTTGCAAATTCCGGTGGTGTTACCGAGGCAGTTTTGCAGAGTTTGAAAGAAAGCGATGATGAGATCGCAGCGACCGTCAACAAGTGTAATGGTGCCGCAGAGTGTAAGAAGGCATTGCTTTTGATGAAGGTCGGCAGATTGCCGGAAGACTTTATCGAGGGTATGATCTGTGAGGGCGGTTGTGTCGGCGGACCGAGTGCTTTCCGTCCACAGGCTTCTTTCAAAAAGAACCGTGAGACGATTCTTTCCGAAGCGGATGAGCGTGGTATCCATGAAAATCTGGATCATTACGATATGGATGCATTTTCCATGCATGCAAAGAGATAAAAGAAAACGAATACATAAAGACAACCGGAGCATCAAAACTCCGGTTGTTTTTCGTTTAGCCAGTCGACAAGAGCACAGAGACCTTCTTCGGAAAAGTCTGCTGTCTGGCGTGTCATTTTTTCTTCGTCCGTCTTAGCAAAGGCGAAAGGTCCCGGCCAGATGGTGGCTTGCAGTTTGACTTCTTTTTCATCCTCCGTATCCGGGATGGGGAACTCTATTTTTTCCACGCGGTAGCGCATATTGCCGTCGCTCCCGGTAAAGGGGGACTTTTTATAAAAATTGAGTGCTAATAAAGAATGACGATCAATCATGAAAAAATCCTTTCTTTGTATTATTTTCTTTTCTGTTTTCTATTATAATATATAGTAAGAAAAAGAAGTAAAAAATTTGCTTTTTTTCCGGTGGATTATGCTATACTATATTCTTATCATAATGGCACTGGGGGAAGTGCTTATAACAGGAGGTTTTTATATGAGGGGATTTTTCAGAAAATGGGGAGCAGTGGCTCTGGCACTGGTCTTGTCGCTATCGGTATTTGCCGGTATGGATGGATCAAGCGTGCAGGCGGCAGAAGATCATGCAGAGGATTGGATGGCAGACATTGATGGGGAAACGATGCTGAGTTCGATCTCCATTCCGGGCACGCATGACAGCGCGACACAGTATGTAGGCATGCGCTATATCTTTCAATGTCAGGACACCAGCATCGCACAGCAGTTGGTCGATGGCTACCGCTATTTTGACATGCGTCTGGTCTTAGACGGCAAGGAAGATGAGCAGACACTGATCTTGAAGCACAATTTTGCAAAGTGCAAAGAGGGCGGCGGACTTTTTGCAAAAGCACTCAAACTGTCCAATGTCTTATCGGATGTCTATGCCTTTTTGCAGGAACATCCGTCCGAGACGGTCATTCTTTGTATGAAGGCGGAAAACAGCAAGGATGATGTGGCACAGGTACAAAAACTTTTGTATGAACAGATCGATCAGAACCCACAAATGTGGTATCTTGCCAACGAGATTCCGACTCTGGAGCAGGTGCGGGGCAAGATCGTTTTGGCAACACGTTTTGAGGATGCCATGGGACTTGGTCAGCAAAAGAGCGGACTGCATTTTTACTGGGAAGACCAGGGAGCCCGGGAGATCGTGGATGTGCCATATGCACTCTCTGCCATTAGTGACAGTGCCTCTTTGTGGGTGCAGGACCGCTATAATTATGACACGTCCGACAAACTGGATGCCATTGTGGATGATCTGGAAAATTGTCAGGCGGCGGATGATACCTTTTCCATTAACTTTACCTCGACCAGTGGCAGCGGTAAGGTAGGGCATCCAAAGAAATATGCCACGACCATCAACGATTATCTCTTATCCTATGACTGGCAGGCAGGGACATCTTATGGTATTGTAGTGGTAGATTTTGCGACAAAGGATTTGGCAAAATGCATTTATGAGACCAATACCTTTGTAAAATAAGATAGGATAGAGGGTGAAGTTTATGCCGCAGGGCAGACCCATGCCGGGAGAGATCTACCGGCATTTTAAAAATAAGACATATCAGATTCTTGCCGTGGCAAGACATTCGGAGACCAGAGAATTATATGTCGTTTATCAGGCTTTGTATGGAGATTACCAGACTTATGTTCGACCATACGATATGTTCATTAGTCCGGTAGACCATGAAAAGTACCCGGAGGTAGAGCAGGAATATCGTTTTGCCTATATAGCATCCCCGGCAGAGACCATCTGCCAGCCGGAAGATATGGCATCCGCGGGCGACAGTACAAAAGCCATGACACAGGATCAGAAAGTGCTTGCGAAAAAAGCGGCAGGACAGCCGGAAAGACCTGTGGCAAAAGAGCCGGAAGTTGACGCAGAATTACAGGGTGTCAACCCGCATTTTCTGGATTTTTTAGATGCAGATACCTATGGCAGAAAATATGATATCGTGACCGAGATGGAGGAGGAACTGGACGATCATCTGATCAATCAGATGGCGGCATCCATAGATGAGATCATTGAGGATGGGCGGCTGGAAGACCGCATCCTGCAACTGGAAGCCTGCCTTAGAACAAAGGCGCGGTATGAATTGAACCGCGCCAGATAAACTATTGGTAGAGAGCCATATTTACATTATGATAACGGCGATCCATGGTGACATCCTGACCGAACCAGTCCGGTGGCAGGAAGACATTGGCTTCCTCGATGGAGGCAAATTCCACCTCCGCCATGATGAGCGGTTCCATATCGCCATGAAAGACATCAAGTTCGATGGTGTGAGGCGCAAGCGGGATAAAATACCGGGTCTTGCTGATAATCTTACCATCGGCTTTGGTGCGCAGATGTTCATAGGCTTCCTTGGTAAGCGGGAATTCACTTTCCTCCCTTGCCATCATCCCTTTGGACTTGTAGGTAAGGATATAATCATCATCCTTCCTGCGGATGCGAAGTACAGGATTTTCATTTAAATAAGCCTGTTCGATCTGACTGCAGGGATAAGAGGTCAGATCCTTTGGCAGATCTTTGATCAAAAATTTACGTTCGATTTCCATGCGATTCTCCTTTGGCGCTTTTTCTTATATTATAGCGCAGGCGGGAGCCCATGGAAAGAAGGAAGAAAACAAAAGAAAGAAATGAGGAAAAGATATGAGTAAAGTAGCAATTTGTATGGCAGACGGCTGTGAAGAGATCGAAGGACTTACCGTGGTAGACGTATTGCGCCGTGGGGGAATGGATATTGATACCGTATCCATTTCCGGTGATCCTTATGTGACAGGATCACACAATATTGCCTTTTGTGCAGATAAGCTGATCTCAGAGTTGAACTGGGCAGATTATGATGGGATCGTTTTGCCAGGCGGGATCCCGGGCACACCGAATCTGGCAGCAAGTCCGGCGGTGACAGATGCCCTTAAATTATTTGATGCAGAAGGAAAACTGATCGCAGCGATCTGCGCTGCACCGAGCGTCTTGGGACAGATCGGACTTTTGGAGGGCAGGGATGCAACTTCATATCCGGGCTTTGCAGAAAAGATGCCGGGCTGCAATTACAAGACAGATGCTGTTGTGCGGGATGGCAATATCATCACCAGCCGCGGCATGGGAACAGCGATCGAATTTGCACTAGCCATCGTAGAATATTTTTCAGACCATGAGACGGCAGTTGCTCTTGGCGAAAAGTTTATCTACAGTTATGGTGCATAAGAGATACTAATAATTTCCAACTATATTTTCCCGTATTATGTTCATACTAGCATTAGATAAATCTTCTACAGAAGACATCAGACAAGATCCGGTGTCAGAAGATTTGTCTTAAAATAAATCTGGAGGTAATGAACATGAGCGGATCTTCAAACTCAAATTCTAACAGAATGGCAGTTCCTGAAGCAAAGGATGCCATGAATCGTTTTAAGCAGGAGGTTGCCAGCGAGATTGGCGTGCCACTTAAGGATGGTTACAACGGTGAGTTGACATCAAAGCAGGCAGGTTCTATCGGTGGTGAAATGGTCAAGAAGATGATCATGAAGCAGGAGCAGGAAATGAGCAAATAAGTTTGCCCAGACCTTAGAGAGCAGCCTCGGGACTATCCCGGGGCCGCTTTTTTCTTTTCCTTTATAAAAAAATGTGAGGGATACATACATGAAAGAGTTTACAAAGGCTGCCATTGCAGATACTTTTATGGAATTGTTACAGGAGCACACGATCGACCATATCACGGTTAAGGATCTGGCAGAAAAATGCGGTATCAACCGGCAGACATTTTACTATCATTTCGCAGATATTTATGATCTGATGGAGTGGACGCTGGATAATGAGTTAAAGAAATTCTTAGAGCGTTATGACAAGACGGATACAGACTGGAAAGAGCAGTTGCAGCAGTTGTTCGTCTTTTTCCGTTTTCGTGGACAGCAGGTCTTACATGCCTACGATTCGCAGAACCGTCTTTATTATGAGCAGTTTATTTACCGGCAGATGCTGCCCGCCATCCACAAACTGATCCTGACCTATGAGGAGGCAGAGACTTTGGCGGAGGGCAAGGCCGAATTCATCGAACATGTCTATACGCGCATGATCGTCAATTTCTTTTTGGATTGGCTGGATGAGGGCATGCCGGATGAAGAAACGGTGCGCCTGAGTGATTATGTCCATTTTATGGAGGGTAGTTTACAGAGTACCCTGGTCACCTTCCAGGACAAAAATGTATAAAATTACTACAAATGTGCCGTGGTGTCAAAATTTTAGACATCTGGGCATTTTGTCTGTTTTATGAGGGAACGACCAGCGTTATAGTAATAAAAAATTTAAGGAAATGGCTGGTGTTTCATATGAACAGATCAAGTAAATTAGTTCAATTTGGACTGAAAAAAGCATTCGGATATATTGAAAAAGATCCGGAAAAGAATCTTGTCAAATTACTCGACATCGTCGATCAGTTTGCAGGCGATGATCCGAATATGATGGGAAAGCAAAGAGAGGCATTTCGTCGGGTCATCGACGATCCGGACAATAACATGAATCAGTTGATGATGCGTGTATTAAAGGATACTGATACCGAGGTCGTCAAAGCCATGTTTGAGAATTTCTTCCTCAATGCCAACTTTATCGGCTGGCAGACCCAGGAGGAAATGCGCAGGAAATATAACTGCAATATCCCGTGGGCGATCCTTTTGGATCCGACTTCTGCCTGCAACTTAAAATGTACCGGTTGTTGGGCGGCAGAGTATGGCAACAAACTGAACCTGACATTTGATGAGATCGATTCCATCATCATGCAGGGCAAGGAACTGGGCGTATATTTTTATATCTATACCGGTGGCGAACCGCTTGTGCGCAAGAAAGATCTGATCGCACTTTGCAGAAAACACCATGATTGTCAGTTCCTGACCTTTACCAACGGTACTCTGATCGATGAAGAGTTTGCAGATCAGATGCTGGATGTCAAAAATCTGGTGCCTGCGATCTCTGTTGAGGGATTTGAGGAGGCAACGGATGGCAGACGTGGAAACGGTACTTATGAAAAGGCTGTCCGCGCGATGGGATATTTGAAAGAAAGAAAACTTCCGTTTGGTATCAGTTGCTGCTATACCAGCCAGAACTTAGATTCCATTGCCAGTGATGCATTTTTTGACCAGATGATCGACTGGGGGGCTTACTTTGCATGGTATTTCCACTATATGCCGGTCGGAAATGATGCAGCACCGGAACTTCTGCCGACACCGGAGCAGAGAGAATATATGTACCACAAGATCCGGGAGGTGCGTGTGACAAAACCACTCTTTGCCATGGACTTCCAGAACGATGGAGAATATGTGGGCGGCTGTATCGCCGGAGGCAGACGCTATCTACATATCAATGCCAACGGAGATTGTGATCCTTGTGTATTTATCCATTATTCCAATACCAATATCCGCCACAATACCCTGCTTGAGGTATTACAGTCACCGATCTTTATGGCATATCATGATGGTCAGCCGTTCAACGACAACCATCTGCGCCCATGTCCGATGTTGGAAAACCCGGAGGCTCTGCAAAAGATGGTAGAAGCCACAGGGGCACGTTCCACAGACTTGCAGTCACCGGAGACGGTAGAGCATCTATGTGCTAAATGTGAGGACTACGCAAAGAACTGGACACCGACCGCAGAACGGCTGTGGAAAGACAGTTCCCGCAACCCGGCAAATCAAACACAAGCATAATTTTTGACAGGAAAAATAAATGGGGTTTTTCAAGGTCTGGATGCCTTGAAAAGCCCCTATTTTTCATTGGTTTTCCTTATTGCTATTTAAAATATGGTGTGATATAATATCCCAATGACTGCACAAGGGCTGAATGTCCTTTTTATAATAGAGGTTCTATTATAGGTGATTAGTACATGAGTTACAATTTTAAGGAGGAAATGAATTAAATGAGTGTACAGGTTGAAACATTAGAGAAGAATATGGCAAAACTCACAGTTGAGATTGAGGCTGAGCGTTTAGAGAAGGCACTTGACGCTGCATACAACAAGCAGAAGAAGAGCATCTCTATGCCGGGATTCCGTAAGGGCAAGGTTCCGAGAGCCATGGTTGAGAAGATGTATGGCGTAGAAGTATTCTACGAAGATGCAGCCAACATCCTTTTACAGGAGACATATCCTGAGGCATATGACGAGAGCGGTCTTGAGATCGTTTCACAGCCATCTATCGATGTCGTACAGTTAGAGAAGGGCAAGCCATTTATCTATACAGCAGAAGTTGCTGTTAAGCCGGAAGTTACACTTGGCAAGTATAAGGGTGTTACCGTTACCAAGATCGACACAAGCGTTTCTGATGAAGAAGTAGACGCAGAGGTCGAGACACAGAGAAACAACAACGCAAGAACTGTTTCTGTAGAGCGTCCGATCGAGAATGGCGATACCGCAGTGATCGATTTTGAAGGATTTGTAGATGATGTAGCATTTGAAGGCGGAAAGGGCGAGAACTACGACTTAGAGATCGGATCTCATTCGTTCATTGATACCTTTGAAGATCAGTTAGTAGGCAAGGTTGCCGGAGACGACGTAGAAGTAAATGTTACATTCCCAGAGCAGTATCAGGCAGAGGAACTTGCCGGCAAGCCAGCAGTATTCAAGGTTAAGATCCATGAAGTAAAGGCTAAGGAACTACCGGAACTTGATGATGAGTTCGCACAGGATGTATCTGAGTTCGATACTCTTGCTGAGTACAAGGAAGATGTCAAGAAGAAACTGACAGAGCGCAAGGAAGCAGATGCACATCGTACAAAGGAAGATGAAGCAATCGAAAAGATCATCGATGATGCTAAGATGGACATTCCAGAAGCAATGATCGACAATCAGGTTAACAGCATGATCAATGATTTTGCAAATAACATGATGCAGCAGGGACTTTCTATGGAGCAGTATATGCAGTTTACCGGCATGACCATGGATAAGTTCAAGGAGCAGGTTCGCCCGGATGCTGTTAAGAGAATCCAGTCTTCACTCGTATTAGAGCAGATCGCTAAGGACGAAAATCTTGAAGTTACCGATGCTGATGTAGATGCTGAGATCGAAAAGATGGCAGCAGCATACGGCATGGAAGTTGATAAGGTTAAGGAATACATCCAGGATGCTGAGAGAGAATCTATGAAGAAGGATATCGCTATCCAGAAGGCAGCAGACTTCATCATGGAGAATGTCAAGGAAAGAGCAAAGAGAACCACAAAGAAGGCAGCCGCTGACGAAGAGAAAGAGCCGGCAAAGAAGACTACCGCAAAAAAGACAACAGCGAAGAAGACAACTAAGAAGGCTGATGAGACAAAAGACGCTGAGTAATCAGACGTAATAAGGTCAGGAAAGAGAGGTTCATAATATGGCAACAATACCTTATGTCATTGAGCAGAATAGTAGGGGAGAACGTTCCTACGATATCTATTCCAGATTGCTGAAAGATAGAATTATCTTTCTTGGGGAGGAAGTAAACGAGACAACTGCAAGTCTTGTAGTTGCACAGTTATTGTTCTTGGAGTCAGAAGACCCGAGCAAGGACATCCATCTTTACATCAATTCCCCGGGCGGAATGGTGACTGCGGGCATGGCCATCTATGACACCATGCAGTATATCAAGTGTGATGTATCAACGATTTGTATTGGTATGGCGGCAAGTATGGGAGCATTCCTCTTAGCCGGTGGTGCCAAGGGCAAACGTTTTGCACTTCCAAATGCGGAAGTCATGATTCACCAGCCATCCGGTGGTGCCAAGGGTCAGGCAACAGAGATCCAGATCGCTGCAGAGAACATCTTAAAGACAAAGAAAAAGTTGAATCAGATGTTAGCAGACAACACAGGAAAGCCATACGAAGTTGTGGCAGCAGACACAGAAAGAGATCATTGGATGAGCGCAGATGAAGCCCTAGATTATGGCTTGATCGATGGAATCATCACAAAGAAAGAGTAATGCATAAGAGGGTACCCCATATGGGATACCCTCAATGTGCATATCATAAGGAAATGAGAGAAGTAAAATGGCAGGAAGAATGAATGACGATAAGATGGTCAGATGTTCCTTTTGTGGCAAAACACAAAATCAGGTACACAAGTTGATCGCAGGACCCAATGGGGCGTTTATCTGCGATGAATGTGTAGACATCTGTACAGAGATCATAGAAGAAGATTTAATGGAAAAGGGACTGATGCCGGAGTATGATGAGCCGGAGCAGGAAGGAAAACATTCAGACGCTAAAAGAAAGGCAAATGAGGAATTTGAGATCAATCTTTTGACTCCACAGGAACTCAAAGCCTTTCTGGATGATTATGTCATCGGTCAGGATGAGGCAAAAAAGGTACTTTCCGTCGCAGTGTATAATCATTACAAGCGTATCACATCCGGACAGGACATTGATGTGGAATTGCAAAAGAGCAATGTCCTCATGTTGGGACCGACCGGTAGCGGAAAGACATTGTTGGCACAGACACTTGCCCGTGTCCTTGGCGTACCGTTTGCCATCGCAGATGCTACGACACTGACAGAGGCAGGTTATGTAGGTGAAGATGTAGAGAACATCCTGCTCAAGTTGATCCAGGCAGCAGATTTTGATATCCAGGCAGCCGAGATGGGCATTGTCTATATTGATGAGATCGATAAGATCACCAAGAAATCCGAAAATGTTTCCATTACCAGAGATGTCTCCGGTGAAGGTGTGCAGCAGGCACTCCTCAAGTTGATCGAGGGTACGGTTGCCAGCGTGCCGCCAAAGGGTGGACGCAAGCATCCGCAGCAGGAGTTGATCTCCATCGACACCAAGAATATCCTCTTTATCTGTGGTGGGGCTTTTGAAGGTCTGGACAAGATCATTTCTGAGCGATTGGACAGCAATGTCATTGGTTTCCAGTCAGAGACCAAGGAGCGCAATCAGGATGACCTTTCTACGCTCTTAAAGCAGGTATTGCCGCAGGATTTCATCAAGTTTGGTTTGATCCCTGAGTTTATCGGACGTGTGCCGATCAATGTTTCCTTACAGGAACTGACAGAGGAAGATATGGTGCGTGTCCTGACCGAGCCGAAGAACAGTCTGGTCAAGCAGTATCAGGCACTTTTTAAGATGGATGATGTGGACTTGGCTTTCGATCATGATGCCCTGGTTGAGGTTGCCAGAAAGTCCATCGAGCGTAAGACAGGTGCGAGAGGATTGCGTGCGATCTTGGAGAACGTCATGATGGATTCCATGTACGAAGTACCATCCGATAAGACGATCACAAGCGTGCATGTTACCAAAGAGATGGTGGATGAAAATCTCCTCTTGGAGGACAAAAGCGGAAGCATTACAGCCATCGGAGAAGAGCAGGAGAAGAGTGCATAATGGTCATTAAGAATGTGGAACTGGAGACGGTCTGTGGCGTGACGAGTATGCTTCCGGACAATAAACTGCCGGAAGTGGCATTTGCGGGCAAATCCAATGTCGGCAAATCGTCACTGATCAATGCGCTGATGATGCGTAAGTCATTGGCGCGGACATCGGCACAGCCGGGCAAGACACAGACGATCAATTTTTACAATATCAATAAAGAAATCTATCTGGTAGATCTGCCGGGTTATGGCTATGCCAAGGCTTCCGAAAAAGAACGGGAGGCATGGGGGCAGATGATCGAGCGCTATCTGAACACTTCAGAAAAACTGCGTGCGGTCTTTCTTCTGGTCGATATCCGGCATGCACCGTCTGCCAATGACAAGCAGATGTTTGAGTGGATGGCATATGTAGGATATGATCCGATCGTCATTGCAACCAAGTTGGACAAGATCAAACGAAGCCAGATTGATAAACAGATCAAGATCATCCGTCAGGGATTGGGCGCGGATAAAGAGACCATTATCGTTCCATTTTCTGCGGAGACAAAACAGGGAAGAGATATAATCTGGGATTTTATGGATCAGGTGATTGAGAATGAAGAAGAGGCATAAAGGATTATTTGTGAGTACGCTGCTTGCCGCCATTTTTGTGGTGGCATTTGGCTGTACTTTTTTTATTTATCAGAAACAGGAAAAAAATGCTAAGGCAGAGGATCTGACCGTGGTCACATCCTTTTACCCTATGTATATCGCAGCCTTAAATGTCTGTGATGGCGTGGAAGGCATACATTTGGAAAATCTGAGCGAGCCGCAGACCGGCTGCCTGCATGATTACCAACTGACACCGGAAGACATGAAACTTTTGCAGACGGCGGATGTTTTTATCGTTAATGGTGGCGGTATCGAAAACTTTCTTACCGATGTGGCAAAGGCATGTCCGAATCTGACCATCATCAATGCGAGTCAGGGACTGGATCTGATCGAGGACAATGCCCACGCATGGATGAGCGTTGCCCTGCATGAAAAGCAGGTAGACAATATTGCAGAGGGGCTGGCGGCAGCGGACGCAGACCATAGCAAGGCATATGCAAAAAATGCCAAGGCATACCAGAAAAAATTACAGGCGCTGGAAAAGCAGGAAGAAGAAATGACACAATATACCAAGGGACGGTCTGTGGTCCTTTTTCAGGAAGCCTATGAATATCTGGCAAGGGATCTGGGGCTGGAAGTATCCTATGTCCTGGATCTGGACGAGGAACGTCAGATCAGTGCGGGCGAGGTATCGGATGTCATGTCTGCCATTGCAGGAGACCGTATCCGGGTCGTTCTTGCGGATGATGTCTATGGCAAGGAGATGGGCGATATGGTGGAGGCAGAGACCGCAGCCAATACCGTCTATGTAGAGACCCTGGTCAGGGGAGACTATGATAAGGACAGTTATATAGAGCACATGCAGGAAAATTTGGATGCCATACAGATGGCTTTTGCTGCGAGATAGGAGATAGTATTTATGCATAAGATCAAAAAACCATGTGGTTTTCACTGTATCAAGATGAAAGATATCGGCGTGTCCTTTGGCGATCAGGTCGTGTTGGAACACATCAATTTGCATATCCACTGTGGCAGCCTGACGGCGCTCATCGGACGAAATGGTGCGGGAAAGTCTACCCTGCTCAAGGCGATCTTAGGGGACATTCCCCATACGGGAAGTATTACTTTTTCCGATACCGAAAATGGAAAAATGAAAAAAATGAAGATCGGGTATGTGCCGCAGTCACTGAATTTAGAGCCAAATACGCCCATGAATGTATATGATCTGATCACGAGTTTCCGCTATGATTATCCGGTCTTTTTGAAGAACAAAAAGTTATATCAGGAGATCAAGGAAGCCTTGGCAGAGTTTGAGGCAGACCATCTGATCGACCAGCCGATCGGCAAACTTTCCGGTGGAGAATTGCAGCGTGTCTTACTATCGCTTGCGGTCATGGACGAGCCAAATCTTTTGCTTTTGGACGAGCCGGTGTCCGGTATTGACAAAAACGGTATGGATCTTTTCTATGAAAAGATGGATTACCTGCGCAAAAATTACGATATGGCGATCATCATTATCTCACATGATCTGGACTATGTGGCAAAGTATGCCGATAAGGTCGTACTGATCGATAAGACCGTCACGGCAGACGGCAATCCCAAGGAAGTCTATGAAAGCCAGGCATTTCATCGCGTCTTTGGTGATGCGACCTATGCCTATGGCAACAATGTAGGACATGTGCGCAAGGTGGAAGCGAAAGAAGCCCCTTATGAGGCTGGCTATAAAGGAAAGAAGGAGGAAGCATAATGACAGGTTATTTTACAGAGTTATTCCAATATGATTTTATGCGTCGTGCCTTTCTTGCCATCCTGATCATTACACCGCTTTTAGGTATCTTGGGCACTATGATCGTCCATAAAAAGATGGCGTATTTTTCGGATGCACTGGGACATTCTGCCCTGACCGGTATTGCGATCGGCGTGGTCTGCGGTATCAGTGACACCAATCTGTCCATGGTGCTGTTTGCCATTGTATTTGCCTTTCTGCTCAATCAGATCAACCGTAAAAATCTGGCGGCGACCGATACCATCATTTCTGTTTTTGCCAGTTGCAGTACGGCGATCGGTCTGGCAATCCTATCTAAGGGGGGCAATTTTAGCAAGTATTCCGCTATTTTGGTGGGAGATATCCTGAGCATTTCTACGCGGGAGATCATCTATCTGATCCTGATCTTTGCGGTGACTCTGGTATTCTGGTGCTTTGCCATCAACAAGTTGAATGCTATCAGCATCCATGCATCCTTGGCGAAGAGCCGCAATATTTCCGTGCGTCTGGTGGAGGATATCTTTGCTATTATCATTGCGCTCATTGTGACATTGTCGATCAAGTGGATCGGTATTTTGCTCATCAATGCCCTTTTGATCCTGCCAGCGGCATCCAGCCGGAATATATCGGAAAACATGCAGGAATATCACCTCTATGCCGTGATCTTTAGTCTCTTTTCCGGAATCGTGGGATTGGTCATTTCTTATTTTACCAATGTGGCGACCGGACCTATGATCGTGATCGTGGCATCTGTGATCTATTTTGCAACCTATTTTTATGGAAAGAATAAGTAAGGAATAAGTAAGGAATAAGTAAGAGACGTTCCTTTTGCCACAAGGAGTGTCCCAAATGGCTTTAGACCTGTCAGTCTGACAGGTCTTTTTCTTTTGTAAAAAATGCATAGAGCCGGAAAAACTGGAAACAATAGTTAGAAAAGGAAAGGAATGATGGCAAGATGGGATATGATGGAAACAACGAGACCCTCTATATCAAATTAGACCGGTCTGCCCTGCGCTATGAAGCGGATTTTTACATCAAGGATCTGGGCGGGATAGAGTGCAGTAACAGTGATATATTAGCGAGGGTAAAGGCACATGCCGTTTACCATTTCAAACATCCGGGCAATATGCCTGTATCCATTACCAAGGTGGTCGAGGAGATCCACAGCCTTTATCCTAAACTGACTGTGGTGAGTCTGGGCGAAACCGATGTCATCATGGAGTATCGGAGCAAGGAGCCGGAGACCTTTATGCAAGTGGCAAAGACGGGATTCCTTTGCGTACTGCTCTTTGTCGGAGCAGCCTTTGCCATCATGGCATTTCACAACGATATCAGTATCACGGAACTCTTTGACCGTTTTTATTTGCAGGTCATGGGAAGCAAAAAGCCTGCGGTCAGTCCGCTGGAGATTGCATATTCGATCGGACTTGCGGTGGGAATCTTATTCTTTTATAACCATTTTGGCAAGAAGAAATTGACTCATGATCCGACACCGATCCAGGTGGAAATGCGCAAGTATGAGAAGGATGTAGATACTGCGATCATAGAAAATGGGGCAAGGAGAGGAGAAAATCTGGATGTTTCTTAAAAGGACGGTCATCATTGTCGCAGGGCTGATCTTTGGAGGCGCAACGGCAGCCGGTGTGATTGCCCTGCTCACGACCTTGGGGTTTGTCTCGCGTATGATCGCAAGGCTGCAACTGGCGAAAGATACCATGCATTGGGAGAATGTCATCATCTTAGGAAGCCTGAGCGGTTGCCTTTTATCGGTTTTTGAACCGAGCCCTGTGCTTTTCTCCTTTTGCCAGGGGATAGCCGGGAGAGTTTTTGCAAAAGGGCTGGGACTGCTGGCATTGGTTTTGATCGGCATCTGTGCCGGTATTTATGTAGGCTGTCAGGCAATGGCGCTGGCAGAGATCTTAAATATGTTTCCCATACTCTTTCGCAGGGTAAAACTGCAAATAGGGCTGTCTTTTGCCATCCTTGCCATTGCTCTGGGAAAGCTGGCAGGCAGCCTCTGGTATTTTATTTTTTCATATGTAAGTTCATAAAAATGAGGTGATAAGAGAATGAAACAGGAAGAAAAAGAGCAGATCAATGAGACTTATAATGACTATGTGGAGAGTGTGACGCCAAAGGCAAATCTTTGGCTGCGCATGGCAAAAGCTTTTTTGGTCGGCGGACTGATCTGCCTTTTGGGGCAGTGCATTATCAACATAGGAAAAAAATATGGCTTGGACGATCAGACGGCGGCAAGTTATTGCAGTCTGACCCTTGTATTCCTAAGTGCCCTTTTGACAGGCACGGGGATTTACCCGGTCATTGCCAGTTTTGGCGGTGCGGGAGCATTGGTTCCCATCACGGGCTTTGCCAACAGTGTAGCGGCTACCGCCCATGGTTTTAAGGTTGAAGGACATGTCTTTGGTGTCGGTGCCAGGATCTTTCAGATCGCCGGACCGGTGATCCTGTATGGGATTTTTTCGTCCTGGATCCTTGGTTTGATCTACTGGTTTATGACGTCACTTGGTATGTGATTGAAAAAATACCATAAATTGTAGTTATAAATTTATAAAAACCACTAGATATTGTGCTGCACTTCCTGTATAATGAAAAACGCGCCAAGATGAAAAACATGTGCAAAGATTGTATCTAAATAAAAACTTGCACTTTTTTCAAAATCTTGTTATAAAATTAACGAGAGTTAGAAAAGCCTAACTCAAGTTATAAGGAACGAATTGTTTACTAGAATAGGAGGCAAACACAATGGTAGAAATGAAGGAATGGGACGGATTTGATGGACGACTTTGGAAGGAAGAGATCAATGTCCGCCAGTTCATCCAGGATAACTACACACCGTACGAAGGCAATGAGGACTTTTTGACAGGTCCGACAGAGTCGACCAACCGTTTATGGGATGCACTTCAGAAATTGCAAAAAGAAGAACGTGCCAAGGGCGGCGTGCTTGATATGGAGACCAAGGTGGTTTCAGGTCTGACCGCTTATGGTCCGGGATACATTGATGAAGACCTCAAGGATCTGGAAAAGGTCGTTGGTCTTCAGACAGATAAACCACTCAAACGTGCTTTTATGCCATATGGCGGTATCAAGATGGCGGTGCAGGCATGCGAGACTTATGGTTATGAAGTAGATCCTTTGTTAAAGGAAATCTTTACCAAGTATCACAAGACACATAATACTGCTGTGTTTGACGCATATACACCGGAAATGTTAAAGGCCCGCCACAATAAGATCATGACCGGTCTGCCGGATACTTATGGACGCGGACGTATCGTCGGCGATTATCGTAGAGTGGCGCTTTACGGTATCGACTTTTTGATCGAGGAGAAAAAGGAAGACAAGGCAAAATGCGGCAGTGGCAGCATGAAGGGCGAAGTCATCCGTCTGCGCGAGGAGATCGCGGAGCAGATCCGTGCACTGGAAGGCATGAAAGAGATGGCAGCCATTTACGGCTATGACATTTCCAGACCGGCAAAGGATGCAAAAGAGGCGATCCAGTGGCTTTACTTTGGTTATCTGGCAGCCATCAAGACCCAGAATGGTGCAGCCATGTCTGTAGGACGTGTCTCTACCTTCCTTGATATTTATTTCCAGAGAGATCTGGATAAGGGCATCATCACAGAAGAAGAAGTACAGGAACTGGTCGATCACTTTACCATGAAACTGCGTATGGTCAAGTTTGCCAGAATCCCATCTTACAACCAGTTGTTCTCCGGGGATCCGGTATGGGCAACACTGGACGTGGCAGGAACGGGTGTAGACGGCAGATCTATGGTGACAAAGACAGACTATCGTTTCCTGCATACCTTAGAGAACATGGGACCGGCACCGGAGCCAAACCTGACAGTATTGTATTCTTCCAGACTGCCGGAGAACTTCAAGAAATACGCATCCAAGATCTCCATTGCGACAAGTTCTGTCCAGTATGAAAATGACGATGCCATGAAGCCGGAATGGGGCGATGATTATGCCATCTGCTGCTGTGTTTCTGCAACACGTACCGGTAAGGAAATGCAGTTCTTTGGAGCCAGAGCCAACCTTGCAAAATGTCTGCTTTATGCCATCAATGGCGGTGTGGATGAAAAGACCGGCGATCAGGTCGGACCAAAGTATCGTCCGATCACATCAGAGTATCTGGATTATGATGAGGTCATGGAACGCTATGACGACATGATGGAATGGCTGGCAGATCTCTATGTCAATACACTGAACCTGATCCAGTACATGCATGATAAATATTACTATGAGTCAGCCGAACTGGCACTCATGGATACCAATTTGGAACGTACTTTTGCAACCGGTATTGCAGGATTTTCACATGTGATTGATTCTTTGTCCGCGATCAAGTATGCTAAGGTCAAGGTCATTCGTGATGAAAATGGTCTTGCAAAAGATTACGAGATCGAGGGCGATTTCCCAAGATACGGTAATGATGATGACAGAGCCGATGAGATCGGTGTATGGCTCTTAAAAACCTTTATGGATAAGATCAAGAGACATCATACCTACCGCAGAAGTATCCCGACCACATCCATTCTTACCATCACGTCCAATGTGGTCTATGGTAAGGCAACCGGATCTATGCCGGATGGACGTAAGGCGGGCGAGCCGCTTTCTCCGGGAGCAAATCCAAGTTACGGAGCAGAGCAGAACGGTCTGCTGGCATCTTTGAACTCTCTGACCAAACTCCCATATGAGTGGGCGCTGGACGGTATTTCCAATACCCAGACCATCAATCCGGGAGCACTTGGCAATGCCGAGGAGGAGCGTGTGGATAATCTGGTACAGGTTATGGACGGCTACTTCGATCAGGGAGCACATCATCTGAATGTCAATGTCTTTGGCAAGGAAAAACTGATCGATGCGATGGAACATCCGGAGAAGGAAGAGTACGCAAACTTTACCATCCGTGTATCCGGTTATGCAGTCAAGTTTATCGACCTGACCAAGGAACAGCAGATGGATGTGATCGCAAGAACTTGCCACGATCATATGTAACATTCATCCTTTGAAAAGGATAAAAGTAAAGTCTAGGTAGAAGCAGGCCGCGGGATCTCATATCTCGCGGCTTTCTTAGAAAAAGGTGAAAATATGGAAAAAGAAATTTTGGGAAACATTCATTCCGTGGAAAGTTTTGGCTCGGCAGACGGTCCGGGCGTGCGCTATATCGTCTTTTTGAAAGGCTGTCAGATGCGGTGCAAATATTGCCACAATCCGGATACCTGGGCAAAAGCCTGTGGCAGTATGGATGCGCCCAAAGAGGGGGAAAACTGGCAGCGGGCGAAAGATGTGCTCGAAAAGGCAAAACGCTACAAAGCATATTGGAAAAAGAATGGTGGCATTACGGTTAGTGGTGGGGAAGCCCTTTTACAGATTGATTTTCTACTGGAATTATTTACACTGGCAAAAAAAGAGGGTATCCACACCTGCCTTGATACATCCGGGAATCCTTTTACGACAGAAGAACCCTTCTTTTCAAAGTTTGAGAAATTGATGGAAGTGACCGACCTTGTCATGCTGGACATCAAGGAGATGGATGCAAAAAGACACAGAGAATTGACCGGACAGGATAACGCTAATATTTTAGAGATGGCAAGATATTTATCTGACCATGGGAAGGTAATGTGGATCCGTCATGTCCTTGTGCCGGGTGTGACGGATCAGGAAGAGGATCTTTTGGCATTACGGGATTTTGTGGCTTCCTTAAAAACGGTAGACCGCGTGGAAATATTGCCATATCATACACTTGGCGTATTCAAATGGAAGGAACTGGGACTGTCTTACGGTCTGGAAGATGTCGAACCACCGACAAAGGAGCAGCTAGAACGCGCCAAGAAATTGCTTGGCATAGCCTAGTCTTTAATGTATTATTAACAAAACTATACTAGTATGGCAGATATGGGGAGAGAAGAGGGAAACGCATGGAAAAAGATTTTACAAAATACGAATATGTTAATGTGACCATCTTAAAAAGCCTTGCGGGTCTATGCAGGGAGTCCTACGAAGCCTTTGGTTGGGAAGTAATGGGAAATACAAGAGGAAAAGATGAGTGCATCCATATGCGCAGATCGCGCAATGTGCGTGAGCGTAACCGGCTGATGGCAGAGCAACGCAAGATGGAGGATGCGCTTATGGCGATTGAGGAATATGAGCAGAAAAAGAGTCTGACACCGGTGATGTTCGCAATTATGACTGGATTGATTGGTGCCGGCTGGCTGATCGCATCGGTCATCGCGATATCCTACCGACACATGATACTGTTTACCATTTTTGAAATCATAGGGTTTATTGTCTGTGCCATGGCGATGGTTGTTTACAACTGGGAATCGGATCGGCACAAAGACGATTATGCGGCAGAGGAAAACGCTTTGTATGACAAAATATATGAAGCCTGTGAAAAGGCTGACCGGATTCTCGGAAACGAAGGAGGATAAGATACATGATTACCATACTTGTTGTAGAAGATGATACAAAATTAAATTTTATCGTGAGCAAAAAATTAGGTGAGGAAGGATTTGAGGTAAAGCGTGCGGAAAATCCAATTCAGGCCTTTGATATCATGGAGAAGACCAAAGTTGATATGATTGTTTCTGACATTATGATGCCGCAGATGGATGGCTATGAGTTTGCCAGAGAAGTGCGGTCTTTTGATGACAAGATGCCCATCCTTTTCATGACAGCAAAAGATGATATTGCCTCCAAGAAAAAAGGATATGATATCGGTATTGATGATTATATGGTAAAACCGATCGATCTGGTGGAACTTGTGATGCGCGTGGAAGCCTTGCTTCGCAGAGCGGATATTGCGACCGAGAAGCAGTTGCAGGCGGGCAATCTGGTTCTAAAGGAAGAAGAGACTATGGCTTATTACGAGGGAGAGGAACTTCCGCTTACGGTAAAGGAATTCCAGATTCTCTTTAAAATGCTTTCCTATCCCAAAAAGACCTTTACCCGTATGCAGTTGATGGATGAGTTCTGGGGCTTTGACAGTGAGAGTAATCCGAGAACGGTAGACGTTTCCATTACAAAACTCCGTGACAAGATCTCTGCTGTTAAGGAAGTGGAGATCCTGACGGTGCGCGGACTAGGCTATAAGGCGGTGATACATAGTGAAGATTAGTTACGAGGAACCGAAAGATCTGCGCATTGATGCCAAGCGTCCGATCTGGAGAGAGTTTTTCATGGTCTTTGTGGTGCAGACAGTATGTGTTTTCGCCGGCATTGGTCTGTATCAGAACCATGCCCTTTCCACGCTGGGAAATTGGGGCATTTATGTGGCATTGATCTTAAATACCATATTCTTGGCCGCAGTTTCTATGCTTTGCACCAAGATCAACTATCGTATGACCTTTTCAAAGCCTATACAGGAGTTGCGCGGTGCAGCCAGGCGTGTGGCTGGCGGAGATTTTACGGTTCGTATTCTGCCACAGCGTGGAGATGGCAAACGGGATGAGATGGAAGTCCTGATCGAAGATTTTAATACCATGGTGACAGAACTTGCCGCCAATGAGACTTTAAAGAGTGATTTTATCGCGAATGTATCGCATGAGATCAAGACACCGATCGCCATCATACAGAATTATGCCCAGATGTTAGAGAGTCAACATTTGACGGAGCAAGAAAAAAAGGAGTACATTCATACGATCGTGGAGTCATCGGAGCGTCTGTCCGGTCTTGTCCAGAATATTTTGCGCTTGAATAAGATGGAGAGTCAGGCCATCGTTGAGAAGGAACGTTTCTGTCTGGATGAACAACTGGCAGAGTGCATTATCGCTTTCGATGAACCTTTTGATGAGAAAGAATTAGAGGTCAATATTGATCTGGACGAGGGAGTTTATATTGTAAGCGATGAGAGCCTCTTATCTATCGTGTGGAACAACCTGTTAAGCAATGCCATCAAATATACACAAGAAGGCGGCACGATCGATATTTCAATGAAAAAATATGGAGAAAATGGTGCCCTGGTTTCTGTGAAGGATAATGGTTGTGGCATGAGCGAGGAGGTTGTCTGCCGTATTTTTGATAAGTTTTATCAGGGAGATACTTCGCATACTTCCAAGGGAAATGGACTGGGACTTGCCATGGTAAAACGTGTTGTGGAACTTTTGGATGCCAAGATTTCAGTGGAGAGTGAGCCGGGAAAAGGGAGCACATTTACGGTCGAACTTTAAGGTTGTAAATACCCCTGCCGGATGGTATTCTTTTTACTATAATGTACAAAGAAAGGTACAAAATGAGAGGTGGGGTATTATGACAAAAGAAATTAAGACAGAGGCGAGACTGACCTTTTTTGAGGCGACCAGTATTATCGTCGGACATGGCGTGGGATCCGGCATTTTGTCGGTTCCTTTTTTGGCGTCCAGAAATGACTGGAAGGATATGCTCTGGATTGTTGCAGTGGCATATCTGATCAATCTGATCATGCATTATATGATCGCAGAACTTTCCTATAATAATGGGGGCGCGCAGTTTATCAAATGTTTTGAAAACGAACTGTTTGTTGGACGTTTCAAGAAATTTGCTACATGGGTGGCATTCGGACTTTTGGGATTGTCCGTTGTCCTCAATGTCAGTGGTTTTATTGCAGGAGCAGCAGCCGTATTTCATGCATGGTTCGGTCTGCCTAACTGGGCAGGCATGATCCTTTATTACATACTGGCTGCCAGTGTGATCTACTTTGGCATGAAACTGGTCGGTATCTGTGAAAAGATCTCCGTCGGTTCCATGGTGGCGGTTATCGGCATTTTGTTCGTGGCAACGCTGGTTTCCGAGATCAGCCCACTGCCGACCAAGTTTATTGCGACGACCAATCTGGTCGCACTTTACAGTATGATCTCCTTCTCCCTGTCAGCCGTGATGTCGGTGCCACAGGTGGTAAAGGGATTGCAGGGCGATATCAAACGGATCCGTGGAGCCATCGCGGCAGGAACAGGGATCAATACGGGCTTGATCCTTTTGATCACCTTTATGACATTGCTGGGGGCTGGATCGGATATTTCGGAAAACGGAGCATTGGTGGATCTGTCCGCACATCTGGGCGGCTGGGTCAGCATCATCGGTTATATCTTCTCCCTTTTGGCTTTGTCTACGTCTTTCTGGGCAAATACCTTAAATCTGCGTGACATCGTGCATGAGCAGACCAAGTGGAATGTCAAGGTCTCATGGCTGGTATCCAGTGTGCCGTGTCTTTTGATCGCACTGGTGGGCGTATCCAGTTTTGTAGGCTTTACCCGTTTGGCAAGTGTGGTACAGGTATTGACAGGCGTGGGTATCATCATTTCCTACAACCGTTCCAGAAGAAGGGAAAAGAATGCGCCGATCTGCGGTGTTTGGGGCACTTTACCATTTCAGATCCTTGTTGTGGTCAGTACGCTCTTTGCGACCATTGGTGCATTGGCAAAAGTGTACTAAAATTCGACATCAGATTTGTAAATAATTTTGACACTGCCCGGAATTCATGCTATTATTTTCTCGGACCCAAAATGCATATTTATACAGAATAGATGAAGGAGATCGACATGGCTAAAACACCTTTTGTAACAAAAGAAAAAGTAGAAGAGATCGTGAAAAGTATTCCGACCCCGTTTCATTTGTATGATGAAAAGGGAATTCGTGCCAATGCGCAGGCAGTAAAAGAGGCTTTTGCATGGAATCCGGGATTTCGTGAATATTTTGCAGTGAAAGCCAATCCGAATCCTTTTCTGATCAAGATCTTGCAGGAGTATGGATGTGGGACAGACTGTTCTTCCCTGACAGAACTCATGCTCAGCAAAGAATTGGGATTTTCCGGGGAAGAGATCATGTTTTCTTCCAATGATACACCGGCAGAGGAGTTTGTCTATGCCGATGAGATTGGTGCGACCATCAATCTGGATGATTTTACCCATATTCAGTATTTAGAGGATACGATCGGACACATTCCGGAGACGATCAGTTTGCGTTACAATCCGGGCGGTGTCTATGAGATTTCTAATGGGATCATGGATAATCCGGGGGATGCCAAGTATGGCATGACTAAAGAGCAGCTTTTCGAGGGATACCAGATCCTGCGTGATAAAGGTGCAAAGCGTTTTGGCCTGCATGCCTTTTTGGTAAGCAATACCGTGACGAATGATTATTACCCGGCTTTGGCAAAGACTTTGTTTGAACTTGTAGTCGAGTTGAAAGAAAAGACCGGTATTGAGATTTCCTTTATCAATCTTTCCGGTGGCGTGGGGATTGCCTATAGACCGGATCAGATACCGAATGATATCCGCGTGATCGGTGAGGGCGTACATCGTGTCTATGATGAAGTCTTAGTACCGGCTGGTCTTACAGATGTCGCCATCTACACAGAGATGGGACGTTTCATGATGGGACCGTATGGAGCGCTGGTAACAAAGGCAATTCATGAGAAGCATACCTATAAGGAGTACATCGGCGTGGATGCCTGTGCGGTCAATCTGATGCGTCCGGCAATGTATGGCGCATATCACCACATCACAGTTCTGGGCAAGGAAGATGCACCATGTGACCACAAGTATGATGTGACAGGTTCTCTTTGCGAGAACAACGACAAGTTTGCCATTGATCGTATGCTGCCACAGGTGGAGATGGGGGATTATCTCTATATCCATGACACGGGAGCACATGGCTTCGCGATGGGATATAATTACAATGGTAAGTTAAAGTCTGCTGAGGTGCTTTTGAAGGAGGATGGTTCTTACCAGTTGATTCGTCGTGCAGAGACACCGAAGGATTATTTCGCAACTTTTGACTGCTTCGATATCATCAAGGGACTTGTTTAAAAAGACTGAAAAAGATGAAAAAAGAGATTGACAATCTTATCATGTTGATATAAACTATTATTCGTTGATGGCGCATAGCCATAGTATCAACGAGCCGGTGTGGCGGAATTGGCAGACGCACAAGACTCAAAATCTTGCGGGGGCAACTTCGTGTGGGTTCAAGTCCCACCGCCGGCATTGTATTATAGAAACCTCGAATCCAAATGGGTTCGGGGCTTTTTTTCTATAAGGGGCTGGAATTTCAGTGGAATTTTTGCGGTAAACTCTATGATCCGAAGACAAGAGTGTTATATATTGCATTTTTTATACATATCAATTATTATATTGTTATTTGAAGAGACAGGAAAGTAGGTGAGCATATGCAGTTTCGCAAGATTGATGAACACAAGATCCATTGCATAATTTCGCAGGAAGAGATGAGCAAAAAGGGCATCCAGATTGAAGATTTCCTAGATCATCGAGACAAGACAGAGGCGTTCCTGCGTGAGATTCTTGCAGAGGCTAAATATGAACTGAACCTTGATGAGGATATGGGACGCTGTTTTAGTGTTCAGATGGCGGTTATGCCGGAAGGTGATGTTTCGCTTGTCATTAGTGGCGAAGATCACGGTAGCACCGAGGAGACGCTGACAGAGTTCGGCAAACGTCTGCAGGATTTCAAGGAGATCATGGAAGAAGCCAAACGAAAGTTAGATGCGAAAAAGGAAAAACTGCAAAAAGAAGCAGATGCGCTCGAAGGTGTGGAGACAGAGGAAGCCGGGCTGACAGCAGAGGAAGAAAAAACAACAGAGACCAGCCCGCAGGAGCAGGCACCACAAGAGGCGAAAAAGGAGAGGACGGTCTTAAATACACCGATCTGGGTCGCTTTTTCTAATTTAGATGATTGTATTAGTGCCTGTCATCATTTACAGTCACAAAAGGGGCTTTCCAGTGTTGCATACAAATATAAAGATACATATTATCTGCGTTTTCAGTTTTCAGAGGAAGAACATCAGGTGGCAGGTGTGATCCTGGTGGTGTCAGAGTATGGCAAGGAGATCCTGACGGATGATCATGGTGGAGCCGTGATCGCTGAGCATGGAAACATACTTTGCAAGGAAAATGCGGTCGAGACATTGGCTCGTTTATAATGCATGATAAGAGGTGGAGAAATGGCGAAAATACCGCCGTTTTCTCTATCTTTTTTATTGACAGACTGTTATCATATATGATAATATAAAGGAGGCTGGTGATGAAATGAAAAAGAGATACGAAGATGGCATAGTGCCACAGATGAATCAGGATATTCGAGCAGATTTTGCCAGACAGATCCGTGCGATCCGACAGAGTCAGCATTTGACGCAGCAGGTCTTGGCAGATCGTGTCGGCACGAAGAAATCCAATATTTCCCGGATGGAGAGCGGCAGATACAATCCTTCTTTGGATTTTATGGTACGGGTGGCTGCCAGCATGGGGAAGCAGGTTACGATCACAATAGAGGATGAGTAGAGGATATTTACATGAGACAGAGAGCACCAAAATTGGATAAGCATGTAGACAAGGATGTTGTTTTATGCAGCACAACGAACCGACGCGTGAGCAATCACACGACAGATATTTTATTGCAGGATGCGATTCCTTTTACCAAGAACTGGAAGCGGATCCCTTTTTACAAACGCGAGGAATATCGAGGTGCGGATCAGATCTGTGTCTTTTCGATCAACCGCAATCTGTACGGCAGGGCGAGACGCAGTATTTCGCAGTTGGATCGTATGGATCGCAATCGTTTGCTTTTAAATGTGATATAGGGCTTGTTGGGATAGGAGCAGATTATGTTACCACTTGCATTTTGTGAGAGAATGAGGAGAATGTTAGGGCAGGCAGAGTATGAAGCTTTTTTGAAAAGTTATGATGAGGATAAATACCAGGGCTTGCGCTTTAATATAGGAAAGGGAAAACAGGAGGATTTTCTGGCATTAGCAGAGGATGCGTTTTCTCTGGAAAAGATCCCGTGGGCAGAGCATGGATTTTATTATGGTGCGGAGGCTGCACCGGGCAAGCATGCTTATCATGAGGCGGGTGTCTATTATATGCAGGAGCCGAGTGCTATGGCACCGGCGGCTTATCTGCAAGCCAGACCGGGTGAGCGAGTGCTGGATCTTTGTGCAGCGCCCGGCGGTAAGACAACGCAGATCGCGGCACAGATGCGAGGGGAAGGACTGCTCGTGACCAATGAGATCCATCCGGCAAGAGTTAGGATCTTATCCGAGAATGTGGAACGCATGGGTGTGAGAAATGCCCTTGTCACCAATGCGGCTCCGGCAGACCTGCGCAGACATTTTGGTATGTTTTTTCATCGGATCATGGTGGATGCGCCTTGCTCCGGTGAGGGTATGTTCCGCAAGCAGGAGATGGCGGTAGATGAGTGGTCTTTGGAAAATGTGAGGACCTGCGCAGCGCGGCAGGACGAGATCCTGGAGGAAGCATACGCTATGTTGCTGCCGGGTGGGCGGATGGTCTATTCGACCTGTACCTTTGCACCGGATGAAAACGAGGGCAGTATCAGCCGCTTTTTAGCGATACACAGCGACATGCATCTGGTGGAGGTGCCAAAGTATAAAGGCATGAGCCCGGGACGGGCAGACTGGTACGAGGATTTTGCTATCCGCGAGAGTGCGTTTGCACCGGATCCCGAGGAAGTACTTCCGGTTGCAGAGCATCTGGAGCGTTCGATCCGTCTTTGGCCACATCTTTTACATGGAGAAGGACATTTCGTGGCAGTGATGGAGAAGGACGGAGCGTGTCCGCTCATAGACTATAAATTGGAAAAGACGGCTACATACAAAGAACAGAAAGAATTGCAGAAATTTGCAAAGGATTGTTTGGCAAAGGACTGGATGGAGACACTTGCGCAGGGACAGTATCTTACTTTTGGCGAGCAGTTATATCTTGTGCCAAAGGATATGCCGGCTTTAAAAGGATTGAAAGTTTTGCGCCCGGGACTGCATTTGGGAACATTAAAGAAAAACCGCTTTGAACCATCACATGCATGGGCACTTACTTTATATAAGGAAGATGTTCGGCACGTGACGGATCTTTCGTCAAAGGACGAGACGGTCTATGCTTATCTGCGGGGAGAGACTTTTACGGCAGACGGCGAGCCGGGATGGCATCTGATCACGGTGGATGGTTATGCGCTCGGTTGGGGCAAACTGACCGGAACGACCATGAAAAATCATTATCCGAAAGGGTTGAGGATTACATATAAATAATTTAAAAAAATATAAAAAAGTACTTGACGAAACACCTTGGTAAGGCTATACTATCAGTAGTTAGTAAGAACTAACTATGAAAATAAAAAAATAGCAGGATATCGCACAGAATCCATTTGAAATCGTATGCCAACTTTTTCTCCTCTCGTGCGGACTGCTTTTTTTATGGCATATGAGTTAGAGACAACTAACTGCATAATCCGACGAAATGGAGCACATACTAAGCACATGAAAGAGATGGAACAATATCTGATTTGCCACTGTTCTCCGACACTGGCATCGATCAAGACGGCAAATTTATTTTCCTGTTCCTTTGAGAGGCAGGAGGACTTCGCGGAATGTATCGCCTACTGGAACAAGCAGATGCATCCCAAGGGAATTGCAGTCACGGTTTTACAGCAGAAACCGAATTGGGCATTGGTCTATGTGTATCGTATGGCACAATTACAAAAGGATTTACAAAAACCGGGCGTTTCCTGTTTCTTAGAACAATATGGATATGTTGATCTGTGCGTGGAGAAGGCATTGGAACATTTGCAAAAGCGGATTGCAGCCAGTGATGGTTTCCCACATGAGATTGGTATTTTCCTGGATTATCCCTTGGCTGACGTGATCGGGTTTATCGAAAATCAGGGATGTAATTGTAAGTGCAGTGGCTGTTGGAAAGTATATCAGAATGAAGAAGATGCCTTGGAGACATTTGCCCGCTACAAAAAATGCACCCGGATCTACATGGAATTGTGGATGCAGGGGCGCAGCATCAATAAACTGACAGTTTCAGCGTAAAGGGCAGACTTGGCACGAGATCAGAATGGAGGATATGAGATGAGCAAAGTAGCAGTCGTATATTGGAGTGGCTCTGGCAATACAGAGGAAATGGCAAAAGCAGTTGTAAAGGGTGCGCAGGATAAAGGCGCAGACGCAGAATTGATCTATTGCAACGATTTTTCGGCAAGCAAAGTAGTTGATTATGATGCCATCGCCTTTGGCTGCCCTGCAATGGGAGCAGAGGTTTTGGAAGAAAGTGAATTCCAGCCGATGTTTGATGAAGTAAGTGCAGCACTCGGCGGCAAAAAGATCGCTTTGTTTGGCTCCTATGGCTGGGGCACAGGCGAATGGATGGAAAACTGGGAAAATGACTGCAAGGGCGCAGGTGCAAGTCTTGCCTGTGACAGTGTGATCTGCAATAACACCCCAGATGATGAAGGACTGATGCAGTGCGAGGCACTCGGTGCAGCATTGGCATAGCCAGATGCCTGAAATAGGCAGATTTAATTTGTCATAAATGGATAGTTCCCGCTATTCATTTATATATAGTTCTTCCATAGGTAATGGAAGACTCCCTTTTCTTAATACTTATGTGTAAATAATCCTTCCGGAGTGTGGCCGGGAGGATTATTGCGTTATGACTAACCATAAATAGCGTGGGCTAACAAACGTTAGAGCCCAGTAACCACGCTGGTTTGTGGCATTTTTGTGAAATGATGGGATTGTATGAGAGAAGGTACAAAAACCCACTTTTTTGACGTTGATAGGCAAAAAATAAGTGCTAGGATAGTTCATAAATAAAAATGCAATGTGCCATATAAAGAGCATTATATGGCAGGAAAATAAGAAAGAGAGGTATATGATTATGAGCGCAGGTAAAGGATGGGCAAAATTGTCCTTGGTATCTTGCAACCGACCACATCCGCACTTTTGCCCAATATATCGACCTTATTGATCGGATTGCATTCCATGAAAGATGTATCGTAAATTATAATGTATGAAAAGAAAAACAAGAACTATGTGAAATGTTTAACATGGTTCTTGTTTTTTTATACCCAGTATGCTACATTTTCCTTTGAGCGGTATTCATGGTATGAAACTGCATCAGATGATAGTGTGTTATCACAAGTGATGTGAGAAACAAAGGTAGCCGGTGGCACCAAAGCGAGAAACATCAAAACGACGGGTTCGTTTTAAAGGAAGGTGATGACATGAAGATAGGAATTATTGGTTCCGGTCGTGTAGGCTATTCCATGGGAAAGTACATGCAGGATCACGGGATCAGGGTGACGGGATTTTATGACCGGCACCGGGAGCGCGCACTTGATGCGGCACAATTTACAGGTACGGACAGCTTCGATAGGATCGAAGACCTGGTAGCAGCAAGCGATACCCTTTTTCTTACCACTTCTGATGGTGAGATAGCAAACGTATGGGATTGCATTCGGCATCTGTCTATTCAAGGAAAAATCATTTGTCATTTTAGTGGCTCATTATCATCCGATCAATTTCAGGGAATCGAAAAGACGAGGGCTTATGGTCTGTCGATTCATCCAATGTTAGCGTTCAGCGACAAATATACATCCTACAAACAATTACAGAATGCATTTTTTACCTTAGAAGGTCATGCGCAGGCACTTGCAGTCATGGAGCCTTTATTGCAAAAAATGGGAAACCCCGTGCAGAGGATCGCGCCGGAGCAAAAGGCATTGTATCATGCGGCGGCAGCAACACTGAGCAATCAGGTCGTGGCACTTCTGGCGAGCGGTTATGAGATGCTGGAAGCCTGCGGCTTTGACACAGAAAATGCGCGTCGGGCATCAGCGGCACTGGTGCGGGGTAATGTGGAAAATGTCATAGTGTCCGGCTGTGTGCAGGCTTTGACAGGACCCATAGAGCGCGGAGATCTTGTCACGGTAGAAAAGCACTTGCAGGTCATTCCTGCGCAGGGGAAAGAGACGTATATGGCTTTGGCAAGGGAGCAGATCAGGCTCGCAAAAAAGAAAAATCCGCACAGGGATTATACAGACATGGAATGTCTGTTGGCGGATGAAAAGAGAAGGAGACAAAACAATGAAGAATACGGTCGTAACATTTAAGGAAGCAAAGGCAAAGGGCGAAAAACTCACCATGCTCACTGCCTATGATTATTCTACAGCAAAGTTGGTCGATGGCGCAGGCATCAATTCCATCTTAGTGGGGGATTCTCTGGGAAATGTAGTTTTGGGCTATCCTGACACGATCTCAGTGACCATGGAAGATATGATTCACCACTGTGCAGCGGTCAGCCGCGGTATCAAAGATACACTTTTGATTTGTGACATGCCATTTATGTCCTATCAGGCAAGTGTTTACGATGCTGTTGTAAACGCAGGACGCCTCATGAAAGAAGGACGTGCGCATGCCGTCAAACTGGAGGGCGGTGTAGAGATGGAAGAGACCATCCGTTCCATCGTAAATGCCTCCATTCCGGTCTGCGGACATATTGGTCTGACCCCGCAATCCATCAATGCTTTCGGTGGCTTTAAGGTACAGGGAAAGGGCGAGGCGGCAGCGCAAAAACTTCTGGATGATGCCAGAGCCGTAGAGCGTGCAGGAGCATTTGCTGTTGTCTTAGAGTGTGTTCCGGCAGCATTGGCAAAGCGTGTGACAGAGGAGATCTCCATCCCGACGATCGGCATTGGTGCAGGCGCAGACTGCGACGGACAGGTGCTGGTCTATCAGGATATGCTGGGCATGTTTACGGACTTTAAGCCAAAGTTTGTCAAACATTTTGCAAATGTAGGACAGATCATGACAGAGGCTTTCAAGGCTTATGATGCCGAGGTCAAGGCAGGAGAATTCCCGGCAGCAGAACATACTTACAAGATCGATGATAGTATTATAGAAAAATTATATTAAACACAAGGGAGAAAGAAAAAATGGAAATTTGTTATACCATAGCGGATGTCAGAAAACAGGTAAAAGAATGGAAAAAAGAGGGATTGACGATTGGTTTTGTACCGACCATGGGATATCTGCATGAGGGACACAAAAGTCTGATGGAAGAAGCCCGCAAGGAAAACGATAAGGTCGTTGTCAGCATTTTTGTCAATCCGATGCAGTTTGGACCGACAGAGGATCTGGAGTCTTATCCGAGAGATTTGAAAAAGGATGCGGCTCTTTGCAAAGAGGTTGGCGTCGATCTGATCTTTCACCCGGAACCGGAAGAAATGTATCCGGAAGGTTTCTGCTCTTATGTGGATATGAACGGACTGACCACCGAACTCTGTGGCAAGAGCCGCCCGATCCACTTCCGCGGTGTGCAGACCGTTGTTTTAAAACTCTTTCACATTGTCTGCCCGGACAATGCATATTTCGGACAAAAGGATGCACAGCAGTTGGCAGTCATCAAGCGCATGGTCAAGGATCTGAGCGTGGATATCACCATTCACGGCTGCCCGATCATCCGCGAGCAGGATGGGCTGGCAAAGAGTTCCAGAAATACCTATTTAAATGAAGAAGAAAGACAGGCAGCCCTGATCTTATCAAAGAGTCTTGCGCTTGGAAAACAGATGATTGCGGAGGGCGAAAAGGACGCGGCTACCATCAAAAAGGCAATCGCAGACAAGATCGAAACCGAACCTTTGGCAAAGATCGATTATGTCGATGTCGTTGATTTTGCTACGATCACACCGATCGATCAGATCGCAGGAGAGACACTGGTTGCCATTGCGGTCTATATCGGAAAGACTAGACTGATCGATAATTTTATTGTTGAGGCATAAGAAAGGCAAAAAAATGGAAATCACAATGTTAAAAGGAAAGATCCATCGTGCTACCGTGACCCAGGCAGAATTGAATTATGTGGGGAGCATTACGGTCGATACCGAACTTTTGGAAGCGGCAGGCATTATGGAATACGAGTATGTGCAGATCGTCGATGTGGAGAACGGAAACCGTTTTGAAACCTACACGATTGCAGGAGAGGCGGGCAGTGGCATGATCTGTCTCAATGGTGCAGCAGCCAGACAGGTCATGGTCGGCGATCATGTCATCATCATGTCTTATGCATCCATGAGCCCGGAGGAGGCAAAAGACCACAAGCCGCATGTTGTTTTTGTGGATGATGCAAACCGGATCCAGCGGACCTCCCGCTATGAAAAACATGGGCTTTTGTCCGATAATCTGTAACGGGCGGGGCTTTTCTTTCTCGGACAGATGCGGTATAGTAAAGAAAAATATTTGATTAGGTAGGAAATGGATATGTTAGAGGGAAAGTGTATTGTGCTTGGCGTGACGGGAAGCATTGCAGCCTATAAGATCGCAAATCTGGCAAGTATGCTGAAAAAACAGCATGCGGATGTGGAAGTCATCATGACAAAGAATGCAACAAATTTTATCAATCCGATCACGTTTGAAACGCTGACAGGAAATAAATGTCTGGTAGATACCTTTGACCGCAATTTTTCTTTTTCGGTGGAGCATATTGCGATCGCCAAAAAAGCAGATCTGTTTCTTGTGGCACCGGCATCTGCCAATGTCATCGCCAAAATGGCACATGGTATCGCAGATGATATGCTGACAACAACGATCCTGGCATGCAAATGCCCAAAGATCATTTCCCCGGCGATGAACACCGGTATGTTTGAAAATCAGATCGTACAGGATAACTTAAAGACCCTGAAAAAATATGGCATGCAGGTGATCGAGCCGGCCAGTGGCCACCTTGCCTGTGGCGACTCCGGTGCCGGAAAGATGCCGGAACCGGAAGTGCTCTTGCAGTATATCCTGCGTGAGGTCGCATACGAAAAAGACCTTGCCGGAAAGCATCTTTTGGTGACAGCGGGACCGACCAGAGAAGCCATTGATCCGGTGCGTTTTATCTCCAATCATTCGACCGGCAGAATGGGCTATGCCATCGCCAAAATGGCTATGCTGCGCGGGGCGGACGTGACATTGGTCAGCGGTCCGGTAGCATTGGAACCGCCTATGTTTGTAAAGACGGTCACGGTGGAAAGTGCACAGGAGATGTATGAAGCCGTGATGGCAGAGGCGGATGATGCGGATATCATCATCAAATCTGCGGCTGTGGCAGATTATGCACCGGCTGAGGTCAGTCAGGAAAAGATCAAAAAAGCAGAAGGCGACGCTGTGATCCCGCTTGTCCGTACAAAGGATATTTTAGCGGCATTAGGCGAAAAAAAGCGCGAAGATCAGTTTATCTGCGGTTTTGCCATGGAGACGGAGCATTTGCTGGAAAATGCAAAAGCCAAACGGGAGAAAAAGAAGGTCGATATGATCGTTGCCAACAGCATCCGCCAGAGCGGTGCCGGATTCGGCGGTGATACAAATGTAGCAACTTTGATCACAGGAGAGGGCATGCGATCCCTGCCCCTGATGAGCAAGGAAGCGCTGGCTATGGAGATTTTGGACGAAGCAGCCCGAGGTCTTCATTTACGATAGCAAGGATCTCTCTTGTAAAGTAGGTGGGAAAGAGCCACCAGGCAGTCTTGGCAGGGATCCCGTAGGCAGAAAAGCCGAGTTTTTTGGCAATGCAGAGACTGCGGTAAAGATGAAATTCATTTGAGACAAGGGCGAGATGTGGATCGAGCCCTTGTTTTTTTATGATGGCGGAGGAAAACAAGAGATTTTCCTGCGTGGTCCGTGACCGGTCCTCCATAAAAATACGGCTTTTGGGGATGCCATGACAGATCAGATATTGCTGCATACAGGCAGCCTCGGAAATGCCTTCATCCTCCCCCTTGCCGCCGGAAACAATGCATTTGCTGTCCGGATTGGCACGCAGATAGGCGATGGCGGCATCCATGCGTTCTTCTAGCATAAGGCTTGCCTTGGTGCCGTAGACCTTGCAGCCTAAAACAATGAGCGTGCATGCCTGCCGGGGATGCGCCTTTATGGCGGATAAGATGCGGCAGGCATTGATAAGAAACAGAAGGCAGGTAAGAGCAAGCAGGGCGAGAAAAAGGGCGCAGAGCAGGCGAGAAAATCCGGGCTGCGCGAGCGCCGCGGTCATGCCCTGCCGGATCTGCCTTGGAAAAATTCCGTAAATCATCAGCAGGACGGAAAAGATAAGTCCGGTCACATTGCCGGGATTTAAGATTCTTTTGGTAAAAAAGGGCATGAGAAACCAGATACAAAATAGGATTCCTATAAAAAACAATAAAACATGCATATGTCGTGATCTCCTTTTCTGCAAGCATCATATCATATTTGGATTTTAAACGGAACTTTGGAAAATAAAATACTATATGCAATGAGACAATAATGGTACATGCTATGTGCTACCCTAAGGTCAACAAAAAAGACAGGTTGATCGAAAAGAGGAGGCAGCACAATGAAAGGATACACAGTAGGAAGCGGATTTATGGGATATGTAGATGGGGAATACATTTTATTTGCAAGTGAGGCGGATTACTACGAATTTATGGAAGAGGCGGCTTAGTTGTGGTATAATACATCAGTTAGATTTTATGAGTGGAACATGGCAGAAGTGTCATGTTTGCCTAGTGCAATAGAAAAGGAGATGTATGTATTATGAGCAAAAAAATCGATCCACAGGTCATCAATGAAAGACTGCGTGCTCTGCGCCGCCTGATGCAGGAAAAGGGGATCATGGTCTATGTCGTTCCGACTTCCGATGATCATATTTCCGAGTATGTCGGAGAACACTATAAGTGTCGTGCTTATATCACAGGTTTCACAGGATCTGCTGGTACGGCGGTGATCACTTTAGAGGAAGCCGGTGTATGGACAGACGGACGTTATTTTGTGCAGGCGGCTGCACAGGTGGCAGGCAGTGATGTGACCTTATACCGTATAGGAGAGCCGGAAGTGCCGACCGTCATGGAGTTTGTAGAGGAGCATCTGAAAGAGGGCGCTACGATCGGTTTTGACGGTGCCTGCATGGCAGCGGGAGAAGCCAAGGAGTTGCGTGGGATCGCTGAGAAAAAGTCCGGCAAGATCGCCATGGATGAGAATCTGATCGCCGAGATCTGGGAGAATCGTCCTGCCCTTCCACAGGAGCCGGTCTTTGTTTTACGTCAGCAGTATGCAGGGGAGTCTACCCAGGATAAATTGGCGCGTATCCGTGCAGAATTAAAGAAAAAGGGAGCAGACAGCCATCTGGTCGGCAGCCTTTATGATATTGCATGGATCACCAACTTGCGTGGCGGTGATATTTCGCATGTACCTGTATTTTTGTCTTTCCTCTTTTTGACGGGACAGGATGCTATCCTGTATGCCTTCTATGAGAAGTGGCCGGAGGAAGTCAGAGATTATCTGGCAGAATGTGGTTTTACACTGCGTCCGTATGATGCAGTTTATGATGAGTTGCCTCAGCGCGTGCAGGAAGCAGGAGGAAAGGTTCTCTTAAATCCGGGAACTATCAATGCCAAACTTATGAGCCTTGTCAGTCAGGATCAGATCCTTGAGGGACATGATCCATCAGAACTGATGCGTGCCATCAAGAATGAGACAGAGGTTGCAAACACGATCGAGGCCCATATTTATGATGGTCTTGCCGTGACTAAGTTTATTCATTATCTCAAGACCAATGTCGGCAGCGAACCAATGACAGAGATCAGTGCGTCTGATTATCTGCAGGAGCGCAGAGAGGAACAGCCGGGATTTTTGGATCTGAGTTTCGATACCATCAGTGCATATGGTGCCAATGCTGCCATGATGCATTATTCAGCAACACCGGAAGATCATGCAACACTTGCACCGGAAGGCATGCTGCTTGTGGATTCCGGCGGACATTATCTGGGGGGTACGACTGATATTACCAGAACCATCGTCTTAGGACCGATTTCCGATGAGATCAAAAAGGTGTATACGCTGGTATTAAAGGGACACCTGCGTCTGGCACATGCAAAATTTCCAAAGGGCGTATCTGGGACCAATCTGGATGCGATCGCCAGAGGACCGCTCTGGGATTTGGGCTTAGATTACCGTTGTGGAACCGGACATGGCGTAGGCCATATCTTAAATGTGCATGAAGGACCAAATGCATTCCGTTGGCGCACGACTGATATGTTCCCATCCCAGGAGTTGATCCCGGGCATGATCACAACGGATGAGCCGGGCTTCTATGAAGAAGGCGGTTATGGTATCCGCATCGAGAACGAACTTCTTTGTGTCGAGGCAGAAAAGACAGAGTATGGTCAGTATTATCAGTTCCAGAACCTGACCTTTGCCCCGATCGATCTGGATGCAGTACTGCCGGACATGATGACAGACAAAGAGAGAGACTGGCTCAATACTTATCACAGACAGGTCTATGATACCCTGAGTCCATATTTAGATGACAAGGAAAAGGAATGGCTACAGTATGAAACAAGAGCAATCTAATAAGTTATTACTCATAGATGGACACAGCATTTTAAACCGTGCTTTTTTTGGACTGCCGGATCTGACCAATGCAGCAGGACAGCATACCAATGCGGTCTATGGATTTTTAAATATCATGTTCAAGATCATGGACACGGAAAAGCCGTCCTATCTGACCGTAGCCTTTGATGAGCATGCACCGACTTTTCGTCACAAGATGTTTGCAGAATACAAGGGCACGAGAAAGCCTATGGCAGATGAACTGCGTCAACAGGTTCCTATGATGAAGCAGATGCTTACCGCAATGGGGATCACGGTGATCTCCAAAGAGGGACTGGAAGCGGACGACCTTCTGGGTACTATGGCGCGCCTTGCTGAAGATCAGGGCATGGAAGTCACGATCGTCTCCGGCGATAGGGATCTTCTGCAACTGGCAACAGACCATACCAAGATCAGTATTCCAAAGACCAAAAAGACGGGTACGGAGATTGAGAATTATTATGCAGCCGATGTGGCAGAGCGTTATCTGGTGACACCGACGGAGTTTATCGATGTCAAGGCTTTGATGGGAGATACTGCGGATAACATCCCTGGCGTACCGGGGATCGGTGAAAAGACGGCAACAGCCATCATTTCCCAGTATCATTCGATCGAGGCAGCACATGAGGCAGCAGATCAGTTACGCCCGCCGCGTGCCGCCAAGAATATCGTGGAGTTTTACGATCAGGCGGTCATGTCAAAGGAATTGGCGACCATTGAGGTGCACGCGGACATCACCTATGATTTGCAAGCGGCAAGACTTACGGATATCTTTACCCCGGAGGCATATGCGCTGTGCAAGGAATGGGAGTTCAAGAATCTTTTAGGCAGATTTCAGATCCAGGCACCAAGGAATGTAGCGGAAGATGCCTTCTCACAGGCAGAGGATACACAGAGCCTGACTGCTTTTGCAGAGGAATTGGCGAAGGGGCAGGCATCTTATATTGGTCTGTATCTGGCATGGAGACAGCGCAGTGCCAAGGAGTGGGAGGATGCGTCACTTGCCAAGGACGGCGATGGGCAGTTATCCCTCTTTACAAGTCAGAAAATATCGGAAGATGCCTGTCAGGAATACGAGATTTACGGTATAGCACTTTCAGATGGAGAAAAGAGTCTGTGGGCACCGATGGATGATATTTCCTGCATAACGCAGGTCTTAGAGCATCTGATAGCACAGGGAAAGCGTCTGGCATGTATGAATGTCAAGGAAGCCATAAAGATCTGTACACCGCATTTGCAGGAGCGGTTTTTACATTATGAGAATGTCTATGATGTGGCAGTGGCAGAGTATCTGTTGCAGCCGCTCAAGAATACCTATGTAGCAGAAGATCTGGCGAGCGAATATCTGGGTATCAGTGTGCCGGGCTATGGGGAGACCTTTGGCAAGAGAAGTCTGGCGCAGGCATTGGAAGAAATGCCAAAGGAATTTTGCTCCTATGCCTGCTATGAGGCATATATCTGCAGCCGTGTGGCTGGTATGCAGTGGGAAAGCCTGAAAGAAAAGCAGATGGATGATCTGTATCGGGATGTCGAACTGCCGCTGATCTTTACACTGGCAGATATGGAACTGGAAGGCATTGCGATTGATGCTAAAGCCTTGGAAGAATATGGCGGACGCCTGATGGGACGTCTGGTGGAATTAGAGCAAAAGATCTATGACGAAGCCGGAGAAGAGTTCAACATCAATTCGCCAAAGCAGTTGGGACTTATCCTTTTTGAAAAGATGGGGATGCCGGGTGGCAAGAAGACAAAGACCGGCTATTCTACGGCGGCAGATGTCTTAGAAAATCTGGCACCGGACTATCCGATCGTGGCAGACATTTTAGAATACCGCCAACTGGCAAAACTGAAATCGACTTATGCAGAAGGACTTTCAAATTGTATTGCGCCGGACGGACGGATCCATTCTTCCTTCCAGCAGACCGTTACGGCAACCGGCCGTATCAGCAGTACGGAGCCAAATTTACAGAATATACCGATCCGCATGGAACTAGGCAAGTTGATCCGCAAGGTCTTTCATCCAAAGGATGGTTTTGTCTTTGTGGATGCAGATTATTCCCAGATCGAACTGCGTGTCTTATCCCATATGTCAGGGGATCAGAACCTGATCCATGCCTTTTTGCAGGGACAGGATATCCACAGGTCTACAGCGTCACTGGTATTCCACACAGCCTTTGAGGATGTCACAGAATTACAAAGACGCAATGCCAAGGCGGTCAACTTTGGTATCGTCTATGGGATCAGTGCCTTTGGATTGAGCCGGGATCTCGGTATCAGCAAGAAAGAGGCTGGCAAGTATATCGATGATTATTTTCTGGCTTATCCGCGCATGAAAGAATTTTTGGATGGGCTGGTAGCAGAGGGCAAGGAAGCAGGAGAGGTCAAGACCATGTATGGGCGTATCCGGCCGATTCCGGAACTTTCATCCAGCAATTTTATGCAGCGCCAGTTTGGTGAACGTATCGCGATGAACTCTCCAATCCAGGGAACTGCGGCGGATATCATCAAGATCGCCATGGTGCATGTGCATGACCGTTTACAAAAAGAAGGCTTGGCATCCAGACTTCTTTTGCAGGTGCATGATGAACTTTTGATCGAGGCAAAAGAGGAAGAGTTGCCGGTGGTAAAAAAGATCCTGCAGGAAGAGATGGAAGGTGCTGCAAAACTGGCAGTGCCGTTGACGATCGATATGCATACCGGCTATACATGGTATGATGCAAAATAACTTTGTTTTGCCTGTAGAAAATGATACAATGGAGTAGATTATGAAGTTTATAGGGATCACCGGAGGTGTCGGTGCCGGAAAGTCGACGGTACTGGCGTATTTGAAGGAAAATTACAAATGTCATATTGCTTTAGCAGATGATCTGGCAAAGTCATTGATGGAGCCAGGGAGCATCTGCTACGGTGCGCTGGTAGACCTGCTAAGTCCTTATCAGGTCTTTGATGGAGCCGGACGGATAGAAAAAGAGAGCATGGCGCGCCTGCTTTTTTCAAAAGAAGAGGTGCGCGCACAGGTCAATGCCATTGTCCATCCTGCGGTCAAGGAATGTGTATTGGCACAGGTCAAAGAGGCGAGAAATCAAGGCAGGTTGGACTATTTTTTCTTCGAGGCAGCGCTTCTTTTAGAGGATCATTACGAGGAAGTCTGTGATGAATTGTGGTATATCTATGCTTCAGAGGACGAGCGGAGGATGCGTCTGAAACGTGACAGAGGTTACACGGACGAAAAGATAGATCAGATCTTCGCCAGCCAGATGCCGGAGAAAGCCTTTCGGCAGGCATGTGCCCATGTGATCGACAGCAGTGGAAGTATGGAAGGGACGCAGGCACAGGTACGGCAGATCTTAGGATAGGAAAGTGATAGAGGAGAGCAGATTTATGAATGAAAAGAATCCATTGGAAGATATCATTTTTGGACTGGATATCGGAACGCGAAATGTCGTCGGAACGGTGGGCTATCAGGCGGACGACGGCTTTCATGTGATCGCCCAGTGTGTGAGGGAACACCAGACAAGATCCATGTTGGACGGACAGATCCATGACATCGGGCGCGTGGGAG
The DNA here is from genome assembly GCF_003473825.1 of Roseburia sp. AM16-25. Taxonomy (NCBI): domain Bacteria; kingdom Bacillati; phylum Bacillota; class Clostridia; order Lachnospirales; family Lachnospiraceae; genus Roseburia; species Roseburia sp. AM16-25. The sequence continues at coordinate 184,759 of NZ_QUCW01000002.1, forward strand.
ATACCATCCGTGAGGTCAAGGAGGTCTTGGAAGAAGCGATCGGGACAAGCCTGACACAGGTATGTATCGCGGCGGCTGGTCGTGTCCTGCGTACGGTGACAACACAGGTGACCTACGAATATCCGGAAGAAACGGTTGTTACGGGCGAAGACTTACATACCTTGGATCTGATGGGGATCGATCAGGCGCAGCAGGAACTGCTTGCTGAGGGCGATAACAGATACAAATTCTATTGTGTCGGTTATTCTGTCATGAAATATTATCTGAATGATGAATTGTTCTCCAGTCTGGAAGGGCATAAGGCAAACAAGATCGACGAGATCATCATTGTGACTTTCCTGCCGGAAGATGTTGTAGATGGATTGTATTCTGCGGTAGAGCGTGCAGGACTACAGGTGGCAAACCTGACCCTCGAGCCTATTGCTGCTATCAATGTGGCAATCCCAGAGAATTTTAGGATGTTAAATATCGCACTGGTGGATGTGGGCGCCGGTACTTCCGATATCTGTATCACCAGAGACGGAAGCATCATCGCCTATGGCATGATCCCGTTTGCGGGTGATGAGTTGACGGAAGTGATCGTACAGGCATATCTGGTCGACTTTGCTACCGCAGAGCAGATTAAGTTGGATTCCAGTACTTTAGACGAAGTGACCTATGAGGACATCATGGGGATCTCCCATACTGTATCTGCAGAGGAAGTATGGAAACTGACTGAGGTCGTGCGTGAGAAAATGACGACAGAAGTAGCAAACAAGATCCGCGAACTGAATGGCGATAAGTCTGTTAGTGCGGCATTTATCGTTGGTGGTGGTGGCAAGATTCACGGCTATACAGAGTCCCTTGCCAAGAAACTGGATATCGTACCGGAGCGTGTTGCCCTCCGTGGCGAGGAAGTCATGAAGAATATCATTTTTGAGCAGGAAGGCATCAAAAAGGATCCGCTGCTTGTGACACCGATCGGTATCTGCCTCAACTATTATGAGCAGAAAAACAACTTTATCATGATCCATTTCAACGGAGAAATGATGAAGTTATATGACAATGGTCATTTGACAGTCGTAGATGCCGCTATGCAGGCAGGATTTACGACAGAGGAACTATTCCCGCGCCGTGGCCGTGAAATCCATTTTACGGTCAATGGAACGCCTCGTATGGTGCGTGGCGGCGAGGGCGAGTCTGCTGTGGTCAAGATGAATGATGTGACTGTCGGTATGAATACGCCGCTTGAGTTTAACTGTTTTATTACCATAGAGCCGTCAACGGCAGGAGAGGAAGCAGTCTGCACGATCGAGGAATTGGACGAGTATGCCGGCAATACCATGGCATTTGAAGTCTGTGGCAAACATGTGATGTGTCCGAAGTTCATGGAGGTCAATGGTTCATTAGAGCCGGGCTCTTATGAGATTCAGGAGGGTGATGTGATCGAGACCCGTAGTTTTTATACCGTAGGTCAGTTGGCAGAGTTTATGGATGTGGAGGTCGACCCGGATCGTGAGATCCTGGTCAACAACCGACCGGCTACGCTGGAGTCTTTGATCTATGAGAATTTCTCGATCGACTGGACGGTACTTGCTTTTGGTGCAGCGCCGGTACAGGCAAAGGAGACAGGAAGCCAGGCGAGCAATATCTTAGATCAGTTAAAACATGCCAGCAAATACGGCTTTGGTTCTGAGGCACAGGCAGATGGCGGCACGCAGGCAGAAGCCCCTGACGAGGCAAAGCAGGCGGGCGCAGGTGCATCCGGCGGAGATAGTTCGGCAAAGGAAACCGCCGCAGAGGAAAAAGCACCTGAAGAAGCCGGGCTGCATGTAACAGTCAACCATGAACCGGTATATTTGAGTGGCAAGAGCAGTTATATTTTTGTAGACATCTTCAATGTGATCGATTTTGATGTGCACGCGGGTGGCGGCAGACCGATCGTAACGACGATCAATGGCGCGCCGTGCGGATATTCAGACGAACTTCATGAGGGGGATGATATCTTAGTTTATTGGAAAGAGTCATAAGATGGATTTTTTTAGTGTAGCCAGTGGCAGCAGTGGCAACTGCATCTGTCTGGGAAGCGATCAGTGCCACGTGATGATAGATGCCGGGATCAGCGGCAAGCGTATTGAGGAGGGAATGAATACATATGATTACACCACATCGGATATGGATGGGGTGCTGATCACACATGAACATAGTGACCATATACAGGGCTTGGGCGTGGTCGCGCGCAAATACGGACTGCCGATCTATGCGACAAAGGGGACGGCAGATGCCATCCTGCAATCATCATCGGTTGGAAAGATCGATCCGTCTTTATTTCATGTGATCGAGGCGGGCAAGACCTTTTTCATTGGAAATCTGGAGATCTATCCCATGTCGATCTCACACGATGCAGCAGATCCGGTCGCCTATCTTGTCTCAGATGGCAGACATCGTGTGGGCGTTGTGACAGATCTGGGCTATTATGATGCTGATATTGTCTCACATATGGAGGGCTTGGATGCCCTGCTGCTTGAGGCAAATCATGATATCCATATGTTGCAGGTGGGGGCTTATCCCTATCCTTTAAAGCAGCGCATCCTGGGTGAGCGGGGACATCTGTCCAATGAGACCAGCGGACAGTTATTGGGACAGATCCTTCACGATGGCATGCAGCATATTTTATTGGGACATCTGTCCAAAGAAAATAATTATGATGAACTGGCATATGAGACTGTCCGCTTAGAGATTTCCTTAGGGGATAATCCGTACCGGGGCAATGATTTCCCTATCGAGGTGGCAAAGAGGGACAGACCATCCAGTCTGATCCGGCTTTAGATAAAGACAGATTTTATTTGGCAGAAACTGAAATTGGTGTTATAGTTTATACAACTATAATCATAGATCAAAAATAAAAGGAGAATTGACATGGAGAAAAACACACAGAAAACAATTATCACAGTAGTAGGCAAAGATACCGTAGGCATTATTGCAGGAATCTGCACATACTTGGCAGAGAATGGCATCAACGTACTGGATATTTCACAGACCATCGTACAGGATTATTTTAATATGATGATGATCGTGGATTTTGCTGCATGTCAAAAACCTTTTGCAGAGTGCCAGGCAGATCTGCGTGAATTGGGAGAAAAGATTGGCGTTGATGTAAAATGTCAGCGTGAAGAGATTTTTGAAAAAATGCATAGAATCTAAAGGAGAGTATCATGATTAATTTTGGTGAAGTCAACGAGACAAACAAAATGGTAGAACAGGAAAATCTGGATGTGCGTACGATTACCATTGGTATCAGCCTTTTAGATTGTATGGATTCGGATCTGGATCAGTTAAATACCAACATCTACAATAAGATCACGACCGTAGCAAAGGATCTGGTCAAAGTCGGTAAGGAGATCGAGAACGATTATTGCATTCCGATCGTAAACAAGCGTATTTCCGTTACCCCGATCGCACTGGTTGGTTCCGCAGCATGTAAGAGCCCGGAAGATTATGTGACGATCGCAAAGACCTTGGATCGCGCGGCAAAGACCGTGGGCGTGAACTTTATCGGTGGCTATTCCGCACTGGTATCCAAGGGGATGACGCCTGCAGAGGAAAATATGATCCGTTCTATTCCACAGGCATTGGCATGCACAGATTTCGTGTGTAGTTCCGTGAATGTGGGATCTACTAAGACCGGTATCAATATGGATGCTGTCCGTCTGATGGGACAGATGGTAAAAGAAACCGCACAATATACCAAGGAACAGGATTCTCTTGGTTGTGCCAAACTGGTGGTATTTTGTAATGCACCGGATGACAATCCATTTATGGCAGGGGCTTTCCATGGTGTGACCGAGGCAGATGCTATCATCAATGTCGGTGTCAGTGGACCGGGCGTTGTAAAGACAGCCTTGGAAGCTGTGCGTGGCGAGAGTTTTGAAGTCCTTTGTGAGACCATCAAAAAGACAGCTTTTAAGGTGACGCGTGTAGGACAGTTGGTCGCACAGGAGGCATCCAAGCGTCTGGGTATTCCGTTTGGTATTATCGACCTGTCCTTAGCACCGACACCGGCGATCGGTGACAGTGTAGCAGGGATTTTAGAGGAGATCGGTCTGGAGTATGCAGGAGCACCGGGAACAACAGCAGCGCTTGCTCTTTTAAATGATCAGGTCAAGAAGGGTGGTATCATGGCATCTTCATACGTTGGTGGTTTGAGTGGTGCCTTTATTCCGGTTAGCGAAGATCAGGGTATGATCGATGCAGTTACCGCAGGTGCGCTTACATTAGAGAAGTTGGAAGCAATGACCTGTGTCTGCTCCGTAGGACTTGATATGATCGCCATTCCGGGCGATACCAAGGCAACGACGATCTCTGGTATCATCGCAGATGAGATGGCGATCGGCATGATCAACCAGAAGACGACCGCTGTTCGTCTGATCCCGGTTATTGGCAAGGGCGTAGGCGAGACCGTAGAGTTTGGTGGACTTTTGGGATATGCACCGATTATGCCGGTCAATTCGTATGGATGTGATGCCTTTGTAAACCGCAAAGGACGCATTCCGGCACCGGTACATAGTTTTAAAAACTAGAATATGTGAAAATGATGATAAAGAAAAAACGATGGATCCCGTTAGTTATATTGCTTGCCATTGTATGTGCGATACTGCTGGCTGGCTTTGCCTATAAAAAGTATAAGGGGATATTGCCGGAAGAGGATACCTCCGAACAGGCAGATGATTCTGTAACAGAAGAGGATAAGACAACATCAGACCAAACGGATACCGATAAGGAGCAAAAACAGGACGATATGGCATCTGACATGACGACCGAAGAACCTGCCGCCAATTCCCATGTGGTTGTGATCGATCCGGGACACCAGGGCAGAGGTGATTCTTCCACAGAGCCAAATGGACCGGGCTCATCCACGATGAAGGCGCGTGTGACAGGCGGTACACATGGTACGACCACAGGTGTCTATGAGTATCAGTTGACTCTTGTTATCTCCCAGCAGTTGCAGGCGGAACTGGAAAACCGGGGCTATACGGTCTATATGACACGCACATCCCATGATGTCAATATCAGCAATATGGAGCGTGCGCAGTACGCAACAAATGTAGGTGGTGAGATTGCAGTTCGCATCCATGCCAATGGGGTGGATAATGCATCTGTGAGTGGGGCGATGGCACTGGCACCGTCCTCTGCCAACCCTTATATCGCATATCTGGCAGACAGCAGTTGGAATTTGAGCAAGTGCATCTTGGATTCTTATTGTGGAGCAACCGGCATGCGCAATCAAGGTGTCAGCACCAGTGATACCATGACGGGCATCAACTGGAGTACAGTTCCGGTTACGATACTGGAAATGGGCTACATGACAAATCCGACAGATGATGTCAACATGGAAGATCCAGCCTATCAGGCACGCATGGTGCAGGGAATCGCAGACGGGATAGACGCGTATTTTGGTTTATGATAAGAATAGGAGAAGCAGGGATGGATCTTTAAAGATCTATCCCTGCTTTTTTATTGCTAACTGTCTTTGTGAAAAAATATACAAAAAAAGTAGGATATCTATACAAATCGTGTTATAATCATTCACGGATAAAATGTAGTAGAAAGGATGGAAAAATGGAAAGAATCAAGAGTTTTACTATAAATCATGATATTTTGATGCCGGGATTTTATATTTCCCGCGTCGATGGCGACATTACCACATACGATATGCGGACCAGACGACCAAATATGGGCAATTATATGTCAGATCTGACCATGCATTCTGTGGAACATATGTTTGCCACATACATTCGGAATTCCGAGATCGCGGATGATGTGGTCTATTTTGGACCTATGGGATGTCAGACCGGCTTTTATCTGCTGATCCGTAATGCGGACGATAAGCAGGTCTTTGAGATCACCAAAAAGGTCTTGCAGGAGATCCTTGACCATGAAGGACCGGTCTTTGGCGCATCGGCTGTAGAATGTGGAAATTACCGCAATCTTGACCTTGCAGCAGCCAAGGAAGAGTGCAGGACTTATCTGGAAGTTCTGAAAAAGCAGACAAATATGGAATTTACCTATCCACAATAGGAAAACAAGAGAAATGGAGTAAAGGCAATATGAAAATTGGTATTATCGGAGCAATGCAGATCGAAGTTGACAATTTAAAAGCACATATGGAAGATGTGTCAGACGAAGTTGTCAGTGGTGTTACTTTTACTAAGGGTACGATCGGTGGAAAAGAAGTGATCGCGGCGGTCTGCGGCGTTGGAAAAGTATTTGCAGCCATCTGTGCAGAGGCAATGATCCTGACTTATCATGTGGACTGTGTGATCAACATTGGTGTAGCAGGAACTTTGTGTGATGAACTGGGTGTTATGGATGTTGCCATTGCAAGCCGGGTTGTGCAGCATGACATGAACACATCAGCACTTGGAGATCCGGTTGGACTTTTATCCGGTTTAAATGAAGTATATCTGTCGGCAGACGAAAAGATTTATTCTGTTATTGAAAAATGTGTGGCAGCCAAGGGCATCAATCATAAAGTCGGCACAATAGCAACCGGTGATCTTTTCTTATCAAAGGAAAGCACCAAGAACCATCTGCACGAGCAGTTTGGTGCCATTGCAGGAGAGATGGAAGGCGGAAGTATCGGACAAGTATGTTATGTCAATCAAGTGCCATTTGCTATTTTGCGCAGTATTTCAGATGGAAAAGGCGCAGAAATGGACTATGCTACTTTTGCAGAAAAGGCAGCACAGGTTGGCATTGAAGTGATCCTTGATGTGATCGCAGAACTTGCCTAAGGCAAAAAGATAGCATAGATAGAAATAGAATACGGAGGTAACAGCATGAAAGTAGGAATTTTAGGTTATGGTAATCTGGGACGTGGTGTAGAAAGTGCGATCCGTCAGAATGATGACATGGAGTTGACCTGTATCATTACAAGACGAGATCCAAAGTCCATCACACCCGCAACGGAGGGAGTAAAAGTATATTCTGTAGACGAGATCGAAGATTTAAAAGACCAGATCGATGTACTGGTGCTCTGTGGTGGTTCCGCAACAGACCTGCCAAAACAGACACCGGAATATGCAAAGTATTTTAATGTGATCGACAGTTTTGATACACACGCAAAAATCCCGGAGCATTTTGCAGCAGTTGATAAAGTGGCAAAAGAAAATGGACATGTGGCATTGATCTCTTGTGGCTGGGATCCAGGCATGTTCTCTTTGATGCGCTTATATGGTGCCAGCGTCTTACCGGAAGGTCAGGACTATACTTTCTGGGGCAAGGGCGTTAGCCAGGGACACTCTGATGCGATCCGTCGTGTTGCAGGTGTAAAAAACGGCAAACAGTACACGATCCCGGTAGAGAGCGCTTTAGAGGCGGTTCGTGCAGGCAAGAATCCGGAACTCTCCACGCGCGAGAAACATACCAGAGAATGTTTTGTCGTACCGGAAGAAGGGGCAGATCTTGCAAAAATCGAAGAAGAGATCAAGACGATGCCAAACTATTTTGCAGATTATGATACCACGGTACATTTTATCACGGAGGAGGAATTTGCAAGAGATCATGCAGGCATCCCACACGGTGGATTTGTCTTCCGCACAGGTGTGACAGGGCTTGAAAAAGAGCACAAGCATGTAATCGAATATAGTTTGAAATTGGATTCCAATCCGGAATTTACATCTTCTGTTATCCTGGCATTTTCCAGAGCCATCTATCGTTTGTCAGAAGAAGGGGTAAGCGGATGTAAGACCGTATTTGATATTGCTCCGGCATATCTGAGCCCACTTTCTGCAGAAGAATTACGTGCACATATGTTATAAGAAGACAATGCAAAACGCCTGACGGTTTATCCGTCAGGCGTTTTTATTAAAGGAAAAAATATTAAAAAGATGTGAAATTAGCGAAATAATTTAGAAAAGAACGCCGATAGCATCTGCACAAAATTCTCCTTTTTTGCTATCAACTGATCGCAATAATCATAGCGCTCAGTTTTTACCCACTCAGGAGTAGGAGTACGAAATCCAAGTTCTGACAAACTATCAATGTAACCTACAGTAAGCATACCAAACACCTCCATCGATCTTCCTTCAACTTTTGTTGAACCTCTTTTCTGTTTACATCTATATTGTAGCACAATAAATAGAGAAGACCATGGGTTGAAATCTTGAAAAAAAGCAAGAATTTTGTGACGATAGCACAAAAAGGTGCTATACTATAGCAAGAAGTAGGAAAACGCAGGACAAAAGAGACGATCTTTGGGAGAACACAAATGGGATTTACAGTGGAAGATATGCTGATCATTGCCAGAGACAAGTATAAAATGGAATTGGTGGCAGGGCAAAATGGCTGGGCAAATTCGATCTCCTGGCTCTTGATGGTAGAAGATACGACCATTATGGAGAATTTTAAAGGCAAGGAATTGGCGGTTACCATGGGGGCGGGCTTTCGCACGGAGCAAGATCTGCTTTCCCTCGTGGAGATCTTGGACAGGCATCATGCAGCAGGACTTGTGGTAAATACCGGATATTATGTAAAGGAAATACCGGCAAGTGTGCGCGCCTACTGCAATGCCCATGATCTGCCTTTGCTACAGGTTCCCTGGGTGATCGAGATGTCCGAGATGATCAAGGATCTGACGGTGCGGATCTTTTTGCAGACGGAGACAGATGAACAGATTTCGTCTGCCTTTATCAAATCCATCGAGAGTCCACAGCGCATCGAAGAATATCGTGAAAGATTATCGGCATCCTTTGATGTAGACGGGAAATTTCAAGTCGTGCTCATTACAACGGAGGGCTTGGACAGCATGGATACGCTGGATCGCAAGAGAATTGGCTACCGTTTGCAGATTTATATGGAAAATGTATCACATAATGCACATTTCTTTTACTACAACGGCTATTTTGCCGTCATCATGAACGAAGTTAGCGAAACGCAGAAAGAAGACATCATACAGGGCTTTCTCATGCGGACGAGACACCGTATGCCGGATAAAACGATTTATTGTGGGGAAGGATCTGCCGTTTTGGATGTGGCAAATGTGCATATTTCCTTCGACAGAGCGGAATATGCCCTAAGATCAGCCATGCAAAGAAAACAGACCTTTTTACAATTTGACAAACTGGGCGTCGAGCGGATCCTGTATTCGGTAACGGATGAACTACTCATGCAGCAGATGGGGAGTCAGACATTACAGCCTCTTTTGGACTATGATGCAGGACATCATGCAGATCTTGTGGAGACACTCTTTTGTTATCTGAAAAATAATGGTAGTGTGAAAGCGGTCGCGGATGAGATGTTCATTCACAAAAATACCATCGTTTACCGTATGAGCAAGATCAAGGAATTGCTGCAGGCTGATCTGGAGTTGGGTGAGGAGCGCATGGCTTATTATCTGGCATGCCTGATCGTGAGAAAAAATCATTGACACTTTCTTTCGTGATTTCAAAGACAGAAAACGAAGATTTATCAGAAAAAAGATGAATTTTTATACGAAATGTAGAAAATGTGTACTCGTATTTTATTTGCCTGCGTTATGATATAGAAAACGAAATGCAGAGGAGGAAAAAAGATGCATGATTTAAAAGATGGCGCTGATATTGTGCAGTTGATCAAAAAGACAAAGGAGTGTGCCGGTGAAGTCATTCTTCATACAGGTGAGGGGGATAAGTTGAACTTAAAATCTACATTATCTCAGTATGTATGTGTGGCAATGGTTGCAAAGCCTGAGATTCTCTTGAGAAGTAGCATTGAATGCTCTGAGGAGGACGCAAAGATTTTGGCTGACTTTGTAGAGGCATAATCAGACACAGTGCATTAGATATCGCCCGGGGCAGAATGAAACTCCCCGGGCGGTATTTTTATGTGCAAATGCATGCTTTTTCATTTAGTGAGAAGTATGCTATAATTCAAAAATATGCTTACACTAGACGAATTTATCAAAGAATTTCATATTATGTTAAATGACCAGCAACTGGCGGCGGTGCAAGCCATAGAAGAACCGACCCTGCTCCTGGCGGTTCCGGGATCGGGCAAGACGACAGTCCTTGTGACCCGCATCGGTTATATGGTCTACTGCAAGGGGATCGCACCGGAAGAAATATTGGTCGTTACCTACAACGTTGCCGCCAAGAGCGACATGCAAAGACGCTGTAAAAAGATGTTTGGTGAGGATTTATCCATGCGCGTGGAATTTCGTACCATCAATGGCATTTGTGCAAAGGCGATTGCCATGTATAGCCGTATGGTAGGGAAGCAGGCATTTGAACTGCTGAGTGATGAGGGAGAAAAGGCGCGGATCCTTGCAGGGATCTATCAGCGGATCGAACACGATTTTCCAAGTGAGAATGACTTGTCAGACCTGGCAACCCGCATCACCTATATCAAGAACCGCATGCTGTCTAAGGAAGAAATTGCCCGTCTGAATGCAGAGTGCGACTATGATCTTGCCAAGATCTATGAGGCATACCGGCGGGAAATGCGCGCACGCAGTCTCATGGATTTTGACGACCAGTTGGTCTATGCCTACACCATGTTTCGCAGTGCCCCGGCACTCTTGGATGCCTTCTGGGATCTTTATTCTTATATCATGGTGGATGAAGCCCAGGATACCTCCAAGATCCAGCATGCCATCATAGAATTTCTGGCAGGCAGGGAGCATCATCTCTTTATGGTAGGGGATGAAGATCAGAGTATCTATGGATTTCGTGCCGCCTATCCGGAGGCACTGCTTTCCTTTGAAGACCGCTATCCGGGGGCGCGTGTCCTTTTGATGGAGACCAATTACCGGTCGGATGCCGGTATTGTCGCGGCGGCGGATGCCTTTATCCGGCAGAATTCACTGCGTCACGAAAAACATATGCGTCCTTGGCATCAGGAGGCAGGCACGATCCGTACGATCGACATAGCCCGCAGAAAAGGGCAGTATGGATATCTGCTCAAAGTGGCACGGAACCTGATGGAAAAGGATGCGGAGGATCAAAAAACGACGGCGGTACTTTATCGCGATAATGAGAGCGCACTGCCTCTGATCGATCTTTTGGAAAAGCAGGAGATCCCTTACCGCATCAAGAATGCTGAGATCTCTTTTTTCTCTCACCGCATTGTAAATGATATCAGAAATATCATCCTCTTTGCCACAGATACGACCAATACGGAACTCTTTTTGCAGATTTACTATAAATTACAGTTCTTTATCAAAAAGGCGGATGCGGAAGCCATCTGCGCCCAGGCAAAAAGAGAGGAGATCAGTGTCTTTGATGCGGCACTTTCTTATTATGGCGAGGGCGATTGGACGGCAGGAAAAGTCAAAGCTATGCGCACCCATATGGCAAATATGATGCGGGAGCCCGCAGATAAGGCACTGTTCCGTATCCTAAATCCCATGGGATATCTGGACTATGTCGAGCGTTCCAGATTAAAAAATACCAAGACGGAGATCTTACAGATGCTAGCACAGGGAGAAAGATCACCTTTGGCATTGGTAGAACGGCTGGATGCATTGGCAGAGATCCTGCGCAATAAGGAAGATGATAAAGAGGCAAAACTGGTCTTATCCACGATACACTCCAGCAAGGGCTTGGAATATGACACTGTCTATCTTCTGGATGTGGCGGATGGGATCTTCCCGGAGACAGTCCTGACATCTTACCGCAGTGCTGACAAAGAGGAGATTGCGGCGTATGAGGAAGAAAGAAGGCTCTTTTATGTGGGGGTCACGCGGGCAAAAGAAAATCTGATCCTCTTTCATGCAAAGACCAAATCGACTTTTTTAGAGCAGTTTCTGCCGGATCTGCGTGGAAGTGAGGCGGAGGCAGAACATATAGCCAAAAGACCCAATCCAAAGAAAACAAGTCTACAGGCAGATGGACAAAAGGCACTGGCGCGTTTTGCGTCCAGCAGAGAGTCCTATTCCAAGCAGGGCATCATCCCTACCGTGCATCCGGGCGACATCGTGCTCCATAGCAAATACGGCAGGGGCGAGGTAGGAGCCCTTTTGGAAAAATCAGGAAAGATCCGTGTGTCTTTTGATGGCATCAACAAGACCTTTGCTTACCCCGGGGGCTTTTTGAACGGCAATCTGGTCGTGGAGGAGGACGAACTATAGTATATCAGGAAGGTCGCAGGCACTTTTTCTTCCATAAATTCGGTAAAATTTGCAAAAAGTTCTGCCTGGATCTTCTCTGCAACCGCATATTTATCGGCAAAATGATTACGATCCAATAGAGTAGAGAAATCCTTGAAAAATGTGAAAATAGTGTTATCATAGTTATAGATGACTAATTCGGGGGGAAATGGATTAGGAGCAGCAGGAATATGTGAGATCATAGGCGATCTTTGGGTGTTCCTGCTGTTTTCGTACTATTTTTTACATAAGATGAGGAAGGAAACAAACGGTATCATGGAAAGGTTTGAACCGGAAATCGAGGCATGCGTTGCAGAGGTAAAAGAGAGATTTCCAATGATCTTTACCCCTTTGTATCGGCAGTTTCGCAGATATTGCGAAAAGTTGTTTGAGTATGCGGCGAGAGAACAGTCTGATTATCTCTTCGCGCTTGCGTATTTTTACATGATGGAGTATTATGCCTCGGACAATGACTGTGTCAACGCGATCAGTTGTGGGCATGAGGGCATCAAATACCAGTTGGCAACGCAAGAGTATGAGTTGGTGGCACGGACATACAATGTACTTGGTGTATGCAATTTTGTCATGGGAAATTTTACCAAGGCGGTCGATTATTATTTATCCAGCATTGATTACAGCAAGGAATATCGTTTCGCGCAGATCCATGGGATGGCAGCATCCAATCTGGCAGATCTTTTCCGCTACAACAATATCTACGAGAGAGCCATGTTCTATTATGCAGAGGCTGAGGAGTACATCATAAAGAGCGGGGAAGCGGAGACCAAGGAAACGACCTTTAATAATATGAACTGCATGCTTTGTAATAAGGGCTACTGCCTTTTGAACATCGGCAAGATCGATGAGGCGACTGAATGCGGTGAGCGCATCATAGACAATATTTACAAGAACCCGGATATTCCTTATGTCCAGTTTGGCGTACACACCTTTTTGGCGACTCTCTATCTGGCGCGTGATGAGCGGAGCAAGGCAGAGTTTCATCTTGGCATGGCGCAAAAGGATTTCCACCAGAGTGATAATTACACGGATTATCTGGATGATATCCGCGCCTATATTCAGGTATATATAGATCTGGAACAGTACGATGAAGTGACAAGGATCCTCAATTATTTCATCAAAAAGTGCGAGCAGGACAATGCGTCTTTCTTTATCTATAGTATGTTTATGGAAAAACGTATCCGTTGTGCCGCTATCCTAAAGGACCAGGTCGGCTATCTGGAATATACCAAGCGTTTTCTGGAAAGTTACTGGGAGCGTGGCATCTACAATCTGGAAGCCGTCGTGCAGGCGGAGAGTGCGCACAATGAGCACAAGCGCATCATGCATATGCAAAAGGAGATCACAGAGCAGAATGAAAAACTCATGATCAAGTCCAACCATGATGCCTTGACTGGACTGCCCAACCGTGCTTATTGGCACAGTTATGCAGAAGATGCGTTGGCAAAGGCGATCCGCAATGGTACGACTTTTGGCGTTGAGATCTTGGATATTGATTTCTTCAAATCGGTCAATGATACTTACGGACATATCGATGGCGATCATTATTTGGTGCATGTGGCAGATGCTCTCAGCAGTCTGGTGCAGGAAAATGAGGATGTATTTGCCGCACGTTACGGCGGGGATGAATTTGTCCTTGTCTATACCGGCAAGACAGACGAGGAGATCTGTCAGATGATGGCACATCTCAAAAGCAATATGGAGCGTATCGCACTGCCGGGCACAAGCCCTGTGGGCGTAGATTATATCACCTTATCGCAAGGATGTTGTCACTGCGTGCCGGAGACAAAGAACCGTTTGTGGGATTATCTGGCAACGGCGGACAAACTCCTGTATCAGGTCAAAAAAGACGGCAAGAATAATTATAAAGTAGGACGTTGGATAACAGAGTAGTTTCTGACAAAAAGAAGGCGGTCCCTTATTTGGGATCGCCTTTTGTTAATGTATTATGCAATAATTTTAACCAGTTGGTCGGACCCATGGCAATAGCACTTGCCGGTTTTTTGATATGCAGTGCATGACGACCGGCAGGCTTCCAGGTTGGAAGATGGTCTGTATTTGGATCGCCTGTTTTGGCAAAAGCAACGATATAGGAGATCATTGCCTCAGAGACCTTGGTATCCTCGGCGTCGTAAGGTCGGTGGGATGCGTTCAGGGTTCCAAAGACATAACGAAGGTCGCTGGAATGGAAAGCACCATTATGGTCATTGCCGGGAGCATCAATGTCAAAGTAGTAAAGATAGGCGTGATTTGTCTTGGCATATTTGTGGGAGATATGTCCCATGATGATGGCATACATATCATTATTGGTGTAGCCCAGCATGTAGTCGATCGGCAGAGGGTGATCGATCAGAGTATCCACAGGTGCGCTGATCAGATAGCCGTCCACGACCGGCATGGTGTTGTAGGTGTTGTCCTTGCGACGGGATTTCAGTTCCTCGATCGTGGTAAAGATGGTCTTGGTATCTAAGACCTTTAGTTCATCTAAGGTTGAAACACCGGCGGTCGCCATCAGATCTTCCCAGTATTCATGGGTGTTTTCCGATGGGCGTGGCAGGGCAAATTTCGGGAACATGCCGCCACCGGATAACATGATGGCACGCTGGTAAAGTCCCTGGCATTTTGGACTGAGGCTTAAGTACTGGATGGAAATAGCACCGGCACTCTGTCCCATGACAGTGATGTTGTTGGCATTGCCCTTGTAATCAGCGATGTTTGCCTTGATCCATTGCAGGGCGGTGAACTGATCGTCGAGTCCAAAGTTGCCGTCACGTCCGTATTTTTCCCGGATGTCTGAATGTGTCAGATAACCAAAGATGCTGACACGGTAGTGGATCGATACAAAAACAATGCCGCGTCTGGCATAGGCAGCACCGTCGATCGCACTGTCATAATTGGCACCGGAATCAAAGCCGCCTCCGTGGATAAAGACCAGTACCGGGAAAGGTCCGTCGCCGGCAGGGGAAAAGATGTTGAGGTTCAGGCAATCCTCGTCATAGTGGAAGGTCTGCCCCTGACGGAATTCATTGTGATAGAAAAGCCGTTCCGGGATTTCTAAATGTTCGTAAAAAGTGCGGTTCTGCGGACATACATTGCCGTAATGGGTGGCATCGTAAACGTCGTCCCAGTGTTCTACCGGCTCGGCATAGGCAAAACGCTCGGCGCTTGCGTAGCGGATACCAAGGTATTTATCGTAGCCGTCGCAGTGGATGCCACGGATCTGACCGCATTTGGTCTGGGTTGTGATAAAGTTCTCCATAATCGTCTCCTTATTTATACTCCTAAATTTGGATCTGTCTGTATTCTAGCACGAAAAGCCCAGTGTGGACAGGATTTTTTAAAAGAATTAAAAAATGTTAAAAAATTGCACAAAGTAACTTGCCATATGGAAAGAAACGTAGTAAAATATAATAAATTAAATGAGTTAAATAATACAACTCGCGACATTATATTATTACAAAAAAGGAGAGTTATAATGGGGGAACAAAAAACACATGGTCTGACGACCAAGGAGAAAATGGCATATGCCTGCGGTGACTTTGGCGGGGTTTTGACTTTTTCTCTGATTTCATCTTTTTTAACAATGTTTTATACGGATTGCCTACATATTCCGTTGGCACAGATTACCATTCTGATGTTTGTGGCAAGAATTTGGGATGCAATCAATGATCCGCTCTGGGGGGGCTTTATCGATTCCAGAAAGCCGACAAAGTGGGGGCGCTTCCGTCCTTATGTTATGTGGGCATCCATCCCACTGGCAGTAGCAGCGGTACTGATGTTTGTCAAGATTCCCGGACTGACGACCAACCAGTATCTGATCTACGCATATGTGACTTACATCTTATATGGTATGATGTACACAGGTGTCAACATCCCTTACGGATCTTTGGCATCCGTTATGACCGATGATCCGATGGAGCGTTCGTCTCTTTCTGTATGGCGTTCCGTAGGTGCAGGATTTGGTAATATCCCATCCATGATCTTACTGCCGCTTTTGGTATATTCTACTGTGATCGGTGCAGATGGTACCGAAACAAAGGTCTTAGATCCGACCAAGTTAGGATTTGCCGTACTTTGTATCGCAGTGGTATCTATTGGTATTTACAGCCTGCATTTTAGAAATGTAAAGGAACGTATCACAGTTCCGCCAAAGCAGAAGCAGGAAGGTATGCATGTATTCCGTACCGTTGGGGATCTTTTTAAGAACCCGCCGTTCATTTTTCTATGTCTGGTATCCATGCTTTTGATCGCATTCCAGATGTACACACAGACGACTTACAACTACCTCTTCCTGAACTTCTATGAGAAGCCGGGACTTTACAGTTTTGTGACCGTTTGTACTTATGTACCGATGGCATTGTTCTTACCGATCATTGGTAAGTTAGTCCGCAAGTTTGGTAAAAAGGAGATCTGTGCATTTGGTCTTGCTTTTGCCGCTGTTGTAAACTTTATCATGTATTTCCTCAAGTTTACACCGATGGTAAACAACCCATATGTCTTTATGATCCTCTTATTCTTCTCAGGCGCAGGACAGACATTCCTGACACTGGAAGTATGGGCATTGGTTATGGATGTTATCGATTACCATGAACTTCTTTCCGGCAGACGTGAAGAAGGTACATCTTATGCATTGTATTCTTTCACCAGAAAGTTAGGTCAGACCTTAGCAGGTGTTGGTGTACCGATCTTACTTGCAGTGATCGGCTACAATGTAGATGCAAGCAAGCAGTCAGCAGAAGTTGTTGCAAAATTATATGATATGGCAACACTGGTTCCGGCGATCGTGCTTTTGGTTATGTTCTTATTACTGACATTTGGCTATAAACTTTCAAAAGAAAAACTGGTTGATGTCTACGCAGAACTTGCAAAGCGCAGAGAGCAGGAAAATTAATAAATCTTTTTTGAGGGGCAGTCCCGAGTGAGGTATCTCACTCGGGACTTTTTGAGTGTAGAAGGGAAAGCGAGGAAGGGGGAGGTATTAGCCGGTCTGCCCCTATCACCTCCCCCCCCTTCCTCGCTTTCCTTACCGCCATATTTATGCCATCGACTTGACAGCCTCATCTCCTTTGGTTATACTAGCACGAGTAATACACAAAATATCAAAAGTGAGGTATAAATACCATGATTAAGATAATTACAGATTCCGGATCGGATATTTTACAGGAAGAATGTGACAAGGTGCGGGTCCTTCCCTTACATGTTTCTTTCGGAGAAGAACATTACCGTGATGGCGTTGATCTTTTACACGAGACCTTTTATGAAAAACTGATCGAGACTGATGTTTTGCCAAAGACCAGCCAGATCAGTCCTTATGAATTTATGGAGGCTTATCGGCAGGAACTGGATGCTGATGCATCGGCAGGAGAGGGACAGATGAGCGACAAGCAGATCCTTGTTATCACGCTTTCCTCCAAGTTATCCGGTACTTACCAGAGCGCCTGTATCGCGGCAGAGGAATTTGAAGGTCAGGTCTATGTCGTAGACAGTGAAAACGTCACGGTGGGACAAAAATGCCTTGTCATGCGTGCGGTAGAACTGGTCGAGGCTGATTATGGAATAGATGAGATCGTAGGGATTTTGGAGGAGGAAAAGAAACAGATCCAACTGATCGCATTATTGGATACGCTGGAATACCTGAAAAAGGGTGGACGGATCTCGGCAGCATCTGCTGCACTTGGTAATGCATTATCGATCAAGCCGGTTGTGGGAGTAGGTGCAGGAGAAATCCTTGTACTTGGAAAAGCGCACGGATCAAAGAATGGAAAGAACCTGCTGATGCAGCGGACCAAGCAGGCGGGAGGAATTGATTTTTCACGTCCTTTTTATTTAGGATATACCGGGCTTTCGGATAAGTTGATCTGCAAGTATATCGAGGATAGTCGTATGCTTTGGGAAAAGGCACACACAAAAGAGGAATTGCCGATCGTTTCCGTCGGGGCGGCGATCGGTACCCATGCAGGACCGGGAGCGATCGCGCTGGCATTTTTCGCACCGCAATAAAAAAGAATGTGCCAAAGCACATTCTTTTTATACATAATTTTTACGCCTCGGTAGGGGCTTCCATATTCTTTGGCAAAACAAGATTTAAAATGATGGAAACGATAAATACGACGGCAACGCAGTTTTCTGCAAACACGGTCTGGATGATCTGCGGGAAAATAGCAAAGATTTCCGGTACCTGTGTAAAGCCGATGCCGACACTGAGTGAGAGTGCGGCGATCGTGATATTTCGCTGTGTAAAACCGGCTTTGCCCATCATTTGCAGACCGCTGATGACAATGTTACCAAACATCATCAGGGTACAACCGCCAAGTACGGCATCTGGCAGTGTGGCAAGCACAGAACCAAAGATCGGGAAGATACCGGCAAGGATCATGATCACAGCACCGGTAGCAATGGCAAAGCGGTTGACAACTTTTGTCATAGCGACCAGACCAACGTTCTGGCTGAAAGATGTGATTGGCATACAGCCGAAAAGACCGGAGAGTGCACTGATGAAACCGTCGCAGGCGATGGAGCCGGAGGTCTCTTTTAAAGTGGCTTCGCGGTTCAGACCGGAAGCGGCAAGTGCGGAGGTATCGCCGATCGTCTCGGTAGCGGACACCAAAAAGATCAGGGTCGTTGAAATAATGGCGTTGATATTAAACTCCGGCTTGAATGGCATGAGTGACGGGAAAGCAATGATCGCTGTGTTCTGCAGAGAAGAAAAATCAACTGCGCCCATAGCAATGGCAATCAGATAACCAACCACAAGTCCGAACAAAACAGATAACTGTTTGAAATAAGATTTCGCAAAAATATTAAATAGGATACAACATAAAAGTGTGATGCTTCCTAAGATCCAGTTTGTAGCGGAACCGAATGTTTCGCTGCCACTGCCACCGCCGAAAGAAGATGCTCCGACAGAAAGCAGGGAAAAGCCGATAGCGGTCACGACGGTCGAAGATACGATCGGTGTGATCAGTTTGATCCAGTATTTTGCCAGCAGTCCGAGAATACCTTCGATGATACCACCGACAATGACGGCTCCGACAATGGCATTATAGCCATAGGCGACGCCCAGATAGGTAAAGACAGAAACAAAGGTAAAACTGATCCCCATGACGATCGGAAGACCGGATCCAACCTTGTGGAAGATCGGGAACAACTGGATCAGTGTACCAATACCGGCGATCAGCATAGCTGACTGGATGAGCATGGCGGTATCCTGGGAAGAAAGTCCGCTGGCTCCGGCAACGATAAAGATCGGTGCGATATTGGATACAAACATGGCAAGAATGTGTTGCAGACCAAATGGTACTGCCTGCTTTACGGAAATCTTGCCATCAAGATGGTATAAATTTTCAATAGACGGGGTTTCTTTTGTAGATGTCATTTCTTATTATATATGGAACAATTCCATACAAGTCCTTTCTCTTAGTGTATTTGTTTGCTTATCCTACTGCTGACGAAAGACGATCTCTCCGCTTGTAGCGTCCATGCTCTCCACGATGGCGAGGGATTCCAGATGGAAACCGAGATTGCGAATGATGCGTCCGCCGTTCTGGAAGCCCTTTTCAACAGCGATACCGATGCCTTCTACGGTTCCGCCGGCTTCGTTGACAATGGAGATGAGTCCCTGCAGGGCACAGCCATTTGCCAAAAAGTCGTCGATGATCAGCACATGGTCATCCGACCCCAAAAACTTGCGGGAAACAATGACGTTGTTCTTACATTTATGTGTGAAAGATTCGACCTCTGCCTTATAGACGTCGCCGTCGATGTTGATGCTCTTGGATTTTTTCGCAAATACGACCGGTACGTTAAAATGTCTTGCAACAATACAGGCGATACCGATACCGGATGCCTCGATGGTCACGATCTTATTGATATTTGCGTCGGCAAAGCGTTTCTTGAATTCAGCACCCATTTCATCAAAGAGGGCAATGTCCATCTGGTGATTCAAAAAACTGTCAACCTTTAGGACATTGCCTTCTTTTACAATTCCGTCTTTCACGATTCGTTCTTCTAAAAAGTTCATGATATCTTTTGTTCCTCCTGTTATGAACATTTTACAATTTTTTTGCTAAAAACAGACTATCAAAAAAAAGAGGAAAAAACAATCATTTTACAAAAATGCCTTCAACTGATTGCGCAGTTCTTCCTCGGCAGAAATGATCTTGCGGCAAAGATCTTTGATCTCGTCCCCGGCGCGTTCATATTCGTTCAAATATTTACGCAGGGACTTGATGCCCATGTCACAACCGTCTGTGAGCAGGTCGGCGATGGTGGTGTCCTCGGCATCCAGTGCAATCTTGAGATTGGTGGAAAGGTAGGACATGCCGGAGAGGAGGGGATTCGGCGCGTCGCTTTCCTGCCCGTATTTTTGCAAGAGGGACTGTATTTTATCCTTCAGGTTCTCATGCGTATTTCTGCTTTTTTCTAAGACGGAGCGAAACCGGTCGTCACTGATCTTATCTGCCACCTGATGCATGGCAGAAAGCCCCATCTGTATGCCTTTGTCACATTCATGTAAGAGTTCGATGCTATCCTGTGAAATATTTTCTTGATCCATTTGATTATCCTCCAAAAAAATCTGTGATTTGTGTTATACTAAGACTACATATGGTTAATTTGTTACCAATGATGGAAAATTATACATGATAGTTCGCGCAAGTTGGGACAGGATGCGCGCAAATATAGAAATGAAAGGGAATAAGATGCAATATACAACAGTGCTTTTTGATCTGGACGGCACGCTGACAGAGTCGGCACCGGGGATTGTCAATTCGGCGGCGCATGCCTTGGAAAAATTTGGAATACATGTAGAAGACAAAAATGACCTTTTGTGCTTCGTGGGACCACCATTGATCGAGTCTTTTCAGAAATATTATGGATTAGATGAGGTGCAGGCAGTTCAGGCTGTTTCCTATTATAGAGAGTATTACAGTACCAAGGGCTTGTTTGAAAACAAACTGATCGACGGCATACCGGAACTTCTGCTTACCTTAAAAAGTGCAGGAAAGCAGTTACTGGTTGCGACAAGCAAGCCGGAGTTCTTTAGTGAGCAGATCATATCCCATTATGGGATACGTCCGTATTTTACCTATGTTGCGGGGGCAACGATGGATGAGACCAGGACGGCAAAGAGCGAAGTGATCGCCTATGCGATGGAGCAGATCCCGGGTGTGGCAAAGGAAAATATCGTCATGGTCGGAGACAGACATCATGATGTTGACGGAGCGATCGCCAATGGACTGGACAGCATTGGGGTGACCTTTGGCTATGGAGACCGGGCAGAACTTGCAGATGCAGGTGCCACCTATATCGTGGATTCCGTCGCAGAACTTCAGAATCTGCTCTTGCAAAATTCGTAGGATTTAAGTATAGTTAAGCATATGGAAACGAAATTTTAGGATTTAGTTTCTTGTTGGCAATCATAAAGTAATCTAATTTACCCAATACACGTCAAAATACATTGTTATCTAAGCAATAAAAAGGAGGAGGAATAAATATGTTACAAGAAAGTATTAAAAAGTTGGTACAATACGGCATCAACACAGGATTGACCCCGGAGTGCGAGCGCATTTACACGACCAACCTGCTTTTGGATGTCATGAGGGAGGATGAGTACACGGATCCGGATTGTGATCTGTCTGACATTGTATTGGAGGATGTCTTAAAAGATCTTCTGGATGCGGCAGTAGAAAAGGGACTGATCGAGGATAGCGTTGTTTACCGCGACCTTTTTGATACACGTCTGATGAATTGTCTGATGCCACGTCCGGCGACTGTGCAGGCAAAATTTGCCGAAGAATACAAAAAGTCACCACAGGCAGCCACCGACTATTTCTTTAAACTCAGTCAGGACAGTGATTATATCCGTCGTTACCGTGTAAAGAAAGATAAGAAGTGGACCGTGGATACCAAGTACGGCACTCTGGATATCACCATCAATCTTTCCAAGCCGGAAAAGGATCCAAAGGCGATCGCGGCAGCTAAGAATGCCAAGCAGTCTGCTTATCCCAAGTGCCTGCTTTGCATAGAAAATGAGGGATATGCAGGACGCGCCAATCATCCTGCCAGAGAGAACCACCGTATCATCCCGCTGACTATGAACGGCAGCAGATGGGGATTCCAGTATTCTCCATACGTGTATTACAATGAGCACTGCATCGTTTTCAACGGTCAGCATACACCGATGAAGATCGAGCGTGCGACTTTTGTGAAATTGTTTGATTTTGTAAAGACATTTCCACATTACTTCTTGGGCTCCAATGCAGACCTGCCGATCGTTGGCGGATCCATTCTCAGCCATGACCATTTCCAGGGCGGTCACTATACCTTTGCTATGGAAAAGGCACCGATCATTGAAGAATTTATGGTAAAAGGTTTTGAAGATGTCAAGGCAGGCATTGTGAAATGGCCGCTTTCCGTGATCCGGCTTTCCTGCAAGGATGAAAAGCGTATCATTGATCTGGCAGATCATATCTTGGGATGCTGGAGAACTTATACTGACGAAGATGCTTTCATTTTTGCCGAGACTGACGGAGAGTTACATAATACGATCACACCGATCGCCAGAAAACGCGGTGATATGTTTGAACTGGATCTGGCTCTGCGCAATAACATTACGACAGAGGAACATCCGCTTGGGGTTTATCATCCTCATGCCAAGTTGCACCATATCAAAAAGGAAAATATCGGTCTGATCGAAGTCATGGGTCTTGCTGTACTTCCTTCCCGTCTGAAAGGGGAGATGGAAGCCCTTGCGGATGCGATTGTAAATGGTAAGGATATCCGTGCAGATGAGACCTTGAAAAAGCATGCAGACTGGGTAGATGAATTTACTGCCGCATATGAGAAGCAGGGCATTAATATTGATGCGACCAATGTTGATGGCATTTTGGAACAGGAAGTTGGCAAGGTCTTCTGTCAGGTTCTGGAAGATGCCGGTGTCTTCAAATGTGATGAAAAAGGACTGGAAGAATTCCGTAGATTTATTGCTGTTCTTTAGGATAGAGTGAGGGACACTCCTTGTGGCAAAAGGAACGTCCCTCACGCACTTTTTACGCACAAAAATAGACCTGGCGATCTGCCGGGTCTTCTTAGGTTTATCAGATGAACGGCTTGCGCCGATTGTTTTCTAAAGTAGGTGCTTTTGGTAAATTACATATTACCAAAAGCATACTTGAAGAATGATACTGCATCTTCGCCGTTCTTTTCCTGTGCCTCTACATACTTATTGTAATTGTAAACTACATATCCAAGACTATTTGAGAATTCCATAATTCATATCTCCTTTCAAATCATGCTTTTAAAATTGAATCAAATCATACTGTAACTTTTCGTATCTCTTAGAACTGTCCTAAAGCAAATTTTAAGAGTGAAACTGGCTTCTGACCATTTGCGCTTGTTTTGTTAGCGTATGTGTTGTACTGGCTGAACAATTCACCGAATGCATCAAATTCGTTATACATATCTTTTCTCTCCTTTCGTTTTTTCTTTTTCAAAGGTGCTTTCCTTTGATGACCTTACTATAGCACCGCCTATAGGTAATGTCAACAAAAACTTTATGTTAAAATTGTGTAATATGCATAAAAATAGGAGCGTTTACAAGCAAGATAACAAGTGGGGGAAAAATCACTGTGGTAAAAATGCACAATATAGTAGCACATAAATTGTGCATAAACACAATAATAGATACGAAAACCGGAAAGGCTGTGAAAAAGAAAACGAGGAATTCGTACATTTTGCATAAAAATTTATTCTTTGAAATAATTGCCAAAAAAGGGGCGTTAAATTTGTAATATATGCTATGTTGCGGCAGGAGCAGACCGGTGTTACAATATAGGAAACGAAGAAACTGATTTTAGTTTTCTGGTTTCCTAAAGAGGAAAAGGGAGGACGCGGGATGGAGAAACGTATTATAGAAGGCGCTTTACATATTGTAGAAAAGCAGGGGGTCAAATTTACCATGGACGAGTTGGCATCGGAACTCGGCATGAGCAAGAAAACGATCTATACCGTTTTTCGAGACAAGAACGAACTTTTGATAGCAATGGTCGATTACGTCTTTGATTATATTAAGGAAAGCGAAGCTTTGGTCATGGAGGATAAGCACTTATCCCTCTTACAGAAGATTCGCAAGATCTTAGGTGTGATGCCGGAGAATTATACGGATTTTGATTTCACCCAGTTTTATGTTTTGCGGGATAAGCACCCGGAAGTCTATGAACGCGTCAGACAGCGTTTGGAGAGCGGATGGGAGATGACCAACCGCCTATTGGAACAAGGCGTAGAGGAAGGCTTGATCCGTTCGGTCGATTTCCGGGTTTTCCAGTTGGTATTTGAGTCTGCGGTAGAGCGCTTCATTATGGGAGACGAACTTGAACGCGAGGAAATCGACTACATGCAGGCATTAGAAGAACTTGTGACCATTATGGTTGATGGAATTGTGGTACACAGATAGAAAGAGGATGGCAAATATGAAAGATCGCATCTATTTGATGAGGGATTGGTTTTTTACCGAAGAATTTACAGAAGACATGATCGTCGATACCATGGATGTTTCCCTGGCACAGACCGTTTCTCTGCCACACACCTGTAAGGAAACACCTTATCATTATTTTGATGAGCATACCTATCAGATGGTATCCTGCTATCAAAAGATCTTATACGCACCGGAAGGCTGGCAGGGCAAACGCCTGCTTTTGACTTTTGAGGCGGTAGGACATGAGGCAGAGGTTTATGTCAATGGCAAAAAGATGGCAGAACACCATTGTGGCTACACCGCCTTTACGATCGATATATCAGAAGCCTTGAATTATGGTGCCGACAATCTTTTGACGGTGCGGGTAGACTCCAATGAGACATTGGATCAGCCGCCGTTTGGATTTGTGATCGACTATATGACCTATGGCGGTATTTATCGTGATGTTTATCTGGAAGTAAAGAATTCTATTTATATAGAAGATATTTTCTTAAAACCAAAGTTTGCAGAGACTGTAACGACCAAGGGTATGGATGCCAAGGCAATCGCACAGATGCAGGTATCCGGTATCTTGGCATCGGAAGTTACTTACTCGGTCAAAGCACAGGAAGCGATCAGTGCCGGTCAGGTCGGTATCCGTCAGATCGTGGATGATCAGGTCGTTTTGGAAGCCCCGATCGCAACGACATCCTTTAGCACACCAGTTGCGGATGTCATGCTCTGGGACATTGAAAGCCCAAAGGTCTATGAGGTGACCACCCAGTTGCTCTACCAGGGACAGGTCGTGGATGAAAAGAGGGTGACGGTCGGATTTCGGGAAGCCCTGTTTCAAAAAGACGGCTTTTACCTAAATGGCAGAAAGGTCAGGATCCGTGGTCTCAACCGCCACCAGTCTTATGCCTATGTCGGATATGCTATGCCGGAGTCCATGCAGCGTCTGGATGCCAAGATTTTAAAGGAAGAACTTGCCGTCAATGCCGTGCGTACATCACACTATCCGCAGTCGCACTACTTTATGGATGCCTGCGACAGACTGGGACTTTTAGTCTTTACGGAAATGCCGGGCTGGCAGCATATCGGTGGTCAGGCTTGGCAGGATCAGGCAGTGGAAAATATCAAAGATATGATCGTGCAGTATCGCAATCATCCGTCCATTATCCTTTGGGGCGTGCGCATCAACGAGTCGCAGGACAATGATGCTTTTTACGAGAGAACCAATGCCACGGCACATGCCTTGGATGATACGAGACAGACCGGCGGTGTCCGTGCTATGAAAAAGAGTCATCTTCTGGAAGACGTTTACACCTACAACGATTTTGTCCACAGTGGTGCCAATGCCGGTTGTGAACCAAAGGAAAAGGTCACTTCCGATGCAGAAAAGCCTTATCTGATCACAGAGTACAACGGACACATGTATCCGACCAAGATGTTTGATTGGGAAGAACACAGACGCGAGCATATGATCCGCCATGCAAATGTCCTCGATGCTGTTGCAGGACAGGAAGATATCGCAGGTTCCTTTGGCTGGTGCATGTTTGACTACAACACCCACAAGGACTTTGGCAGCGGAGACCGCATTTGTTATCACGGCGTTTTGGATATGTTCCGAAATCCAAAACCGGCAGCTGCTGTTTATGCAAGCCAAGAAGACAGGAATCCGGTCTTGGAACTGTCATCGACAATGGATATCGGCGAGCATCCGGCTTGTAACCGGGGCGATACCTATCTGATCTCCAATGCAGACAGTGTACGGATGTATAAGAACAACATCCTGATCAAGGAATACAAACAGAGTGATTCTAAGTATCAGAATTTAAAACATGGACCGATCCTGATCAATGATTATGTGGGGGATGCCATTGCAAAAGAAGAAGGCTATTCCAAGAGACAGGCAAAGATCGTCAAGGATTGTATGAACCATGTGGCAATGCATGGTATGCAGATCACACCAAAACTTGTCTGGAATGCTTTTCAGTTGATTTGTATCTACCATATGAACCCAAACGATGCGGTAGGTCTTTACAATAAATATGTAGGCGATTGGGGAGGCGAATCCAAGCAGTATCGCTTTGATGCGATCAAGGATGGCAAGGTTGTCCGTTCCCTGATCAAGACACCGATGAAAAAAGCATCTTTGGCGGTTAGCCTGTCGGCAACGACACTGGTGGAAGATATTACCTATGATGTCATAGAGGCGCGCGTGCGAGCCGTCGATGAATATGGCAATCAACTTTATTATATGCAGGAATCACTTTCTGTCACAATAAGCGGTCCGGTCGAACTGATCGGTCCAAATGCAGTGCCACTTCGCGGAGGAGCCACAGGGCTTTATATAAAATCCATGGGGGAGCCGGGAGAAGCATCTGTCACGATAGCGTGTGCAGGCTTGGATCCGGTCACGATCAAATTAGAAGTGCAAAGCACAAGGGAGGATAATTAATATGGAAGAAAAATCAAAAGTAATCTTTGGCAATGTCATGAGCGACAAGGTTTACAAGAGCGCTGTCAAATCTAAGAAAAAGTTTATCAAGAAGTTTGGAGATGACTCCAATGTAGATTACCCAATCTACATTCAGAAGAATGAGCATATCGGCGATTCACTTGGTGTCTATGACATCCTTTTAAAAGAGGGGGACAGCCCTGAAGAATTTGATCATGAAAAGGGTATCATTGTTGGGAATATCCGTATGGGATTCGGCCATTACCGTATTTCTATGGCAATGGCATCCGCTGCAAAAGCTATGGGATATACCCCGTACTGGATGGATCTCAACGGCTATCCACAGACCACCTGTACCAAGGTGATCAGTGCACAGAACGATCTCTATTCTTTGGGATCACGTCTTTCAAAAAATGCACTCTTTAACAAACTGGTCTGGGAGCCGACCAACTATGAGACCTTCCGTCAGTTGAAGTACAATGCATCCGATCAGAAGAATGCAGAACTGATGGCTCCGGTTTACCGCAATGTGCCAAAGGATATCCCGGTGATCGGTACACACGTATGGCCGGCACAGGCAGCCATTCATGCAGGCATGAAAAACGTTGTCAATGCCATTCCGGACAACTGGCCAATGGCACTGCATTTCGCAGAGGGAAGTGTACATACCATCCAGTGTAAAAATGCTTACATGGGCTACCTTATCTGTAACGGCATGAACGGCGATGAGGTCTGCAAGGAGATGCCAAATGAAGATCTGGTCTACACCGGACATTATATCGATCATGAACTGGTATCGAATATCGAGGCAGATTGCGATGCGAGAATGGCAAGAAAGGCAAAGGGAGCACCAATGCGTTTCCTTCTTACCATCGGTGGTGCAGGCGCACAGAAAGAGATCTTTGCAGCCATTATCAAATATCTGCTTCCGATGATCAAGGACAACAAGGCAGCCCTTTATGTCAATGTCGGAGATTACAAGAATGTCTGGGATGATCTTTCCAAGGATATCCCGGAAATGGCAGGCGTGGCAACCGAGCACTTTAATGAGTTTGAGGCAACAACAAAGTTTGCAGAAGAGGCACTGACCGGTGAGGTGACAGGCATCCATGCTTTCTATCATGAAAACATTTTTGAAGCCGTATATTGCACCAACCTTTTGATGCGCAGTGCGGATGTGCTTGTGACAAAGCCAAGTGAACTTGCTTTTTATCCGGTGCCAAAACTTTTTATCAAGCGTGTCGGAAAGCATGAAATGTGGGGAGCTATCCATTCTGCAGAGATGGGTGACGGAACACTCGAATGTCGCGATATCCCACATACTTTGCAGATGATCGACATCTTTATGAAGGATGACAAACTGCTGGGAGAAATGTGCAACAGTATCAGGTTGAACAAGTCCGTTGGTCTTTATGACGGTGCATATAAAGTAGTAGAGATCGCTATGGGCTTAAAAGAGAAGAATAAATAATCAAAGGGGTTTTTAAGGAGGTTTTCTAAAATGGAAGAAAAGAAGAACTTGAATGGCAAAGAGAAATTTGCTTACGGTATCGGTGCCGTTGGAAAAGACATGGTCTATATGCTGTCCGCGGCTTATATCCTTTATTACTATCAGGATATCATGGGCGTAAGTGCCATTGCCATGGGTATCATTTTGCTGGTGGCTCGTGTGTTTGATGCCTTTAACGATCCGATCATGGGCGTTATCGTTGCAAAGACCAAAACAAAATGGGGCAAATTCCGTCCGTGGCTGATGATCGGAACCCTTACCAATGCCATCATGCTATATCTGATGTTTGCAGCACCGCCTGCATTGAATGGTGGTGGACTCGTAGCATATGCAGCCGTTACATATATCTTATGGGGAATGACATACACCATGATGGATATTCCTTACTGGTCTATGATCCCGGCTTTCACCGAAGCAGGAAAGGAACGTGAAGGTTTATCAGCACTCGCAAGATCTTGCGCCGGTGTTGGTTCCGCATTGATCTCTATCGTGACGGTTATGGCAGTATCTGCCCTTGGTCATGCTTTTGGTACAGATGCAAATTATGAGCAGGTAGGTTACAAGTACATGGCACTTATCGTTGCAGTCCTGTTTGTTGTATTCATCACGATTACCTGTGTGACGATCAAGGAAAAGTCCTCTGTAGAAATGCAGTCCGCATCTGTTAAAGATATGTTCAAGGCTCTGATCCAGAACGATCAGGCAATGACCGTCGTTGTTGCGATCGTTATGATCAACACGGCACTTTACATTACCCAGAATCTTTTGATCTACTTCTTTAAGTATGATTTCAGCCCGGCAAACTGGGAAGCAAACTATACATTGTTCAATACCTGTGGTGGAGCATTCCAGATCCTGGCAATGATGATCCTCTTCCCATTGTTCCGTAAGTTCATGAACACAATGAAGATCTTTACACTGAGTTTTGCTATGGCACTTGCAGGTTACGTGATCATCCTTGGAATTTCTGCAAGCGGATCCAGCAACGTATATCTGTTACTGATCCCGGCATTCCTTATCATGGCTGCCATCGGTATGTTGAATGTCATTATCACGATCTTCCTTGCAAACACAGTGGATTACGGTGAGTTAAAGAATGATCGTAGAGATGAATCCGTTATCTTTTCTATGCAGACATTCGTTGTAAAATTAGCATCCGGTCTGTCAGCATTGGTAGCATCTATCGTTCTTGCCGTATTTAACATCAAGAAGAATGAAACCGGTACACTGACACAACTTGCCAGCGGTCAGAGAGTAGGACTCCGTGGCTGTATGACTCTGCTTCCGATCGTTGTTCTGATCATCGGTTATATCGTATATAAGAAGAATTACAAGTTGACCGATGAGAAACTGGAAGAGATCACCCAGGAATTAGAGGCGAAAAAGCAGGCATAAAACGAAAAAAAATAATTAAATTTTTGCAATCCGAGCGGCTTTCCTATTATAATGATAGGAGAGTCGTTTTGGACTAAAAGGATTAGGAGGTAGGAGAACTATGATAGAAATTCGGGATGGTTTTTATGCCCTGCACACCCTGCATACGACCTATGCCTTTCGTGTGATGGAGACAGGACAGTTAGAACATTTGTATTATGGCAGAAAGATTTCCTTGGGGGATGGCAGCAGCCTTGTAGAAAAGCATGCCTTTGCTCCGGGAAATACCATCGCCTACGATCAGGAACACTTGAATTTTACACTGGAAGATATGTGCCTGGAAGTTTCCGGCTACGGCAAGGGCGATATCCGCGAACCTTTTGTTGAGGTGATCTGCGACAATGGCAGTTCTACAACGGATTTTGTCTTTGTAGATGCGGCAGAAAAGAAGGGAAAAGCAGCACTTGAGACCCTGCCGAGTACCTATGACGTTTCCAAAGAAGCGGAACAACTCGTGGTGCATCTGCGCGATAAGAACGAGGGCTTTTTGCTGGAACTGGTCTATAGCGTATTTCCAAAGGAAGATGTCATCACGCGTTCCGCCAAGTTCATCAATAAATCAGATAAGCCGGTACGCCTGACGCGTCTTATGAGTATGCAGTTAGACCTCAACCGGTCCGGTTATGTCGTCACCTCTTTCCATGGCGGCTGGACAAAGGAGATGAACCGCTATGATACGACCGTCAATATCGGTAAGTTCGTCAATGCGTCCTATACGGGATCTTCTTCTAACCGCTGCAATCCCTTTATCATGGTAAGCGAGCCGGATACGTCAGAGACCATGGGCGATTGCTATGGATTTAACCTGGTTTACAGTGGAAACCACTATGAGGCTGTCGAGGTCAACAGTTTTGAAAAGACCCGTATCGTTACCGGTATCAATCCGACCAACTTTGCCTTTTTGCTGGCACCGGGAGAGTCTTTTGAGTCACCTGAGGCGGTCATGACATTTTCACACGAGGGATTTTCCGGCGTGAGCGCGCATATGCATCCTTTTGTCAGAGAGCATGTGGTAAGAGGAAGTTGGCAGCACAAGGAACGTCCGGTACTGCTCAACAGTTGGGAGGCTTCTTATTTTGATATTTCAGAGTCCAGTTTGCTTCGTCTGGCCAAGATGGGAAAAGACGTTGGCGTGGAACTCTTTGTCATGGATGACGGCTGGTTCGGCGAGCGTAACAACGATACACGTGCCCTGGGTGATTGGACACCAAATACCAAGAAACTGCCAAATGGTGTGGCAGGACTTTGCAAAAAGGTAAATGATCTGGGACTGGCTTTCGGTATCTGGATCGAGCCGGAAATGGTCAACACGGATAGCGACCTTTACCGTGCACACCCGGAGTGGAGCATGGAGATCCCGGGAAAGGACCATTCCGAAGGACGTAATCAGCGTGTACTTGATTTTGCCAATCCGGCAGTGGTAGATCATATGATCGAGCAGATGAAGCAGGTGATCGGTTCTGCAAATATCGCTTATGTAAAATGGGATATGAACCGTATTATCTCAGATTATTATTCGCAGTATCTGCCGAAGGACAGACAGCAGGAAGTAGCACATCGCTATATTCAGGGCGTCTATCGTCTGGCAAAAGAACTGACACAGGCATTCCCGGAGGTCCTGTTTGAGGGTTGTGCAGCAGGCGGCAACCGTTTTGATCTGGGGATGCTCTGCTATTTCCCGCAGATCTGGGCGAGTGACAATACGGATGCCGTATGCCGTCTGAACATCCAGAATGGCTATTCCTATGGCTATCCGATGTCCTGTGTATCTGCCCATGTATCGGCATGTCCGAACCATCAGACCCTGCGTGTGACCCCGCTGGAATCCCGTTTTGCAGTGGCATCCTTTGGGGTACTGGGCTACGAGTGCAATCTGTGTGATATGTCAAAAGAAGATCTGGAGAGCATCAAGGCGCAGATCGCACTTTATAAGGAATACAGAAAGGTATGGCAGTTTGGCGATTTTTACCGGGTAGAAAGCGGAAATCATTACCAGTGGAATGTGGTATCCCAGGATAAAAAGACGGCTATCGGTATGATCATGCAAAGAGAAGTGCAGCCAAATACCATGTTCAAGAAATATCAGGCAAGAGGATTAGATCCGGCAAAGACCTATCATTTTGTCGGGCTGCCGCGCAAGTATAATATCAAGGAATTTGGCGATCTGGTCAATACGGCAGCGCCGATCCATGTAAAACCGGATTCACTGGTACACAATGTGCTTGCTAAGTTTGTCAAGATGGATGGAGAGACAGAAGACTATCTGTGCAGTGGAGATTCCATCATGTACGATGGTGTGAAACTGAAGCAGTCCTTTGTGGGAACCGGCTACAGTGATGAAGTCCGTCACTTCCCGGACTATGCGTCAAGACTCTACTTCATGACAGAGGAGTAAACGCGTCTGCCCTTGTCTACTTGGCACTCTTGTCGATGAAGTTGGATTTGTACTTGGAGTAGACGATCTTCTGGCTGCTGTAAAGGCTGTAGTAACCGGATACGGTATAACTAAAGCCGATGGCAAGCAGGAAGAAAGGTGTCCCTTCAAATCCAAACAACTCAAAGCATATGAGCAGGGATGTGATCGGACTGTTGGTCACACCGCAGAAGAGTGCGCCCATACCGACAGCCGCACACAAAGATGGAGAAAAGCCGATCAGGTTGCCAAACATAGATCCAAAGGAAGCTCCGATGAAAAAGGTCGGTACGATCTCGCCGCCCTTGTAACCGCATCCAAGGGTCAATGCTGTAAAGAGGATCTTTAGCAAAAAGGCGAGGGAGGAAATGTCTCCCGCCATACAAAAGGTGATCATGGATGTACCGGTGCCGTTATAGGTCTGGTTGTCAATGCCGCCAACGGCAAAGGACAGTGCCAATACCGCACAGCCACCGACAAAGGCACGCAGGTAAGGATTGGCAAACAATTTCTGATAGAGGGCGCTGGTCTTATGCAAAGAGACACAGAAAAAGATACTCAGCAATCCGCAAAGGATGGAAAAACCGGAAATGATAAGTCCGGTATTTAAGTCAAAGGCTGGCAGTTCCAAGATTTCATAGGACGGCGATGCAATGCCAAAGACATACAGGGCAATGGCGCGCGCAATGAGCGAGGAGATCGCGCAAGGAAGCAGGGCTGCATAATGCATGATTCCGACGCTGACGACTTCCATGGAAAAGACAGCGGCTGCGATCGGTGTTCCGAAAAGAGCAGAAAAGGCAGCACTCATGCCGCACATGATCATAATGTTGCGGTCTTCTTTTTCACGAAATCCCAGATATTCACCAAAGGCATTTCCGATACTGCCACCCAGCTGCAGGGCAGCACCCTCTCGTCCGGCAGAACCACCGACCAAATGGGTCAAAATGGTGCTGATATAGATGAGGGGAGCCATGCGAAGGGGAATACGGTCATCGGAATGGATCGCAGAGATGACAAGGTTGGTTCCGGGATCTTTTTCGTGCAGGATCAGATGGTACATGGCAACGATCGCCATGGCACCGAAAGGCAGTCCGAACAAGAGATAGGCATGGCTGAGACGAAAAGCCGTCACTGCCTGTAAGAGATAGCCGAAGGATCCGCTGATCAGACCGACAACGATCCCAATGAGCACAGAGACTAAGAGCCAACGCAAAGTAGAGTTGAAACGTCTGACATTGTGCTCGGATTTTTGAAAGAAAAGTGATTTATTAAACATAGTTTTATTCCTAACTTATTTATAGTAAAATGATAGTAACAAAGCAACTTGCGGATGCGAAGATGCATATGTATGTTATCACGTCTGGCACTATAATTCAAATGAGAAGATATAAGAGGAATACAAATGGATAAAACATACGATTTTATTGTCAATTTACATTCCAGGACAGGAAAGGCAAAGGAGATCTGGGAGTCTTTAGAGGAGATCTTAACCAAAGATGGGGTTTCCTACCGGGTCCACATTACAGAATATGTCGGTCATGCGACAAAGATCGCCGAAGATCTGACCGCAGATGATGCATATCATTTTCTGGTGGTTGCCGGAGGGGACGGCACGATCAATGAGGTCTTAAACGGTATCCGCGATCTTTCAAAGGTCAGTTTTGGCTATCTGCCGCTTGGCTCTGCCAATGATTTTGCCAGAGGCTTACATATTACGGCAGAACCGGAAGTGATCTTAAGACAGATTCTGGCATCGGAGACAGAGGATGCCTATGATCTGGGGCAGGTCTGCTGTGGCGGACAGACGAGACGCTTTGCCATCAGTGCAGGCGCAGGCATTGATGCCGCGGTCTGCAGGGAAGCACTGACCTCAAGGCTCAAGGTCTTTTTGAACCGTTTTCATCTGGGTAAACTGACCTATGGACTGCTTACCGTAGCAGAACTTTTCCGTGCGCCTTTTGTATCCGGTAAGGTAGAACTGACGGACGGCAGAGAGTTTCATATGAAGAATATCATTTTTACGGCAGCCATGAACTTCCCTTGCGAGGGAGGCGGTGTTCCCATGGCACCTTCTGCGGATGCGCATGACGGTAAGTTATCTGCCTGTCTGGTCTATGGCATACCAAGATTTCTTTGTCTGTGTGCCTTTCCATTTCTGATCGCAGGCAAGCATGAAAATATCCGCGGCTTTGAGATCGTAGAAGCGGAGGAGTTGCATGTCGTTTTTGACAAGCCTATGGTGGTGCATGCGGACGGTGAGGACTGCGGTGACCAGACAGATGTGACTTTCCGCTGTCTGCCCGGAGCACTTCACATGCCACATTTAGATTAGTTTTACATGACAAAAGACACCTTTAGATGTATGATATAAAAATAAGGGGAAATGACATCAATGGGGGAAAGTTGATGGAATTACTATATAAGATCAAGGATCGTGTGCAGCAGGAGAGCATTGATTACATTGAGGAAAACAGATCCAGTGTTGTCAAGAACAACCAAAAGACCCTGTTTGCACTGAATATTATTTATTTCGTGGTCGTTGTCGGATATCTTCTGGCATCAATGACCGTATTTTCAGAATGGCAGGTTACAGGCGTTTATGCCAGAGCCGTAGCCGTACATCTTGTTGTACTGCCGATCATTATCATCCGTTATCGGAAAAAGACGAGATCCTATAAGGAAGTTTCGATCGTCTGCAAGGTCTTTCAGTTGTATGTGATGACCTTTGCCGGGATCATGAGTATCGTGCCGATCGAGATGAACCAGCCGGCAGTCTACTATATGCCGATGGCAGTAGCATTTGTCGTGGCATTTACCTATACCTTTTATCAGGCGCTGGGACTGGTACTTTTAGAGATGGCAGTCTATGTGCTGGCGTCCTTTTTGACCAAGTCGATCGAGGTCTTTTCGGTTGATCTCTTTAGTTGTATTTTTGGTATTATTCTTGCAGGCTATGTGGCAAAGATCTTGTATTCTTATCGCGCCAGCGAGAATGAGGCAAAGCAGCGGATCCGCCGTATGGGTATGATGGATCGCCTGACCTCGACCTACAACAAGGCAAGTACAGAGTTCCTTTGCAAGGAGTTTATGCGTTCTCATCCGCAGTCGGATTGTGTTATGCTGATTTTGGATTTTGACAATTTTAAAATGGTCAATGATACTTACGGACATCAGGCAGGGGATGAGGTCTTACGCAGTTTTGGCAAGATCCTGCGCCATTCGATCGGGACAGATGATATCGCCGGACGTTTTGGCGGCGATGAGTTTTTCTTGTTTTTCAAGAAGAAAGATATTACGGATGCCTTGATGAGCGTGGAGCGTGTCATGGAGCAGACCAGAGCCATGCGTGCACCGGATGGCAGACAGCCGTTTTCCTGTAGTGTGGGTATCGCTATCCGCCGTGCGACGGACGATACCATGGAGTCTTACGACCAACTTCTCGCCAGAGCAGACCGTGCGCTTTATGATGTCAAGCGCAGCGGCAAGAATAATTACAAGATTGATTCATAAATATAAGCCTCATCCCATATATTAGAGTAAATATGGGAGGGGCTTTTTCTTATGGGAGAAACAAGGTTTTCTTTATATAACGATATACAGAGCAGGACAAACGGAGAGATATACATAGGAGTTGTAGGACCGGTGCGTACCGGTAAGTCTACCTTTATCAAACAGTTCATGGAGCAGATGGTGCTTCCGAATATCAAAGAGGAAAATGCCCTGCGACGCACGGTGGATGAATTGCCACAATCAGCACAGGGGCGTACCATCATGACGACGGAGCCTAAGTTTGTGCCAAAAGAGCAGGTAGAGATCGAACTGGAGCATGACCTGACCTGCAAGATCCGCCTGATCGATTGTGTGGGATTTTTGATCCAGGGAGCCAAGGGGGCCATGGAGGGCGATAAGGAGCGTATGGTAAAAACGCCATGGTCAACCCGCGAGATCCCTTTTGAAAAAGCGGCTACGATCGGGACAGAAAAGGTCATTTCGGATCATGCAACGATCGGGGTGGTCATCACCTGTGACGGCACCTTTGGAGAGTTGGATCGCGAGGCATTTGTGGAGGCAGAAAGACGCACGGTGGAAAAACTGCGTGCCATCGGAAAGCCCTATGTTATGATCATCAATTCCGGGCATCCCCACAGCGAGGAGACCAAAAAACTGGCAGAAGATCTGGAAGCGGAATACCGGTGCAGTGTGCTTCCTATGAATTGTCAGCAGATGGTCAAAAAAGATTTTGAAGAACTTTTGTCGCGTGTCTTATATGAATTTCCGGTCAGTGGCATCTCTTTTTCCATTCCAAAATGGGTGGAAATGCTGCCGGCAGATCATGAGATCAAGCAGAGCATTGCTTCTTATGCAAAGAGGATCTTAGCCGATACGACAAAAGTGCGGGATATTTTTGCCATTGATTTTTCCCAGCCGGAGGACTACATAGAAAAGACAACATTGACGGGTGTGGATCTGGCAACCGGACGGATCTCCATTTCCATCAGTCTGGAGGAGTCTTTCTACTATGAAAATATCTCGCAGTTAGCGGGCATGCCGATCACAGGCGAATATCAACTCTTATCCTACATCGGCAATCTGTCAAACCTGCGCAGATCCTATGAAAAGGTGGCAGATGCCATGCAGTCCGTGGAGCAAAAGGGCTACGGGGTGGTATCGCCGGAACTGTCTGATATCACCATGGAAGAACCGGTGCTGATCCGCCATGGTAATAAGTTTGGGGTCAAGATGAAAGCCTTATCGCCGTCCATTCATATGATCCGTGCCAACATTGAGACAGAGATCGCGCCGATCGTCGGCAGTGAACAGCAGGCGCAGGATCTGATCGACTATATCAAGGAGGGACAAAAGACCAAGGAAGGTGTCTTTGAGACCAATATCTTTGGTAAGTCGGTTGGTGAACTGATGGAGGACGGTATGCGCAGTAAGATCGCCGCCATGGATGATGAATGTCAGTTGAAGTTGCAGGATACCATGCAAAAGATCGTCAATGACAACAATGGTGGATTGATTTGCATTATTATATAGGTACAAATTCCAATTTTTGTGGTAATACGGATTTAATATATACTTTATGATACGGAATACAAATGAAAAATGCGTTCTCTTGTGCAAAAGATTGCGCAGGAGGATGACAAGATGGATCTGATGATCCGCGTTCATGACACCGGCAAGTACGGCAAAGATATTATGTGCAGAGTGGATCGCTGATTGGAAAGGATGCATTTTCGGATGCCGGTCGTGTAAAGACATTGGTACTGCCTCAAAGTGCAGATGTGACATTGGAGAAAGCAGGATTTTTTGGAAAAGGGGTGCATGATCGTAAAATGTGGCTGAAATTGCGATACGCACCCATCGCTTATGTGTGCAAAAATTAGACATTAAACTCCGCGTGTCGTACAAAATTCGACAAATTATTACACAATTCTAAACGAATGAGGAAGATTGTTTATATTTATTAAAAAAGTTTGAAATTATATAAACTAAGTGTTAAAATCATAACGAAATGAGGGATAAGTCCTCAAGATAGAACAACGTATAAATACAAGTAAGGGAGGAATGTAATTATGTTGTTTCAGATTTACGGCAGCACATCTGCTACACAGCTTTTAGGCTGGGTACTTGTGTTTGCAGGACTCATTATCATGAATGAGATCGGTCGTCGTACAAAGGCCGGCGGAATTTTAATTTTCGTTATCATTCCAATCATTCTGACAGTTTACTTTATTGGTATGCATTTAGGCGCATTTGGCGGTGCATCCAATACAACTATGGAGTACATGGATGGATGGTTCCATTACTTCAAACTCTATGCAGCAGATATCGGATGTGTCGGCTTCATGATGATCAAGTACAAGTGGGGCATTGGTGCCAAAGATTGGTTCAAGCCATTCCCATGGTTGATCGTAGCAGCCAACATCATGATCGCAGTTGTTTCTGACCTTGAGTCAGCAGTACATGCTTTCGCAATCACAGGCGACCTTTCAGGTGCTTGGTGGGCATCCAACGAAGGTGTATTCCTTTATGGTGGATGGTGGAACGTACTCAACGCTATCGCTGGTCTCATCAACATCTTCTGTATGACAGGCTGGTGGGGAATCTACTCATCAAAGGACAAGAACACAGAAGATATGTTGTGGCCTGATATGACTGTATGGTTCATTGTTGCATACGATATTTGGAACTTCCAGTATACATATGCTAACTTACCTACACATACATGGTATTGTGGTGTTGCACTTCTTCTTGCTCCTACATTTGCTAACGCACTTTGGAACAAGGGTGGTTGGATCCAGAACCGTGCTAACACACTTGCAATCTGGTGTATGTTCGCTCAGGTATTCCCATTATTCCAGTTGAGCAAGACTTTCTCAGTTCTTCCATCTGTTTACGGTGGAGCAGCAGCAAAGGGTTACTCAGCACTTGATCTTTATGACAAGGCAATCGCTGTTTACAACAGTGGCGTAAATACTTCTAACGAAGTTATCGCTGACATGGGAATCACAGCAAACCCAACAGCACAGGGTGTTGTCTCAATCCTTGCACTTGTAGCAAACGTAATCTGCATCTCTGTTATCATCAAGAGATCTATCGAGCAGAAGAAGAACCCATACAAGAACGATATCTGGGTTGGTACAAGAGATTACGAGCAGGCTATGGCAAGAGCAGCAAAGTAATTTACTTTGTATAAGATACGATAAGTATGACGAGAGGTCGGGCAGTATTGCCCGGCTTCTTTTTTTATGTTAGACTTAGAAGTAAATTTGAAGAAGATGGAAAGCGGAGGAGAAGGGATGAATCCAGTATATGAAAAACTATGTGCCTGCTATGAAAGTATCCGTGCGCGTATTCCGTTTACCCCGGAAATAGCATTGGTACTTGGCTCTGGGCTAGGTAATTATGCCAGCAAAATGGAAGTGGTCGAGCGGATCCCTTATGGGGATATTGCGGGATTTCCGGTATCGACAGCACCGGGACATGTCGGACAGTTTGTCTTTGGCTATGTTGAGGGGGTGCCGATCGTTGCCATGCAGGGACGTGTGCATTATTACGAGGGCTATGATATGACGGATGTGGTGCTGCCGATCCGTCTGATGAAGATGATGGGGGCAGAAATCTTATTTTTGACCAATGCAGCAGGCGGTATCAGACAGGGATTTTCTGCGGGAGATCTGATGATGATCACCGGGCAGATCGCGACCTTTGTGCCATCGCCACTGCGCGGTGCCAATATCGCAGAATTGGGAAATCGCTTCCCGGATATGAGCCATATCTATGATGAAGACTTGCAGCAGATCATCCGCAAGTCTGCCTGTCAGTTGGATATTCCTTTGCGGGAGGGTACTTATATCCAGTTGCCGGGACCAAATTATGAGTCGCCGCAGGAGATCGGTATGTGTCGCGTTTTGGGGGCAGATGCTGTAGGTATGAGTACAGCTTGCGAAGCCATCGCTGCCAATCATATGGGCATGAAGATCGCTGGGATCTCCTGCATTTCCAATCTGGCGGCAGGGATTTCACCACACCCTCTGACAGAGGAAGAAGTGATCGAAGCCGGTAAGATGGTTGAGCGTGATTTTTCTGCACTTGTGACCGGTGCCATCGGTCATATGCATGAAGCGGGTAAATAAGGACGGATCCGGTGGGGATTTAAGGATCCGATAAAATAGGAGAAAGGATATTTAGGGGAATGAATATACGTTTTTACAATGCAAAGATGCTCTTGCCGGGGCAGGGACATGGCTTTGAGATCAAAGAAGGGGAATTGTGGGTCAAGGGCAATCAGATTTGCTATATTGGGGATGGCAAGGATCTGTCGCATGTCTTTTCAGGGGACGAGATCGTGATCTGGGATCGTGAGATCGATGCCAAAGGCAATCTTTTGATGCCGGGATTTAAGGATGCGCATACGCATACGGCAATGACCTTCCTGCGCTCTTATGCAGACGACCTGCCCTTACAGCGCTGGTTAAATGAGGCAGTTTTTCCAAGGGAGGGACAACTGACGGCAGATGATATTTACTGGCTGGATATTTTGGGTATCATGGAATATCTGACGAGCGGAATCACCGCGAATTTTGATATGTATTTTTTCCCGGAGTCAAATGCCAAGGCTTCGATCGATTGCGGTTTCCGGACGGTGCAGACCTCGGGCTTTAATAACTTTTCCGGCAGTCTGGAAGAACTGGAAGAAGACTATTACCGCGTAAATGAGATGGGAGAACTGGCTTCCTTTATCCTTGGTTTTCATGCGGAATATACGACTTCAAGAGACCGTATGGAGGGACTGGCGGCACTTGCCAATAAGGTCAAATCTCCTGTCTTTTTACACAATGCCGAGACGGCACTTGAGGTAAAAGAATGTAAGGAAAGATGGGGCATGACACCGACCGGTCTGACGGATGCCCTGGGTATGTATACTTACGGCGGTGGCGGCTATCATTGCATCCATATGGAGGATGGCGATTTTGAGATCTTTAAGAAGCGGCAGCTGACCGCGGTGACCAATCCGGCATCCAACCTAAAACTTGCCAGCGGCATTGCACCGATCAAGCGTTATCTGGATGAGGGGATCGCGCTTGCCATCGGAACAGATGGTCCGGCAAGCAATAATTGTCTGGATATGTTCCGGGAAATGTTCCTTACAACAGCACTTGCCAAGGTAAAGGAGCAGGATGCGGCTTGTGTCCCGGCAGAAGAGGTACTTTATATGGCAACGGCGGCAGGCGCGCAGTGTATGGGACTGGCGGATTGCGATAGTCTTGCCGTGGGCAAGAAGGCGGACATTATCATGATCGATCTGATGCAGCCTAATATGCAGCCGGAAAATGATATTGCAAAGAATATCGTTTACAGTGGCAGCAAGCAGAATGTGATCATGACTATGGTAAACGGACGGATTCTTTATGAAAACGGACAGTTTGAGATCGGTTTTGATCCAAAAGAGATCTACGCCAAGGCGAATGCCGTTATCGGGCGTATGAAATAAAGAAGAAAGAGGACAGATTATGTTACGGGTTACTTATGTTTGGCACTCGTGTTTTGTAGTGGAACTGGATAAGAGCATTCTGGTCTTTGACTATTTCCCCAAGGAAGCCGTAGAGACAGTGCACTTTGAGGGAAAGATGCCGGAACTGGATGCGAATAAGCATATTTATGTCTTTGCCAGCCACAGCCACAAGGATCATTTTTCTCTGGAGGTCTTGCGCTGGCGGGAAAAATATCCGCAGATCAGTTATATTTTTTCCAAGGATATCCGCTTGGGACGAGCATATCTTTTACGCAATGGACTTGACCCGGAGATCAAAAAGCAGATCCATTTTGTATCGG
The DNA here is from genome assembly GCF_003473825.1 of Roseburia sp. AM16-25. Classification (NCBI taxonomy): domain Bacteria; kingdom Bacillati; phylum Bacillota; class Clostridia; order Lachnospirales; family Lachnospiraceae; genus Roseburia; species Roseburia sp. AM16-25. Next base: position 226,491 of record NZ_QUCW01000002.1, read on the forward strand.
TTATCGAGAAGTATGAGATCGGCGATCTGGTGGTAGAGACGCTGCGCTCGACGGATGCAGGCGTGGCATATCTGGTGCAGGCAGAAGGGCTTAGTATTTATCATGCAGGCGATCTGCACTGGTGGAATTCCGGTATGGAAGGCGAACTTTACACCAAGACTTACGGGGATGCCTACAAGCGTGAGCTGAACCGCATCAAGAACCGTCACATTGATCTGGCATTTGTGGTTTTGGATCCGCGTCTGGGGGATGCCTATTATCTGGGCATGGAATATTTCCTTAAAAATATGGATGTGGATCTGGTATTCCCGATGCATATGTGGAAGCAGTATGACCTGATCGACCGCTTCAAGCGCAGACCGGAACTGGTAGGACTTTCACAAAAGGTTGTGGATATTGACCGGGAGAATATCATATTTGACTTGAATTAGGAGAAAAGAAAATGCATGTTACAATTTTTACAGACGGCGCAGCAAGAGGCAATCCTGATGGACCGGGAGGCTATGGTGCGATCTTACAGGTGAGAGACAGTGCGGGAAATCTGCATGAAAAGGAATTGTCCTGTGGCTACAAGAAGACAACCAATAACCGAATGGAACTTCTGGGCGTTATCCGTGCTTTGCAGGCACTCAACAAGCCTTGTCAGGTGACCATTTATTCTGATTCCAAGTATGTTGTGGATGCCTTTAACCAGCATTGGGTCGACAATTGGCTGAAAAAGAACTGGGTGAAATCAGATAAGAAGCCGGTCAAAAATGTCGATCTTTGGAAAACTCTTTTAGAGGCAAAAGCACCACATCAGGTGCAATTTGTCTGGGTCAAAGGCCATGACGGACATCCGGAGAATGAGCGGTGCGATCAACTCGCAACCAGTGCGGCAGACCAGCCGGAAGCATATTTATTAGATGATGTGCCACTCATTGCTGCAGATGAAAAACAGATGGCTCTGCCATTTTAAAGAAAAGATCCTGCTATCAGTAGTGATAGCGGGATCTTTTTGTGATAAGAAAGAAACTGGTCACACACAAAGCAAGTGCTTCGGCGACTAATACGGCAGACCAGATACCGTCGATGCCAAAGAAGACCGGCAAAAGCAGAATGCAGATGACTTCAAATACAAGCGTGCGCAGAAAGGATATAGTAGCAGAGACCATGCCGTTGTTCAGCGCTGTGAAGAAGGAAGATCCGAATATGTTAAAGCCGTTAAGCAGATATACAAAGGCATAGATGCGGAATCCGTGTATAGTCATGGCTAAAAGTTCGGAGTCGTAACCTACGAAGAAGCGGGCAAAAGGCAGGGCGAAGATATGGGAAATAATGGTCATGCCAATGCCCCAGACTGCGATGAGACGCAGGCTTTTTTTGCGCATATTTTTGAGTTCGTCGTGATTACCGGCACCATAATGGAAACTGATGATCGGCGCACTGCCGAGGGAGTATCCTAAAAATATGGCTACAAAGATGAAGTTGACATACATGATCGTACTATAAGCAGCAACACCATTTTCTCCGGCAATCTTCATCAACTGCGTATTGTAGAGTACAGTAACGACAGAGGAGGAGAGTTCTGTCATAAGTTCGGAGGAACCATTGGTGCAGGTCTTGAGAATGGATCCGGCATCAAAAGAAGTCCGTCCCAAGCGTAGAAGACTGTGATTTCTTCCAGCAAAATACAGGATAGGAACCAGTCCGCCAATAATCTCGCCGCAGACGGTTGCGATCGCAGCACCTTTTAAACCAAGTCCGAAAACAGCGACAAACAAAAAGTCTAAAACCATGTTGGTGATGCCGGCAGACAGGACGACGTCTAGTCCGAGTCGCGGCTTTTCAGCAGTAATAAAGAAACACTGGAAAACATTCTGCAACATAAAGCAGGGCATGGAGAGAAAGCAGATTCTTCCATATAAAATGCAGTAATCCAGTAACTGTCCGGAGGCTCCAAAGAGTCTGGATACTGTTGGAACCAGAAGAAAAGCCAGAGCGGACAGGAGAATGCCTGCTATGGCTGTCGTATATACAATGAGGGAGAAGGTCTTGTTGGCTTTTTCTTTTTCTCCCTCACCAAGCAGTCTGCCGACGAGAGCGCTGCCGCCGGTTCCCATCATGAAGCCGAGTGCCCCGACAGCCATGATAAAAGGATAGATGATATTGATGGCGGCAAGGGCGGTCTTGCCGGCAAAGTTTGATACAAATAATCCATCAATGACACTATAGATAGAGGTAAAGATCATCATGATGATGGATGGAAATGTAAAGCGGAGTAATTTGCTATAAGTAAAATGTTCTGAAAGTTGAATCTTCATTGTTTCGTGTCCTTTCCTAATAGATCTGAAAAAGCGGCGCGCAGATGCGAAATATAGGTGTTACTTGATTGGAGCAGGACTTCTGCGTCCGCGGGTGTCATGGTATCGAAGGAGCGGTTCTCACAGTCGATGACAGGACGTATTTTTGCATAAATGATGTCCTGACCGAGTGGGGTGAGATAGATGTTTCTACTACGTCCCTTGCCCGGACGCAGGGTAATCAGTCCGTCTTTTTCCATCTGATGAATGGTGGAGTTGATGGTCTGTTTGGAAAGGAAGGTATGGTCTGCAATATCTTTTTGACGGCAGCCGTCGCCCAACTGGCAGATGGCATAATAGATATCAAAGGCACTGTGGGAAAGTCCAAGGCTTTGCGCAGTTTCCTGATAAATTAAATTGATCTCCCGAAAGATGCGATTGTATTCTTTGAGAGCAGTATTCATGGTTATAGATGAATTTTGCATCGTAGATCACTCCTTAAGTCTGATTTCGTACTTGAAAGAGTATAGTCCGATTTCGTACTTATGTCAAGGACTTTTGATGCGATAGAAAAAATGGCAAAGACCAAGTTGGCAGAAGTAAAATAATGGATAGAGCATCTTGAAATGAAGATATGATTTCTATATAATAGTAATGTTACAAATACCATGTCATAAGGAGGCATAAGATATGATCGTAAGCAGTTTTTTGTCTTATCTGATATTATTCGTTATATTGGTAGCCATCGCTGTATGTGGAGCGATGCTTGGCGTTAAGTTAGCCAAGAGAAAAAATGCGAAGAATGCGCAGCAAAATACAGTAGCAGAAGATACAACTGCTCAAGAATAGAGTTTCGGAGGAAGATACGTTGAAGAAGTATGGAGTAAACGAATTAAGAAGAATGTACTTGGAGTTCTTCGAGAGCAAGGGACATCTTGCCATGAAGAGTTTTTCCCTAGTACCACACAATGACAATAGTTTATTACTGATCAATGCCGGTATGGCACCACTTAAGCCATATTTTACAGGACAGGAGATCCCACCAAGACGTCGTGTGACAACATGTCAGAAGTGTGTAAGAACAGGAGATATTGAAAATGTTGGTAAGACAGCACGCCATCTGACATTTTTTGAGATGCTTGGTAATTTCTCTTTTGGGGATTACTTTAAGGAAGAAGCGATCACATGGTCATGGGAGTTCTTGACAGAAGTTCTCGGCATGGAGCCGGACCGTCTCTACCCATCTATCTATGGAGAGGATGACGAGGCATTTGAAATCTGGAACAAAAAGATCGGTGTACCTGCAGAAAAGATCACTCGTTTTTATCGTGACCCGGAGACCGGAGAATGTGATAACTTCTGGGAGCATGGTGCAGGACCTTGCGGACCGTGTTCTGAAATCTATTATGATCGTGGAGAAAAATACGGCTGTGGCAAACCGGATTGTAAGGTCGGCTGTGAATGTGACCGTTTCATGGAAGTATGGAACAACGTATTTACACAGTTCTACGGCGATGGCAAGGGTGGCTACAGCGAGTTAGAGCAGAAGAATATTGATACCGGTATGGGACTGGAGCGTCTGGCAGTTGTTATGCAGGATGTAGATTCCGTATTTGATATTGATACCATGAAGGCTATCCGTGACCGCATCTGCGAACTCTGCGGCAAGAAATATCAGGTAGATGCCTTGGATGATGTTTCCATCCGTCTGATCACAGACCACATCCGTTCCTCAACATTTTTGGTATCTGACGGTGTTATGCCATCCAATGAGGGACGCGGCTATGTGCTCCGTCGTCTGATCCGTCGTGCAGCACGTCACGGCAGAATGCTTGGCATCAAGGATTCTTTCCTTGCAAATCTTTCCAATACGGTTATTGAGGAATGTAAGGACGGTTATCCGGAATTAGAAGAAAGAAAAGAGTTCATCTTCAAGGTACTGACCGAAGAAGAAGAAAAGTTCAATAAAACGATCGATCAGGGTCTTGCCATCTTAGCACAGATGGAGCAGGACATGGTCGCAGCGGGATCCAAGGAACTTTCCGGCGAGAATACTTTCAAGTTGTATGACACTTATGGATTCCCGGTAGATCTGACACAGGAGATCCTGGAAGAAAAGGGATTCTCTTATGATGAAGCAGGATTTCAGGCCTGTATGGAAGAACAGCGTCAGAAGGCAAGAGCCGCTCGTAAAGCAACCAACTATATGGGCGCAGACGCATCTGTATTTGAAAATGTAGACCTTTCCATCACATCCGAATTTACCGGATACGACAAGTTGGAGGATATCGGTAAGGTGACAGTACTGGCTACGGCAAAAGAAGATGCCGAGGGCAAGGTGGTATCTGAACTTGCAGACCGCATCGCTGAGGGCGAGAATGGAACCATCGTATGTGATGTGACACCATTTTACGCTACCATGGGTGGTCAGCAAGGTGACAAGGGCGTGATCTATACAGATGGCGGCAAGTTCATCGTAGATGACACCGTAAAACTTGTTGGAGGCAAGTATGGTCATGTCGGACATATGGAACAGGGCATGATCGAGGTCGGACAGGAAGTGACCCTGTCTGTGGACAAGACCAATCGTATGAATATCTGCCGCAACCATTCTGCAACACACTTATTGCAGAAGGCTTTGCAGGAGGTATTGGGCAACCATGTAGCACAGTCCGGTTCTTTCCAGGACGGTGAGCGCACCAGATTTGACTTTACGCATTTCTCTGCTATGACAGCGGAGGAATTACAACAGGTCGAGGATATGGTAAATGCCAAGATCGCAGAGCATCTGCCGGTCGTAACAGAGATCATGACACAGGAAGAAGCCAAAAAGACCGGTGCTATGGCACTCTTTGGCGAAAAGTACGGCGAAAAGGTCCGTGTGGTTTCCATGGGCGATTTCTCCAAGGAATTCTGCGGTGGTACTCATGTTGCCAATACCGGAGATATCATGGCATTCAAGATTCTTTCTGAAAATGGCGTTGCTGCCGGTGTCAGACGTATCGAGGCACTGACCGGAGATAATGTACTTGCTTACTATGCAAATATGGAAGCAGAGATGCAAAAGGCTGCCAAGACCGTAAAGGCGACTCCTGCAAATCTGGTAGAGCGTCTGGAAAAACTTATGGCTGAGGTCAAGGAACTCCAGAGCGAAAACGAATCCTTAAAGGCAAAGGCAGCACAGAGTGCTCTTGGTGATGTTATGGATTCCGTGGTAGAAGTATCTGGTGTGAAACTTTTAGCAACATCTGTTGACGGTGTAGATATGAATGGTCTGCGTGATCTGGGCGATGATCTTAAGAATAAACTGGGCGAGGGCGTGATTGTACTTGCATCTGCAAAGGACGGCAAGGTCAATCTCGTTGCTATGGCAACCGACGGTGCCATGAAAGCCGGTGCTCATGCAGGAAACCTGATCAAGTCGATCGCAGGTCTTGTAGGCGGTGGCGGCGGCGGTCGTCCAAATATGGCACAGGCAGGCGGTAAGAATCCGGCAGGCATTCCGGATGCTATCGCAGCAGTAGCAGATGCACTTGCAGGGCAGTTGGCTTAAGGCTGATCTGCTGTTGAAGAAATTGACAGTTTCTGAAGAAAACTGTTGACGTGTCGCTATTTTATGCTATAATATTTTACTGTGCAAAGATATTTACCCAAACAGTTGAATATGCACAATACCCAACTGGAGGGAGGTTAGGTGTAAGACTATGTCAAGTGTAACAGTTAAAGAGAACGAATCTTTAGATAGCGCATTACGTAGATTTAAGCGCAATTGTGCTAAGGCAGGTATCCAGCAGGAGATCCGCAAGAGAGAGCACTATGAAAAGCCAAGCGTAAAGCGTAAGAAGAAGTCTGAAGCTGCTAGAAAACGTAAATACAACTAAAATTGAAATTGCGTTTAGTAAGAGATGTGATGCAAGTCACATCTCTTTTTTTTTCGAGCGTTATCGGGTATAATAATAATCATGAAAACAATCGATGAAGATATCAAAACAGGACAATTTAAAGCAGCCTATCTTTTATATGGAGATGAGGATTATCTTAAGAAGCAATATCGGGACAAATTAACCAAAGCCCTCATGGGGCAGGGCGATACCATGAACTTTGCCAAGTATGAGGGCAAGGATTCATCCATAGAGGAGATCATCAGTTTTGCGGATACTATGCCTTTTTTTGCAGACAGACGAGTGGTACTGGTTGAGGATTCCGGTTTCTTTAAGTCTTCACAGGAGACTTTGGCAGACTATTTTTCCAATATCCCGGAGACGACCTGCATGGTCTTTGTGGAGAGTGACGTGGATAAACGTTCCAAGGCTTACAAAGCGATCGCAAAGGCAGGCAGTGCGGTGGATTTTTCCATGCCGGATGAGAGGATGCTGACTTCCTGGATGATGGCGCGTGTCAAGGCGGCGGGAAAGACGATGACGCGGGATGCTTGGAATGAGTTTTTTGAGCGCAGCAATGATTCCATGGATCACATGGATATGGAAATGGAAAAACTGCTTTCTTATGTATATGATAAGGATGGAATCACTTTGGAAGATGTGGAGGCGATCTGTACCAAACAGGTGCACACCAAGGTCTTTGACATGATCTCTTTTGTGGCATCCAAGAATCTGCCAAAGGTATTGGATCTATATCATGATATGCTGGCGACAAAGGAACCGCCGATCCGTATTCTGGCGCTGATCATCCGACAGTTTGACCAGATGTACGTCATGAAGGATATGGCATCGCAGGGGATGAATGTACAGACGATCGCAGGCAAGATGGGCATCCGTGATTTTATTGTGCGAAAGAATCTGGGACTTGCAAGGAATTTTACCATGGAACAGATCCGGGCTTTATTGGAAGATGCGGCAGATCTGGATGAGAGAGCAAAGACAGGACGGATCAACGACCAGTTGGCAGTCGAGATGCTGATGATCAAATGGGCGGGTTGAACCGGAAAAATGCGTAAAGAAAAACACCAGTATGACGGTACTGGTGTTTCTTTTTGTTTATGTTCAAAAAAATTAAGCAATAGAATTAACAGCCTTGGTAAGACGAGATACCTTTCTTGCTGCATTGTTCTTGTGGTAGAGACCCTTGCTTGTTGCCTTGTTGATCTCAGAAATAGCAACGATGAGTGCTTCATTAGCAGCTTCCTTATCCTTGTTAGCAACGGCTGCTTCTACCTTTTTGATACAAGTCTTAACCTTAGACTTGATTGCTTTATTTCTAGCAGTCTTGATCTCTGTAACTAATACTCTCTTCTTAGCAGATTTAATGTTAGCCAATCTGTACACCTCCAATGTCTTGATATAAAAATAATAGTAACTCTGTTGTAACAAAGCCGGACACGGACAGTCTGTTACAAACATACTAGATTATTTTATAGCAGTAAGCATTGTCTGTCAATACATATTTCATAAAAAAGTGCAAACAATAAGGAAAAGATTTGAAGAAACGAGGGCATGATGCGGGATGTTTCAGATTCGAACAGACCTTGCGGTGGAAACATCGGAAAAACGACCGGATGGGAAGGAAGTATCCGGTATCCGGGTGGAGAAGAAAAAGAGAGGCGAGGATGTGGTCATCACAAAAGTATGCATTGATACCCAAAAGGCGGCAAAGACACTGGGAAAGCCGCGGGGGACTTATGTCAGTATCGAAGCGGATCAGATGATGGAAGAAGACAGCGGCTACCATCGGGAAATCTCGGAAATCTTTTCCGAGCAGTTGAAGACCTTTTTGCCAAAAGATTATAGAAATGCCAAGATCTTAGTCATTGGTTTGGGAAACCGGGAGGTCACGCCGGATGCCCTGGGTCCGAAAGTGATCGATCATCTGTTTATCACCAGACATTTGTTGGAGGAGTTCGGAAAATATCTGGTGGAACTGGATCAGTGCTGCAGTATCAGTGGCATTGTGCCGGGGGTCATGGCGCAGACAGGCATGGAGACCGTGGAGATCCTGCGTGGAATTGTTGCCGAAACCAAGCCGGATCTGGTCATTGCAGTGGATGCGCTTGCCGCGCGCAGCATCAAAAGGCTCAACCGGACGATCCAGATCACAGATACAGGCATCATTCCGGGATCCGGTGTTGGCAATTACCGTAATGCCATTACCGAGGAGCATCTGGGCATCCCTGTGGTCGCGATCGGCATTCCGACAGTCGTTGATGCAGCGACCATCATTGCGGATTTTTGTATGGGGCTCATGGAGGAAAACAAATCAGAACCGGAGGAGATGGAAGCCTCTGTGCGTAGCCTGATCTCGCCCAAGTTAAATACCATGTATGTGACATCCAAAGACATTGACGAGGCGGTCAACCGCCTGAGTTTTACGATATCGGAAGGACTCAACATGACTTTTGTCCCAAGAGTCTAGCCACAGGGACGTTCCTTTTGCCATAAGGAGCGTCCCCTTTGGCATAGGCAGGCATATCTCGAAAAAAAACGCATATATTGGTGCGTGGGGAAAAGGAGAGATTTGTGAGTGCCAAGTGGTCTTTGTATTATCAATTATTAAAATTATGTGTGCCGGTGTTCTGCTTTCAAACGACAGAGGCATCTTTGTCAGACCTGCTCTTACAGCAGATGGAATTGGCAACACCGGTCATGGCATATGTCTATGGGGAAGATGAGTCAAAAGATGAACTGACTCTGCTGGCTGCCATAGAAAATTCCGGAAAGCAAGAAGATACAAAAAATGCCGACATAGAAATCAGTGCAGATGCGCAAAAGGCAAATGGGGATGAGGAGGAGACACAGGATCCGATCGCTGCGGCCGGGGCAGAAAATGTGGCTGCTACAGCGACACCGGTTTGGACAAAGCAGGCAGAGGTTAATCGGGATAAACTGCTGGACTTTGATTATCTGGTCAAAAACTTTTATCGGATTGACCGCACAACGACGATCGATTCCTCGGAACTGAATCCGGGGCAACTTTTAGCAAAAGACCTGACCATTGATACAAATGTGGGAGGACCGGTCATTTTGATCTATCATACACATTCACAAGAAGGATTTGTGGACTCGGATGGATCGGAAGGGATGACGGTCATGGGGCTGGGGGATCGCCTGACAAGCCTTTTGCAGGATACCTATGGGATTCCTGTCTTGCATCATCGGGGCAAATATGACGTGGATGGGCGCGATTATGCCTATTCCAACGCGGAACCGGAGATCAGGCAGGTCTTGGCGGACAATCCGACCATACAGGTTGTGATCGATCTACATAGAGATGGTGTGGGGGATGATGTCCATCTGGTGACGGATATAGGTGGCAAGCAGACGGCAAAGATCATGTTCTTCAATGGGCTGAGCAGAACGACATCGACCGGTCCGATCGATTATCTGCAAAATCCGAATCTGCAGGATAATCTGGCAACTTCTCTGCAAATGCAGATCGCGGCGGCAGAACTGTATCCGGGCTTTACCAGACCGGTCTTTTTGAAGGGCTATCGTTATAATATGCATATGTGCCCCAAGTCCATGCTGATCGAGGTGGGGGCGCAGACCAACACCTTTGAGGAGGTCTATAATGCCATGGATCCGCTCGCCAATATCCTTGCCTATGTACTATTGGGACAATCGCACACTTGAGAAGACGCGTATTCCTATGGTATAATCTTACCAAATGAGCAAATTTTCGATAGGAAATGCGGAGGATAAATTTTCATGGCAATAGATCAGAGCAAAATTCGTAACTTTTGTATTGTAGCCCATATCGATCACGGCAAGTCAACACTGGCAGACCGTATCATTGAGATGACGGGCCTGCTTACCGATCGTGAGATGCAGGCACAGGTCTTGGATAATATGGATCTGGAGCGTGAGCGTGGTATCACGATCAAGTCTCAGGCGGTGCGTATCATCTACAAGGCAAAAGACGGGGAAGAATATATTTTCAACTTGATCGACACACCGGGACACGTGGATTTCAACTATGAGGTATCGCGTAGTCTGGCGGCATGTGACGGCGCTATTCTGGTGGTGGATGCGGCACAGGGAATCGAGGCACAGACGTTGGCAAATGTCTATCTGGCATTGGATCACGATCTGGATGTCCTTCCGGTCATCAACAAGATCGATCTGCCAAGTGCGGAGCCGCAGCGTGTCAAAGACGAGATCGAGGATGTGATCGGCTTAGAGGCGCAGGATGCACCGCTGATCTCTGCCAAGACCGGTCTGAATGTAGAGGAAGTCTTAGAGCAGATCGTTAGCAAATTGCCGGCACCGACCGGTGATCCAAAGGCACCGCTGCAGGCATTGATCTTTGACTCTTTGTATGATGCATACAAGGGCGTGATCGTTTTCTGCCGTATCAAGGAGGGAACGCTTCGTCCCGGAGATCAGGTGCTGATGATGGCAACAGGCGCGACAGCGGATGTTGTAGAAGTCGGTTATTTTGGAGCCGGACAATTTATCCCTTGTGATGAACTTTCTGCTGGCATGGTCGGTTATATGACAGCCAGCATCAAGAACGTCAAAGATACCCGCGTGGGCGATACGATCACACACAAGAAGCATCCGTGCAAGGAACCTTTGCCGGGCTATAAAAAGGTCAATCCTATGGTCTACTGTGGTCTGTATCCGGCGGATGGAGCCAAGTACCCGGATCTAAGAGACGCATTGGAAAAATTGCAGTTAAATGATGCATCTTTACAATTTGAACCGGAGACATCGGTAGCCCTTGGTTTTGGTTTCCGTTGTGGTTTCCTTGGACTTTTGCATCTGGAGATCATCCAGGAGAGACTGGAAAGAGAGTATAATCTGGATCTGGTGACAACGGCACCGGGCGTTGTTTATCGTGTGTATAAGACGGATGGCACCATGATCGAGTTGACCAATCCATCCAATCTGCCGGATCCGTCAGAGATCGAATACATGGAAGAACCTGTCGTAGAGGCGGAGATCATGGTGACGAGCGAGTATATCGGAGCCATTATGGATCTGTGTCAGGAGAGGCGCGGAACTTACATCAGTATGGAGTATATGGAAGAAACGCGTGCCCTGCTCAAGTACACCCTGCCTTTGAATGAGATCATCTATGATTTCTTTGATGCCTTAAAATCCAGATCCCGCGGCTATGCATCTTTTGACTATGAAATGAAGGGCTATGTCAAGTCTGATCTGGTCAAACTGGATATCCTCATCAATAAGGAAGAAGTGGATGCCCTTTCCTTTATCGTATTCAGTGGAACGGCATACGAACGTGGGCGCAAGATGTGTGAAAAATTAAAAGAAGAGATCCCGCGTCATCTGTTCGAGATCCCGATCCAGGCAGCGGTCGGCAGTAAGGTCATTGCCAGAGAGACGGTCAAGGCTATGCGAAAAGATGTGCTTGCCAAGTGTTATGGCGGTGATATTTCCAGAAAGAAGAAATTGCTTGAAAAACAGAAGGAAGGAAAGAAGCGTATGCGCCAGGTGGGCAATGTAGAGATCCCACAGGAGGCGTTTATGAGCGTGTTAAAATTGGACGAGGATTAGTAAATATGAAAGAGGTCAGTCTTTATCTACACATTCCATTCTGTGTAAAAAAATGTGATTACTGCGATTTTTTATCAGGAGCCTATGATAATGACATACAAAAAAGATATGCCGAAAGCCTCTGTAAAGAAATCGCTTACATGGGACAGCAACTGCGATCAGTTGCTGTTTCTTCTATATATATTGGTGGCGGTACCCCATCCTGGCTGGATGCATCGGATATGGGAAAGATCATGGATGCCCTACATAAAAATTTTACTATCGGCCAGGATGCTGAGATTTCCATGGAATGTAATCCGGGAACGGTAACGATGGAAAAATTTAGCGCATACCGTAAGATGGGGATCAATCGTTTAAGCATCGGTCTGCAATCGGCTAATGATGACGAACTGCGTCTCTTGGGACGGATCCATAGTTACGAACAGTTTTTGCGGACTTTTGATATGGCACGCAAAAGCGGATTTTACAATCTGAACGTGGATATTATGACAGGATTGCCGAGACAGACCCCGGAAAAATTGATGCATACTTTAGAGCAGGTCATTGCCCTGCGACCGGAACATGTCTCTGCCTACTCTTTGATCGTGGAAGAAGGAACCCCTTTTTATGATCGCTATAAATTTGATGCGGTCAAGCAGCATGCTGGGATGAAAACAGAATTTTTGCCGGACGAGGACGAGGAATACCGCCTGTCCAAGATGGCACAAAGCGTTTTGATCGCACACGGCTATCAGCAATATGAGATATCCAACTATGCCAGGGAAGGTTATGCCTGCTATCACAATACCGTTTATTGGCGGCGGGGCGACTATCTGGGACTTGGCATTGGCGCAGCCTCCATGGTAAGCGACCGTCGTATGGCAAATGTGCGGGACATCTATCAGTATATGGATCTGTGTGCGGACAAATTGTATTCTAATAATATAGAAGAAACAGAAAATCTGACGTCGCCTTTATGGCAGGAAGTAACGAGTCTTTCTAAAAAAGATGCCATGGAAGAATTTATGTTTTTGGGACTGCGCATGAATGCAGGAGTTACCAGAGAGGATTTTGCCAAGTGCTTTTCCTGCTCGATAGAGTCCGTCTATGGCGAGACCATCAAACATTTGCGGCAGGAGGCTTTGCTAGAAGTGGCAGAGGGGCGGATCTTTTTGACCGACAAGGGAATGGATCTGAGCAATTATGCCCTGGCACAGTTCCTCCTGTAAGATCATCTGCGCCAAAGGGGACAGTCCATGTGGCAAAAGGAGCGTCCCTGTGCCACAAAAAATTCACAAAAATAAATAAAAAAAATTGTGAGAAGTGTTGACAAAGCAAAAGGGCAGTGATACATTAGGTTTAAAGATATTAGCACTCTAAGTTAATGAGTGCTAACAATCTTAGAAACAAGGAAATCAGATGAGGTATCCGATGGACGAATTAGGTGAGAGAAAAGAGAAAATTTTAAACGCCATCATACAGAACTATCTGGAAACCGGAGAGCCGGTTGGTTCCCGTACCATTTCCAAGATGTCAGATCTGAATCTGAGTTCTGCTACGATTCGTAATGAGATGTCGGATCTTGAGGAACTGGGCTACATCGTACAGCCGCATACTTCTTCAGGACGTATTCCTTCCGATAAGGGTTACCGCTTCTATGTAGATCACTTGATGGAAGTCAAGGATCGGGAAGTGACCGAGATGAAGGATCTGATGATCGAAAAGACGGAGAAGATGGAACAACTCTTAAAACAGGTCGTCAAGGTACTTGCCAACAATACGCAGTACGCCACGATGATATCTGCACCGAGTGTCCAGCGCAACCGTCTCAAGTTCGTACAGTTATCTGCCGTAGATGAACACCAGATCTTATCGGTGGTCGTTATGGAAGGCAACATCGTAAAGAACAAGATCATTCCGGTTGAGGAACCTCTGAGCAATGAGACTATGTTGAAACTCAACATGCTCTTGAACACCAACTTGAACGGGCTTACCGTCGATGAGATCAACTTAGGACTTATCACCAAGTTAAAAGAGCAGGCGGGTATTCACGAAGAGATCATTGCACAAGTCTTAAATACCGTGGCTGAGACGATTCACGAAGACGACGATCTGGAGATTTACACGAGTGGAGCAACGAATATTTTCAAATATCCGGAACTTTCCGATTCCCAGAGAGCAAGTGAGTTGATCAGTGCTTTTGAAGAAAAGCAGGCGCTGGCAGATCTGATCTCTGAGACACAGGGAGATGAAGAAACCGGCATTCAGGTATATATAGGAAATGAGTCACCGATCCAGACAATGAAAGATTGCAGCGTCGTGACAGCCACCTATGAATTAGGTGAGGGCGTGAAGGGCACGATAGGAATTATCGGACCAAAGCGTATGGATTACGAAAATGTCATGGATAACCTGAAAAATCTTAAGTCGCAGCTTGACAAGATCATGAAAAGGGAATGACATAGGAAGGAGATGTAAAAGTGGCAGAGGAAAAGAAGCAGGAAGATAGGGAAGAAGTCAAAGTAGACGAGACAGTCGAGACAGTCGAGACAGAGACTTCCGAAGAAAAAGATACAGAAAGTACAGAGGCAGGAGAAGCCGCTGATACCAAAGAGGAGGCGGAGGAAAAAGAAGAATCCGCAGAAGAAGCTGAGGAAGAAAAAGGAAATGGAGGCTTTTTCAAAAAGAAAGAAAAGAAAGACAAAAAGGATGCACAGATCGAAGAACTGACCGACAAGGTCAGACGCCAGATGGCCGAGTTCGAGAACTTCCGCAAACGTTCTGAGAAAGAAAAATCACAGATGTATGAAGTGGGAGCAAAGAGCATCTTGGAAAAGATCCTTCCGGTCGTTGACAACTTTGAAAGAGGTCTTAAGGGCATGGAAGAGAGCGAAGATCCATTTGCACAAGGGATGCAGATGATCTACAAGCAACTGATGACTTCCTTGGAGGAAGCAGGCGTGAGTCCGATCGAGGCGCTCGGCAATGAATTTGATCCGAATTTTCACAACGCAGTGATGCATGTGGAGGATGAAGAAGCCGGCGAGAGCGAGATCGTAGAAGAGTTCCAAAAGGGCTATATGTATCACGATACAGTGCTTCGTCATAGCATGGTCAAGGTTGCAAACTAGTCAAATTGGTAGCAATGCTAATTTAAAATAAAGACAATAACAATGTGATGATAAATAGGAGGAAAAAATCATGGGAAAAATTATTGGTATTGATTTAGGTACAACAAACTCTTGTGTAGCAGTTATGGAAGGTGGTAAGCCAACCGTTATCGCCAACCAGGAAGGTGCAAGAACAACACCGTCTGTTGTAGCATTTACAAAGACAGGAGAGAGATTGATCGGTGAGCCTGCAAAGCGTCAGGCAGTTACAAATGCAGAAAAGACAATTTCTTCTATTAAGAGAGATATGGGTACAGACAATGGTCGTACCATCGATGGTAAGAAGTATTCTCCACAGCAGATCTCAGCAATGATCTTACAGAAGTTAAAGAGCGATGCAGAGAACTATCTGGGTGAGCCTGTCACAGAAGCAGTTATCACAGTTCCTGCATATTTCAATGATGCGCAGCGTCAGGCAACAAAGGATGCCGGAAAGATCGCTGGTCTTGATGTAAAGCGTATCATCAACGAGCCTACAGCAGCAGCACTTGCTTATGGTCTTGACAATGAAAATGAGCAGAAGATCATGGTTTATGATTTAGGTGGTGGTACATTTGATGTATCTATCATTGAGATCGGTGATGGCGTTATCGAAGTTCTTGCAACAAGTGGTGATAACCGTCTTGGTGGCGATGACTTCGACCAGAAGATCACAGATTGGATGCTGGATGAGTTCAAGAAGGCAGAAGGCGTTGACCTTTCTACTGACAAGATGGCTCTCCAGAGATTAAAAGAAGCAGCAGAGAAGGCTAAGAAAGAACTTTCCGCTGCAACAACAACAAACATCAACTTGCCTTTCATCACTGCAACAGCAGAAGGACCAAAGCATTTTGATATGAACTTAACACGTGCTAAATTCGATGAATTAACACATGACCTTGTAGAAAGAACAGCCATTCCGGTACAGAACGCATTAAAGGATGCAGGTCTTACAGCAAGTGAACTTTCAAAGGTTCTCCTTGTTGGTGGATCAACCCGTATCCCAGCCGTACAGGATAAGGTAAAGGCACTTACAGGACATGAGCCAAGCAAGTCTTTGAACCCGGATGAATGTGTAGCCATCGGTGCTTCTATCCAGGGCGGTAAGTTAGCAGGTGATGCCGGTGCCGGTGAGATCTTGCTTTTGGATGTTACACCACTTTCTCTTTCTATCGAGACTATGGGTGGTATTGCAACCAAGTTGATCGAGAGAAATACAACGATCCCTACCAAGAAGAGCCAGATCTTCTCTACTGCTGCTGATAACCAGACAGCCGTTGATATCAACGTAGTACAGGGTGAGAGACAGTTTGCTAGAGACAACAAGTCCTTAGGACAGTTCCGCCTGGATGGTATTCCTCCAGCACGTCGTGGTGTTCCACAGATCGAGGTTACTTTCGATATCGATGCCAATGGTATCGTAAATGTATCCGCTAAGGATCTTGGTACAGGTAAGGAACAGCACATCACCATTACAGCAGGATCTAACATGTCTGATGAAGACATTGAGAAGGCTGTTAAGGAAGCTGCTGAGTTTGAAGCACAGGATAAGAAGCGTAAGGAAGCCATCGACACCAGAAACGATGCTGATGCATTTGTATTCCAGACAGAGAAGGCTTTGGAAGAAGTTGGCGACAAGATCGATGCGGCAGATAAGTCAGCAGTTGAGGCTGATATCGCAGCGATCAAGACAATCCTCGAGGCACATCCGGAAGCAGAGGCTATGGATGATGCAACCGTAGCAGAATTAAAGGCTGCACAGGAGAAATTGCAGGAGAGTGCACAGAAGGTATTCACCAAGATGTATGAACAGCAGGCTCAGGCAGCAGGCGCACAGGGTGCAGGTCCTGACATGGGTGCCGGTGCAGGCCCTGATATGGGAGCAAACACCACTTACAATGCGGCAGATGATGATGTCGTAGATGCAGACTTCAAGGAAGTATAAAAAACATGGCAGAACAGAAGCGAGATTATTATGAAGTCCTTGGCGTAGATAAAAATGCCGATGACGCAACGATCAAAAAAGCATACAGACAGTTGGCAAAGAAATATCACCCGGATATGAATCCGGGTGATAAAGAAGCAGAGGTAAAGTTCAAAGAAGCCTCTGAAGCCTATGCTGTTTTGAGTGATCCGGATAAGAGAAGACAATATGATCAGTTTGGTCATGCTGCTTTTGACGGCGGTGCCGGTGGCGGCGGATTTGATTTCTCAGGCATGGATTTTGGAGATATCTTTGGAGATATCTTCGGTGATTTCTTTGGCGGTGGCGGCAACAGACGTACCAACAATGGACCGATGAAAGGGCAGAATGTCCGTGCAAGAGTCAATATCAAGTTTGAAGAGGCAGCATTTGGTTGTGAAAAAGAGATCGAACTGGTATTAAAAGATGAGTGTGCAACTTGTCATGGATCCGGTGCAAAGCCTGGAACCACAAAGGATACCTGTCCGAAGTGTGGCGGTAAGGGAAAGATCGTAGTTACACAGCAATCATTCTTTGGAACCGTACAGAATGTAACGTCTTGTCCGGAATGTCAGGGAACAGGGCAGATCATCAAAGAAAAATGTAGTGATTGCCATGGTACCGGATACATTTCCCGTAAAAAGAGAATTTCTGTATCTATTCCTGCTGGTATTGATAACGGTCAGAGTGTTCGTATCCGTGAAAAGGGAGAGCCGGGCATCAACGGAGGACCTAGAGGAGACCTTTTGGTTGAGGTTCGTGTGGCCCCGCATGCGATCTTCCAGAGAAGCGAATACGATATTTATTCTTCTGCTCCGATCTCATTTGCACAGGCAGCACTGGGCGGTGAAGTCATGATCGATACCTTGGACGGAAAGGTCGTATATGAAGTGAAGCCCGGCACACAGACCGATACCAGGATCCGCTTGCGTGGAAAAGGTATTCCGTCTTTGCGTAATAAGAATATGCGTGGTGACCATTATGTTACTTTAGTGGTACAGGTTCCGACTTCTCTTAGTCATGAAGCAAAAGAAACTTTGCGTAAGTTTGATGATGAGACAGGAAAGACCTTGAAAGCCGGAGGAACAGCGGTTAAGGAAGAAAAGAAGAAAAAAGGATTTATGGGCAAACTTAAGGATGCCGTAGACGATTTATAAAATGCGAAGAAGCGATGGCTTGGTATAGAAATATATCCCATCGCATTTTTGCGTATAAGAGAAAGAGGATAACATACATGAAAGTTTGGATTACAAGACATGGGCAGACAGATCTCAACAAAAAGCAGTTGATGCAGGGCGTTTATGACGAACCACTGAACGAAACAGGAATTGCGCAGGCAGAGGAAGCACGGAAAAAGATTGGTGATATGAAGTTCGACGCTGTTTACTGCAGCCCATTGAAGCGAGCAAAGAAAACAGCCATGATCATCGGAGGTGTATCCGAAGAGGAATTGATCGTGGATCCGCGTATCATCGAGGTAAACTTTGGAAAATACGAAAAAAAGAGTTATAAAAAATTAGGACCATTTATGACCTTATACTGGATGCTTCCGGAAATCATACCGGCACCTAAGACGGTGGAGCCTGTTTCATCTATGGTGAAAAGAAGTCGTTCTTTTATCGAAGATCTCAAAAAAGAGGACTATGAAAACGTGCTTGTGGTCTGTCACGGTGGCATTATCCGGGCTCTTTGTGGAGTTCTTGAAAACCGTAGAAATGGAATCAAGTGGAGACCAAGACCACAAAATTGTGAAATTAGAAAATACGAGTTGTAGTTTGTAGGGACGTTCCTTTTGCCACAAGGAGCGTCCCTTTTGGCATACCGACAGGTGCAGAGCGGCATCTTCTATTGATTTCGGTATTCTTTCGGCGTCATACCGGTCAATTTCTTAAATACATTCTGAAAATACCCCTGGGAGGAAAAGCCTAAATAGGTTGCTATCTCTAAAATAGAGCGATCAGTCGTTTTTAACAGAGACTTCGCTTTTTCGATTTTTTGTTCTTGAATATACTGTGACAAGGTCATACCGGTTTCTTTTTTGAATTTGGTTGACAGATAACTGCGACTTAAGAAAAGATCCTGAGCCATCTGATCAACGGAGAAATCTTCGGTCAGATGCTCTCGGATGTAGGATGTGACAGATCGCATGAATTTATCATAGCGTTTTCCTTTTTTAATATCCCGAACCAGACTTGTATAATCAATTACCATATGATATTGCAGATTCATGACCTGTTCCGGGTTATCGTAATTCTCTGCGTGTTGGATATATTTATCGCTGAGTGTCAGGGCTTCCTCAACCGGGAGCCCGCCGTCAATCGCAGCGCGTGAAAGCAGGGTTGCGGAGGTGATAAAGATATTTTTGACCTGGCGTAAATAGGTTGGTGCAATTTTTCCGGCGCGACCTGGATCGGTATGTGCGATGAGGGTTTGCAGATTTTCTATATCTCCTTCCTTTACACAGGCAAGCATAGCGCATTCAAAATCGTGTGTTGTATGAGCATAGGATACCGTATCATCCATGTAGTCGCCAATATGGTTGTGAGCCCATGTTATGTCATTAAATGCATCGTTAAATGAGGAATGGGGGATAGAGGCATCGCTATTATCTGTTAATGTATACGCTTGGTTCTGGCTGGAAATTTTGGCATTACTATCGTAGATTTTTATATTTGCTAAATTGAGTTTAACATCACTGATGTAGTAGTATATCAGACAAAGTTCATGAAGTAGCATTTCTACAGGTAGTGGAGTAATGCTTTGCATAAGTTGCTGGTATTGTTCCATGTAATTCATTCGGAGATCAAGGGAAAACATGAATTCGCGGATTTGTTTTTTTGACGGTGTAATCTGGAAAGTCGGCCCTAAGATGAGCGTATACTCCTGATGTTTTACAATACCATAAAAATGTTCGTAGGGAGAGATGAAATAGTTTACATTGCCATCAATCGCAAGCAGGGTATCGAGGTAGGGGCTGGCAGGGTCTTTGGGAAAATGAGAAGGATCATAGTAATGTATGAGTTTATTTTCTTTATATACTCTGACAGCAACAGACGATAGAGAGGAGATATTGCTGGCAATAAAATCGTAGTCTATCTGGCGCATGATTTTCTCCTAACCAATATGATGATATAAAATTACAATGATTAAAACAATCTTACAAGAAATAACAAAAAAAATCAATTATATTATAAGATAGTTAAAAGTGTGTAGTAAAGGAGACCAGAATGAATAGAGAAATATTTAATCCATATCTACTTGGGTGAGAGTATATTCCGGATGGAGAACCACATGTTTTTGGTGATTGGATATATGTATATGGAAGCCATGATCGTGCAGGCGGTACGGATTACTGCCAAAACGATTATGTTGTATGGTCTGCGCCATTAGAGGAATTATCTGAATGGAAATATGAAGGGATAATATACAAAAATTTGATCCATCAATATTGGTAGATAATGACGGAAGAATTTGGCTTTATTCTGGCAGTAGTCAGACGACAGTGAAAAATACGGGGCATCCAATGGTAGGATGCTTTGTGATGGAATTAGAAACAGACATGCCAGCAAAGGAGTGAAATTATGGGAAATAATAAGCAACTGGTAGATTTAGATAAGAAACAGCCGCTTAAGGATATCTACCGGAGGAATCAGTACAAAATAGATGACAGATTTGTTCTTAAGGATGGAAAGACACATAAGTGTGCAATCCTTTGCCCGGGTGGGGGATATACATTAGTTTGTTCTTTTATTGAAGGGACGCCGATTGCACGCAAACTCAATGCCATGGATATATCTGTATTTATCGTATACTATCGAGTGCGAAAAAAAGCCATATATCCAAATCCGCAGGATGATCTGGCGAGGGCTGTCAGGGAAATCAGTGCAAAAGCGGACGAGTATCATGTGGATATGACAGATTATTCTGTCTGGGGAGCGTCAGCAGGTGGTCATCTGGCGGGTAGTTTTGGAACAACAGTTATGGGATATGCCAGATATCAACTTCCCAAACCGGGAGCAATTGTGCTTTCATATCCAGTCATCACTTTGGAAAAAGATCTGACGCATCAGGGAACAAGACAGAATCATATTGGAAAAAAAGCAGACGAGAAAACAGCAAGAAAATATAGTGTGCAGACCAATGTTGATGCTGCTTATCCACCGACGTATATTTGGTGTGGTGATGCAGATGGTACAGTTTCACCAGAGAATACAAAGATGATGGAACAGGCGCTGGAGAGAAATCATATTGCACATCAATGTGAGATCTTTCCAGGGGTAGATCATGGCGTAGGACCAGCGACAGGAACAGCAGCAGAAAATTGGATCGAACATGCAGTAACATTTTGGAAGGAGAATATGAGATGAAAAAACAAGCCTATAACCCGTATTTACCATTGGATACCTATATTCCGGATGGAGAACCGCATGTTTTTGGCGACCGCCTTTATATTTATGGCTCCCATGATGCAGAAAACGGTACGGAATTCTGTGTGCTTGATTATGAATGTTTTTCCGCACCGGTGGATGATTTATCTGACTGGCGTAGTGAGGGTATCATTTATCGCGCCGATCAGGATCCGGGAAGAAATGAGAAAGATAAGTATATGTATGCGCCGGATGTTGTAGAGGGAAAGGATGGACGATATTACCTCTATTATGCCATGAGTGGCGGACACTTTACGGGACCAATCCATGTGGCAGTCTGCGATACACCGGCAGGAAAATACGAGTATTATGGAGAGGTGAGAAATGCAGACGGCTCGACTTTTGACAGGTGTATTACCTTTGACCCCGGACTTTTGAATGACGATGGCAGGATTTATCTCTATTACGGCTGGGCAATCGGAACGGGATCACAAAGTATGCCGAAAAGTATGTATGGCTTTTTGAATTTTACCTGCAAGCATTTTGTGGCAGGAAAATTGTTTGAAAAGTCTAAGGAGCAGATGGCAAGAGAACCACAGGGTATTCAGGGAGGAAATGTCGTTGAACTTGCAGATGATATGCTCACCGTTATATCCGAGCCCAAACGTCTTGCACCGGGACAGTTTGATGCAAAGGGAACACAGTGGGAAGACCATGCCTTTTTTGAGGCATCATCTATGCGAAAAATAGGTGATACCTATTATTACATTTATTCTTCTCAGGTCAATCATGAACTCTGTTATGCTACAAGTAAATATCCGGACCGTGATTTTACCTATCGGGGTGTTATTATCTCTAACGGTGATGTTGGCTTTGAAGGAAGAAAATTATCAGAAAGGCTTGCTATGACAAGCAATGATCATGGTAGTCTGGTATGTGTTAAGGGGCAGTGGTATATTTTCTATCACAGACATACCAATAAGACCTGTTACAGCAGACAGGGCTGTGCGGAAAAAGTGGAGATTCTTGCGGACGGCAGTATTCCACAGGTGGAGATGACCTCCGCAGGGTTGAATGACGGCGCGCTGGCGGCAGAAGGCACTTACCCGGCAGCAATCTGTTGTAATCTCTACAATGCCAAGATTTGGAAAAAAGGACATATACCGGTTATGGGAAATAATGGACGTATGCCATTTGTGACTTGTCGGGATGATGAACGTTTTGTGGCAGATTTATGTGATGATGCTGTGATGGGATATAAATACTTTGCTTTCGATGGAAAAGTGACCTTGACGGTAACTTATCGTGGACAGGGAAGTGTTAGCGTATGTGATGAGACAAAAACGCTCGGAGAATTGACGCTTGCACCATCCGTAGAATGGTGCAAGGCATCCGTTGAGATTACAGAAAAGGGGACGCATGCCCTGTATCTGAAGACAAAAGGTGATACTATGTGTGACATTCTCGATTTTTCTTTCTCCAGATAAGTATTTTGGAAAATGAAGGGAAAAGTTACAATAAGCAAAACATTATTACAAGAATTATAAAAGCAGAATCTATAAAGGATTCTGAAGGGTAAAAGGAGAGGGACAAATGAAAGAAATCAGAGCAAAATTTTTGGATGCGAAAGCATTCAACAGCCGGATCAAATCACCGGACATGGAAAAGAAAGAAAAATGGGTAGGATATTTAATTGGTCCTGCAGGAGCATTGTTGCTGAATGCAGTTTTAGCATCCTATCTGAATGTTTATTATACGGATGTATTGAATCTGACGACCGTATGGGGCGGTTTATTTTTGATGGCATTTCCAATCATCTCGAAAGTCATTGATGCCATTACCAATGTTATTATGGGCTATATCATTGACCATACCAAGACAAAGCAGGGAAAGGCAAGACCCTATCTTTTGTTGGCGGCAGTATTACTTCCGATTACCGGTATTTTACTTTTTACAGTACCAGAGTTCAATGAAACATTGGAAGTTATCTGGGTTATGCTCTCATACAATTTGTTTTATTCGTTAGCATTTACCATTTATAACATGAGTCATAATCTGATGGTTCCGCTTTCCACCAGAAATTCGGAGCAGAGGGGTGTTTTGGCGGTGTTTAATAACATTGCAACCATCATGATTTCGGGCATCATCGTCGCTTTGATTTTCCCAATGCTGGTACTGCCGCAACTGGGCGTGGTAAAGGAAAAATGGATTGCCATGGCGGCTATCCTTTCGATTCTGGCTTTGCCGCTGACCTTACTGGAGTATTATCATACGAAGGAACGCGTCACGGAAGAAAATGCAGATGTCACAGAAGAAAACGACATTACCTTTAAGCAACAAATGAAGGCTGTTTTGACAGATCGCTATATGTTCTGCCTCTTGCTTTATTTCTTTGTCTATACCATTGGTTCTATGCTTAAGAATATTGCATTGGTCTACTATTGCAATTATGTCCTTGGTACTTATAACGATGGTATCACGCAGACTATGGTATCCGTGATCGGCGGTATTCCGATGGGAATCGGTATCTTTGCGGTATGGCCTTTGGCTAAGAAATTTGGAAAAAGAAATCTTACCGCAGCCGGATTTGTTCTTTATGGTCTGGGTAGTGCCATTTGCTGGATGGCACCGACCAATATGGTCATTGTCTTGGTCGGACAGTTTATTAAAAATATTGGTGGGCTGCCTTGCGCTTACGTCTTTATGGCTTTGATGGCTGATACATACGATCACTTGGAGTGGAAAAACGGATTCCGAGTTGATGGCGCTGCTATGTCGATTTATTCCATTATCACAGTAGCTGTCGGTGGTATCTGTACTGGTGTTTTCAACATTCTCTTATCAAAGACAGGTTATATCGCACCTTCTCTTGTAGATGGTGTGACAGTAGCAGCACAGCAACCGGATGCAGTGAAAAGTATGATTACTTTTTGCTTTGTAGGTCTGGAAGTGATCACTTCCGTCATTGTATTTGTACTGCTTATGTTTATCAACGTAGAAAAGGGATTAAAGGAAAAACAGGATGAGATTGCTGCCCGCAGAGAAGCAAAAAAGTCAGAATGATAGAAATTGTTAAAAATTAGAAAAACCGGATACGAGGAAATAGAGAGGCAGAGAAGGTCTATGAAGGCAGTAAACTTAAAAGTAGAATACATGAGAAATCCGATCGGTATCGATTATGCGTGCCCTCGTCTTAGTTGGAATTTTTCCGAGGGATCAAAGCAAAGTGCCTATCAGATTCTGGCGAGGGATGAGGATGGGGATATGATGTGGGACTCCGGGAAAGTTGAAAGCCAGCAAATGCACCTGATTCCCTGGGGAGGAGCAAATTTAAAAAGCCGTTCGGAGGTTTTTTGGAAGGTCACAATCTGGGATGAAAAAGACGAAGCGGAGACATCAGATACAGCACATTTTGAATTGGGACTCTTAGAAAAAAATGATTGGAGCGCAGAGTGGATTACCGGAGATTATGTTCCAAAGAAAAAAGAACGCTATCCGGTGGATTGTTTCAAAAGAAGTTTTGTGGTAAAAGACGGTCATAAGATCAAAAAAGCCCGCGCCTATATGAGTGCCTGTGGTCTATATGAGGGGCGTATCAATGGAAAAAAGATAGGGGATTTTATCCTTGCACCGGGCATTACCGACTATAGAAAAAGGATTCAGTATCAGACAGTGGATGTGACCGATTTACTGAAAGAAGGAGATAACGAACTTTTCTTCATGCTGGCAGACGGCTGGTATCGTGGATCTGTTGGTGCCTGGGGTATGCGGAATTATTATGGAAGTGAAACGAAACTTCTGGCGCAGATAGAAATTACCTATGAGGATGGAGAAGTGGCGGTCATTGCAACAGACGACACTTTTTCCTGGACGCAGGATGGACCAATCCGTTTTGCAGACAATAAGGACGGCGAGATCTACGATGCCGGAAGGGAAGATTTTGCCAAGGCTGTCTGGAAAAAAGCAAAAGTGACATCGCACAAGATATGGCCGACGGCTTCCAACAATTTTCCATTGATCGAGCAGGAGCGGCTGATGAATCCCAAACTGATCGTGACCCCATCCGGGAAAAAGGTGCTGGATTTTGGACAGAATATCGCTGGAATTCTTGCCTTTACGGTGAAAAATGCCAAGGCCGGTCAACGGATTTTTCTTCGTTTTGGGGAACTGATGAAAGACGGCGAATTTATCCAGAAGAATATCCAGTGTGCGAGAGGAGAGTTTAAGACGCCTTTGCAGCAGGTGGAATATTTCTGCAAGGAAGGAAGAAACGAATATAAGACGACCTTTGCCATTTTTGGTTATCAGTACATAGAAGTTGAGGCAGATTGTCCGATCGATCCGACAAATTTTAAGGCAATCGCTGTCTATTCCGATTTTGAGACGACCTTTACCTTTGATTCTTCCAATGCGCTTTTAAATCAGTTTGTCAAAAATACCCTCTGGTCGCTCAAGAATAATTCTGCCGATCTGCCGACAGATTGTCCGACCAGAGAACGTCATGGCTGGTCCGGAGACGCGCAGATTTTTGTCAATACGGCTTCCTACATGGTAAACTATGCGCCGTTTGCCTTGAAATACGAAAATGATCTTTGCGACTGGCAGGACAAATCCGGCAATTTTCCACAGATTGCACCGGAAGGAGGCACGGATTTTTATATGCGTGTGATGAATGGATCTGTCGGTTGGTCGGATGCCGGTATTCTGATTCCTTATCGTCTATGGAAGATGTTTGGGGATGATCGCATGATCAGCGATTACTATGATAATATGAAGCGTTATGCAAAGTACATGATCGGTCGCACGGGAAAGACAGAACCTTTTATTTCAGAGCACACAGGTCTGTCCGAAAAAGACAAAAAATATCTCTACAATTACGGACAGCATTATGGGGAGTGGGCAGAACCAAACGATGTCAAGACGATGACCTGGAAGGATTTCGCCACTTCGCGTCCGGAGGAGGCAACGGCATATTTATCCTACGTCATGGGGCTGATGGCAGAGATCGCATCCTATCTGGGAAAAACAGAGGATATTCCGCTTTATGAGGAATATCGTGACGGCGCCAAACATACTTATCAAAAACTTGTACACCTGCCAAAGTATTCTTTGGATACGGATCGTCAGGCGAGACTGGTAAGACCCCTCTATTTTGGATTGCTGGATGAGAAGGATACTGTTTATGCAAAAAAACGTCTGATACAGGCTTTAGAGCATTATCATTGGCGCGTTGGTACGGGCTTTTTGTCTACACCGTTTGTTGCAACGGTGTACAAAGGGAACATAATAAAAAACTTAATAATGGACTGCCAATCTTACACAAAGTACCGCCCAAACGAGACTACGGGCGGTATTTTTGTATCATGGCGGAGAAAGGAGGAACTTCCCACGGGGGCTTGACTGAAAAGTTGAGCCTCTTTTTTCATGCCAAAAAACAGGAGGTAAATGCTTATGGCAGATGATAAAACCACAAAAACGCCGGAACAGCCGGTAACGGATAGCGGGCCGGGCAAGGAAACGCCTCCCGCTCCCCCAAAAGAGCCGGAGAAGGTTTCCGTTTCTCCGGAGCCGGAAAAAAAGACGGAACCGGAGGTAAAGAACCCGCAGGTTTCCGTCTATAACTTCGCTGAAATTATGAAGGAAAAAAAGGTCGAGGGACGGGCGGCAGCTCCCAGCGTGGAAAAGCCTGACCCGGCAAAAGTGGAGAAACCGGAAAAGCAGCCGGAGGCTCCGAAGAAAGCGGAGGAAAAACCCAAAGAGCCGGAACAGCCGAAGCGCCGGGGCCGTCCCCCGAAAGCAGATAAGGACAAGGCCGCAACCCCGAAGCCCAAAGCTCCTGCACAGAAACCGGAAAAGGTGGTCAAAAAGGAACCGGAGAAAAAAACGGCTCCAACGGTACAGGCCGCTCCCGCTCCGAAGGAATCCGAAAAGCCGCAGGATGCACCACGCCGGGGCAAGGAGCAGATCGTCTATATCAAGCTGAACGAGCTCCACGCCTTCAAAAACCATCCCTTTGAAGTCCGGGACGATGAAGAAATGCGGGCTATGGTGTCCAGCGTCAAGGACAAGGGCGTGACCCAGCCCGCTATCGTCCGTCCCCGTGAGGATGGCGGCTATGAGATCGTGTCCGGCCACCGCCGCCAGAAAGCCAGCGAGCTTGCCGGGTATGCGGATATGCCCTGTATCGTCCGAAACCTGACAGACGATGAAGCCATCACCCAGATGGTCGAGGATAATCTGAACCAGCGTGAAGAAATCCTCCCCAGTGAGCGGGCCAAAGCCTTGAAAATGCAGCTTGAGGCTATCAAGCACCAGGGCTCCCGCACTTCGGGCCAGATTGACCCGAAGGACGCAGGCAAACGCTCCAACGAGATTGTGGCCGAGCGCAATAAGATGGCGGTCAAGCAGGTGCAGCGGTATATCCGTCTCAATGAGTTGGTTCCCGACCTAATGAAGCTGATGGATGAAAAAAAGCTGGGCTTTACTACGGCGGTGGAGCTTTCCTATATCGGCAAGAAGAACCAGAACTATATCGCCGTCGCCATTGACAGCCAGCAGTCCTCGCCTTCACAGGCGCAGGCAAAGCGTATGCGTGAGCTGGACGAAAAGAAGCTGCTCAACGGGGATGTGATCGACGGCATTATGATGGAGGACAAAAAGGAGGTAGACAAAGTGATTTTGACAGGTGCGGAACTGAGCAAGTATTTCGGCAAGGAAACTACGCCGAGGGAAATGAAGGACCAGATCATCAAGCTGCTGGACGACTGGAAGGGTCAGCAGAAGGAACATGAAAAGCCGGAGAAGAAAACCGAACAGGAAAAGTAAGCCCAAACTTCGGGTCAGCATGGCCCGAGGATTGCGGGGCTCTGCCCCGCGCCCCGAAGCTCTGGAGATATAAATGATTCCCCGTCGCCAGTTATTCCGTAGCATAGCCGGGAAAATCAGTCAAGGGCAGCGCCGCCGCAGGCGGTGCCAGAGGCACCCTTGACGGATTTCTCCCGGTTATGCTTTTTCCCGGTCAAGCGACGGGGATATAAATTCTCCAGAGCCGTTCCCCTTCCCGGGGGAAGGGGCGGAGGGGTTGGGCGAACTCTTGCTTTTCCCTAAACCAAAACAGAAATGGAGGCTCAACCAATGAAACGACCTTTAGCATACCTGACCGCCGCATGGAGCGGCGAGCCGGATGTTGATATGGAGCTGGCGGCCCACTACTGCCGTCTTGCTTATGAGGCGGGCTTTTCCCCGATCTGCCCGCTCTTGTATCTGCCGCTGTTTTTGAATGACAGCGTTCCCGAGGAACACAAGGCTGGGATTGATATGCGCCGGGATATGCTGCGGCGCTCCCACACCCTGATTGTCTGCGGCAGCGCTGTGGACGAGGATGTAAAAAATGATATTGCGGTTGCCGGGCGGCTGGGCATTGCGGCGACCACACTGGAAGGGGTGCTTGCCGTGAAGGGACACGGCACCCCGGGCCATGCCGGACATTAAGCTGGGAAGCCTTTTCGACGGGATTGGCGTGTTCCCTCTGGCTGCTTCCCGGTGCGGTATCCGTCCGGTATGGGCCAGTGAGATTGAAAAAGCGCCCATCTCTATAACCAAAAGGCACTTTCCCGACATGGTGCATTTGGGGGATATTACGAAGGTGGACGGCGGGAAAATCCCGCCGGTTCATGTAATTACCTTCGGTTCCCCCTGTCAGAACCTTTCTCTGATCGGCAACCGCTCCGGCCTTGCCGGGGCAAAATCAAGCCTGTTCTATCAGGCGTTTCGTATCATACAGGAAATGAGGGATGCTACTGATAACCTATATCCAGCTATCGCTGTTTGGGAAAACGTCATGGGAGCGTTTTCTACAAATGACCGGATGGACTTTAGAGCCGTCTTATCCGCCTTCTCGGACACCGAAGTTCCAATGCCTCCTTCGGGAAGATGGGGAAACGCCGGAATGGTGCGAGGGGGAACGCCTGATGTGTGCTGGCGACTCATGGACGCCCAGTATTGGGCAGGCTCCCGAAGGCTGGCACGAAGGCAGCGGATTTTCGTCGTGGCGGATTTTGGAGGCAGACGTGCCGCAGACATACTATTTAAGCCCCGTCCAATGCTCCCACTTCCTCCGCCTTGCGGAGAGGGCGGGTGGGCCGCCGCCGAAGGAGATCGAACAGCTTCTTTTGAAACAGGGCGGCAGATACCAGTCATCCACCCCTTTCAGTGCTTCCGTATGCGGGGAGCGGCAAAAAGGCAGGAAGAAACGGCCTTCCGAAACAGCTTCGGATTACCAACTGACCCTTTTCCCACTCTTTTAGCCAGTGATGTAACGCCCTTTGCCTTCTGGTATGAGGGCGACCCGAAGGGCGGCTGTATCCGTTTTCTGACGGAAACGGAAAGCGAACGGCTGATGGGGCTGCCAGAGGGCTGGACAAAGTACGGGGCGGACGGCGTGGAGATCCGGCCTCTGCAACGCTACAAGGCACTGGGAAACGCGATTGCCCTCCCTTGCGCCGATTACATTATGGCCGGAATTTATGAGGTGCTGGCTGACCGGGCCGGAAAGGAGGAATGAGCCCATGTTTGAAGCCTATATAACCAATACAGCCCTATACCCCTTAATGGGGATTGAGGTAGGGACAACGGTACATTTCCCCATGACGACACAGGAGTTGCAGGCCGCCCTTGCCAAAATCGGGATAGACGGGAAACGGTACAGCGAAGTGTTCTTTACCAGCTTTGACAGTGATGTGCTGGGGCTCTACGATTATCTCTACGAATGTGAGAACATCGACGAGCTGAACGAGCTGGGCCACGCCCTGCTGGAAGTACGGGATAAGGGCGGACTGGAAACCTTTGAAGCCGCTCTTGTCTTGGGAAACCACACAAGGAGCGTGAAGGATTTGATAAACCTGACGCAGAACCTTGACCTTTACCGCTTTTACCCGGATATTTCCGATGATGAAGGGCTGGGCCGTCTTTACGCCGACGAGCTTGGGACTATCGACATACCGGAGCACATTCAGAACTACTTCGATTATGAGGCATACGGGCGGGATGTGCGTATCAACGAGGGCGGCGTATTCGCTCCCGGTGGGTATGTGTCGGCAGTCCCGGAGGGCTTCAAGGAGTATTACCACGGGCCGCAGGACATTCCGCCGGAACACCGGATATTTGCCTATCCTGAAAAGGCCGAGCCTGTCCACTCCATTCTCGCTACACTCAAACGGTTTCAAGAAGCCCCACCCGCTCCGAAAAAGGACAAGGCGGGGCCTTCCCATGAAGAACGGTAAGACTTCGGGCCAGCATGGCCCGAAGCATAAAGGAGGTGCATACCATCAACTATTACCCTATCAATGAAGGAGCCGCCCGCCGGGCAAAAGAAATGAACAGCTTTTCCGACTACAAGGAAGGGAGCGCAACGGCGGAATACCGGGCAATGGTGGACAAGGCCGCCGCCGTAGCGGAAAAGCAGAAATCCCGGGTGGACCCCATGTACCATGAGAAGATCGACCATCTGTTAGACACCTACGCCCGCAAGCTGGCCGAAAACATGAACCAAGGCTTTGCCATTGACGCAAGGGTTCCCTCTGTGCTGATCGCCGGGCCTTCCAATTTCCCGGTGGGAAAGAAGGAAAAGCAGAACCGGGCCCGGGACAGCAACATGGAGGAATGGCGGCATATTCAAGGGCTGCTGGATAAGATACGCAGCACCGGCATGGGCGGGATCAGCGCCGATGACCCGGCAGCGATTGAAAAGCTCCAGAAGAAGCTGGACGGGCTGGAACGCTCCCAGCTCATTATGAAGGAGGTCAACGCCTATTACCGCAAGCATGGCAAGCTGGACGGCTGTGCGCTGCTGTCGCCGGACCAAATCGAAAAGCTGAAAGCAAGCATGGCGTCAAGTTGGCGAAGCGACCCGAGGCCCTTTGAAAGTTACCAGCTAACCAACAACAATGCGGAGATCCGCCGGGTAAAGGCCCGTATCGAACAGCTTTCCAAACAGGCACAGCAGGAATTTTCCGGCTGGGAGTTCGATGGGGGTCGTGTGGAAATGAACCGGGAGGACAACCGCTTGCAGGTGTTCTTTGACGGAAAGCCTGACGCGGACACCCGGGCCGAGCTGAAAAGCAGCGGCTTTCGTTGGGCTCCCAGCGTGGGCGCATGGCAGAGGCAGCTCACGGACAACGCCATCCGGGCGGCTGACCGTCTGGAATGTATCAAGCCGCTGTCCGGCGAAAAGCCCTCCCAACTTCAAAAGAAGCCCTCTATCTTGCAGACCATGCGGGAACAGGACGAAAAAGTCCAGACGGAGCCGGAAAAGAAAGCTCCGTCCGGCAGAGATGCCGAGCGGTAAGCCTCGGGCCACATTGGCCCGAGGTTTTCTGTTCCCCGAGATTGTACGGGGGCCTCCCGGATAGCGGGAACCCCGACGGAAAGGAGGTTTTATGCAGGAAGAAGTAAACCAAAAAACGGTTGCCCTTTCGATCAGGACAACGAAGCTCACAGGAAAAGTGCTGGCTGCCGCTCTTGGCAAGGTGGTTCGGGCGCTGCAAAAGCACCACCGGAAGGCGCTGACCCCGCAGGGACGCCAGAGCGTGAAAAAGCTGATGAACCACTATGGCGGCAAAAGTGCCATGCCCTATGTGGGAGCTCCAAAGGATTTTGACCGGATCGCGAAGGAGTTCCATGTGGACTACGCTTTCCATAAAGTGAGCCCCGGTCATTACCTGCTGTTTTTCAAAGCCAATCAGGCGGACGCTATCACGGCGGCCTTCCAGAAGTACAGCGCAAAGGTGCTGAACAAAGAGCAGGACAAGGCTTCCATCCTCGGTCAGCTTCGGAAATTCACGGAGCAAATCAGGACGCAGGCAAAGGAAAAGCAGCGGACCAGAGAGGCGGTGAAGGACGGACGTTGAGTGACAAGATCAGAAAATATGTGCTCCCAAACCTGCCGTACCTCTTTGTGTTCTGGTTCTTCTCCAAAATCGGGACGGCCTACCGGATCGCCCCCGGCACAGACTTCGGGACAAAGCTCATGGGGATGCTTGATACCTTCCCCAAAGCCTTTGAAACCTACTGGCCGGGGCTGGGAGGTATTGACCTGCTGGTGGGCCTTGCCGGTGCGGCTGGGATGTATCTGCTGATACAGTCAAAGATCAGGCAGGCGAAAAAATTCCGGCGGGATGCGGAGTACGGCACCGCCCGCTTTGGAACAAAGGAAGATATAAAGCCATTTGTTGACCCTAAATTTCAGAACAATGTCATTCTGACCGGGACGGAGTTCCTTACCATGAACACCCGTCCGAAGATACCCGCCAATGCCCGGAACCTAAACGCCTGCGTCATCGGCTCGTCAGGTTCGGGCAAGACAAGGTTCTGGCTGACTCCGCAGATCCTTCAAGCCCATTCCTCGTATGTGGTGGTAGACCCGAAGGGCGGCACTCTCGACCAGTGCGGGCAGTTTCTGCAACGGGAGAAATACAGGGTGCGGGTGTTCAACAGTATCGACTTTTCAAAATCCATGCACTACAATCCGCTGGCCTATATCAAGACAGAAAGCGATGTTTTGAAATTTGTTACCGCCCTGATTGCCAACACCAAAGGCGACGGCAAGGAGGGCGACGAGTTCTGGACAAAAGCAGAAACCCTCTTGTACTGCGCCCTTGTGTCCTACATCGTCTTTGAGGGGCCGGAGGAAGAACGCAACATGAATACGCTGGTGGAAATGATAAACAGCATGGAAGTCCGGGAGGATGACGAAACCTTCAAAAACGCGGTGGACTATATGTTTGACGGGCTGGAACGCCGCAGCCCCCAGCACTTCGCCGTGAGGCAGTATAAGAAATACAAGCTCGCCAGCGGTGATATATGCTCTAAGTGACTTCTTAATCATGATTTTGTCATGGTTAGTAAAGCAATCACTTAGAGCATTTTTGTTTCAGGAGGTACAGCTATGAGAAGCGAAAAAATCACCCCACTGTACGAGCGCCTGAGCCGGGACGATGAGTTACAGGGCGAGAGCAACTCCATATCCAACCAAAAACAGATGTTAGAGGATTTTGCCCGCCGGAATGGGCTGCCCAACCCTACGCACTTTACCGATGATGGTATCTCAGGCACCCGTTTTGACCGCCCCGGATTTTTGGCGATGATGGAGGAAGTGGAGGCAGGGCGTGTAGAGGCAATCGTCATCAAGGACATGAGCCGGTTAGGACGCGACTATCTGAAGGTCGGTCAAGTTATGGAGGTTTTGCGGCAGCGAGGCGTTCGTCTGATTGCCATCAACGACGGTGTGGACAGTCTGAAAGGCGATGACGATTTTACCCCGTTCCGCAACATCATGAATGAATTTTACGCCCGTGATACCAGCCGGAAAATCCGCTCTGTGTTTAAGTCAAAAGGCATGAGCGGCAAGCACCTGACAGGCACCGTGATTTACGGCTACTTGTGGGATGAAAAGCGGGAACATTGGCTGATAGATGAGGAAGCCGCCGAAGTGGTACGCCGTATCTTCTCTCTCACGCTGGAGGGATATGGGCCTTATCAGATTGCTTGTAAACTATCCACAGACCGGATTGAAATTCCTGTCGTACACCTTGCCCGCTTCAATGAGGGTGTGAACCGTTCAAAGCCGGTCAAAGACCCGTATGGATGGGGAGCATCTACCATCGTGAACATTTTGAAAAAACGAGAGTATTTGGGACACACCATCAATTTCAAGACCCGCAAGCACTTTAAGGACAAGAAAAGCCACTATGTTTCTGAGGACGAGTGGACGATCTTTGAGAATACCCATGAAGCCATTATCGACCAGCAGACCTTTGATTTGGTGCAGAAAATCCGCAGCAATGTACGGCGTTATCCAAACGGCTGGGGCGAAGCGGCTCCCCTCACAGGCTTGCTCTATTGTGCCGATTGTGGCGGCAAGATGTATGTCCACCGCACCAACAATGGCAAGCGGATTTCTCAATATACCTGTTCCAATTATACCAAAGTTCCGTGTGGGACACTATGCCCTACACAACACCGTATCAATGAGAGTGCTGTTCTGACATTGGTTTCCGACACGCTCCGGGCTATCGCTGAATATTCCAGAAATGACCGGACGGAATTTATTCACACCGTTCAGGAAACGCAGGTTGCCCAACAGAATGCCGATATAACGAAAAAGCGCAGGCGTCTGGCCGCTGCTCAAAAGAGAGCCGGAGAACTGGAAAAACTGATTTGCAAAATCTATGAGGACAACGCCCTCGGCAAACTGCCGGATGCACGATATAGGGCGCTTGATGCACAGTATGCCAAAGAGCAGGACGCACTTGAGATCGAAATTGTGGAGCTGGAAAAGGCTGTTACCGGCTACGAACAGAGCCAGAAATCAGCGGAGAAATTTATAGCCCTGATTGATAAGTACGAGAATTTTGACACTCTGACAAACACCATGCTCAACGAGTTTGTAGAGAAAATCCTTGTCCACGAACGCGCCCGAAAAGGCAGTCAGGACACCACGCAGGAAATTGAAATCTACTTCAATTTTTTAGGACGCTATATCCCACCATCTTTACAGCCGGTTCCTTTAACCCCGGAGGAACAGGAAGAACTGCGAAAAAAAGAAGAACGCAAGGACAGACTTCATCAGAATTATTTGAAGCGGAAAGCCAGCGGCGCACAGAAACGGTATGAGGACAAAATCAAGGCGAAGAAAAAAGTGGAAATGGACGCTAAGAAAGCCCTGATCCGGGCTGAGGATATGAAAAAAGGTATTTTTTCTACTGTCGGGCAGCTGCCGAAAGAAGAACCGCACAAAGGTAGCATAGCAACCAGCGCAGCAGTCTAATCATCATGGAGCAAAGGAGAATGAATATGAGTAAGTTGACTTACATTCGTTGCGGAGATTATGATATACCCAACCTAAAACTTTCTGTGCAGCCGGAAACTTCTATCGGCAAGTACGGCAGGATGCGAAAGTCCTACCTGAAGGAACACCGTCCTATTCTCTACAACCAACTGCTGATGAGCGAGAAACTGTATCCGCACCTGTTAGAGATTGATCGGACAGCGCAGGAGCGCGTGGACACCATGTTGCCTCACATGATGGAGGCTGCGGGTGTCACTGAGGAACTGAAAGCCTGTGATCCTATGCGTTGGGTGGGGCTGATGAACACATTAACGGCACAGATTGAGGAAATTTTAATCAGGGAACTGATTTGCAGCTGAATGGGAGGTGCGGGAAGTGCTGACCTTTGAAAAGGTTTTGAAAGTGTTTCAGGCATATCTGGATGATGATCCTCTGTATGAGGTGGTTCAGACCAGCCACGGTTATACATTGATGGCATGGGAACCCCACCGGAATGACTGGTACAGCGCCGAAATACAGAAAACCCCGGAGGATTTACGGAACGCTTTGTTGGGTACATACGCTAACTTTCTGGAAGATAAGATTACCGGAAATGACCGTGACCTGACTGTGACAGAAACCGCAGAAATCCAGCAGAGGTGCCGGGAACTTTGGGAAAAGTGCCGGGAAACTTGATATAGAAACGCCAGAAGGAGGCCGCGATTATGCGTCCTCCTTCTGCTTCGCAGTCTGTTCCATTTTGAGCGCCCCGTCTATGGCACCTTCGATAATCGGCAGGTATTCTTCAGGGCAAAGCTTCAGCTTGTGGCTGACCCGTTGCCGCTGTTCGCTTTCTTCTCGCATGATCTCCGGGTTAAAATACCGTTCCACGGGAAGTCCGCAGACCTTAATCAACTGGATCATCACAGGCAGGCTCGGAATCGCACCTTGATTCTCAATGTTGGCAAGATACCGCCATTCAATCCCAACCATTTCTGCCAATGTTTTTCGTGCCAGACGCTTTGCCTCTCGTGCGGCTTTGACATCTGCGCCGAAGGTTTCAAAACCGGGACAATCTTCAACTTTCGCCATATAACATCACCCAGTTACATTGTATAATTCATACTTTGCCCGTGGAATGTTGCTATATGCAGGTTGGTTGAAGTTTATAATTCACATTCCGTTTCTTGCATTGTTCGAGAAGGAGAACTATAATGTACTCTGTGGAGGTGCGAAATGGACTATATGACATTAAAAGAGGCCGCCGAGAAGTGGGGCGTGACACCTCGTAGGGTAAATTATTATTGTGCTGGTGGGCGTATCCCCGGCGCTGTGAAAATGGCCGGTGTTTGGCTGCTCCCTAAAACTGCGGAGAAGCCGCTTGATGGCCGGACAAAACAAGGAAAGGAGCAAAAGCATGAGTAATATATTACTTCTTGAAGATGATTTGAGCCTGATTAACGGGCTTTCTTTTGCGTTCAAAAAACAAGGATTTGAATTAGTTGTTGCCAGAACCCTCAAAGAAGCAGATAGTTTGTGGATGGATGGAAAATATGATTTGCTGGTGCTTGATGTATCCCTGCCGGATGGCACCGGATTTGAATTTTGCAAAAAGGTGCGGCAAGTTTCCAAAGTCCCCATCATTTTTTTGACGGCGGCAGATGAAGAAATGAACATTATCATGGGTTTGGACATTGGTGGAGATGATTATATTACAAAACCGTTTAAGCTGGGAGTGTTAGTATCCAGAGTAAATGCACTGCTTCGTCGGGCAAAAGATTTCAGCTCCGCAGATACACAACTGGAATCCAACGGAATGAAAGTGCTTTTGCTGCAAGGGCAGGCGTTTAAGAATGGAAAGCTATTGGATTTGACTGCCGCAGAATATAAGTTGCTGTGTCTATTTATGAGAAACCCGAACATGGTACTTACCAAAGAACAGATTTTAGATAAGCTATGGGATTGCGATGGGAATTATATTGACAGCAGTACCCTTACCGTATATATGAGGCGGCTGCGTATAAAGATCGAGGATAATCCGAGTGAACCGCAAATGCTCCTGACAGTTCGGGGAATGGGATACAAATGGAATGTGATTGGGTGAGGTGGCCTATGAAAATATTTGCAAACAAAGAAATCAAAAAATTGTTTCTTGCAGTATCCGTTATTTGGGTGGCCTCCCTTCTGTTGACACAAGGGTTCTTATGGTTGTGCTATCAGCGGTTTTCTTTGTTCCTATTGCTTGTTTTCGTATTGGCAGGAGGAGCGATATTGGCGGTGGGTTGTTCTTATTTCAAAAAGCAAAATCAAGTCATGGAACAGGCGGTATCACAGCTTCAAGCGTATCTTGACGGCGATCACAATGCCCGTATTGAATGTGATGAGGAAGGCGAGCTATATCGGTTGTTTCATACTGTCAATTCTATGGCCGCTGTCTTAAATGCTCACGCAGATAACGAACTCCGGGAAAAGGAATTTTTGAAAAATACAATCTCTGATATTTCCCACCAACTGAAAACACCGCTGGCTGCTTTGAATATTTATAATGGTCTGCTTCAAGACGGGGATATGGAATTGAGTGCGGTAAAGGAATTTGCTGATTTATCCGAACAGGAACTTGACCGCATTGAAACGCTGGTGCAAAACTTGCTCAAGATTACAAAACTGGATGCCGGTGCCATCGTGCTGGAAAAAACCACAGAGAATGTGGCGGATATGATGCGGGATATTGAACTGCATTTTGCATATAGAGCCAGACAGGAAAAGAAGAAAATCATTCTGTCTGGCTCAGATCATCTTTCTCTTTTCTGTGATCGTGATTGGTTGTCTGAGGCAATCGACAATATTGTGAAAAATGCGTTTGACCATACGGAAAATGGTGATGTCATTGGCATTACATGGAGGGCGTTGCCATCAGGTATTCAAATTGTGGTAAAGGACAATGGATGTGGTATCCACCCGGAAGATATACACCATATTTTCAAGCGTTTTTATCGCAGCCGTTTTTCAAAAGATACACAGGGTATTGGTCTCGGCCTTCCGCTTGCGAAAGCAGTCATTGAAGCACATGGAGGAGCAATCGAGGTAGACAGTGAATTGGGCAGAGGGACAAGTTTCACGATAAATTTTCTGATTCCTACAAAATTGTAGGATGATTGTAGGGTTACAGTAATATTTCAGTGCTATTCTTTCAATCGTAGACAGGAAATGAAGCTTACCTGTCTACATCGCAAGAACATAAGAAAGAGGTGTTTGCACTATGAATTTATTAGAGGTCAAGAATATTTGTAAGACCTATGGCAGCGGTGAAACTGCTGTAAAAGCGCTTAGGAATGTTAGCTTTTCTGTTCCTAAGGGAGAATATGTGGCAATCGTCGGAGAATCTGGTTCGGGCAAAAGCACACTGCTGAATATGGTTGGTGCTTTGGATGTGCCAACTTCGGGCAAGGTGTTGATTGATGGCAAGGACATTTTTTCCATGAATGACCGAAAACTGACGGTATTTCGACGCAGGAATATCGGCTTTATCTTTCAGGCGTTTAACCTTATCCCGGAGTTGACGGTGGAACAAAATATTATTTTTCCGCTGTTGCTGGATTATCAAAAGCCGGATAAGAGATATTTGGAGGAACTGCTGACGGTTTTGAATTTGAAAGATCGTCGTAATCATTTACCCAGTCAGCTTTCCGGCGGTCAACAGCAGAGAGTGGCGATTGGCCGCGCATTGATTACCCGTCCTTCTCTGATTCTGGCAGACGAGCCAACAGGAAATTTGGACTCACAAAACAGCAGTGAGGTCATAGCATTGCTCAAAGAAACATCGAAAAAATACGAGCAGACCATCATTATGATTACCCACAACCGCAGTATTGCGCAAACGGCAGACCGGGTATTACAGGTATCGGATGGCACTTTGACTGATTTTGGGAGGTGCCGTGAATGAAAAGCTATCTTAGTCTCATTCCCATCTCCGCTAAAGTTCACCGCCGACAAAATCGTATGACGCTGCTTTGCATTGTATTTGCTGTGTTTATGGTAACAGCAGTATTCAGTATGGCAGAAATGGGTTTTCGGATGGAACAGGCTCGATTGGTTGGTAAGCATGGAAGTTTCTCTATTGGAGACTTACTCGGCAGTTCAATGGGACAAACCCTTCTTTCTGTCGCGGTTGTTCTGTTCCTGTTGATTTTGGTTGCAGGCGTTTTGATGATTTCCAGCAGTATGAACAGCAGCGTTGCCCAGAGAACCAAATTTTTTGGAATGATGCGTTGCATTGGTATGAGTAAGCAGCAGATTATTCGGTTTGTTCGTCTGGAGGCATTGAACTGGTGCAAAACGGCTGTACCCATCGGTCTTATTTTAGGGGTTGTTACAACATGGGGGCTGTGTGCGGTACTGCGCTTTGTAGTCAGAGAAGAATTTTCTGATATTCCCCTCTTTGGTATCAGTATTTTTGGCATTGCCTGCGGTATCTTTGTTGGACTGATTACTGTACTGATCGCCGCAAATGCTCCGGCGAAACATGCCGCGAAGGTATCTCCTATCACAGCGGTGTCTGGAAATGCAGACCACGGAAAAACAATGCGTCATTCCCAGTATACAGGATTCGGAAAGATTGAAGCCCTTCTCGGTATCGGCCATGCGGTCTCCGGGAAGAAAAATTTATTCCTGATGACAGGTTCTTTTGCACTTAGCATCATCTTATTTTTGAGCTTTTCCGTTATGATCGATTTCGTGGATTATTTGATACCTCAGTCAGCTGCCACATCAGATATTGATATTGCAAGTGCTGACGGTAATGCGATTCCTCGGGAACTGCTTGCATCCATCCGTGAAATGGATGGAGTGAGAGAGGTTTACGGGCGGCGTAGTGCGTTTGATGTTCCTGCCAGATTAGATGGCGATACCGGATTTTCCGGTACAATCGACCTGATTTCTTATGATGATTTTGATTTGCAATGTCTGAAAAAAGATGGTGCTTTGAAAAGGGGGAGTGATTTGTCCAAAGTTTATGGAGACAGTCTCTTTGTTTTGGCAACATCCGATCAGGACAGTACATGGAAAATCGGCGACACTGTTCAAATTGGGGATGAAACCCTTACCATAGCTGGATTGTTAAAAAATGACCCCTTTAGCGAGGATGGATTGACAAACGGAAAACTCACATTGATTACCTCCGGAGAAACATTTATCCGTTTAACAGGGAATGATGATTATTCTCTTGTGCTGATACAGACAGCGGGGAATGTTACGGATGAAAATGTTCAGGCAATCCAAAATTCCGTAGATAAAACATATAGTTTTCGGGATAAACGCGACGAGCGTACGACGGGAACTTATATGGCTTTTGTTTTCTGTGTTTATGCGTTTTTGGCAATTATTGCACTGGTAACGGTAATGAATATCATCAACAGTATTTCCATGAGTGTGTCTACCAGAATGAAGCAATACGGGGCTATGCGTGCAGTAGGAATGGATGAACGGCAAATGACAAAAATGATTGCTTGCGAAGCATTCACTTATGCTGTTTTGGGGTGCGTTGTTGGCTGTGCTATTGGCTTGCCGCTTAGCAAGCTGCTGTATGATTTCCTTATTGCAGGACATTTTCCATCTGCGTTATGGCAGTTTCCAATTACCTCTTTGGGCGTCATTCTTTTGTTTGTCTCGATTGCGGCAATCGCGGCTGTGTATACTCCGGCAAAACGGATTCGTAATATGTCGATAACTGCAACCATCAATGAATTATAGTTTCATATGTTAATCTGCCGCACGACGGCAAAAGAAAAAAAGCCGTCGTAAAGCAG
Source organism: Roseburia sp. AM16-25 (assembly GCF_003473825.1). NCBI lineage: Bacteria > Bacillati > Bacillota > Clostridia > Lachnospirales > Lachnospiraceae > Roseburia > Roseburia sp. AM16-25. The sequence continues at coordinate 267,333 of NZ_QUCW01000002.1, forward strand.
ACACATTTTCACGCGCCTATGAAGCGGCGGCTTTGATTTTCAGAGCCGCCGTTTCTTTTCGTCTACCTTAAAATAACGACGACCTAACACCGTGTAAATCCACGGCGGCATATAAGGAGGATTGCCGCCGTGTCTATTTTTGCCTCTTTTCATAGTACCCATGACCTGCACCAGCTAAAAAAAGCCTGTTCCCAGCAGCGGAGCAATGCGGTCAGAAGTATGCACTATACCATGTAACTAAACAGCAAAATATACTCCATTACGCTCGTATGGCTTTATGCCGTCCGGGCACTTTTTTGTCCCTATGGAGCCGGAACATCGGGTCAGCATGGCCCGAATTTTATCCCCGGAGCCGCGCCCCGCCGCCTCATTCAGATTTACCCAAAAAATCTGAATGGAGGAAAGGCAGATGGAAGTTACCATCAATTATAACGGACAAGCTGTGGCTGTGGAGGTCACGCTGGAAGTCTATGAATTTCTTGACCGGGCCGATCACAAAACGGAGAACCTGTTCCATGAACAGCGGCGGCATTGGGATGGCCGGGAGTTTGACGAGTACATCATTACCACCGAGGGTGTAGGGGTCTACGGCGAAACGCCGGAGGAATACCTTTGCCGCATGGAAACGCTGCATGAGCTGATGGCTGTTCTGGACACCTGTACCGAGGCCCAGCGCCGCCGGTTCCTGCTCTATGCGCTTGACGGGCTGAGCCTTGCAGAGATCGGTGTGCTGTGCGGCTGCTCCAAAGTGGCTGTGTATCAAAGTGTGGAGGCGGTCAGAAAAAAATTTATAAATTTCTTTGAGAACAGGCTTAACGAATGACCTGTTTTCTGGCTACCAAGTGAAAGGGATCATTTCCCTTATCTCAGCGAGGGGCGGACAGCGGACGAGCTGCCCGCCTCTCCAATTTTCAGGAGGTAAGCCTATGAAAACAATCAATCTGCGGTGGATGTATCCCCACTACCGGCATGACGAGTTTGTGGATGTTACGGACGAGGTATGGGCAGCGATGTATCAGGCCAAGCGGGAGATGGAGAACTATGAGCGTCGGAAAGTCTACCACAGCGCCTACTACTCTCTGGACGCATACAGCTGGCTGGAAAATTACGCACTGGAACACAGCAGATCGCCGGAAGATATTTTGCTGGAACGAGAAGAAATGACCACCCGCCTATACCTGATTGCAGCTCTGCTGGTGGCTCTGGCTCATGCCACTCCGACACAGGCCCGCCGTGTTCACGCCTACTACATTGCTGGTATCAAGCAGCCGGAAATCTCTCGGATAGAGGGCGTCCACAGCAGCAAGGTCAGCGTTTCCATCCGTCGGGGGCTGCGGAATATGCGCCGTTGCTATGATGGCCTTTTCCAAACAGAGTGAGGGCGTGCCTATGCAGACCATCAATCTCAAACAATATTATCCATTTTGCAAAGAGGACATTTTTTTGGAGGTGTCCGATGAGATCGTCGAAGCGTTTCTTCTGGATAAGAGGGCCGAGGCTTCCAGAGAGCGCAAGATGTTCCGGTATAAGGCGTTTTACTCCCTCGATTGTAACGATGGAATTGAAAATGCCGCCATCGGCTGGGCGCAGCCATCGCCGGAGGACTACCTGATAGAAAAAGAAGAATTAGCCGAATACGAAGAACTGATACGGCGATTGTACGAAGCCATTTCCTCCCTGCCGCCTATGCAGGCCCGCCGTGTCCACGCCCGCTATATGCTGGGTATGAAAGTGAAAGATATTGCCGCAATGGAGGGTATCACACCATCACAGGCGGGAAAATCCATCCATGCCGCACTGCGGAGGCTGCGCCGGTACTTTGCTCGACAGAAATGGACGGTCAATCTATGAGTATTTCCGAAGAAAAGAGGTGCCTGACATGAACGAAAAAATTACAGCCCACCCCCAAAAAGAAGAACGGGAGAAAATCCTGAAGGAGATTCGGCAGCTTGAAAACCGAAAAAAGATTTTGGAGAACAAGCAGCGGAACGAAGAACGCAGGGTTCGCACCCGCCGCCTGATTGAGCGCGGAGCCATTTTGGAGGGGATTTTCCCGCTGGCTCCCGACCTTTCCGGCGCGGAGGTCAAAACATTTCTGATTGCCCTGTCCCATCTTCCGGGGGCTGCGGAATTGACTGCAAACCTGCCAAAATCCGGGGACACGCCATAAGTCCCTTGTTTACAAGGGCGCACTTATACACCGTTGCCGGTGTCGTGCGCCCTGCCGGGGCTGTTGCGTACTTCGTCCGCGATGGGGCGCTACGCTCCCCAAACCCCTTGTGCGCTCTGCGCAGCCAGACACCCGCTTTGCGTTTGTCCGGCTCCACAGAGCCTGTTATCCCCTCACTGAAAGGAGGTGTTCCCCATAGATTTCTGTCATATCCCCGTCAGTATCATCAAGCGCAGCGCGGGCCGTTCTGCTGTTGCCGCAGCTGCTTACCGCAGCGGAACCAAGCTGACAAATGAATGGGATGGAATGACCCACGACTACACCCGGAAAGGCGGCATTGTCCATGCGGAGATCATGCTGCCTGCCCACGCCCCGCCAGAGTTTGCAGACCGCTCCACCCTCTGGAACAGCGTGGAGCAGATCGAGAAAGCCAGGGACAGCCAGCTTGCCCGCGAGATCGAGGCGGCTCTGCCCCGCGAACTGTCCATAGAACAGCAGCTTGCCCTTGTCCGGTCCTATGTGAAGGACAACTTTGTAGACAAAGGAATGTGCGCCGACTTTGCTATCCATGACAAGGGAACCGGCAACCCTCATGTCCATATCATGCTGACGCTCCGGCCTTTGAAAGAAAATGGACAGTGGGGCGCAAAGTGCCGCAAGGCATACGACCTGGACGAAAACGGCCAGCGTATCCCGGACGGGAAAGGCGGCTGGAAGAACCACCGGGAGGACACCACCGACTGGAACGACAAAGGGAATGTGGAGATTTGGCGGGCGGCATGGGCGGCCTGCACCAACCGGGCATTGGAGGCAGCCGGTCAGCCTGCCCTGGTAGACCACCGCAGCTACAAGCGACAGGGCATTGATAAAATCCCCTCTGTCCACCTGGGGCCAGCCGCCAGCCAAATGGAAAAGCGCGGTATCCGCACCGACAAGGGCGAAGTAAACCGGCAGATCGCCGCCGACAACAAGCTGCTGAAAGAAATCAAAGCCCGCATTACTCGGCTTTATCGCTGGTCGAAAGCCGAAGCGGAAAAACCACAAACACAGCAAAGCAGCTTGACCGCCTTGTGGGAGGCCCAGCAGCAGTTGAACGCTCCCCGCACCCGCACCGGCAAAATCCGGGCTTTGCAGGAAAGCGCTGCACTATTCAGCTTTTTGCAGGCAAACGGCATCCAGTCTATGCAGCAGCTTCATGAAAAAATCGCTGATATGAACAGATGTTACTATGACCTGCGGGGAAAGATCGTCAAGGCTGAGCGCCGGATCGCCATTCTTACCGAACGCGGGGAGATGTGGGAACAGTACAACCAGTACAAGTCCATCCACAAGCAGCTTGTCAAAGTAAAGCCGGAAAAACGGGAACAGTTTGAACAGCGCCACAGCCGGGAACTGATTCTGTATGACGCAGCGGCCCGGTATCTGAAAGAATTGAAAGACAGCGGCGAGGGGATCACCCCGAAGGCATGGCAGCGGGAGATCGACCAGCTGGCCGCTGGAAAGCAGACGGACACGCTTGCCATGAAATCCATGCGGGAGGATTTGAAAGCAGTGGAACGGCTCCGCAAAACCGCCGAGCAGCTGTCCAGACAGGAACGGGACAAGTCTCACGACCGGGAGTCGGAGCGGTAAGGGCTACCGCGTTTCACGACATACTTTTGCACACAGAAAAACCGCCGTACAGGTTTCCCCATACGGCGGCAGACTGTTTATTTGCCGAACAAGTCGCTGTGTGTGCCGGTGCGGGCCAGCGTCAGCACCAGAACATCATCCTCTATGCGGTAGACAAGCAGCCAGTCCGGGAGAATATGACATTCTCGATGGCCTGCCCAATCGCCGGACAGGTCATGGTCACGGTTCTTATCCGGTAGCGGTTCGCCCATTGCCAGCAATGCTACGACCTGCTCCAGCAGTTCGATCTTCAAGCCACGCTTGATGGCTCGTTTGTAGTCTTTTTTGAAACTGGTCGTGTACTTGACGGTATATTTGGTTTCTTTCATCTTTTCAGGTCAGCAAATAACTCGTCAAGGTCATTGTAGCCCTTTACAGACGGGTCTTTTGCAATCCTTTCCGCTTCCAGCATGGCAGCAACCGTTTCTTTGTTCGGCTGTTCCAGCCTTACTTCAAAGGGAATGCCGCCTTCACGAAGCGACTGGCGCACAAAGATGTTAAACGCCGTAGTCAGGTTCATGCCAAGCTCAGTAAACAGTGCGTCCGCCTGCGCTTTCAAATCTGCGTCCATGCGGATACTGATGTTTGTGGTATTTCCAGCCATACGATCAACCCCTTTCTGCTGGCAATTATAGTATATGCCATTTGCACGAAGAAAACAATACTTTGCACGAATATTTAACAATAAATTCATTTAAGGAGGTTACCAACTTTATGAAAGAAATCATTTATGAAGAACAATAAGTCTGAACCTATCCCCGTCATGGATTACCGCCAGTACCGCAGAGTGCGGAGGCTGGTGCATGAGTGTTGTAACTACATCGACGGAAACTGTATCGCCCTGGACGATGGGGAGGAATGTGTCTGTGTCCAGTCTATTTCCTACTCCCTGTTGTGCAGGTGGTTTCGGGCGGCGGTATTGCCGCAGGATAAGGAACTGGAAACGGCGCTGTTCCACCGGATGAATGCGAAGAGGTGCGCCGTATGTAGGGCGCTGTTTACCCCCGGTTCCAACCGGGCCAAATACTGCCCGGAATGTGCCGCACGCATGAAGCGGATCAATGCCGCAAAGCGCAAGCGGAAACAACGGGAGAAATGTCACGCTTTAGGGGCTGAAAAACCCTTGTAAATCAAGGATTTTTTCGAGGGTGTCAAAGGCAGGCTGATAGATTTATCCTCCGACCCATAAAACGGCCTTAAAATGCGTACAGAATCCCAAGAGAAACCCCAAGGAGGAACCCTATGTCAGACAACCGAAAATATTATTACCTGAAACTCAAAGAAAACTATTTTGACGATGATTCCATCGTGCTGCTGGAAAGTATGCAGGATGGTGTGCTGTATTCCAACATTCTGCTCAAGCTGTATCTGAAATCGCTGAAACATGGCGGACGGCTCCAGCTTGACGAGGACATTCCTTACACGGCGCAGATGATCGCCACCATTACCCGCCAACAGATCGGCACTGTGGAGAGAGCCTTGCAAATCTTTTTGAAGCTGGGTCTTGTGGAGGTGCTGGACAGCGGCACATTCTACATGAGCAACATCGAACTTTTAATCGGCCAGTCCTCTACCGAGGCTGAGCGAAAGCGGGCTGCGAGGCTCCAAAATAAGGCTCTTTCTGCGCCCCGGACAAACGGCGGACATTTGTCCGACATTCGTCCACCAGAGATAGAGATAGAGTTAGAGAAAGAGATAGAGATAAAGAGAGAGATAGAGAAGGGACGCTCCGCCCGCGCCTATGGCCGTTACCAGAATGTTTTCCTGACGGACGAGGAAATGGCAAACTTGCAGGCCAGCTTTCCTGCTGTATGGGAACAGTACATCGAAAAACTGTCCGAGTACATGGCTTCTACCGGCAAGCGGTATCAGAGCCATGCCGCCACCATCCGGCGCTGGGCCGGTGAGGACGCGAAGAAAGCAGCCCCGCCCACCCGCAACCGGGATTACAGCGTAGAGGAAGATGAAACCGTATGATTGAGATTACCGCAGAAATCCGGGCGCTGATCGACAAGGCAGCCGCCGGTGTGGAACTGGCCGGGGACGAGTACATAGACCCGGCAGACGGCCTCATTCACTGTAAGAAGTGCGGCGGCCAGAGGCAGACCGTTGTGCCATGCTTTGGAAAACCAGGCTACTTCATGCCCCGCTGCATCTGCCAGTGCCAGCAGGAGGCCGAGGAACAGCGCAAGGCTGCTGAAGAACGGCAGCGCCGCATGGAGCGTATCAAACGCCGAAAGGCACAGGGCTTGCAAGACCGCTATCTCTATGACTACACCTTTGCCAACGACAACGGCCAAAACCCATTGATGGACAAGGCCCGCGCCTATGTGGAGAACTGGAAGGAGGCATATAAAAACAACACCGGCCTGCTGTTGTTCGGGGATGTGGGAACCGGCAAGTCTTTTTTCGCCGGTTGCATCGCCAACGCCCTGCTTGACCGGGATGTGCCTGTGCTGATGACGAACTTTCCCACCATCCTGAACCGCCTGACAGGGATGTTCTCCGAGGATAGGGCCGACTTTATCGCCAGCTTTAATGAGTATGACCTACTTATCATTGACGATCTGGGAGTAGAGCGCAGTACCGAATATGCTATGGAGCAGATGTTTTTCGTCATCGACAGCCGCTACCGCAGCCGCAGGCCCATGATTATCACAACAAACTTGAAACTGTCCGAGCTGAAAAACCCGCCTGATCTGGCCCACGCCCGTATCTATGACCGTATTTTGGAACGGTGTGCGCCGATTCTTTTTGACGGGAAGAATTTCCGGGAAGAAAATGCCGGTGCTACCCGACAGACAGCAAAAGACATTGTAAACAGTAAGCAAGACTGATTTTTTACCGGGCGGCACAGACCCGTTCGGAGAAAGGAGCGCCATGAACAGAGAACCCCGTACTATGCAGGTGGCAGACGCCGCTACTGCGTCCAGAGCGCCGAAAAACACGCCAGCGATGGTAAAGAAAATCGGCAAGACAACCTACAAGGTTCATGTCCATTTCAGCAATACCAGCACAGAAACCATGAGCGATAAAATCAAGCGTATGCTCAAAAATGAAATTCAGCAGATGTGACAGACTGATAAACGAAGCCGCCTTGTGCTAAACTGATGATGGTACGCACCAAAATTTTTGTCAAGGAGGATACGAAAATGCTTTACACAGAAAAAGAAAAACATGAAATTGAGCGAGTAAAGGAGGTCTTTGCGGAACATCTGCGGCAAAGCCCTGATTTTGAACTGCTCTGGTCGGACAAGGTAGGCTATGTCTGGCTGACGATTGGCGTCAATCCAGTCTATGTGGATACCGGTATCAGAATCGAATCAGCCGCCGATCTCTGCGGCAGGTGTTTGGATGATGTTGCTACGGATGTTTTATATATGACAGGCAACGATCATGCACTGGAAGCAGCCGATCCGCTGGAATTGGCCGAAATCAAGCGGCGCTGGGAGCCATATATCAACCAGCTGCCAGACTATGCGTATCTCTGCAAAGACCTGCTGAACGGAAAAATGTAATCTATCAAACGAGGTGTCAGGAGCCATACGGTGCTTCTGGCACCTTTTTTGTGGATTTTTTGTGAATTTGATGAAAAAGTCCTTGACAATTTGTCTCTGGCAAGACAGCCAAAAGCATTTTGATTTCCTGCGGTGCAAGACTGGCTCCCTTTGATATTCCCCAACTTCGGGAGATCATGTCTTATGACGAACTGGAGCTGGATAAGCTGGGGGATGAAAAATCAGCGCTGTTCTTTCTTATCAGCGACACGGACACCACCTACAACTTTTTGGTTGCCCTCGCTTTTTCGCAGATGTTCAACCTTCTGTGTGAACGGGCTGATAACACCTATGGCGGGCGTCTGCCCTACCATGTGCGGGTGCTGTGGGACGAGGCAGCCAACACCGGACAGGTGCCGGGGCTGGAAAAGATCGTGGCCGTCATCCGCTCCCGTGAGATCAGCCTGACGCTTTTTTATCAGGCAATGAGCCAGTGCAAGGCATTGTACAAAGACCATTCCGAAACCATCATGGGCAACATGGACAGTATCGTATTCCTCGGAGGCCGGGAGGCTTCCACCCTAAAGGATATTTCGGAAAACTGGCTGGGCAAGGCCACCATCTCTATGCAGACCGAGGGCCGAAGCCGTGGACAGTCTGAAAGTTACAGCCAGAATATGCAGCGGCTTGGCCGGGAGCTGATGACCACCAGCGAGATCACCACCATGCCCGGGGATAAATGTATCTTGCAGCTTCGGGGACTCCCGCCCTTCCTGTCCCCGAAGTATGACTTGAAAAAGCACCCGAATTACAAGTACACAGCCGAATTTGATAAAAAGAAAAACGCCTTCCGCTTGGAAAGCCTGTTCCGCCACCGGCCATTGAGACTAAAGCCGGAGGACGAATACACGGTGTACGAAGTGGACGGCTCCGACACAGACGAAGAAGCTGACCTGTTGAACTTCGATGATCTGGACAGCGACGAGTTCGTGTAACTTCGGGCCATGATGACCCGAAGCGCCGCCGATGTGGGCGGCTTTTTTTGTACCCAAAACCATCAAACAAACAAAATGGAGGAACGTATATGGAATTTTTCAATCAGGCAATCGACATTCTTAAAATTCTGGTCATGGCTCTTGGTGCCGGACTGGCGGTGTGGGGTGTCATCAACCTTCTGGAAGGTTACGGGTCGGACAACCCTGCGGCAAAAAGCCAGGGCATTAAGCAGCTGATGGCGGGCGGCGGTGTCGTTCTGATCGGCCTTCAGCTTATCCCTCTGCTGTCCGGCCTGTTCAGCTAAGTGTCACCCGTTGTCCCTTTTCCAGAAAAGGAGCTGATGTATGGACTTTATCATCGACGCAATCGTTGAATGGCTGAAAGGTCTGCTCGTCGATGGTATCATGGGAAATCTGGACGGCCTTTTCGATAACGTCAATCAGAGCGTTGGCGAGATCGCCACACAGGTAGGCACGACCCCGGCGGACTGGAACGCCGGGGTCTTTTCCATGATACGACAGATCTCTGAAACTGCCATCCTGCCAATCGCCGGAGTCATCCTCACTTTTGTAATGACTTATGAGCTGATACAGATGCTCATAGAACGCAACAACCTCCATGAAGTTGACACATGGATGTTTTTTAAGTGGGTGTTCAAAACCTTTGTGGCTGTGATGATCCTGACGAACACCTTCAATATCGTGCTGGCGGTCTTTGATGTGAGCCAGCATGTGATCCAGCAGTCAGCGGGCATTATCCAGAACGGGACAGAGATCACGCCGGATGTGCTGGACAGTTTGCGGACAGAGCTTGAAGCGATGGAGTTAGGCCCTCTGTTCGGACTCTGGCTACAATCCTTCCTGATCCAGCTTACCATGATTGCCTTAAACATCGTGATCTTCGTCATCGTATATGGCCGTATGATTGAAATTTATTTACTCACAAGTTTAGCGCCTATCCCGTTTGCCACCGTCCCCAACAGGGAAACCGGACACATGGGGCAGAACTATTTCCGCTCCCTCTTTGCGGTGGGCTTTCAAGGTCTGTTGATCTTAGTCTGTGTTGCCATCTATGCGGTGCTGATCCAGAGTATCGCCGCCGACGGCGACCCCATCGGGGCGATCTGGGGATGCGTGGGATATACGGTGCTGCTGTGTTTTACCCTGTTCAAAACGGGCAGCCTTGCAAAATCCATCTTCGGCTGCCATTAAGAGACTTCGGGCCATGCTGACCCGAAGCGGAAAGGAGGCGGTATGCCCCGGCGTTACAAACAGGGTGCGGACGGACAGCCGCACCCGGCTTTCTACGGAAAGCTCCCCGAAGAATTTTCTAAAGCAGACACCATGCGCTTTATGGTGGAAACCGATCTGAAACTGTCCGGGTGCGTATCGGCGGACACGCTGGCGGCACTCCGGGCGGAAGGCTATGACTACAAGGACGGGAACCTTGTTCCCGCCGGAAAGGAGAAATCCATGCAGGAAAAAACTGCGGGCGGAACACCAGCCGCCCCTATAAAGCTGGATGTAAGCGTGCGGGTCATCGAACCTGTGAAAAATCTCATGGGCTTTGCCAGCGTGAAATTCAATGACTGCTTTGTGGTGGAAAATCTGAAAATCGTACAGGGCAGCAAGGGCCTCTTTCTTGGGATGCCCAGCCAGCCGGACGGCAAAGGCGGCTATCGGGATATGGCCTACCCTGTCACAAAGGAGTTCCGGGAACAGCTCAATACTGCTGTTCTGCAAGCCTATGAGGCAAAGTTGGAACAGATGGCGGAGCGCGGCTCTGTGGGGCGTGCGTCCATCAGCGACCAACTCAAAGCCGGAAAAGCGGCTGCCGAACAGGCAAAGGCAGAGCGGCCTCCGAAGGAAAAGCCCAGCCGCAGTGCAGAGCGTTGACCTCGGGCCATGCTGGCACGAAGCAGAAAGGAGGCGGGAACCATGCCACGCAAACGGACCGGCTATGACGCGGCCTGCTATTACGACGGAAAACTGCTGGGCCGCTGTACCAAAGCGGACAGCGACGCCTATACCCTGTTGATGAACGCCTGCGGCGGGGAGGCCGCCCGTGTCCTTCGGGAATATGCCTATTTTTCCCCGGAACTGAAAGCCATCTTAGAAAAGGCAGCACTCATGCAGGCAGACCGGAGCCGGACGGGCGGAATGTTCCATGCGCCGAAAAGCTCCCCGTGGGGCGAGGTGCAGAATTGTGAAACCCTCTGTCCGGGGGTGTTTCTGGTATCTACCGCCAGCCACGGCGGAACGATGGTGGCAAACGAGGTAGCCGCCGTTCTCTCCCCAGCGGCCAAAAAATGCGGCTTCAAGGACAAGGGCTATATCTGCTATGAGGAGGACGCACAGGAAAGTGTGGTGCTCCGGGAGCTGCTGGACAAAAAACTGTGGAAAATCCCTGACCGCATTAAGGACAAAGGACAGTTTGAAGAAAAACTCAATCAGTCCATCCGGCAGTATCACCCCGAATACTGGCGGGCAAGGCAGAGCGGACGAGAGGCCGCCGAAGCTGCCCGCAGCACAGCCCCGGCCAAAGAGGCCGCAAGATAACCTCGGGTCATGCTGGCCCGAAGCAATAAAGGAGGTGTACCAAAATGGCCTATGTACCAGTACCAAAAGACCTTTCCAAAATCAAGACAAAGCTGGCCTTCAATCTGACGAAGCGCCAGCTTGTTTGTTTTTCCAGCGCGGCGGCGGTGGGCCTCCCGGCTTACCTGTTTTCCCGTGGCAGTATCGGGAACAGTGCCGCCATGTTCCTGATGATCGGCCTCATGCTCCCGTTCTTCTTTCTGGCTATGTATGAACGAGACGGTCTGCCGCTGGAAAAAGTGCTGAAAAACATCATCCGCACCCGGTTCCTCTATCCCCGTGTGCGGCCTTACAAAACCGAAAACTTCTATGCGCTGCTTAGCGCCAGAAAGGAGGCGCAGCCGATTGCGAAACAGCAGAAGGGCCGGAAAGCCCGCAGGCAGAAAGCCTGAAAAACAGGGCCTTACCGGCCTGTTCACGAAAGGAAAGAATATTCCCACCACCGCCCAGCAGACCCTCCCTTACCGGGAAATGTACCGGGACGGGGTGTGCCGGGTAGCGGACCGCTATTACACCAAAACCATTGAATACGAGGACATCAACTACCAGCTCGCACAGTCCGAAGATCAGGCGGCCATCTTTGACGGGTGGAGCGCCTGCCTCAACTACTTTGACAGCAGCCTTCCGTTCCAGCTTTCCTTCCTCAACCACCGAAGCCGCCCGGGCAGCCGGTACAGCGTGAACATCCCCATGCAGGATGACGATTACAACAGCGTCCGGTGTGAGTATGTGGAAATGCTGGAAAACCAGATCGCCAAAAGCAACAACGGCATTGTCCGCACAAAGCTCCTGACCTTCGGCGTGAATGTGGACGACCTTCCCACCGCCAGGGCAAGGCTGGAACGTGTAGAGGCGGACATTTGCGGGAACTTCAAAAAGCTGGGCGTCAAGTGCCGCTCCCTTTCGGGGCTGGAACGGCTGGAGCTTCTTCACGGGCAGCTCCACCCCGGCAGCGGCTCCCCCTTCCGGTTTTCATGGGATATGATCCCCAAAACCGGGCTTTCCACCAAAGACTTTATCGCCCCGGACAGCTTCGACTTCCGTTTCAGCCGTCTGTTCCGGGTGGGGACGACTTGGGGTGCCGCCTCCTACTTGCAGATTTTGGCCTCGGAGCTCTCGGACAAGCTGCTGGCGGAGCTTTTGGAAATGGATGCGGAAATGACCATCACTCTCCATATCCAGACCGTCGATCAGGCCGCCGCCGTAAAATCTATCAAGGCCAAAGTCTCCGACATTGACAAGATGAAGGTGGAGGAACAAAAGAAGGCAGCCCGGTCAGGGTACGACATGGACATACTTCCGCCCGACCTTGTAACGTACAGCAACGACGCAAAGACCCTTCTGGAAGATTTACAGAGCCGGAATGAAAGAATGTTCCTGCTGACCTTCCTTGTGGTAAACATGGCCCCGACCCGCCGGGAGCTGGACAATGACCTGTTCACGGTGTCCGGTATCGTCCAGAAATACAACTGCACCTTGAAGCGGCTGGACTTCCAGCAGGAGGACGGTTTTCTTTCCAGCCTTCCGCTGGGCCATAACGGCATTGAGATCAAGCGCGGCATGACGACCAGCTCCACGGCCATTTTCGTTCCCTTTATGACGCAGGAGCTCCGCATGGATGGCGAAGCCGTCTATTACGGGCTCAACGCACTTTCCCATAACGTCATCATGGCAAACCGGAAAAAGCTCAAAAACCCCAACGGCCTGTTCCTCGGCGTGCCGGGCTCCGGCAAATCCTTTGCCGCAAAGCGAGAGCTTGTGAACGTGTTCCTTGCCACCCGTGACCGGATCATTGTGGTTGACCCGATGGGCGAATATTCGTCCCTTATCAAGCGGCTGGGCGGTCAGGTCATCGAGATCGCCCCGGACAGCCCCCACCACATCAATCCGATGGACATTGATTTGAGCTTCGACGAGGAAAATCCGATGGCGCTGAAAGCCGACTTTATCCTGTCGCTGATGGAGCTGATCGTCGGCGGCAAGGACGGCTTGCAGCCGGTGGAGCGTACCGTCATTGACCGCTGTGTGCGCCAGATGTACCGGGAACACTTGCAGGACCCAGAAACAAGCAAAATGCCGACCCTCCAAACCCTGTATGACCTGCTCTGTTGCCAGCCGGAGGGCGAGGCGGTACGGCTGGCAACTGCCCTTGAAATCTATGTGTCGGGTTCCCTTAACGTGTTCAACCATGAAACCAATGTGGACCTGAACCGCCGCCTTGTGTGCCTTGACTTGAAAAAGCTGGGGGCCGGGCTTCGGACGATTGCCATGCTCATTATGCAGGACTTGGTAAACTCGCAGGTGTCTATGAATTTCCTGCGTGGTATCGCTACATGGTGCTACTTCGACGAGTTCCATGTGCTGCTCCGTGACCGGCTGACGGCAAGCTACTGTGTGGCGATCTGGAAAATGCTGCGAAAAAAAGGGTGCGTTCCCAGTGCTTTAACGCAGAACGTGAAGGATTTTCTGGCAAGCCCGGAGATCGAGAACATCTTTGAAAACTCGGACTTCCTTGTGCTTCTCTCGCAGGCACAGGGCGACCGGCAGATTTTAGCCAAACAGCTTGGGATCAGCCCCCATCAGCTTTCCTATGTGACCCATACCAATTCCGGCGAAGGGCTGCTGTTCTTCGGGAACACCACCATCCCGTTTGTTGACCGCTTCCCGCAGAACACAGAGCTGTACGCCATTATGACCACCCGCCCGGAGGACAAAAAACAGGAAATGAACCGGGCATAACACACTTCGGGCCATGATGGCCCGAGGTTTGGAAAGGAGGGATACATCATCGGAAAGAAACCGGACAAACAGAATTTTCAAAGGCCGGGGCCGACGGAGGATACCGGGAGCAATCGCCCCGGACCGGCTGAACGGGAAGGGCCTTCCCCCGCACCATCCCGACGCCTGCGGTTTGAGGACGAGGATACCGGGCAGGACAGTCCTTCGGGCCACGATGGCCCGAAGTCCAAAAGCGGCAAGTTTCAAGAGGACAGCCGGAAAAGCCGTCCCTCTGACCGCATGAGGCAGGAAGATGAAGCGGGCGGGCCGCAGGATACCGGCAAGGCACAGGAGCCGGAGGGCTCCGCCGAGAAGGCCGGGAGCAAAAAGGACAAGTACCAGAAAGCACAGGCAAAAGCGGAACACGCCGGGGGAAAGCTGGGAAAGGCCCGGGAGAAACTGGACAAGACCGAGGCAAAACGGGCAGCGAAGAAGCCGCCGGGGCTTGCAAAAAAGGCAGTCCGGGGAGCCCGTACAGAAGCATGGTTCTATGTCCACAACAAGATACACGAGGTCGAGCATGAAAATGTGGGTGTGGAAGGAACCCATAAATCCGAGCTGGCCGCAGAGGCCGGAACCCGGAAACTGACCCGCTATGCCAAACGCCGCTGGCAGGAACACCCGGCCCGGAAGGTGGCAAAGTGGGAACGGAAGGACATAAAAGCCCGGGCCAATGTGGATTTTCAGAAGATGGCCTCCGAGCACCCGGAACTTGCCAGCAATCCGCTTTCCCGTGTGCAGCAGAAATGGAAACTGAAACGCCGGTATTCCAAAGAAGCAAAGGCGGCTGCAAAACAGGGCGCAAAGGCCGCAAAGAAAACCGCTGCCGCTTCGGGAACTGCGACCCGTCGGGCGGCGCAGTTTGTGACCCGTCATCCCGTGGCGGTGCTGGTCCTGCTCCTGCTGTTGCTGCTCTGTTTTCTTGTGTCGGCGGTAAGTTCCATCTTCCCCACGCTTGGCAGCGGCCTCGCCAATGCGTTATCCGGCACCTCCTACGCCTCGGAGGATACGGACCTGCTGGGGGTGGACGAGGACTACACAGCGCTGGAAAACGAGCTGGCGCAGACGGTAGCGAACATCGAAAGCACCCATCCCGGCTATGACGAGTACCGCTATTCCGTGGACGAGATCGGCCATAACCCCTATGAGCTGGCGTCCTATCTCTCGGCAAAGTACCATGTGTATTTCCGTGAACAGGTGCAGGACGAGCTGCGGGAGATTTTCGAGGCACAGTATGAACTGACCTTGACGGAGGAAGTTGAGATACGCTACCGCACCGAAACCAGCACCGACCCGGAGACCGGGGAAACCACCACCGAGGAAGTCCCCTATGAGTATTACATTCTCAATGTGACCCTCACAAACAAGACGCTGCCCGCCGTGATCCTGCCGAGGCTTAACGAACAGCAGCGGGAAATCTACACCGTTATGCAGCAGCTCAAAGGCAACAAACCCTATCTGTGGGAAGGGATTTACAACGGCGGCGAAGATACCGGCCCCAGCTATGAGATACCCGGCGAGGCGCTGGATGACCCGGCTTTTGCGGCGCTCATGAAAGAAGCCACAAAGTACATCGGCTGGCCCTATGTGTGGGGCGGCTCCAGCCCGTCCACCTCCTTTGACTGTTCGGGTTTCGTCTGTTGGGTGTACACGGCCAGCGGCGTCCACAACCTGCCCCGTACCACGGCGCAGGGCATTTATAATCAGTGTGCTATCATTTCCCCCTCCGAGGCAAAGCCCGGCGACATTATCTTTTTCACGGGAACCTATGACAGCCCCGGCCCTGTATCCCATGTGGGGATTTATGTGGGCGACGGGATGATGCTCCATTGTGGTTCGCCCATCCAATACGCAAACATCAATTCAAGCTACTGGCAGACACATTTCTATGCCTTCGGGCGTTTGTGAGCCAGAGGAAAGGAGTCCTTGCATGAACAAAATCGACAAGCTCGATAAGGAACTGGAAAAAGCCCGGGAGAAGGCTGCCGAGTGGCAGGCCAAAATCCGGGAGCTGGAAAAGCAGAAACAGGAGGAAGAAAACAGCCAGATCGTGCAGGCGGTGCGCTCCCTTAAACTGACGCCCGCCCAGCTGATGGCATTTCTGAATGACCCCAAAAACAGCCTTACCGCTTCGGGCCATACTGACCCGAAGCCGGAGGCACCCGAAAAGGAGGACACAGCCCATGAAGAAAATTAAATACCGCAGGCTGGCGGCGATGGCTGCCAGCCTTTTGTGTTGCCTGATCTTTACGGTCCCGGCCTACGCCCAGAGCAGCGAGCCGCAGCCGGAGACAGCTCCCGCCCCGGCGGAAACCGAAGCGGAGCCGGAAACACAGAACCCCTTTACCCCGGACGGGACGGGAACCGTGGTGGACAACGCCACCGACGAGGACGGTAAAGAGTTTTACACCATTACCACAGCAGATGAGAGCGTGTTTTATCTGGTGATCGACAAACAGAAAACCAGCGAGAACGTCTATTTCCTCAATACCGTTACCACAGACGACCTTCTGCCTCTTGCCGAACAGGGTAAGGAACCGCCCAAAGAAGTGACCCCGGAGCCAGAGCCAAAGCCCACCGAACCGGTGGAGGAAGTACCGGAACCCGAGCCGGAGAAAAAGGACAGCCCACTTCTCTCTCTGCTCCTGATCGGTGCGGTGGTGCTGGCCGGCGGTGGGATTGGTTACTATTTCAAGATTTACAAGCCGAAGCATGAGGCCCCGGATTTGGAAGATGATTACTGCGAATATGAGGACGGGGAGCTGGAGGAGATCGCAGAGGAACCCGAGGACGAAGATACCCCGCCGTGGGAGGAAGATACGGAGGAATGAGAATGAATTTTACAAGCAGCCCTTTTGAACGAATGATGAAGGAAGTACCGCACCCCGGCTGGGACAATGACGACCCTTGTAAGGGATGTCGTTATTACAAGGAGTGCAAAGGAAAGAAAAAACAGTGCCGGAAGAAGTTCCGGGCGCTGATCGTGGAGCCCCGCCCTTCGGGCCATCGTGGCCCGAAGTCTTAAATGGACGCCCGGGAGCTGACCCGTGACGAGAAGAAGAAAATCCGTTCTCTGGTCACGGGGATGTGTGCCAACTATGACAGGGAAAGCGGCCTGTGCCTTCCTCTGGACTGTGCCTGTTATATGCTGCACAAGTGCTGGACAGGGGCGTACTGCCGTTACTTCCGTGAGGCTGTCCTGCCCCTTAACCCGGAGCTTCAAGCGTTGCTGACAACGGAAGGCATCTCCCCGGAGCTGCGGGCCTGTGCGGTCTGCGGAAAGGCATTTCTGCCCGAGGGGCGTCAAGCTTACTGTTCCGACGCCTGCAAGGCCGAAGGAAACCGCCGGAAAAGCCGGGATCGCATGAGGAAAATGCGGGAGAAAAGGCCGGGCGGCTGTTACGATTTGCCGCCTCCAAAGGCTTGACATTCCGGGCTTTTTTGAGGGTGTTTCCGGGGTGGGAATATCTTATTACATTCCTCCCCGGTCTGCCCTCTTATTTCGTAACATCCAGCACTTCGGGTCATGTTGGCCCGAGGCACAGAAAGGAGGAATCTCTTGGAGACAGTACAAGGATATGTGATTTTGAAAGCTGCCACCTTTGAAACCGGACACGGCTTTGCGCTGGGGCATAATCCGGGAGCGCCGAGCCCCTTTGCGACCTGGCAGTTTACCGAGGGGGAAAACGGCCATCGGGATTACTACTGGGGCCGCTATGGAACCAGTCAGGCGTGGGCGCAGAGGGACTTTGACCGCCGGGTGGACGACTATCAGCAGTTTTACCATGCGGCGGTCAAGCATACCGAGCTGGGACCGGAGGGCGTTTACCGCTATTATTCCACCCAGCGGCCCGTGGACATAGGAACTTACCCGAAGCCGCCGGATAACCAGCCTCTTTCCATCGTCAACTACGATGATGACAGGCGGCGTCCTGTGGCAGACGGCAGGCTGATGGCATGGGGCGAACTGACCTACGCAAAGCCGCTGACCGAAAAGCAGATGGAGGATTATGAGCTGAAACCAGCACCGGGCAATCCTGACCGGGTGCGCCCATCCATTACTGCCCGGCTCAAAGACGGAACCAGAGGGCAGGAACCCCCGAAGGAGCCCGGCCAGAGGCGGAGCCATAAAAACCATGAGGAACGATAAAGGAGGATCGCCATGCACGAAAAAGACAACTATCTGAAAACCGCCGAGCTCTCCACAGAGCAGAACTGCAACATGATCGACGGCGTACCCAACAACACGCCTATCCCACCCACGCCCCCGGAGCTGGACGCAAAACCGCTTGATAAGGTAAAGGAGCCCAAAGAGCGCCGGAAAGGCCGGGAGCTGGAACGCTGATGGAGAACCGCAAGCGGAATGTCCATCTGCACGTCATGGTAACGCCGGACGAGCTGGCAGCCATCCATGAACGGATGGCTGAGGCGGGCATTTCCAACGCCGGGGCTTATATACGGAAAATGGCTCTGAACGGGTATATCCTGCACGTTGACCTTGCGCCCATAAAAGAATTGATCTCTCTGCAAAGACGCTGTTCCAACAATCTCAATCAGGTCGCCGTACACGCGCATACCTACGGCGTGTACCCGGAGGAAATCGACGGATTGAAGCGGGACTATGAAAAGCTGTGGGGCGAGGTGTCAAAGGTGCTGCGGGAGCTTTCCGAGCTGGTGGCAAAGTAAGACGAGGGCGGCAGGCTTCCGTTGCGGGGCTTGCCGCCCTGCTCTTTTTTTACCACTTCGGGCCAGTATGACCCAAAAGTTTGGGACAGGATTTACTAATCTTTCGCAACATTTATGTCCCCGGGCAAGCATGATAAAATAGAGGTAGGAAGGATAGATAAAGGAGGTTTTGAAGATGAAGATACTGCTGAAAATATTGGTTGCTCCCTTTGCTTTAGCGTTGTCCCTTCTGGCGGCTCTGCTGGTGTTCCTATTTGATATTTGTGCCGTCCTGCTGACGATTGCCTCTGTGATCCTGACGGTGCTGGGTGTCGCTCTCTTTTTCACGCCGACGCCCATAGGCGGGATTGTATTTCTGTTTCTTGCCTTCCTTCTTTCGCCGTATGGACTGCAAGCGGCGGCGGGCTCCCTTCTTTGGGCGCTGGACGGAGGCAAATCCACTCTGTACCGGTTTCTGGCAAGTTAAGCAGCCTCGGGCCATACTGGCCCGAAGTCGGGGCGGTCTGAATGGGCCGCCCCTTTCTCATGGAAAGGAGGAATGATTTTTGGCTACCACAACTTTGTTGCAGCGCCATGCGGGCGAAGGCGAAACGATTGCTGAGGCTATCCGGGATTGTCTGGACTATGGCAAGAACCCGGAAAAAACAGAAAGCGGAAAGCACATCTCCGCTTATGAATGTGATCCGGTCACTGTGGCGGACGAGTTCCTTTTGGCAAAGGCCAGCTATGCCGCCATGACAGGCCGGGAACAGAAAAAGGCCAATGATGTGCTGTGCTATCAGATACGACAGTCCTTCTATCCGGGGGAGATCACACCGAAAGAGGCGAACCGTATCGGCTATGAGCTGGCTATGCGCTGGACAAAGGGGCGGCACGCTTTTATCGTTACCACGCACACCGATAAGCAGCACATCCATTGTCACATTTATTACAACTCCACCACCCTTGACTGCACCCGGAAATTCCGAAACTTTTGGGGCTCCAGCTTCGCCCTTCGGCGGCTCTCTGACAAGCTGTGCCTTGAAAACGGGCTGTCCATCGTGGAGAACCCGAAGCCCCGGAGCAAGGGCAAGTATCGGAACTATGGGGAGTGGCAGAAAGACCGGAAAGGGCCGCTTTCCTATCAGGACCGACTGCGCCTTGCCATTGATACCGCACTGGCCGAACGCCCCGCCGATCTGGATGAATTTCTTGTTCTGATGAAACGGGCCGGATATGAAGTCAAGAAGGTTCGGGGCGGCGGTATCAGTTTCCGGTTGACCGGGCAAGGGCAGGAACGCTTCACCCGTCTGCGTGCCTCCACGCTGGGGGACGGCTACGACTTGCAAGATGTTCTGGCCGCCATTGAGGGCAAAGAAAAACGCCCCGGGCACTCGGAACGGAAAATCAGTCTGGCGGTGGATATTCAAGCGAAGCTGGCTGCCGGTAAGGGGCCGGGATATGAACGCTGGGCGAAGGTATTTAACATTAAGCAGATGGCTGCTGCCCTTGCTTATATACAGGACAATGGCCTGACCGATTATGAGCAGTTGGCGCAGAAGGCCACCGAGGCGGCAGACCGTTTCCATGCCATTTCCGAGCAGATCAAGCAGACAGAACAGGCCATGAAAACCAATGCCGGGCTAAAGGCCGCAACGATTCAGTATGCCAAAACCCGCCCAGTCTTTGAGCAGTATAAGGCGACGAAGTACAGCAGGAAATTCCTTGCGGAGCATGAGGCCGACCTTGAACTGTACCGGGCTGCACAAGCGGAAATGCGCTCTCTGCTGAGAGGGGCAAAGCTCCCCAAAATGGACGTGCTGAAGGAAGAAGGCCGTAAGCTCACAGCAAAGAAAAAACAGCTCTATGGAGAATACCAGAAGGCACGACGGGATATGCAGGAGATCGTCACAATCAAGGCGAACATTGACACTCTGATGGGCTACACCGAGCCGGGAAGAAAGCAGGAAAAGGAGCGTTAAGGTTATGAAAATAAGGAGCAAAGCGACGCTGACACTTCGGGCCATGTTGGCCCGAAGATACGGGTTTGGGGCGAGCCCCAACAAGCCGCCTTTGTGCCACTTGTGGCCACAGAGGCATTGCTTGCCACTTAGCGACAGCCCCTAAAATGGCGCAAAAAACAGAGGCCCTTATTCTGGAACCTCCGTTTCTCTGGCTTTCTTAATGCCCTCGGCTGTGGCTTCTATTACAACAAGCTCTTTTTCATTCATAGAATTTAGGAGCACATCAATGTGCTTTCTGCAAGAACTTGACCTTGCCCCTCCGTCCGCATGAATAAACTGGTCAACTGAAACGTCAAACATGGTAATGAGTTTAACAAAAAGGTCGAAGCTGGGATACTGACCTTTGTTCTCAATATTCATAATGGTACGGGAGTCACGGTCTACTAATTCCGCAACGTAGGCTTGTGTCCAGCCCTTTTCTTCTCTGGCTCTTTTGAGAGCTGCCCCGAGGCCGTGAAAGTCAAACCTTCTTTCATCTTGGTTCATTCTCATATCACCCTATATCATTGTACATTTCGGGTCGGGTTATGAGAATGTAATGAGATTTTACACAAGGTAGTATTTCATTTCATCAATATGCAGCCTCCAACTTGTATTGTTCGAGATAAAGAACTATAATGTACTCTGTGGAGGTGCGAAATGGACTATATGACATTGAAAGAGGCCGCCGAGAAGTGGGGCGTGACACCTCGTAGGGTAAATTATTATTGTGCCGGAGGGCGTATCCCCGGTGCTGTAAAAATGGCTGGTGTTTGGCTGATCCCAAAGAACGCAGAAAAGCCGATTGACGGAAGGACAAAACAAGGGAAGGAGTTGCACCATGAATAAAATCCTGATTATAGATGATGACAGAGAACTGTGTGCCTTAATTAAGCGCAGCGTACAAACGGAAAATATAGCAGCCGATTTTTGTAATACCGGAAAAGAGGGCTTGCAGAAATTAAAAGAGCAGGAGTATCAGCTTGTGGTGCTGGATGTGATGATGCCTGGTATGGATGGCTTTGAAACGCTGGAAGAAATTCGCAAGGAGTACAGCTTACCGATTTTGATGTTCACATCTAAAAATGACAGCATTTCTAAAGTACGGGGCTTACGGGCCGGGGCGGACGATTATCTGACAAAACCGTTTGACATGGACGAACTGATTGCCCGTATTGCGTCCCTTATTCGCCGCTACACCCGTTTTAATCATCAAGCCGGAGCTGTGCAAAAACTGGATTTTGATGGATTGCAAATTGACCTTGAAAATCGTTCTGTTACGACGGAAAATGGCACTTTTGAACTTCCACCAAAGGAATTTGATCTGCTCCTGTACTGTGCAAAGCATCAAGGAAAAATTTTAACCAAACAGCAGATTTATGAGGAAGTTTGGGGCGAAGAATATTTCTATGATGACAGTAACATTATGGCGATTATCAGTCGGCTTCGTAAAAAATTAGAAGTCAATCCTTCAAGCCCCAAATATATACAAACGGTCAAAGGGATTGGCTACCGGTTTAATAAGGAGGTGTAGCCAGCATGGAAATCATCGTTTTCTTGTCCATTGTGATTGCTGTTTTGGCTGTGCTGACCTCCATCGTTCTCGTTCGGCGCGTAAAAAAACAAATAGCAGAAATGACCGATGCGCTGGTTGATGTGAAAAACGGAAATGGCAACCGGCGTATTCTATCCGCAACAAATGAACTGACAGCACCTCTTGCCTATGAAATCAATGAGATCGTTGTGGCCTATGAAAGCAGACTTTCAACTGTACGGCAGACAGAAGAAACCAACCGCCAGCTTATGACAAGCCTTTCCCATGACGTGCGAACGCCCCTTACTACTCTGCTTGGGTATCTTGACGCTACACACAAAGGACTGGTCACAGGAAAAGACCGGGATGATTATATTGAAACCGCCCGACGGAAAGCCCATGATCTGAAAGAATACATTGATGTACTCTTTGACTGGTTCAAGTTAAATTCCAACGAGTTTGCTTTGGAGATCCAGAGCGTTGAGACCGCAGAGCTGACAAGAAATATTCTGATCGACTGGATACCGATTTTTGAGGATAAACAGGTTGATTATGACATTGATATTCCTGAACAGCCTGTCCGGGTAAGATTGGATATGGATAGCTATATGAGGATCATCAATAACCTTATTCAAAATGTAATCGCTCATAGCCATGCGGACAAAATTAAAATCTCCCTATCGAAGAAGGAAAACAGCATGGAGCTGTTGCTGGCGGATAATGGAGTGGGAATTGAGAAAGAAGATTTGAAACACATATTTGAACGGCTTTATAAGTGTGATAAAGGACGCTCTGAAAAAGGCAGCGGACTTGGTCTTTCTATTGTCCATCAGCTTGTAGAAAAGATGGGTGGAAGCATAACAGTTGAAAGTTTTCCGGGAAAGGGAACTGAATTTGTGTTGCGTTTTCCTTTGGAGATTTAAGCGGGTTCCCGTCCTTACGGCGGGAACTCTTGTCATTTTAGCCGAATTTCAAATTGCAAGGTTAATGCAAGGTTGCGGCAAGGTTAATGCAAGATTGGCGTGATAGAATACCTTACAGAACAGGAGGTTTTGAATATGGATTCAAATTATATTATTGAAACAAAAAATCTGACAAAGCAATACGGCTCACAAAAGAGTGTGGCTGACTTAAATATCCATGTCAAGCGTGGGAGAATTTATGGTCTGTTGGGTAGAAACGGAGCCGGAAAAACCACAACTATGAAAATGCTGTTGGGTTTAACGAAGCCTACTTCCGGTGAGGTCAAAATCTGGGGAAAGTCTTTGCAAGGAAATGAAAAGAAGTTGCTGCCCCGCATTGGCAGTTTGATTGAGTCCCCTGGTTTTTATCCCAATCTGACCGGTACGGAGAACCTGCGTATCTTTGCTACCCTGCGTGGAGTACCAAACAATCATGCCATCAAAGACGCTCTGGATTTAGTCGGGCTACCTTACAAGGATAAAAAGCTGTTTTCGCAATACTCTCTTGGCATGAAGCAGCGGTTGGCGATTGCCCTTGCAGTCATGCACGATCCGGAGCTTTTGATTTTGGATGAGCCGATCAACGGTCTCGATCCCATCGGTATTGCAGAAGTACGATCCTTTATTCGGGAGCTTTGCGACGCAAGAGGAAAAACCATTTTGATTTCCAGTCACATTCTTTCGGAGATTTCCTTGTTGGCTGACGATATTGGAATTATTGACCACGGTGCATTGCTGGAAGAAGAAAGCCTTGCTGAGCTGGAGCAAAAAAGCAGTAAACATATCCGGTTTACGCTCTCTGATACTGCACAGGCGGCAAGAATTTTGGAACGCAATTTCCACGAAACCCATTTTTCCATACAAGACGACCACAATCTGCGTCTACACAATATGGAGTTGCCTGTGGGGAAAATTGTAACTGCTTTTGTAGAAAACGGATTGGAGGTATCAGAAGCACATACCTGTGAAGAAAGTCTTGAAGATTACTTCAAGCGTGTGACAGGGGGCGAAGGAATTGCTTAAACTAATCAAATGCGAATTTTTGAAATTGAAACGGAAGAAATTTATTCCGCTGATTATCCTGGCTGCGTTCCTGTTTCCAATCCCGCTGACTTATCTGATGACAACGCCCTCTATGATGGAGCGATATACGGATCGGGCAGATGCTTTCGATGGACTATTTAACATGGTGTTGGGATATGGTATCCAGTTTTTACTGCCCTGCATTATCGGAGTGATTGCCGCTATTCTGTTTTTTATGGAACGCGACAACGATACATTCAAAAATCTGCGTACAATTCCCGTAACCAGCACGCAAATGGTGCTTGCAAAAATTATTGTCCTGTTTCTCTTTGGAATTGTTTTTTGTGTGGCTTCTACCATTGCAACAATTCTTTGCGGATTTGGAACATTGGAAGTTTATGGAATAGGCTATAAATTGTTTTTAGCGGTTGAAACGGGGATCTTCATTACGGCAGGAACACTCCCGTTGATTGTCCTTGTTGTCTTTTTCAGTAAGACCTATGTTTTTTCCATTTTGCTGTGTGTCTTTTACAGCGTTCTGAACATGAGTGCTACGGCATTGTTTGACACACTGCCTAAAACTATGTTATGGCTTCTGCCCACGCCACTGACTACATTTTGGAGTGCGGGAGATATGGCGGCTCATGGAATAAAAATGGACTTGGAGCAAATGACAGGGCTAATTCCCTCAACATTTCAAGTTGTATTCATTCTTGGGATCATGGCATTCGTTTCGTTCTTACTGATTGACAGATTATATAAGCAGAGGGGGGAATAAACATGGTTCGCATTGTAAAAACAGAATTTTATAAATTGAAAAGGTATCATATCCTTTGGGCGGGCGTTGCACTCATGCTGCTATCCGTCCTGCTGACCTTGTTTACCTCTATGGCGAATGATGGTTCCGTTTGGGATTTTGCCTATCTTACAGAACAGGTCATCAAAAACAATATGTCCATGATTTTTCCGATGTGTATCAGCCTAATTGCTGGATATATGATTTCTCGTGAGCAGACGGATGACACATTGAAAAATATTCTGACTGTGCCGATCTCTTTTAAGAAACTGTTGACCGGAAAATTGATTGTGTGCGGCGTATTGTCTATTATTTTCGGGCTGATATGCAGTCTGTTTACAATCATAGCAGAAATGATTGTGGGATTTCCCGGCTTTGAGATTTCCTTAGCTCTAAAAGCAGCCTTGCAGATTACTGCGGTTAATTTCTTTTTATATCTTGCGGTTCTGCCGATTATCGCTCTTACTTGTCGGAGGGCAGGCAGCTTTTTAGTCGGTGTAATCATTGCTTTTGTCTATGGATATGGAGGGATGTTTGCCGCAGGAAATATGACATTAGCAAACCTTTATCCGATTACCGCAAGTCTTGGAATGGTAGGCTACCGTAGCTATGATACCGCAGTCAACTGGAATATCGGAACCTGTTCTTGCAGTCTTGTGCTTGCTGTCGTTATTTCTGCCATCTTGATTTTGTGCATGAAAGAGCGAGAAGCAACCCAAACAAAGAAAAAGGCCAAAAAGGTAGCACCAAAGAAAGGCTGGTGATGATTTTATGAAGAAAATAGTTTTAGCATTAACATTCGTCCTTGTGGGAAGTTTTATGCTTGCTGGCTGTTCAAAAGATGAAATTCTCAATCATTACAATAACATTGTTCAGTCTGCGGGTTCCATAGAACTGACAGGGAAAGCGTCACTGCAAGGGGAAAAAGAAAAAGGAATTGATGATTATACAGGTACTTATACGGCTGATTATGCGAACTTTTCAGGTACAGAGTATTTGTTCGGAGGAACTTCCATAAAGAGAGAAGCCGGTAAAGAGCTGTCCATTGATTGCACCTTGGAGATTACGGAAGGTACTGCAAAAGTATTTTGGATTTCTGGATCTGATGAAGCAGTAACTTTGATTGAAACAACCGGAACTTATAGTGACACAATTACACTTCCTGATGGTGGAAATTATATCGGCATTGAATGTGAGAATTTCACTGGAAACATTGAATTAGATATTGAATAATACTCTGCCGGACGACGGCAAAAGAAAAAAAGCCGTCGTAGAGCAGACAATTTGACACGCCCATTTGAAACGGCGGCTTTGATTTCAGAGCCGCCGTTTCTTTGCGTTTACACAAACCAATGACGACTTGCAGGGACACGGTAGCCGATTGGAGGTTATTTCGCCGTGTCCTTTTCTCTTTTTCGCAGTATCCATGATCTGCACCAGTTAAAAAAAGCGTAACTCCCCCTCCGGGACAGTCTGGTTATGAATGTGAAATCAGACGATACATAAATGAATGTGTAATTTCATGCGTCCGTGTGGCTTCATGCCGCCCGGGCGCTTTTGCGTTCTTATGGGGCGGCTTCGGGTCATGTTGGCCCGAAGCCATTCCCCGGTGCCGCTCCCCGCCGCCTTCGTTTCGGTCACTCGTCAACCAACAACCGAAACGGAGGTCAATATGGCTATTATCAATTTGCGGGACTATTACCCGTTCTATACATCGGATTGCTTCATGGAAGTATCGGAAGAAGTTGCAGAAATGTTCAAAGAGTTTGATCGTAAAGAGGCTGCCTACCGGCTGCGTACATACCGCCACAAAGCCTACTATTCCCTTGATCGGGATGACGGGCTGGAGCATGAAGCTGTCTTTGTTGCCTTATCTCCCCATGAACTGTATGAGCGGAAAGTGACCATGCAGGAGCTTCATGCGGCGATTGCCAGTCTGCCGGACAAACAGGCAAAACGGATTTACGCTCATTTCATTCTCGGCATGACCAAACAGGACATTGCCCGGGCAGAGGGCGTCCATGAAAAAGTGGTTCGTGTCGCAATCGAGCGAGGTCTGCGGCGCTTAGAAAAAATTTTGAAAAATTCTTTGTAAGGCGTACCGATTTAGGCCGGAAAATGAAATGGCTTATGAGAGGCAAAACACTTCGGGTCACAATGGCTCGAGGTTCAGACAAGCCTCATGCAGATTGAAAATCGAATAAAAAGACACCCGGATACGAAGGGGAACGCGCTGTGTGACAGACCCGCCATGACCTCGGATTTCAGAGAATACAGTCTTTGTAAAACTGAGCGAGCGAACAGGTCCATGCCATAGGTGGGGCAAGGCTGGCTCCACCGGAACAGGCGCAGAACCCGGATACTTGCGTTTAGTCACAGTCCGAGCGTTGAAGCGGCCTTGCAAGCCGTGAGCCGTCGCAGGCAATGAGAACGCCTTGCCATCAGAATGGGGAGAGTTGAAATACTATGGGGCATGAAGCCTATGTCCGTCCGGTGTGTCTGAAATGAAGTGAAAACCTATGGGGAGCCCCCGGCAATGCTGTCTGATGATAGGCCAACCAATCCGGCGTGGCTCCCCATCTTTTCAAAAAAAGGAGCACTTTATGGGAAATGCGTTTGGAATGATCCCCGGCTTGGAACCGGACGAATGGAGCAATGACGCCTGCCGTGGTTATGTCATTATGGCAATGGAGGACTGCGGATTTTCAAAGAAGGATATTCGCCGTGTTGTGGGACAGCTTTATGAAGTATTTGACCTCAACAGCGTGGAGGACGCCAAAGAAAAGTACCATTCCAGTCCTTACTGACCTCGGGTCACATCGACCCGAAGTGGAGAAAGCTCAAAGGGCGGCACCTGCTGGGTGCCGTCTTTTGACATTTCCCCACAGGACAAGCGGGAAAGGCTGGCATATACACGCACTTTCGCAAAGGAGGTTTTCAATGACGCAAGCTGTCACTTATGAACGAGAAACAAAGTCTGTCGCATTTCAAGGGAAGATCATTGTGCTGGAAAGCCTCACGCCGGTGCTTCCACCGAAGGAGAAAGAACAGCGCAAAAAAGAAATTGAGCGCTGCCTTTTTGAGGTGTTCAGCAAATATGGGGACAGGTTTCCCTAATCATTCGCAACATTGTTGTCCGGGGCTGCTGATGGTATAATATAGTTGTAAGGTTGGTAGCTCCATTCCAGCAAGGAAAGGAGCCCAATATGGAATTTATCAGAGAAGATTGTATTTACGCAAGACAGTCAGTAGACCGCAAGGACAGTATCAGCATTGAAAGTCAGATCGACTTTTGCAAGTATGAATTGAAAGGCGGGAGCTGCCGGGTATTTAAGGACAAAGGTTATTCCGGTAAGAATACGGACAGACCGGAGTTTCAAAAGCTGCTGGGCGAGATCCGCAAAGGAAAGGTCCGGCGGGTCATCGTGTACAAGCTGGACCGTATAAGCCGCTCTATTCTGGACTTTGCAACGATGATGGAGCTGTTTCAAGAGTATGATGTGGAGTTTGTATCATCCACAGAAAAGTTTGATACTTCGACCCCGATGGGCCGGGCCATGCTGAATATCTGCATTGTATTCGCCCAGCTTGAACGTGAGACAATTCAGAAGCGTGTCACAGACGCCTACTATTCACGGTGCCTGAAAGGCTTTCACATGAGCGGACAGGCACCATACGGTTATCAGTTAGAGCCTACTGTGGTAGAGGGTATCCGCACAAAGAAAATGGTTGCCGACCCCGTAGCCGCCGACCATGTTCGGCTGATGTTTGAAATGTACGCTGAACCGGAAACCTCCTTCGGAGATATTACCCGATACTTCGAGGAACATGACATAAAAATTTATGGCAAATCCATGTTCCGTACATTTCTTTCCCAGCTTTTAAGAAACCCCGTTTACGCACAGGCCGATTTGGAGCTGTACGAATTTTTCAAGAGTCAGGGTGCAGCGATTGTCAATGACGCTTCTGACTTTGCCGGAACAAACGGCTGCTATCTCTATCAGGGGCGGGATGTGAAGGAGGACAAGGACAGGTGCTTAAAAGACCAGATACTTGTTATCGCTCCCCATGAAGCACTCATTTCCTCTGACACATGGCTGAAATGCCGGAAAAAACTTATGGCAAATACCACCTTCCAGCAGGGACGGAAACCGAAGAACACTTGGCTGGCTGGAAAAATCAAATGCGGGCATTGTGGGTATGCTCTGAAAGCCACCCATGTACCAAATAGCACCGGATATTTCCGCTGTACCAAACGGACGGAAAACAAAGGCTGTCCGGGCTGTGGGAAAATCCGCAAAGAAGAATTTGAGCAATTCATTTTCTCGGCCATGCAGGAAAAGTTCAAAGACTTTCAGATACTCCACGGCAGAGAGGAAAAAGTCAATCCGAAACTGACCGCCTATCAAGTGGAGCTGGCACAGGTGGAGGCAGAAATTGAAAAGCTGCTGGATACGCTAACCGGAGCCAATGCGACCTTGCTTGCCTACGCTAACAAAAAAATTGAAGAACTGGACACCCGACGCCAGACCATTTCAAAGGCAATCGCTGAATTGAGCGTTGAAACCATATCTCCCCAGCAGATAAAGAAGTTATCCTATTATCTCGACAACTGGGACAGCATAGATTTTGACGACAAAAGAAAAGCCGCCGATGGTTTGATCTCTACAATCAAGGCCACCAGCGACCGTGTTCAGATAGAGTGGAAAATCTGATATTTCCGCTCTATCGCCCCTCATTTCTATTTTATCTCGTTTGTACCCCTTGTACACCGATGTTTTTATATGTTCTTGAAAAAATTGATCCGGAGTATGCCTACCGGCTGTTAGAAAACGAGGAAAAACCAGGATGGCTTTGTATGCCAAAGGCAGGTGCAACGACCATCTGGGAAGACTGGGAGGGTCCAAATTCAGATAACGGAAAAGGCGGCGGTATTGCGTCTTTGAATCATTATTCTAAGGGGGCTGTCTGTGAATGGGTATTTGATGAGATGTGTGGTATCAAGATGGCAGGAGAGAATCGTTTTAAGATCGCACCTGTGCCGGGCGGACATTTCAGCCATGCCGGTATGACTTATGACAGCGTCTACGGTAAGGTGGGATGCTCTTGGAAAAAGTACGCGGATGGAACGTATGCCTATCACATTCTTGTTCCACCCAATACAACGGCGGAGGTGAGCCTGCCAGGCTGCAAGGCGCAGACGCTTCCTGCTGGGGAATATGATCTGTGATTTATGGAAAAAAACTTAAAATCAATCTAAAAAAATAACAAAAAAGCGAATTTCCTATCGTGGGAATTCGCTCTTTTACGTTATACTGTAAACAGAATAAAAGAGCCAAAAGGGACACTCCATGTGGCAAAAGGAACGTCCCTACCAGACAAGGAGGATACAAAAAATGAGTAAATTTCCACAGGGATTTATGGTAGGTGCTTCTACCGCAGCACACCAGGTAGAAGGTAACAATATTCACAGTGATTACTGGGTACAGGAGAATGTAGAACATTCACAGTTCGTCGAGCCATCCGGCGATGCAGTCGATCATTACAACCGCTATGAAGAAGACATCAGGATGATGGCAGAAGCAGGGCTGACGGCATATCGTTTTTCCATCGAGTGGGCAAGGATCGAGCCAAAGAAAGGCGAGTTTGATGACAAGGAGATCGAGCATTATCGCAAGGTCATCGCCTGCTGCAAGGAAAACGGCATCGAGCCGATCGTGACCATGCATCACTTTACTTCTCCGGCATGGCTCATTTCCATGGGCGGCTGGGAAAATGAAGAAGTCGTTGATCTCTTTGCGAATTATGTAAAATATGTCGTAGAACGTCTGGGAAGCGAACTTAACTATATTTGCACCATCAACGAGGCAAACATGCGCTTACAGTTGGCTGCCATCATGAAAAAGTACATGGGCAGCATGGGCGGCGGAGCAAAAGATGCATCAAATGCAGATGCCATGAAGAAAATGGCTGAGGCTCCAAAGCAGGATGCACCAAAGGAAGGCGATGTGCAGGTTGGACTCAACCTTGGACAGGGCATGAATACCATGATGATGGGCATGATGGAATGTGCAAAGGCATTTGGCTTGCAGGATCCAAGAGGCATCCATAATTTTGTTTCCATGTGCACACCACAAGGGGATATTCTGGTCATGAAGGCGCATCAGGCAGCCAAGAAGGTCATCAAGGAATTATATCCGGACATCAAGGTCGGTATCACTTTATCTTTGCATGATATGCAGCCGGAAGCAGGCGGCGAAGATGCAGCAGCAAAAGAATGGGATGAAGAATTCCGTCATTATCTTCCATATATTGCAGATGATGATTTCTTTGGCGCACAGTCTTACACCAGACAGTGCTTTGATGCTGAGGGCAACAAATATACACCGGACGGCGTGGAATTGACCCAGATGGGATATGAGTTCTATCCACAGGCGATCGCCAATGTAGTGCGTGCCGTTGCAAAAGATTTCAAGGGAGACATCATTGTCACAGAAAATGGTATTGCAACCGCTGACGACAGCAGACGTCAGGAATATATCAAAACAGCAACGGCAGGTCTTCAGGAGTGTATCGCAGACGGTATTCCACTCAAGGGCTATATGCACTGGTCACTCATGGATAACTTTGAGTGGCAGAAAGGTTTCTCTATGCAGTTCGGTCTGATCGCAGTAGACCGCAGCAATATGAAGCGTACCGCAAAAGAAAGTCTTTATCTTCTTGGAAGTATGGCAACAAAATAAATAATACCATTAGGAAAAATCCTCTTGCAGATTTCTGCAAGGGGACTTTTTTCGACCTGTGTAAAATGGTGAGGACAATTTTGCCGAAAAGGCAAAGAAAATCAGAAATTATGCATAATTTTCAGAAAAATCTTGTGTGATATGTCGAAAAAGTGCTATGATGGAAAAAGTAAAGGAGGAACGGAGTCCTATGAAAAAGAAAAAACAACAGAGGAAAAGAGGAATCGCGGAGGAGATACAGGTCAGTATCTTGTCAAAGGTAGTCATCGTATTTGTTATCGTTGCGGCAGTGGTTACCTTTATGGTGGGCAACATCAGTCTGAGTGCCCAGAAGAACGACCTGGAGATGCAATCCAAAGCAGCAGCATACCAGTTGGAGATATTCTTTGAGGAATACACGACGGTCGCAGAACAGATGGCACTGAACACAGATGTGCAGACTTTATTGGAGGAGACCGGACCGGGAGCCAATATTACAGAGTCAGAGCGTTATGCAACCGTATTCAATACTATGAAAAAGACCGCGGCAGCAGACAGTGACAACATTCAGGCAGTCTGGGTCGGCGATATTGATGCCAATGTTCTGACACAGTCAGACGGCTATACCAGTGGCAGTGATTTTGAGATCACAGAGCGTGCATGGTATAAGGCAGTAGAAGAAGAAAAGACCATCCTTACGGATGCATATGTAGATGCCAGCACAGGCAATGTGATCCTGAGTGCGGCTACTCCGGTATATGACCAGAGCGGACAAAATATCATCGGTGTTGCAGGTGTGGATGTGGCACTGGATCATATCGATGAACTTTTACCGGCATACAAGATCGGAAACAATGGATTTGTTATTCTGGTTACTTCTGAAGGCAATGTGATCTATCATCCGAACACGGACAACCAGCAGAAGAGTTTGAGCGAGTTGAATGTAGACAAGACCTTGATCCAGACAGTTGAGGGAGGTAAAGATACTTCCGTACATTATTCCGCAGATGGAAAGAGCAAATACGGTTATGTCGGAAGAATTGGTTCGACCGATTATCTGACCATTTCCTGCTTACCGGCAAGTGAATATTTTGCAAGTCTGATCCGTTGTATCATCATTGTATTGTTGCTTGTCATTGCAGGTATTGTCGTTATCATCATCACGATCCGTCATCTGGCAACCCAGTTGACTAAGCCGATCGTTGCTTTGAATGATGTGGCACAGGAACTGGCAGAAGGCAATCTGGATGTGACTCTTGATATCGCATCTGAAAATGAGATCGGGGAACTTGCAGATTCTATTCAAAAGACAGTAGATCGTCTGAAAGAATATATCAATTACATCGATGAGATTTCTTCGGTATTGGATCGACTGGCAGATGGTAAGTTGAAGTTTACCTTGAAGTATGATTATGCAGGAGAGTTTGCAAAGGTTAAGACCGCCCTGCTTCATATCTCAGGATCCTTTGAGCAGATGATCGAAGATATCATTGACAGTTCTACGCAGGTATCTATCGGTGCGGATGAACTTTCCAAGGCTGCACAGAATATCGCAGAGGGTGCTATGACGCAGGCTGCATCTGTGCAGGAACTTGTTGCAACAACCGAATCCGTATCACAGCAGGTAGAGGAAAATACCGAGGATGCGCAGAAGTCTGCAACAGAGACATCCCGTGTTACCCATATGATGCAGGATAGCAGAGAACAGATGAATCAGATGATGGAGGCAATGAACAAGATCACGGAGACATCCAATGAGGTTGTCAGCATCATCAAGACGATCGAAGATATTGCAGACCAGACCAACCTTTTGGCACTCAATGCTTCTATTGAGGCTGCCAGAGCCGGAGAGGCAGGCAAGGGTTTTGCAGTCGTTGCATCTGAGATCGGATCTCTTGCGGATGACAGTTCTAAGGCTGCAAATAATACCAGGGATCTGATCGAGATCTCCTTGCAGCAGATTGATCGTGGTTCCAGTCTGGCACAGAATGTTGTGCAGTCTATGCAGGATGTACTGGATGCCGTCGAAGAAGTCAATGGCATGATCGGTAAGAGTGCAGAGAACAACGAAGCACAGAACCAGAGCATGGAGCAGATCCGTGTCGGCATTGAAGATATTTCCAAGGGCGTTGAGGACAATTCCGCATCTGCCGAGGAGACATCAGCAACTTCTCAGGAGTTGGCAGCACAGGCGGCTACATTGGAGGAACTGGTTAAGAGATTTGATCTTAAGGATCATGGTAGAGCAGAATAAAAGAACTTTAGTAAAATGCGGTTGCCCGGTGTGGTGACCGCATTTTTTGCGCGTATTCACGCATTGTCAAAACGGGCAATCCATGGTACAATACATTAGTTTAGCAAGGCTATATGTTATAGAAAATGGAGAATAGATATGCGGTGGAATAAATACACGATAAATACAAGAACGGATGCAGAGGAATTGGTCTGTGCCATGCTATCGGAACTGGGCATTACCAGTGTAGAGATCGACAACCTTATCCCGGTTCCGGATGCGGACAGACAGGGCGGTGTATTTGAAGAATTGCAACCGGATCTGCCGGAGGACGATGGATCTTCACGCATTAGTTTTTATCTGGAAGAAGATGAGGCAGACGCATCCGAGATCTTGGAAAAAGTAAGACAGGCTTTGGACGATATGTCAACGTATGCCCAGATCGGCGAGGGTACGATCACGACTGAAATCTCAGACGAGGCGGATTGGCGTGACAACTGGAAAGCCTATTTTTCTTCTTTTTCCATCGGCAATATTTTTATTAAACCTACCTGGGAAGACATGCCGGAGGACAAATCGGATATGACACTTGTGGAGATCGATCCGGGCGTATCCTTTGGTACGGGAAAGCACGAGAGTACCCAACTGGTGATTCGCCAGTTACAAAAATACCTGCAAGAAGGCAATCAAGTCCTTGATGTAGGATGTGGCAGTGGTATCCTTTCTATCGTGGCATTAAAACTCGGCGCACAGCATGTGGTAGGCACAGATATTGATGAGGATTGCATTGCATCCTCTTATGATAATTTTGCAGTCAATCACTTAGACAAGTCTCTGGGCGATTTTTATGTAGGAAATCTCATTGATGATGAGGCATTGCAGGATAAGGTGGGAAAGGAAAAGTATGATGTCGTGGTAGCCAATATTTTGGCAGACATCATTATCCCGATGGCTCCGGCACTGGCAGCAAGCATGAAGCCGGGGGCAAAACTGATCACTTCCGGTATTATTGATTTCAAGGAGCAGGAAGTAGCGGATGCGCTGATTGCGGCAGGACTACAGGTGGTAGAAAGCAATGCGCAGGGAGAATGGCGCAACATCACGGCTTGTAAATAGAGCCGATGTTATGAGAATAAGGAGTTAGGATGCAACAGATTTTTGTGGATCAGTCGGTCAAGATCGATGATACATTTATGGTAGAGGGCGAGGATGCCAGACATTTGCTACAGGTGCTCCGTATGCGCCAGGGAGAGCAGCTTCGTGTCAGCACGCATGAGGGCGACAATTATCTGTGTCAGATAGAGTCGGCGGACAAAGGACAGGTCACGCTTCGGGTCTTGGAAGAAGTGGCATCTACCGAATTAGAAAAACGTATTTATCTTTTTCAGGCAGTGCCAAAGGGTGACCGCATGGAAACGGTGATCGAAAAGGCGGTGGAACTTGGTGTTTATGAGATCATCCCGGTGGAGATGAAATATTGTGTGGTAAAACTGGATGCCAAGAAAAAGGCTGCGCGCCTCAAACGTTATCAGGCGATCGCAGAATCTGCGGCAAAGCAGTCCAAACGCAGCCGCATCCCGGTCGTACATGATTTCATGACTTACCGTGATGCCATGGCTTACGCAAAAGAGTGTGATCTATGTCTGGTGCCTTATGAATGTGCTAAGGGCATGGAGGCGACAAAAGATGCTCTGACAAAGATCCGGGATGCAAAGACGATCAGCATCATGATCGGACCGGAAGGTGGATTTGCACAAGAAGAGATCGATGCAGTAAAAGATTGCATGCAGGTCGTCTCTTTGGGAAGCAGAATCCTGCGCACCGACACAGCGGCGATCACGACCATGTCCATGGTCATGCTTGCGACAGAAATGCAATAAAATGCCTGTGGATTCTGGCAGGTATATGAATAAACTAAGAGTAATAGAATGATAGAATAGGAAAAAAGATGGAAGCATATTTAGACAACTCAGCGACCACGCAGTGCTCACAGGAAGCAGCAGATCTGATGATGCGCCTGCTCCGGGTGGATTACGGCAATCCATCCTCTCTGCATAACCGCGGTATGGAAGCCGAAAACTATGTAAAAGAAGCAAGAAAACGGATCGCGCAGACACTCAAGGTAAATGAAAAAGAAATTTATTTTACCTCCGGGGGGAGCGAGAGTAATAATCTGGCGATCGTGGGAAGTGCGCTTGCCAATAAAAGATCCGGCATGCATGTGATCACGACGGCGATCGAACATCCTTCGGTGGCAAATCCTTTTGCCTATTTGGAAGAGCAGGGATTTGCCGTTACTTATCTGCCGGTGGATGCTTATGGCTGTATTTCCTTACAGGATCTAAAAGATGCCATGTGTAGCGATACCATTCTGGTATCCATCATGCATGTAAATAATGAGATCGGAGCCGTACAGCCGGTGGAGGAAGCGGCGCGTCTGATCAAGCAGACCAATCCAAACTGTCTCTTTCATGTGGATGCCATCCAGTCTTATGGCAAATTCCGCATTTATCCGAAGCGCATGGGAATCGATCTTTTATCCGTCAGTGGGCACAAGATCCACGGACCAAAGGGCAGCGGATTTTTATTTGTAAGAGATAAGGTCAAGGTGCATCCATTGATCCTTGGCGGTGGTCAGGAGAGAGGACTCCGTTCCGGTACGGAAAATGTACCGGCAATCGCAGGTCTGGGGCAGGCAGCCATGGAGATCTATCAGAATTTTGATGCCAAGATCATGCAAATGTATCGTCTGCGTGATTATTTTATCGCAGAAGTAGAAAAGATTGACGGCGTCAGTGTCAATGGTCACAAGGATCACAGTAACGCACCGCATATCGTCAGTGTCAGCGTATCCGGTGTGCGCAGTGAAGTGCTCCTGCATGCCCTTGAGGACAGAGAGATCTATGTCTCTGCCGGAAGCGCATGTTCTTCCAACAAGCCGGCGGTCAGCAGGACTTTGCAGTCGATCGGATTGAAACGCGAGTTGTTGGAGTCTACGGTACGGTTCAGTTTTTCCGTACACACGACAAAGGAAGAAATTGATTATGCGTTGGAGGCTATGGCAGAACTGGTTCCAATGCTGGCAAAATACAGAAGAAGTTAAAAAGGAGAAAATTATGTATAAGGCATTTTTGATCAAATATGCAGAGATCGGTATCAAGGGCAAGAACCGCCATCTTTTTGAGGATGCACTGGTGCGCCAGATCTGTTATGCTCTGCGCAGTGTGGATGGCACTTTTCATGTGCACAAGCAGCAGGGACGTGTGTTTGTGGAAACCGAAGGTGACTATGATTATGAGGAGACCATAGAAGCACTCAGCCATGTGTTTGGTATCACAGGCATCTGTCCGGCTGTCATGGTCGAGGACGAGGGCTTTGATAAATTGGCAGAACAGGTTGTTTCCTATATGGATCAGATCTACCCGGATAAGCACATGACCTTTAAGGTAAAGGCACGTCGTGCCAGAAAGAATTATCCGATGGATTCCATGGAACTCAATGCAGCCTTGGGCGAAAAGATTCTGGATGCGTTCCCGGATATGAGCGTGGATGTGCACGATCCGAATGTGATGCTTTATGTGGAAATCCGTGAGCAGATCAGTTTTTATTCCGAGGAGATCCCGGGACCGGGCGGTATGCCGGTCGGCACAGGCGGAAAGGCAATGCTCCTTTTATCCGGTGGTATCGACAGTCCGGTTGCAGGCTATATGATCTCCAAACGTGGTGTTGCCATTGATGCGACTTATTTCCATGCACCGCCTTACACTTCCGAGCGTGCAAAGCAAAAGGTCGTTGATCTGGCAAAGGAGATTTCAGCCTATACGGGTCCAATCGATCTGCATGTGGTCAACTTCACAGATATCCAGTTGGCTATCTATGAAAAATGCCCGCATGAGGAATTGACGATCATTATGCGCAGATACATGATGAAGATCGCAGAACATTTTGCAAAAGAAGATGGCTGTTTAGGGTTGATCACAGGCGAGAGTATCGGACAGGTGGCATCCCAGACCATGCAGTCTTTGATGGCGACCAACGAAGTGTGTACCATGCCGGTATATCGTCCGCTGATCGGATTTGACAAGCAGGAGATCGTAGAGGTGTCCGAGAAGATCGGTACTTATGAGACATCCATCCTGCCGTATGAAGATTGCTGTACGATCTTTGTGGCAAAGCATCCGGTGACAAAGCCGAATGTGAATGTGATCAAAAAGTCAGAGGAGAAACTGGCGGATGTGATCGACGATCTGATGGATCAGGCGATCAGTACCGTCGAGACGATCCATGTAGAAGCATAGAAAAAAGCATCCTGCTATATGCAGGATGCTTTTAAAAGTAGTCAAATGAATTATTTGATGATGTATGGCTCAAGTGCTGCCATAACTTCTGTCGTGTCTTCATCGGTATGGATGGTAAGATCGATCGGCTTAGAGAGGTCTAAACTGAAGATACCCATGATAGACTTGGCATCGATCACGTATCTGCCGGAGATGAGGTCGAAATCGAAATCATACTGGCTGATCGTATTTACGAAAGATTTAACTTTATCAATTGAATTTAAAGAAATCACAACTTTTTGCATGTCATATGCCTCCTTCAATGTATTGATTTTATACGATTATCGTAATTCATTGCATGGGAAAAGTCAATGAAAAACATGCACAAAAGGAACGGGTGATCTTAGCAGGGAAAAGGACAATGACAACAAGAAAAAGAGCCGCGCTTCACAATTTGGGGTGCAAGGTAAATGCATATGAGACGGACGCGATGCAGGAGTTATTGGAGCATGCCGGATATGAGATCGTAGCCTTTACAGATGTGGCAGATGTGTATGTGATCAATACCTGTTCGGTAACGAATATGGCAGACCGCAAGTCGCGCCAGATGATCCACAGGGCAAAAAAGAAAAATCCCCACGCTATTGTCGTGGCGGCAGGCTGCTATGTGCAGACAAGCACAGAAGAAGTCTTGGCAGATCTGGCAGTGGATATCGTCATCGGCAACAACCAGAAAAATCATCTGGTGGAGCGCATCGCAGAATTTGAAGCCAAAAATCCAACCAGTCTTGCAGAGGGCGCCGAGAAATCGGCAGATACCGTAGCAGTGGAAGAAAAGGTCGTCGACTGCGTGGACATCAATCAGGATGGGCAGGATTATGAGTATTTTCTGGTCAATAAGACTGCCGAACATACCAGAGCCTTCATCAAGGTGCAGGATGGCTGCAATCAGTTCTGTTCTTATTGCATCATCCCTTATGCCAGAGGACGTGTGCGTAGCCGCGCGATCGAGGACGTGGTAAAGGAAGTGGAAGGGCTTGCAAAAAGCGGCTACCGCGAAGTGGTTCTGACCGGGATCCATCTGAGTTCCTATGGTCTGACAGAAAATTATAACAGTGGATTTGAGCACAATCACTTATTGGAATTGATTGAAGCGGTTGCAAAAGTGCAGGGCATTGATCGCATCCGTTTGGGCTCTTTGGAGCCGCAGATCATCACGGAAGCATTTGCGTCCCGCCTGGCAAAGGTGGACAAGATCTGCCCGCATTTTCATCTTTCTTTACAGAGTGGATGCGATGCGACCTTAAAGCGCATGAACCGCAAATATACGGCGGCAGAGTATGAGGCAGGATGTGCCATGCTTCGCAAGTATTTTGATGCGCCGGCGATCACGACCGATGTGATCGTGGGATTTCCGGGCGAGACAGAAGAAGAATTTGAGACCACAAAAGAATATGTAGACCATATTGGCTTTTATGAAATGCATATTTTCAAATATTCCAAACGCAAAGGCACAAAGGCGGCAGTCATGCCGGATCAGGTGGATGAGAAGATCAAGGCCAGGCGCAGTGACATCCTGCTGACCTTGGAAGATGTCATGTCACATGCTTACCGCCAGTCCTATGTGGGGCGGGAGGTAGAAGTCCTGTTCGAGACCCCATGGGAGTGGGATGGCAGATCCTATTATACAGGATATACGAGAGAATACATCCGCGTGGCTTATCCGACAAATGAGGATCTTTCCAACCAGATCAAAAAAGGTATTTTAGGCGAGCAGATCGCGGAGAATATTTATCTTTTGCGGGAATAATACAAGGGAAAGACGCAGAGTTCTTTACAAATTTGTTACAATATACTAAAATGTAGTTAATTAGCTTGATAACAAAAGAGCAGATAGGTGCGGATTTATTATGCAGAATTTAAGTAACACACAGTATTTCAGAGTTGAAAAGGAGACACCGACTTCCGTTAAGGAGATCCTTCGTATTGTCTATGAAGCATTGGATGAAAAGGGATACAATCCGGTCAACCAGATCGTAGGTTATATCATGTCCGGCGATCCGACTTTCATCACCAGTCATAAGAATGCGCGTAGTCTCATTATGAAGGTAGAACGCGACGAACTCGTAGAGGAGCTTCTCAAGGAGTACATCGCAGGAAAAGCATGGGAACATTAGGAAGCGGTAGGCGTTAGATTGAGTAGAGTACTTGGATTAGATTATGGAACAAAAACGGTAGGGGTCGCTATCAGTGACCCTTTACTTTTGACTGCCCAGGGTCTTGAGATCATTCGAAGGGAAAAACCGAGTAAACTTCGTAAGACCTTGGCAAGGATTGATGAGCTAATTGCATCTTATCAGGCAGATAAGATCGTGTTGGGATACCCCAAGAATATGAATGGCACAGAGGGAAAGCGTTGTGAAGAGACGCTCGCTTTCAAGGAGATGCTGGAGAACCGCACACACCTTGAGGTTATCCTATGGGACGAAAGATTGTCGACCGTCACCGCGGACAAGACGATGATGGAGACAGGCATCCGCAGAGAACATCGGAAAGAATATGTAGACGAGATCGCAGCCATGGTGATCTTGCAGGGCTATTTGGACTCGCTACAGGTATAAGTGGAAGGAAGATCATATGGAAAGCATTACATTAGTTGCCCCGGATACAGCAGAGGAGATTACTGTTTATGTGTTAGAGGAGACGACTTTAAATCAGCAAAAGTATTTACTGGTGACCGAGGACAGTCAGGGAGATACAGACGCTTTTATTTTAAAAGAAGTTGCAGCAGATGACACAGACTCCACTTATGAAGTGGTAGAGGACGATGTGGAGTTTGAAGCGGTCGTAAAGATTTTTCAAGAGTTAGTGGAAGATACTGACTTTGAGATGTAAAGAAAACAAAACAACAGGAGGTATATTTTGAACAAAAAACAACAACAGAATACAGGGAAATTAAAGATCATTCCATTGGGCGGACTGGAACAGATTGGAATGAACATCACTGCTTTCGAATATGGCGAAAGCATTATTGTCGTGGATTGCGGACTTGCATTCCCAGAGGATGACATGCTGGGAATCGACTTGGTTATCCCTGACATTTCTTACCTGAAAGAGAACGAGGACAAGGTCAAAGGTTTCTTTATCACCCATGGTCACGAGGATCATATCGGTGCTATTCCTTATGTTATGAAGGAACTCAATGTGCCGATCTACGCAACCAAACTGACCAATGGTCTGATCGAGAACAAGTTAAAAGAGCACAATCTTTTGACAAAAGTAAAACGCAAGGTCGTAAAGTACGGACAGCATATCAATCTGGGAGATTTCCGTGTAGAGTTTATCCGTACCAACCATAGTATCCAGGATGCAGCGGCACTTGCTATCTACTCACCGGCAGGCATTGTGGTACACACCGGTGACTTTAAAGTGGATTACACACCGGTTTATGGTGATGCGATCGACTTGCAGCGTTTCGGAGAACTTGGCAAAAAGGGAGTTCTGGCACTCATGTGTGATAGTACCAATGCAGAGCGCAAGGGCTTTACCCAGTCAGAGCGTACTGTAGGAAAGACGATTGAGGCGCTTTTTGCGGAACACACAAATTCCCGCATCATCATCGCGACGTTTGCGTCCAATGTAGACCGTGTGCAGCAGATCATCAATATTGCCCACAAGTTTGACCGAAAGGTAGTTGTGGAAGGACGCAGTATGGTCAATATCATTGCCACGGCATCAGAACTCGGTTATCTGAAGGTGCCGGACAACACTTTGGTCGATATTGAGATGTTAAAGAATTACCCGGATGAAAAGACGGTACTGATCACGACCGGCAGCCAGGGCGAGTCTATGGCAGCTTTGTCGCGTATGGCAAATGGCACCCACCGCAAGGTATCCATCAAGCCAAACGATACCATCATTTTCAGTTCCCATCCGATCCCGGGAAATGAAAAGGCGGTAACCAATGTCATCAATGAACTCTGCAAAAAGGGAGCCAACGTGATCTTCCAGGATGTGCATGTTTCCGGACATGCCTGCGAAGAAGAGATCAAACTGATCTATTCTCTGGTACATCCGAAGTATGCGATCCCGGTACACGGAGAGTACAAGCATCTGATCGCACAGGCAAAGATCGCAGAAAATCTTGGCATGGATAAGGACAATATCTTTATCTTATCTTCCGGCGATGTTCTGGAACTGGATGAAAACAGTGCAAAGGTGGCAGGTCATGTGCACACAGGTGCGATCATGGTCGATGGACTCGGCGTTGGTGATGTCGGCAATATCGTATTGCGTGACCGCCAGCATTTAGCAGAGGATGGTATCATTATCGTAGTGCTTACCTTAGAGTCCGGCAGCGGACGTGTCCTGGCAGGACCGGATATCGTGTCCCGTGGATTTGTCTATGTGCGTGGCGCAGAAGATCTCATGGACAGCGCAAGAGCCGTATTGAATGAGACCATGGATCGCCTGCAGGATAAGAACGTGACAGACTGGACAAAGATCAAGAGCGAGATCAAGGATTCTCTGGGAGATTTCGTATGGAAAGAGACACAGAGACGTCCGATGATCATGCCGATCATTATGGAAGTGTAAGATGATAGTAGATGAACGTTTCCTGACCTATCTAAGATCCTTAGAAGGTCAGGAGATTGATTATATTGCTGCAATAGAAAAAGAGGCATTGGAAACCTATGTGCCTATCATCCGCAAAGATACGCAGACTTTTATGAAGTTCTTAATGCAGACCCTGCGTCCTGAGCAGATCCTAGAAGTCGGTACGGCAGTCGGGTTTTCTGCGCTTTTGATGGAGGCATATGATCCCGCCGATTGCCAGATCACGACGATCGAGAATTATCCGCCGCGGATACCGATCGCGCGGGCGAATTTTGCGCGGGCAAAAAAAGAGGAGTGTATCCATCTGATCGAGGGGGATGCGCAGGAGGTTCTGCCGACCCTGACAGGTTCCTATGATTTTATCTTTATGGATGCAGCCAAGGGACAGTATCCCATTTTTTTGCCGGAGATCAAGAGGCTGATGCATTCCGGCAGTGTTCTGGTGACGGACAATGTTTTGCAGGACGGAGATCTGATCGAGTCCCACTATGCGATCGAACGGCGCAACCGCACCATCCATAAGCGGATGCGGGAATATCTTTACAGCCTGACGCATGACGAGGATCTGGTATGCAGTATCCTGCCGGTCGGTGACGGACTTGCCGTCTGTACCATGAAATAAGAACGAGTGGGATAGAATAGAATTTTAAAATTGGAGTCATACATGAGAAACATTGAGTTGCTGGTGCCAGCCAGCAGTCTGGAAGTATTAAAAGTAGCCGTGATCTTTGGAGCGGACGCGGTATATATCGGTGGCGAGGTCTACGGGCTGCGCGCCAAAGCCAAGAATTTTTCAAAAGAAGACATGGCAGAGGGCATCGCTTTTGCTCATGCGCATGGGGTTAAGGTTTATGTGACAGCCAACATCCTGGCACATAACGGAGATCTGCCCGGCGTGCGCCGCTACTTTGAAGAATTAAAGGAATTAAAACCGGATGCAC
Organism: Roseburia sp. AM16-25; assembly: GCF_003473825.1. Taxonomy (NCBI): domain Bacteria; kingdom Bacillati; phylum Bacillota; class Clostridia; order Lachnospirales; family Lachnospiraceae; genus Roseburia; species Roseburia sp. AM16-25. The sequence goes on from NZ_QUCW01000002.1 coordinate 310,815, forward strand.
TCATCATTGCGGATCCGGCGGTCTTTACGATCGCGCGCGAGGTCTGTCCGGAGATCGATGTCCACATCAGTACCCAGGCCAATAACACCAATTATGGCACTTACAAATTCTGGCATGGACTTGGCGCGACCCGTGTGGTATCAGCGAGGGAGTTATCTTTGAAGGAGATCAAGGAAATTCGTCAGAATATCCCGGATGATCTGGAGATCGAGACTTTTATCCATGGGGCTATGTGCATTTCCTATTCCGGCAGATGCCTGCTCAGCAATTATTTTACCGGACGAGATGCCAACCGTGGTGCCTGTACCCATCCTTGCCGCTGGAAATACGCGGTGGTAGAGGAACAGCGGCCGGGCGAGTATCTGCCGGTCTATGAGAATGAGAGAGGAACTTATATCTTTAATTCCAAAGATCTTTGCATGATCGAGCATATCCCGGAACTGATTGATGCGGGGATTGACAGTTTTAAGATCGAAGGTCGTATGAAGACAGCCCTTTATGTGGCGACGGTTGCGAGAACCTATCGCAAGGCGATCGACGATTATCTGGAATCCGAGGAAAAATACCATGCCAATATGCCATGGTATCAGGAGCAGATCTCAAATTGTACTTACCGCCAGTTTACCACAGGATTTTTCTTTGGAAAGCCTTCTGAGGAGGCACAGATCTATGATAGCAACACCTACATTAAGGAATATACTTATCTTGGCATTGTTGGGGAATGTAATGCCGAGGGCTTGTATGCGATCGAGCAGCGCAACAAGTTTTCTGTAGGAGAGACTATTGAAATTATGAAGCCAAATGGCGATAATATAGAAGTAGTCGTAAGACGTATTGTAAATGAGGATGGGGAAGATATGCCGAGCGCACCGCATCCAAAACAAAAATTATGGATTGACTTAGGACAGCCGTTAGATCAGTTTGACATCTTAAGGAGAAAAGAGGAGGACTAAGGATTATGGCACAGGAGAAGTATGTAGCATATGTAGGAACTTATACGCATGAGAATAGTATTGGTATTCATGTGTATGACATTGACATGGAAAAGGGAAAACTGACAGAGCGCAGTGTCGCACCGATCAGTAATCCATCCAATATTGCCGTTGCACACAGCGGCAAATATCTGTATTCCATTGAGGATGAGGGTGTTGCTTCCTTTTCTATTGATGAAAATGGGGATCTGACCAAGATCAATCAGGCATGGATCGGTGGCATGCGTGCCTGCTATGTAGAAATCGATTCCAATGACCGCTATCTGTTTTTGGCGGGATTTCATGATGGCAAGGTGACCATGATGCGCCTGAATGAGGATGGAAGCATTGCCGGTATCGCAGATGGTGTCTTTCATCAGGGCGTCGGTAAAAGTTCAGTAGAAAAGCGTATGGATCCGAGAGTGTCCTGCACCAAATTGACACCGGATGAGAAGTATCTTTGTGCAGTAGATTGGGGACTCAACCAGATCAAGATCTATGAGGTTGATTATGAAGAGGGCAAACTGCATTTATATGATATTTTGCGTTTCCCATTCAATAGTGCACCGCGTCGTATCCGTTTTTCCAAGGATGGCAAGTTTGCCTATGTATTGGAAGAGACAACTAATATGGTTGATATATATACCTATGACTTGCGTGAAGGCAAACCGGTATTTGAAAAGATCAAGAGGACCTCCGTTCTGGAAAAAGAGGATTCACTGGCATCCGGTTCTGCGCTTGAGTTTGCACCGGATGGTAAGTATCTGTATGTATCTTTGGACGGAGCCAACGAGGTGGTCTGCCTTGCCGTAGGTGAGGATGGTCTGATTTCCATTGAGGAAACGACCAAGATCAGCGGGGATTATCCGAAGTGCATCACTATTTTGCCTGACAATAAGACACTGGTCTCTTTGAACCATGATTCCAATGAGATCCGTACCTTTACCGTAGATCATGAAAAGAAATGTGCTTTGATGAAAAATCCACCCGTTAAGGTAGATAAGCCGAATAGTATAGTGGTACACAAATTAGTATAGTTTTCGTCTGGTTATCCTGTGGAGAGTTCGCTTTTCATGGGATAATCTGGCATTGATAGGAGATAAAAGCGTATGGCTGGATCAAGTTTTGGTGAAGCATTTCGCATCAGCACCTGGGGGGAATCCCATGGCGCGGCACTTGGCGTTGTCGTGGATGGCGTTCCGGCAGGACTGAGGCTGGATACAAACAGAATACAGGAATTTATGGACAGAAGAAAACCGGGACAGTCCAAGTTTACGACGGCGCGAAAGGAAGCAGATGCCATTGAGATCTTATCCGGTGTTTTTGAGGGAAAGACAACAGGAACGCCGATCTCTATGATGGTAAGGAATGCAGACCAACATTCCAAGGATTATTCCAATATTGCGGAGATCTTCAGACCGGGGCATGCGGATTACACTTTTTATGAAAAATATGGAATCCGAGATTATCGCGGCGGCGGCAGATCCAGCGGCAGAGAGACGATTGGCAGGGTCGCGGCAGGGGCGATCGCCATACAGATTTTAGAGGAACTTGGCGTTGAGATGTGCGCATATACAAAGGCAATCGGACCGGTTGCTATCGCTTCTTTTGATGCAGATGAGATCAGGAAAAATCCACTTGCCATGCCGGATGCTGAGGCTGCAAAGAAAGCGCAGGCTTATCTGGAGGATTGCATCAGTAGACAGGATTCAGCAGGCGGTGTGATTGAGTGTCGGGTCAAGGGGATGCCGGCAGGCGTTGGTGAGCCTGTTTTTGATAAGTTAGATGCCTCTTTGGCGAAGGCAATGCTATCCATCGGAGCGGTAAAAGGCTTTGAGATCGGAGATGGTTTTGCGGTTGCAGCAAACAATGGATCTGTCAATAACGATGCTTTTTGTATGCAGGATGGGACTGTTAAAAAGGAGACCAATCATGCAGGCGGCGTGCTCGGTGGCATGAGCGATGGCGATGAGATTATCTTTCGTGTGGCAGTCAAACCGACACCATCGATCAGCCAGCCACAAAAGACCGTGAATGTGCATGGCGAGGAGCAGACAATTGAGATTCATGGCAGACATGATCCTGTCATCGTACCCCGGGCAGTGGTGGTTGTGGAGAGTATGGCAGCGATCACACTTGTCGATGCACTTTTTTCAAATATGAGTGCGCGCATGGATCGTATCGTTGATTTTTATCAGAAAAAATAATTGTTATTATATATAGAAAGAACAGGAAAATGTACAAAGTTTTAAAAACAGAAGGAAGAGCAAAAAGAGCGGTCATGGAGACCGTACATGGAACGATTCAGACACCGGCTTTTATGAATGTAGGAACGGTGGCTGCGATCAAAGGGGCTGTATCCACCGATGATCTGCATGATATCGGTACACAGGTGCAACTGTCCAATACCTATCATTTGCATGTGAGAACGGGCGATAAGACAATCAAGGAACTGGGCGGTCTGCATAAGTTTATGGTATGGGATCGTCCGATCCTTACCGATTCCGGCGGATTTCAGGTGTTCTCCCTCAGAGGGCTGCGCAAGATCAAGGAAGAAGGTGTTTACTTCCAGTCACATATTGACGGGCATAAGATCTTTATGGGACCGGAAGAAAGTATGCAGATCCAGTCCAATTTAGGATCAACGATTGCAATGGCATTTGACGAGTGCCCAAGCAGTAAGGCAGACCGTAAGTATGTGACCGACTCTGTTAATCGTACCACGCGCTGGCTTGCCAGATGCAAGACAGAGATGGCAAGGCTGAATGGTCTGGAAGATACCATCAATAAGAACCAGTTGCTTTTTGGTATCAATCAGGGGGCGATTTATGAGGATATCCGTATTGAGCATGCCAAACGTATCGCTGAGATGGACTTGGATGGTTATGCCGTTGGTGGACTTGCTGTAGGCGAGAGCCACGAGGAGATGTATCATATCTTAGAGGAGACCGTTCCATATCTGCCGCAGGATAAGCCGACATATCTGATGGGAGTCGGAACTCCGGCGAATATCCTAGAGGGGGTAGAGCGAGGCATTGATTTCTTTGACTGTGTTTACCCTAGCAGAAACGGAAGACATGGTCATGTCTATACCGATCATGGAAAATTAAACCTCTTTAATCAAAAGTATGAAAAGGACATGCGACCGATCGAAGAAGGCTGTGGCTGTCCGGCATGCCGTACCTACTCCCGTGCCTATATCCGTCATCTGTTGAAAGCAAAAGAAATGCTGGGCATGCGCCTTTGCGTGCTGCATAACCTGTATTTCTACAATCACATGATGGAAGAGATCAGGGATGCTTTGGATGCCGGAGATTTCGCCGGTTACAAGAAGCGCAAATTAGAGGGCATGGAAGCCGGAGAATAAATATTAAAGTTTTATAAACTGATGGGAAATTATGGACAAAACCTTGCGAAATGTATAGGGATTTAGTACAATAAATAGAGTTGAGGCATAAAGTCTCATGATTAGGAGGAATTTTTATCATGAATATTTTAATGAGTTCATCAGCAGGCGGTAATGCTTTGATGCCAATCATCTGGATCGTAATCTTATTTGCATTTATGTATTTCTTTATGATCCGTCCGCAGCAGAAGGAGACCAAGCAGAAAAATGCTATGATGTCATCCCTTGCTGTAGGAGATACCGTTCTTACCACAAGTGGTTTTTATGGTGTTGTCATCGACATCGCAGAGGATACTGTGATCGTTGAGTTCGGCAGCAACAAGAACTGTCGTATCCCAATGCAGAAGGCTGCTATCTCAGCAGTAGAAAAGCCGGAAGATGCTGTAGAAAAAGAATCTAAATAAGACATTTGTAAAGTATAAAGAGGTCAGGATGAAAAACATCCTGACCTCTTTTTTATGCCTCACTTTTCAATTGGATCAATGAATTTACATAGGTCTGTAAATGATCTAACTGCTGATTGGAAAGTGTCGAGACGAATTCGATTACTTTTTCCATATCTATGCCGGCATTTTTGTCTTCCGTGCCATACAAAAAATAATCTGCGGACTTGTCAAAGCATTTGCAAAGACTTGCCATCGTCAGTATTGACATATTCTTCTTTCCGTTTTCCAAATCGGAAACATAATTGATGGAGAGATCCATCTTTTCTGCAATCTCGGCCTGTGTCAGTCCAATGGACTTTCTACAGGATCGAATACGCTGTCCGATTTCTGTGGCAGATGTCATGTAATTCACAGGTCATTCCCCCTTTACATAAAATTTACTCGGTTCCCCACTTTCGGAAACACTAATGATTTCATACGTTTCCAGAAATTATCTTAATCATATTTTGTAGACCTCTAAATAGGAACAAACTAAGAGAAATACTAAATCGCTAATAGCGAAATAAATGTAGACAAAAGGATGATAAAGGGTATAATGAATATCCGAACAGGCGTATATTATAAGAAACCTTAATGAATAATGGATAATATTGCCAGTTATGTATGATTGAAAAAATACAACTATAGTGTGAAACGAGAACTATGAAGTGTATTAGCAAAGATTATGAAAAAGCAGAAAAATTAAAACTAAACTTAAAAATTTCTGGGGGGGGGGTACTGAGTGCTCAACCCTTGTTTTATAGATCTTGGAGTTGTGGCGTGCGTAGGAAACTGTGACACGTCATTTGTTATGTATAGAAAGTTATTCAACAGGTAAGAGGAAATGAAGCAGGAAGCAAAGAAAAGAGTCATATATAAAATTGATATTTTTCTCATTGCATTACAGAGCATAGTGGCAGTCCTATTGGGGATACAACTGATCCGTACGTCTATTGTGCCGCCCCTGTATATGGTGCTGTATTTTGCCATCGTATTGGTAGTGGATCTGATGGGGGAGATGTCTTTTACAGGCAGACACGCTGTACGAAAGATATGCGAAATTTTGAGATCATTAAGTTTCGCAGCATGATCATGGGAGCGGAGGAAAAATCCGGACCACAGATTGCCGGCAAAAAGGATGAACGCATGACGCGCGTAGGATATGTCTTGCGTAAATTTAAGATTGATGAATTGCCGCAACTGATCAATATCTTCAGGGGAGATATGAGTTTTGTGGGACCGCGTCCGGAACGACCGGAGATCATTGCAGAGATTGTAGAAGATGTGCCGGAGTACACCTTCCGCGCGACAGTGCCAGCCGGGCTCACAGGCTATGCGCAGGTGCATGGAGATTATCATACAGAATTTTTAGATAAATTAAAATGGGATCTCATGTATATTGAAAATCATTCCCTGATGCTGGATCTCAAGATAATTTTGATGACGGTTCCGGTGGTGTTGCGGGGAAGCGATGATGTGTGGTTGATAATAAATGCAAATATATGAATATTGATAGAGAACTCACGAAATAGAACAGCCATACCAAATGCCTAGTAGCAGATGGTACGGCTATTCTTGTTTCTTGATCAGATCATTCCGATATTTTTCCTCGATTATAGCACGTTCCCTGAAGTAGCACATATCGTGGATGGTCTGGTCAGAGTTCATGGTTATAGATAGGATGTATGAATTATATCAAAGGATAAAAAAGTACATTTAATTATGTAAGAGGGACTAAAAGATGAAGAATGAAATTGTACTATTTACAGATGGTGACGTGAATGGAGAATTGAATGAGACTTAGTGATGGAATGTTAGTAGCAATTACATTGATGATTGCTGAATCAAAAGCCGAAGAGAAAGATGTGATGGTAAAATTGATAATGAATCTGTTGAAATTATAGAAAATAATCGAAAGAGATCACAAGCAAACCATGAATACCAACCCACGAAAATCCCACAAATATAAACCAACTGCATACCTTATCCTTTCCATCCTCTGGATGCTCCTGATTTTTTCCTTCTCGGCACAGCCGGCGACGGAATCGACCAAGACAAGTCTGCGCGTCGGCATGACGGTAGGAAGTGTCTTAGTACCGGATTTTTCTTCCATGTCAGAAATTGACCGGACAAAGTATGCCGAGAGCATCGAGTTCCCGGTGCGAAAAATGGCCCATGCGACGGAGTATGCCATTCTTGGTATTTTACTTACAGCCACTTTGTCATCCTTTGAAAAAAGACATTATGGACTTTGGGGCTGGCTCCTTGGGACAGGCTATGCGGCAACCGATGAGATCCATCAACTATTTGTCCCGGGACGGAGCGGGCAAGTGACGGATGTCATGTTAGATAGTGCGGGATGTCTGCTGGGATGTTTGTTACTTTGTACCATTTATCATCTTTCCAAACTCCGCAAATTATGATAAAATCATAAGGATTTACAACGTGTGTTCGAAACCATCCACACGCAAAACAAAACTAAGGAGAATTACATATGAAAAAAACAAGTGCGTTACGATTGACCCAGGCCGCAATGATTGCGGCTATTTATGTGGTACTGACTTATTTTATCAGTGCCTTTGGACTCGCAAACGGTGCGATCCAGGTAAGGATCTCAGAGGCTCTGACTATCTTACCGATCTTTACGCCGGCAGCGATTCCGGGACTTTTTGTTGGATGTTTGCTCAGCAACATCTTGACCGGATGCATGGCACTCGACGTGATATTTGGCAGTCTGGCAACCTTGATCGGTGCGATTGGCACTTATCTTTTAAGAAAGACCAAGTTTGCCTTTACCTTGCCGCCGGTGATCGCTAATACCATCATTGTACCGCTCGTACTCCGCAATGTGTACGGCTTAGAGGATGCGGTATGGTATCTGATGCTGACAGTCGGCATCGGTGAAGTGCTTTCTATCTGTGTTCTGGGCATGATCCTAAAGAAAGCCTTATGGAAACATCGCTTCAAGATCTTTAAGACAGAAGAGTAATCCGACACCTGTCTCGTACATGGATTTATAATTAGTAGGAAGGGATAAGAATATGAAAGAAATCTTGGATTTGATCCGAAAAGAAATTACAGATGCTTTCGTGGCGTGTGGCTACGATGAAAAATATGGCAGAGTATCTTTATCAAACAGACCGGATCTGTGTGAATACCAGTGTAATGGTGCTATGGCGGCAGCCAAGGAATACAAGAAGGCGCCGATCGCGATCGCTACAGAGGTCAGTGAGAAACTACAGGATAACCCGATGTTTGAAAGTGTCATCGCCTGCCCACCGGGATTTTTGAATCTTATCCTTGCCCCTGGCTATGTGACAGACTATGTCAATGCCATGGCAGAAGATGACAGAAAAGGTGTAGATAAGGTTGCAGAGCCAAAGACCGTGATCGTTGATTACGGCGGACCAAATGTGGCAAAGCCACTGCATGTCGGACATCTTCGTTCTGCCGTGATCGGTGAGAGCGTGAAGCGCATCGGCAAGTTCATGGGTGATAATATGATCGGCGATGTGCATTTAGGAGACTGGGGCTTACAGATGGGACTTATCATCACAGAACTTCGTCTGCGCCAGCCGGATCTTTGCTATTTTGATCCAGATTATACAGGAGAGTATCCGAGCGAACCTCCATTTACGATCAGCGAGTTGGAAGAAATCTATCCGACCGCCAGTGCAAAGTCAAAAGAAGATGCTGCTTACAAAGAGGAAGCCATGACGGCTACCTTTGAATTACAGCAGGGAAATCGCGGCTATCAGGCACTTTTAAAACATATTTTAGATGTGTCAGTCAGTGATCTGAAAAAGAATTATGAGAACCTGAATGTGTCCTTTGAGTTGTGGAAAGGGGAATCCGATGCACAGCCATACATTCCTGACATGGTAGAGAAGATGAAAAAAGATGGTTACGCCTATGTCAGTGATGGGGCACTGGTTGTTGATGTTAAGGAAGACACCGATACCAAGGAAATCCCGCCTTGCATGATCTTAAAATCAGACGGGGCATCCCTTTATGATACAACGGATCTTGCTACGTTGATCTGGCGTATGGAAGATTATCATCCGGCGAGTGTGATCTATCTGGCAGACAAGCGTCAGGAGTTACACTTTGTCCAGGTATTCCGCTGTGCAAGAAAGACCGGTATCGTACCGGATACGACAGAACTCAAGTTCATCGGTTTTGGTACCATGAACGGCAAGGACGGCAAGCCTTTCAAGACAAGAGAAGGCGGCGTTATGCGTCTGGAGACTCTGGTTTCTGGGATCAATGAAAAGATGTACGAAAAGATCATGGATAACAAGACCATGGAAGAGGACGAGGCGAGAAAGACAGCCCAGATCGTTGCACTTTCTGCGATCAAGTATGGAGATCTTTCCAACCAGGCGTCTAAGGATTATATTTTCGATATTGACCGCTTTACTTCTTTCGAGGGTAACACAGGTCCATACATCCTTTACACGATCGTTCGTATGAAGTCTATTTTGCACAAGTATGAGGAGAGTGGCAAAAAGGTTGCAGATGCAAAGATCCTGACCGCAGCATCCGAGAGTGAGAAGTCTTTGATGCTGGAACTTGCCAAGTTCAACAGTGCTATGCGTGGCGCATACGAAGAAAATGCACCACACAGGATCTGCGCATACATTTATGATCTTGCCAATGCATTTAATCACTTCTACCATGAGACCAAGATCATGACGGAGGAAGATGAGAAAAAGCAGGCAGGCTACATCCGCTTGTTGGAACTGACCAAGGAAGTCCTTGAAATCTGTATTGATCTGCTGGGATTTTCTGCACCGGAAAGAATGTAAGATGAAATATTATTCACTGAATGAGTACCTGCGCCATACCTTTGGCACAAAGGCATACAAGATCTCTTTGGATGCAGGCTGTTCCTGCCCCAACCGTGACGGACTTTTGGATACCAGAGGCTGTATCTTTTGCTCGGCATCCGGGAGTGGCGATTTTGCAGAGCATCTGGACATGCAAAAGATCCTGCAAAAGACCAGACGGGGAGAGATACTGACAGAGGCAGACCAAAGTGCCTTACGTCAGGCGGTGCAAAAGCAGTTGATCGCAGGCAAAGCGAGAGTGGAAAAAAAGAATAAAGCAGGCAAGTACATTGCCTATTTTCAGGCGTATACAGGCACGTATGCGCCTGTTTCTTATTTGCGCCCGATCTTTGAGGCAGCCATAGAGCCGGAAGATGTACTTGCCCTATCGGTGGCTACCCGGCCGGATTGTCTGGATGATGCGGTGCTGGATCTGTTAGAAGAACTTAATGCGAAAAAGCCGGTATGGGTAGAACTGGGACTGCAGACCATCCACCCGGCGACGGCGGAATACATCCGGCGCGGCTATCCGCTTTCTGTATATGATGCGGCGGTCGGCCGACTAAAAAAGAGAGGATTGGAAGTTATCGTGCATGTGATCTTAGGACTGCCGGGCGAGACCACAGATATGATGAAGGAGACGGTCTCTTATGTGGGAGTGTCTGGCGCTGATGGGATCAAGTTACAGTTACTTCATATATTAAAGGGGACAGATCTGGAAAAAGAATATGAGGCAGGAAGATGCCCGGTCTTTAGCATGGAAGAGTATGTTGGTTTAGTGGCAGATTGTATCAGTCTTTTGCCAAAAGATATGGTTATCCACCGCATGACAGGCGATGGGGATAAGAAGACCCTGCTTGCACCTTTATGGAGTGCGGACAAGAAGCGCGTATGGAACGCCTTGCAGCGTGAAATCGCCAGCCGCTAGATCTGGCTACCTGTCAGTAAAAAAGACCAAAGGGGACGCTCCTTGTGGCAAAAGGAACGTCCCTGACTTTAGACACATGGTGGGATGTGTATAAATTTTATGACACAGACAGACCTTTGTATATGCCAAAATATAAGTAAATATGTGGAAAAAATGAGAAATTTTTGTCAATTTTTTGACGAAAAAAATTTTTTCCCAGACCACCTCTTGTTTCAAGAAAAAAACAATGTGCAATTTGCACAAAAAGAGAACGGAAAAATCCAAATGACAGGGGAAAGATACATGAAAAATAAGCAGGAAAAAGTCCTTTAAAGCCCGAAAAATCAATGATTGACATTAAATTTTTGCAAGACTAAAATCGTATCGTAAATAAGAAAATTATTACAAATTAAGAAAGGAGGTATACAGATGGATGCTCTGGTAAATGGTCTGATGGAAGAGTTGAATTGTGAGACTGTCTTTACCATTCCTCTCTTTGGTGGAATCCCCATTTATGAGTCTGTAGTCGTTACATGGATCATCATGGCGGCACTGGCGATCGTGTTCTTTCTCTTGGGCAGAAACTTAAGTGTAGAACACCCCGGACGCAGGCAGATCGTAGTGGAGACTGGTGTAAAGTTCTTACATGACTTCTTTGATGAGACCGTAGGAGAGAAGGGAAAAGCATATATTCCGTATCTCTCTGCTGTAGCCATCTACATTGGTGTGGCGAATCTGATAGGACTTCTGGGATTCAAGCCACCAACGAAGGATATGAATGTCACCGCGGCATTGGCACTGATGAGTATCGTATTGATCCAGGCTTCCAGCGTTCGTGCCAAGGGTACGAAAGGTTGGCTGAAAAGTTTTGCCGAACCTATGCCGGTCGTCTTACCGATCAATATCCTAGAACTTTTTATCAAGCCATTGTCCCTATGTATGCGACTGTTTGGTAACGTCTTAGGTTCCTTTGTTATCATGGAACTCTTAAAGATGGTCGTACCGGCAGTGGTACCGGCAGTGTTTAGCTGCTACTTTGATATTTTTGATGGTCTGATACAAGCGTATGTATTTGTATTCCTGACCGGGTTGTTCATAAAGGAAGCAACCGAATAAACAAAATAAAATTGGAAAGAAAAAGGAGAAAACATTATGTCATCAACATTATTAGTAGCCATTGGAGCAGGTATTGCAGTATTAACAGGTATTGGAGCAGGTCTTGGTATTGGTAAGGCAACATCTTCCGCAGTAGATGCGATCGCAAGACAGCCGGAAGCAGAAAGCAAGATCTCTAAGTCACTTCTTTTAGGATGTGCCCTTGCCGAGGCAACCGCTATTTACGGTTTCGTTATCGCACTTTTGATCATTCTTTTCCTGAAATAATAAAGACGAAAGGAAGGCACAGTTATGCTGAGTATAGATCCATGGAACATCCTGTGGACGGTAGTCAATCTGTTAGTCCTTTATGCTATCTTTAAAAAGTTTTTATATCAGCCGGTCATGAATGTGATCAATGCCAGAGATGAAATGGTCAAGAGCCAGTTCGCAGATGCGAAAAAAGAGCAGGAAGATGCCAAGGCATTGAAGGCTGAATATCAGGATAAGTTGGAGAGTGCAAAGACAGAAGCAGACCAGATTATTCTGGAGGCAAGAGACCGTGCACAAAAGGAGCACGAGAGAACTTTGGAAAAGACCAGAGTTGAGGCAGATGCCATGCTTGAAAAAGCAAAAAGTGATATTGCAAATGAGCAGGAAAAGGCAACGAAGGCAGCGGAAGCAGACATTGCGAAGTTAGCGCTCATTGCAGCAAGAAAAATTGTAAAGACAGGTGATGCTCATGACGCAGGCAGCAGTAAATAATGCAAAAGTTTTGTACCAGTTGTCTGTAGAGCGTGCGGTTGTAGAAAAAACGGATGCACTCATCTTTTTGACACCGGAACTATTAGAGGTTCTGGAAAATCCGACCATTGACGAAAAGAAAAAGCAGGAGATCATCGAACGTGTATGTGCGCTGGAAGAGATCCCGCAGATCATGGTCAATTTCCTGAAAATGATGAGCCATCTGGGAAACTGTGATATGATGCGTCAGATCTTTGATGCTTATTACCAGTATTGGGATGAGCAGAATCACATCATGCGGGTGCAGATTATTTTTGCAGACCAGCCGGATGAGGCGACACGCTATGAGGCAGAACAACTGTTACAAGAGAAGTATCCAGATTATAAAATAGAAATGACGGAGAGTGTCGATGAGTCGCTTTTGGGCGGTTATCTGATCCGCGGCTTCCATGAGGAATTTGACAGAAGTTACGAGGGCAGACTCCGTCAACTAGAAAGAAAATTAACCGGGAGGTGACCCCTGTGGGTGCAATAAGTGCAACAGATATTATCTCCATTATTCAGGAAGAGATCGAAAATGCCAACTGGGATGACGAGAGCAAGGAAACAGGTCAAGTCATCTGGGTAGGCGACGGGATCGCAACGATCTACGGCATTGATCATGCAATGTATGGCGAGATCGTAATCTTTGATAATGGAGTCAAAGGAATGGTTCAGGATATCCGTGCAAATGAGATCGGCGTTATCTTATTTGGCAGAGATACCGGAATCAAAGAAGGAACAAAGGTTGTTAGAACCAAGAAAAAAGCAGGTATTCCTGTAGGCGATGCCTTTATCGGAAGAATCGTCAATGCTTTGGGTGAGCCGATCGACGGAAACGGCGAGATCAAGGCAGATGGCTATCGTCCGATGGAGGAAGATGCACCGGGAATCGTAGACAGAAAGTCCGTTGATACACCAATGGAAACAGGTATTCTTTCCATTGATTCCATGTTCCCGATCGGTCGTGGACAGCGTGAACTTATCATCGGAGACCGTCAGACCGGTAAGACATCTATCGCAACCGATACGATCATCAACCAGAAGGGGAAAGATGTCATCTGTATTTATGTTGCTATCGGTCAGAAAGCATCTACCGTAGCAAAGATCGTATCTACATTGACAAAACATGGTGCTATGGATTATTCCATCGTACTTTCATCTACCGCAAGTGATCCGGCATCTTTGCAGTATGTAGCACCTTATGCCGGAACAGCATTAGCAGAATATTTCATGCATCAGGGCAAAGATGTTCTGATCGTATATGATGATCTTTCCAAGCATGCGGTGGCTTACCGTGCCTTGTCCTTACTTTTGGAGCGTTCTCCGGGACGTGAGGCATATCCGGGTGATGTATTCTACTTACATTCCAGACTTTTGGAGCGAAGCAGTCGTTTGTCAGAGGAACTTGGCGGAGGTTCTATCACAGCACTTCCGATCATCGAGACACAGGCAGGCGATGTATCTGCATACATTCCTACCAACGTTATTTCCATCACTGATGGACAGATCTTTTTGGAGAGTAACCTTTTCAACTCCGGTATGAGACCGGCTGTCAATGTAGGTCTTTCCGTATCCCGTGTTGGTGGTGCTGCACAGACCAAGGCTATGAAGAAGGCATCCGGAAGTATCCGTATCGATCTGGCACAGTATCGTGAAATGGAAGTATTTACCCAGTTCGCATCTGATCTGGATGATGCGACCAAGGCACAACTTACCCATGGTAAGGCTTTGATGGAACTTTTGAAACAGCCACTTTGCCAGCCGCTTTCTTTGCATGAGCAGGTCATGACCTTATGTCTTGCTAACCACGGTTTCTTTGATACCGTAGAGACAAAGCAGGTAAAGCAGTATCAGAAGGATGTTCTTTCCTTTATGGACTTAAAGCATCCTGAGATTGGCGAGGAGATCGAGACAAGCAAAGCCATCAATGAGGAACTGGTAGAGAAGATGCTTGATGCAGCAAAAGAATTTGTAGGATAGTAGGTGTTGTTATGGCAAATACGAAGGAGATACAGGATCGTATCAAAAGTATCAATGATACATTAAAAATCACAAATGCCATGTATATGATATCTTCTTCCAAGTTGAAGAAGGCAAAGAAGATGCTGGCAGATACGGAACCCTATTTCTTTACGTTGCAGTCGGAAATGAGCCGAATCCTGCGACATCTTCCGGACATGGAGGATATCTACTTTAAGTCCAACGAAGATAAGCCGATGGAAGAAAGAAAGGTCGGTTATATCGTTATCACGGCGGATAAGGGTTTGGCAGGTTCCTATAATCACAATGTCTTGAAACTGGCAGAGGAGCATTTGCTTTCGCATCCAAACCACGAACTTTTCGTACTGGGAGAACTGGGACGTCATTATTTTGAACAGCGTGGGATTGAAATTGAAAAGCAGTTCCATTATACCGTGCAAAATCCAACGCTGAACCGTGCGAGAAATATTGCCGAAGAGATCATCGAGATGTACCAGGAAGAAAAGTTGGATGAGGTCTATATCATATACACGACCATGGTCAATGCAGTGCAGGAAGAAACCCAGATCCTGCAGCTTTTACCGCTGAAAAAGACGGACTTTAATATGAAGTTGCCGATCGATATCCCGCATGAGGAACTGGCACTTCGTCCTTCTGCTGAGGCAGTGATGGATCGTATTGTTCCTGACTATGTCGTTGGCTTCGTATATGGTGCGCTGG
This sequence comes from Roseburia sp. AM16-25, assembly GCF_003473825.1. Lineage (NCBI taxonomy): Bacteria > Bacillati > Bacillota > Clostridia > Lachnospirales > Lachnospiraceae > Roseburia > Roseburia sp. AM16-25. The sequence continues at coordinate 325,934 of NZ_QUCW01000002.1, forward strand.
TAGAGTCCTATTCCTGCGAGCAGAATGCCCGTATGATGGCGATGGAAGCAGCATCTAAGAGTGCAAAGGATATGCTGCATGAATTGGATATCCTTTACAACAGAGCAAGACAGGCTGCAATTACACAAGAAATTACAGAAGTGATCGCTGGTGCAAAGTCACAGAAGCGAAAACGTAAAAAATAAGGGAAAAGCTAAGATTAAGGAGGCTTTTTGATGAAGACAGGAAAAATCGTTCAGGTGATGGGACCTGTTGTCGATGTAGAATTTCAGGATGAAGATCTGCCGGCAATCAGAGACGCACTTGAAGTACAAAATGGTGACAAGAAGTGTGTGATGGAAGTCGCACAGCATATTGGCAATAAAACTGTCCGCTGTATTATGCTAGCATCCAGCGAGGGACTTTCCCGTGATATGGAGGTTATTGCTACAGGCAGTGGCATTAAGACACCGGTTGGCGAGCAGACCTTGGGACGTTTGTTCAATGTCTTGGGCGAGACGATCGACGGTGGCGAGCAGTTAGATGGTGGCGAAAAATGGGAGATCCACAGAGAGCCGCCAACATTTGAAGAACAGAACCCGGCAGAGGAGATCTTAGAGACCGGTATCAAGGTCATTGACCTGCTTGCTCCTTATGCAAAGGGTGGTAAGATCGGTCTGTTCGGTGGCGCCGGTGTAGGTAAGACGGTACTGATCCAGGAGTTGATCAGCAATATCGCAACCGAGCATGGCGGATATTCTATCTTTACCGGTGTTGGAGAGCGTTCCCGTGAAGGTAACGATCTTTGGACAGAAATGAAGGAATCTGGTGTTCTGGAAAAGACAGCCCTAGTGTTCGGACAGATGAACGAACCACCTGGAGCACGTATGAGAGTTGCAGAGACAGGACTTACCATGGCAGAGTATTTCCGTGATGAAAAGCATCAGAATGTGCTTTTGTTCATTGATAATATCTTCCGTTTCACACAGGCTGGATCTGAGGTATCCGCCCTCTTAGGACGTATGCCGTCAGCCGTAGGTTATCAGCCGACATTGGCTACAGAAATGGGTGAATTACAGGAAAGAATCGCATCTACCAAGAATGGTTCCGTTACATCCGTGCAGGCGGTCTATGTACCGGCAGATGACTTGACAGACCCGGCACCTGCAACTACATTCGCACACTTGGATGCAACGACCGTACTTTCCAGAAAGATCGTAGAGCAAGGTATTTATCCTGCCGTAGATCCATTGGAATCTACCTCTCGTATTCTGGAGCCGGATATTGTCGGTGAGGAGCATTATGAGGTAGCAAGAAAGGTACAGGAGATCTTACAGAAGTACAAGGAATTGCAGGATATCATTGCGATCCTTGGTATGGAAGAACTGGCAGACGAGGATAAACTTACGGTATTCCGTGCCAGAAAGATCCAGAAGTTCTTATCTCAGCCATTCCATGTAGCAGAGAACTTTACCGGTGTCAAGGGTGTTTATGTGCCTTTGAAAGAGACCGTTCGTGGCTTTAAGGCGATCATTGATGGCGAGATGGATGAGTATCCGGAGAATGCATTCTTCAATGTCGGTACGATCGAGGATGTCATTGAAAAAGCAAAGACAATGCAGTAGTTTTTCTGCTGGCAGAAAGGTGAAATGTTATGGCTGCAAGTAATACATTTTATTTAAAGATCATATCTGCAAACCGTGTTTTTTATTCGGGCAGATGCCGCTCTTTGATCGTGCCGGAATATGATGGACAAAAGGAAATCTTAGCCCATCATGAGGACATGGTCATCGCGATCGATGATGGCGAGATGCGTTTTCAGCCGGAGGGCAGTGAGAACTGGGAATATGCAGTTGTCGGCATGGGCTTTGTTGAGATCGTCAACAACCGTGTGACCCTTTTGGTGGAGACAGCAGAAAGACCGGAGGAGATCGACGTGGCAAGAGCCAGAGAAGCCAAGGAAAGAGCTGAGGAGCAGCTTCGTCAGAAGCAGAGCATCCATGAGTATTATCACTCACGCGCATCTTTGGCAAGAGCCATGGCTCGTCTGAAAGCGACCGCCGGCAAATAGCATAGCAGATGATTTGAGGGACGTTCCTTTTGACACAAGGAGCGTCCCTTTTGGTTTGCCCATTTCTTAAGAAAATTTAAGAAATAATAAAGGATTTCTATATTTCGTTTGTACTTCTAAAACGTTATAATGAAAAACAAGAATAGGAAATGCGGGGCATTTTCAAAATTAGATTCATACATAAGGAGTGGGCTATGTTAGAGAAGATCAAAAAGCATAAGAAACTAACGATTGCGATTGTAGTGATCGTGATTATTGCCATCGTGATCGGGATTCTTGTGCACCGTATGAGACAGAGTGCCAGTGAGATCACGCAGGTGGACAGTGGCATACAGGCATTTACCCTGCAAAAGCAGGACATGTCAAGTTCCGTAAGTACCAGTGGAACGGTGGAGAGTAGCAACGTGACAGAGGTTACGACAGAGGTTTCCAGTGCCATCAAGGAACTCAACGTATCTCTGGGAGATCATGTGGAAAAGGGACAGGTGCTCTGCACCTTTGATGATGAGCAGATCCGCCAGCAGATTGCAGACTTGGAAAAGCAGAATTCCGCTGCAAAAAAAGCCAGTGACAGCACGAAGCAAAAAGCACAGCGTGCCGTAGAGACCGCGCAGGCACAGGCAAATGCAAAGGCAGCAGCGGTCGCAGTAGCACAAAATGATTATCAGACCATCCAGAATCTTTTGGGATCATCAGACCAGTCAGCCGAGGAAAAGGCAAGTGCCTTAGCACAGGCACAGGCAAACTTACAAAGCGCCCAGAGTGAATATGATGCCGCACAGTCAGCCGTGGCATCTGCACAGGAGGCTTTGGAGGACGCGGCTGGCACAACAGCAGACACCGGATCTTCCGATCTGACCAAGTTATATCAGCAGTTGAACAATCTGACCGTAGTGGCAGAACAGTCAGGTGTCATCACCCAGTTAAATGTATCCAAGGGAAGTATTCCGACCAACGGATCTTTGATGCGGATTGAGGATGACAGTTCTTTGATGGTCAATGTCAATATCAAGGAAAAAGACATTTTGAAACTGGCACAGGGTCAGAAGGCATCTATCACTTCGGATGCGATCGGCAGCGATCAGGTCTTTAGCGGTACAGTAGATAAGGTCGTCAATTTTGCCTCCAAGAATGCAGGAAGCGATGGATCTTCATCATCTTCCGGCGGCTACAGTGCGACGATCACGCTGGAGCCTGGAACACCACTTTTACTTGGAATGTCAGTCAATGTGGAGATCATGCTGAATGAAGAAGGAGAGCAGTTGGCGGTTCCTTATGATTCTATCGCAACAGACGATGACGGGAATTCTTATGTATTCGTTGGTAAAGAAGGAAAAGACGGAAAATATAAGATCAAGAAAGTGATTGTGACAACCGGTATCTCTAATGATTATTATACGGCTGTTTCTTCCGATGACCTAAAGGAAGGAGACAGCATTATCAATTATCCATATGATGTATCGGAAGGAGAATCTTATGATCTGTATTTCCCGGAGAAACAGACAGATCTTGGAATTTCCGATGATGGCGCAGTGACGACGTTCTCTACATCAAATTAGAAAGGGGCTGGCGTATTTATGGAAAGAACAAACGTCATTGATATGCAAGGCATCGTGAAACGTTATTATGAGGGGGAGCCCAATGAGTTGGAGATTCTGCATGGGATCGATCTGAAAGTCTTTCAGGGCGAATTTGTATCGATCGTCGGGGAATCCGGTTCCGGTAAATCCACCCTGATGAACATGATCGGTGCTTTGGATCGACCGACGGAAGGACAGTATTTTCTGGGCGGACGGGATATCAGCAAGTTACAGGATGAAGAACTGAGCGATATCCGCAATCAGGAGATCGGCTTTGTCTTTCAGAACTTTTGCCTGATTCCCCGCATGAGCGCGGTGCGCAATGTAGAGATTCCGCTCATGTATGCCAACATGCCGCCAAAGCAGCGCAGAGAGCGTGCGATGGAACTTTTGGCACTGGTTGGTATGGAAGAAAGAGCGGATCACAAACCCAATGAATTGTCCGGTGGACAGAACCAGCGTGTGGCAATCGCACGTGCTATGGCAAATGATCCCCATATACTTTTAGCAGATGAACCGACGGGAGCGCTGGATTCCAAGACCGGACATCTGGTCATGGATATTTTCCATCGTCTGCATGAGGAACAGGATAAGACGATCGTGCTCATCACCCACAGTCAGGAACTGGCACATGAAACAGAGCGGATGATTACGATTTCAGATGGCCGCATTATCGCAGATAAGGAACTGGGAGGTGAGATGGAATGAATATAACAGAAAGTATACGTCTTTCCTTTGAAAGTTTGAAATCCAACAAACTGCGTTCCTTTTTGACTATGCTGGGTATCATTATTGGCATCAGTGCCGTGATTACGATTACAACGATCGGAAACTCTTTGCAAAAAACGATTGCGTCAACGATGCGCGAACTTGGTGGTACGAATCTGATCTATGCATATGTCAGTGCGATCACGCCGGAATTTGAAACGGATGCAGAGTGGGAAGCCTGGCAATATCCGGAAATGACGAAAGATGAGCAGTTGACATATGAAAGATTGTCAGAGTTTCAGACGGACTTTGCTGATAGGGTAGAGGCTGTGGTTGTGGAGGAAATGCTGATTTCTGCTGCCAGCAGTACAGGGGATAAGAGCAGTGCGAAAGTATCCGTCAACGGAGTGACACCGGGCTATCTTTCATCCTCCAAGTTGACTTTGATTGCCGGACGTGATATCAGTGACGCGGATAATAAACAGGCAAAAGCAACTGCTCTTGTATCAGATCTCTATGTCAAGTATGCCTGGGGCGGACAGAATCCCATCGGCAGACAGATCTTGGTGCAGTCCGATGAGGATGGTACGGTACAGAAGTTCTACGTTGTTGGCGTTTATCATTATGATGCCAGAAAGCAGGGCAGTGGAATCGATACCAAGACACCGGAAAAGGATACGGTCACGCCTATTTTAGTCCCTTATACCTATGCAGCCCAGACAAATCAGGCGAATGGTATGGAGAATGATCTGCAATCTTTTAATATCATGGCAAAAGATGGTGTAGATGCAACAGCCTTGTCACAGGATATCGCAACTTATTTCGACCAGAAGTATTTCAGCGCCAATGGTACCTTTGAACTGCAATGCTACGACATGGCATCGGAACTGGGACAGATCGATCAGGTCTTAAATGTACTGACGATCGCCATTTCTGTTATCGCTGCCATATCCCTTATCGTTGGCGGTGTCGGTGTTATGAATATCATGCTGGTCAGCGTGGTGGAAAGAACCAGAGAGATCGGTATCCGAAAGGCGCTGGGCGCCAAGAATAAGAGCATCCGCAGACAGTTTATGACGGAAGCGGTCGTGATCTGCCTTATGGGCGGTGTCATTGGTATCGTGATCGGTATTTTAAACGGATTTCTTTTGTCGCAGGTGGCAGGTATGCTGGTATCTTCTTACGAGCAGGAATTGGGCAGCATGCTGCATGTGACGGTCAGTCCATCGATCACAGCCATTATCATATCGGTTGTATTCTCTATGCTGATCGGTGTAGTCTTTGGCTATTATCCGGCAAAGAGGGCAGCAAACATGTCGCCGATCGATGCACTCAGATACGAATAAATTTCACAGTGGGGACACTCCTTATGGCAAAAGGAACGTCCCTCATATAAAAAAGGATGTAAGCATTTCGCTTACATCCTTTTTGCTGTATTTGATCGGTTAAAGAAATTATAACTGAGGACCTGCAGAAACAAGTGCCTTACCAGCATCGTTACCTTCGTATTTAGCAAAGTTCTTGTTAAATCTTGTAGCAAGGTCTTTTGCCTTTTCTTCCCATTCAGAAGCATCAGCGTATGTGTCTCTAGGATCTAAGATCGCTGGATCAACACCCGGAAGTTCTGTAGGTACTTCAAAGTTGAAGTAAGGAATTGTCTTTGTAGGAGCATCCTTGATGTCACCGTTTAAGATAGCATCGATGATACCACGAGTATCCTTGATAGAGATTCTCTTGCCTGTGCCGTTCCATCCTGTATTTACAAGATAAGCCTTAGCGCCGCTCTTTTCCATCTTCTTAACAAGTTCTTCTGCATACTTGGTTGGGTGTAACTCCAAGAAAGCCTGTCCGAAGCAAGCTGAGAATGTAGGAGTAGGCTCTGTGATACCACGCTCTGTACCGGCAAGTTTTGCAGTAAATCCTGATAAGAAGTAGTACTGTGTCTGCTCCGGAGTCAGGATAGATACTGGAGGAAGTACGCCAAATGCATCTGCTGACAGGAAGATAACATTCTTTGCTGCAGGAGCAGAAGAGATAGGACGTACAATGTTCTCAATGTGGTTGATCGGATAAGAAACACGAGTGTTCTCTGTAACGCTCTTGTCTGCGAAATCGATCTTTCCATCCGCATCCAGTGTTACGTTCTCAAGAAGAGCGTTACGCTTGATCGCATTGTAGATGTCCGGCTCAGATTCCTTGTCGAGGTTGATAACTTTTGCATAGCATCCGCCTTCAAAGTTGAATACACCGTTGTCATCCCAACCGTGCTCATCATCACCGATCAAAAGACGCTTAGGATCGGTAGAAAGTGTTGTCTTACCTGTTCCGGAAAGACCGAAGAAGATAGCAGTGTTTTCACCATTTAAGTCGGTGTTTGCTGAGCAATGCATAGAAGCCATGCCCTTAAGTGGAAGATAGTAGTTCATCATAGAGAACATACCCTTCTTCATTTCTCCGCCGTACCATGTGTTGATGATAACCTGCTCACGGCTTGTGATGTTGAAGGCTACACATGTCTCAGAGTTGAGTCCTAATTCTTCGTAGTTTGTAACCTTAGCCTTAGAAGCGTTGTAAACAACGAAATCAGGCTCGAAGTTTTCTAATTCTTCAGCGGTTGGCTTGATGAACATATTTGTAACAAAGTGAGCCTGCCAAGCAACCTCAACGATGAAACGGATAGCCATACGGGTGTCCTTGTTGGCACCGCAGAATGCATCTACAACAAATAATCTCTTGTTGCAAAGTTCCTTCTTAGCGATATCTTTAACAGCTTCCCATGTCTTTTCATCCATTGGATGGTTGTCGTTCTTGTACTCATCGCTTGTCCACCATACAGTGTCCTTAGAGTTCTCATCAACAACGATATATTTGTCTTTAGGAGAACGTCCGGTGTAAACACCTGTCATTACGTTTACAGCGCCAAGTTCGCTGACCTGACCCTTTTCGTAACCTTCCAATTCCGGCTTGGTCTCTTCTTTGAATAATTCTTCATAAGAAGGGTTGTGAACGATTTCTGTGGTTCCGGAAATACCATACTTGCTTAAATTGATTTCTGCCATTTCTTTTAACCTCTTTTCTGTATGATTTGAAAATAGTAGATGTACTTTGTTAAAAAATAGACATTTCAAAGTACCCTCATCATATTATACAATAATCCCTCACAAAATCAAGAAAAATGCACGTAAAAAACAATCCATTTTTACGTGCAGATGCTTAAAGAGAATGGAAACCCTTTCCAAATACTTCACTGGTGCTGGAAACAGACATAAATGCCTGCAGATCCTGATCGTGGATGAAATTTCGCAGTTCCACAGCCTGGGTGCGGGAGAGGGAAGTAAAGATGATATATTTTTTTCCATTGGTATAAGCACCGACGCCTTCTGTGATGGTGGCACTGCGGTTGAGTTTAGCGGTGATGAAACTACAGATCGGCTCCTTGTCATCACAGACGATGGTAATGGATTTGCGCAGGTTGATCGTGGTGATGATGTCATCGATCATGAAGGACTTGACGGCAAGACCGACAAAAGAGTAAAGGGCGGTCTTTAGATCAAAGACAAAGCAGGCAACCAGGATCATGATGAGGTCTGTGGCAAAAAGGGCGATACCGATGTCTTTCATATTGGTATACTTTTTCAAAAGCATGGCGATCACATCCGTTCCACCGCTGGAAGCGCCGATATTAAAGAGAAGGGCAGATGCGATGGCGGGAAGGGCAATGGCAAAGATCAGATCCAGCATAGGCTCATTGGATAAGGGCTTTGTCAGAGGCATCCATTTTTCAAAAAAGACCAATAAGACGGATAAGAGCATACTGGCATAGGTCGTCTTTAGGGCAAAGGATTTTCCCAAAAAGATAAAGCCGATGACTAACAGGATGGTATTGGCGATAAAGGTAAAATTGGATGCGCTGATGGGCGTGACTTTGGCGACCACGGTAGCAAAACCTGTGATACCGCCAAAACAGAAATTGTCCGGGAATTTAAAAAAGTAAACGCCGACCGCCATGATAAAGGTACTCAGGGTGATCATGATAAGGCTTTGTATTTTGTATTTCATGGTAAATCAAGAACTCCTTTTCTATATGTAACGCTTATATTTTATACACTTTTTCATTTTTTTTCCATAGTAGATGTGATAAACTATAGAAAAAATTGCAGGATACGGGAGGTTTGGATGGAAGAGAGAAAAAACAAAAAGAAAAAGAAGAAAATGTCCTACAAAAAGCGGATCGCGATCATTGTGATCGCCCTCTTAGCAGCGATCACTCTTTTGATCGCCTATCTCTTTCTTGGCAACAGCGGAAAGGATGAAAAAACGGATGCCATGTTAGACGGCTATACGACCATTGCCTTTTTCGGCGTGGACAACCGTTCCAACGGCAATTTTGACAGCGGCAACAGCGATACGATCATGCTTTGCAACATCAATAATTATACCAAGCAGGTGGAACTGGTCTCAGTATATCGCGATACCTTGATGGATGTTGATGGCGAGGAGACCTTCCGCAAATGTAATTATGCTTTCAATCATGGCGGCATTGACAGTGCTCTTGCCATGTTAAACCGCAATCTGGATCTGAACATCACGGATTATGTAGCAGTCGATTTTATGGCGCTGGTAGCCGCGGTCGATGCGGTGGATGGCATTGATATCGAACTGACCGATGCAGAAGCGGAAGCCATGAACGGTGGCTATATCGGAGAAGTCGGAGCCATCGTGGGAAAGGACGCCAATCCGGTCTCTGCCGGAAGCCAGCATTTAGATGGTGTGCAGGCGACAGCATATTGCAGGATCCGTTCTACCGCAGGCGATGACTTTAGGCGGACGGAGCGGCAGCGTACTGTTTTGACCCAGATCATTGCCAAGGCAAAGAGCGCCAGTCCGACACAACTGGCATCTTTGATCACGGGTGTCTTCCCGGATGTCGATACCAGCATAGACATGGATCAACTCCTTTATCTTGCTAAGAATATGATGGATTACGATCTGGGCGAGACCAAGGGATTCCCATTTTCCAAGACTACAGACCGCTTTGGCGACAGCATAGGGGATGCAGTTGTTCCTTGCAGTTTAGAGTCCAATGTCGTGCTACTGCATCAGGAACTTTACGAAGACAGCGAGTATCAGGCACCGGACAGCCTCAAGAAGATCTCTGATGGTCTGATCGACTTTACCGGCTATGGGGCAGGCGACGGAGACGGATCGCGACTTTGGGATTGAAATACAGGGTAGAATGTGATAGAATAAATCGAATTTCATAGAGAAATAATTGGTGCCCTTCCAAGGATCTTTATGCTTGAGAAAGGGTTAAAAGGGAAACAGGTGTGATTCCTGTACGATCTCGTCACTGTGATTAGGGAGTGCGGCTTTTGTTTTATGCCACTGATGCCTTGCATTGGGAAGGTAAAAGCCGTGTGATGATCTTTCAGCCAGGAAACCTGCCAGTTGTTTGGTACAGGAGTCATTCCGGATCACGAGTAATTGGTCGTACTGTTTTATGTAACGCAAGCAAGTTGCATATCTTTTTGTGTGCGGATTTATTTGTTTACATAATATTTGATGATTACTCTGTTCTTAATTATTAATAGGACAGAGTTTTTCTTTTAGTGTCGCTTTTTCAGATCTGTATGCCCTGCGTCCTACCTATGGAAAAGCGATAAAAATTAGGAGGAAGACAATGAAGAAAAAAGTAGTATCACTCGTGATGGTATGTATGCTGGCCTTTGGTATGATGACTGGCTGTGGTAACAAAGATACCGCAAAGACAGACAATACCACAAGCGATCAGGAAGCAGCAGATAAGGTTGCAGATCTGATCGATGCCATTTATGTGCAGGAGAGAACAGACAAGACAGACGAGCAGTGCGAGGCTGCCAAGAAGGCATGGGATGCTTTGACAGATGCACAGAAAGAACTTGTCAGTGGTGAGAATGCAGATCCGGATTATTTTGGAAGAGATACCGGGGATGCATCTAAGGATGATCCTTTGAACCAGGATGACATCGGCGCGAATGAAATCCTCGTTGTAAGTTTTGGTACATCCTTTAACGATAGCCGTGTCGCAGACATCGGTGGTGTAGAAAAGGCGATCGCAGAGGCAAATCCGGGCTGGTCAGTAAGACGTGCCTTTACAGCACAGATCATCATCAACCATGTGCAGGCAAGAGATGGCGAAAAGATCGACAATATGGATCAGGCATTAGAGCGTGCTGTAGACAATGGCGTTAAGAACTTAGTTGTTCAGCCGACACACCTTATGCATGGTGCAGAGTATGATGAGTTAGTAGAAGCAGTAAATGAATACAAGGATAAGTTTGATTCCGTAACGGTTGCAGAGCCACTTCTTGGTGAGGTTGGAGAGGATACAGCAACTGTCAATGCTGACAAGAAGGCAGTTGCAGAAGCAATCACAGCAGAGGCTGTAAAGACGGCTGAGTATGATTCTTTAGAGGCTGCAAAGGAAGACGGCGTTGCATTTGTATTTATGGGACATGGTACTTCTCATACAGCAAAGATCTCTTATTCCCAGATGGCTTCTCAGATGGCAGACCTTGGTTATGATAATGTATTTATCGGAACCGTAGAGGGCGAGCCGGAAGAGACCGCTTGTGAAAGCGTGATCGAGGCTGTAAAGGAAGCAGGTTACAAGAAAGTTATCCTTCGCCCACTGATGGTGGTAGCCGGAGATCATGCAAATAACGATATGGCAGGGGATGATGATGATTCTTGGAAGAGCCAGTTTGAGGCTTCTAAGGCGTTTGATTCTGTAGAATGTCAGATTTCAGGACTTGGCGAAATCGAAGCAATTCAAAAGCTTTATGTACACCATACAAAGGATGCTATTGCATCTACTGGCCTTATTGTAGACCTTGCAGCAAACGCAGAAGGTACAACAAAACTTGCAGATGGTACTTATCAGGCAAAGTTTACAACAGACAGCAGTATGTTTCATGTCAATGAGGCAAACAATGATCTGGGCGAGTTGACTGTAAAAGACGGTAAGATGACCATTCATATTTCTCTTACCTCAAAGAAAATTGTAAACCTTTATGAAGGACTTGCAGCGGATGCCGAAAAAGACAGCAAGAACGTATTGCAGCCAACAAGTGATACCGTTACTTATAGCGACGGATCTACCGAAGAAGTTAATGGATTTGATGTTCCGGTACCATATCTGGACAAGGAATTTGATCTGGCACTTCTTGGAACCAAGGGTACCTGGTACGATCACAAAGTCAGCGTTGCAAGTCCACAGTAGACATTACTTGATATAAGGAAGTAAGACATCATGGAAGTACAGAGAAAACAAGGACATATAAAACAAGGACTGGCAGTCTCTCTCTTATCTGTCTTTTTACTGCTTTCCTTATGGGGATGTGGCACAAAAAAAGACGATAGCCTGGCGGATGGCACTTACAATGTGGAAGTGACATTAGAAGGCGGCACTGGACGGGCAACGGTCGTTTCCCCGACACAGATCACGGTCAAGAACGGTAAGATCACCGCAACGATCATCTGGAGCAGCAGTCATTATGACTATATGCTGGTCGGTGGAGAAAAGTATTTAAACGAGGCGGCAGACGGAGAGGGTTCGACCTTTACGATACCGGTAGACGATCTGGATCAGCCATTATCTGTTGTGGGTGATACGACGGCTATGAGCCAGCCACACGAGATTGAATATACCTTGAATTTTTCGTTAATAGACATTGAAGAATAGGAACCGTTGCAAGATGAGATTGAGATATAAAAGATGGATCAGTTTGCTGCTTGCTGTGGTTATGATGCTGACTCTGGGCGCATGTGGCGTGCAGAGTCAGTCTGATACTACGGACAAGATAGCCTTTGATAGTTTAGAGAAAACAGGTCAGATGACGCTGGCGTATGCGACCCAGTATCAGGTGGAATATTATGGAGATTATTCCCTGATCACCATAGGAGAGGACCAGCGCTTTCTGTTGGTGCCGGAGGGCAAAGACCTACCAAAGAATCTGCCGGAAGATGTCGTGGCTTTGCAGCAGCCACTGGATAAGACCTATCTGGTGTCGACCTCGGTCATGGACCTGATCCGTCAGTTAGACTGCATATCTTATATCCGCTTGTCCGGCTCCAAGGCAAAGGACTGGTATATCACAGAGGCAAAAGAGGCGATCGAGGCAGGCAATATGATCTATGCCGGCAAGTACAGTGCCCCGGATTATGAGTGCATCTTAAATGAAGGCTGCAATCTTGCCATCGAAAATACCATGATCTATCACACACCGGAAGTAAAAGAAAAACTGGAAGAACTGGGCATTCCGGTGCTGGTCGAGCGGTCGTCCTATGAAACGCATCCTTTGGGAAGGTTGGAGTGGATCAAACTCTATGGTCTTTTGTTTGATGCTCTGGATGAGGCAAACGCTTATTTTGACAGCCAGGTGGAACAGATCACGCCACTGCTTGATCAGGCAAATACCGGTAAGACAGTCGCCTTTTTCTCGGTCAATTCCAGTGGAGCCATCAATGTCAGAAAGCCCGGAGATTACATTACCCAGATGATCACCATGGCGGGCGGCAATTATGCTTTGGCAGATGTGGTTCCCGAGGAAGAAAATGCACTTTCGACCATGAATATGCAGATGGAAGATTTTTATAATGCCGCACAGAGTGCAGATATTCTGATCTACAACAGTGCGATCGAAGGAGAGATCACAAGCATAGACGAACTTTTGGCAAAAAACAGCCTGTTTGCGCAGTTTGACGCCGTAAAAAAAGGCAATGTCTATTGCACCGGCAAGAACTTTTTCCAAGAGTCGACCGGTATGGCAGAGTTTGTGGAGGACATGCATAATGTCCTTGGGGATGCGGATGCAGACCTGACCTATTTAAAGAAATTGAACTGAGGAAAAGACAGATGAAACGATTTATCGTGACAATGACAGGTCTTATCATAGCCTTGTTTTTGCTGGTGATCTGGAATGCCACTTCCGGCAGTGTGTCGGTGGATGGCATGCAGATGTGGCAGGTATTGCTCCGCCAGACAAGAGAAGGCACCTTTTATCATATTGTGTGGGATATTCGCATGCCCCGCCTTCTGGCGGCTCTCTTTTTGGGAGGAGCCTTGGCGGTATCCGGCTTCCTGCTCCAGACCTTTTTCCAAAATCCTATTGCAGGTCCTTATGTGCTTGGTATTTCTTCCGGAGCGAAAATGTTGGTTGCCGTGGCAATGATCCTGTGTTTGGAAAGAGGCATGCAGATATCCTCCCTTGGCATGGTGGCGGCAGCCTTTATCGGCTCCTTGCTTGCCATGGGCTTTGTCCTGCTCTTATCCATGCGCGTACAGAAGATGTCGCTTTTGGTCGTGTGTGGTATTATGATCGGCTATATCTGTTCCGCTATCACAGACTTTATGGTGACTTTCGCGTCAGATTCCAATATCGTCAACCTCCATAACTGGTCTATGGGCAGTTTTTCCGGTACGGACTGGAAGGATGTAGGCATGATCGTCGTCTTAGTCACACTTACGGTCTTAGCCACCTTTTTTATGGCAAAACCGATCGGAGCATATCAGATGGGAGAAGCATACGCCAGAAACATGGGCGTCAACATTCGTCTGCTCCGCATCCTTTTGATTCTTTTATCCAGCCTTTTGTCCGGCTGTGTGACAGCCTTTGCGGGACCTATCTCCTTTGTGGGGATTGCCGTTCCGCATCTGGTCAAGCAGGCGATGAAAACGGCAAGACCGCTTTATCTGATCCCGGGTTGTTTTTTGGGAGGAGCGGCCGTGACCCTTTTTTGTGATGGCATTGCCAGAAGCCTGTTCGCCCCGACAGAGATCAGTATCAGTTCGGTGACGGCTGTGCTTTTGGTGCCGGTCGTCATCGTCATGATGGTCAAAAGAGAGGATGCGCGGGCATAGAAACGAGGTATATATGGAAGAAAAAATGCAAGGCATCCGGGCCAGTGATCTGGTTGTCGGTTATGAGGGAAAGAGTGTCTTAAAAGATGTAAACTTTTGGGTGCGCCCGGGACAGATCCTGACTTTGATCGGACCCAATGGATCCGGCAAATCGACCCTTTTAAAAAGTATCACGAGACAATTAAAGACGATCGCAGGTCAGGTCTATCTGGCCGAGGGGACGATGGATGCCTATACAGATGCCGCGCTGGCAAAACAGATGGCCATGGTGACCACAGAGCGGATCTCGCCGGAACTGATGACCTGTCGTGATGTGGTCGCAACCGGACGCTATCCCTATACCGGCAGATTTGGGGTATTGGGAAAGGAAGACGAGGAAAAAGTCCAGAAAGCTTTGGAAAGTCTGCATGCACTTGAGGTGGCAGACCGGCTTTTTGCCAAGGTCAGCGACGGACAAAGACAGCGCGTCATGCTTGCCAGGGCGATCTGTCAGGAACCAAAGATATTGATTTTGGACGAGCCTACGTCTTATCTGGATATGCATTATAAATTAGAGATCCTGCAGTCCATACGAAATATGGTAAAAGAAGAAAACCTGGCGGTCGTTATGTCTTTGCATGAACTGGATCTGGCACAAAAAGTTTCAGATCTGGTTGCCTGTGTGGATGGAGAGACAATAGCAAAGATCGGCAGACCGGAGGAGATCTTTTGCGGAGATACCATTGCATGCCTATATGGGGTCAGCGCTCAGGCTTATGATGTCGTATCCGGCAGTATGTTTTTGCAGAAGGCAAAAGGAGAGCCAAAGGTCTTTGTGATCGGGGGCGGCGGCAGTGGGATTGCAGCCTACTATACCTTACAGCGAGACCAGATCCCCTTTGCGGCAGGCATCTTATCCGAGGGGGATGTCGAGTATAAGGCGGCAAAGGCACTGGCAAGTGCGCTTGTGACAACGCCTGCCTTTTATCCGATCGAGATCCGGCAGATGGCGCAGGCGCGCAAATGGATCGATGACTGCGACTATTGCATCTGTACGCTGGATGCTTTTGGACCACTCAATCAGGCAAATAAGGAGCTGCTTTCCTATGCAAAAGAGCAGGGCAAATGGATCAGAGAGGGAGAAAAACCATGGCAAAAGTAATTATGGTGCAGGGAACCATGTCAAATGCGGGAAAAAGTTTACTGGTCGCAGGGCTTTGTCGTGTCTTTGCCCAGGATGGCTACCGGGTAGCTCCCTTTAAGTCACAGAATATGGCACTCAATTCCTTTATTACCAAGGAGGGACTGGAGATGGGGCGCGCCCAGGTCATGCAGGCGGAGGCAGCAGGCATAGAGCCGAGCGTAGACATGAATCCTATCCTCCTAAAGCCGACCAACGACCATGGCTCACAAGTCATCGTGGCGGGAAAAGTCCTTGGCAATATGGAAGCGAGAGACTATTTTTCTTACAAAAAAAATCTGGTGCCGGATATCGTGGCAGCCTTTGGACGTTTGGAAGAAAAGGCGGATATTATCGTGATCGAGGGTGCCGGAAGTCCGGCGGAGATCAATTTGAAAGAAAACGATATCGTCAATATGGGACTGGCACATCTGGTGGATGCTCCGGTACTTTTGGTGGGAGATATCGACCGGGGTGGTGTCTTTGCCCAGTTGCTTGGCACGATGATGCTTTTGACTGAGAAAGAAAAGAAGCGGGTCAAGGGACTGGTCATCAATAAATTTCGCGGGGATGTCACGATTCTGGAGCCGGGCATTACTATGCTGGAAGAAAAAGCAGAAGTGCCGGTGGTCGGTGTCGTTCCTTATATGTCAGTGACCTTGGATGACGAGGACAGCCTAGCAGAGAGCCTTTTACCAAAGGACATGGATCTGATCAATATCGGGGTTGTACGCCTGCCACGCCTGTCCAATTTCACAGATTTTTCAGCCTTAGACCAGATCGCAAGCGTCAGCGTTCATTATGTGCGAGATCCGTATGAGATTGAGAAGATGGATATGGTCATTTTGCCAGGAACCAAGAATACCATGGGAGATCTGGCATGGATGCGGGAAAGCGGCATGGAAAGTGCGGTCAAGAAATTTGCCCAGTACGGACCGGTCTTTGGCATCTGCGGCGGTTATCAGATGCTGGGACAAAGGATCGCTGATCCGGAGGGGATTGAGAATGTCATCAAAGCAGACGGATCAGAAGGACTGCGGGGCTTGGAACTGCTTCCGATGGAGACAGTCTTAAAGCCGGAAAAAGTCCGCACACAGACCAGCGGCAGTATGGAGATCACGGAAGGCGCGCTGGCGGGATTTTCTTCTCACCGGATCCATGGCTATGAGATCCATATGGGAGAGACCATGGCAGTCGATGCCATCAAGCCTTTATGCCATCTGGATCAGAAGAATGATGTGGTCTGCCAGGAAAGAGACGGCGGGCAGAGAGACAATGTCTACGGCACATATGTGCATGGTATTTTTGATGATAAGGATGTGGCATATGATTTGTGCAGGCTTTTGGCAGAGAAAAAGGGATTGACCCTTCAGGCAGAGGCTGACACGGATTATCAGTCATTTAAGGAGAGTCAGTATGATCTGCTGGCAGAGGGCATAAGAAAGAGCATGGATATGGATGCCGTCTATGCCATGTTACAGGATGCCGCTATTTAGAGAGAAAGAAAAGATGCAGACAGAAAAGGTAAGGATCGATGAGGTCTTAGAAAAAGAGTATAAATTGACGTCTTGGGATCATGACATCTTTCATAAGGTCATGGAGCATTGGGATGGCATTGCAAAGCCTTTGGATGGCATGGGACAGTTTGAACCCATGCTTGCAAAGATAGGCGCTATACAAAAGACGCTTGAGCCAAGGTTTGACATGGGACGCTTACTTGTCTTTTGCGCGGATAACGGCGTTGTTGCGGAGGGGATCAGCCAGTCCCCACAGGAAGTGACGGCGACCTGCGCTAAAAATATTGCCGCAGGGCAGACGGCGGTCGGTCGTATGGCAAGCCTTGCGGGTTGTCAGATCCGGGTCTATGATGTTGGGATCAATACAAGGGAGACGCTTTGCAATGTCATTGATGAAAAAGTAGCCCACGGCACAAGAGACTTTTACAAAGAGCCGGCGATGGATGAGACGCAGATGCGGCAGGCTCTGCAATGCGGATTGGATGCGGTCTATGCCTGCAAGTGCGATAATCTTGACTATGTCTGTATCGGGGAAATGGGCATCGGCAATACGACGACTTCCAGTGCGGTCGCAGCCGCCCTTTTACAGAAAAAGGCAGAGGAGGTGACAGGTCGCGGGGCAGGGCTGGATGATGTAAAGTTACAAAAAAAGATCCGGGTCATTCAGAAGACCATCGAAAGATGTGATCTTTATCAGGCGTCTGCTACAGAAGTCTTAGCCAAAGTGGGCGGATTTGACATTGCAGCCATGGCAGGAGCCTGTATGGGAGCAGCCATCTATGAGATCCCGCTGATCTTAGATGGTTTGATCAGCATGGTAGCCGCCCTGGCAGCAGAAAGGTTATTGCCCGGAAGTAAAGACTTTTTGATCGCGTCCCATGCCAGCCGGGAGCCGGCAACGATAGCGCTTATAAAAGAACTTGCCCTGGCACCGGTCATTTATGCGGATATGGCACTGGGAGAGGGCACCGGAGCCATGATGCTGTTACCTATGCTTGCCATGGCAAAGGCGGTCTATGATGAGACTAATTCTTTTTCGGATGCAGGGGTAGAGACTTATCATAGATACGGAGATAAGATATGATCGTATTCGTCATTGGTGGAAGCGGAAGCGGTAAGTCGGCATATGCCGAAAAGCGTCTGCTTGCAATGGAGGCAGAAAAGAAACATTATATTGCGACGATGCGCGTCTTTGACGAAGAAGGGAAAAAGCGTGTAGAAAAGCATCGGACCATGCGCAGGGAAAAGGGCTTTCTTACCATAGAAATGCCGATAGACTTAGGGGAGATTGCTCTGGATGCGGGGGATGCCTGGATGCTGGAATGTGTCTCCAATCTTCTGGCAAATGAAATGTTTACGGAAGATGGCATAAGGGATGAAAAAGAAACGGTAGACAAGATTTTAAAGGATATAGGCAGTCTGATAGAGCAGACTGCAGATGGCGTGATCGTCAGCAATAATATCTTTGAAGATGGAGAAAACTATGATGATGCCATGGCATCTTATATCAAGGCACTGGGGGGTATCAATCAGGCATTGGCAGCCATGGCAGATGAAGTCATAGAAGTGGTGGTCGGTATTCCGGTCACATTAAAGAGCCAGCAGGAGGAAAGTGAGGGCGGACAGATATGCGAAAAATAGCAAAAGCCATAGGCGTAGCCTTTTCCATGTATTCCAAGATACCCATGCCGCATTTCGTATGGGCATCGGAAGATATGCGCTACCATCTGCTCTTTTTTCCTTGGATCGGTGCTGTGATCGGGGGACTGGAGATCGCCTGGTATCATCTGGTAGGCTATCTGGGAGTGGGAAAGATCCTTTCTGTGGCGCTGGCTGTTTTTTTGCCGCTCTTTGTGACCGGGGGATTTCATATGGATGGCTTTATGGATACCAAGGATGCTCTAAGTTCCTATCAGGGCAAAGAGAAAAAACTGGAGATTTTAAAAGATCCTCATATCGGTGCCTTTGCCGTTATCCACTTGCTATCATATCTCTTGCTTGCCCTTGGATTTGCTTCTGTCATTGAGGGGACAAAGGCTGTGGTCGCAGTCAGTGCTGCCTTTTTTCTCAGCCGTTGTCTCAGTGGGCTTTCCGTTATCCATTTTCCGGGAGCAAAAAAGGAGGGCAGCCTTTATACCGAGGCAGATACCTCCGGTGCAAAGGTCGTATCCATCGGACTGGTGATACAGATGCTTCTTGTCGTGACCGCACTTTTTATCTATAGCGGTATGAATGGCATTTTGGTCACGGCAGCCTGTCTATTGATGTTTTTATATTATTATCTTATGAGCCGTCGCCAGTTTGGCGGAATCACGGGAGATCTGGCGGGCTATTTTGTCTGTATGGCAGAATTGTGGTCCGTGATTGTGGTCGGCATCTATCTTGTGTTAAAGTAAAAGGAGAATGCAATGGAAGGAAGGCTGGAACTTGTCATTGGTGGCAGGGCGCAGGGAAAAAGTGCATATGTCAAAAAAAAGTACCCGAACGCCGTCTGTCTGGATGAAAAGGATCTTACAGAGGATGGCAGACTGCCGGTCGGGGATCAGACGCAGGATATCATCCTATGGGATCATTTTCATCTGTGTGTCAGGAACTGGCAGCAGGCGGGCATGACGATGGATGAGATGCAGGATAGGATAGAGGCGATCTGCAGGGCATGCAGGCATCTTGTCATCATCAGCGATGAGGTGGGAAATGGCATCGTGCCATTGCAAAAAGGAGACCGCGTCTATCGGGATCTGGTCGGAAATCTTTTGATCGGGATTGCAAGTAAAGCAGAAAGGGTGGATAGAATCATATGTCAGATACCACAACAAATCAAGTAGAGATCGTATTGATCCGTCATGGAAAAACAGAAGGAAATAAGGAGAAGCGCTATATCGGCAGGACAGACCAGCCACTTTCCGAGGAGGGGATCGCCGGTATCAAAGAGAACCTGGGGCGGTATCCATCCGTGGAAAAGGTCTATGCCAGCCCAATGAAGCGCACCAGACAGACCGCAGAACTGATCTATCCGGGACAGGCATCGGAACTCGTTGACGGTCTGCGCGAGATGGATATGGGTGTCTTTGAGGGAAAGAACCATGCCGAATTAAAGAACAGACCATCTTATATTTTATGGGTGGCGACCCGCGGAAAGATCAGCATACCGGGGGGCGAGTCCATGAAGGATTTTGGAAAACGTACCATGGATGCTTTCACACAGGTACTTGGCGATATGCAGGCAGAGGGGATCAAAAGATCGGCAGTCGTGGCTCATGGCGGTACGATCATGTCCATCGTTTCCCAACTGGCTGATGACGACTACTATAAATATATGGTAAACAATGGCGCAGGATTTCGTCTGACGCTGGATGACGACGGCAAACTGCTGGATCTCAAGCCGCTCTTAAAAGAAGATAACTGCATGCAGGATGCCTTAGAGGAGTTGGAAGATTGATCTATCATATGATTGCCTTTGTGGGTGGCTTTTTCCTCGACCTGATCATGGGAGATCCCTACAATTTTCCCCATCCGGTCCGCTGGATCGGCCGCCTGATCTCTGCCATCGAAAAGCATGATCTGGGCGAGGAAGATACCAAGGCTTTATCGGGAGAGCAAAAAAGAAGATGTGGGCGCAGACTGGTCCTACTAGTCTGTGGGACAACTATTCTGGTGACGGCGTTTGTTCTGCTTTTGGCATATGGGATCCATCCTATGGCAGGATGTCTGGTGGAAATGTTTTTGACCTATCAGACATTGGCACTCCGCTGTCTTTGCAAGGAGAGCAAAAAAGTATATATATGCCTGCGGGATAAAACCTTAGAAGATGCCAGATATGCGGTATCTATGATCGTTGGCAGGGATACCCAGAATTTAAGCCCGACCGGGGTTGCCAAGGCTGCCATTGAGACGGTTGCGGAGAATACTTCGGATGGAGAGATCGCACCGATGCTATATCTGGCATTGGGCGGTCCTATTCTGGGACTTACCTACAAGGCAATCAATACTATGGATTCCATGGTGGGTTATAAGAATGACCGCTATTCAGATTTTGGCAGATGCGCAGCAAAACTGGACGATCTGGTCAATTTTCTGCCGGCAAGGATCAGTGCTTTATGCCTCTGGGTGGCATCGGTTTTCTTAGGCAAGGACTATGATGCAAAAAGGGCATGGCGGATCTATCGACGAGACCGTTACCAGCACGCCAGTCCCAATTCGGCACAGACAGAAGCCATGGCAGCGGGATCCCTTGGTATCCGGCTTGCGGGAGACGCTTCTTATTTTGGAAAAATCGTAAATAAGCCAACACTTGGGGATGCGACACGCGCGATCGTCTATGAGGATATTCTGCGCATGAACCGGCTGGCATATGGGGCGGCTGTTTTTTGCCTGCTCCTGTGCCTTGGGATCATGGGACTGATCCTGGCATTTTAAGAACATAGCAGATGATAGGAAGGAACGGCATGCACGGAGGAGATTGTTATCGCAATGAAGTGAATATGGATTTTTCAATCAATGTCAATCCGCTTGGCATACCGGAGGAGATAGCAGATGCCATGCAGCAGTCGCTGACGCAAGCCATGGTCTATCCGGATCCTCAGTGTCAGGCACTGCGTCAGGCAATCGGCGGAGTCTATCAAAAGGACGCAGCATGTATTGTCTGTGGCAATGGGGCATCTGACCTGCTGCTTGCTTTTGCCCGTGCTTTTATGCCAAAGAAGGCACTCCTGCCGGTACCGGGATTTTCGGGCTATGCCTATGCCCTAAAAAGTATTGGATGTCATGTTGCATTATTTGATACCAAAGAGGACGAGGATTTTGCCCTGTCCGAGGCCTTTTTGGATCGCATTAGATCGGAAGCACCGGATCTGGTGATCCTGACCAATCCCGGCAATCCCAGTGGACATCTGCTGTCACAAGAATTTTTAACAAAAGTGGCATGGCTCTGCCGGCACATGAATATTCGACTTTTGATCGATGAGTGCTTTATCGAACTGACCGGAGAAGGTAAAGACAATTCTTTCTTAAAGGCATCTTCCGGGACAAAGAATATCTTTATTTTACAGGCACTGACAAAGAGCATGGCGATCCCGGGTATCCGTTTGGGCTATCTGTTCTGTCCTAAGGAGCAGGATGCAAAAAAGGTGCAGGAACAGGTGAGTGAATGGAATGTTTCTGTTATTGCGCAGAGGGCGGGCATTGCGGGCATGCAGGTCTTGGCAGATGGAACTTATCTGTCGCAGGCAAGGCAGCTTCTGGAAAGGGAAAGAGCGTATCTTACACAGAGTTTGCAGGAACTCGGCGCAAAAGTCTATCCGGGGACAGCCAATTTCCTTTTGTTTTATGAAGACAGCATAGACTGGTATGCCGCCTTATTAAAACAAAAGATACTGATCCGGGATTGCAGTGATTATGCCGGGCTCTCCAAGGGATTTTATCGCATAGCGATCCGCAGGCGGGAAGAAAACCAGGTCCTGGTGGAGACCATGCAGGCAGTCAAAAAGGGAGAGAAAGTCAGATGGAAATAGAAATCGTAAAACCGCAGGAGATCGAGAAGCGGAGTTTTGAGATCATTGAGGAAGAATTGAAGGAGCGGGGAATCGTTCTGCCGGAAAAAGAAGTGCCGATCACCAAACGTGTTATCCATACCAGTGCCGATTTTTCCTATGCCGAGACCATGACCTACTCGCCGGGAGCCATTGAGCAGGCGCTGGAACTGATCAAAGGTGGTGCACATATTGTGACCGATACCAATATGGCTAAGGCTGGCATCAATAAGAAGACTCTGGCTCGTTTGGGCGGACAGGTACACTGCTTTATGGCAGATGAAGCCGTGGCAAAAGAGGCAAAGGAACGCGGCGTGACGCGCGCGGTTGTCAGCATGGAGACGGCGGCAAGACTGCCCGGACCTGTCATTTTTGCTATAGGCAATGCGCCGACGGCATTGATCGAACTGCACGAGATGATTGAGCAGGGAGCCTATGTTCCGGCATTTATCATTGGAGTTCCGGTCGGCTTCGTCAATGTGGAGGCGGCAAAAGAATTGTTCCTTGACGGCGATGTGCCATATATCATTAACCGGGGGCGCAAGGGTGGAAGCAACATTGCGGCTGCCATCTGCAATGCCTTGCTTTATCTGGCAAGCAACAATATCAGAGATTAGAGGGTAGGTCTTTGGAAGAAAAACTGCGAAACGGATTTACAACAGGCTCCTGCGCGGCAGCCGCGGCGAAGGCGGCCTGCTATATGCTTTTGACCGGGAGAAAAAAAGAAAAGATCGATATCATTACGCCAAAGGGCATTACCTTTCATGCGAGTATTGTGGATATTTTGCGCGGTGAGAGGGCAGTGCAGTGTGCAGTCATAAAAGATGGCGGGGATGATCCCGACATTACGACCGGGGCACATGTGGTGGCAAAAGTTTCTTTTTTGGAGGGGCAAGAGGCAGGCACAGAGGGCAGGATACTGATCGATGGCGGGATCGGCGTCGGTCGTGTGACCAAGCCGGGACTGGATCAGCCGGTCGGAAATGCGGCGATCAATCATGTGCCAAGAGAGATGATCGAAAGGGAAATGCGTGAGGTCTGTCATGTTTTGGATTATCACAAAGACCTTGCGGTGGAAATCTCCGTGCCGGAGGGTCAGAAACTGGCAGAATCCACCTTTAATCCCAGACTGGGGATCCTGGGCGGTATATCTATCTTAGGAACCAGCGGTGTCGTAGAGCCTATGAGTGCGCAGGCACTCAAAGACACTATTGCGGTCGAACTGCGGCAGAAAAAGGCTTTGGGACAAAAAGCCGTGGCAGTCTCGCCGGGAAATTACGGCTTGGATTTTATGAAAAAGACCTATGACTATGATCTGGATCGCAGTGTCAAGTGCTCGAATTTTATCGGAGATACTATAGATATGGCAAAGCAGATGGGATTTGAGGCAATGCTTTTGACCGGGCACATCGGCAAACTCATTAAACTTTCCGGCGGCATGATGAATACCCATTCCAAAGAGGGCGACTGTCGTATGGAACTCTTAGCGGCGGCTGCTATTTATGCGGGCTGTCATGCCAAGACGGCAAAAGATCTTCTGGATGCAGTCACGACGGAGGAAGGCGTCAAACTCCTGTCGGAGGCAGGCATCTTGGAGGCGACCATGGAGCGTGCCATGGAGCGGATCTTATTTTACTTGAGAAAGCGTGCCGGTGATGGGATGCAGATCGAATGTATGATGTATGCGACAGATTATGGGCTCTTGGCAGAAAGTCCCGGAGCACAGAGTCTTTTACAGGAACTGAAAGGATAGAAGAATGGTTTATTTTGTGGGAGCAGGATGCGGTGCACCGGACCTGATCACGGTGCGCGGAAAAAATCTATTGGAGCAGGCAGATGTGATCATTTATGCCGGATCGCTTGTAAACCCGGAACTTTTAGGTTATGCCAGAAAAGACGCAAAGGTCTATAACAGCGCCTATATGACTTTAGAGGAAGTGCTTGCCGTGATCGAGGATGCCGAGAAAGAGGGGCTTAACACGGTGCGTCTGCACACCGGAGAACCCAGCATTTACGGCGCTGTGCGGGAGCAGATGGATCGATTGGATGATCTGGGGATTGCCTATGAGTCCTGTCCGGGAGTCAGTGCCTGCTTTGGAGCGGCGGCAGGTCTGAATCTGGAATTTACCCTGCCGGAAGTGTCTCAGACCCTCATTATCACAAGGCAGGAGGGAAAGACAGGCGTGCCGGACAAAGAAAAGATCCGGAGTCTTGCGGCGCATCAGGCGAGCATGGCAATCTATCTGAGTGTCGGTATGTTAGATACTCTGCGGGAAAATCTGATCGCCGGTGGCTATTCTGCCGATACGCCTGCGGCGCTGATCTATAAGGCGACCTGGCCGGAGGAAAGATCTTTTGTCTGTACCGTGGATACCCTGCCACTGGTAGCAAAGGAAAATCATATCTCAAAGACCGCCATGGTATTGGTGGGACAGGTCATTGCACACAGCAATTATGCCAGATCCCGCCTTTATGCGCCGGACTTTGAAACCGAATATCGGAGGAAAAAACAATGATCTTAGGGGTGATGACCTTTTCTAAGCGGGGGCAAAAGACGGCAGAAGATCTTTTTGAAAAATGCAAGGAGATCAGTCCTTTGTATTATGATGGGGATATGCCGCGGGAGGCATGGATCAGGGACAAGTTCTCCTATCACATACCGCTTCTTTTTGTGGGAGCCACGGGGATTGCCGTGCGTCTGATCGCGCCCTTTGTCGAGGATAAATTGCGGGACAGTGCGGTGATCGTCATGGATCAGAGAGGCAGACACGTCATTCCCCTCTTGTCCGGTCATATGGGCGGCGCCAATGAGATCGCGAGGAATTTAGCAGACCGGGTTGGGGCAGAGGTTATTTTGACGACGGCGACCGACGTGGAAGATCTCTTTGCCGTGGATGTCTTTGCAAGGAGAAACGGTTTTTGCATTTGTGACCGGGCTGGCATCCGCAGGATCTCCCAAAGGCTGCTGGAAGGTGAAAAAATCCGGCTTGCCATTGATCCTGCGATTACCTTTTTCAAAGAGGATCTGCCGGAAGGGCTGCATCTGGTAGAGGCAAGTGATGGAAATGTTGATCTGTGGATCGGGTGCAATCCCTTGGACCAGGAAACAGACCTGCAACTGATCCATAAACCCTATGTCCTTGGCATGGGCTGTAAGAAGGGAAAGTCTTTTGAAGCCTTGCAGACGTTTGCCTTGGAAGAATTGCAAAAGGAAGGAATTGCCATGGATCAGGTGGCTGCCCTTGCAAGTATTGACTTAAAGCAGGGAGAAATGGGCTTGGAGACCTTGGCTTGTTTTTATCATCTGCCCTTTTATACCTATGGGGCAGATGACTTACAAGAGGTGGAAGGGCAGTTTTCCGAGTCTGCCTTTGTCTCACATGTGACAGGTGTATCCAATGTCTGTGAGCGGGCTGCACTGGCATGTGCAGGGCAGGGGGGACGGCTTTTGGTAAAAAAACAGGCAAAGGATGGTATGACTTTTGCTTTGGCAAAGCAGATCCCGCGGATCCAAACTTGGCAGACGAACGTATCAAAGTAAGAAGAAAGGCAAGCCATGAGCGAGAATAAGAAAGTGATCTATATTGTAGGTATGGGACCGGGCAGTATCAGCGGCATGAGTGGTGACGCTGTGGAGGCATTGCACAAGAGCGATATGATTATCGGTTATACGGTCTATGTGGATCTGGTGCGCCAGCATTTCCCAGATAAGGAATTTAAGACGACCCCTATGCGTCAGGAGATCGAACGCTGTCGCATATGTTTCGACTATGCCATGGAAGAAAAGCAGGTAGCTATGATCTGTAGCGGGGATGCCGGTGTCTATGGGATGGCGGCACCTATGTTTGAAATGGCAGAAGGCTATCCTGAGGTTGAACTGGTGGTCATTCCGGGCGTGACAGCGGCAAACAGTGGGGCGGCGGTACTGGGAGCACCCTTAAATCATGACTATTGTGTGATCAGTCTGAGTGATCTTTTAACACCTTGGGAAAAGATCGAGGCAAGACTGGTGGCGGCGATCCAGGGGGATTTTGCCATTGCCATCTACAATCCGTCCAGTCATAAACGGAAAGATTATCTGAAACGTGCCTGCGATATCATGTTGGCGGCTGGAGCCGATCCTATGCGCGCTTGTGGCTATGTAGAAAATATTGGACGTGAGGGATGCCAGAGTCATGTATGTACGCTGGCGGAATTGCGGGAGTGTCAGGTCAATATGTTTACCACAGTCTTTGTGGGAAATGAAAAAACAAGGATAGATGGGGACCATTTGGTCACACCGAGAGGATATAGGCTATGAAGAATGTCTTGATTTTTTCCGGGACAACGGAAGGACGCCGGTTGGCAGAAACTTTAGTGAAAAATGGGATTTTTTGCCATGTCTGTGTGGCGACTGAATATGGCCTACAGGTCATGGAGTCATCGGAACTTATGCAGGTGCATATGGGGCGATTGGATGTCGATGCCATGAAGGAATTATACGCAGACATCAGACCGGATGTGGTGATCGATGCGACCCATCCTTTTGCAAAGATCGTTTCGGAAAACATAAGAGAGAGTCTGCGGAACCGTGGGATTCCTTATGTGCGTCTGGAGCGACGGCTGGATGCGGAGGAAGACTTTGGAAAGGAAGAAGTCTTTGCGGACAGTCAGGCGGTCTGTCAGGCACTGCTTGCTAGGCAAGGGAATATTTTGCTTACGACAGGAAGTAAAGAACTGCATATTTTTTGCCGGGATGAAAGGCTGAGAAAACGTCTGATCGTGCGTGTCCTGCCGGGGATGGAGAGTCTGTCCCTCTGCTATGAGAATGGTCTGGAGGGCAATCAGATCATCGCCATGCAGGGACCTTTTTCCGAGGAGATCAATACTGCCATTTATAGGCAGTACGACATTCAACATATGGTGACAAAGGAGAGTGGCTCTATTGGTGGCATGGCAGAGAAACTTTCGGCTGCCAGAAAAATGGGGATCAGGTCTTATGTGATCGCGCGTCCGAAAACTGATACAGGTAACTGGCAGATCTATGATGAGAAAGAAATCTTAGCAGCCTTGGAAGATTTGCTGGGCCGTAGGCTCCAAGCAGATGATGGTCTGACAGAGGAAAATGAGGCAGAGGTTTTGTCGGAAGCAGATAAGGCATACGGGCAAATGCATGTGGCTCTTGTCGGCATCGGGATGGGGGCAGAAGATTATCTGACCTGTCGCGGAAAAGGTGCGATTTTAAATGCAGATTATATTTTTGGCGCAAGCCGTATAATCGAGCCTTTTTCGGCAGGCGTGGAAAAATATCCTTATTATCTGGCTGCGGACATTGTGCCGAAAATAAAGGAACTTCTTGCAGAAAAAAAGAGGGGAAATATTGCAATCCTATTTTCCGGTGATACCGGATTTTACAGTGGCTGTAAGAAACTCTATGAGGCTTTGCAGAATATAGAGGGGCTTTCTGTGGAGATCATTCCGGGGATTTCCTCTTTGGTCTATCTGGCATCCAAGATCCCGACTTCATGGGAGGATGCCAAGATCATTTCTACCCATGGTGTCGCGGAAGATAAATGGATCAGCCGTCTTTTATGGAGCGGTCTGCACGAGAAAAAAGTATTCTTTCTGACTTCGGGACTGGAAGATGTCAGAAAGATCGGAAGCCTTTTTATGCGCTACGCACCGCAGTTAAAGATATATCTGGGCTATCAGTTGTCCTATGCAGAAGAAGATGTCTTATGTCTGACACCGAGAGAGTGTCTGCTTCTGGAAAAAGAGGGACTTTATGTGGGCATGCTTTATAATGATATGCCGCAGACGATCTATTCGGGCGCAGGTCTTTCGGATGAGTGGATACTGCGTACCAAGGTGCCTATGACAAAGGAGGAGATCCGGCATTTATCCGTGGCAAAATTGCGTCTGACACCGGAGGCAGTCTGCTACGATATCGGTTGTGGCAGTGGCAGCATTTCCGTGGAAATGGCAATGTTGTCGCCGGGGATCCGGGTCTATGCCATAGATTCGGTGGAAGAAGCGGTTGCTTTGACGAGGAAGAATGCGGATCGTTTTGGACTGAAAAACGTGCAGGTGGTGCAGGGTATGGCACCGGAAGGGATGGAGAATTTCCCGGAACCGACCCATGCTTTCATCGGGGGCAGTCGTGGAAATATGGCAGCCATCCTAAAAAACTTGTATGCAAAAAATCCATCTATGCGTGTTGTCATCAATGCTATCAGTCTGGAGACCTTGAGTGAGATTATGGGCTGTCTGAAGACATGGAAAGTGACGGATCTGGACATTACCCAGGTACAGATCAGCAAAGCCAAGACTCTGGGAGACTATCATATGATGATGGGACAGAATCCGGTCACTATAGTATCTTTTCAATTTACGAGTAATTAAAGGATGATTTAATATATGAAAGAAATACAAAACAATCCTCACAATCGTATTATGATCGCAGCCCCACACAGTGGCAGTGGTAAGACCCTGATCACCTGTGGACTTTTGCAGGCGCTTTTGGATAGCGGCAAGAGCGTGGCGGCTTTTAAGTGTGGACCGGATTATATCGATCCCCTGTTTCATGAGCGTGTCTTGGGTGTGCCATCCAAAAATCTGGATCTGTATTTTACGGATGAGAAGACAACACGGGGGCTTTTTCTGGCAGAAAATGAAAGCCAGATCTCTGTGGTGGAAGGTGTCATGGGGCTGTATGACGGACTGGGTGGCATTGAGGAAAGAGCAAGCGCCTATCATCTGGCAAAGGTCTTGCAGACACCCATTATTTTAGTCATTGATGTGCATGGCATGGGGAGGTCTGTTCTGGCAGAAGTGAAGGGGTTTCTGGCAATGGATACAGGCCACCTGATCCAAGGACTCATTTTAAACCGCTGTTCTGTAAACTTTTATGAGCAGTTGAAAGGGATGATTGAAAAAGAAGTGGGGCTGGCGGTATTGGGATACTTCCCTGTGCGGAAAGATCTGCAATTTCAGAGCCGGCACCTGGGCTTACAGTTGCCGGATGAAATCCGGGATCTGCAAGAGGTCTTAGAACGGATTGCAGATCAGATGAAAGAGACGATCGATCTGGAGACGTTACTGGGAATCGCAGGACAAGCCGCTGATCTGGAGGGAGAGAAAATAGGACATATCTGCATGGGAGGACAAGATACTGCTATTCCAAAAGTAAAGATCGGGGTTGCCCGAGACGCGGCGTTTTGTTTTTATTATGCCGACAACCTGCGTTTGTTAGAAGCCGCGGGTGCAGAACTTTGCTATTTTTCTCCAATGGATGATGGGCATCTGCCAAAGGGAATCCAAGGGCTGCTCTTGGGGGGAGGCTACCCGGAACTTTATGCTAAGGAATTATCGGAAAACCTTTCTATGCGTCAGGACATCCGACAGGCAGTGGCGCAGGGTATGCCGATTCTGGCAGAATGTGGTGGATTTATGTATCTGCATAAGACATTGGAAACCAAGGAGGGGGAAAGATACAAGATGGTAGGAGTCGTAGACGGCGACTGCCATTATACAGGGCATCTGGTACGGTTTGGCTATGTGGGGATCACAGAAAAAGAGACCAATTTTTTGTCGGAAGCAGACCAGATCCGTGGACATGAATTTCACTATTATGATAGCAGTGATAATGGAAGGGATTGTATAGCAAAAAAACCGGTGGGCGGTCGTTCCTGGGAATGTGTGCATGAAAACCAAAAGCAGTTTTTAGGTTTTGCACATTTGTATTATCCATCCAATCCGGTCTTTGTGCAGCATTTTATAGAAGAGTGTCGAAGGGAAAAAGCATGGCAGGAATATTAGTTGGCGTGGGCGTCGGCCCGGGAGATCCGGAATTGTTAACGATAAAAGCATGTAGGGCATTAAAAGCGTGTGATCTTTTGGTTTTGCCAGCAAAGACAAAGGAGAAATGCTATGCCTATCAGATCGCAGTGCAGGCAGTACCACAACTGGCAGAGAAAGCCTGTCTTTATATGGATTTTCCTATGATAAAAGATCAGAAGGCTCTGGATGCACAGATGGATCAAAATACAAAGGAAATTATATCGTGGTTAAATAAAAATGAAAATATTGTCTTTGTCACGATCGGAGATCCAAGTATTTATGCAACCTATCATTATATCTACAGACGTGTGGTGGCGCAGGGCTATGAGGCGAAGATCATCAGCGGGATTCCTTCTTTTCTGGCAGTGGCGGCAAGACTTGGTATCTCACTGGCAGACCGGGATCAGCAGATCCATGTGATCCCGGGATCCTATGATACGGAAAATGCAAAAGATTATCCGGGTACCCGCATCTATATGAAAGCAGGAAAAAGTCTGGCTCACTTAAAGGCAGGACTGCAAAGAGAAGTGGAAAGCGGGAAAACTCTGGAGGTATATGCCGTGGCAAATTGTGGTATGGAAAACGAAAAGGTCATGATCGGCCTGGATGTCTTGGAGGAGGATGCAGGCTATCTTACCACAGTCATTGTGAAATAGGATGAGATTTTAGCAAAAAAGTGCTACAATACAAGACAGATATATTTTGTGTGGTTTATAGAAATAAACTTTAGATTCAATAAATACGAGGTGAGCACAATGAAAGAAGCATTTGTAGATGGAGTTCTTTTGGATGGCAGACAGGATATGGTGCCACAGAAAGATCGAGTGGTCTTGGTGGAAGATGGCAAGATCACAGGAATTGTAGATAAAGAGGATAAGGAAGCATATCAGGACTTTCAGATCATTGATCTGCAAGGTGCATATCTTATGCCGGGACTGGTCAATCTGCATGTGCATTTAGCAGGATCAGGTAAACCCAAAAAGAAGCCGATCGACCCGGTCAAATCTGTCAAGCAGATCACATCCTCAGGGCTTATGCGTGCGGTCGGTCATGCTATGGTGGCAAATTTTGCCAAGACCCAACTCTTGAGTGGAACGACGACGATCCGTACCGTGGGAGGAATTGCTGATTTTGATACAAGGATCCGTGATGAGATTAATGCGGGTAAACGTATCGGACCGCGTATTCTTGCCAGTGGTATGGCGATTTCGGTTCCGGGCGGACATATGGCGGGATCGCTGGCATACATAGCGCATAGTGCCGAGGAGGCAAGAGATTATGTGGATGTGATTGCAAAGGATAAACCGGATCTGATCAAACTGATGATCACAGGTGGCGTCATGGATGCAGAAGTGGTCGGAGAACCGGGTGTACTTCGTATGCCACCGGAGTATGTAAAGGCTGCCTGTGACCGGGCACATGAACTGGGCTTTCAGGTGGCTGCCCATGTGGAGAGTCCAAAGGGCGTTGCCGTAGCACTGGAAAACGGTGTGGATTCGATCGAGCATGGGGCAAAACCGGATGCGCACATTGCAGCATTATTTAAAGAAAACGGTGCTTTTCAGGTGGCAACACTTTGTCCGGCTCTGCCATATGGTCTTTTTGATTGCCAGGTATCGCATGCGACCAAGGAACAGAAGGCAAATGGTAAGGTTGTCTTTGACGGTGTCATTGAAATGGCAAAAGAAAATCTGGCACAAGGGGTTCCGGTGGGACTTGGTACGGACACGGCTTGCCCGTTTGTGACCCAGTATGATATGTGGAGAGAACTGGATTTTTATGGAAAATATTGTGGGGTATCCAATGCCTTTGCTCTTTATACCGGAACACTTTTGAATGCGACACTTGCCGGGGTTGGTGATGTCACAGGTTCTATTGAGGTCGGCAAATGTGCAGATATGATCGTGACCAAGGGCAATCCGCTGGAGGATCTTTCTGTTCTGCGTCATGTAGAGATGGTAGTAAAAGATGGCGTTATCTACGACCATCCGCAGGTCAAGAAGATCCCGGAAGTGGAAGTTGAGATGGATAAATTCAATCGGGTAAAGTAAGGAGCAGCCATGCAGTCAGACAGAGAACTAAGAGAGCAATTACGAAATATCGATCACAAATCCTATCCGCAGTATAAGTCTTTAAAGGGCAGTTATCGATTTCCAAAATACATACTACATATCGATCATGTGCAGGGAGACCCTTTTGCGGCACCGTCCGATGTGCGTGTGACCATCGATGCAACAAAGGCAGGATTTCCCGATTTTGCCATGAAAGATGGCTTGACGAGAGATCGGCTGGCAGATCTTTTAGTGCGGGAGTTTGCAAGACAGGTCAATGCCTTTTCTTTTAAGGCAAAAGGCTCTGGTAAGAGTGGTCTGATCTCGGTTTCTCATGCGGGACAGGAAGTTTTGCGACGGACGGCATGCCAAGTCAGGACCAATGAGATCATCGTGCGCTTTTCCATTGGTTTTCCGGCAAATGGCAGAACGATCAATGCCAGAGAACTGGATAAGATCCTCTTTGATTTTCTGCCGGTCTGCGTGGAAAAGGCTCTGTATTATGAAAATCTGGATGCGACGCGGATAAAAGAAGCGATTGACCTGGCAGAAGACCAGAGAGCAATCCGGCAGCAGTTAAAAGAGAAAGGTCTGGTTGCTTTTGTTGCCAATGGTTCTATTCTGCCAAGAGAAAGCGGAATATCTTCACGCCCTATGAAGGGGGCTAAAGCATTTGTATCGCCGGAGTCTTTACAGGTCACCTTGGATTTACCACATAAAGGAAAGTTCAAGGGCATGGGCGTGAAACAGGGAATCACCCTGATCGTCGGTGGCGGTTATCACGGCAAGTCCACTCTGTTAAATGCTTTGGAACTTGGTGTCTACGATCATATTGCAGGCGATGGCAGAGAGTATGTCATTGCAGATGATACGGCGCTCAAATTGTGTGCTGAAGATGGAAGATTCATCAAAAATGTAGATATCTCTATGTTTATCAATGATCTGCCAAATGGCAGGGATACCCATGATTTTTCTACAAAAGACGCCAGCGGCAGTACATCCCAGGCGGCAGGAATCGTAGAAGGAATCGAGGCAGGCAGTCAACTGTTTTTGCTGGATGAAGATACCTCTGCAACGAATTTTATGGTGCGGGATGCTTTTATGCAAAAGGTTGTTAGTCCGGATCAGGAGCCGATCACGCCATTTTTGGCAAGAGCAAGGGAACTCTATGAAAAGATGGATATTTCGACCATTCTGGTTGCCGGGAGTTCGGGAGCATTTTTCCATATTGCGGACACCGTGATCCAGATGGATCAGTATGAGCCGGTGGATATCACCCAAAAGGCAAAAGATTTGTGCAGGGAATTTCCGATAGCAGAGGATGTGGCAAAGCCTTTTGCAAATCCGGTGTTCCATCGTATCATGGAAAAAGATAAAAATGGAGCCGTCAAGCGCAGAGATTATCGGACCGGTGCGATTAAAGATGCCGGCGATCATCTTAAGGTAAAGATACTGGGTGTAGATGGTTTTGCACTGGGAAAACAAAACGTGGATCTGCGTTATTTAGAACAACTGATTGACAGCGAACAGACAGCGGCGCTGGGACAACTCTTAAAATATGCCGTAGAAAATCTGGTGGACGGAAAAAGAAGTATTGCGGATGTCGTGGAATATCTGCAAGTCAAACTGGAGCAGGAGGGCATGCAATTTACAGCAGGGCGCGGTACGCTTTCCGGAGGCTTGGCAATTCCAAGAAAACAGGAGATCTATGCCTGCTTTAACCGTTATCGCATATAGAAATAAATTTTACTCTGGATGAGAAAGCGGGGACTTCTGGGGATAGAATCATCGGATATGATAAAAAATGACATAAATAGGACGCTTTATGATATTTTCACGATAGAAGACAACAGATATAATACTTGTAAGATATGAAAATATACTAGCGTGAAAACAGAGGAAAAGAGGAGCGTCTATGAGAAAAATCGATTTTAACCGGGACTGGACGGTGCAAAAAGAAGGGCAGGAGAGGGTAGAACACGTTAATCTGCCGCATGATGCCATGCTCTATGAAAAAAGGGCGAAAGAAAATAAGACAGCCAGCGCCAGTGCTTATTTTGAGGGTGGCAAGTACATTTATAAGAAGATTTGGGATGTGGATGCCCAGACAGCAGAGCAGACCAATATCTTGGAGTTTGAGGGAGTTTATCAGAATGCGCGCATCAGCCTCAATGGAAAGCAGATCGCGGAAAGACCTTATGGTTATACGAATTTTTATGTAGATCTGACAGATCTTTTGACGGTCGGTCAGAATGAGATTCAGGTGATCGCGGATAATGCAGATGTGCCAAACAGCAGATGGTATTCCGGCAGTGGTATTTATCGCCCGGTGTCACTTTATACGGCGGGATCATCTTATATCAAGCCGGAAGGAATCAAGGTACAGGTATTGGATCAGGAATGTATCTGCCTGCGCCTTGCCTGTGTGGCGGAAAATGCCCAGGCAAAGATCACGATTCTGGATCAAAATGCGGTCGTGACGGATATGGTCGTGGAAGATCTGACCCACTTGGAAACCGAGGGTATTACGATCATGATACCGAATGCGAAACCATGGTCTGCCGAAGATCCGCATCTTTACCGGGTAAGAGCAGAACTTGTGCAGGACGGCAGTGTGCTTGATTGTGATGAAAGTCATTTTGGTATGCGTACTCTTGCATGGGGAAAAGAGGGATTTCTTGTAAATGGAAAAGAAGTCCTCTTTCGCGGTGCATGTATCCACCACGACAATGGCGTGCTGGGCGCCTGTGGGTTTGCAGATGCTGAGACCCGGCGTGTGCGCATTTTAAAAGAAGCAGGATTTAATGCCATCCGGTCTGCACACAACCCGATCTCAAAGGCAATGTTAGATGCCTGCGATGTTATGGGTATGTATGTGATGGATGAGACTTTTGATATGTGGCTGATCCACAAAAATCCATATGACTATGCAGGTGATAAGTTCAAGGAATGGTGGAAAGCGGATACGGAGGCTATGATCTCCAAAGACTACAACCATCCATCCGTTGTCATGTATTCGATCGGAAATGAGATCACAGAACTCGGTATGGAAGATGGACAGAAGCAGGCGAAAGTCATGGTAGATTTTTGCCATGAAAAAGATAAGACGCGTCCGGTGACCGCAGGTATCAACCTGATGCTTGCTATGATGGCTGGCGGCAAAAAGAGCATTTACGGAACGGATGACAAGGGACAGGTCAAGGACAGTGGAACTGGTGGCATGGATGCTATGCCAACCTCTGATTTCTTTAATCTGCTCATGAATAAGATGGGAAAACTGATGACTAAGGCTGCGTCTTCCAAAAAGGCAAATGCCGTGGCTGTCAAGATGCGTGAGATCTTTGATATTCCGGGATATAATTATGCGACCAGCCGCTATGAAAAAGATGCCAGAGATTGTCCAAATCAAGCAACGACCGGATCCGAGACCCTGCCACAATCTTTGTATGAAAACTGGCAACTGGTAAAGAAATTGCCAACCATGACAGGCGATTTCATGTGGACGGGCTGGGATTATCTGGGCGAGTCCGGTATAGGAACCGTGCGTTATGTTGATAAGAAGACAAAAGAAAACATTGATCCGGGTCTTATTATGACAGGCGGTCCCGGTATCATTGATATCTGCGGAAAGATGCGTCCGGAAGTGGGCTGGGGCAAGATCATCTGGGGCTTGCAGGATGTGCCGACGATTGGGGTAGATCCGCTGACCCATGCAGATCATTTCCAGTCGCTTTCCATGTGGCGTACCACGGATGCCGTGGAGAGTTGGTCCTGGGAAGGCTGTGAGGGAAAGCACACGCTGGCAACCGTCTATTCCGATGCGCCGGTGGTAGAACTTTTGGTAAACGGTCAGAGTCTGGGCAAGAAAAAGACCAAGCAGGATATGGCGAAGTTTAAGAAAGTGACCTATCAAGAGGGGCAGATCGAGGCAGTGGCATACGATGCTTCCGGCAAGGAGACAGGAAGAAGTAAATTGGTCTCTGCCAGCGGAAAGACAAAGATTTCTTTAAGACCGGAATGTCAGAGTCTGCGGGCTAACGGGCAGGATCTTTGCTTTTTAAACATTGATCTGGTGGGCGAAAACGGTATTACCAAATCATCTGTCGATCAGGTTTTAAAGGTGGAAGTCACAGGTGCCGGGTGCTTGCAGGGATATGGCTCTGCGAGACCAAATATTGCAGATGATTTTGTGTCCGATCAGCACAAGACTTTCCTTGGCAAATCCCTTGCTGTTATCCGCGCTGGATATGAAACGGGCTGTATTCATGTGAAAGTTTCTGGAGAGGGCTTGGAACCGGTCGAGACGGACATAAGCGTTTCATAAAATAATCCGTTATTTTTCTTATAAAAGTATGTTAAAATGACATTAGTTAGCATGTGCCGGCTAATGTCATTTTTAGTTGGCGCGAGAATAGACGAAAGAATATGCCGCTTTACGAGAAGGAGGGGGTAAAATGGGGGCATTACATATCTTACTTATCATTGTGATCGTGCTGGTCGTACTGCTGTTTTTGGTGTCTGTCGGTCTTTGTACCTATGCAGTTTTTCCGAAAAGGTTTGGTCTGGAAGAAACCAGGAAAATTGAACTGGGAAAGCCATATTTAAAGGGGATGGATTTTCCGGCAAAGGAAACCTACACGGTACGGTCTTATGATGATTATGTCTTGCATGCGGAGTATATTGAGACAGACCCGCAGTCGAAAAAATTTGTGATTATCAGTCATGGCTATACTTATACCAGATATGGATCTTATAAGTATGTCTATCTATTCCAGAAGTTGGGATTCAACTGCATTATCTATGATGACAGGGGGCATGGCGAGAACAAGAGGTGTCGCTGCATGTTTGGCATCCGTGAGTCCAAAGATCTTTTAGCAATGATCGATGATACTTACAAGCGGTTTGGGGATGATATTCTTTTGGGACTGCATGGCGAATCTATGGGCTCAGGGTTGAGTCTTATGGCTTTGCAGTACAAGCCGAAAGTTAAGTTTTTGGTAGCGGACTGCGGTTACGGCAGATTGTTGGAGGTCTTGTGTGGAAAGGTCAAAGAAATCTTCCATCTGCCGGGGTTTTTTGCTTATCCGGCATCCTGGGTGTGCAGGATCTTGTATGGATTTTCTTTGGCAAAAGTCAGTCCGGAGGAGTCCTTGTATGACAATGAGATTCCGGTTTGTTTTATCCATGGGGAAGATGATAATTTCATTCCGTGCAGCCAGAGTCAAAGAATGCATAAGATAAATAAAGGCTATAGTGAACTGCATACATTTCCAAAAGCGGATCATGCGCAGTCACTGGATTCCGATGTAGAACGTTATGAGGGTATTTTGAGAGGTTTTGTAGCAAAGGTATTGTAAGAAAATCGGGGTAAAATGATGAAAGAAGAGAAGGTAAGCGTAAGCAGTAAGTTTTGGTTGTGCAGTGCAGACTGTTTGTGTGGAACACTGTCCGGTCTGATCACAGGGGGAGGCATGACCTATTTTTATACCAAATATCTGGGATTGGATGAGGGACTGGCAAGTATCGTCTGGATGATCTTCGCTGTCTGGAATGCTTTGAATGATCCTTTATTTGGCTATATTTCGGACCGGACGAAATCAAAATTGGGACGACGGATCCCTTATATCCGTTATGGTGCGCTACTCTATGGCGTGATCTTTATCTTAAGTTGGTTCTTGTGGCCTCTGGGCGGCAGCCAGACGGCTCTCTTTGTGCAGATGTTAGTATCACTTTTCTTTTTTGATACGTTTTATACGGCAATCGCAACTTCTTTGTATGTTCTTCCTTATACAATGGCAGAGAGTAATCAGGCAAGGAGCGGGATCTTTGTCTGGAAGATCTTCTTTACGCTCTTGTCGCTGGCAGCACCGCTGGTACTCTTTCCTCTGGTCAGACCGGATGTAGGAGAGAGCGCAAGTCGTTTTCAGACCATTATGATCATGCTTGGCGTGGTTACGACTCTGGTAATCTTTTTTTCCACATTTTTTTATAAAGAAAAATATACGTCTGATGCTGAGGAAGCACCGGGACTCTGGGAGTCTATCTGTCAGTGCTTTAAAAACAGGGCATTTCTGGTGTATGAAGTCATTAGTTTTACGGTTATTTTTGTGCAGACCATTTTGATGCAGGGCGTGGTCTATTATTTTGATGAGTTCACGGTTCCGATGCCTTTGGCTTATGCCAGTCTTGGCGTTGGTGCGGTGTGCGGCATCATTCTTTGGATCAAGAGCATGGGAAAGATCGGTGTTGCCAAGTGTATTATCGTGATGAGTGTTGCCTTTGCGGCAGGTGCAACCTTGGTTATTTTTGCCGGACAATATGTCATTCCTGCCATGATCGCTTTCTTTATTATTGGTTTGGGCTTTTCCGGTGGTATGTATCTGGTGCCGCTGATGAATGGCGAGGTGATTGATTATGATGAAGCCAAGACCGGATTTCGTAGAGAGGGCATGTATGCAGGTGTGAATAGTCTGATCACGAAACCGGCGATCAGTTTTGCAAATGCAGCATTTGTCATGATCATTGGATGGTTTGGCTATGACAATGCCGTCAAGGCAGGGGCGCAGGATGCTATGGCAAAGTTTGGTGTTAAGGTTGCCTGGATGGCACTGCCGGCATTGCTCTTTATCATTTCTGCCATTGCCATGAAAGCCTATCCGCTGGTGGGCGCGGAATGGAAGAAGTTGAAAGAGGAACTGAGCCGGAAGCATGAAGTGGAGAGGTAAGGATTGATTCTGAACGGCATTTAGGAAAATATTCGCATGAGGAGGATTTTGTCTTGCCATCCTAAACAAATTCAAGTGTGCCATATGCGTTTAGCGAGGTGTTTCCTAAACTAACACTTGGAACATGGACATACATCTTTCAGGGACTTTTGGTGATTACACTTATGGTTCTCAAGAAAGGGTGTGATACTTTGCATCGGCATAGCATTGTCAAACAGATGTAAACTTCCAATCATACCAACAGATCTGTTTCCGAGAGATTTGGCAGAAATCATCCAAAAGCCATATGCAAGGGTAAAGATAACTTTTGATGTTACTTGTCTGCTTGTTACGGCGTGTCTGACCTATTTTGCACTGGGCAGGATTTAATGGATGCCGTGAAAACCTTGATTTTATTGGATTTCTTGGGGATTAACCAATAATTTACACATTATTTATACCTTTGGAAGACCGGATCGGAATAGCTGAAATAATATAAAGGCGTGGGAGAAATCCTACGCCTTTTACATATAATCGCACAATTTCAGCGGAAAAAACTCATGGTCATGTGCAAAAATGAAGGTAAAACTTAGTGGACGATATAATGTATAAATTCATAATTTGAAAGAATATTAGCTATTTATAGGTAGCTGTTTTAATAAACCTATCTGACTAGGAAACAGTTGTTATATCGGCTAAAAACAGTGTAATAGATAAAACGAATGGTGCTTTTGCCGATAGTGCGATATACTAATCAAAAGATTAGTACGTTTTGGATTTAATTTATGATGGATGGAGGGTGGCAGATGAAATACCTTTTGGTTGCTGAAATAGCAAAAAAATGGAATGTGTCAGAACGTAGTGTTAGAAATTACTGTGCAAAGGGGCGTGTGAACGGCGCGGTTCTTATCGGTAAAACTTGGAACATTCCGGAAAATGCGGAGAAACCAGAGCGTATCAACAAGAAAAAAGAGGAACCGATTACTCTGTTAGATATTCTAAAAGAGCAGAAGTCAAGGAATTATTCCGGTGGGATTTACCATAAGACGCAGATTGACTTGACCTATAACTCTAATCATATGGAGGGCAACCGCCTGACTCACGATCAAACCAGATATATCTTTGAAACCAACACCATCGGTGTAGAAAAAGAAGTGCTGAATGTGGATGATGTGATTGAAACTGCAAATCACTTCCGTTGCATTGACATGATTATTGTTCATGCAAAAGCAGCTCTGACGGAGAAGTTCATCAAAGAACTTCACTTGATTTTGAAGAATGGTACCAGCGATTCCAGAAAAGATTGGTTTGCTGTTGGGGATTATAAGAAACTTCCGAATGAAGTCGGTGGCATGGATACAGCCCTTCCGGAAGAAGTTGCCGATAAAATGAAGGTCTTGCTGATGGAATACAACGCCAAAGAAGAAAAGACCTTTGCGGATATTCTGGACTTCCATGTGAAGTTTGAGCGGATTCATCCGTTCCAGGACGGTAATGGTCGTGTGGGAAGACTGATTATGTTCAAGGAGTGCCTGAAATACAATATTGTTCCATTTATTATTGAGGACAATCTGAAAATGTTCTATTACCGTGGATTGAAGGAATGGGACAACGAAAAAGGTTATCTGACAGATACCTGTCTGACAGCACAAGATAAATATAAAGCATATTTGGATTATTTTAGGATTGAATATTAAACGAGCTGATTTCCAGACTATATAATAGGTAAAATGACTTTTGAAAAAGGGTAAACAAAGAATTGAATCGCGGCGGATGTATTCCGTTCGCATTCCGAGTATATGCGACATACGAAGTGAATTCGAGATTGTCAGATTTGAAGTTACATGCGATTATCGATAAGTTGAGTCCGGAGTTGCGGTACAAGCTGTCCACGGATGGCGAGATCAAGGATTTTGGATTTAGCATTTGAAATCAAAGTTTGCAAATCCTTTTTTCATATGTGATTTTTTCGATTATTTTTATTGATTTAGTAAATATCCGCCACATCAAATCAGATATGGCGGATATATTTAGAAATTCATTTTAAATATTTTATTTGCTCCATTTTGCATTATTTTGCAAAAAGTGTAGTTTTAGAGAAGAAAAATACGATGCCCAGGAAAGTCGATAAACCAACGCAAAACACGGCATTTCTTGGCATTTTAGGACAGGAGGAAATTATGATTAGAGTTTTATTCATCTGCCACGGCACTATCTGTGTAAATGCTTAAAATGCCTGCAAAATCAATGATTTAAGAAATTGTCAGGGTGAATTTGCCCCTGTTTTGCCCCTAATAATTATAGGACTACCCGATAAGTAAAAATCCCTTAGCTGAATGAATAGACTGAGGGATTTTTCTTGTTTTATAACTTGAATACATCAAAATAATATTGAGGAAATCAATATAATCAAGTATACTTATTTAAGTAAATGGTGTACAGAACTATGGAACTGTAACGAGTTTATGACCAGTTTATTATTAGGATAGGAAGGATCAACTATGACTGTAAGCTATAATAAATTATGGAAAAGACTTATAGATCTAAATATGAGCAAAACTCAGCTTAGAGAAAAAGCCGGTATAACAACAAATGCAATGGCAAAGATGGGAAAAAATGAGAATGTTTCGACAGAAATCATATGTAAAATATGCAAAGTATTGGAATGTCAGGTAGAAGATGTAATCGAATTAGTTGATGAAGAAGAAAAAGAGGTATGTTAGCATAGAAGAGTCCGTTTTATGGGACACATACTATGATATTATTAGAGAAAAAGTAAAGAGGTAATTGAATGTATACAAGTATAGAGCTTTTTGCTGGAGCTGGCGGATTGGCATTAGGAGTCGAAAAAGCGGGATTTAATACATTAGGTTTAATAGAATTTGATAAGGACGCAGCGGATACATTAAAGAAGAACAGACCAAACTGGAATGTTATAAATGATGATATTGCAAATATATCGTGTCTGGATTTGGAAAAGTATTTCTCTATTAAAAAGGGAGAGTTAGATCTTCTTTCAGGTGGTGCACCTTGTCAGGCATTTTCATATGCAGGAAAAAGGCTTGGGCTTGAAGATGCAAGAGGAACCTTATTTTATCACTATGCGTTATTCCTTGAAAAATTGCAACCTAAGATGTTCTTGTTTGAGAATGTCCGAGGATTGCTTACTCATGATCACGGAAAGACTTATGCAACAATGCTGGATATTTTTACAAGAGCGGGTTATACCATTGGCAAACAAGTATTAAATGCATGGAATTATGGTGTACCACAGAAAAGGGAACGACTTATTACCATTGGAATTCGTAATGATTTAGTAGGAAAGACCAAATACAGATTTCCGAAAGCACATAGTTATAAACCAGTTCTTAGGGATGTCCTTTTGGATTGTCCAGATGGTCCGGGGGTTCCGTATGGAGAAAAAAAGAGAAAGATTTTTGAATTGGTTCCAGCTGGTGGATATTGGAGAGATATAGATCCGGCAATTGCCAAAGAATATATGAAGAGTTGTTGGGATATGGAAGGCGGAAGAACTGGAATTTTGAGAAGAATGAGTTTGGATGAACCATCTTTAACCGTATTAACATCTCCATCCCAAAAGCAAACAGAAAGATGTCATCCATTGGAAGCAAGACCTTTTACTGTTAGAGAAAATGCAAGGTGTCAGACATTTCCAGATGATTGGGAATTTTGTGGAAATGTTTCGGCTCAATATAAACAGGTAGGAAATGCTGTCCCAGTTAATTTAGCATATGATATTGCAAAAGAAATTGCAAATTCGCTAGATATGCTTGCGGAAAATCAGAAAGTAAAGGAGGCAATGTAATGGATTGGAAACTGAAATTTATTAGTCAGGAAAACTTTGTTAAACATGTGGAAGCGACAATTGACAAGTATGGGGAAAAACTGGAATCTTTTGATATTAAGCGGTTTAACAAGAATATTATTGATCCGATTAAGTTGATATTTGATAAAACAGTATATCAGTCAACTTGGGAAGAAATGGTGGGAAACGAGATATTCCGACAAAGGGACAAATCAAATAATAACGATATCGGATATTTTCATCAGACAATATTTCAGTACATGAAAAATTGTCATGTGCCTGAAAATGGTAAAGAAGGCGGATGGGATGTTATCTATGAAAATGCAGATGGAATTCAATTGCCAGAGGGTGATGTAGTACATAAGATTTATGTTGAGATGAAGAATAAACATAATACGATGAATTCTGCATCTACCGGAAAGACATATATGAAAATGCAGAACCAATTATTGAATGATGATGATTGTGCATGTTTTCTAGTAGAGGCGATTGCGCAAAAATCACAAAATATTACTTGGAATCCAACGGTTGATGGTAAGAAGATTTCTCATAAACGTATCAGAAGAGTAAGCATAGATCAATTCTATGCACTTGTAACAGGAGAAGAAGATGCATTTTACCAGATGTGTATGGTACTTCCGGAAGTTATAGAGTCCGTGGTGGCAAAGGGTGGAGATGTTAAAGTCCCACATGATACAGTTGCAGAGGAGTTGAAAAAGATTGCAGAAATTTCAGGGGAACAATCAGAGAATCTTGCAATGGCTCTTGCTGTCTATATGCTTGGATTCAGTTCATATATTGGATTTTCGGGATTGATAGAAGGAAAGACTTCTGTTGATGAGAACTTCTTGAAAAGAATTTATGCATATGCAAAGGGATTGAAGTAGAGAAAATTATAGCAATTTAGAAGAAAAATAAGGAAATGAAAGATATATAAATTTGCAGGGATTTGTTCATATGATGATAAAAGGTGATTATTATGGAGATACAAT
Organism: Roseburia sp. AM16-25; assembly: GCF_003473825.1. NCBI lineage: Bacteria > Bacillati > Bacillota > Clostridia > Lachnospirales > Lachnospiraceae > Roseburia > Roseburia sp. AM16-25. Next base: position 369,768 of record NZ_QUCW01000002.1, read on the forward strand.
TTGAAGATTTAGACAAATCAGATTTTTTTATTGATTGTGTATACAAAGGTGGAAAGGCTCCTAATATGTCATCAGAGCCATTTCATAAATTGATTCCGGGATGTGAAAATGCTGGAGGGGTTAGAAAGAAGTTTCGTGAAGATGGATCAGGTAAGTATGCGTATGTTGTTTTATATACATCAATGGAGGAACTAGAATGGCCGGACTACTTGGATGAAGAGACAGGTATATTTCGATATTATGGAGATAATAGAGAACCTGGTCGAGAATTAACAGATACAAAGAAGAAGGGAAATAAAATATTAGAAATGGCATTTTCTCTTTTGAATGAAGGGAAGAATCTTGAAGATATGCCACCGTTTCTAATTTTTAAGAAAACGGGAACAGGAAGAGATATTCAGTTTTTAGGACTTGCTGTACCAGGTAATCCAAAGATTTCTCCAGATAGGGATCTAGTAGCGTTTTGGCGAACTGTTAAGGAAAATAGATTCCAAAATTATGAAGCATATTTTACTGTACTGGATACAGGAGAAAAACCTATTTATAGAAAATGGATTGAATCATTAATTTATGATCATGAGAATAATTTGAAGTATGCTCCTGAGGCATGGGTGAGATTTGTAAAGCAAGGTAGAAATGGAATTACACCATTAGCAGCACCTAGAATGCATAAAATTCCCAATAGATTTGAACAACTTCCAGCGGGAAGTGATACGGAAGGACTCTTATGTCTGGATGCTATTCGTAATCACTATAATAGTTTTAATCAGGGATTCGAAGCCTGTGCCACAAATATTGTAAGCAAAATGGATTCGCATTTTGTAGATTTTTCACTTACAAGACCATGGAGAGATGGAGGGCGTGATGCACTTGGATTTTATTCCATAAGTGCAGGTGGGAAAGTGAATGCGTCGCTTAAGATTGATTGTGCACTGGAAGCTAAGTGTTATTCGCCTAATAATGGAGTGGGTGTTAAAGAAATGTCTCGGTTGATATCGAGAATTAGATATAGACAGTTTGGAATAATGATAACAACTAGCTACGTGGATAAACAGGCATATCAAGAAGTTGTAGAAGATGGACATCCTATTCTTATAGTGACAGCTACCGATATTGCACAAATCCTTAGGGAAAATGCGATTAGTTCTTCAAATATAAATGAGTGGTTAACTTCTATTGATAGACAGGATAACAGGCTTATTGAGTATTACAAACGCGTAAATGAAATGGCAAGGAAAAGTTGATTTGCAAGAAGAAAGAGAGAACAAAAATGATTAGAATTTATAAAGGTTCCATAAAAAATGAAGTTGATGAGGTAGCTATCCAACAGGAAATATCTTCTTATTTACAATTAGATAATATTAATTTTTTGATAGGAGCGGGGTGTTCAAGTAATATTGTTGATGGCGTAGAACAGGGAATTCCGGGAATGAAAAAATTATATGATGATTTCTTTACAGACCATGATGATTTTAGTGCTGCTGGACTTGAATTGAAGGATAAATTTGATTGTAATTTAGAGAAGATGTTGGAGGCTTTAGGTGCAATTCAAGTTGCAAATGGCATAGTTGAGATTGATAAGGAAATAGATAAAAAAATCACTTTGGTGCAAACATTCATTCGTGAAAAGATTATTGCGGGACTTCATGGTAAAGAAGTTCTTTCAATATATAAGGACTTCTATAAAAAAATGATTTCAGAAAGTAGGAAGGCTCCGATAAATATATTTACTACTAACTATGACTTATATAATGAACAGGCACTCGATTTTTTGGGATTTCCATATAATAATGGATTTACAGGAACATATAAAAGAAAATTTAACCCAGCAAGTTATAAGTATGCCTATGTAGAGGATATGAATCTTTCAAAAGAAGTATGGGAGAGAGTTCCAAATTTTTTTAATTTATATAAAATTCATGGGTCAATTTCTTGGTATAAAGATCAGGGAGATATTTTTGAAAAAGATTATGCGGATATTGAAAATGATGAAACTGTAATGATATATCCTACACCTCTTAAAGATAGGACAACTTTAATGGTTCCATATTCTGATTTGTTTAGAAACTTTGAAAGTTCGTTACTCAAGCAAAATAGTGTACTGATAACTTTAGGGTATAGTTTTGCAGATGATCATATAAATCGATTAATATTGAATGCATTGGCAATTCCAACATTCAAGTTAATAGTTTTTGGTCAAAGTGATGCAATAGAGAAATTAATTGATTTAGATGATAAAAGAATAATTGTCATTAACTCAGATGATAAGATTCATTACTTTAAAAATTTTGTGGATAAGGTTATGCCGGAACAATCTATTAACACAAAAGAAATGATAGACATGCCTACTGTTACCAAAATAATTAGAGCGTTTGAGGAGAAAAAATGAGTAGTAGAACAATTGGAAAGATAGTTTCTATTGGAACTAATGGAATCGTTGCAGAAGTATATGATTCTTTAGGAAGTTATGTAAACACAGTGGATGGAATTCGCTTTGTTGGTGAGGTAGGCTCTTATGTCTCAATATATGAGATAGGGCGAACCATTATTGCTGAGATAGAATCAGTTGCAGAAAAATCATCAATCGTTAATGGAAATAATTTGAACAAGGCGAATAGTAATAGACAAATTTTTTTGAATTTAATAGGAGAAATTATAGACAATAAGTTTTTCTTTGGTGTTTCAAAAATGCCATTGATATTTTCAGAAGTAAATATTATTTCTGAAAAAGATTTAATGATAATGCTTGAAGTTGGAAATGAAGAAGAGGAAGTTGAAGAGGGGAAAACTAGGGCACTTCTTTTGCCAATAGGAGAATCAGTAATTTTTAGTGATTATACAGTTAAGATAAATATTGATAAATTTTTTGGCTTTCATTTTGCAGTTTTTGGTAATACAGGAGCTGGTAAATCGAATACGATTGCGAGGATATTACAGAATATTTTTTTAAAGACAGATTATTCGGCGAAAGGAGCAAAATTTATTATTATTGATTCAAATGGTGAGTACCACAAGGCATTTGAAAATATTAATGGAATAAATAACCAGATAAAAGAAACTGTTTTTGTTGTTGATTCCGATACAAATGATGGAAAACTTGAAATACCTGTATGGGCTTTATCAGCAGATGACTGGGCGATTTTGTTGCATGCATCTGAAAAAACTCAATTACCAGTGATAAAAAGAGCTATTGATATAGCGAGAATTTTTTATGATGAAGACAATACAGACAATGCTATTAAAAATCATATTCTTGCTTCAACGTTGTTAGGTATAATAAATAGTTCTGATTCATCACCTTCTAAATATGATAAATTGGTAGCAATAATGACACATTTTGCAACTGAGGAGATTAATATTAACGTAGTAATAAGCGAAGATAAACAATTAACATTAAAGCAGGCTATAGCAATTACATATGGAAATATGAATAATGAAGAGGATGCAATTAATTTCTTAACTGAGTTTGTTGATCAGGAATTAATAGGAAGAGTATCAACAGATAAAGAAGTAATTTACGATTTAGCAGAGTTTTCTCAAGCTGTGGAATTTGCAACTCTTTATGAAGGAAGTGTAAGTTCACAAAGAATCCAGGAATATACAGCAACATTAACAACTAGATTACAAGCAGTTAAAGATGGTATACAGGGAAAGATTCTTTCTAAGACAAATTATAGTTCATTAGATGAATATGTTGATCATTTTGTAGGAAACTGGCAGATAATAGATGTGGATATTAGCAGCTTGGATGATTCATCTGCAGAGGTAGTGGCAAAAGTATTGGCTAAATTGTTATTAGATTATGTGAAACGGAGAGAACATAAAGCTGATATGCCAATTAATTTTATAATTGAAGAGGCTCATAGATTTGTAAAAGAGGATTCTTATTACGGAGTTGTTGGGTACAACATTTTTGAGAGAATTGCAAAAGAAGGCAGAAAATATGGATTCCTTTTAGGAATATCATCTCAACGACCTAGTGAACTGTCAAAAACAGTAGTGTCACAATGCAGTAATTTTATAATTCATAGAGTGCAAAATCCGGACGATTTGAAATATATATCAAGCATGGTGCCGTATATTAATAACAATATGATTGAAAGATTAACATATCTTCAGACTGGCAACGCATTAGTATTTGGCACGGCGATAAATATTCCTACATTAACAAAGTTTGAACAAGCAAATCCGTCTACAGATAGTGAGAATGCAAAAATTACTGAAAAATGGTATATACAGTAGGGACATATGCTATATCCCTTAGTCACTAAGGGCGCACTTCTATACCTACCTATACGGCAGGTGATGTGCGCCCTCATTTTATTTCGGGAGTTGCGGGATAAATCCCGGTCAAGGCTATACCTTGCGCAGACGAGGTCCGCTATCCACACATTGCGGCAAGCCGCTATTTTCTCTTCTTTTTGCCACGTCCGTTTCCTTTGGCAGATTTGAATGCTGTCGAATACCGTTCCACAATATCCATAAAAGTCTTGAATTCATAAGGATCCATTTTCGTAAAATTCATTTGAAAAAGTTTGCTGTATGTCAGCATCTGCTTTTGCGTTATGCTGTCTGCTTTCTGGACTTCCTCGCAGGTATCCATGAATTCGTCAAAAACAGTATCATCGCTTCCGGTATTGGAATCTTTTTTATGTAATTCACGCAGATTTTTTGCAATCGCAGAAATATCATTTCCCAACAGATTATCAAAATAATTATCCTCATCAATGAGAGCTGCTTTTAGTGAACGCATATAGTGATCACTGTCAGAGAGGGCATATTTGTTTTTTATCATTGCCCGGTTGTGCTCTATGTATTTGTTCATATTACGGATTTGAGCAGATGCCAGATTGTCAACATAGATTTCAAGGTCAGATAAAAAATCTGGAAAATGAGGATCCTTTATCATTTCACAAATTAGCCGAACATTCAGATTGCGTTCTTTTAACAAATCTATCGTATCATCATCAAGACCGAGTTCATCAACAGGGCAAGGATGGCATTCACAGTTTCCTGTAATACCCAGTAAGTAATCACTGGTTACTCCATAGAATTCAGCCAGAGTAACGATTGCATTCATGGTAATCGCATTCTTGGTATCATCACTTTCGTAGCTTCCTAGGGCAGATTTTGAGATGCCTGTTTTTTCAGAGAGTTCTATGAGAGAGAGTCCCTGTTCTTAAATCTTTTAATTTTTCTTGTAGCGTCAATTTACAATTCATAGATTAGAGTCCTTTTTATTTAATAGCAATAAAATCTCTTATATCATACAACGGAACATATGTTCCTATCAAGACGAATTTCCAAAAGAGTGGAAATTTTTATTTTTTTTGCAAAAATCCTACCTTTCGGATATACGGGAAACACACATTGAATTTGAGAAAATCTCTATACAACTTCATGAGCATTCCAAATCACTACTGTATCGGGAAAGTCGGGCGATGATCCGGAAATAATCCGGGGAGCCGGCCAAGAGCGTGATAACGGCACAGTCCAAAATAGTCTATAAGGCTAAAAAAACCAGAGGTTACCTGCCGGGAAATGATGAGGTGAAATGACAAAAATGAATTTTGGATAGGGAGGATTTCAAATGGAAGAAAATGAAAAGTTACACAAGATTCGTGTAGAACTTGAAAAAGCAAAACAAGAAAAACAACAGGCAGAGAGGCAGATTGTAAGAGCAGAGAATCGTATGAAGTATCGTGAGAATCTGAGCAGGAAGGCAAGAACACATAGATTAATTGTGCTTGGTGCGGTTATGGAACAGTATTTTCCAGAACTGAAAGAGTTATCGGAAGTACAGCTTGGTCAGATGATGGAGCATCTGGATATCAATGCACTTCATGAAGCGTTTTATATGGCTTTGGCAAATAGCAAGCAGGAGGATTGTTGATGGCGATTTATCATTTTCATGTAACACAGGTTTCCAGAGGAAGGGGGCAGTCAGCAATCGCAGCAGCAGCGTATCGAGCCGGTGAAAGACTACAGGATCATTATTATGGAGAATATGCAGATTATACAGCAAAAGGTGGAGTGGTTTACACCGAGATTATAACTCCTGATTATGTGCCAGAGTCTTTTCATGACAGGGAAACATTATGGAATGAAGTAGAGAAGGTAGAGAAGCATCCCAAAGCACAGCTTGCATATAGCTTTGATTTTGCACTTATGAATGAATTTTCAATGGAAGAAAACATTATTCTTGCAAAAAGATTTATCAATGAGAATTTCATTAGTAAAGGAATGATCGCTGATATGGCTGTTCATAATCCCGACAAAAAGGAAAGAGATAATCCTCATGTTCATGTACTCTGTCCAATCAGACCAATGAATACGGATGGAACATGGGGAGAAAAGCAGAGAAGAGAATACCTTTTTGATGAGGATGGAAAGCCTGTTCTTGATGGAAAAGGACATCAGAAGTTCAATGCGGTTCCTATGACAGATTGGGGAAGACCGGAAACACTTGAATCATGGAGAAAAGCCTGGGCGGATATGGTAAATGAAGAATTTCAGAAAAAAGGAATGCAGGAGAGGATTGATCACAGGAGTTATGAAGCACAGGGAATTATGCTGATTTCACAGATTCATGAAGGACCAAATGTACGAAAGATGGAGGCAAAAGGAATTCGTACAGAGAAAGGAAGCCTTAATCGTTTGATTAAAGAAATCAATCAGGGAATTCTTTTGTTAAAGGAAAAGGTCAAAGATATTATGGATGTTATTTCTGAACTATCGGAGGAAATGCATAGAAACGAGAAATCCACAAAATCAGATCTTCCACAGTGTCTACAAAAGTATTTTGCGGACAGAAATGAAACGGCTGAATCTTATAGTTATGGAAAGAACAAGGCAAGAAAAACAAATTTGAAGAAAATGGCAGGCTTGATACTTATATGGTTAAGCCGAATGCAGATATAAAAGTAACAGTAAATGCACCGGGCAGTTATTTGTCTGATGAAACTATTATTGAGAAGATGTTTACTTCCGCGAACGGAGAGAAAACCAAGGCATTGTGGAATGGTGGTAACGATGGGAAATCAGCAAGTGAAGGTGACTTGGCTCTTTGTAATATTCTTGCATTTTGGTGTGGAGGCGATGAAGAGCAGATGGACAGATTATTTCGCTCATCTTCAAGAATCCGTGACAAGTGGGATGAAGTTCATGGTGTTGAAACCTATGGGAATATAACCATAAAAAAGGCAATTAGAAGTTGCAAGGAGTTCTACAAGCCACTTGGTAAAACTGTGGCAACAGAGGATTTCAATGAATTAGTTTTGGTACTTATTAAATTAAAGCCGGAATCAAACCCTCGTTATAAACATGGGGATTTGGGTAAAGGCAGATTATTCGCAGATGTTTTTAAGAATATTGCGAGGTATGTTCCTGAACGCAAGAAGTGGTATATCTACGATGGAATACGATGGGTAGCAGATGTTGGTTCATTAAAGGCTATGGAAATTACAAAGGATCTGGCTGATGCAATTACAATTTATTCCACAACCATAAAGGATGAGGCTACAAGGGAATTCTTTACAAATGATTTTGTCAAGAAGTGGATTCAGAGAGGGATGAGGACTACCTATATCTCTGATGCAGAGAGCGTTTACCCGGTTCCAATGAAAAAGTTTGATTCAGATATTTATCTGTTTAATGTTAAGAACGGAACCATTGATTTGAAGGATAGGTCATTTCGAGAACATCGTCCGGAAGACTTTATAACAAAACTGTCTCCGGTAGACTATATGCCATTAGCAAGAAATGAGAGATTCTTGCAGTTTGTAGATGAAATCACAAGTGGAGATACGGATAAAGCAAAATATCTTCAGAAATCTCTTGGCTATTCATTGACCGGAGATACTCGTTTTGAATGTATGTTTTTCCTTTATGGAGAGACTACGAGAAATGGAAATGGAACTTTGATGGAGAGTGTGCTTCTTGTCTGTGGTGATTATGGAACGACTGTTAGACCAGAAACCATAGCACTTAAGTCAAATGCTAACAGTCAGAGTCCATCTGAGGATATATCAAGACTGGCGGGCATCAGATTTGCCGATATTTCAGAACCGAGTCGGGGATTACTTCTTAATGCTGCACAGGTCAAAAACATGACAGGAAATGATACATTGAATGCTCGTTTTCTTCATGAAAACAGTTTTGATTTCAAACCACAGTTCAAGCTTTATGTGAATACCAATTACCTGCCTGTAATTACAGATATGACAGTATTTACAAGTAATCGTGTTCTAATAATCCCATTTGACAGGCATTTTGAAGAGAGGGAACAGGACAAGACATTAAAGGCTGAGTTCGAAAAGCCGGAGGTGCAGAGTGCTATTCTTAATTGGCTTCTTGATGGATATGACCTTCTCATGGGTGAGGGGTTCAAACCACCACAATCCGTAATTGAGGCTACTGCGAATTATTGCCATGAGAGTGACAAGATATCGCAGTTTGCAGAGGAAAAGTTAATTGAGGATGAAACGGCAGAGGTTAGAACTTCTGTGGTCTATGAGCATTATAAACATTGGTGTGATGATAATGGTTGTTATTCCGAGAATAGCAGAAATTTTAATCAAGAGTTACGCAAATTTGGGAATGTAGGGAGGCGAGCATAATGCATATAGTTGAAACAGAGAAAAATAATGATGCGTTGCCTGTCAGTGAGAAGTTTATGCTCACAATTAAGGAGGCAGCAGTTTATTTTTTAATATTGGCATTAAAAAGATGAGAAGGATTGCAGAGGATAACCTTGGAACTGTGGCAGTTTATTGTGGAAACAGGTTCTTGATTATCCGTCCGAAGTTTGAAGAATTTATCCTTAATTCATCAGAAATATAATTCCTTTTATCTGCCGAAAGTAGTTGCTATTTCTGGGGAGTAGAGCGAATATACGATGAACCAATTAAACCCTTGAAAACAGCCACTTTCGGCAGAAAGGAAGTGTATTATGGCAAGACCAAATTTAGCAGAAAAGGATATATTGAACCCTTCGGAGGCAATCGACTATTTCGTTCTGAGCCGAAGAAAGTTCTATGATTTATTGAAAAATACGGATGGTGAGGATTTCTTGGCATACTACGGAGAACGCAAGCTGATTCTCCGTGTTGCATTTGAAAAATATCTGCTGCACCATCCAGAGTTGAGGAGGCGGGGATAATGGCAAAGGCAGGAAGAGGACAGACAAGGCGGGATTCCAAACACAGAGTTCTCAGGCCGGGAGAAAGCGTAAGAGCAGATGGAAAATATCAGTATAAATACCATGTCGATGGAAAACCACATTTTGTCTATAGTTGGAAACTGGAACCAACGGACAAACTGCCAAAGGGCAAAAAGCCATGCCTGTCACTCAGAGAATTGGAGAAGCAAGTCAATACGGATTTGGATTTGCTTATAAATATCGTGGACTGGCAGATGACAGTGTGCGAATTGGTAGACCGTTATCTGAAAACCAAAACAGGAGTAAGGCAGAGTACCAAGCAAGGATATGTTACAGTGCAGAGATTACTTGCAAAGGAATCTTTCGGGAAAAAGACAATCCGAAGTGTGAAAACATCGGATGCCAAGTTGTTTCTTATTAAACTGCAACAGGAAGATGGGAAAAGCTACAGTTCCATTTATACAATACGGGGAGTGCTGCGACCAACTTTTCAGATGGCGGTGGATGATGACATTCTTGTAAAGAATCCATTCGGATTCCAGCTTGCCGGAGTATTGGTAAATGATGCAGTGACAAGAGAGGCAATTTCCAAAGACCAGATGCGGAAGTTTCTAAAGTTTGTGCATGACGATGTGGTGTATTGTAAATATTATGAAGTGGTGTACATACTCTTTCATACAGGAATGCGAATCTCTGAATTTTGTGGATTGACACTGAAGGATATTGATTTGGAGAAACGAACAGTGAATATCGACCACCAGTTGCAGAGGACATCGGATATGCGATATATCATAGAAACCACAAAGACAGATGCTGGAACAAGGGTACTGCCAATAACAGAGGATGTAGCAGAAATGTTTCAGGCAATTATCGAGGACAGGAATGCTCCCAAGGTGGAAAAATCTATAGATGGCTACAGTGGATTCCTTTTCTATGATGATAATGGAATGCCCCTTGTAGCAATGCATTGGCAGCATCGATTCAATCACATGGTTGGCAGATACAATGACATTTATCGGGTGCAGATGCCAAATATCACACCTCATGTATGCCGACACACCTATTGCAGCAATATGGCAAAATCGGGAATGAATCCCAAGACATTACAGTATCTTATGGGGCATTCGGATGTATCAGTCACAATGAATGTGTACACACATATCGGATTTGATGATGCTGAGGAAGAACTGAAACGAATATTTGAAAAATACTTAAATAAACATCCAGAGATTAGAAGGAGGGAACGCTGATGGCAGGAAAAGCAGGACTTCGAAGAGATTCAAAGCATAGAGTGCTTAGAAGAGGAGAATCAATAAGAGCAAATGGAAAATATCAATTTAAGTATCATATAGGTGGAAAACCACACTTTGTATATAGCTGGAGATTAGAACCTACGGATCCACTCCCGGTTGGTAAAAAGCCATGCCTTTCGCTGAGAGAACTGGAAAAACAGATAGGATATGACCTGGATAACCGATTGGATCCATTAGGAAAGAATATTACGGTGAATGAATTGGTGGAGAGATACCTCAGAACTAAGGTGGGAATGCGACCGAACACATTAGCCAATTATAATTTTGTGAGAAATATTCTGAAAAAGGAGTCTTTCGGAAGTCAAAAGATTTCAAAAGTTAAGACATCTGATGCAAAACTGTTTCTTATAAAAATGCAGCAGGAAGACGGAAGAGGGCATAGCACGATAAAGACAGTGCGTGGAGTTCTCCGTCCGGCATTTCAAATGGCGGTAGATGATGATGTCCTTATGAAGAATCCTTTCCAATTTGAACTTGCGGGAGTGGTAGTAAATGATGCTGTCACAAGGGAGGCAATCACAAAGGATCAGATGCGAAAATTCTTAAAGTTTGTACATGATGATGTAGTTTACTGCAAGTATTATGAAGTGGTATACATTCTTTTTCATACAGGTATGCGAATTTCTGAGTTTTGTGGATTGACTATGAAAGATATTGATTTAGAAAAAAGAACCATCAATATCGACCATCAGTTGCAGAGAACTTCAAAGATGGAGTATGTGATTGAACCGACAAAGACAAATGCCGGAACAAGGGTAATTCCAATGACAAAAGAAGTCACAGAAATGTTTCGGGCAATCATTCAGGACAGACCAGAATATAAAGTGGAGAAAGTGGTAGGTGGATACACAGGATTTCTTTTTCTGGATAAGAATGGAATGCCACTGGTTGCCATGCATTGGGAACACAGATTTAATAGTATGGTGGGCAGGTACAATGAGATTTATAAGGCTCAGATGCCAAATATCACGCCTCATGTATGCCGTCATACGTATTGCTATTGCTCCAACATGGCGAAATCGGGAATGAATCCTAAGACTCTGCAGTATCTGATGGGGCATTCGGATATTGCCGTGACACTTAATGTTTACACCCACATTGGACTTGAGGATGCGGAGAAAGAACTTCAGAAGATGCAGGGATTGGAAAATGCAAGAAAAGAGATGGGACTTTCGGACAAGGACGACAAGCCTTTGAAACAGAATATGTTCAAGGTGTTTTGATAATAGAATATTGATATAAATTTGTGGCACTCAGGCTTATAGCTTGGGTGCCTTTTTGACTGGTGAGAATGTAGTTTATATGGTAAAATATCATAAAGCGGATTTTGACTATGTAGGAGAGGGATGATTTTTATTTTGGAAACCGTAGTAGAAAGAATAGATGTTATGGTAGGAATGAAATGTGGGTGTTTGCAAGTTTTAGATGATGGTGAAGAATATAGAAAAATTATAGAAAAACGCATATCTAATATAGAAGAAGAAAAGAAAAATTTTCTTCAAACTGTGGAAAAAGGTGAATATGCTCGAAGAGATTGGCATGGGTGGAATGGAGAAAAAAGTATTATTACACCAGCATATTTATATAAGCCTGTTAATTTTGAAGTTTATGGTGATTCGGTTACGATTGCTGATTTTGAAAAAGTTATTTCCAGTTTACATAAAGAAAAGGAAATCATACATTATAAATGTAAGTGCAGAAAGTGTGGAAAAATACGATATTATTCTGAACGAACATTGAAAACAGAACCGAAGGTCTGTTATAAGCCAATGTATTGCTCATCGAAGTTTACTTATTCTATAAAAGCTAGTAATGCTAATTACAATAAAAGAAGGAAGTATGAGAACAATGAAGCAGTATGTTTGGTAGATAATAAAGATAAGATTGTTCCGGCAACAGACTATTGTGATGCATGGAATGAAAAAAGAAGCAAGGAATTAATAAAATTAGCAGAAAAGGATGCAAGGACAATAGCTACAATTCCGAGAAAACTGGCAAAGAATTATAATATTGATTATGTGGGAAGAAGGTACGAGTCGCTTGATGTACTTGAATGTGTGAACGATTCATTAGAGAGTGTACCTACCCCATATTATACTCAACGACATGAAAAGAAATATCATGATATTACAATATATAAAGAGTATCGTTGCAGATGTTATTTGTGTGGAAAAGAAAAATTGATAAAGTGCGATAAATTTGGCATTTTTCCACCTACTGAATATGGATATAGAGCCTATGGAGGATATTGGAGTGATGTTTTCTGTGATTGCCATGCGATTTCTTCGTTTCAGTGGATTGTAACTGATATTTTGATGAAAAATGGTATTGATTATAGGGTGGAAGTCTCTTTTGATGGGGTGCATGGAATTGATAATGAAACACCGCTACGATTTGATTTTGCTATATATAAAGAAGGAAAGGTATGGGCATTAATTGAATGTCAAGGTGAGCAGCACCTTATGCCAGTTGAAGAATTTGGCGGAGAACATAAATTTATTATCCAACAAAGAAATGATAAGGAAAAAAGAAAGTATGCAAAGGAACATAAAATAAAGTTAATTGAGATTTCATACAAGAATAAGAAGTATGAAACTGTGGAATCTATATTGAGAGATCAAATTGTTATTTAATTTAAAAAATAAGGATGTGACAAATAAAATGAAATATATAGATGCAAGAACACAAGAGTCCTTAAAACAAGGAATAATGGAATTCTTGAATCTTTCGGCAAGTGAGATGATACAGATTTTTATGTCCATTTATGAAGATACAGAAAAGGAGCCATGGGAATGGGTTAGTGATTTCCTTTCTGATAATATGGTAGATGAGGTACTCGAACATATTCAAATGTTTCATCTTTCTCGAAGATTGGAAGGAACTGATCCGAAGAAGAATAACAATTTGGAGCAACTCTTGTTAGAAGATTCTCCATTATCAAACTTTTTCAAAAAGTATAAAATAACCTTTAAACCGAGCAAAGGTCATATTGACTTGTATTACAAGGACGAACTACAATTACTTGATAATGAATTTAGATATGATGGTGGGAATGTCTGCTATATAAAGTCTAGGCTGGGATACTATAAGAATCAAGATTACTGTGTAAATGGGTTTGCGTTTCGGTCATATTTAGAGAACAATGGTTATTTTTCGTCATTGTCGAGTTGCCCAGAATTGGTAGGAAATATAGAAAGTCTTTTGGGTATTCGTGGAATGGTCACTGATTACTATGATAATAGTAAGTATTATTGTATTGAGTATTTGATACCTATGTCAGATGTGATTTTTGATATGGGAAATCCACCAAAAACAGATTATGAAAAGACAGTAGAATTTTTGAAGCAAGCAATATTAAGATTATATGATGAATGGGTAGGAAGTAGTTTTATTTGTGATGAGAATCTTATATTAAGGATTTCGGATGATGCCAATATTAAACCAGAGTGGTTTGTGATGGCAGAAGAACTATAATGAACGCATACGATGTTGTGTTCTGTACACCCATTTTGTTAAATAATGCACACCCCCGTCAGTAGTCTGAACCCCCTTAACTGACTACGATTTGACTACTACACATTGCTTTGAATTGCACCATTTTGAAGTATTTTGCAAAAGTGTAGTTATTAACAGGGGAAATACGATGCTCAGAAAAGCCGATAAAATAACGCAAAACTCGGCATTACAGGGTATTTTAAGATAGGAGAATTTTATGATACGAGTACTTTTCATCTGCCACGGCAGGAGTTTCTCTTTTGTCTAAATCTCCTTATTTTATGCGGATTTCGAGAAAGTTAGAGAGAAATTTACAACGAGTTTACAATTTTTGAAAGATGTCCGATATGATAAAAATTTGTTCTTTAGAAAGAGAGATGAGCGGTTATGTTGAATTATTTAAACAATAATTTGGTGTTAATTAATGAATATCAAAATCTATATTTTCAGGAGATTAACATCGATAAGATAATCGAAAGATTCAGAACAGGAGAAATAATTAAGCATAATGGTTTCGACTACGGAAGGTTTCGTGTATTTATTGATAGTTGTTTATTATTGTTGAATAAAGAGAAATTGAATGATTATTATAAAAATGGATATAGTTTTAAGGAGTTTATCAGAGAAGTAGAAAATGATATTCATTTAAAAGATTATTTTGAATTTATTAAACAAGAACCATTAACTAATGATATTTCTAATATTTGCTTGTTTCATTCTTTTGAAAATAAAAAGAAAAAACCATGGGATCAAATTATGACTATACGAAACTCAATGGCGCATATGCAATATGGAAATTTTTTCTCACAAGAAAATGGTACATTAATCCTTTATTGGCTATATAACAAAGACGATGGAATAAGAAAGGATTCAGGTATTGTTTTTGAATTTGTTCTTCACGAATTAATTCAACGTTTTTTTAATAATTATAGTTCGGGGCTTTTGTTTAAAAATTCCTTTTTTTCAAAATATTCTTTGCGATTACAGAAGAAAAGTTTTTGGAAATATTATTTCTATGAAATTACACCTAGAATATGTGATGAAAACACATATAATGGATACAATAAAGGGATAATGAGTGAGTTGGCACAAGTGTCCAGAGATAATAAAAAATTGTTACCGTTTTTGCAACAAAATAATGATAAAATTAATGTTAATGAACTAGAATTAAATAAGATTATAAAAATGCGGGATTACAAAAAATTAACAAAAAAATTGAAAATACAAACATATGATGAGTATTTTTATGGATTAAAAACATTTCTTGATTTTGAAACGGAATTGTCAAATTTTTTGGTACATATCAGTCAGATTAATAACGTATTTTATGCCTACTGTACGAAACGTGATAGTAAGAATGTTACTCAAAACGAAATTGAGGAATATAAGAAACAACTTGAAAAATCACTACTAGAATTATATGAAGATGAAAATGCAAAAATTTCATTTAAGATTGGTTTTGTTTATTTATATTCTATGAATTTTGCGTTGCGAACAGAAGATGATGACTACGAGAAACTGAAATATCAAGACCTTAATGTATCTAAGTTCAAGTATCAAAATGAAAATTGGGAGCAATATAGACGGAGAAATGAAACACAAAATTGCTCAATTCAGAAATATATTGTTGAGCGTATGAGAAATTCTTTAATGCATGGGCATATTGAAATTTTACTGAACAAAAAAGGGGAAATAGAATTTGTTTTTCGAGATAAATATAATAAACGAAATGAAGTAATATCTATTATATTGGAAGATTTAGAAGAATTTTTATCTCAACAATGTTTATATAGTGGGATACCTAAAAAGACTTTAATTTTCCGAGTGCAACAAAGATAAAGATGTTGAGTAATTATTTTACAACTTTTGACTGCGAAAACATGAGAATTTATAAGAAGATACAGAAACTACAAGAAAAATGAAAGTTGTAAAAACCCTTTAAATATAAGGAAATACGACGATTTAAGGAGATATAAGAACATGATAAAAATACTTTTCATCTGCCACGGCAACATCTGCCGCTCCACCATGGCAGAAAGCGTATTGACTCACATGGTCGCCACACGTGGGCTCACGTCACAATTTGAAATTGATTCTGCGGCGACAAGCCGTGAGGAGATCGGCAATCCACCGCATTATGGTACGCGAAATAAACTGGCACAGATGGGTATTCCACTCATACCACACCGTGCCAGACAAATGACCAGAGGCGATTACGACTACTATGATTATCTGATCGGGATGGATTCTGCCA
Source organism: Roseburia sp. AM16-25 (assembly GCF_003473825.1). Classification (NCBI taxonomy): domain Bacteria; kingdom Bacillati; phylum Bacillota; class Clostridia; order Lachnospirales; family Lachnospiraceae; genus Roseburia; species Roseburia sp. AM16-25. Next base: position 385,990 of record NZ_QUCW01000002.1, read on the forward strand.
ATATCCGCAATATGACGCGGATCGCCGGAGGAACAGACCCTGATCAAAAGATCTACAAGATGCTTTCTTTTGCAGATTATAAGAATAATCAGTGTTTAAAGGAAGCAAATGATGTGGCAGATCCATGGTATACGGGAGACTTTGAAGCAACATATCGCGATATTGTGGCGGGGTGTGAAGGCCTCTTGGAATATTTAGGGTACAGATAATTCTTTTTTTAGAATCAGACTTTTTCAGTGCCCTTTAAAATCAAGCTTTGTGGATTAAGTTGACCACAGTGGTGTCAGGCACTGTTAATGGCAAAAACGAATCATGTCATCTGTATTGCGGTGCCGAACCAGCCGGCAGGTCTTGACAAAGCGCTTGCGGTTATCGAAGAAAATAATATTTCGATTGAGTACATGTATTCACTCAATTACATTATCGGAAACAAGGCGCTTATGGTGCTGCGGCTGAAATCCGATGAGATGGAAAGAGCGAAAATCGCGGAATTGCTTTGTGAAAATGAGATTGTGATGGTGACACAGAGCGACATCAATAAGTTATAATCCGGACAATGGCGAATCACATGGTTTGCCGGCAGCGGTATTCCTTTGGCGTGCATCCGTATTTTTCTTCAAATTTTTTGAAGAAGAACCCAGTATTCTCATATCCCACGGCAATGCTGATGTCGCAGGTCGGCAGCGTGGTGGTACGCAGCAGCATGGCGGCCTGTGATAACCGCTGGTTCTGGATGAGTTGTTTATATGTATAGTTTGTATGCTTTTTGATATACGAAGAGAGATAGTTCGGATGCATATGGAAGAAAGCCGCGGTCGATTCCAGCGTACAGTCTGCGTAGTTGGTTTCTATATAACGCAGGATGGAGTAAATATGGTTGGAGGAAGAGAGGCTTGCCAGCGCCATGTTGTGCTGGAAGTAATTGATTAACTCGCAAATCAATAAAGTCATCTGCGCGTCAAGGATGGCGACGGACGTAACGGAGGGCGAGTAGAATTCACACAGAAACTGGTTGGCAAATAATGTCAGCCGGTTTCTTTTTTGGGCGGAAAACAGGATATAGTTATCCCGTCGGGACTGGCTGTTGAGCGCCTCAATGAGAAATTGCGTGATAAAATTCTTTTTTGCGAATTTCTCAAAGAAGTTGTTTAAATATTTTTTGGTAATCAAAAAATTAATCATAATATCTTCTTCATTACATTTTGTCGTGCGGTGAGGCGTATTCGGGCTGATTAAAAGAATCTCTCCGGCAGATAAAGTGAGGGATACGTCATTGAGCGTAAATGTACAGCTACCAGAATAGACATAGCAAAGCTCCAGCCATTCGTGAATATGCAGGGGAACCGTCTCAAAGCGGTCCTGCTTGATGACTGCAAAATTTTGGTAATTGGCCAGAACCTTGTTCTCCGAGAGCGCCATCTGCATACTGAGCGGGGTAGGCGTGAAACAGTAGCAGAGTTCCCCCGACGCCGTAGTGATTGTCTCGATACCGGGATAATCATTGGTAGCTCCCAAGAGATTCTGTTCTTCCTGTGCAGTGTGTTTTCGCAGATAAGTATCCAGTCCGGAATCCGTCAACATTGGTATATCCTCCCATATTTTTAAAAATATTTAAAAATCCGCCTTCATCGGCTACCTTCGCATGTTTTTCAGGTTTCAAAGTCATGGCTTTCATGCAAATGCAAAGGTATGCTCTTTGGCACTTTGCATTTTTATCATTATAGAAAACATTTGCGGATGTATCAATATAAATCTTAAGTTTGGTAGGTAAAATGATTAAATACCGTAAATGATTTTATTTGGGAAATCCATTATACTCAAATTACAGTGGACACAATGAAAAAAGGAAGGAGCTTGGAAAACAGCAATATGAATCAGATTTACGCAGCAAAAACAAATCATATCACGAATCCGGTGGGATTTTTACTGAATCCGGTGGTTTTTTCGTGGAAGGTCAGAGACTGCAGGGGAAAGAACCAGAGATGTGCCAGAATCCTTGTGGCAAAGGATGAAACCTTCGCGGATGTTCTTTGGGACACCGGGGAGGCAAAGCTCGACAGTCTGGCTGTAAAAGCGGAGATGAATCTGGAGCCTTGTACCAGATATTACTGGAAGGTAATCGTTACTACGGACGCAGACGAAGTGCTGGAGTCCGAAGTACAGTTCTTTGAGACGGCAAAGAGGGACGAGCCATGGGCGGGGAAATGGATTACCTGCGACAGCAGGGAGGCGCGCCATCCGATTTTTTCAAAGCAGATCACTCTCCGGAAGAAGGTGAAAAAAGCCCGTCTTTATATCTGTGGACTGGGTCTTTATGAGGCATATTTTACGGATGGAGACAAAGACCAAACAGACATTCCTCAATCCGCAAAAATCGGTGAGGAGTATCTGACCCCGTACTGCAATAACTACAATCAGTGGTTACAGTATCAGACGTATGATGTGACCGCGCAGATGCAGCGCGAAGGTGTGTTGTCCGTTCTTTTGGGGAATGGCTGGTACAAAGGGAGGTTCGGGTTCAATCAGACAGAACAGAAAGGATTTTACGGCGACGAGTGGAAACTGCTGGCAGAGGTGCATCTGGAATATGAGGATGGCACACAAGAGATAATCGGCACGGATGACACATGGGAAGTGACAAGAAGCAATCTGTTTTTTTCCAATATTTATGACGGAGAGAAACGGGATGATACGCTGGAACCTGTCGCACCTGTCAGCGCGCAGCTTGCAGATGCACCGAAGGGTCATCTGACGGAGCGGCTGTCCCTGCCGGTGACAGCGCATGAGCAGTTCACACCGAAGGAACTGATCCACACCCCGAAGGATGAGTGGGTGTTTGACTTGGGACAGGAGATTACCGGGATTTTCAAACTACATGTCCATGAGCCGAAAGGTAAGGAGATCAGAATCCAGACAGGCGAAATCCTGCAGGACGGATGCTTTTATAACGAAAACTTAAGAACCGCTTTATCAGAATATGTGTATATCTCTGACGGAGAAGAAAAAGACATTATCCCACATTTTACATTTTACGGATACCGGTATGTAAAAATCAGCGGGGTAACCAATCTCTCCTGTGAAGATTTTACGGGAATGACACTCTACAGTGATTACGAAGGTACCGGCAGTATACAGACAGGAAATGAACTGGTAAATCAGTTGATTTCCAATGTGGAATGGGGCATGAAGGATAACTTCTTAGATGTGCCGACAGACTGTCCGCAGAGAGATGAGCGCATGGGATGGACAGGCGACACACAGGTGTTTTCGGGTACGGCATGTTATCTGGCGGATACCTATGCATTTTACAGAAAATATCTGTACGATTTGTATAAGGAACAGCTGATTGCCGGAGGGATGGTTCCGGAGGTGGTGCCGACCTTCGGTCCGTCGAAATGTTCCTGTGCATGGGGCGATGCGGCCTGTATCGTTCCGTGGAATGTCTATCTGTTCAGCGGGGATGCTGCCATATTGGAACAGCAGTTTGACAGTATGAAGGCTTGGGTGGACTATATCCGTAAGGTGGACGGAGAGCACCACGGATGGAGACATTCCTTCCATTACGGAGACTGGCTGGCGCTTGACCGGGTGGGAGCCGCGGCGGGAAATGTATACGGAGCGACCGATGAAGGCTATATTGCGGATATTTATTATGCGGCAAGCGCGGAGCTTACAGCGAAGGCAGCGGCGGTTCTCGGGCGAAAGGAAGAGGAAAAACAATATCGGGAAATCGCCGAAAAACAATGGCGTGTGGTAAAAGAAGAATATTTTACCCCGACCGGAAGATGCGCGGTAAAGACACAGACGGGACTTCTGCTGGCTTTGAAATATCATTTGTCAGAGGACGAAGAGCTGACCAGAGAGATGTTAAAGAAACTTTTCCGCGAGAGCAGAAACAAATTGAATACCGGATTTGTGGGAACCTCTCTTTTGTGTAATGTGTTGACCGATAACGGAATGACGGATACCGCCTACCGCCTGCTTTTGAACGAGGAGTATCCGGGGTGGCTGCACGAAGTGAAACTGGGAGCCACCACAGTCTGGGAGCGATGGAATTCACTGGATGAAGACGGTAAGATATCCAGTACCGGGATGAACAGTCTCAACCATTATTCTTACGGGGCGATTCTGGAATGGATGTTCCGCCATGTGGGAGGAATCCATCTTTTGGAAGAATCTCCGGGAGGCAGAAGGGTTGCAATTTGTCCGAATGTCCATTATGACCTGAGACAGGTAAAGACCGTGTATGACTCGGCAAGCGGACGGTATGAGTGCGGCTGGGAAATTATGGAGGATAACAGGATTAGAATCAAAATTACGATTCCGTTTGGTGGAGAAGGCGAGGTGCGATTGCCGCATGCTCCGGAGATTCTGTTTGAAGATAAGACAAATCCACTATTCGCAACAGTGGTGAACGGTATTTGTTATATCACTGCAGGAAACTATGAAGTCGTATATGAGGCAACTGAGAAGTTAAAGAAAATATACAGCGTGGAGTCAAAGCTGGAGGATTTGCTGAACCATCCGCAGATACGGGCATTTTTGTCGACGATGACCGAGGTGGATATGATACCGGATGCGGTCTATGGATTGTCGTTTCGGCAGGTGGCGGAGATGTTTTCCGGACCGATGGATGAAGGACAGGCAGAGATGTTGAATACAGCATTATCACAATTTTAAGGAGGAGAGAACAAATGAGTGGGAAGAGTAAAGAACAAAAGGTTAGTATCGTGGAAAAAATGGGCTTATTCATGGTATGTGCGGGAAATATTCCACTGATGGGATTATTGTCAGGATTCTTTATGATTTACTATACGACTGTGGTTGGTCTGGAACCGGCAGCACTGGCGACCCTGTTTTTAATATCCAAGGTGGTGGATGGAATCAGCGACCCGATTATGGGATATTTGCTGGACAAATTTCCAGTCACAAAAATGGGAAAATTTCGCCCTATGATTATTCTGGGAACAATCATCTGTGTTATAAATTATATTTTACTGTGGTTTGGCGCAGTCTGGATTCCGGTCGGAAAATATGTGATTGTGTATGTGACGTATCTGCTGCTGGGCTGGACGTTTGATATTATGGATATCTCCAAGAACAGTCTGCTCCCGGTCATGAGCGCGGATGACAAGGAGAGAAACAGTTTGTCACTTTTCAACGCGTTGGGAACAATGATAGGTGGCGCGGTACTGGCTGTGGCAGCACCGATTCTTGTGGCGGAAGGAACGTTACAGAACTATTACGTGTTAATTTTCGGTTCCATGGCCATGGTGTTGGTTTTATCTATTGCAGGGGCTCTTTGTGTAAAGGAAAGAGTAGCTTTTGAAGGAAAAAAAGAAGAAAGTTATACATTCAGGGAATTGTTACAGTTTATGCGGTATAAACCTGTCTGGGCAATGTTTGTAATGGCACTGGTAGCCGGGGTGGGCAGTAATATAGCAGGAGGAGCCGGCGCTTATTTTTACACATATATAATGGGTGATATGACGCTTATGTCAGGGGTGTCACTTGTTTCAATGATAACTGCTCTGGTGGGAATTTTCCTTGGACCAATTCTGGCAAACCGGTTTGGAAAGAAAAAGATTTATGTAATGGCAATCGTCGTATCCATCCTGTTTACCGCACTGCGTTTGATTGATGTGAGATCTATGCTTTTGATCTATATTAGTACAGTGGCAGGAGGTGTGGCAGGCGGATGTATAGTACCGCTGACAACCAGTATACAGGCAGATAATACTACTTACGTGCAGTATAAAACCGGAAAACGTGCAGAAGCGGCAATCGCATCGTTTACATCTTTTATTACAAAAGTGGCGCAGGGAATCGGAGGAGCGATTCCGGGGTATGTATTGGCAGCTACAGGTTTTGTTACCGGCTCGGCTGTCCAGCCGGAGAGTATCAATACAGGAATTATCCTCTGCGTACTGATACTTCCGATTATCCTGACTTCCGCAGGGGCGATTCTTTTTGGTACACAGTATACGTTGGATAAAAAAGCAGTAGAGGAAATGAACACGGCAATCGCAGCGCGCAGCAATAAGTAACATATTGAAGGAGAATGCGATGGAACTGACAAGAGATAAGGAGTGAAAGAACATATGAAAATTCTGGCAATGATAATACTCGTGCTGCTCATTTTGGCAGTCGGCTTCGTGGGGTATGTTTATAAGAAAAATGCGATGTTTCTGCCGGCACTGTTTGGCATCGGCGGTTTTCCGAATATAAAAAAGGAAGATTATTATCAGGCAGACGGAACATTCCGGAAAGCGGAAAAAGATGATAAAATGGCATTTTTTATGCAGCATCCGGTGTTTGGCGGCTATAAGCATATGTTTTTTAATGTTGAGGATAACGTGTTAAAAGCGATTGCCCCGGCAAAATATGCAGATTTTCTAAAAGCGCAGGGCAGAAGTGATCAGATGGAAAATGCACTGGAGGCTTTTCATTACCTGACCCGGCTTGTGGAAAGTGGAGAGGCGCAGTTGATTTCCGATATTAACCCGAAGGAAATGATAGAACAGAATCCATATCAGTCTCATTTGACCGGAATGTTTTACAAAGGAAAGCAAGGAAAACCGTTGGCGGTGGTCGTTCCCGGAGGTGGATTTATCAGTAATGTGACGGATTGCGAGGGATATCCCGTGGCAATGAAATTACACAAGTTGGGGTACTCCGTATTGGTAATCAGTTACCCGATTGGCAAACAGCTGGGAGAAACGGAACAGGAAAAACAGGGGCAGGCAGCGGTCAGGGAGTTGGTGCAGGTAATCCGTTATCTAAAGGAGCATGAGCAGGAACTGTCTGTGGATATGGATGACTATGCGATATTCGGTTTCTCGGCAGGCGGCATGATGACTACGGCATATTCCTTCGCAAATTACGAGGACTGCTGTCACAAAGTAAAACTGCCGAGACCAAAAGTGATTTTCCCGATGTATGGTCTGGACTGGAATGTGAAAGCGCTTGAGCAGGATAAGGGACTGGCGGTATTTTCCATCGCAGGGCGCGAGGACGAATATGGATTCGGAAATGTAGAGAAGAGACTTCCGCAATTGAAATCCGTGTTGGGTGAGGACAATGTGTCTGTACGGATTTACGATAATCTCGGACATGGATTTGGTATTGGTTCCAATACCATAGTACCTCATTGGCTTGAAGAGGCAGTGGAATTCTGGGAGGCACATCGGAAATAATTTTTTCAAGAACAGGAAGAGTGAACTTTGAGAGGTCAAGTGTTTTATAAAATTATAAAACATTTGACCTTTTTAAAAGATGTTGGGGTCAAAAGCCCCCCAACTATGGTGCTCACATTTAGAACAGTGGTTTTTACCATAAGGACATCGCCATAAAAGACAACCACAGGCTTTGTCATAGCCATTGGGAGCCATGCGTTCTCCCTGTTGGCAGATAGGAGTTCCGTCCTTATCAATATGAATGTTATCCGGAATAGATTTCGGGCGACCACACTTAGCGTTAAGGTCAATAAAAGCATGAATATGCCGATCTTTTAACAGGTTATATGTTGGATAGTTATCCATGGCAGAATCAAGGCACATATTTGATATGTGCAGGTCGGGCATGTGTTTTTCAAATTCATGGAAAGCTACCAGAAAACTGACAGAATCATGTCTTTTGGCACTGGTAAACCGCAAAAGGAGTGGAATATCAACGTGTAGTGAATGGTTATGGCAGGACAGCTGAAAGAGGGTATATCCGTAATAGTATTTTTCCATATCGCTGTCCCATCCCCATGAGGCATCGGGGGCTGAAAAATGGCGAGGAACATCCGGGTTGTATGGTTTATCGGGGTCAGGATTTAAACGGTGTCCCCTCGGGTTGGCATGAGTATGGACAGCGGTACCGTCGCCGGAAACCGTAAGGTTTTCAGAAGAAATCAGACCGCATTGAACGGAGGGAAGAACAGCAACGGAATAAAAGAGATGTTGAAGGGTAGCCTCGAAATTAAAATGAATAATTTTTCCGTTAAGCAGGCGGTTTACAAGAACCTCCGTAATTTTAGGCTTTATTTCCTGAGCTTTCCAAAGAGTAAGAGAGGGTGGAGTAAGTCCCATAGAAATGAGCAGAAAAAACAGGATAAAGAAACGCACAATTCACGAGAAATGTCAATAGTTTTTTGAAAAATTGCTGAAAAAATTTAAAATCCTTCTCTGAAAATGGGAGGAAACGAAAAAAGTAACAAGTACAAAAAGAGCGGAGATTCGGGCTTTATGGAGTTTCCGAGACCGTTCTGAAATAGATAAGGAGGGAAAAAACATGGGTAAGTACAAAGGGCTGTTCTGGCCGGCAATCTTAGGCGTCAAGCATATGCCGAAGGTAAAGGAATCGGAGTTTTACAATGACGCGGGAGGGTTCCGCAGGGCTACGATCAATGACAAGATGGCGTTCTTCCTGCAGCATCCCGTATGGGAGGGCAGGCCGGAGCTTTTTATGAAGACCGGGTCGCCAAAGGAAATATATGCCATGTCAGGCATGAGCGTCCATGGTTTGTGCAATCTTATCGGGCAGCCCGCACAGGCGCAGAGCATCGTGGATGGTTTCAACTATGTCGTGGAGCAGAAAGGGCTGAAAAAGGTGCATTTCATCAGCGGGCTTTATGCGGAGGATGAGGTAAGGCGTGATCCCGACAAGGGAAAGGTACAGGGGATCCTGTTCCAGGGGAAGCCAGGGAAGCCCGTGGCTGTGCAGATTGCGGGCGGCGGGTTTGACGGCGTAGCCTCTTATTTGGAGAGCATCCCGGCAGCCATGGAGCTGCACAGGAGGGGATACAGTGTGTTTGTGCTGGTCTACCGTGTGAATGTGGAGCTGCATGAAACCGAACCGCAGGCCAAGGGCGAGGAGGCATCCAAGGATGTGCTGCCGGCGGTAAGGTATCTGATAGGGCATCAGGCAGAGTACGGCTATACGATGGACGGCTTTGGTATGTTCGGGTTCTCCGCTGGAGGCCTGATGACGACAGCCTACGCATTTTCTGATTATAAGGACTGCTGCCATAAACATAATCTGCCAAGGCCCGCCGCCATCTTCCCCATCTATGGCCTGCACTGGGAGCTTAAGGTTCACGAGAAGGACAAGGGGCTTGCTGTATTTTCCAGGGTCGGGCGGGATGACCCTACCGGTTTTGCGGCCGTGGAGAAAATCATCCCGGACATCAGGAAAGCGCTGGGGCAGGAAAATGTCGATATCGTCATGTATGATAAGCTGGGTCATGGCTTTGGCCTGGGGATAGATACTGCGGCAGATGGCTGGCTGCGGGATGCAGTCGCATTCTGGGAGAAGCATCGGAAATGTTGATTTGCTCTTCACGGATTTCAACCTTTCTTTTGCAGATTATAAGAAAAATCAGTGCTTGCAGGAAACAGATGATGTGGCGGACCCCTGGTATACGGGAGACTTCGAAGCAACATATCGCGATATTGTGGCTGGATGCGAAGGGTTCTTAGAATATTTAGGATACAGATAAAAGATGCCTGCCGTTTCTGTGAGAACAGGAAAGACAGGCATTTTGTGGGTTATTTTAGTAACCCCATTCACCTTCTACAAGGATTACTTTGATTCTGTTTTCGTCGCGACTGTTTCTGGTGATTACAATCTGATTACAGATGCAATCATTAGAAAGGCAGTCACCGCAACTTCCATTTGCGGTACAAGGTGTTTTTTTGTCAAATCGAAGAGCATTTGGTGGGGATGCGATATTTCTTGCGCGCACCATAGCACTATCTAAGTCATGGCAGACCTTGTTCATGCCGGCAATAACAATGACCTGCTTTGGTCCGAAGATAAGTGCAGCAACACGATTTCCTGTGCCATCAATGTTTACGAGTTGTCCATCAAGGGAAATGGCATTTGTACTCATGATAAAATTGTCTGCAGAAAAAGTTTTGCGATAGATTTCATCAATTTCTTCCTGCGAGTTTGCGTTAGCACGGTCATAGACAATCAAATCAGAGCGGTTGGCAATTACTTTGTCCAAACCAATTTCTTTCATGGTCATCGTACCACCCCAGGATACAGAAGAACCTTGTTTCATAAGCGAAGAAGCAAGGCTACATGCCTCTTCTGGTGTTTCACAGTAAAATCCTTCCATATGACGTTTTGCCAGATTTTTAATCAACTGATTGGCTAATATTTTGTGATGTTCTCTCTTTGGATCCATAGAATTACCCTCCATTTTAAAAAAATATTTTGTGGTTTTTGCATAATCTTTTTTTCCACAAAAGGAAAATTTCGACCATTGTACACAAATGGATTTATGCTATAATATATGTTGCTATATTTATAAGCAGAAAGTCAAGAGAAAGAAGGATGAAATTATGACAAAAATTGACATTATTTCTGGATTTTTAGGAGCAGGTAAGACAACATTTATCAAGAAAATGATTGATGAAGTTTACACTGGTGAGAAACTTGTATTAATAGAGAATGAGTTCGGTGAAGTTGGTATTGATGGTGGATTTTTAAAAGATTCCGGTATTGAGATTTCAGAGATGAACTCTGGCTGCATCTGCTGCTCATTGGTAGGAGATTTTGCAAAGAATTTACAGGAAGTTTTAGATAAATTTTCACCAGACCGTATTTTGATAGAGCCATCAGGTGTAGGCAAATTATCAGATGTTATGGCGTCTGTGATTGATTTAGAAAAGACACATGATGTTAAGGTAAACGCACTTGTTACGGTTGTAAATGCATTAAAGGCATCGAAGCAGATGAAAGCCTTTGGCGAATTCTTTAACAATCAGATTGAATATGCAACAACGGTTGTATTGAGCAGAAGTCAGAAGGCTACACCGGAACAGCTGGAGTTTTGCGTAAAACAGATTCAAAAGCTCAATCCAAAAGCTGCGATTATTACAACACCTTGGGATGAAATTCAGGGAAGTCAGATTTTAAAGGTTATCGAAGGACAGGATAATCTTGAAATGAAGACATTGGCAGAAGCAGCACACGAGGCACATGAGCATGAACATCATCACGACCATGACCACGAGCACGAACACCATCACGACCACGAGCATGAACACCATCATGACCACGAGCACGAGCATCATCACGAGCATGGCGAAGGATGTACTTGTGGATGTCACGACCATGACCATGAACATCATCATGCAGATGATGTATTTACAAGCTGGGGCAAAGAGACACCGCACATCTTTGAACGTGCAACGATCGAGAATGCTCTGAAGGCATTTGCTGAGACAGAAGACTACGGAACCGTCATCCGTTCCAAGGGTATGGTACAGTCTACTGACGGCACATGGATCTACTTTGATCTGGTAGATGGCGAGTACGAACTGCGTACCGGTGAGCCGGATTACACAGGACGTCTGGTAGTTATCGGTACAGATATTGACGAACATCAGTTAGAGGAACTCTTCGGTATCGCCTAAATATGGCGATACTCTATCTTCTGATAGGACATAGAATTATAAGAAAGAGGAAAGATTATGGCAGAAATACCGGTATATTTTTTCACGGGTTTTATGGATAGTGGTAAGACCACTTTGATCCAGGAAACCCTATTTGAAAATGGCTTTGCTGAAGATGATGACCGTATTCTCATCATTGCCTGTGAAGACGGCGATGTGGAGTATGACACCGAAAAGTTAAAGACGATCAACGCATCTGTCGCAACCATTGATACAGAAGCAGAGTTTAATACAGAGCATTTACAGGAAATTGCAGACCAGTACCGTCCGGATGTCGTTTTCGTTGAATACAATGGAACCTGGGGCGTAGGCGAAGTCTATGAGATGGAGCTTCCAAAGAATTGGGTGATCGTGCAGTCCCTCGCTACTGTGGATGCAACGACTTTTGAGATGTATATGGCAAATATGCGTTCCATGATGATGGAGCAATTCTTTCAGGCAGAAGTTGTTATCTTCAACCGCTGTGATGACAACACGCCAAAGAGCAAGTTCCGTGGCAATATCAAGGCAGTCAACCGTCCGGCGCAGATCGTTTATGAGAGAGCCGATGGTACGATCGACGATCGTGAGGAAGAACTTCCTTTTGACATCAATGCAGATGTGATCGAGATTTCCGATGCAGATTATGCCCTCTGGTTTATGGACTGCATGGAAAATCCAAAGAAATACGATGGCAAGAAAGTGCATTTCTTAGGTTTGGTCTACAATCCAAAGGATGGTAAGTTAAAGCGCGGCGTTATCGTGCCGGGACGTTTTGCCATGACTTGTTGCGTGGAGGACATTACCTTCCTTGGCATGATGTGCAAGACCGGCATGGAAAATACACCGGAGCATCGCTCCTGGATCGACCTTACCGCACGTATCAAGGTTGAATTTGCAAGAGAATATAAGGGCAAGGGTCCGATCCTTTATCCGATCGAGATGAAACCGGCAGAAAAACCACAGGACGAGTTGGTTTACTTTAGTTAAAGACAGGCTTAACACAGGGTTAACAGAAGAATCGTATTTTATATGCTGTGTATTCCACTTAGGAGGCGAGAAATCCGCTAAGGATCGGCATATCAAATAGAAAATAAGAAAATGGGAGGAAAACTATGTATCCAATCGTAAAAAAAGAAAAACTTGCTGACAAGATTTTCTTGATGGATGTGAAGGCACCGAGAGTGGCAGATAATTGTCTGCCGGGACAGTTCATCATCGCCAAGATCGATGAAGTGGGAGAGAGAATTCCACTGACGATCTGCGATTATGACAGAGAGGCTGGTACGATCACGATCGTATTCCAGACCGTAGGAGCATCCACAGAGAGAATGTCACACCTTGCTGTGGGAGATGCCTTTATGGACTTTGTAGGTCCGCTGGGACAGCCGTCAGAACTGTGTGTAGAGGAGAACCTCGAGGAGACAAAGAAGAAAAAGATCGTCTTTATCGCGGGCGGCGTGGGGACCGCACCGATCTATCCACAGGTAAAATGGCTGAAAGAGCATGGCGTAGAAACGACCGTGATCATGGGATCCCGTACCAAGGATCTTTTGTTCTATGTGGATGAAATGCGTGAAGTTGCCACACAACTTTGTGTTACAACAGATGACGGTTCTTATGGCTTCCATGGAATGGGAACCAATCAGTTGCAGGCATTGGTAGACGAAGGTCAGGAGTTCAACTGGTGTGTAGCCATCGGACCTATGATCATGATGAAATTCGTCTGCAAACTTACCAAAGAACTTGGTATCCCGACGATCGTATCTATGAACCCGATCATGGTAGACGGTACCGGAATGTGCGGTGCTTGTCGTCTGGTTGTTGGAGATCAGGTAAAATTTGCATGTGTGGACGGACCGGAGTTTGACGGTCACTTGGTTGATTTTGATCAGGCTATGTCCAGACAGCAGCAGTATAAGACAGAAGAAGGTCGCGCGATGCTTGCTTTACAGGAAGGTGATACACACCACGGCGGATGCGGACATTGTGGAGGTGACAAGTAATGGGTGATGTTTTAGTAAAAGTTCCGGTCAGTGAGCAGGATCCAAAGGTTCGTGCCACTAACTTTGAAGAAGTATGTTTAGGATACAATAAAGAAGAGGCTATGGAAGAAGCATCCCGTTGCTTGAACTGCAAGAATGCACAGTGTATCAAGGGATGCCCGGTTTCCATTCAGATCCCGGATTTCATCGCAGCTGTAAAAGATGGCGACATCGAAAAGGCATATGAAGTGATCAGCGAGTCTTCTGCACTTCCAGCCGTTTGTGGACGTGTCTGCCCACAGGAGAGCCAGTGTGAAGGCAAGTGTATCCGTGGAATCAAGGGCGAAGCCGTTTCCATCGGAAAACTGGAGCGTTTCACGGCTGACTGGGCAAGAGAAAATGGCATCAAGCCACAGGGCGCTAGCGAAAAGAATGGTCACAAGGTCGCAGTGATCGGCTCCGGTCCTGCAGGACTTACCTGTGCCGGTGATCTGGCAAAACTTGGCTATGATGTTACTATTTTTGAGGCACTGCACGAAGCAGGTGGTGTACTGGTTTACGGTATTCCTGAGTTCCGTCTGCCGAAGAGCAAGGTTGTTGCCGCAGAAGTAGAAAATGTAAAGTCTCTTGGTGTTAAGATTGAGACAAATGTTATCATCGGTCGTTCCGTAACGATTGATGAGTTGATGGAAAAAGAAGGATTTGAGGCAGTCTTTATCGGCTCCGGTGCAGGTCTTCCTAGATTTATGGGAATCCCGGGCGAGCAGGCAAAGGGCGTATTCTCTGCCAATGAATTCCTTACCAGAAATAACCTGATGAAAGCATTTAAGGAAGGTTATGATACACCGATCGCACGCGGCAAGAAAGTCGTTGTTGTCGGTGGTGGTAACGTTGCTATGGATGCTGCAAGAACAGCACTCCGTCTGGGCGCAGAAGTACATATCGTTTACCGTCGTAGTGAAGCAGAACTTCCTGCACGAGTGGAAGAAGTACATCATGCAAAAGAGGAAGGCGTTATCTTTGATCTATTGCAGAATCCGACCGAGATCTTAGTAGATGAAAACGGTTGTGTCAAGGGCGTTCGTGTCATCAAGATGGAACTGGGGGAGCCGGATGAATCCGGAAGAAGAAGACCGGTGGAAATTCCTGGATCTGAGTATGAGATCGAGGCAGATACCGTCATCATGTCACTTGGTACTTCTCCAAATCCACTCATTTCTTCTACGACAAGAGGACTTGATGTGAATAAGAGAGGATGCATCATCTGTGAGGACGATGGTGCAACTTCAAAAGAAGCTGTTTACGCAGGCGGTGATGCCGTGACAGGCGCAGCAACAGTTATCCTTGCCATGGGTGCAGGAAAGGCTGCTGCAAAGGGTATTCACGAATACTTCCAGAATAAATAATTTATGAGAACAGAATAAAAGAGAAAGGCGTTTGCATCTTTTGCATTCGCCTTTCTCTTTTTTGCATCATATGAAATAAGTGATCTAACGTAAGAGACAATCCAAAAGCCGGTCGTTATCCGCAGGATCCATAAAGCAGAAGCGGATATATTTGTCATTTAAGAATGGGAAAGTCGAGCAATCCCGGATCATAAGCCCTTCACGGATGGCGCGGTCAAACAGGATACCGCTGTTTAAGTCTTCATCCATAATGCGTATGAGCATGAAATTCGCAGTCGGCTTGTATGGATGGAAACGCTTGGAATTTAGCATTGTCTGATAACAGCGGGCGCGTTCCGTGCTGATCAGATCTCTGGTCGCCTGTATATATTCGTCATCCTGAAACATGAGTTCCCCGGCGATCGCAGCAAGTGAATTGATCATCCATGGATTTTTGCGCTGGTTCATATTACGGAGCAGGTCTTCGTTGCCGGTAATGGCATAGCCGAGACGAAGACCCGGTGCAGCAAAGAATTTGCTGGTGCCGCGCAGGATGATGATATTGTTGTAGTAGGCAGTCAGTGAGACGGCACTGGTATGAGTTACATCTTCAACGAACTCGATATAGGTCTCATCGACCATGACATAGATACCATGCTCCTTGCAGACATCTAGGATGGTACGCATATCATCCAAGGAAATGCAGCTGGAGGTAGGATTGTTTGGATTGCAGAGGATCAAAAGATCAATGGAATCATCCAGTTTTGAGGTAAAGTGGGTGGTATCCAGTTTAAAACCGCTTTCCTCCTTGAGCGGATAGTAGACGGTCGTCCCTCCACCGAGAGAAACTTCTCTTTCATATTCGGAATAGGTAGGTCCTAAGATCATGGCTTTCTTTGGATGCTCGATCTGTATAAAAAGGGAGATCAGTTCGGTAGAGCCGTTGCCGACAATGATGTTTTCTTTTTCTGTGCCGACATAATCTGCCATGCACTGACGCAGGGAAGAATATTCCCGGTCAGGGTAGGTCGTGATACAGTCGATATGTTTTGCCAGATGCTCCCGCAACTTCGGTGAGATACCCAGGGGATTGACATTGGCTGAAAAACTTATGATATCTTCCTTGCGGATACCGTAGATCTGCTCTATTTTTTCTAAGTCGCTGCCATGGAAATGGTCTTTATGTGTAAGCATGCTTTCCTCCTGCAAAGGACAAAGTTTATTGCATGTCCTTCTTAAATAGTTTATAATTCATTATAGTCTTTTTGCGTCGAAAATTGCAACCGACAGAAGACAAAACGGCAGGAAAAGGGTGTCATATTTTGCGAAAACGAATCTGGCGGATGTCAGAAGATAAATTTGACAACAGAAGGCCGCAGATAGCATTTTCAGAGGAGACAGTCACCGTGCGTGGCAGGCAGGGAGAACGCTTACAGGGTGAGTTTTTCATGCACTCTACCAATGAGGTCTCTATCCGGGGAATCGTCTATTCTTCCAATCCATATGTGCGCATCGTAAAGCCGCAGTTTGACGGGATGGAAGCGACGATCCGTTTTGAAGTGCTGGGTCAGGATTATCAAGAAGGGGACAGGCTTACCGGTTATTTTACCATTGTATGTAACCAGAGGGAGTGTCGCCTTCCTTTTGATGTGCAATTTGAGGCAGACCGCCTGTATGCATCTACAGGCGAGATCACAAGTTTATCCGATTTTGCAAGTCTTGCACAGGGACATTGGGCAGAAGCCATGCAGTTGTTTTATTCGCAGGCTTTTGAAAAGTTCATTGCAAGACAGGAAAAGGCAGTCCGCATGGTCTATACCGGCTATCGTAAGGCTTTACCGTCTTCAGCCAATTTAGAAGAATTTTTAGTGGCGGTGGGCTTAAAAGATGCCGTCGATTTTACGGTGCGCGAGCGCAAGGAAGAATTTTACCGCGTGAGCGAAAATCGCAAGGAGACCTTAGTGGTTGCCAAGAATACATGGGGCTATATTGAGATCACAGTGGAGAGTGACAGTCCTTTTGTCACTGTGGAAAAAGATCTGATTACGACAGACTATTTTCTTGGTTCTACCATGCTTCTCAATTATTATATACACAAGAACCGCATGCACGCGGGCATTAACCGTGCGCGGATCACATTCTCCTGCAAGGGAACGGTGCGTGTCATTGACATCATGGCGACCTTTGATCAGGAAGATGAAAAAAAGGAATTTCCATGGCGCAGGGATAAAGAGTGTCTGGCAGATTTGACGGATACCTACAAAGCGTATCGTTTCCGCCAGATCACGACAGGCGAGTGGTGTGATGGCTCGGTACAGATCTTAGATGAACTGTTAGAGCGCCGCCCGAATAATGCATGGTATCGCCTGATGAAGGCGCAGTGCCTGATCGTGGGCAAAAAGCGGCAGGAGGCACTTTGGATCATTTCCGATATGAAGCGGGAGATCGCAGACAAGCAGAGCGTTCTCTGGGCATATCTTTTGTATCTCTGCACCCTGATCGAGCAGGAAAAGTCCTATGTCGACCGCCTGACAAAAGAGATCGAGACTATCTTTCGAGAGCACCCGGAGGATGTCAGACTCTTCTGGTTTTTATCTTTTTTGCGAGAAGAATATATGGAAAATCCGGCGCGGAAACTCAAAGCCATTTTACAATGGATCGAAGCAGATAACGATACACCGTTTTTATATATTGAGGCATATGCCATGTATGTGCAGGATCCTTATCTTTTGCATGCCTTTGATGCGCATGCGACCAAGATCTTATACTGGGCAGCAAGACATGTGACCTTTACCAAAGATGTGGCAATGCAGGTCTTGCATGTGATGGAAAAGGTCAAAGATTTTGATCCGCACATTTTCTTGATCGCACAGAAGGCATACGAGGTGGAGCATAGCGAGGAAGCCTTTTCTGTTCTGGTATCTTATTTGTTGCGCAACCAGATGTTTCAGGAAAAGTATCTGGACTGGTATCGCGAGGCAATCCGTCTGGATCTGCGTCTGAGCGGCTTGTATGAGGCTTATATGCTTTCCATGCCGGACAACAGTACGGAAGAACTGCCGCAGATGGTGACTATGTACTTCCGCTATAGTTGCAATCTGCCATATCAAAAGAAGGCACTTCTTTATGCCAATATCATTTCGGAAAGACGCAAGGCACCGGGGCTTTATGAGCAGTATCTGCGCAACATCGAAACTTTTGCGATCGAGCAGATGAAAGCCAATCGCATGAATGACAATCTGGCGATCATCTATCAGAATGTTCTGGAGATGGGCGTAGTCGATGAGGAGATGGCGCATCTGATCTCGGGCATGGTCTTTATGAAAAAACTGGTCTGCCTTTATCCGGACATCACCCGTGCATTTATCTATCAGGAGCAGTATGAAATGCCGATCGTGATCCCGGTACAAGACCATCAGGCATGTATTCCGATCCTGCCGGGACAGTACCGGTTACTGCTCGAGACGGGGAATGGCACCCTGATCAGCGATCACAAGGCATACACCCTACAAAGGCTTATGTACCCGGAGCGTTTTATCAAGAGGCTGGAACACTTGTCACCGCTTTCCCTTCCTTTTATCCTTGCGGATTTTGCGGAGAAAAAAGAAGCGGAAGACTATACCTTGGATGATGTAAAACGCATGCAGGTATTTTTGGATTCTTCGCTGGTTTCCAAGCGTTATAAACAGGAAAAATACAGTGCATTTATTGGCTTTTTACAGGATCATTGCAGGGAAGAAGTCTTAGAAGAACATTTTGCAAAGCATGTGGACTTTGGGCAGTTGGATGCAAGGACCAGAGGTTTTGTGATCTCCTTATTCATCCAGCGGCAGGACTATGAGAGAGCCTATGCCCTCATGCAGGACTATTACGGATTGCAGGTGGATGACCGCCTGCTCTTACAGATGTGCACCGAAAGGCTGTTGACGACTGAATTTGCAGAAGATGAATTTTTACTTTCTTTGTGTGGCTATTTATTGGGACAGAAGCAGACTTCACCGGCAACGGTATCCTATCTGGCAGAAAACTATGTGGGACCAAGCCCGGATATGATCTATCTCTGGCAGGCGGCAAAAGCAGAAGAAATGTCCGTGGTGGCGCTGGAAGAAAATATTTTATTCCAGACCTTGTATGCGGAAAACTGCATGGAGGAAACGGCGGCTATTTATGATTCCTATCTGGCGCGTGGCAAAGACCGCATGCTGATCGAGGCTTATCTGAATTACTGGGCGCATGCATATATGCTCTCAAAGGAACATGTGCCAGACAAGTTGTTTGACTATCTTTCCTATTATTTTGCAAAAGGCATCGAGTTAAAGGAAAGTTGCAATCTGGCATACATGAAATATCTATCCGGCAAGGATACCTTGGATGAAAAAGAGTTTGCCCTTTTGGATCAACTCTTGCAGTATTACATCTTGCGGAATGTCTATTTCCAGTTCTACAAGAATGTCGATCATAAACTGATCATCAAGTATCATCTGTATGACAAACATTTTGTGGAATACCGGGGCAATCCGGGAGAGCGGATCACCATCACCTATCGTTTTGATGATGGGCAGCCGATCACGGAAGAAATGATCGAGATGTACGAGGGAATCTTCGTCAAGCAGTTCGTTGTCTTTTTCGGAGAGACCATTCATTATGCCCTGTATGCAGATGCGGTAGCTGACCTGCCGGTATGTGCGGATGACCTGACCATTTCCAGTGATCTGCAGGAGGGCAATCTGGATCGCTACGATCTATTGAATGCCATGCAAAATGCCTACCTCTATCATGAAGACGGGCAGTTGTTGGAACTGATGAAGCAGTATCAGGGCTTGGATCAGGTGACAAAGGAACTATTTACGACAGTATAAGAGGCACTTATGGAACAGGAGAATGTGGGCTTGTATCTTGGTATGGATATCAGTGAAAAATATACCATGATCAGCATTTACCAACAGCATATGAAAGAGCCACAGACGATCAGCACGATCATGGGCAGCGAGTCCTATCAGATCCCGACCGCCCTTGCCAAGAAAAAGGGCGTTGGTCAGTGGTTCTTCGGACGCGAAGCAAAAGTGCGTGTTAAATCCGGGGAAGCGCTTGGCGTAGAAGATCTTCTTGATAAGGCGAGAACTGGGGAAGAAGTCTTTTTGGAGCATGAAAAGTACGCGGCGAGTGATCTGCTTGCCATCTTTTTAAAGCGTGTCCTCTCTTTGGCAGGAAGCGCCCAAGCCATGATGCCTTTAACAAAACTTGTCATCTGTCTGGACAAGGTCAGTGTGGAATACATGGAACTCTTTTCGGCTATCATGGTAAAACTGGGGATCGAGACAGACAAACTGCTTCTGATCGACCGCAGGGAAAGTTTTTACTATTATGCACTGAGCCAGGGACCGGAGACCTTTTTACATGATGTAGTCATGTTTGACTATACTGAGTCGGATATGGTGTCCTGCCGCTTGCGGCGTAATATGCATACGACACCTCAGGTCATCAACTTAGATCAGAAAAATCATGGCAAACTCTTAGACCAAAAGGACGGCGAGTTTCAAAAGATCGCCCAGGATGTGATCGACGGACAGGTCGTTTCGGCGGTTTATCTGATCGGAGATGGTTTTGACGGAGACTGGATGAAGGCATCTTTGCAGTATCTTTGCCATACCAGAAAGGTCTTTGTGGGAAAGAATCTTTACTCCAAGGGCGCCTGTTATGCAGGCTTTATCAAGGATGGGAAGCAGGATTGGCCTTTTGTCTATATCGGAGACAATGAACTCAAGTTAAATCTCTACCTCAAGGTCTTGGTGGGCAATGAAATGCAGTTTTTTACTCTGATCACAGCTGGACAGTCCTGGTTTGATGAGGTGGGCGAATGTGAGGTCATTTTGGACGGAACACCGGAGATCGAGGTCTGGATCCAGCGGCCGGAGAGCAGGGAGGCTCACGTAGAACTTTTGGAATTGACGGACATGGTAGAAAGAGAACGCAGGACCAGCAGGCTTCGTATTACGGCAGAACCGATCTCTGACCGTAAGATCAAGATCACGATCCGTGACTTAGGCTTTGGGGAGATCGCACCATCGTCCAACCGTACATGGGAGCATACCGTCTGTCTGGAAGAATAAGGAGGCATCCGATGGGTGAATTGATTTTATGTAGACAATCCATAGCAGCCAATCCTTATTTTATCGAGGATGGCGCGCTGAATGTCTATTCTTTGGAAGAATTGAGTTATTATATTGCACACAATGTTTATCTTTTAAATGCAGAATTTGCATCCAAGGAACTCTGTCTGTGGATCGGCGGGGAACTGGGGGCACGTGATCTGGAAAAGCAGTTATTGGATACCCTATCCAATCAGGCACCGTTGCATATTTTTATCGGACAGATTCTAAATTACAGTGGTTATCTGACCAGTGTGGAGATCCGTGACCTGCTGCAGGCGATAGCGTCTTTTGAGAACAAGAGTCCGACAGAGTGCCAGAAAATGCGGGCAGACCGCCTGATGGAAAAAGATAAGATTGTGGATGCTATTTTTGAATATGAAAAGATGTTAGATGACCCGGCGGTCACACATGGACCGACCGCTTTTGAAGGAGATATCTGGCATAACTTGGGCGTTGCCTACGGAAGGTTGTTTTTCTTTGGCGAGGCATCCCTCTGCTTTGAGGAGGCTTACAAGCGCAACCACAAAACGCAGTCGCTCCGGTCTATGCTGGCGGCACTGCGCTGCAACAAGGATCAGAAGCATTTCGACGAACTGGTAGACAAATACTTTATCCCGCAGGATATGGTAGATGAGATCTGCGAGGAAGTCACCATGCTCAGTACCCTCGAAGAGATCCATGTTTTCGATGAAAAAATACAAAAGGCACTTGCGACCGAAACGGGCAGATCACAGGTGATCGGATCTATTTTGAGCAGTTGGAAAGTCGATTACAATCACTTGTGTCGCATTTAAAAAGACAGCAGCTGGGAGAAAGGCATGTTATTTTTTGGAAAGAAACGAAAAAAAGAACAGGAGATCGATGAGGCTTTTGCCAAGGTATATCAGGAGATCGAGACCATCGACAACTGGAATGATCCCAAGAAGTTGGAACACTACATTTTGGATTCCTGCGAGCAGATCATTGCCTTGACCAAAGAGATCGAGGAAGAAAAGGCAGAATACCGTGTTGTCACTTCCTATCTGACGGATATCCAGACCATTGAGGGGCTGCCGGATGAGACCAGACAGGCAATCCGGGAAGCGGCATCCAATATCGAGCAGTTGAATGCTGCGCGTCAGGCTTATGAGAATGCCTCTTACAATATTTCGGACAGCCAGTTCCTTTTGATGGAGCAGAATGAGGATGATGTACCGCAGACCATCCACCGGATGTTGGAAAACGAGCGTTATCAGGACAAGGTGCGGCGGGACAAAAATATCCTAGAGGCACAGAAGAACCAGTGGGAGATCGAGCGCGAGGACATTACCCAGGAACGCAAGATCATCAAGCGGGCATCTCTCTTAGTATTTTTGCTTTATGCAACGCTTTTGATCCTCTTATTTGTCATACAGTTTGCGACAAAGATGGATATGACGGTTGCCTTTTTGGTACTTTTTATCGTGGGTGCTCTGGGCGGCTTTATCATTTATTTCCGCAGCATTTATCTGCAAAAACAGATGCGGCAGGCGACCCGCAATGAAAATCAGGCGATCAACCTCTTAAATGTCGTATGCATGAAATATGCCAATGTGACAAAAGCGGTGGAATATACAAAGGATAAGTACGGCGTACACAATTCGACCGAACTCAATTACACTTGGGAACAGTATGTGACGGCTGTCAAAGAGAAGGAAAAATTCCTGCGCAACAATGACGATCTGGAATATTTCAACGGCCGCCTCATCCGACTTTTACAAAGGATCGATCTGTATGATCGAAAGATCTGGCTGGATCAGACCAAAGCACTCATAGATGAAGACGAGATGGTGGAGATCAAACACAATCTGGTAAAACGAAGACAAAAGATCAGGGGACACATCGAGGATAACCGGAAGATCGTGCAGAGTGAGAGAAATGAGATCGATCGTCTGATGACGGAACATGAACATTATGTACCGGAGATTATAGAGATCATTTCCTCCGTGGATAAATTGTGCGGTCTGAAGCAGGAGTAGTTTGTGGTTTGGACTGTGGAAAGGAGCGGAGGATGGAAGTCATTCATCTGAAAGCAGGGGAGAATGTAGCAAAGAGAAAAGATAAGGTAAGTGCCTGGTATATCGTACAGGAGGGAAATGTTACCTTACGACACGAATTTGAGGAGACGACACTGGGACCAAATGCTATCATAGGTATTTTGGAGCAGGACTGGTTTATCTGTGACTATTATGCCAGTACGGATGTTACACTTTATGTCTTTCCTTGTGAGGGGGTCAATGATCTCAAGCAGTTTCTGGCGGCAGAGCCAAAGATGCGCAGGATCTTTTTGCGCAGTGCCCTCTTGCAAAGGCACCAGTTGTTCTGTGCCTATGCGGACATGTATCACAAGGTCCGGCAGTTTCAAAATCTTTCGGATACTTTGTATGAGGAGTATGTTTATTTGTGTGCCCGCAGTAAGGTCGAGGCAAAGCAATCTCTGGATGTGGCAAATATCACGCCACTGGAGATGCAGCATAAGGCAGAAAACTGGGAGATCAACAATAGCAACAGCCTGATCCGTGGGGCACTGGATGCATATCTGAACCTTATGGAGACGGACGAGGATCTTTGCATTGGCTCGATCATGGAGGCATCCGCCCAGATGCATCGAATCGCCAGAGGTATCCGGGAGATGACAAATTATCTGCGCAACAACCGGGATGCTCTCTTTAGTCAAGTACGAAGCGATCTTTTTCATGCTTCCCTTTTACTGCAAAGCGGAGTAAAGGCAAGAGGCGGGGATGATGGTGAGATCAAGAAACTGATCGAAAAGCAGTTGGGCTATGCCAAGGAACTGGGCATTTTTCAGGAGGAACTGCTGGTTTCCTGCGCAAAAGAATATGCGTCCAATACAGAAAAAGAGACGGCTGTGGACCAGGAGTGCAAGACAGATCTGGAGTATATCTTGCAGTTTGCCGGATACGAGGGAGACAAGTATCAGGAAATGCAGGAACTCTTTGTGGCATACGAAAAAGTCAAAGATGCAGACAATAAGGATGAGGCAGCCTATCGTCTGCGCAAGCAGGTGGGAAAAGTCTTTTATGAACTGTACTGGGACTGCTTTTTACAGGCAGTGGAGGGCAGGAAAAAGATCACGCCGGTCATGGAGATGTTTTTCAATTTTGCCTATATTGATCAGGGCTTTTTAGGCGAGGACAAGACCAGCGAACTTTACCAGTTGTCAGCCCATCTGGATATGTGTGCTTCCGACCATGTCTTTACCATTTTCCGTTGGCTGCGGGCAGTCTACGAGGGAGAAAAGGAGCCGTCCAAGAACGAGTTTGATATGGACTATACGGCTTATCTCAATGATGGTCTGCGCCGGGGCGAGTGGACAAAAGAGGAAGTGGCAAGGAGAAAGCAGGATCAAAAGGCAAAGGCACGCTATGAACTGGAAAATATGTTTACATCCGTCAACCGTGTGACCTATGGTAATATCACCATGTTCTCACCGGTTCTTTGCGAAAAAGATCTCTTTAACAGCTTAGATAAAATGGTCGTGACGGCAGATCGGATCGAGGATGCCTTTAACACGGTACGAAAGATAGATTATTCCCTCTTTTACCGTCCGATGCTGCCAAGGACCGGGACAAGTGATCTCATCAAAAATGAGATGGTCATGGAGGAGATCCTGCCGGATGTCATCCTCATGCCAAATGCCGGCACCAGAGCCATGATGTGGCAGGAGACGGCAAGTGTCAGGAACGATACACCGGCGCGCTTTATGATACCGATCTTTACCGCAGTGGATCTACAGGAGGCTATCTTAGAAAATTGTGGCAGATACCGCTGGGAGATGTGCCGAAAGATCCAGGGTGTGCGCTGGAATGATATCCGCGAACGGTCGCTGACAAGCGATTACTATGATTATCTGCAGTTCTACCGCAAGAACCGGGAATTGTCCGCAGAGACCAAAGACCAGATCAAGGGGGCTTTGGCCAGGGCAAAGAACAATTTCCGGGAGATCTTTGTCAAGGATTATCAGAACTGGATCAAATATGAGGCAAAGGGCGGCTTCCGTCTCAACCGTTATGTGCGCCAGATCATGTTTACCTATTGTCCGTTTTCCAAGGCATATCGTGCAGACCTAAAGACCAATCCTATGTTTGCGGATGCGATAGGTAAATTGGAAACAAACAATGCCAGAAATTACAAACGCCTGCAAGGCTTATATGAAAAGTATAAACGCGAGGGTGGTACGATCACACCGGAACTCCGTGAAAATCTGAATTTTTATCAGATGTAGAAAAATAGCAGAAAATGAGAAGTCTTATGACAGCAGAAAACCTGTTGTCGTAAGACTTCTTTTAGTTTTCAGGTCATCTTCACATAGTCATCACTTTGCCTTTTTAGAATAAAAGCAGATAAGGAGGTAGGGCATATGATCCAAAAAGTCTTTAACCGTTACGAAAAGAAATATCTGCTGGATCAAAAGACCTATGAGGTCTTTAAAAAGGAACTGGATGTCTATATGGCAGAGGATTCTACCTATTTTTTTGAGATCAAGAAAAAATATAACGGACTGGTCAATAAAAGACGGATCCCCTTATCTAGGGAAGAAGCCAAAAAGTATCTGGAAGAAGGAGATGCGCCAAAAGAAACCGGTCAGATCTATCGGGAAGTGGATTACTTTTTTACCCATTATGGGATCCGACCAAAGCGCAATATCGCTTATGACAGGCTGGCAATGTTTGGAAAGGACGACCCGGATTTCCGCGTTACCTTTGATGTGGCGATCCGCAGCCGCACCGATAATCTGACTCTGCAAAGTGACGAGAACACGACACTTTTGCTGACACCGGGCTATTATCTGATGGAAGTAAAGATCTCAGATGCCATGCCAAAATGGTTCGAGAATCTTTTATCCAAATATGGCATTTACAATACATCATTTTCAAAATATGGCATGGACCAGTGGAGAGACTTACACTGTGACTGTGGACGGCACAGAAGACCAGACCTTTACGGTAGATTCTATGGTGATCTCTGCCGGAGGAAGCGTTGGTACCATGGGCGGCGGACCTATGGACGGACAGGATATGAACAGCGATATGGGTGGCGGACCACAGGGTGATATGAGCCAGAATGGCGATATGCCACAGATGGGACAGGGCGGTCCTGCCCAGGGAGGCGGCAATATGCAGCCTCCACAGGATGCCAAGACCAATTAAGAGTCGAAAGACGGATTGAACATATAGTAGTTTTTGGAGTCCAGATGATCGCAGACGATGCGCATGGCTTCACCGAAACGCTGGAAGTGAACGATCTCACGGGCACGAAGGAAGCGGATCGGATCTACAATATCGGGATCTTTTACCATACGAAGAATATTATCATAGGTGGTGCGGGCTTTTTGCTCCGCCGCCATGTCTTCGTATAGATCGGCAATGGTATCGCCGGTCGATTGGAAGGTATCTGCGGAAAATGGTGTGCCGGAGGCAGCCTGCGGATAGACACCTAAGGTATGGTCTACAAAGTATTTATCATAACCGCTGGCCTTGATCTCCTCCGGGGACAGACCGTCAGTCAACTGGTAGACGATGGTGGAGACCATTTCCAGATGGCCGAGTTCTTCTACCGCGATATCAGTCAAAAGCCCCGCAACCTCACGATAAGGCATGGTATATCGCTGGGACAGATAACGGAGGGAGGCTCCGAGTTCGCCGTCGGGACCACCATACTGGCTGATGATGATGGCGGCAGCCTGCGGGTTTGTCTGCTTGATATGAATGGGATATTGTAATCTTTTCTCGTATTGAAACATTAGTTGGCACTCCTTTCCCATGGATTTTTTGACAGTCCCCAAGTCCACATATTCTCCGGATGTGCTGTAGACAGTGTCAGTGGCTCGTAGACCTCAGCGTATTCTTTTAGGGCCTTTTGATAGAGAGACTGGTAATGGTTAAAATGATCCATTGCCGCCTCGTCGAAAGGATGCGTATCTAAATACTCGGTCAGATCCACGAGCATCATGCTGACCATGTCGATCCAATAGAGCAGTTGTTCCTGACTGCGATTTTGCATCATGAGCGTATTCTCCTTCCGTCAAATGGTTTGTTGAGTTCCGGAAAGATGGTACCGACCTTCAGTGCCTTATCTGGTTCGTACAAGTTGGACAGATATTGCCAGGGAACGTAGCCCATGGCAACAGCGAAGTTCTCCAGACTGCCGGGATGCATCTTTGCACGGCAGGAGGGATGATCTTGATTTTGTCTTTGCTTCATTCGCAAATCCTTTCTGCATGATTCATTCTTTAGCATATGAAATAATTAAGAAAAGGTGCTAGATTGATGTAAGAGAAGGGCAGATGGTAGAAGTGCTGGTATTTTCCCAAGCAGAGGAAGTAGAACTGGTATGTAATGGACAAGCGGTTGCCCGAAAAAGAGTCGATGGCGTAACATGCAGTCAGGAAATGCCAAATGCTGTATTGTTTGAACTCCCATACCATCCGGGAATACTCACAGCGATCCGTTATAAAGATGGACAGAAAGTATCGGAGGAGATTTCAGCGCAGAGATCCAAGTGCAGATCGGATAAAATAAATTGCAGGTTTTGCCATCTCCTGTTTGACAAAACCTGCCAACTTTCCTATGATGTATTAGATAGAAATTGTTAGATGAGGAAGGTTTTAAAATGAGCAAAGTAAGAACAAGATTTGCACCGAGTCCGACAGGACGCATGCATGTGGGCAATCTTCGTACCGCATTATATGCATATTTGATCGCAAAGCATGAGGGCGGAGATTTTATTCTCCGTATTGAAGATACAGATCAGGAGAGATATGTAGAGGGAGCGGTAGATATCATCTATCGTACCTTGAAAAGTACCGGACTGATCCATGACGAGGGGCCGGACAAGGATGGCGGCGTTGGACCATATGTCCAGAGCGAACGTCAGGCACAGGGTATTTATTTAAAGTATGCCAAGGAACTGATCGACAAGGGCGAGGCATATTACTGTTTCTGCGATCAGGAGAGATTAGACAGTTTAAAGCAGACGGTTGCCGGCAAAGAGATCTCCATTTATGACAAGCATTGCCTGTCCTTATCAAAGGAAGAGATCGAGGCCAATCTGGCTGCCGGTAAGCCATATGTCATCCGTCAGAACAACCCGAGAACAGGCACAACCACTTTTGAAGATGAGATCTATGGCGACATTACCGTAGACAATGCAGAATTGGACGACATGATCCTGATCAAGTCGGACGGCTATCCAACCTACAATTTTGCCAATGTTGTAGACGATCATCTGATGGGGATCACCCATGTAGTTCGCGGAAATGAGTATTTATCATCTTCTCCGAAGTATAACCGCCTGTATGAGGCATTTGGCTGGGAAGTGCCAATCTATGTGCACTGTCCGCTGATCACCAATGAGGAACATCAGAAACTCAGCAAGCGAAGCGGTCATTCTTCTTATGAGGATCTTTTAGACCAGGGATTTTTGACCGAAGCCATCATCAACTTTGTGGCACTTTTGGGCTGGAGCCCGGTAGACAATCAGGAGATCTTCTCTTTAGAGGAACTGGTAAAGGTATTTGATTATCACCATATGAGCAAGTCCCCGGCTGTTTTTGATACGGTAAAACTGCGCTGGATGAATGGCGAGTATTTGAAAGCCATGGATTTTGACAAGTTCTACGAGATGGCTGAGCCGTATATCCGTCAGGTCATCACCAAGGACTATGATCTTAAGAAGATCGCAGCCATGGTAAAGACAAGGATCGAGGTATTCCCGGATATCGCAGATCATATCGATTTCTTTGAGGCAGTACCGGAATACGATATTTCCATGTACGCTCACAAGAAAATGAAGACAAGCCCGGAATCTTCCCTTACGGTCTTGCAGGAGATCCTTCCGGTATTGGAAGCATTGGATGATTATTCCAATGATGCAATCTATGCATGCATCCGTGATTTCGTAGCGGAGAAGGGCTACAAAAATGGTTATGTATTATGGCCGATCCGTACAGCGGTTTCCGGCAAACAGATGACTCCGGGTGGCGCAACCGAGATCATGGAAGTCATCGGCAAAGAGGAATCATTAGCAAGGATCCGTGTAGCGATCGAAAAGTTGCAGAGAGAAATCTAAAATCTATATAAGGTCTGAGGAAAAGTAAAGAAGAGTAGTAAGGAGTCCATATGCTGAGTCCATCGCAAGAGGAAGCAGTATGTCATGGTAGCGGTCCCTGTCTGACCCTGGCCGGTCCGGGCAGTGGCAAGACCTATGTGCTTACCAGACGTATCCAACATCTTATTACAAAAGGAGGCGTTCCACCGGAACAGATCCTTGTGATCACTTTTACCAAGGCCGCAGCACTGGAAATGAAGGAACGTTTCATAGGACTGATGGGGCAGGAGTACCCGGTCGTCTTTGGAACGTTCCATTCTGTTTTTTACGGCATGCTCAGGCGGGAACCGGGCTTTCGGACATATCGCCTGCTGGATCATAAGAGCAAGCAGGCAATCTTAAAAGAGACGGCTTATGTGGTGAAGATGTCCTGTGCAGAAGACGATCTTTTGCATATGGAACAGGAGATCTCCTATATCAAAAATACCATGGTCGCTTTAGCCGAGTATGCATCCCCTTATTTTCCCAATGAAAAGATCATAAAATTGTATGAACATTATGAAGCGAGAAAAGAGGTTTATCACCTTTTGGATTATGATGACCTTTTGGTAAAGACCAGGGAACTTCTTTACAAAGATCCATCCTTCCTTTCCAAATGGCAGAAGCGTTTTTCCTATCTTTTGCTGGATGAAGTGCAGGATATGAATGCCCTGCAATTTGAGATCATCCGTCTTTTAGCACTGCCGGACAACAACCTTTTTGCTGTCGGGGATGATGACCAGTCCATTTATGGATTTCGCGGTGCCAGACCGGATCTCATGTTTTCTTTTGAAAACTATTATCCGGGGGTAAAGATCTTACAATTACGGGATAATTACCGGTGCAAAGCCCGAATCTTACAGGCATCCCTTGCCCTGATCTCCCACAATGAAATTCGTTTTACAAAAGAGATTCTGGGACAGAAGGAGGGGAAGGGCAATTTAGAGGTCGTGTCGCTTGCGGATAAAAAGGCGGAGACCGCATACCTGATGCAAATACTAAAGCAGCAGAGAACAGGAGGGAAAAACTGGGAAGATATGGCGGTCTTATATCGCAATCACGCCCAGATTGGATCCGTCATCGAGGCATTGCAGGATGAAAAGATTCCTTTTTATGTCAAGGATGCTGTGCCAAATCCCTACAAGCACTTTGTTATGTTAGACCTGATCGCCTATCTGCGTTTGGGCTCCCCGCTTTTGCACCGCCCGGATCTGTTCCGCATCATGAATCGGCCGGATCGTTTTTTACAGCGGGCAAGTGTGACGCGGGAATGGACGACCTTTGAGGCATGGAAGCATTTTTATCAGGATCAGCCCGGAATGCAGAGGACAATAGAAAAACTGGAAGGGGACATCAACTTCATGCGCAGCCTGTCCGGTCCGGCGGCGATCACCTTCATCTGCAAAAGGCTGGGCTATGAGGCTTTTCTTAAAAAGCAGGCGAGGGATGATGCGGAATACCAAAAGTGGCAGGAGAGCATTGGTCTATTAAAAGAGACAGCAAAAAATGCGAAAACGACCGGGCAGATCATAGAGCAGTGGGAGATAGAAAGAGACGCCATAGACCGCATCAATCAGGAAAAATCTCTGGATAAAGAGGGAAAGGTAGGACTATACACCCTGCACGGAGCCAAGGGCTTAGAGTTTGATACAGTTTTTATTTTAGATTGCAACGAGACCATCCTGCCGTCCAAAAAGGCGGATAGCAGGGAAAAGATCGAGGAGGAGCGCAGACTTTTTTATGTGGGGATGACCCGGGCAAAAGAAAACCTCTATCTGCTTGCCATCCGGCAGGAACAGGGCAAAAAAATGCACCCTTCCCGTTTCCTAAAGGAAATAGAAAAGGTGCAGACATAACTTAGTCCATGTCGTCAAATTCAGCCTCATCTAAGAGTTCGTCGAAGCGTTCTTCCACAGCCTCGTACTCCTCATCAGATTGGATATTTTCTAAGGCAGGTGTACCATCTTCTGCTTCGTGATAACGATAGATATAAACAGTATCGTCTGTGACTTCCTTGCCGTTTTCCTCATAAGGAAGAAGGGCGATGTAATCCTGATCCTTGACATCAAAGATGGTCAGGATCTCACAGGTCACCTCAGAACCGTCATCCATTTCGATGGTCACTACCACATCATCATCATTTTCATCTACCGGAAAAACTTCGTCTTTTGCCATAACCGTCTCCTTTTCTTGTTTTTTGTATGATATCTTATAGAAACAAACAAGATTATACGAAAGGATTTGGAAAAAAGCAACATTTCAAGTATAATGAATAGAGATTTTTGAGAGTTTTAAGCAAGCGTAAGAAGGGGCATATGAAAATAAGAATCGGAGATTTTGAAAGTTATGGTACAAAAGAAACAGCAGACGGCATGATGTTTACCTTTTTTGTAAGAGAGGACCAGCCTTGCGCCATCTGTTTGTATGACCGTAGATCCAAGAAACTGATCCAAACAATAGATTTGTCCGAGGCATATCGGATCGGACAGGTCTATTCGGTAGAGATCTTGGGTAAGCATTGGGAACGCTGCTGTTATCGGATCCGGTGTGGGGAGCACTTTTTTGTTGATGCCTATGCCAGAAGCATTGTAGGGCGTGAAAAGTGGAAGGATGCATCGCGCATCGGAGCAGATGACGGTCTATATGGCGGCTTTGTATCCGGTGGGCAGGAGATTGCAGCACCCCGGCATTTTATTGAGGCGGGGGATATGGTCATGTATAAGTTACATATGCGTGGCTTTACCATGCAGCATGGCTATAAGGCATCCGAAAAGGGCAATGATGCCGGACTGATCGCCGGACTTCCTTATCTGCAGAGACTTGGAGTGACATCCATAGAATTTCAGCCCATCTACGAATTTGAAGAAGTCTTTTGTGAAAAGAAAACGCTTCTGGACGAAAAGGGAATCAGCCACACCCGGTGGCAGACATTGGATAAGACCAATTACTGGGGCTATGGCAATGCTTATTATTTTGCACCAAAGGCATCCTATTTTGGCGGCCGACATGCCGTAGAGCGGTGCCGGGTTATGATCCAAAAGATCCACGAAGCGGGCATGGAAGTGATTCTGGAAATGGCATTTGCATCAGAGGTTTCCCAGGACATGATGCTGGATTGTCTCTGGTATTGGGTAAGATATTATGGCGTGGATGGTTTCCACCTGCTGGGCTGTAATATCCCGATCAAGCGGATCGCAGGATCCTATCGTTTCCGTCATACCAAGATCTTTTGCGAAAACCTGCCGGAGGAGATCTTGCAGGAACAAAAAGGGAAAAAACACATCTTTTTGTATAAAGATGATTTTCAATATGTAGGCCGTCAATTACAAAATCACATGCAGGGGTCTATGGTGCAGTTTACCAATTATTTGCGCAGACAGAATGTCTCCTATGGATTTGTCAATTATATGGCGAATACGACAGGTTTTACCCTGCTGGATTCCTACAGTTATGGGGAAAAGCACAACCGGGACAACGGCGAGGAAAACCGAGACGGTAACAATTTTAATTGTAGTTTTAATTACGGCGCAGAGGGTGCGACCAAGAACAAACAGATCCAGAAGATGCGCTTCCAACAGGTCAAAAACGGATTATGTATGACCTTTTTATCACAGGCAGTACCGCTTCTTGTGGGCGGGGATGAGTGCCTCAATTCCCAGGAGGGCAATAACAATCCTTATTGTCAGGACAATCGCATTGGCTGGGTACAGTATCAGAACCGGTCTTCGGATGCCAAGGCGTTAGGCATTTTTGTAAAAAATCTGATCGCTTTCCGAAAAGAACACCGCGTGCTGCGACAGGAAAATGCCATGTGTTTTAACGATTACAAGCATCTGGGCATGCCGGATCTGTCTTATCATGGTGCAGAACCATGGCTCATGCAGGTCGGGGATGAGCAAAAAGCCATTGGCATCCTTTATGCCGGAGCCTATGCAGGGGAAGCAGAAGATGTCTATGTGGCATATAATTTTCATTATGAAAGAGCAAGGATCGCCTTGCCGCGTCTGTCGCAGGAAAAACGCTGGATGCAGGTCATGAATACGGCTGATCATATAGGGCAGACCTTTGAGCCGGTCGCTTTAGAGGAGCAGGGACATGTGGAGGTGGCACCGCAATCCATCAGTATTTTGATTTCTTGCGCGGAGCAGGGAAAGGAGTATAATGAAAGCGTTAGAGCACTTTAAGACGATCACCCATCACAGACATCTGGTCATGGGCTATTGTTTTAAATTAGGTTTATATAAACAGGGACTTTTGCATGATCTGTCCAAGTATGCCCCGGTCGAGTTTTTAGTCGGCTGCCGCTACTATCAGGGCGACCGCAGTCCCAACAATGCGGAGCGGGAAGCCACAGGCGTATCGATGGCATGGCTGCATCACAAAGGACGCAACAAACATCATTTTGAATACTGGATCGACTATAGCCTAAATCCCGGGGAAGGCATGGTCGGTATGGAAATGCCGACACAGTATGTCGTTGAGATGTTTGTCGACCGGATTGCTGCCAGCCGCAATTATATGAAAGATGCCTATACGGATGCCAGTGCACTGGAGTATTATAAGAAGGGATGCCATAAATACATCATGCATCCAAAGACAGCGGAATTATTGGAAAAACTGCTTGTCATGCTAGCAGAAAAGGGCGAGGAAGAAACATTTTCTTATGTGAGACATCAAGTTTTGCATAATGCATAGATTTTATAGAAAAGAGAGGAAGGACAAAATGGAAAAAGAGAAAAAGGTATTATACAGTGGAATGCAGGCAACAGGAACTTTGACTTTGGGCAACTACTTGGGAGCACTCAAGAACTGGGTCAGCCTTTGCGATGATTACGAATGTTTTTATGGTGTCATGGATCTGCATTCTTTGACGGTACGTCAGAATCCGACAGAATTTCGTCAGAATGCCAGAAAATTATATGCCCTCTATGTGGCAGCCGGTCTTGATCCGGAGAAGAACTGCATCTATTATCAGTCCCATGTGCCGGCACATGCACAGTTGGCATGGGTTCTGGACTGCTTTACCTATATGGGCGAGTTGAACCGTATGACCCAGTTTAAGGATAAGGCAGCCAAACATGCGGACAACATCAATGCCGGACTTTATACCTATCCGGTACTGATGGCAGCAGATATCCTTTTGTATCAGGCAGATGTTGTACCAGTCGGTGTTGATCAGAAACAGCATCTGGAAATCACCAGGGATATTGCAGAACGTTTCAATAATTTATATGGTGAGGTATTTACCATTCCTGAGGCATATTTTGGACAGAACAGTGCCAAGGTCATGAGTTTGCAGGATCCGACCAAGAAGATGTCAAAGTCCGATGAAAATGTCAATGCGACTATTTTGCTTTTGGACGACAAGGACACCATTATCCGAAAGTTCAAACGTGCCGTGACTGATTCAGAGGCAGAAGTCCGCTATGGAGAGGACAAGCCGGGCATCAGCAACCTGATGGAGATCTACGGCTGCATTACCGGAAAGACCTATGACGAGATCAGTGCAGAATTTTCCGGAAAAGGTTATGGAGACTTCAAACTGGCAGTCGGTGAGACGGTTGCAGATGAATTGGCACCACTGCAAAAGCGTTATGAGGAACTCTTAAAGGATAAGGCTTACATTGACGGCTGTATCAAGGAAAATGATGCGAAAGCAGCATATTTTGCCAATAAGACCTTGCGCAAGGTGCATAAAAAGATTGGCTTAACCGGATTGATCCGCTAAATTTTGGAGTGGAAAGGCACTTGCAGGGGGATGCGCACATACAATATAAAAAATGATTTTCTGAGGCGACATGAAAACATTTTTATCCCCCCTGAGCACAGAAGAGGAAGCAAAACTTTTGCGACAGATGGCGGATGGAGATCTGACGGCAAAGTCCAGTCTGATCGAGCACAATATGCGTTTAGTCGCACATGTCGCTAAGAAATACTATGGTTCGGGCGAAGATCCCGAGGATCTGGTATCCATTGGGACGATCGGACTGTTGAAAGCAGTCGATACCTACGACGGGACCAAGGGATACAAACTGGTCACCTATGCAGCAAGGTGCATCGATAATGAGTTGCTGATGTATTTCCGCGGGCGTAGGAAACAGGCAAAGGATGTTTCCCTCTTTGAACCGATCGGAAGCGATAAGGAAGGCAACCAGATCAGTTTGTATGATATCTTAGAGCAGGAGCCTATGGATATCGCAGCCATGATGGATCAGCAAAATGATCTGCTTCGCCTGCGTGACATCCTGCCACAGGTCTTAAACGCCAGAGAACAGGAGATCATCTGCAAGCGCTATGGCATTGGCAGACTAAGTGCGGCGACGCAAAAAGAGATCGCTGGACAGTTAGGGATTTCCCGTTCTTATGTATCGAGGATAGAAAAAAGAGCCTTGGAAAAATTACGCGGGGCTCTTTTGAAAAATTCATAATTATTTCTTGAAAAAGGTGAAATTTATGTTATGATAATTTCATCTTTTTTCGTTATACCGTGATTCGCGGTGTTTTTCCAAGTGAGAAGAATACAAAGGGAGGAGTCTATGTATAGTGTAGTTCATACGGCTGTTTTGTCCGGCATTGATGCCTGTCTGGTGTCAGTGGAGGCGGATATCAGCAATGGTATGCCCATGTTTGAAATGGTGGGGCTGTTAGCGTCAGAAGTTCGTGAGTCCAAGGAGCGGGTGCGCACCGCCCTGAAAAATTGTCAATACGAACTGCCCATTAAGCGGATCACGGTCAACCTGGCACCGGCAAATATAAGAAAGTCTGGATCCGGATTTGATCTGCCGGTTGCCGTTGCGGTGCTGGCTGCCATGGAGGTATTTCCGACGGACATATTAGAGGATATGTTTTTTGCGGGGGAGATCTCTTTGGAAGGGAGGATCATTGGGATAAATGGAGTTCTTCCCATGGTCATCTGTGCCAAGGAGGCAGGCTTAAAGACCTGTATCGTTGCCAAAGAAAATGTCAAGGAGGCATCCTTGGTGCCGGGCATGCAGGTGATTGGTCTGTCCCATTTGCAGGAGGTATTAGCCTGTCTGCGTGGGGATGCAGAGGTTAGCGTAGATAAGGAAGAAAATAAGGAAGAGATCAAGAAAGAGACTATGGAAAAGGCCTATGATTTTGCCCAGATCCATGGGCAGAGACTCTTAAAAAGAGCCTGCGAGGTTGCCATTTCCGGTATGCACAATATGCTTATGGTAGGACCGCCGGGGGCAGGCAAGACCATGATCGCCAAATGCATCCCGACCATCCTGCCGCCCATGAGTCAGGAAGAACAATTAGAAGTATCCAAGATCTACAGTGTGTGTGGTGCCCTAAAGGGGATGGATCAGCTGATACAAAAACGCCCTTTCCGCAGTCCCCATCATACGATCACGGAACAGGGGCTGATCGGTGGCGGCAGTATGGTGCATCCGGGGGAGATCTCTTTAGCGCATGGCGGTGTCCTTTTTTTAGATGAGTTAACAGAGTTTAAAAAGAGTACGCTGGAAGTCCTGCGTCAGCCGCTGGAGGACAAGCAGGTATGTGTGGCGCGCGTCATCGGAAATTATTGCTTTCCAGCGGATTTTGTCCTTGTGGCAGCCATGAACCCCTGCAACTGCGGTTATTACCCGGATCTGGCAAAATGTCATTGCTCCAGACAATCTTTGTTGCGCTACCATAGCAAACTCAGCCAGCCCCTCTTAGACCGCATCGATCTGTGCGTGGAGGCGGCGGGCGTCGGTTTTCATGATCTGCAAAAAAGCGATCATAGTGAGGAGTCTTCCGCTGCCATACGCCAGAGGGTCTGTCGGATCCATGCCTTACAAAGAGAACGTTTTGCAGGGACATCAATCCGTTTCAACAGCCAGATCCCGGCAGAAAAGATGGAGGAGTATTGTGCATTGGGCACGGAGGAGGAAGCCTATATGGAACTTGTCTTTGAGCAGTTGGCATTAACGGCAAGAACCTATCACAAACTTCTGCGTGTCGCAAGGACTATAGCGGATATGGAGGGCAGTGAGAAGATCACGGTCAGCCATTTGCAGGAGGCGGTCTGTTATCGTGGAATTCAAAAGAATTATTGGGAGAGTGGGATATGAAATATAAATATTGGTGGATGTGTCTGCAGGGCTTGAGCAACCGGACAAAGCGCAACCTATTAGAAAGATACAAGAGTGCACATGCCATATATGATCTGTCCGAAAAATGCCTGCGCCAGGACGGACTTTTAGACGCCAGGCAGGCGGACATCTTTTTAAGGGAAAGGAAAAAGGCAGATCTTGACACGGCATATCAGACATTTTTACAGACAGGGGCATCTTTTGTGACACTTGAGGACACGGAATATCCCTACTATTTAAAAGAGGTCTTTGATGCGCCCTATGGCATGTATGTCAAGGGACAGATCCCGCAGACAAAAAAGATCGTTGCCATCGTCGGTGCCAGACGTTGTAGTGCCTATGGCAAAAAGATGGCGCAGGAACTGGCGTATCTTTTGGGAAAGCAGGGCTATGTGGTGATCAGCGGTATGGCAAGAGGGATTGATGCCTATGCCCATGAGGGCTGTCTGCAGGCGGGACAAAAGACCATGGCGGTCTTCGGCTGTGGCGTGGATGTGTGTTATCCGACAGAAAACAGAAGCCTGTATGGACGCATCATGGAAAACGGCTGCCTTTTGTCGGAATATGCCATGGGCAGCCAGCCGATCGCCAAGCAGTTCCCGCCGCGCAACCGCCTGATCAGTGGAATCGCAAAATATGTGGTCGTTGTAGAGGCAAAGGAAAAGAGCGGGTCTTTGATCACGACGGATTTTGCCTTGGAACAGGGCAAGGATATCTATGTGATCCCCGGGCGGATCACGGATGCCATGAGTGCTGGATGCAACCGTCTGATCGCACAGGGAGCGGGGATCATCACATCGCTGAGTGGCTTTATTGAGGAAATCGAGGAGTCACATTTTAGCGATCTGACCTGTGGCAATGCCTTTGAGGCAAATGAAATTATCCTTGAAAAAGATGAATTGTTGGTGTATAGTTGCTTTGATTTCTATCCCAAAAGCATTGAGACGGTGCTTGCGGAGAGTGGATTGGAACTCCTGTATCTATTGTCTGTCATCATGCGCTTGTGTGACAAGAAGATGTTACAGGAATGTTTTAAGAATCAATACGTCCGCTTACGATAGCGGATTACATATAAGGAGAGAGTAATGGCAAAATATCTTGTGATCGTGGAATCACCGGCAAAAGTAAAAACCATCAAGAAATTTTTGGGGAAAAATTATGAGGTCATGGCATCCAATGGACATGTCAGAGATCTTCCAAAGTCACAACTGGGCTTTGACCCGTCCAATGACTATGAACCAAAATACATCACGATCCGAGGAAAAGGGGAACTTTTAGCAGGACTTAGAAAAGAAGCAAAAAAAGCAGACCGCATCTATCTGGCAACTGACCCGGACCGCGAGGGAGAAGCCATTTCTTGGCACTTGACAAAAGCCTTGAAATTAGAGGGCAAAGATGTAGAGCGTATCACCTTTAATGAGATCACAAAGACGGCGGTCAAAAATTCTTTGAAGAATCCGCGTCAGATCGATATGAATCTGGTGGATGCACAGCAGGCAAGAAGAATGTTAGACCGTATGGTGGGCTACAAGATCAGTCCCCTGCTTTGGGCAAAGGTCAAAAGAGGGCTTTCAGCCGGACGTGTGCAGTCGGTAGCACTGCGTATTATCTGCGACCGTGAGGCGGAGATCGAGGCATTTATCCCACAGGAGTATTATACCCTAGATGTCGTTTTGGATAATCTGGATGCCAAGAAGCAATTTGTGGCAAGGTTCTATGGCGACAAGAATGGCAAACTGGATATCGGCGACAAGGCGTCCTTAGACAAGATCATGGACCAACTGCAGTCGGCAAGTTACCGGGTAGAGTCTGTAAAGACGGGCAAGCGAGAGAAAAAGGCACCTCTGCCATTTACGACCTCTACCTTACAGCAGGAGGCTTCCAAGGCACTGAACTTTTCTATCCAGAAGACCATGCGCATCGCCCAGCAGTTATACGAAGGTGTGGACGTCAAGGGCAACGGCACAGTTGGTCTGATCACCTATCTGCGTACGGATTCCACCCGTGTATCGGATGAGGCAAAGAGCGCAGCGGTTGACTTTATCTCACAGAATTATGGAGAGGATTATTTGCAGGAAGGGGCTGCCAAGGCAAAGGCAAACGGGACAAAAGTACAGGATGCCCATGAGGCGATCCGTCCTTCCGATATCACAAGACTGCCGTCCGAGATCAAGGACTCCTTATCCAGAGACCAGTTCCGTCTCTACCAGTTGATCTGGAAGCGTTTTGTGGCAAGCCAGATGAGCAGTGCTGTCTATGAGACTGTCAATGTAAAGATCGCAGCAGGCGATTATCGTTTTACCGTAGCAGATTCCAAGCGCGTTTTTGACGGCTTTATGTTAGTATATACGGCTTCCGATGAGGAGAAGGACGACAAGAAACTCAGTGCGCACGGATTACATGAAGATACAAAATTGGGATTTTCGTCCTTTGAAGAAAAGCAGCATTTTACCCAGCCGGCACCACATTTTACAGAGGCATCGCTGGTACACACCTTAGAGGAACTTGGCATTGGACGACCAAGTACTTATTCGCCGATCATTTCGACCCTTTTGAAGCGTCGCTATATCACAAAGGAAGCAAAGAATATCTTTGTGACAGAACTTGGTGAAGTGGTCAACGGCATTATGAAAGAATCTTTCCCGTCCATCGTGGATGAACACTTTACCGCCAATATGGAAGGACTTTTGGATGAGGTAGAAGAGGGAACCGTCAACTGGAAGTCAGTCATCAGCAACTTCTATCCGGATCTGGAGGAAGCTGTTGAGATCGCGGAAAGCCAGTTACAAAAGGTCAAGATCGAGGATGAAGTAACGGATGTTGTCTGCGAGGAATGTGGCAGAAATATGGTTGTAAAATACGGACCGCATGGCAAGTTCTTAGCCTGCCCGGGATTCCCGGATTGCCGCAATACCAAGCCGTATCTGGAAAAGATCGGTGTGGCATGTCCGAAGTGTGGCAAAGACATCGTTATGAAAAAGTCCAAAAAGGGAAGAAGATTTTACGGATGTGAGGACAATCCAAACTGTGATTTCATGTCATGGGCACGTCCGGTGGCAAAGCCATGTCCGGAGTGCGGTTCCTATATGGTACGCAAGGGCAGCAAACTCGTATGTGCCAATGAGGAATGTCGGCATGTCGAGACAGCGGATAAAGACGAGGCTTAATTTAAAATATTCTCTCGTGTGACACAATTTGTATAAGTATATGGAGTTTTCAGAATACTCTTGTAATTGTTATGCTATTGTGCTAAAATCTCTTTAGTTATTAGGAAATGTAGTATGTTGCGCGAGGAGGAAGAACATGAGCGTTCAATTATTAGATAAGACGAGGAAGATCGGCAAATTATTGCATAATAACAATTCCTCAAAAGTAGTATTTAACGATATCTGTCAGGTTCTGACCGAGATCCTGGATTCCTGTATCCTGGTTATCAGTAAAAAGGGCAAGGTCTTAGGTGTCAGCCACAGCAAGTCTACACCGGACATCACCGAACTCATTGTTGATGAGGTAGGCGGTTTTATTGATCCGATGTTGAACGAGCGTCTGCTCGGCATCTTATCCACCAAGGAGAATGTTAACTTACAGACTCTGGGCTTTGAGGGGGCAGATATCAATCGTTATTCTGCCATCATCGCACCGCTGGATATTGCGGGTGAGCGATTGGGAACACTTTTTGTATATCGTTATGACAAGCCATATGATATCGACGATATCATTTTATGCGAGTATGGAACGACCGTTGTCGGACTGGAAATGATGCGGTCTGTCAATGAAGAGAATGCAGAGGAGAACCGCAAGATACAGATCGTGAAGTCAGCGATCAGTACGCTTTCATTTTCTGAATTGGAAGCCATCATTCATATCTTTGATGAACTGGAGGGAGAGGAAGGAATCCTGGTAGCCTCCAAGATTGCAGATCGTGTAGGAATCACAAGATCAGTGATTGTCAATGCACTCCGCAAGTTTGAGAGCGCCGGCGTGATCGAATCCCGGTCATCCGGTATGAAGGGAACCTACATCAAGGTATTAAATGATGCTGTGTTTGATGAGTTGGACAAGGTCAGACGCAATAGTTAAACTGCATAGAGCAAGGATGGATGATAGTAAAAGGGACTTATGGACGACCGTAGGTTCCTTTTCTTTTTTTACAAATACTTGTGTCGCCCTTTAGAAAATGACACAATATCATGTAAAAAACACTTGTGTTTTCATAGATATAATTTATAATATAATAAGATTAGGCTAAGTATGTACCAAAAGGAGGTAGGAGTATGATCAATTCAAATGCCTTTAGTTATATCAATGTGCTAGATCGGGCAGCAGATGCCAGTTGGACGCGCGAGACGGTGATCGGCAACAATATCGCTAATGTTGACACGCCCGGCTACAAGAGACAGGATGTTGCATTTGAAGATGTCTTAAAGAGAGAACTCAAAAGTTCTAAGTATGATACCCTGCAAAAAGCCGTGGACAATGTGTCCTTAAACAAGTTGGAAGGCAGGACTTATACTGATTATGCGTCTTATTCCTACCGCTTGGATGGCAACAATGTAGATATTGATACAGAAAATGTGGAACTGGCATCGGAACAGTTACGCTATCAGACATTGACGTCTGCGGTCAGCAATGAATTTACCCGCATGAACACGGCAATGCAGACACCATAAGGAGGTAGACCATGGGATTATTTCAATCATTTGACATCTGCGCATCCGGCATGAGCGCACAGCGTTTCCGTATGGATACGATCGCAGAGAATATCGCAAATGTAAATACAACAAGGACCGAGGACGGGACGCCTTACAGGCGTAAGATCGTCACTTTTCAGGAAAAGGAGATCACACCGTCGTTTTCAGATATCTTATCTGATACCAAGAAGTTTCAGGGCAATGGTGTCAAGGTCGCTTCCGTGACAGAGGATTATGAGACTGATTTTACCATGGAGTATGATCCGTCCCATCCGGATGCGGATGAGAATGGCTATGTCTCTTATCCAAATGTCAATACGGTAACCGAGATGACCAATCTGATCGACAGCAGCCGCGCCTATGAGGCAAACACGACCGCTTTTAATGCCATGAAGTCTATGGTACAGGCGGGACTTAACATCGGTCAGTCATAATGCATTAGGAG
Source organism: Roseburia sp. AM16-25 (assembly GCF_003473825.1). Classification (NCBI taxonomy): domain Bacteria; kingdom Bacillati; phylum Bacillota; class Clostridia; order Lachnospirales; family Lachnospiraceae; genus Roseburia; species Roseburia sp. AM16-25. Next base: position 428,306 of record NZ_QUCW01000002.1, read on the forward strand.
AAAATAATGGACGTTACATCAGCAGCAGCCTTAAACGGGCTTTACAAGACAACCAACAATCAATCTTCGGTCCGGCAGGCAAACCAGACTTCGGCTACGGACGGCAGTTTTGACACTATTTTGAGCAATGCCATGAAAATGGTGGATGATACCAACAGTCTGCAGAACAATGCCTCTGCTGAGGCGGTATCCTTTGCTTTGGGAGAATCGGACAATGTGCACGATCTTTTGATCGCAGAGCGGAAGGCGAATCTGGCACTGCAATATACAGTTGCGGTCCGTAACCAGTTCATTTCCGGTTACAATACGATTATGAATATGCAGATCTAAAGAATAGAAGGAAGTAAGTCATGCCTGAGAGAATACAACAGATATTAAATCGAATAGTGGAGTGGTGGAAGAATTTTAGCACCAGACAAAAGGTGCTGATTATCAGTATCGCGGCTGTCGTTGCCGTGGCATTTTCCATCTTGGGATTTGTCATGACAAGACCGACCATGGTCAATCTGATCACTTGTGATTCGGCAAAACAGGCATCTTCTGTCAAGGATCTTTTAGACAGTAACAGTATCACTTATGAAGTTTCGGATGACGGTCTTACCTACACGGTCAAGCAGGAAGACCGTGCCAATGCGACCATCCTCCTGGGAAGCAATGACATCCCATCGGACGGCTACAGCATCAGTGATGCCATCGATGGAAGTTTTAGTACGACTGAGGCGGACAAGAACAAAAAGTACCAGTTATATTTAGAGGAAAAGATGGCGGATGATCTGGAGACCATTTCCAATGTATCCAAGGCATATGTGACCTTGTCCCTGCCATCAGATGACGGCACCATCCTTTCCAAGGATGAGGAGGCATATGCCAGCATCAATCTGCAACTGAGTGATGATATGAGCGAGGAGCAGGCGGCAGGTATCGCCCGTTATGTGGCAACGGCTTTGGGCAACAAGTCGACTGAAAATATCGAGATCATTGATGGAGACGGCAATACGCTTTTCTCCGGCGGAGATGAATCCTCGACTGCGGGAAAGGCATCTTCCAATCTGACAGTCCAGCAAAAGGCAGAAGCCAATGTGACAAGTGCGGTCAAGAGCGTTATCTTGGGTACCAATGTCTATGACAATGTAGAAGTGGGTATGAATCTGGATATGAATTTCGATCAACAAAAGGTTGAGGACTATCATTACTATGTTGACGACGGACAGACACAGGGCTATCTGGACAGCCGTACCGAGTCTACCTCCGAATCGACCTCGGGTGCCGGCGGTACACCGGGTACCGATACCAATGATGATGATACGACCTATGTCTTGGAAGACGGTACGATCACTTCCTCTACGACTTCGGACATTACAGAGGACTATCTGCCGAGCGAGACGATCACGACAACGGAAAAGGCAGTCGGAACGATCGATCTGGACAATTCTTCCCTGACTGTTGTTGCAACCAACCGGGTGATCTACAACGAGGACAAGTTAAAGGCAGACGGAACGCTTGATAATATGACCTTCGATGAATTTGTGGCACAGAATTCTGACCGTGTAAAGACGGATGTGGATCAGGATTTTTATGATATGGTATCCAAAGCGACCGGTATCTCTACCGACAATATTTCCATTGTTGCCTATGAGATCCCGATGTTCCAGTATTCTGAGGGCAGTGGCAGAGACTGGACGGATTATTTACAGATCATCTTGGCAGTGCTGATCTTTGCAATGCTTGCTTTTGTGGTATTCAGAAGTATGCGCCCACAGCAGGAAGAAGCCCTTGCCGAGGAAGTTACCGTGGAATCTTTATTGGAGGCACAGGAAGACCAGTTGGATGATATCGGTTTCAATGAAAAGTCTGAGGCGAGAGTTCTGATAGAAAAATTTGTAGATGAAAATCCGGAGGCGGTAGCATCCTTGCTCCGCAACTGGTTAAATGATGATTGGGGTTAATTATGGCAAATGAAGAATTATCCGGTGTGCAAAAAGCGGCAATCTTATTGATCACATTAGGACCAGAAAAATCTGCGGACATTTTTAAACATTTAAAAGAAGATGAAATCGAAGAACTTACCTTAGAGATTGCCAATACACAGAGTGTATCTCCAAAATTAAAAGAGGACGTGATCAACGAATTTTATCAGGTCTGTCTGGCACAGCAGTATATCGCAGAAGGTGGTATCGGTTATGCCAAAGAACTTTTGGAGAAGGCACTGGGTGCTGATGAGGCAACACGTGTCATCACCAAGTTGACGGCTTCTTTGCAGGTAAGACCGTTTGAGTTTATACGAAAGACAGAGCCTTCACAGGTGCTCAACTTTATCCAGGATGAACATCCACAGACCATAGCCATGATCTTATCTTACCTGTCACCGGGACAGGCATCCATGATCTTGGGTGCTTTGGATCCGGACAAGCAGGCAGATGTGGCAAAACGTATCGCGACCATGGATCGTACTTCACCGGAAGTCATCAAGGAGGTGGAGCGCGTCTTGGAGCGAAAGTTATCATCCCTCATCAATCAGGATTACACGATCGCGGGTGGCGTGGATGCCATCGTAGCAATCTTAAATACCGTAGACCGTGGTACAGAAAAGCGTATCATGGAGTCCCTCGAGATCGAAGAACCGGAACTTGCCGACGAGATCCGCAAGAAGATGTTTGTATTCGAAGATATCCTGCTTCTGGACGACAGAGCCATTCAGCGTGTTATGCGTGATGTGGATAACAGTGATCTGAGTGTTGCCCTAAAGGGTGCCAACGAAGAAGTGCAGGCTGCAATCTTCAAGAATATGTCTTCACGTATGGCTACCATGATCAAGGAAGATATGGAATTCATGGGTCCTGTCCGTATGAAGGATGTCGAGGAAGCACAGCAGAAGATCGTTGGTATTATCCGCAAGTTAGAGGATTCTGCTGAGATCGTAATCTCCAGAGGTGGAGGTGACGAACTCGTTGTCTAATATATTATATCGTGTGCAGATGGCACCACAGGAAGAACAAAAGACCTGCGTCATCGACTCCAATGAACTGGTCGGAGAAAAGATCGAGGAGAGACGACGCGAAGAAAAAAAACGTCAGATGCAGGCACTGAATTCTGAGGATGCCTTTGTACCTATGGACGGGGAGTCACTGGATGAAGATACAGAATGTCTTGGCCAGCAGATGCCGGAGGAGGCAGAGGAAGCGGAGCCGGAGATAGACTATGTCGCACAGGCAAAAGAAGAGGCGGATGCCATTCTTTCTGAGGCGAGAGAGCAGGCAGATGCTATCCTGGCAGAGGCAGGAGAACAGGCAGATGCCATGCGGTCCCATGCCGAAGCCGAAGGACAAAAAGAGGGCTATGAGCAGGGCTTACAGGAAGCCGCTGCCAGACAGCGGGAATTAGAAAGCCGGATGCAGGCAGAAAAAGAGCAGTTGCAGGCGGACTACGACCAGAAACAAAAGAACATGGAGCACGAGTTGGTGGATGTGGTCTGTGATGTGGTAGAAAAAGTTTTTCTGGTGCAGTTTGGAGATAAAAAAGAGATCATCTGGCATGCCGTCGATCAGGCACTTGCCAACATAGAAGGCAGTAAGGAGTTTATGATCCGTGTCGGCGAAGCCAATCTGGAATTTTTACGTGCGCATAAAGAGGAGTTACAGGCAAAAGTAGGGCAGGACATGACTTTAGATATTGTCTTAGATCCGCTTTTGGATGAGACGCAATGCATGATCGAGACCGATGGTGGACTTTTTGATTGTGGCATGGATACCCAGATGCGCAATCTGATCAAGGATATAAAATCCCTTAGTTAATGGAGATATAAGGTGGAAATTGATCGTAACAAATATTTAGCACTTACAAATGAAACATATTTTGACTGTCTGGGCCGCGTCACGAAAGTGGTGGGGCTCACAATTGAGTCTGTCGGACCGGATGCTAAGTTGAACGATCTATGCCGTATTTTTGTAGGAGGCGACCGTTCGCAGGCTGTCATGGCACAGGTGGTTGGATTTCGTGATAAGCATCTGCTTCTGACACCCTTTGACAGTGTCGATGGCATCGGTATTGGTGCGGTTGTTGAAAATACCAAGGCACCGCTTTCCATTCCGGTCGGGGACGAACTTCTAGGGCACACCCTAGACGGCATCGGACGACCGACGGATGCAGAGGACCTCTATCTGCCCCAGCGTTATCCGGTCGACGCAACGCCGCCGGAGCCTATGAACCGTGAGATCATTTCACAGGTATTGCCGCTGGGCGTAAAGGCAGTGGACGGACTGATCACGGTCGGCAAAGGACAGAGAATCGGTATCTTTGCAGGATCCGGTGTTGGAAAATCTACCCTGATGGGTATGTTTGCACGAAACACCAAGGCAGATATCAATGTGATCGCCCTGATCGGCGAGCGTGGCCGTGAGGTACGTGAGTTCATCGAGAGGGACTTGGGATCGGAAGGCATGAAGCGCAGTGTCGTTGTGGTGGCGACATCAGACAAAACGGCGTCCATCCGTAAATGTGCGGCAAAGACGGCAACAGCGATCGCAGAATATTTCCGCGACCAGGGCAAGGATGTCCTTTTGATGATGGATTCGCTGACCCGTTTTTCCATGGCGCAAAGAGAAATCGGTCTTGCGGCAGGAGAACCGCCGGTAACAAGAGGTTATCCGCCGAGCGTTTATTCGGAGATGCCAAAACTCTTAGAGCGTGCCGGCAATTCCGATAAGGGATCGATCACCGGTCTTTATACGGTGCTTGTTGACGGCGATGATTTCAATGAACCGATTACGGATACGGCGCGTGGTATTTTGGACGGACATATTGTCCTTTCCAGAAAACTGGCACAGAAAAACCATTATCCGGCGATCGATGTCTTAGCAAGCATTTCCCGTGTCATGAGTTCGATTGCGACCAAGGAACATAAGACCATGGCGGGCAAATTAAAGAATGTCATGGCAACCTATCAGGAAGCGGAAGATCTGATTAATATCGGGGCTTACAAGGCAGGATCCAACAACAATATCGATTATGCGATCGAAAAGATAGATCAGGTCAATGCTTTCCTTTGCCAGAGTACAGAGGATAAGTTTGATTTTGACGAGGTAGTTGGCGCACTGGAGCAGATGTTCGGCGAGAGTGCATAGATATAGGAAGTGACGGCAGATGGCAAAATTCAGATATCGCATGCAGAATATTCTGGAAATCAAAGAAAAGATGGAAGAACAGGAAAAAGTGGCTTACGGTATCGCCAATGCAAGGCTTTTGGAGGAACAGGAAAAACTGCAAAAACTTTTTGTCCGCAAAGCCGGTTATGAAGCCAGATTAAAAGAACTAACAAGTGCAAAACTTGACATCGTAGAGATCCAGACCTGTAAGCGGGCAAGCGATTCCGTTAAATCCATGATCCGCGACCAGATGATCGCGGTACACACGGCACAGCGAAATCTGGAGATGGCAAGAAAGCGTTTGAATGAGGTCATGAAAGAGAGAAAGACCCATGAAAACCTCAAGGAAAAAGCATTTGAAGCCTTCAAAGAAGAATTGGCGGCAGAAGAAGGCAAGATGACGGATGAACTGGTAAGTTACACCTATCACAGCAAAGAAGAACAGGAGTAAAAGAATGGCAGACGAAAAGGAAGACAAGAAGGCAAAGAGACAGGCGGCAAAGGAAGCAAAGCGCGCCCGTAAGAAAGAAAAGAAAGAAGAAAACGGCGAAGAGGAAGAAGAAACCTTAGGCGGCAAAGTCCTGATCGGCGTTGTGGCTGTCTTTATCGTATTATTGTGGCTTTTGATCTTGGGATTGCTGGTAAAGATGGATGTCGGCGGTTTTGGCTCGACCGTCTTATATCCGGTTCTAAAGGATGTACCTGTGATCAATAAGATCCTGCCGGATGTGCAGGAATATGCAAAAGAGGACGAAGCCTATGCCTATGATTCTGTTGAGGATGCGGTAAAACGCATCAAGGAACTGGAAAAGGAACTGGCGGATGTCAAGGCAAGCAAGGATGACTCGGATGCCCATGTGGCAGATTTAGAGGCGCAGTCACAGGAACTGCAGAACTATAAAGAAAACGAAGCCGCTTTTGAAGAAGAAAAAGAAAAATTCTATCAAGAGGTTGTTTTTTCGGACAATGCACCCGATATAAGTGCATATAAGGAATATTATGAGAGTATCGAGCCGGAAAAGGCAGAAGAGATATACAAGCAGGTGGTAGAACAGTTGCAGGAAGATGAACAGATCAAGTCTTATGCATCGACGTATTCTTCCATGAAAGCCAAACAGGCAGCTGCTATTTTTGATACAATGACAGATGATCTGCCATTGGTAGGCAAGATACTTTGGGCTATGGATGCCCAATCCAGAGGTGATATTCTGGGAGCCATGAATGCGGATACGGCTGCGGCTGTGACCAAGTTGATGGAGCCTTAAGAATATATAGTCTCATCTTATGAGACAGGTACATTGATAACTGCATATGGAAGGAGGAAGATGCCATGACAAGCACAGGAATAGCAAATATCCTGATGCCGACGGCTACGGTGGCAAATGCCAAGCAGACGAGTGCAAAAGACGCATCCGGTGGAGATTTCCGGCAGATGATGCAGATGCAAAAAAGTTCTGCAATAGCACCACAGGTAGTACAAAGTGCAGACAATGCCGGTAAGATTGAACGTGCTCCGCAGATGGAGAACAAGCGGTCTGATGTATCACTTGCAAAGCAGGATGATAAAGGCATGGCCCAGACAAAGGACGTCAAAGACAAGACCGATGCTTTTGCAAAGGATGTCAAAGATGCTATCAAGGACGAATTGGATGTGACAGATGAGCAGATTGAAAAAGCCATGGAAGATCTGGGATTACAATTTCTTGATCTGACAGATCAGTCGAATCTGGCAGCATTGGTAACAAAGTTGTCCGGCAGTGAGGATTCCGCAAGTCTTCTTGTAAGCGATGCTTTCCCACAGATCGTTTTAAAAGTGAATGATCTGGCTGGTGGACTGCAGGAAGATCTTGGAATATCTATGGAAGACTTACAGCAGATGGCAGAACTGGTAACGACCGATGTGGAGGAAGCAGGAACGACAGACAATCTGCATGAACCTGCCAAGGCAACAGAGGGGGCAGAAGAAACCATGCAAAAGACAGAGGACGTCAAAGATACGGTGGTAGCCGAAGAGGCGACCGAGCAGGTAGAGATCCCGACAGAGGAAACGATCGAACCGACTAAGACGGACGAGACAGACGAACTTGTAACAGCAGGTTCCAAGGATGTGACGACCGAAAAGCAGACCGATCAGGGGCAGGAAGATGCCACAGATCAGGACACAGATGCTTTTTTAAAACAGCAGACAAAAACTGAGATCCATCCGACCCAGGATCTGACACCGATGCAGGCAGAAAGTCCGATTACGGAATTTGCCTCGCACATGGAACCGACCGTAGAACTGCCTACAGGAGAAAGCGTTTCCGTTCAGTCCATCATCGACCAGATCGTTGAGGCAAGCCGCACAACGATGGATGGCGATAAGACGACGGTTGAGATGCTTTTGCACCCGGAGGGGCTGGGAAAGGTCTTGATGGAAGTGACCGAGGAAAATGGTCAGGTCAGGGCTCATATCTACACACAGAATGAGCAGGTCAAGGAAGCCTTGGAAAATCAGATGTTCCAGTTAAAAGAGCAGATGAACCAGTCACAGACCAAGGTACAGTCTGTAGAGATTTCCGTGGGAACCCATGAATTTGAGAGAAATCTGGAAGCCGGTCAGCAGAATCAGGAACAGGGACAGGAAGGACAGAATCAACGTCCGAAAAAGATGAGAAACCTGAATATGAATGATCTGGATGATCTACAGGGACTCATGACACAAGAGGAAGAATTAGTAACAAAGATGATGCGGGATCAGGGTAACACCGTCAATTACACCGCATAGGAATATGAGAAAGGAGGAGATTTATGGCACTTGTACAGGAGATTAAAGATGGTAAAGTGGTCGATAGCAGCGCAAGTCAGTCAAAAAAGACAGACACGGACAGCAAGTCCAACACCTATGACAAGGAGATGTTTTTAAAGTTACTGGTTGCTGAAATGCAGTATCAGGATCCACTGGAACCGACAAGCAATACAGAGTATGTATCCGAACTTGCATCTTTTTCACAGATCGAAGCCGTACAGTCCGTACAGAGTCAGATGTCTACGATCGAGGCAAACTCACTGGTCGGAAAGTATGTTATCTTACTGGATGACGATCAGTACATTTCCGGAAAAGTAGATTATGTGATGACGGAAGACAATAAGATGTTCTTATCTGTGAACAACAAATTATACAGTATCGATACACTGGATAGTGTTTGCGATGACGATTATTATGAAGGCGTGCTCAGTGCACAGACTTTTGCAGATATGATCAAGAAACTGCCGACGGTCTACACACTTACGACAGCGGATGAGGACAAGATCAAGGAAGCAAGACAGTTCTATGATGCAATGACAGATTCACAGAAATCATTTGTTTCTGCTGACACGGTCAAGTCACTGGAGAAACTGGAAGAACGTTTACAGGCACTCAAAGATGCAGAAGCAGAAGCCGGTAAGGACAGTACAGATGATACGACCACATCCGATGATACAACTACTGCAACAGAGTAAGGAGCGTGATGCAAATGAATCCGATCAACAATTCCTTTACCTCGATCGAGCAGGTCACCGGTCAGTATCTCAAGACGCAGGATAATAAGACAAAAGAAAAGACCACAGGACTTTCCTTTGAAGATGTCTTACGACAGCAGATGGGTGGCACGGCAGAGTCGACATCAGAACTCAAGTTTTCCAAGCATGCCAATATGCGCCTGGAACAAAGAGATATCGCTTTATCCGCAGACCAGAGCCAGCGCTTGGAAGCAGGAGTGGCAAAAGCCAGTGAAAAAGGAATAAAAGAATCCTTGGTTATCGTTGATTCTTTGGCATTTATTGTAAATGTCCCGAATCAGACAGTAGTAACCGCAATGGATCAGACAGAGTCTGACGAAAATGTATTTACAAATATAGACGGAGCTGTAATTATTTAGCCGGACCTTATGGAGGCTAATGCCGTTGACTGACAGATACGGCAAGACAGCGATTAGGAGGTCATTTATTATGATGAGAGCATTGTATTCTGGTGTGTCAGGACTGAAAACACATCAGACCAAGATGGATGTTATTGGTAATAACATCTCAAATGTCAACACAGTTGGCTTTAAAGCGTCTTCTACGACGTTTGCTGATATTATGTATCAGACAACATCAGGGGCTACGGCAGCCACGGCAACGACCGGTGGTAAAAATGCCATGCAGATAGGTCTTGGTGTTTCTACCGCAGCCACAAAGGTCAGCATCACTTCTCCCGGTGCAGCACAATCCACAGGCGATGCCCTGGATATCCGCCTGACCAACGGAAGTTCTACCAATTTCTTTATCGTAAATAATGGAACAGAAAATCTCTTTACAAGAGCAGGATCTTTTTACTTAGATGGTGCGGGAAACCTTGCCATGACATCAACCGGTTATACCGTTATGGGCTGGCAGGTAGATCCTCTGACAGGGGATATCCGCAAGGATACCGTATCTGCCCTTCGTATCATGCAGGCAGATAATATGACAAGCTCACCTGAGGCAACAACAAAGGCAAACGTTTCCGGATTGATCGATAAGAACGATACCAACGTGACCAGCGATGCAGGTTATGTCCGTACCTTATCCTTCTTTGATAATCTGGGATATTCTTATACTGCAAAATTTGCATACAAGGCAGTTGATACGGATGCCGGTACATATTCCGTGGAACTGACCAATATTTATGACAGTGATAACAATGATATCCTTGCTGAGTGGCTGGATAAGCAGGGGGTGGACGCAGCCGGCAGTGATGCCCTTGACCAGATCTTCGGTAACGACACCACAGCGGTAAAATCCTTCTCCGTAAGCAAGAATTATACCTTGGACAACTCTACCAATCCGGCAAGCATTACCTATACGGAAAATGGTACGACCTATACCATGGTCACAGGTGCAGACGGCGCACCGGTCACCGTAGGCGGTGAACTGGGCTACAACTTTACGGATGGCGCCGGCAACCAGACCTTCCGTTCCATTGCAGATATCTATGGTATCGATGCAGATACGGCAGCATCCGGAACACTGGCAGTAGATACGACAACCGGTATGTTGAACCTGACCTATGATACGACAAATTATACTTTGCAGTTTAATACCAGCGACGGAACTTTCCGTTTTATCGATTCCGCAGGAACGACATCTGTTTCATTAAATATGTCACTTCTGGGTGATAACTTTGAGGATATTTCCATTGACTTCAGCCATCTTTTAAACCAGAACCATGGTGGAAGTTCTACCGCAGAATTTGAAAAGGGATCTGCGGATAAGGCAACAGACGGCACGGGTAAGAAACTCGGACAGTTAACAGGAGTATCAATTGATGGAACCGGAAAGATTTATGGTTCTTATGATAACGGTAATACTGTTCTTTTGGGACAGATTCCGGTAGCGCAGTTTGCAAATGCATCCGGTCTGGAAAGTCTTGGTAATAACTGTTATGGAACAACATTAAACTCCGGTGATTTCGATGGTATTGGTGTTGAGGTTACAGCAGATGGCGGCAGCATGACAACAGGACAGCTGGAAATGTCTAATGTTGATCTTTCTGAGCAGTTTACAGATATGATTACGACACAGAGAGGTTTCCAGGCAAATTCACGAATTATTACAACTTCGGATACATTGCTGGAAGAACTGGTTAATCTGAAACGATAATGTATAAAAAATAGCCTGCTATAAAGTGGGCTTTTTTTTATTTAAATTATCGCAATTTGTGTAGAAATATGATAAATAAATGGAATTACAAGTAGACAAGATAGATAAAATTTAGTAAGATTAAATAAACGTGAAACTATGGGTTTTTGTGTAAAAAACACAAGATATAGTATTTTATATGTAAGGCGGTGAATAGTTTGGATATAGCATCGTTAGTCGGTCTGATCTTAGGCGCGGTCATGGTTGTCTTTGGTATTTTGTCGTCCGGCGGTAATATTGTCGAGGACTTTATGGATCTTCCATCTGTTATTATTACGATTGGTGGTTCCTTGGCGGGTACCTTGGCATCCCATAAGCTGGCGGATTTTATCGGCGGCCTAAAGAGTATTGGACTGGCGATGAAAGAACCATCCGTAGGTGATGCATCGGAAGTCATATCCAATATTATCAATTTATCCAATATATCTCGAAAAGAAGGCCTTCTGGCATTGGAAGAAGCGACACACGATATGGATGATGAATTCTTAAAAAAAGGTATCAATCTGGTTGTTGATGGTACGGATCCGGATCTTGTGCGTGGTATTTTGGAAACAGATTTGATTAATCTGGAAGCAAGACATAAAAAGGTCATTGGCTTCTGGGAGAAATGGGCAGAACTTGGTCCAGCCTGGGGTATGATTGGTACGTTGATTGGTCTGGTAAATATGTTGAAGAACTTAACAGATTCATCTTCAATCGGACCGAATATGGCGGTAGCGCTTTTGACAACATTGTATGGTTCCTTGATTGCAAACTGGCTGGCAGGTCCGACAGCAGCAAAATTAAAAGTAAACAATGATATGGAAATCATGATGCGAGAGATTACCGTAGAAGGTCTTTTGTCTATTCAGGCAGGAGAGAACCCTCGTGTTATCGAAGAAAAGCTCAAGTCATTCCTAGCACCATCTGACCGAGATAATGCCGGTAGTGAAGACGGAGGTGAGGCATAATGGCAAAACCAAAACAGGAGGATCCACCAAAGGGCTCCCCAGCGTGGATGTCGACCTTTAGTGATCTGATGAACTTGCTGTTATGCTTCTTTGTATTGCTCTTTTCTATGTCAACAGTCGATACAGAAAAGTTTGAAATGGTCGTGCAGTCTTTGCAGAGTACCTTTAGTATTTTACCGTCGGGCGGTTCGACGATCGGAGATGGCGAATTGATATCTTCCGGTGTGAGCATGCTGGAAAAGTTTGATATTTATTTCAATTCATCCTCAGCCCTTCCTAAGGGAGACGAGGAACCGGATGATTCGGTTACGAATCCGGATACGACGGTGACGACAGAAGAAGCGCAGGAGACACTGGAAAATGCCGGGCTTACGGAAAGTGAGCAGATGGCAGAACAGGTCAGCCGTCTTTTGCAATCCTATGGTCTTGAGAATCAGGTGGATGTAGAGTTCAATGAATACTACACGCTGATCAATTTAAACGGAGCCCTGCTCTTTAATTCCGGTGAGGCGACTATCCGGGAGGAAGTTCTTCCGGTCATGGAAAAGATCGCCGTGATCCTTAATAACTACACCAATAATCTGATCGAGATCGAAGGCCACACGGATAATGTGCCACCGGCGGCAGGAGAGCAGTATAGTGACAATGATATCCTTTCCATGTATCGTGCCTTGAATGTGGCAAATTATATCCGGGACAATACGACACTGGATCCGGCACATATCAAGTCATCCGGCAGAGGATCTTACGTGCCGATCGCAGACAATTCGACAGCAGAAGGACGAGCAAAGAACCGAAGGGTAGAGATCAAGATCTACAATTCGCTTAATTCAGAATCTTTAAATAATTAGAGAGGTCAATCATGAAGAAAAATCTTATTACTGTTATTACATTAGCACTCGTGGTTGTCAATTTGGTACTCACCGTGATCCTGACGATCACGATTTTGCCGGAGACACAAAAAGCAAATGAACTGATCACTAAGGTATGCAGCGCCATTGATCTGGATCTGGAGTCCGGCAGTGCGACCAGCAACGCCAATATCCCAATCGACCAGATCGAGGTTTATAATATTGATGATGAACAGACCATCAACCTTAAGCAAGATGGGGACGGCAAGGATCATTTCGCTATGCTCACCGTATCTATCTCCATGGATACCAAGAACAGTGATTATAAGGATCTTAAGCCACAGGTCGAAGAAAAGGTCAATCTGATCAAGGGCGACATCAACAACATTGTTTCACAATATACGATAGACGAGATCAAGAATAATCAGTCAGCAGTTCAGGATGAGATCTTGAAAGATCTTCAAAAGATGTTTGGGTCTGATTTTATTGTAGCGGTAGGATTCCCAACGGCACAATATCAGTAAAAAGGAGAAATTTGCAGTGGGTGGTGAGAATACTTGAGCGATATACTTTCCCAAAATGAAATAGACAACTTATTACAGGCACTGAGCAGTGGTGAAGTAGATGCTGAAGAGATCAAGGCAAGCAGCGAGAAGCAGGTCAAGAACTATGACTTCTCCAGACCATCCAAGTTTTCCAAAGAACATTTACGAACCCTTGAGATTATTTTTGAACATTATGGCAGATTACTGTCTACCAACCTTCCGGTCTACTTGCGCAAGAACATACAGGTAGAGGTGATGAATTCGGAGGCAGTTACCTATATGGAATTTTCCAATTCCCTTTCCAATCCGGTCTTGCTTGGTATTGTCAACTTTGAACCCTTAGAGGGAAATATCATTGTAGAAATGGCATCCAAGTTGGGATATGCGATCGTGGATCGTATGTTAGGAGGCGAGGGAGAACCGCTTGATAAAGTACGAGAGTTTTCCGAGATCGAACTTCTGATCATTGAACGTATCATGACTGCCTGCGTACAGTTATTGCGTGAGCCTTGGACCAATGTTTTGGATGTACATCCGCGCTTGGAGCGTATTGAGACCAACTCCCAGTTTGCGCAGATCATTTCTCCATCGGAAATGATCGCGATTGTGACGATCAGCATCAAGATCGGGGATGTGGAAGGTTTTATGAACATCTGTCTTCCGTATATTACCCTAGAGCCTGTCATGGACAAGTTAAACACCAAGTTCTGGTATTCCAACATGCAGGAGCGGGTGGAGATGGAGTATGCAGACACCATCGAGTCTTTGATCGCAAAAGCGATCGTTCCGGTCAAGGCGATCCTTGGCAAAAGCGTGATCTCCGTTAACGATTTTTCGGGTTTGCAGGTGGGAGACATCATCCGCCTGAATACCAAGGTCAATCAGGAATTGGATGTCTATGTCGGAGATATCAAGAAATTTACTGCACTTCCCGGCGCAACCGGAGAAGATTATGCAGTTAGAATAACATCAGTCATAAGAGAGGAGCAGGAATAAATGAGTGACGGCGTATTATCCCAGGAAGAGATCAACGCCCTCCTGAGTGGTGGGATACCGGATGCTGACACGTCTGACGCGGCAGCAGGTGAAGAACTCACACCGGATGAAGTTGATACCATTGGTGAGATTGCCAATATCAGCATGGGAACGGCAGCGACAACACTGTTTTCCTTAGTAAATAAAAAAGTCGAAATTTCAACGCCCGTTGTTTCCATGGGAACGTGGGATGAGATTGTAGATAAATATGAAAAACCATGTGTTTTGGTACGAATCGCTTATACCAAAGGATTAGATGGAAGCAATATCTTAGTCTTACGGGAAAATGACGTAAAAATCATTACGGATCTGATGATGGGAGGCGATGGCTCAAACACAGATGGTGAGATTACAGAGCTGCATTTGAGTGCAATCAGTGAAGCTATGAACCAGATGATGGGATCTTCTGCAACATCGATGTCATCCATGCTAAATACCATGATTGATATCAGCCCACCATCCTCAACCTTGATGGATCTGCAGGATACAACCGATGGAGGAGAAATCGAAGATTTTCTGGAGGGAAGATTCGTTAAGATTACCTTTAAAATGCTGATTGGTGATTTGGTGGATAGTGAGATTATGCAGTTGTATCCGGTATCACTTGCCAAGGAGATGTGCAGTAACATCATGTCGAATATGGAGAGCGATACGGCATCGACCGTGGATGATGACATGCCGACACCGCAGCCGGAACCGGCATCACAGCCACAGGCGGCACCACAGACCCCACCGCAAGCGCAGGGGCAGATGCAGGAACAAGCCATGCTAGGGCAGACCCCACCGCCGCAACCAATGCCGGATATGGGAACGTCAGGCGGACAGCCATATATGCAACAGCCATATATGCAACAGCCATATATGCAGCAACCATATCCACCACAACAGCAGGTCAATGTGCAGCCTGCACAATTCCAACCTTTTGCCGGCAATTATCAGGCACCATACCAGCCGGAAAATATAGATCTGATCATGGACGTTCCATTGGAAGTGACTGTCGAGTTAGGCAGGACACACAAATCCATTCAGGATATTTTGGATTTTGCACCGGGAACGATCATAGAATTAAACAAGATCGCCGGCGAACCGATCGACGTATTGGTCAATGGTAAATACGTTGCAAAAGGTGAAGTAGTAGTCATTGAAGAATCTTTCGGTATTCGTATTACCGAGATAATGAAATAAGAGATAAAAAGGAGAGTAAGAGATGGCAAAAAATATTTTAATTAGTGATGATGCTGCGTTTATGAGAATGATGATCAAGGATATCTTGACAAAGAATGGTTACAACGTTGTAGGCGAAGCTGAAAACGGTAAGGTAGCAGTTGACAAGTACACGGAGTTGAAGCCGGATCTGGTGCTTATGGATATTACCATGCCGGAGATGGATGGTATCGAATCCTTAAAGGCAATCCGTGCAAAGGATCCAAATGCCTGCGTTATCATGTGTTCTGCAATGGGTCAGCAGGCAATGGTTATCGAGGCAATTCAGTCAGGTGCCAAGGACTTTATCGTAAAGCCGTTCCAGGCAGAGCGTGTTCTTGAAGCCGTAAAGAAGGTTATTGGTTAAGAATGATTTTACTATCATCGACAGGTGAGAATATCTTTCAACTGATCATTGTACTTTTTTGTTTTTTAATCGTTCTGGCATTGACTTACTATGTGACTCGATGGATTGCTGGTTACCAGAAAAGCCAGAGCATCAGCAAGAACCTTTCGGTTGTTGAGACCTTGAAACTGACGACCAATAAGTACATACAGTTGATACAGGCAGGCAAGGACACCTATTATGTCATTGCCATCGGCAAGGACGAGATCACAGTCTTGGGACAACTCAGCGGAGAGCAGTTAAAAGAAATGCCTTCCCAGAATATGACGATCCCGACGGCTAAGGGCGATTTTGCCGATGCCTTACAAAAGTTCAAAGAACATTTACCGAAGAAGTAGACATGAATATGAAAAACAAATTAAAAAAAGGATATTGTATCTTTAGTCTGATCCTGGCAACCTTTGCCATCTGTGTCAGCGTCTGGTATGCCAGTGGCAGTACAGTCTATGCGTCTTCCTACGGAGCAACGGACAATGCACCAAATTCCAGTGACTGGGTCACAGGCAAGGGCGGGGTATCATTGACCCTGGATTCAGATTCCGGATCTTTATCCGCAAATGTGCGTATTTTACTGGTCATAACGATTCTGGCTTTAGCACCGTCCATACTGATCATGTTGACCTCTTTTACCAGGATCATCATTGTCCTGCATTTTGTTCGATCCGCGATCGGTACGCAGACATCGCCACCCAACCAGATTTTGATCGGGCTGGCATTGTTTTTGACATTCTTTATCATGTGGCCGACCTTTACGCAGATCAATGAAAATGCCATTACACCGCTGGACAATGGAGAGATCACACAGGAAGAGGCACTGGATCGTGCCGTGGAGCCGATCCGTAATTTCATGTACGGACAGACGGAGGAAAAGGATCTCAAACTCTTTTGTGAGATCTCAGATACGACCTATGAAGATTATGATGATATCCCATTTGTTGTATTGGTTCCGAGTTTTATCTTAAGCGAACTGCGTGCAGCCTTTATTATCGGTGTTGTGATCTATATCCCGTTTATCGTGATCGACATGGTCGTTTCGTCCGTGTTGATGTCCATGGGTATGATGATGCTGCCGCCGACGACCATCTCCCTGCCGTTTAAGATACTTTTATTTGTGCTGGCAGATGGATGGAATCTTGTCATTGGCGGACTGGTCAAGACATTTTACTGATAAATAGAAAGAGAGCGTGATTTTTGTGACAGAAGGACAGGTATTGGATATTGTCAGAGATGCGATCTACAATATCATCATATGTGCGGCACCGCTGCTTTTGATCTCTTTGATCGTCGGTCTGATCGTCAGTATTTTTCAGACCGTTACCTCCATTCAGGAACAGACGCTGACCTTTGTACCAAAGATCGTTGCCGTATTCCTGGGAATGCTGATCTTTGGTGCTTTTATATTGACAACATTGACAGATTACATGACGGAATTGTGGACAAACTTCAGCACGTTTTTAGGCTAGTTTTGGTATGTTACAATATACATTTGATATAAGTACATTTGAATATTTTTTACTGATATTGGTACGGATTTCCTGCTTTGTGTTTGTAGCACCTTTTTTTGGCGCGAAGGAAGTACCGGGGAGGGTAAAGATCGGATTATCTGCATTTGTGGCAATTCTTGTTTTTTATGCCGTTCCGGTAGAACATACAGCATACACCTCGGAAGTCGGTTATGCCATATTGGTGCTCAAAGAGGGAATTACAGGATTGCTGATCGGTTTCGCGGCATATATTTGTAATTCCATTATTTTATTTGCAGGTACGATCATTGATATGGATATCGGGCTTTCCATGGCTATGGTATTTGACCCGACGACAGGCAGCCAGGTCAGTATCACGGGAAATTTATATTCTTACTTTATCCTCTTGCTTTTGATCGTTTCCAATATGCATCAGTATATCCTGCGTGCGCTGATCGATTCGTTTCAGTTGTTTCCGCTGGGAGGAGCGCAGTTTCAGATGGACTCCTTGCTTGCCTCCATGGTGCAGTATTGTACGGATCTTTTTGCCATTGGATTTCGTATTGTTTTGCCTGTCTTTGCCTGCATGATGATTCTCAACAGTATCTTGGGTATCATGGCAAAGGTGGCACCACAGATGAATATGTTCGCCGTTGGTGTCCAGTTGAAACTCCTGCTTGGTCTGGCAGTTTTGTTCATCACGACGTTTTTATTACCGGACATTGCCAATTTTATTTTTAAAGAGATCAAAGTCATGACAGTGTCATTTATAGAAGGAATGTATTAACTTGAAGGAAGACAAAGTGTTACTTCTGTCTTATGACCTGCAATGGTTCGCGCAGGACGGACCGGGCGGAGAAAAGACAGAGCCGGCGACTTCAAAAAAATTAAAAGATGCCCGTGAAGAGGGTAAAGTTGCTCGAAGCCAGGAATTAAACTCGGCGGCAATGCTGATCGCTTTATTCCTGTCTCTGCGTATCTTTGTGTCCTATCTGGGTGAGGGCTTTATCAGTGTCTTTCACCTCTTTTATGGGATGATACCGGATGTCGTCGATACCCAGCGGGATGGCATGACTGTACAGGCGGCGAGCGGACTTTTGAACCAGGGCTATCTGCAGCTGCTCCGTCTGGCAGCCCCTTTTTTGGCGGCAGGCCTTGTGGTTGCCATTGTGATCAGTATCGTACAGGTCGGCTGGCAGGTATCGACCAAGCCTTTAGAGCCCAAACTGGATAAGTTTAATCCGGTCAATGGCTTCAAGCGTATTTTTTCCAAAGATTCGCTTTTTAACCTTTTGATGTCCATCCTAAAGATCGTACTGGTCTTTTATGTGGCATATACCTGCATCAAGGGACAGGCAAATAATTTATTCATCTTATACGAGATACCGCTCAACCAGGCGATCTCTTTGATCGGCGATATCATCATAGATACAGGACTCCGTATCAGTCTTTGCTATCTGGTGGTAGGGCTGGCTGATTATATTTACCAGCGCCATCGTTTTAACGAAGACATGAAGATGACCAAACAGGAAGTCAAGGATGAATATAAAAATACCGAAGGTGATCCGCAAATCAAGGGGCAGCAGAGGCAAAGGATGCGTGAAGCATCCCAGCGTCGTATGATGCAGGATGTTCCCAAGGCGGATGTCGTCATCACCAACCCGACCCATATTGCGGTAGCCATCCGCTATGATGCAGAGATTGAAAATGCACCGACGGTGGTCGCAAAAGGTGAGGATTATCTGGCGGCAAAGATCAAAGAAACCGCCAAGGAAAACGGTGTGGAGATCATGGAAAACAAACCGCTTGCCAGAGCGCTTTATGCGACGGTCGAGGTGGGAGAGCAGATTCCACCGGAGTTGTATCAGGCAGTGGCAGAGATCCTTGCGCTGGTTTACAGTAAAAGATAAATAGTTTAAGATAAGGTGAGATGAGATATACGATGGAAAGGAGGAAACGGAATGGATCTATCCGGTGTTAAAAAAACCGATATCGGCGTTGCAGCATATCTATTGGCGGCAATTATTTTCTTCATTGTTCCGATTCCTTCTATATTATTGGATGTTATGCTGGCGCTCAATATTTCCGTCGCATTGATCGTTCTGATGAATGTCTTGTTTGTGCGGGAAGTTTTGGATATGTCCTTTTTCCCGACCCTGCTTTTGTTTACGACGATCTTTCGTATTTCCCTAAACGTTTCATCTACCCGTCTGATCCTAAGTACGGGTTCGCCGGGAAATGTCGTTGAGACGTTCGGACAGTTCGTTGGTGGAGGCGATCTGGTGATCGGTGCCATCATCTTTATTGTCCTTATCATTGTGCAGTTCATGGTTATCAATAAGGGTTCTGAACGTGTTGCTGAGGTTTCTGCCAGATTTACGCTGGATGCTATGCCGGGTAAACAGATGGCGATCGATGCAGACTTAAATACCGGAGCCATTACCGAAAAGGAAGCACGCGAGAGAAGACAGAAGTTACAGGATGAATCCTCCTTCTTTGGCTCTATGGATGGTGCGACAAAGTATGTCAAGGGAGATGCGACAGCAGGTCTTTTGATCACTTTTATCAATCTGATCGGAGGAACCTTAATGGGAGTCATGCGAAGTGGTATGGATTTTACGAGTGCCATCCAGCAATATGGTCTGTTGACGATCGGTGACGGACTTTGCTCCCAGATTCCATCGCTTTTGATCTCATTGGCAACCGGTATCTTAGTTACCAAGGGATCCAAAGAAGCCGATTTCAGCGGCGTTTTGATCAAACAGTTATTTGGTATTCCAAAGGTACTTTATATTGTTGGTGCATCTATGATCTTTTTGGGTCTGGTAACACCGCTGAACCCGGTCTTGTTCGGTGCCTTTGGTGCAGCATTTTTGATCTCCGGCTATTCGATCTCCAAGAGTATCGGCGAGGAGAGCATCGAGGAAGAAGTCGCGGCAGAGGAGTCCGAGGCAGAGGAGATCCGCAGACCGGAGAATGTCGTTTCCCTTTTGCAGGTGGATCCGATTGAACTGGAATTTGGCTATG
This sequence comes from Roseburia sp. AM16-25, assembly GCF_003473825.1. Taxonomy (NCBI): domain Bacteria; kingdom Bacillati; phylum Bacillota; class Clostridia; order Lachnospirales; family Lachnospiraceae; genus Roseburia; species Roseburia sp. AM16-25. The sequence goes on from NZ_QUCW01000002.1 coordinate 448,612, forward strand.
GAATCATACCGCTTGCGGATGTCAATCAGGGCGGGGATCTTCTGGATCGTGTCGTTATGATCCGAAGACAGATCGCGCTGGAACTTGGTACGGTTGTGCCGATCATCCGTCTGCGCGATAACATCCAACTCAATCCGAATCAATATATCATCAAGATTAAAGGTATTCAGGTGGCAGAGGGCGAAATCCTTTTTGACCACTATATGGCGATGAATCCGGGTTTTGTGGAGGAGGAGATCAACGGAATTCCGACTTTTGAGCCGTCCTTCCATCTGCCGGCGATCTGGATCACAGACAGCCAGAGGGAACGTGCGGAAAGTCTGGGCTATACCGTAGTCGATCCGCCGTCTATCATTGCAACACATCTGACAGAGGTGATCCGCAGCCACATCGCAGAACTTTTGAGCCGTCAGGATGTGCAGAATCTGGTCAACAATCTCAAAGAGAGCAATCCGGCACTGGTGGACGAACTTACACCAAAACTGCTGGGTCTTGGCGAGATCCAGAAGGTCCTGCAGAATCTCTTAAAAGAGGGGATTTCCATCCGCGACCTGCTTTCTATTTTTGAAGTGCTTGCTGACCATGCAGCGACAACCAGAGATACCGATGTCCTGACAGAATATGTCCGTCAGGGCTTAAAACGTGCAATCTCCAGCCGTTACTTTGTGCCGAATGAAGTGACCTCCTGCATTACGCTGGATCCAAAGGTAGAGCAGGATATCATGGCATCCATCAAGCAGACGGAGCAGGGAGCATATCTGACCTTAGATCCGGAACGCATCCGTGCCATTATGGATTCTTTGCAGGCAGAGATCGCAAAGTTCGAGGAGACCGGCAAGACACCGATCGTTGTGACATCACCAATCGTGCGTATGTATTTTAAGAAAATGACAGAAGATTATGTAAAGGATCTGATCGTGGTTTCATATAATGAGATCGACTCCGATGTTGAATTACAATCAGTGGGGATGGTGACAGGATAAGATGACCATTAAAAAGTTTCAGGGAAAAACAAAAGAAGAAGCGATCGCTCTGGCAAAAGAGGAAATGGGCGCATCGGTTGTGATCATGAATGTAAAGGAAGTGCGGCAAAAGGGCTTTCTTGGCATTTTCAAGGGCAGCATGTACGAGGTGACAGCCGCACTGGAAGATGATGTCATGCCACAGCCTTCCTTTAGCATACCGCCGGCACCGTCAGCCAGACCGGCATCCCATGGCTTTGATGCCGTTGCAGATGAGGAGATCTCCCTACGCGATCTGGAAAGTCAGGAAACGGCTAACAATCGTATGGAGACACCAAAGGCAAGTCTGCGTGCAGCAAAGGCAGAACCGGTTCAAAAAGACTTGTCCGGTGATACCATGGCATTAAAAGAGGCATTTGCCGCTGTCAACGAGGTCATGGAAAAGAACGGACACAAACCGATCGCTCCGCTTCGTGAATCACAGGCGGCGCAAATGGTAGCCGAGCCAAAGGCAGAGGAATTCCGTCCGCTTTCTTCCGTGGAATTTGTAGAAGATTTAGGATCAGAGAGAGACGAGCAGAGCCACCAGTTCTTTAAAGTCTTATATAAGGTTTTATTGGATAATGAAGTGGATGAGATCTACATCAATCAGTTCATGGATGATCTGGATCGTGTGTCCCACAGCACCAACGGGCTGGACTATCTGATCTCCAGTGTCTACCAGAAGATGATCTTAAAGTTGGGACAGCCGGAAGTGATCTCGCTGACCAAGAACAAGCCCAAGGTCGTATTTTTTATCGGACCGACAGGTGTAGGCAAGACAACGACCATTGCTAAGATCGCATCGCGTTTTAAAGTAGAGCAGGAAAAAAAGGTGGCACTTCTTACCGCCGATACCTATCGTATCGCGGCGGCGGAGCAGTTGCGCACCTATGCCAATATCCTGGATACTCCTTTATCCATTATCTATACACCGGAAGATATTGGAAAAGAGATCGAAAAATTTGCAGATTATGATCTGGTACTGGTGGATACCGCAGGATTTTCACACAAGAATGATGGGCAGAGAGAAGATATGAAACGTCTGCTGAAAAATCTTCCGGCACAATACGAAAGACAGATCTATCTGGTCTTAAGTGCGACCACAAAGTACAAAGACCTCATCGAGATCACAGATATCTATGATGAATTCTGCGATTTCCATCTGATCTTTACCAAGTTGGACGAAACCAGTGCATATGGTAATATATTAAATATCAAGTTGCACACGGGAGCGCAGCTTTCCTATGTGACAACAGGCCAGAATGTGCCGGATGACATTGAGGTCGTCGATACACAAAAACTGGTAAAACTCTTGTTGGGAGGCAGATAAATATGGATCAGGCCGAACAATTAAGAAATGTTATCAAACAAAAAAATCAAAATAATATTGGCAATGCCCGCGTGATCACGATCACCAGTGGCAAGGGGGGCGTTGGCAAATCCAACATGGCGGTAAACCTGGCGATTATGTTCCGTAAGATGGGGCAGCGTGTCATTATCCTGGACGCGGATTTTGGACTCGCCAATGTCGAGGTCATGTTTGGAACGGTACCAAAATACAATCTGAGTGATCTGATCTTTGGCGGGAAAAGCATCCGTGAGATCATCACGACAGGACCTATGGATATTGGTTTTATCTCGGGTGGATCCGGCATTGTCGGACTCAACAATCTGACAAAAGAACAGATCTCCTATCTGGTGCACAGCCTGTCGCTTTTAAATGATCTATGTGATGTTTTGATCATAGATACCGGAGCAGGTGTGGCGGACAGTGTCTTGGAGTTTGTGCTTGCTAGTCCGGAAGTGATCCTTGTGACGACACCTGAGCCAAGTTCCATCACTGATTCCTACTCCCTGATGAAGGCACTTTACAAAAATCCAAAGTTTATCCGCAATGGCACCAATGTGCATCTGGTTGCCAATAAGGTAACCTCGGAGGCGGAAGGCAATGCCGTTTATCAGAAATTAAATTCTGTCGTGGAAAAATTTCTGGATGGAAAATTGCATTATCTGGGCATGATACCGGTCGATCCGTCCCTGGAAAAGGCGGTGCGCAACCAAAAGACTGTATCGACGGTCGCGCCAAACGCAAAGTCTACCAAGGCATTTGAGATCATCGCTCAGAATCTTTTGACCGGCGATGACAAGAACCGCTACCGCTGGGGTATCACGCAATTATTTAATAATTTTATGGGGCGTTCTTAAAAGACAGGGAGCGTCCGGGAGTATCATATGAGAATGGAAGACTTAATGCCGGGCTGCAAGGTTGATATCCGCATTACCCAGTTGATGGAAAAAGAGGATGTAGACGCAGCACAGGGCATCTATTATACAAGTATATTTGATGTGACAAAAGACAGCATAGAACTGCAAATGCCTATGGTCGGCGGCAGGCTGCAGCTTTTACCAAAGAACATCCGCTATGAGTTTATCTTCTCCGCACCGATGGGACTTTACAAGGCGCAGGGGACGGTGACAGATCATATCAAAAAACAGCATTTTTATCTGTTAAAGATCGTACTGACCAGTCCTTTGGAAAAATTTCAGCGCCGGGAATACTATCGGATCACCTGTATGGTGCCGATGATCTTTATGGGCGTGACGGAAGAGGCGGCTATGGAGGGCACGATCGATGCCGTGAGAGAAAAAATGGCCGCAGGCAATGAGATGACGGTACGCGGCATCGGAACCATCTTAGATATCAGCGGCGGTGGCGCAAGGTTTACATCCAGCAACTCTTTAGTCAATGTAAAATATCTCCTTTTAGAATTCCAGTTGCCGCAGGAGAACAAAAAAACATCTTTGGACATCGATGTGGTTGCAAAAGTGATCGATTCCAAGCAGACAGATGCCAAGGATAAATATACGCATCGTGTGAAATTCTATTTTAAGGATCCACGCATGAAAGAGCAGTTGATCGGCTATGTTTTTCAGGAAGAACGTAGGATCAGAAAGAAGGAACAGGAAATATAATGCAAAAGGTATTGATTGTTGATGACTCTGCACTCATGAGAAGGAAAATCTGTGATATAATCAATACAGACAAAGATTTTCAAGTGTCTGAGATGAGCATGAACACACAAGATGCTTACAACAAAATAGTAGAGAATGCCTATGCGATCGTTGTCATCGGTCTGTCGGCGCGCATGGATGTACTTACCTTTATGCGACAGTTACAGACTTTGGAGAACCGCCCGCGCGTCATCTTTTTGACGTCTTCCATTGCGGAAGATATGCAGACCATCCGTCAGGCGATGAGCCTGGGGGCTTATGATTATGTATATCGGGAGAACCGCCTGCATGGTATGACAGATAAGGTAGCAAGTGAACTCCTTCGTTCACTGCACAATGCATCCCGTGGTCTGCCGGCACCAAAGCATGCACAGCCGGTGGATCCTTATGAGGCTACCAAGCGTGTACGGGAGATGGCCCAGCGCGTATCTCAGAAACTGGATCGCTCCGTAGATACGACAGTGCACCGGGATGTGGACAAGGATGCGACCGCAACATCTTCCGGTATGCGGAAGGATACCCTGATCGCGCTGGCTTGTTCTACAGGAGGTCCGCAGGCATTGCAGGTATTGATTCCTATGCTTCCGGCAGATCTTCCGGTTCCGCTGGTTTTGGTACAGCATATGCCGGCAGGATTTACGGATTCTCTTGCCAGACGACTGGATCAGACAAGTGCCATCCATGTCAAGCAGGCAGAAGATCAGGAGGTACTGAGGGCTGGCTGGGTCTACATTGCACCCGGCGGCAAGCATATGGAGATCGGCAAGGACAGAAGCGGTCGCCCTATGGTAAGCCTCAATGACAAACCGCCGATCGGCAGCCTCAAGCCTTGTGCAGATCTTATGTATGAGTCCCTTTGCCATTCGGATTACAAGGAGATCCTCTGCGTTGTCCTTACAGGCATGGGTGCAGACGGTACCAAGGGGATCCAGATGCTCAAAAAGCACAAGAAGATTTATGTGATTTCAGAAAGTCAGGACACATGTGTTGTCTATGGCATGCCCAGATCCATCGAACAACAGGGTCTGAGTGATAAAGTAGTTCCTATAAACCAAATAGCAGATGCAATTATTAAGAAACTGGGGGATTAAAAGATGGATGTAAGTCAATATCTCGACATTTTTATCGACGAAACAAATGGTCATATTCAAGCACTCAATGACAATATTATGATCCTGGAAAAAGAGCCGGAGAATAAAGACGTCATCAATGAGATTTTCCGTGCAGCACACTCTTTAAAGGGTATGGCTGGAACCATGGGCTTCAAGAAGATGCAGCGACTCACCCATGATATGGAAAATGTATTTCAGGAGATCCGCAATGACAATATCAAGGTCAACAGCAACCTGATCGATATCTTATTCAGCTGTCTGGATGCGATCGAGGAATACCTTGAGACGGTCAAGGCTACTTCGGATGAGGGAGACAACGGCAACGAAGCCCTGATCCAGCAGTTAAATGATTACTTAAACGGCGGTGCCACAGCAGCACCGGCAGAGGAAGCAGTAGAGACCAAGGCTGCACCTGCCAAAGAAGAGGCTGCATCAGATGGACTTTCTCATATGGAAGTGGATGATGTGACCTATAGCAAGATCAAGGAAGCACAGGAATCCGGACTCCATATCTATGAATTTACCGTACATATCCAAAAAGACTGCCTCTTAAAGGCGGCAAGAGCTTTCTTGGTATTTAAGGCAGTAGAGGATTTCGGCGAGATTCTTGCTTACAACCCAAGTTCACAGGATATTGAGGATGAAAAGTTTGATCTGGATTTCAGTCTGGTTGTTGCATCCAGTCAGGAATTACAGCCGATCGTAGATGCGATCAAGGCAGTTTCCGAGATCGAGGGTGTGGATGCAAAGGAGTCCAGCCACGAAGAATTTATGCAGGAAGAAGAACCGGAAGCAGCACCGGAGACCAAGCAGGAAGAGACAAAGACAGAGGGCAAGCCTGCTGAGGCACCGAAGGCAGCCAAGGCAACAAAGACATCTGCCAAGTCTGCTAAGGCAAACAACAACAAGCCGGTGACAGCAAGAACCGTGCGTGTGGATATTGAAAAGTTAGACGCTCTGATGAATCAGGTCAGCGAACTTATCATCGCAAAGAACAGTCTGGTATCTCTGAGTGATTCCGAGCAAAACGGCGAGGGCAACAACCAGTCCTTCCATGATCAGATCGAGTATCTGGAACGTATTACGACCAATCTGCATGAGTCAGTCATGAAAGTGCGAATGGTTCCAATCGAGAGCGTTGTCAACAAGTTCCCTCGTATGATCCGTGATTTGAGCCGTAAACTCAACAAGCCAATGGAACTTTACATGTCCGGTGAAGAGACAGAGTTGGATCGAACCGTAGTCGATCAGATCGGCGATCCTTTGCAGCATTTGCTCCGTAATTCTGCAGATCATGGTATCGAGTCACCGGAAGAAAGAAAGAAGGCAGGCAAGCCTGAGACAGGAAGCATCATCTTAAACGCATTCCAGGAAGGCAACAATGTCATCATTGAGGTTAAGGATGACGGTGCCGGTATTGATACAGAAAAGGTTAAGGAAAAGGCGATCGAAAGAGGTCTTGTCACACCGGAACAGGCAGAAAATCTAACCCAGAAAGAGATCATCGATTTCCTCTTTATGCCAAGTTTTTCTATGGCAAAGAAGATCACAGATATCTCAGGCAGAGGTGTTGGACTGGATGTCGTTAAATCCAATATCGAGGCTTTGGGCGGTGATGTTACGGTCAAGAGCGTCAAGGGAACCGGTACAACCTTTATTGTCCGCCTGCCACTGACACTTGCCATCATCCAGGCACTCATGGTTGAGGTCAGAGACGAGAAGTATGCGATCGCTTTGGGATCTATCCAGAATATCGAGAATATTCCTGTCAGCGATATCAAGTATGTGCAGGCAGAAGAAGTAATCCACTTGAGAGGCATGGTCATTCCATTGATCCGTCTGGATCAGATGTTAGACTCTGCACCATCCGAGGAAGAGCCGGACAACTTGACCGTTGTAATTGTCCGCAAGGGCGACAATTACGCAGGTCTTGTCGTAGATGATCTCATCGGACAGCAGGAAATCGTTATCAAGTCACTTGGCAAATGTATTGACAACAATAAGATCATCAATGGTGCTACCATCCTTGGCGATGGCGAAGTCGCACTGATCATTGATGTAAACGCAATCTTTTAATAGGGGGTAGAAGGACATGAAAGACGAAAACGGATTAGATGTTGTAGAAAAAGAAACCGTACAATATATAGTTGTATCCATCGGAAATGAGCAGTATGGTCTGGATATTTCCTATGTAGATAATATCGTGCGCATGTGCAAGATCACACGTGTGCCAAAGGCTCCGGCACATTATATCGGCGTTATCAACCTGCGTGGTGAGATCGTTCCACTGATGAGCCTGCGTCGCAAGATGAACCTGGAGGATGATGTCTTTACAGACATTACCCGTATCATCATCTTAAAGACAGAGGAGCAGGGACTGGTCGGTATCGTTGTGGATGAGGTCAAGGAAGTCATTGCTCTTGCAGAGGATGAGATCGACCGCAATACACAGAACTCGCAGTCAGACAAGACACAGTACATCAACGGCATTGGAAAGAATGGAGATGAACTGATCTCTATCCTTGAAATCTCATCTATCTTAGATGAAGTAGATGCTTCATAAAGCGGGAGGAATACATGATTAGTTTACAGGAAGTAAATGAAAAATACCGTGATGTCTTAGCAGAGATCGGTAACATCGGTGCAGGCAATGCAACGACCGCTGTTGCTGATATGCTTGGACTTCGTATTGATATGAGTGTTCCACAGGTACAGTTTTTGCCGGTGGAAGAGATCGGAACATCGATCGGAGCAGAGGACGAGGTCATCGTCGGCATCATGCTTGGTGTTGGCAGTGATATTGATGGCAGCATGATGTTTTTGATGGACATGGAGTCTGCACATCATATTGTCAATCGCCTGATGATGCGTCCGGATGATTACATGGAAGATTTTGACGAAATGGATCTGTCCGCAGTCAAAGAAGTCGGTAACATCATAGCAGGATCTTATCTTTCTGCTTTGTCCGGTCTGACCGGGCTTACGATCACACCGACTGTACCTTTCGTAGCGGTGGATATGGCAGCAGCCATCTTGAGTGTGCCAGCCATTCAGTTTGGTATGTTTGGAGACAACGCCCTTATGATTAAGACGGAGTTCAGCGATGAACTGCAGATCAACGGCTATTTCATTTTGATGCCGGAAGAAGAATCCTACGAGAAGATCTTATCTTCACTTGGATTGCCATTATAGGGGGAGTCTATGGGACAAGTTATAAAAGTCGGTATGGCAGATCTGAATATCTGTAAGTCGCCGGATGTGCTTACCACCATTGGACTTGGGTCATGTATCGGGATTGCCCTGTATGACCCGACGACAAAGATCAGTGGACTGGCACATATCATGTTACCGGATAGTACACAGATCAGAAATAATTCCAATATTGCCAAATTTGCCGATACGGGAATACAAAAGTTATACGATGATATGATAAAGGCGGGAGCAAACCGCAGCAAATTAGTAGCCAAGATCGCCGGTGGTGCCAAGATGTTTGAACTCAGCAATGCCAGTTCGCCGGGAACCAATATCGGAGAGAAAAATGCCATTGCATCCAGAGCCAAGTTAAAGGCACTGGGGATTCCGCTGATCGCGGAAGATACCGGATTGAATTTTGGACGGACCGTAGAATTATACAGTGAGACAGGACAGTTCTTGATCAAGTCTGTCGGTAGACAGGAAAAATACATCTGATGGAGGACCTATGAAAACAAAACAGATTCCGATCATTATAACTCTATTAGCGGCTGGAATCACATGTTTGGTTTCTGCCATCCAGGATGTATCCTTTTCTGTTTATACCAAAAGACTGTTCATTGCTGTGATATGTTTTGCATTGATCGGTACAGGGATCAAGGTACTTCTGGATCGTTCCTTCCGTGTCATGGAAGAAGATACAGAGGATAGCGAGTCCGGGGAAGCGGCAGAGGATGATAGCGCAGACTCGGAGGATAAGACAGACCAGGAAGAAGAATAAACGTCGGGGGCAGACACATAGATGAAGACGGTTGACAGAGAGAAGTTGTGGGAATCTTTTCAAAAAAAGCCCACACCGGAGATAAGAGAGCAGATTATAATCGAATATGCGCCGCTTGTAAAAGTCGTTGCCGGACGTCTTAGCATGTATCTGGGCAATAACGTGGAGTTTGACGATCTGGTCAGTTATGGTGTTTTTGGCTTGATCGATGCGATCGACAAGTTCGATCTTGGCAAGGATGTAAAGTTTGAGACCTATGCCAGCCTGCGTATCCGGGGATCTATCTTAGATCAGATTCGAAAGATGGATTGGATACCGAGAACGGTAAGACAAAAGCAAAAAAAGATCGACGAAGCCGTCAAGGTGGTGGAGATGCGTACCGGAAAGACCGCTACAGATGAGGAGATCGCCGCAGAACTTGACTTATCCGAGGATGAACTTGTAGACTGGCAGTCACAGTTAAAAGTGACCAATGTGGTGTCTTTGAACGAATTTGTCGAGCAAGGCACAGAACCGGCGATGGATACGCATCGCAATTCGCATTTCATCCAGCCGGAGGAAATGATCTCCAAGCAGGAATTAAAGCAGATGCTTTCTGAGGCATTGGAGACCTTGACAGAAAAAGAACGCAAAGTTGTGTTGATGTATTATTATGAGGATCTTACCTTAAAGGAAATCAGTATGGTACTTGAGGTATCAGAGTCCAGAGTGTCCCAATTACATACAAAAGCGATCGCAAAGTTGCGCAAGCGCATGGGCAATTATCTGGGGATCCTGACCAATATTGAATAGGGGGCTTTTATGGAGCAACGGAATGGGTATTTTAGAATTACTTGGAAAGAGCAATTAGCCGTATGCCATCTCTTTGCGCCAAAAGCAGAAGGTGTGCCAGTTTCTTATAAGGAACTGGCTTCTTTTTTGGACGATCATGGGATCAGCGGCTACAAGGAGCGCGAACTGGCGGAGGCAATCGCTATGGGAAGCGATTGCGTGGTGCCGGCAGGTAGTGGAGACGGACTGGAGTTTGCGGAGACCATGCATACGCATTGCTCTTTGGATAAGATGAAGATCACGGCAACCTTTTATCCGCCGTCACAGGGCGGCGCTTCCTTAAATGAGCAGGATATCCTTGCTTATCTTAAGGGGATGGGGATACGCTTTGGCATCTGTCAGGAAAATATTGCAGATTTTCTGGCAAATCCCATCTATTGCACACAGATCGTGGTCGCAGAGGGCAAGCAGCCGCGCCACGGACATGACGCAAAGATAGAATACTTTTTTAACATCAATCCATCCTTAAAACCAAAGCACAATGAGGATGGCTCGGTCGACTATCATGCCTTAAATACGATCTGTGCGGTCGAAAAGGGAGACAAACTGGCGACACTTCATCCGGTGGATGAGGGCGAGCCGGGCATGGATGTCTTTGGCAAGGCGCTGCCGCCGAGATCGGTCAAAAATAAAGTCTTGGAATACGGAAGAAATATTTCTATCTCCGAGGACGGACTGCATCTGTTTTCCGATGTGACCGGACATGTATCTTTGACGGGCGGCAAGGTCTTTGTATCGGATGTGTATGAAGTGCAGGCGGATGTAGATACCTCTACAGGTGATATCAATTATGCCGGAAGTGTGCATATCCATGGAAGCGTACGTGGTGGATTTGTCGTGACCGCGCGGGGCGATATCGTGGTTGACGGCAGTGTGGAAGATGCCATGTTACAGGCAGGTGGTGACATCATCGTCCAGTGCGGTATCCAGGGGATGCAGCGCGGACTGCTAGAGGCAAAAGGCAATGTCATCACCAAATACATTGAAAACGCCAAGGTCTTTGCCGGTGGTTATGTGGAGACCGGTTCCATTATTTATAGTGAAGTTTCTGCCGGTGAAGATGTCATTGTGGCAGAGAAAAAAGGATTTATCAATGGCGGTGTGATCCGCGCCGGTGGAAAGGTCGAGGCAAACAGCATCGGTTCTTCCATGGGAGCACATACCGTGATCGAGGTTGGTATGCCGCCGGAGAAAAAGGAACGATTCAACCAGTTGCAAAAGGATATTGCAGAAGACAAAAAGACCTTGGAAAAATATCGCCCGGTCATGGAAAAGTACGTTGCCTATGTCAAGACAGGTCAGCCTTTAGAGGCAAAACATAAAACCTACTTTACACAGATCCTTGCGACGGTCAATGAAGCCGAGCGGCAACTGGAGGCAAATCAGACAGAATACGAAGCCTTGCAGCGTGAGATGATGACGGGAACGCATGCAAAAGTGGTGGTCAAAAAGGATATTTATCCGGGAACGCAGGTCAGCATTTCAGATGCCTCCTGCGTGATGCAGGAAAAACGATCTTTCTGTTGTCTGGAACGCAAAAACGGCGAGATCGTCATCAACAACATGTAATAAGGAGTGATGTCTTATGTCAATTCGACCGGTGGATTTCAATGGAATGATTCAGAATACGCATGAGGTTTCTCAGGCAAAGGCGAATGAAGACAACAAAGCCAATCTGCAACAGCAGAATGTGCAGGTCGCGGTCATGCACGAGGAGCAGAATGCCAGTTCTATGGTGCAACAGATGGAAAAATCCCAGCAGCATGAGTATAATTATGAAGACGGCGAGGGCAATGGCAGAGGCTATGATGCCAAGGGGCGAAAGAGAGCCAGAAAGAAAAAACACATGGATAGCGATGGTGTCGTGCGCATCAAGACGGGACAGCCTTCGTTTGATATCAAGATATAAGGAGCACAGGAAATGACAGGGTTACAGATTGCCATGATCGTGATTGGCATGGTCTGCCTGATCGGTAGTTTTTTTGTTTCGGAAAAGTTATCGAAAGCAGATCTGGAAGAAATGAAGAAAATGAGCGAGCAGGAGATCAAAGTGATCTTGGATGCCAGAATGCAGGACGCTTCGGCACAGATCGATGAAAAGATCCAGGATAAGGTCGAGGATGCCGTGGCACAGATCGAGCGTGGCGGAGAAAAGGAGACCAATGAAAAGATCTTAGCCATCAGCGAGTATTCGGATACGGTGCTTACATCCATGAACAAGTCGCATGATGAGATCGTCTTTTTGTACGATATGCTAAATGACAAGCAGGAGCGGGTGACAGAACTCATGAAGGAACTGACCCTGATGCAGTCTGCGGTCGCACAGATGGAGGAGACACTGGATGACAAGTTGCAGGTGACCGGTGTTTCTATGGACGCGGAGGCAGAGACCCTAGAGGAAGAAATGGCGTCGCAGGAAGAAAAGCAGACTTCTTTAGAAGATGCTTTCCGTTCACAGGTAGTCACAGAGGATGAAAAAGAACAGACGACGGAACCCAAGAAGAATGCACAGATCCTTTCTATGTATAAAGAAGGCATGAGTGAGGTGGAGATCGCCAAGCAGTTGGGCAGAGGTCTGGGCGAGGTCAAACTGGTCTTGGGATTGTTTGGTGAGGAGCAGGCACATGAGGTTTAAATATTATTTACGGGGAGCCGGAATTGGCGTGATCCTGACGACCCTGATCTTTACGATCGCATTTGCCGTTTATAAGCCGACGCTTTCGGATGATGAGATCATGCAAAAGGCAGAGGCACTGGGCATGGAAATGCCGGCGGATGATAGCGACAGTGCAGATAAAAAAGATACAAAGACAGCAAAGGATCAAAAGGATGATGCCGATGCAAGTGACAGCAATACGGATGATGCGACGACATCAGAAGATGGCGGTCAAAAGAATGTCATAGAATTTACGATCGCATCCGGCGATACATCGGCTACGATCGCACAGCATTTGCAGGAGGTAGGACTTGTCGATAATGCCAAGTCGTTTGATCTCTATCTTTCAGACCAGGATCTGGACAATCAACTTTTGCCGGGGACCTATCAGATCCCGGAGGGAGCCACTTTTCTTGAGATCGGAGAATTGCTGACGACCAAGCAGGCACAGTAGAAAAAGTCCTTGCAATGCCATGGGGGCTGTGATATAATTGTCAACGGCTCAAAATTAATCACACATAAGGATTGGTAGATCGGTGCCCAAAATACGGGTCTTTTACCAAGATGAATTATGTGGAAGTAAATAACCAGGAGGTAAGAAAATGAGTGTTATTTCAATGAAGCAGTTATTAGAGGCAGGTGTTCATTTCGGACATCAGACAAGAAGATGGAACCCTAAAATGGCTCCTTACATCTACACAGAGAGAAATGGTATCTATATCATTGACTTGCAGAAGTCTGTAGGTAAAGTAGATGAAGCTTACGATGCAGTATTTGATATTGCAGAGCAGGGTGGAACAATTCTTTTTGTTGGTACAAAGAAGCAGGCACAGGATGCGATCAAGCAGGAAGCTGAGCGTTGCGGTATGTACTATGTAAACGAGAGATGGCTTGGAGGTATGCTTACAAACTTCAAGACAATCGAGAGCAGAATTGCAAGATTAAAAGAGATCGAAGCAATGGCTGAAGATGGAACATTTGATGTTCTTCCTAAGAAGGAAGTTACAAACCTCAAGAAGGAATTAGAGAAGTTACAGAAGAACCTTGGTGGTATCAAGGATATGGGAAGAATCCCAGATGCTATCTTTATCGTAGATCCTAAGAAGGAAAGAATCTGCGTACAGGAAGCACATGCCCTTGGTATTCCACTTATCGGTATTGCAGATACAAACTGTGATCCGGATGAACTTGATTATGTGATCCCGGGTAACGACGATGCTATCCGTGCCGTAAAACTTATCGTTGGTAAGATGGCTGATGCTGTTATCGAAGCAAAGCAGGGAACTGTTGATGTAGATAACGCAGAAGAAGTAGAAGAGAACGAAGAAGCATAATTTTATTATTTGGAGGACATGACAATGGCTATTACAGCAGCTATGGTTAAGGAACTGCGCGAACTTACAGGCGCAGGTATGATGGATTGTAAGAAGGCACTTGGCGAGACTGATGGCGACATGGACGCTGCAGTAGAGTACCTTGCAAAGAAAGGTCTTGCAAAGGCTGAGAAGAAGGCTGGTCGTATCGCAGCAGAAGGTATCGTTGCATTAAAGGTATCTGATGATGCAAAGAAGGCAGTCGCCGTAGAAGTAAACTCTGAGACAGATTTCGTTGCTAAGAACGAGAAGTTCCAGAACTATGTAGCACAGGTTGCTGCGCAGGCAATGGATACAAAGGCTACAGATATCGAAGGATTTCTGGCTGAGACATGGTCTCTTGATACAACAAAGACTGTAAACGAAGAACTTGCAAGCCAGATTGCTGTTATCGGCGAGAACTTAAAGATTCGTCGTTTCGCTCAGGTAGAAGAGAACAACGGTTTTGTTGCTGACTATGTTCACATGGGTGGTAAGATTGGTGTTCTTGTTGACGTTGAGACAGACGTTATCAACGATGCTGTAAAGGAAATGGCTAGAAACCTTGCTATGCAGGTTGCAGCATTAAATCCTAAGTACACAGACAGATCTGAAGTAAGTGATGAATATCTTGCTCACGAAGAAGAGATCCTTCGTGCACAGATCGCTAACGATCCTAAGGAGTCTCAGAAGCCTGAGAAGGTTATCGAAGGTATGATCAAGGGACGTATCAACAAGGAATTAAAAGAAGTTGTACTTCTTGATCAGGTATATGTTAAGGCTGAAGATGGCAAGCAGATCGTTTCTAAGTATGTAGATGAAGTTGCTAAGGCTAACAACGCTAACATCAAGATCAAAGGATTTGTTCGTTTCGAGACAGGCGAAGGAATCGAGAAGAAGGAAGAAGATTTTGCTGCAGAAGTTGCTGCACAGATGAACGCATAATCGGATCTTTTCTTAAATATTGAAATGATTTTAACCCTTACGAATGGTGGTGACACTGTTCGTAGGGGTTATTTTTATGTGGGTTAAATATTCAGAAAATAATATTGAACAGAGCATACTTTTGCCATGCAAAGAAAATATCATAAAGAAGATATATGGAAAATATCTGAAAAATAGTACTTACAAAATTTTTGGCAGATATGGTACAAAGCGAGCATGATCCTTCTATTTTGTGCTATAATAAAATAATTATTGCAGACATAAGATAAGCAAGGAGGAAAAACACATGCCAGTGTTTGATTTTGTAGATAAACCAAAAGAGGAGAAGAAACGTGAAAGCACCTATACGGTCTTTTCATCCAATGAACCGTACGCGGATGAAAAGCATCCGATTCTGATCCTCGATCATAGCAGACAGGAGTGGAAGCATCATTCCAACGGTACGTTTCTGAACCAGAATACGCAGACAGCCTTTGCCTTTGATGTGGATGGGATGACGATAAATGCCGATATTCTGCGCGTGGATGCCCGTTTTGTAAGCCTTTTAAAATGGCTGGGAGAAAACCACATACAGGTGCAGTTATCGGGAGTCAATACGACCGAGGGCTATGCAGTTTACCGCATTCGCGAAATGGCTTTTGGTGGTGGCACCAAGTTATCTGCGGAGGACGGTTTTTTACAGTTTATGATGGAGAGGCTTTTTGCAAGTCAGGCACCGGTAGATCTGACTGAGGATGATGAGATGGATGAGTCCGGGGATGATATGAAACTGACCAGCATCCAGAGCATCACGGATTTTATGACCTGTGCGGGCAAGACCCTGCCGGATCATATCCGGCTTTGGGCAAGGAGAAATCTGGCAGTTGCCAAATCCCATGAAGTCTCACCAGAGGAGCGCAGACACGCGCAGCGCGCTCTTTCCATTATGATGAATATTCAATGGAAGAACCAATATTTTGAAGCCATCGATCCGGTAGAAGCCAGACGTATTCTGGATGAAGAATTGTATGGGATGGAGCGGGTAAAACAAAGAATTATCGAGACGATCATCCAGATCAACCGTACCCATACACTGCCTGCCTATGGGTTGCTTCTGATCGGACCGGCAGGTACGGGAAAATCCCAGATCGCCTATGCTGTGGCAAGGATCCTTCGCATGCCTTGGACGACACTGGATATGTCTTCCATCAATGATCCGGAGCAGTTGACCGGAAGTTCCCGCATTTATGCCAACGCAAAACCGGGTATCATCATGGATGCCTTTTCCATGGCAGGAGAATCCAATCTGGTATTTATCATCAACGAGTTGGATAAGGCGGCATCCGGCAAGGGCAACGGCAATCCGGCAGATGTGCTTTTGACCCTTTTGGATAATCTGGGCTTTACCGACAATTACATGGAATGTATGATCCCGACCAATGGCGTCTATCCGATCGCAACGGCAAACGACAAAGATCAGATCAGTGCACCATTGATGTCGCGCTTTGCCGTGATCGAGATCCCGGACTACACCGACGAAGAAAAGAAGATCATTTTCTCACGTTTTGCACTGCCAAAAGTATTAAATCGTATCGGCATGCGGCAGGAGGAATGTGTCTTGTCTGAGGAAGCGCTGGATAAGGTGATCGAACTTTACGCCAATACCTCAGGTATTCGTGATCTGGAACAGGCGGCAGAACATATCGCCGCAAATGCCCTGTATCAGATTGAGGTGGATCAGAAGAAGCAGGTCGTCTTTGACCCGCTTATGATCGAAAAATTATTAGGTTAGGAATAAAAAAAGATGGATAGATTTTCTGCAATCGTTACCCGGATGGATGATGCCATCTGGAGTATGCTTTTGGTGGCACTGTGTCTGGGCGTGGGGCTCTTTTTATCATTGCGTATGCGTTTTCCGCAACTGCGTCTTTTAAAAGAGATGGGCCGTGTCCTTAAAAACGGCGAGGAAGACGGAAATGGCATCACGCCTTTTCAGGCATTTGCAACCACTGTTGGAGCAAGAGTAGGGATGGGAAATATTGCCGGTGTTGCATCGGCAATTTTTTATGGCGGTCCGGGCGCGATCTTCTGGATGTGGATCATTGCCATTATCGGCGCGGCATCTGCATTTACGGAATCGACGCTGGCGCAGGCATATAAAGTGCGCCATGCCGGTGGTGAGTTTGTCGGCGGTCCGGCATATTACATAGAACGTGGCTTAAAATGCAAGCCTTATGCCATTCTTTTTGCCGTGGTCGCATTCTTGGGACCGGGCGTTTTGATGCCGGGAGTCCAGATCAACTCTTTGGTAACGGTTTTTGAGGAGGCTTTTTCGGTTGATAAAGTCATTGTCGGTGTCATCTGCTGTATTGTGCTTGCGATTGTTGTCTTTGGCAGTATCAAGCGCATTGCAAGGATCGCAGAACTTTTGGCACCCCTGATGTGCGCCATCTATATGGGGCTTGCCATCGTCATTCTAGGCATGAATATCACAAGGGTTCCGGCAACTTTTGCCATGATCTTTCAGTCAGCCTTTGGTTTACAGCCTTTGTTTGGCGGTATCCTGGGATCAGCTATTGCCTGGGGTGTCAAGCGCGGCATTTATTCCAATGAGGCGGGGATGGGCTGTGGCGCCATCGTATCGGCAGCGGCAGAGTGTTCCCACCCGGCAAAGCAGGGATTGGTGCAGGCATTTTCCATCTATGTAGATACCCTTCTGGTCGGTACATCTACGGCACTGATCATCCTTTTGACCGGTACTTATGATGTGACGGACGGCGCGGGAAACCTGCTCTTAGACCAGACCGGAGGCATAGAGGCTGGAATCAAGTGGACCCAGCACGCCCTGATGTCTTCTTATGGTTCCTGGAGTGGTAAACTTTTAGCGGTTATTATCGTTTTGTTTGTCTTTACCTCCATGACAGGCTATTGTTACCAGGCTGAGGCGAATATCCGTTATCTGACCGGGGGCAACGAGCGTGCCATCACCTTATGCCGCATGATCTTTGTGCTGGCATCCTTTATGGGGTGTCTGGTCAGCGCAGATGCCATGTGGGCGTTGGGAGATATCGGTTATGGACTGATGGCATGGGCAAATATCATTGCCATTTTATTGTTATCCAAACAGGCTTCTGCCATTTTAAAAGATTACGAAGTACAGAAAAAAGAGAAAAAGCGCCCGGTATTTGACCCGGCAAAATTTGGTATTTCCGATGACAGCGGGGCATGGACGAAAGGAAAGTAGGAAAAAAGATGGATTTTTTTGTTGTTTTACAACAGATGCTGGCATTGTTTGCCATGATCTTTATCGGATTTTATGCATATAAGGTGAACTGGGTGACGCAGGATACGTCCGACCGTTTGTCAAAGTTACTGGTCAACATCCTAAATCCTGCACTCTTGATCAATGGCGTCTTAGATAAGACAGTCGTGGCAAAAAAAGACCTCTTGCTGGAAAATCTTTTCTATATCTTCCTTTATTTTGTGCTTTTGATCGGACTTTCTTTTCCGATCGCTAAAGTCTTGCGGGTGGGGAAGATGGAAAATCGTTACCAGTTGATGCTGATCTTTTCTAATGTAGGATTTATGGGCATTCCGGTGTTACGTTCCATTTTTGGAAATGGCTGTGTGATCTATATTACCTTTTATATCCTGATCTATAATATTTTAATCTATACGCTGGGGATCGCTTTTGCCCAGAGAAGTCTGCCAAAAGAGGAGCGGAAAAATGCAGTCAAAGAGATGATCAATCCGGGGACGGTCTCTGCTGTTTTTGCCATACTGATTTTTGTATTCCATCCAAACATCCCGCAGGGAGCCGTGACCTTCTTTGATTATGTCGGCAATGCCGTGATTCCGTTTTCCATGATCATCATTGGCATATCCATTGCGCAGATGCCTTGGAAAGAGATCTTCGGGCATGTAAAACTTTATATTTTTAGTGCTATCAAACTTTTGGTCATCCCAATTCTTTGCGCCATTCTGCTGCGCCCACTCAAGAGGGATACCATGCTTTTTGCTATCTTTATCCTTATGCTTGCCATGCCGTCGGGCAGTATTATTGCCATGATCGTCCGGGAATATGGCGGAAAGACAGAAGAAGAGGACATATGCAGCAAGGGCGTTTTGATGACGACACTTTTTTCCATCATTACCATTCCAATCGTGGTGCTTTTTCTTTAAAAGATCAAAAAATATCGGTCAGTTCTCAAATGAGATGCGACTGATATTTTTTTAGTTGTCGAAAATAGACGAAAAATGTAGAAATTATGCAGAATCAGTATATACATCCTGAAAAATTATGATAGAATAAACGTGAAATATTATATATTTTTACGGAGGAAGTCTCTATGAAATTTAAGAAGATCGGGACAAAAATGTTAGTTGTTATTTTGCCGGTTGTGATTCTGGCAATGCTTCTTTTGACAGCCGTCATCGGTTTTTCCAGTCGTGATATCATAAACGACCAGATCGACAGCAGGATGCAGGAGGAGTTGTCTGCGCAGAGCGGCGTCATGGGCGAAGATCTGCACACAGTTTCTTCTATGGCACAGTCGATCTCTCGTGTGGTAGCGACTACCTACCAGACGACATCGATGGATACCTATGAGAAGATGTTAGGAGAACTGATTCAGGACAATGATATGGTATCCGGCAGTGGACTCTGGTTTGAGCCTTATGCTTACCAGGCAGATGCTGAGTATATGGGACCTTATGTATATAAGGATGGCGACCAGTTGGCGACGACCTATGATTACAGCAATGCGGAATACAATTATTTCGCCCAGGAATATTACGAACTTGCCAAGGCGTCTACCGAACCGGTATTTACCGATCCTTATTATGATGAAACTTCTGATAGTATTATGTCGACCTGTGCGATGCCGATCTTAGTCAATGATCAGTTTATCGGCTGTGTGACCGTAGATATCCAGTTGGATGCGATCACGACATTGATTGACAATATAAAAGTAGGCGATGCAGGCAGGGGCATGCTCCTTACCGCAGAGGGGGTCTATATCGGCGGTGCAGCGGGTGACAAGATTCAGAATAGCGTTGTGATCACAGAGGACAAGGATGCGCCGGCACTGGCAAAGGCAGCAGAAAAGATCTTAGCCGGTGATAGTGGAGAGACAAGTTATAAAGGCAGTGACGGACAGATCAATCTGTATTATTCCCGTGTGGATGCTACAGGATGGATACTGATTATCACTATGCCGAACTCTGAACTGACCCAGCCGATCATGCAACTTTTGGCAAAACTGTTTGGTATCTGTATTGTTGCCCTGATCGTGGTAGCCCTGGTTATTATTTTCAGTGTTAATTCCATTTCCAAGGGACTGAACCGTGTCAAAGCCTTTGCGGGTTCTTTGGCAGAAGGTGACTTTACCGTGGATCCGATACAGGTAAAGACCCAGGATGAACTTGGCATCATGGGAGGCTCTTTGAATGCCATGTATGACAGCAACAAAGACGTAATCAGCAATATTGCGGAGCATGCGACAGATATTGACGAAGCAAGTACGAAGTTGCGTAGTGCTACGACTGAATTATCCGAGAACTTTGCAGAGATCAAGAAGAATATAGAAGAAGTCAACAATGCGATGATGACGACCAGTGCTGCGACAGAGGAAGTCAATGCTTCTACCGAAGAAGTGCTTTCTAATGTCAATCTTTTGACCGAAGAGACGCAGAACAGTACGGCAATGGCACAGGAGATCCGTGGACGTGCCAAAGAGGTCGGCGAGACCAGCCGCAAGTCCTTTGAGTCAGCAAGCACATTGGCAAAGCAATTTGAAGAACGTCTGGCTGAGAGTATTGAGAATGCAAAGGTTGTCAGCAGTATCGAGGAAATGGCAAATGTCATTTCTGAAATTGCAGAGCAGATCAACCTCTTATCCTTAAATGCATCTATTGAAGCAGCCCGCGCCGGAGAGGCAGGTAAGGGATTTGCCGTCGTTGCATCAGAGATAGGATCTTTGGCAACCAGCACGGCAGAGGCTGTCGGACAGATCCAGAATACGATCTCACAGGTACAGAATGCCTTTGATTCCCTGACCAAGGATGCACAAAATATGCTGGGCTTTGTGGTAAATGATGTTACACCGGATTACAGCAATTTTGTAGAGGTGGCAAAGCAATACGGCGAGGATGCAGCATCCATCGAACGTACGGCAGAAAATATCTCCAATATGTCAGACAATATCAAGCAGATCATGCAGGAGGTCACTGCCGCAGTACAGAGCATTGCAGAAGCGACGCAGGATACCACAGAGGTCAGCGGCAATATGACGGAAAAGGTTGTAGTTGTGGCAGATCATGTGGACAATGTTTCTGAGATGGCAGAGAAAGAGGATGTCATCGCAAGAGAACTGACCGGCGTAGTCAGCAGGTTCAAACTGGAAGAAAAAGAAGACGGAGAAAACTAATATGAGCGAACAGGAACATAAAGTCCTGAAAGAGCAAAGGAATCGCAGAAAGCGTGTGCAACATATCAGAATAGGGATCATTACCGTGATCTCTGTCTGGATGATCCTTTCGATCGTGATCACCTGTATTCTTTGCGCCAAGGTTGTATCACTGCAAAAGCAGATCAACATCCTGACCGGGGACTACGATTCGTCCACGGCAGTATCAGCCAAGGTCAACCAGAGTGCATCGGATACGGCAGATATAAAACTGACCCAGAATACATCAGACAAAGAAAATTTGGCGACTGCAGAAGATCTGCATAAGGTCTATCTGACCTTTGATGACGGACCAAGTGATAATACCAATGCAATTTTGGATGTTCTGGATGACTATAACGTCAAGGCAACCTTTTTTGTGACAGGCAAAGAAGACGAGGCATCAAAGGCAGCCTACAAGCGTATCGTAGACGAGGGACATACGATCGCTATGCATTCTTATTCACACAAATACAATGATATTTATGCATCCAAGGAGGCCTTTCAAAATGACTTTGAGCGCATCCAGAATCTGATCTATGACACGACTGGAGTGGAGTGCAGATATTACAGATTTCCGGGTGGCAGCAGCAATAAAGTCAGCAATACCGATATGTCAGAATTTATTTCTTATCTGAATGATCAGGGGATTACTTATTTCGACTGGAATGTTTCCAGCGGTGATGCAACATCACATGCATTTACTGCAGATGAATTAGTTGAAAATGTCATGTCGGATGTGGTAAAATACAAAACGTCGGTTGTTTTATTACATGATGCAACAGCAAAGACAACAACGGTACAGGCTTTACCGGCAATGATTGAGGCATTACAGCAATCCGGAGCCATGCTTTTACCGATTGATGAGGATACAACGGTCATACAACATGTCAGTATCCAACAATAATATACGGAGGAATGAAAATGGGATTTTTCAAGGATTTTAAGGATGACTTTTCAGAGGCAGTCAACGATCTTGTCCCTGGAGCAGAGGAATTAGATACAGAAGACACTGCAACAGATACATTGGATGAAGAGATCGATGTGCAATCCGAATTGTCAAAACTGGACGGTTTATTGGAGCAGGTTACAAAGAGAGTAGACGGCACACCGGAAGAGGCGGCACCGGCTACAGCAAAACAAGAAAACACAGTGGAGGATACAGTGACAATGGAAACAAGAGAAGTAGTAAATGAGCCAGTTCGCGAGGTGGCACCAGCAGTCAATGTGACACCAAATCCGGTCGTAGCACCGAGCACACCTGTTGATGATGAGACAGCAGTGATCACCGCAGGCATGACCATCAAGGGTGATATCGAGTCTACCGGTTCTGTAGATGTCAAGGGTGGCATCGAAGGCAACATTACCTGCAACGGCAAGTTGGTTGTTACCGGTGTCGTTCATGGAAACAGCACATCTTCTGAGTTCTTTGCAGATGCAGCCAAGATCGAGGGAGAGGTCAATACATCCGGTACAGCCAAGATCGGTGTTGGTTCTGTTATCATTGGCAATATCACAGCAACATCAGCCGTTATCGCCGGAGCCGTAAAGGGTGATATCGATGTGCAGGGACCGGTTGTTGTAGATACTTCCGCAGTTGTTATGGGTAATATCAAGTCACGTTCTGTTCAGATCAACAATGGTGCTGTTATCGAAGGTTTCTGTTCACAGTGCTATGCAGATGTTGATGTAGAAGGCTTGTTTGCATAAGAGATAAGAAGGTAGAACGATGAAGAGAGTTTTATTAAAATTAAGTGGCGAAGCCTTAGCAGGTGAGAAGAAGACTGGATTTGATGAGGCAACCTGTATTCAGGTGGCCAAGCAGGTCAAGCAGTTGGTAGATGCCGGTACAGAAGTCGGTATCGTGATCGGTGGCGGTAATTTCTGGCGTGGACGTACTTCAGAGACGATCGACCGTACTAAGGCAGACCAGATCGGTATGCTTGCAACGATCATGAACTGTATCTATGTATCTGAGATCTTCCGTTATGTTGGGATGGATACCGAGGTACTGACACCATTTACCTGTGGTGCTTTTACAACCTTGTTTTCTAAGGATGCAGCCAATGCATGCTTCAAAGCAGGAAAGGTAGCATTTTTTGCAGGTGGTACGGGACATCCGTATTTCTCTACAGATACAGCGACCGTTTTGCGTGCGATCGAGATCGAGGCAGATGTGATCCTGCTTGCAAAGGCAGTGGATGGTGTGTATGACAGTGATCCAAAGACCAATCCAAATGCCAAGCGTTATGATGTCCTGCCGATTCAGGATGTGATCGACCAGAAACTTGCAGTGGTAGATCTGACGGCTTCTATCATGTGTATGGAAAATAAAATGCCAATGTATGTTTTTGCATTACAGGAAGAAAATAGTATTGTAAAAGCAATCTCAGGCGACTTTAACGGCACAAAAGTGACCGTATAATGGAGGATAATGATGGACGAAAAATTAAAAGTATTTGAAGATAAGATGCAAAAGTCTTACAACAATCTGCTTGAGGAGTACACCACCATTCGTGCTGGTAGAGCCAATCCTCATGTTTTAGACAAGGTCGTAGTTGACTATTACGGTTCACCAACACCATTACAGCAGGTGGCAAATATCAGTGTGCCGGAAGCACGTATGATCCAGATCCAGCCTTGGGAGTCTTCTTTGTTAAAGGATATTGAGAAGGCGATCTTAGTTGCAGATCTTGGACTGAACCCGACCAACGATGGTAAGGTCATCCGTCTGGTATTCCCGGAACTGACAGAGGAACGTCGTAAGGAATTGGCAAAGGATGTCAAGAAGCATGGCGAAAATGCCAAGGTTGCTATCCGCAATATCCGTAGAGATGCAAATGATTCCTTTAAGAAATATGGCAAGGAAGCAGATGTGTCTGAAGATGAAGTAAAAGAATTGGAAAATCAGGCACAAAAGCTTACAGACAAGTATATTGCTGAAGTGGACAAGGCCATTGAGGCTAAGACACAGGAGATCTTAACGGTATAGTCTTTTGACGAAAAGGGGACACTTGCGTAAGTGTCCTTTTTTTACAAGCAGAAAGGAGACAATATGAGTGTTCCAAGACATGTTGCCATTATTTTAGATGGAAATGGCAGATGGGCAAAGGCGAAAGGTCTGCCGAGGACGGCAGGACACACCGCAGGAGCAAAAAATGTAGAGGTTGTCTGCGAGGAAGCATACAATATGGGAATCGAGTACCTGACTCTCTATGCGTTTTCGACAGAGAACTGGAACCGCTCCAAGGAAGAGGTTACAGCCCTGATGAATCTGCTGAACCAGTATTTGAAGAACTGTTTAAAGACAGCAAAGAAGAATAATATGCGTATCCGCGTGATCGGGGATATTTCAAGACTCGATCCATCCATGCAGGAAAAGATCTGCCTTTTGGAAAAAGAATCCGCATCCTATACCGGACTCAACCTGACCATCGCTATCAATTACGGTAGCCGGGATGAGATCGTCCGTGGCATCAAGCGGATGTATCAGGATGTAGAAGAACATAAATTAGATGCTGATGCCATTAGTGAGGATACTGTCAGCAAATATCTGGATACCGCGGACCTGCCGGACCCGGATCTGATGATCCGCACCAGTGGAGAGCAGCGCTTATCCAATTACTTATTGTGGCAGTTAGCGTATGCAGAATTCTATTTTACTCCGGTCGCATGGCCGGATTTCCATGGAGAGGAATTAAGAAAAGCTGTGGAAGCATATGAAAATAGAGATCGAAGATATGGAAAGGTTTAAGAGGTTTTACAATGTTTAAGACTAGATTGATCAGTGGTATCGTATTGGTTGCGATCGCCCTGGTAGTAATTATCACAGGGGGCAATGTCCTGCTTTCTGTTATGGGGATCATTTCCCTCATTGGTATGTTTGAGTTATACCGTGTATTTCAAATGGAAAAGTCATTGGCGGCAGTCGTTGGCTATCTGGCAGCCATTGCTTTTTATCTGAATTTATATTTTGGCTTTTTTACGGATCCTATGATCCTGCCTATGCTGTTTTTGATCCTGCTTTTGGCGGTCTATGTGTTCTCTTACCCCAAATATAAGGCAGATCAGATCATGGCTTGTTTTTTCGCCCTGTTTTATGTGGCAATGATGCTTTCCTTTATTTACCAGACCAGAATGTTGGACGGTGGAGAGTATCTGGTATGGCTGATCTTTCTCTGTTCCTGGGGAAGTGATACCTGTGCTTACTGCGTGGGTATGCTTTTCGGAAAGCACAAGATGTCACCGGTCTTAAGCCCGAAGAAATCTGTAGAAGGTGCCGTGGGCGGTGTGGTTGGAGCCGCACTTTTAACTGCACTTTATGTATCGATCTTCCGCAGCCAACTCGGCATTACGATGACAGAAGTCTGGCTCTTGGCAGGCGTTTCTGCCATTGGAGCGTTGATCTCTATGGTGGGAGATCTGGCGGCTTCTGCGATCAAACGTAATTACGATATCAAGGACTATGGAAAACTGATCCCGGGACATGGCGGTATTTTGGATCGTTTTGACAGCGTGATCATTACCGCACCGATCATATTCTTTTTAGCATCAAGAGTTTTGTAGGAGAAGATAAGATGAAAAATATTGCAATTCTTGGTTCCACGGGTTCGATCGGAACTCAGACACTGGATATTGTAGATCAAAATAAAGAAGACTTACAGGTGGTAGCCCTTGCGGCTGGCAGCAATATTACTTTACTGGAAAAGCAGGCAAGAAAGTATCGGCCGACTTTGGTTGCGGTCTGGGACCAGGCGTGTGCCAAAGAATTAAAAGAAAATTTAAAGGACACAGAGATCTCTGTTGTATCCGGCATGGACGGACTTTTGGCAGTAGCGACTCATCCGGCATCCGAGATCTTAGTGACGGCTATCGTTGGCATGCTTGGCATCCGTCCGACGATCGCGGCGATCGAGGCAGGAAAGGATATTGCACTTGCCAATAAAGAGACCCTGGTAACGGCTGGTCATATTATTATGCCTTTGGCAAAAAAATGCGGAGTATCTATTTTGCCGGTCGACAGTGAACACAGTGCCATTTTCCAGTCTTTGCAGGGCAATGCACACAATAAGATCAAAAAGATCTTACTGACAGCATCCGGCGGACCTTTCCGTGGAAAGACATACGAGGAATTGGAACATGTGACATTAGAAGATGCCCTAAAGCACCCGAATTGGAGCATGGGAAAGAAGATCACCATTGATTCTGCAACCATGGTCAACAAGGGACTGGAGGTCATGGAGGCAAAGTGGCTCTTTGGTGTAAAGCCTTCCCAGATCGAGGTCGTCGTACATCCGCAGAGTATTTTACATTCCGCAGTCATGTATGAAGATGGTGCTGTGATCGGACAGATGGGAACACCGGATATGCGACTTCCAATTCTTTATGCATTATTTTATCCAAATCGTCGTATGCTTTATGCAGAGGAACTGGATCTTTTCAAGATAGGCAGTCTGACTTTTGAAAGACCGGATCGCGAGACATTTTATGGTCTGTCCCTTGCATATGATGCATTAGATGCCGGCGGCAATGTGCCGACTGTCTTTAATGCGGCAAATGAGCGTGCGGTAGCCAAGTTCCTGGACGGCAAGATCTCCTTTATCGAGATACCGGAGATCATTGCAGCCAGCATGGAAGAAATTTACTACAAGGAAGATCCGACCTTGGAGGAGATCTTAGATACAGAAGCAGCAACCTATGAATATATAGAGAGTCGGTGGTAAATTGAGTATTATTCTTGCAATTATCATTTTTAGTTTTATCATAATATTTCATGAATTGGGGCATTTTCTGGTTGCCAAGAAATGCGATGTCAAGGTCAATGAATTCTGTCTGGGACTTGGACCGACACTCCTTCATTTTACCAAGGGAGAGACAACATACTCCTTAAAACTTCTGCCTTTTGGCGGAGCCTGTATGATGGAGGGTGAGGACGAGGACAGTCAGGATGACCGTGCTTTTAACCATAAGCCCCTTTGGCAGAGGGCGGCGATTGTAGCGGCAGGACCTTTCTTTAACTTTATTCTGGCATATGTTCTGTCTGTTATTTTGATCGGGGCTATCGGCTATGATGTGCCGAAACTTGCCGGTGTCATGGAAGGCTCATCCGCAGAAGAAGAGGGACTTGCGGCTGGAGATACCATTCTTGCGCTGGACGGTTACCGTGTTCATTTCTATCAGGAGATCAGTGTTTATTCCTTTTTTCATCCGGGAAAGACCATGGATGTGACTTATGAAAGAGACGGTAAGGAATATAGTGTTCAGGTAACTCCGCAGTATAACGAGGAAGCGGGCAGATACCTCTTGGGCTTACAGGGGGACTACACCAGGATCAAGGGCAACATACCGACGACACTTGCCTATGGATTTTACGAGATGAAATACCAGATCTATGCGACTTTTGAGAGTCTGAAAATGCTGGTGACAGGGCAGTTATCTGTAAATGATATGTCCGGTCCGGTTGGGATCGTCAAGACGATCGGCGATACCTATGACGAGTCCGTATCTTCCGGTGCTTTTTATGTTGCCATGAATATGATCAATATTGCCATCCTCTTATCCGCCAATCTGGGCGTGATGAACCTTCTCCCGATCCCGGCACTGGATGGCGGACGGCTTCTCTTCTTTTTGATCGAGGCTATCCGAGGCAGGCAGATGAATGAGGAGATCGAGGGAAGGATCCATCTAGTCGGCTTTATGCTGCTTATGGTATTGATGGTCGTCGTCATGTTTAACGATATTCAGAAATTGTTCGTCTAGGAGGTTTTTGCGATGGAGCGAAAGATAACAAAAGAGATCCATATTGGAGATCGTGTGATCGGTGGAGGCAATCCGATACTGATCCAGTCTATGACCAATACAAAAACAGAAGATGTCGATGCAACAGTCGCACAGATCCGGCAGTTGACACAGGCGGGCTGTGATATTATCCGTTGTGCTGTTCCGACTATGGAAGCGGCATGTGCTTTGGAAGAAATAAAAAAGCAGGTGGAGATCCCGGTCGTTGCAGACATTCATTTTGACTATCGTCTTGCGATCGCAGCCATGGAGCATGGTGCGGACAAGATCCGTATCAATCCAGGCAACATTGGGTCACTGGATCGTATCAAGGCAGTCGTGGATGTGGCAAAAGAGCGCAACATCCCGATTCGTGTTGGGGTAAACAGTGGTTCCCTGGAAAAAGAACTGGTAGAAAAATACCACGGCGTTACGGCGGAAGGCATTGTGGAGAGCGCACTGGATAAGGTGCATATCATCGAGGATCTGGGCTATGATAATCTGGTCATCAGCATCAAATCATCTGATGTTCTCATGTGTGTCAAGGCACATGAACTGATCTCCAGCCAGACGGATTATCCGCTCCATGTCGGTATCACGGAATCGGGGACACTGACCAGTGGCAACATCAAGTCATCGATCGGTCTGGGACTGATCTTACACCAGGGCATTGGCGATACCATCCGCGTTTCTCTGACCGGAGATCCGATCGAGGAGATCAAGTCTGCCAAGTTGATCCTGCGCACTCTGGGGCTGCGCAAGGGCGGCATTGAGGTCGTATCCTGTCCGACTTGTGGACGTACACAGATCGATCTGATCGGACTGGCGAACCGCGTAGAAAATCTTGTGGCAGGTTATCCTTTGGATATCAAGGTTGCCGTCATGGGCTGTGTGGTCAACGGACCGGGCGAGGCAAAAGAGGCAGACCTTGGTGTTGCGGGGGGCATTGGCGAAGTCCTTTTGATCAAACATGGTCAGGTAGTCAAGAAAATGCCGGAAGAAGAATTACTCCCGGCATTAAAATACGAATTAGATCATTGGGGCGAGTAGCCCCTTAGTTGGAGTGAAGCAGATTGGATAAAAGTTTTCAGGAAGTTTTTCCATCCTTACAATTAGATAATGACTTAATGCAGATCATGCAGGGAGCAATGATTCAGAAGGTAAGTACGAACCGGGACAGAAGTGCCATTCGTATTTACCTTCATTGTGATTCCCTTGTTCCCAAGCGCCGTATCTGGAAGATGGAAGATGCGATCAAGAAACAGTGCTTTGCAAAAGAAAATGTAACGATACATATCATAGAGTCTTTTTCATTATCTGCATTATATACGCCGGAAAAATTATACGATATTTATAAGGACAGTATTTTAGAGGAGATCAATGCCTATAGTGCCCTTTTATTTGGCGTATTCAAAAAAGCGGATTTTACCTTTTCAGAGGATCATCTTCTGGTCACTCTGGAAGATACGGTCATCGCACATGGCTATGAGCAGGAACTGCACGATATCTTAGATAAGATCTTTTGTCAGCGCTGCGGGCAGAAACTCATCATTGATTTTTCCTATAAAGAACCGGTTGCAAGCAAGTATCGTGAAAATTCACAGATACTGATCGACAACCAGATCGCGGAGATTACAAGACAAAACCGCATGCGCCAGCAGCAGAAGGAACTGCTGAATGCAGAGGAAGGCGAGCAGGATACCGGCAGCGAGAAGCCAGCCAGTCCTGCCGGCAAAGATGTCGGAAACGAAAAGAAGTCCTTTGGCAAAGGCGGTGGCAGACGCGGTGGCTTTGCAGCGAAAAAATCCAACAATCCGGATGTTATTTATGGGCGTGAATTTGATGATGAACCGATTCCAATTCAGGAGATTTCCGGTGAGATCGGAGAGGTAACCATCCGCGGACAGATCATCAGTTTTGAAAGTCGAGAGATCCGCAAT
Source organism: Roseburia sp. AM16-25 (assembly GCF_003473825.1). Taxonomy (NCBI): domain Bacteria; kingdom Bacillati; phylum Bacillota; class Clostridia; order Lachnospirales; family Lachnospiraceae; genus Roseburia; species Roseburia sp. AM16-25. Next base: position 478,639 of record NZ_QUCW01000002.1, read on the forward strand.
GAGCGTACTATTTTAATGTTTGCCATCACGGACTTTACGGATACGATCGTCAGCAAGATCTTTGTGGCAAATGATCAGGTGGACGAGGTCTGTCAGGAAATCAAGAACGGTGCTTTTATCAAGTTAAAAGGCGCACCGATGATCGATAAATTTGACCATGACCTTACCATGAGTTCGGTCTTTGGCATTATGCGTATCCCGGACTTTACGACTTCCCGTCATGATCATGCCCCGGATAAGCGTGTAGAGTTACACTGCCATACCAAGATGAGTGATATGGATGGGGTATCGGATGTCAAGGATATCATCAAGCGGGCAGCCGGTTGGGGACATCAGGCGATCGCAATTACCGACCATGGAGCCGTACAGGCTTTCCCGGATGCAGACCATACCGTGCATGATCTGGATACGGACTTCAAGGTGATCTATGGCTGTGAGATCTATCTGGTGGATGATACCAAGGGTATTGTGACGGATTCCAAGAACCAGAGTCTGGATGATACCTATGTGGTCTTTGACTTGGAGACGACAGGATTTCATGCAAAAAATAATAACATCATAGAGATCGGAGCGGTCAAGGTCGTTGGCGGGCAGATCACGGAACGTTTTTCCGAGTTTGTCAATCCGAAAGAACCAATTCCTTTCCGTATTACCGAACTGACCAGCATCCGTGATGAGGATGTCATTGATGCGGAGGATATTACAAAGATCCTGCCACGTTTTATGGATTTTTGCGAGGGTGCTATCATGGTTGCCCATAATGCAGACTTTGATATGAGTTTTATCAAGGCAAATTGCGAACGACTGGGACTGCCATGTGACTTTACCTATGTGGATACGGTGGCTCTGGCGCGTTATCTGCTTCCGTCACTCAGCAAGTTCAAACTGGACAATGTGGCAAAGGCAGTGGGTGTATCTTTGGAACACCATCATAGGGCAGTAGATGATGCGGGCTGTACCGCAGAGATCTACGTCAAGTTCTTGGAAATGTTAAAAGACCGTGGCTTTGAGACACTGGATGATGTCAACAAGGACGGTATGGCATCTGATGAGACCATTCGCAAGATGCCGTCTTACCACTGTATCGTCTTAGCAAAAAATGACATTGGACGTATCAATCTCTATCGTTTGATCTCCATGTCACACTTACAGTATTATTACAGAAGACCAAAGATCCCAAAGAGCCAGTTGCAGAAATATCGGGAGGGTCTGATCATCGGCTCGGCATGTGAGGCGGGAGAATTATACCGCGCCATCCTAAACAGCCGACCGGAAGAAGAGATCACGCGTATCGTGAATTTCTATGATTATCTGGAGATCCAGCCGATCGGAAACAATGCCTTTATGCTCCGTAAGGATGACGGACTGATCAAGAGCGAAGAAGACCTGCGCAATATCAACCGCAGGATTGTCTCCTTAGGAGAAATCTTTAAAAAGCCGGTTGTTGCAACCTGTGATGTGCATTTTCTGGATCCGCAGGATGAAGTATATCGCCGTATCATTATGGCTGGCAAGGGCTTTTCGGATGCCGACGATCAGGCACCTTTGTATCTGCGTACTACCGAGGAGATGTTGGAGGAGTTTTCCTATCTTGGTTCTGCCAAGGCGGAGGAAGTCGTTATCACCAACACCAACCGGATCGCCGATATGTGTGAGCCGATCTCGCCGGTGCGACCGGACAAATGTCCACCGGTCATTGAAAACTCAGACGGCATGCTGAGAAAGATCTGCTATGATAGGGCGCATGCGCTCTATGGCGATGATCTGCCGCCTGTCGTAGAAGAGAGACTGGAAAGAGAACTCAAATCTATCATCGGCAATGGTTATGCCGTGATGTATATCATCGCACAGAAACTGGTGTGGAAGTCCAATGAGGACGGCTATCTGGTAGGTTCCCGTGGATCGGTAGGATCTTCCTTTGTCGCCACCATGGCAGGTATTACCGAGGTAAATCCGCTCAGTCCGCATTATCTGTGTGAATATTGTCATTTTGTTGATTTTGATTCCGAAGAGGTCAAGGCTTATTCCGGGCGTGCAGGTTGTGATATGCCGGACCGCAAGTGTCCGGTCTGTGGCAAGGATCTGAAAAAAGAGGGATTTGATATTCCGTTTGAAACTTTCCTGGGATTTAAGGGAAATAAGGAGCCGGATATCGATCTGAACTTCTCCGGGGATTATCAGTCAAAGGCGCATAAATACACCGAGGTTATCTTTGGGGAAGGCCAGACCTTTAAGGCAGGTACGATTGGTACGCTTGCTGATAAGACCGCTTTTGGTTACATCAAGAATTATTATGAAGAACGTGGCATACACAAGAGAAATTGTGAGATCGACCGTATCGTACAGGGTTGTGTGGGCGTGCGAAGAACGACCGGACAGCATCCGGGCGGTATCATCGTACTTCCGGTAGGAGAGGACATTTTTTCCTTTACACCGGTCCAGCACCCGGCAAACGATATGACATCCGACATCATTACGACCCACTTTGATTATCACTCCATCGATGCCAACCTTTTGAAACTGGATATTCTGGGACACGATGATCCGACCATGATCCGTATGTTGGAAGATCTGACCGGACTGCATGCGCAGGAGATTCCGCTGGATGATAAGACGGTCATGTCACTCTTTAAAAATACCTCAGCCCTTGGGGTCACACCGGAGGAGTTGAACGGCTGTCCGATGGGAACGCTGGGTATCCCTGAGTTTGGTACCGATTTTGCCATGGGGATGCTCCGGGATGCAAAGCCGCAGGAGTTTACGGATCTGATCCGTATTTCCGGCTTGTCCCATGGTACGGACGTTTGGCTGGGTAATGCCCAGACTTTGATCGAAAATGGTACGGCTACGATTTCTACCTGTATCTGTACGCGTGATGATATCATGACCTATTTGATCCATATGGGACTGGATAGTGCGGAAGCCTTTGATATCATGGAAAAGACCAGAAAGGGTATCATTGCCAAGGGCAAATGCAAGCAGTGGCCGGAGTGGAAACAGGATATGCTGGATCATGGCGTGCCGGAATGGTACACCTGGTCCTGTGAAAAGATCAAATATATGTTCCCGAAGGCACATGCGGCGGCATACGTTATGATGGCATGGCGTATCGCCTATTGTAAGGTCTTTTATCCTCTGGCCTACTACGCGGCATTCTTTAGTATCCGCGCGACATCCTTCAGTTATGAACTCATGTGTCAGGGCAAGGATAAACTGGAATTTTATATTGCAGAATACAAGAAAAAAGACAAGTTGTCGGCAAAAGAAGAAGGAACTCTCCGTGATATGCGTATCGTACAGGAAATGTATGCGCGAGGTTTTGAATTTTTACCACTGGATCTGTATAAGTCAGATGCCAGATATTTCCAGATCGTCGACGGTAAATTATTACCGCCTTTCAACTCGATCGACGGCATGGGAGACAAGGCGGCAGAGTCGCTTGCCATTGCAGCCAGTGGCGGCAAGTTCTTATCCAAGGATGACCTGCGGGAGCGTGGCAAGGTAAGTAAATCGATCATTGAACTTTTATCCGATCTGGATATTATTTCGGATCTGCCGGAATCCAACCAGTTATCCTTCTTTGACTTTACGGCGTAGGATGAAGCAGTTTAGGAAATTCCACGGATTTTCCTATTTATAAAAAGAGATGATTATGAGAGGAATTACATGAAAGATTTAAGTGAGATCCGATGTGATATTGACGCGATTGACCGTCAGATCGTATCGTTGTATGAACAGAGAATGGGACTTGCTGCGGAAGTGGCAGAATACAAGATCGCCAACCATAAAAATGTCTATGACAAGGCACGCGAGGATGACAAATTAAAGACCTTGGCGGGGCTGGTGCCGGATGAATTTTTAAAGCAGGGCGTGGTCGAACTTTTTGAACAGATCATGTCGACCAGCCGCAAAAAGCAATACCAGATGTTAGCGGAAGCAGGACAGATCGAGCCGTTGGGATTTCGGGCGATCGATGCTCTGGATGCCAAGGATAAGCGGATCGTTTATCAGGGAGTCGAAGGGGCTTATGCCCAGATGGCAATGCAACAGTTCTTTGGCAAGGAATGTCCGGGTGAGGCAGTAGCGACCTGGCGGGATGCTATGGAGGCGATCCAGAGCGGATACGTGGATTATGCGGTCCTGCCGATCGAAAACTCATCCGCCGGTATTGTGGCGGAAAATTATGATCTTTTGATGGAATATGACGTGACGATCGTGGGCGAACAGATCATTAAGATCGACCATGCACTCTTAGGTGTCAAGGGGGCAAAGATCGAGGATATTACCGTGGTATATTCCCATCCACAAGCCCTGATGCAGTGTGCGGACTATCTGGATGACCATGCAAAAATGGAGCGCAAGGCATTGAAGAATACAGCCCTTGCAGCCCAGAAGGTCAAAGAGGACGGTCTGAAAAACCAGGCTGCCATTGCAGGCATACATAATGCCGGTATTTATGATCTGGATGTTTTAGACCAAGCCATTCAGGATAATAAAGAAAATGAGACACGCTTTATCATTGTGGCAAAGGATAAGACCTATCTGCAATCTGCGGATAAGGTCAGCCTGTGCTTTGCACTCCCGGATGATGAGGCTGGTGCCTTGTATCGCATCATGTCACATTTTATCTTTAATGGGATCAACCTGACCCGTATCGAATCCCGTCCGAGCAAGGGCGGCTCCTGGGGCTACCAATTCTTTATCGATTTTGAGGGGAATCTGAGACAGGAAGCGGTCGTCAATGCTCTGCGGGGCTTAAAGGAGGAGACATCTTCTTTCCGCATTTTGGGAAATTACCAGTCTTTTGCAAAGGAAAATTAGATTTTTCAAAAATTTTATGGGGATTTTACATGGATATGTTAAGGTGGAGATTATGTAAAGGGGGATATTATGAAGTTATATGCATCGATCTATATTGGATCTTATGAGATTATTCTGAAAGTATTTCAGATCACACAAAAGAAACGCTTGAAGGAACTGGATTGCCTGCGTACACCGATCGATACGGCACAGGATATCTATGCCAGCGGTCAGTTGAAAAAGGAGACTGTAGATAGGATCTGCAATGTGCTGGAAGATATGAAACGCACCCTTGCCCTGTATCGGCTGACGGAGGACTATCAGATCTATGCCGGCTCTACCTTTACGGCGGCAGACAACCGCCTCTTTGCCATGGAACAGATCAAACTGCGCACCGGTATGAAGGTGCTGGCGCTCAGCAATTCCGAGCATAGGTTTATGAGTTATCGCGCGGTGGCATCCCAGGATAATTTTGATGCCATGGTATCGGAGAGTGCAGCAATCGTGGATATCGGCGGTGCCAGTTTACAGATCACTCTCTTTTATCATGGAAAGGTCAGAACGACACAGCATATCGGTTTGGGAACGGTCATCATGAGCGAGAATATGAAACGTTTATCCTATATGACCAACCATAAAGAGCAGATCGCTCAGATGATGTATAAGGAACTGGATGCCTTTGTCACCATGCATATGCAGGATGTCAAGTTAAAATATTTGATCATCTTAGGCGACCATGTATCGACTTTGATGGAACGCGCCGTAGATGATGCGACCAGGGAACCGATCAGGATGGAGCATTACATGGAACTTCTGGAGAATATGCGGGATAAGACCTTGCAGAGCATCATCCGGGAATTTGATGTCTTAAACGATCATGAGGAACTGATCGAACCCTTTTTGATGCTGCATCATGCCATTGCAGAAAAACTGCCGGCAAAATATGTCTATGTGCCGGGCGTATCTGTCAATGACGGTATGGCATATCACTATTTTGCACCAAAACATTATCTGCAGGTAGAACATGACTTTGACCAGGATATCATCTCTGCGGCATGGTCGATCGCCAAGCGCTACGGCAGTTACCAGCCGCACTTAAAGGCACTGGATAAGATCTCGACCCAGATCTTTGATGCGACAAAGAAGTTTCACGGGCTGGATAAAAGGCAAAGATTATTGATGCGTCTGGTCGCGATCTTGCATGACTGTGGAAAATACATCAGTATCTCGGATGCGTCCGATTGTTCCTATATCATTATCATGTCATCGGAGATCCTGGGTCTATCCCACAAGGAACGTGAGATGGTTGCTACGGTCGTATCTTTGAACCGTAAAAGTCTGGAATCTTATGACAGCATGGCGGATCGTTTTAGCGTGGATGAGTATATGACGATCGTCAAACTGCTTGCTATCTTAAAAGTGGCTAATGCGCTCGACCGCAGCCACAGGCAGAAGTTCAAGAACATCAAGATGGCGGTGCGGGGCAATCGTTTGCACATCACCATTGAGGCGACGGATTCCATCGCATTGGAAAAAGGCATGTTTGAAGAAAAGGCAGACTTCTTTGAAAGTGTATTTTCCATCCGTCCGATCTTGCGGGAATTGCGCGTGTTTGAATAGAGGGGGATCAAAAAATGAGCAAGGCAGAAGAATTCAAAAATCCAAAATATTATGATAACCGAGAATTGAGTTGGATCAAATTTGAGCACCGTGTACTAAACGAGGCAAAGGATAAGGAGATACCGATTCTGGATCGCCTGAAATTTGTCAGCATCACATCTTCCAATCTGGATGAGTTCTTTATGGTACGTGTTGCTTCCTTAAAGGACATGGAGCATGCAGGCTATACCAAAAAAGATATTGCCGGCATGGATCCAACGGAACAGTTGTGTGCAATAGGAAAGGAAGTCCATGCGCTTGTTGAAAAGCAGTACAACACCTACAATCGTTCCCTAATGCCGATTCTGCGCAAGGAGGGCATTCGGATCATAGGCGCTTATGAGGAACTCAACGAAAAGCAGGCAACCTATGTAGATAAATACTTTATGGAGCATGTCTATCCGGTGCTGACCCCTATGGCGGTAGATGCTTCCCGGCCTTTTCCTCTGGTGCGCAACAAGTCCTTAAATATTGCGGCACTCATCAAGTCCAAGCATCCAAATTCAAAATTACAGCAGGGAAGTAAGCAGGAACTGGAATTTGCTACCGTGCAGGTGCCGTCTGTTCTGCCACGACTGGTGCCGATCCCGGGCGAGGACGACCGTTATACTTTTACACTCTTGGAACAGATCATAGAAAAGAATATGGCACAACTCTTTTTGAACTATGACCTTGTGTGTGCCTATCCTTATCGTATCATGCGAAATGCTGATCTGTCCTTTGATGAGGATGAGGCGAGCGATCTTTTAAAAGAGATCCAGAAGCAGCTTGTCAAAAGGCAGTGGGGTGAGGTGATCCGCCTGGAGATCGAACATAAGGCGGATAAACGCCTTTTGCAGGTCTTAAAAGAACAACTGGCTGTTAGCGGTAAGGATGTCTATGAGATCGCAGGACCTTTGGATCTTACCTTCTTGATGAAGATGTATGGGCTGTCCGGCTGTGATGATCTGCGGGAGAAACTTTTTGTACCGCAGAAAAATCCAAGAATCCTTCCGGGAGAGAGCATTTTTGACGAGATCAAAAAAGGAGATATTTTCCTGACCCATCCCTATGAGACCTTTGATCCGGTCGTTGATTTTATCAAGCAGGCAGCAGTTGACCCGGATGTACTTGCCATCAAGCAGACCCTGTATCGTGTCAGTGGCAATTCACCGATCATCGCAGCGCTTGCCAAGGCGGCGGAAAACGGAAAGCAGGTCACGGTCTTGGTAGAATTAAAGGCACGTTTTGACGAGGAAAACAATATTGTCTGGGCACAAAAGTTAGAGAAGGCGGGCTGTCATGTTATCTATGGACTGGTGGGCTTAAAGACCCATTGTAAGATCGCACTGGTCGTCCGCAGGGAAGAGGATGCCATCACACGTTATGTGCATCTTGGTACCGGCAATTACAATGACTCGACCGCCAAACTTTACACAGATTGCGGTATCTTTACCTGCAATGAAAATTATGGAGAAGACGCAACGGCTGTCTTTAACATGTTATCCGGTTATTCGGAGCCGGCAAGATGGAATAAACTGGTCGTGGCACCGATCTGGCTGCGTGACCGCTTTATCGCCCTGATCGATCGGGAGATCGCTCATGCCAAGGAAGGAAAAGAGGCATATATCGTTGCCAAGATGAATTCCTTGTGCGACCGGCAGATCATTGAAAAATTATACGAGGCATCCTCTGTCGGTGTAGAGATCTACCTGGTGATCCGCGGAATCTGCTGCCTTCGTACCGGGATACCGGGCGTAAGCGAACATATCCATGTGACCTCGATCGTGGGGACTTTTTTGGAACATAGCCGTATCTTTTATTTCTATAATAATGGACAGGAAGATATATATATGGGAAGTGCGGACTGGATGCCTAGAAATCTGGATCGGCGTGTGGAGATCGTATTTCCGGTGGAAGATGATGTGATCAAGGATCGGATCAAGCATATCTTAGATGTTCTCCTGCGCGATAATTTAAAGGCATATGCCATGCTTCCGGATGGCACTTATGCAAAGATGAGCCGACGCGGCAAACAGGCGATCGGCGCCCAGATGACATTCTGTCGTGAGGCAATGGAAGGAGCGAAGGAGGAGACCACAGTTTGGAAAGGCAGACGCTTTATACCGATCTGGGCCTTTGATGAAGAAGAACATGAAGCCTAAGATTTTATTTTTAGATTTAAATTGTACAAAATTGTCCGAAAAACACAATATATAGTGCTTTTGCCTTGCACAAGGTACAAAAGCATGGTATGGTATATACAAGTATTTAAGAGGATACTTAGGAACCACTTAAAATATGCACCGAGGAGGGGATCAAAGCAATCGGTTTAGATGAGTATTTTAAGGTATCGGCGGTAGTCGAGTATTCCGGTTCCGAAGATTCCGGACAAGGACGACTGATATGGCATACTAGAAGAAGGGAGTCTTCTGGTGAATTCGGAAACATATTCAGAGTCGCCTGTGATGAATTAAAACAAGAGACAGGCAAGGTCTAAGGACAAGGGGGAAGACGACAGGATTTCTGTCGTTTTCCTTTTGTGCGAATTTAGCAGAAAATCCGAAAAAAGTATTGACGCCCCATAGAATCTGTGATAAAGTACCAATGTTGTGAAAACAAAGTAGAGTATCCACTCTCACCTGAGCACAGAGGTGACTCAGCGTTTATATTCCGACTTTTTGAAGTGTTGTGAGTTTGATTGTGGATAGTCTGTCTATCCACTTTTTTTATTTTAATCTGGAGGTATAAGACCATTAGCGATTTAATGATTAACGAGCAGATCAGAGACAGAGAAATTCGTCTGATTGGTTCAAACGGAGAACAGCTTGGCATTATGTCAGCAAGAGAAGCAATGAAATTGGCAGAGGAAGCAGAACTTGATCTTGTCAAGATTGCCCCGAATGCTAAGCCACCGGTATGCAAGATCATTGATTACGGTAAGTATCGTTACGAACTTGCACGCAAGGAAAAAGAAGCGAAGAAGAAGCAGAAGACAGTTGAAGTCAAAGAGATCCGCCTGTCACCGAATATTGATACCAACGATCTGAACACAAAGGTCAATGCAGCCAAGAAGTTCCTTTCCAAGGGCAATAAGGTAAAGATCACACTTCGTTTCCGTGGTCGTGAGATGGCGCATATCGCACAGAGTAAACATATCTTAGATGACTTTGCAAAGGAAGTCGAAGATATGGCAGTAGTGGAGAAAGCACCAAAGCAAGAAGGCAGAAGCATCAGCATGGTGTTGGCAGAAAAGAGATAATTTAAGGAGGAAAATAACATGCCAAAAATTAAGACAAAAAGAGCAGCTGCAAAGCGTTTTTCTACAACAGGAACAGGAAAGTTAAAGAGAAATAAAGCTTACAAGAGCCATATCTTAACCAAGAAGACAACTAAGAGAAAGAGAAATCTTAGAAAAGCAGCAATGACAGATGCTACAAATGTTAAGAATATGAAGAAGGTTTTACCTTACTGCTAATAAATAGGTTAAGGAGGATATCAAAATGGCAAGAATTAAAGGCGGAATGAACGCTAAGAAGAAGCATAATAGAGTATTAAAGATGGCAAAGGGCTACAGAGGTGCTAGATCTAAGCAGTATCGTGTAGCAAAGCAGTCAGTAATGAGAGCACTTACAAGTTCTTATGCTGGTAGAAAGCAGAGAAAGAGACAGATGCGTCAGCTCTGGATCGCTCGTATCAACGCAGCAGCAAGAATCCATGGTCTTTCTTACAGCAAGTTCATGTATGGACTGAAACTTGCAGGTGTTGAAATGAACCGCAAGATGTTAGCAGAGATGGCTGTAAATGACGCAGCAGCATTTGCTGAATTAGTTGAATTGGCAAAGACAAAGGTTGCCTAAAGATAATGCAGGACTCCGAACGTATTCGGAGTCCTTTTTTGTCAATTTTTTAACCAAATAAAGGTTTTTTTATAAAGGCACTTATGCTATAATGCCCTTTGGTGAGTGAAGAATATTTTAATTAGGAGGAATGACAGATGGCAATTTTAGTTACCGGTGGTGCAGGCTACATTGGAAGTCATACTTGTGTAGAACTTTTGCAGGCAGGATATGACGTGGTTGTTTTGGATAACTTATCCAATGCCAGTGAAAAGTCATTGGATCGTGTTAAGGCGATCACAGGCAAAGAGGTTACTTTCTACAAGGGAGACATCTTGGATCGTGACATCTTAAATGAGATCATGGACAAGGAGCAGATCGACTCATGTATTCATTTTGCCGGCTTAAAGGCGGTAGGTGAATCTGTTGAGAAGCCTTGGGAATATTATAACAACAATATCGCAGGAACATTAACACTGGTGGATGTGATGAGACAGCATGGCGTAAAGAACATCATCTTTTCATCATCTGCAACAGTTTACGGCAATCCTGCACAGATCCCGATCACAGAGGAGTGCCCAAAGGGACAGTGTACCAACCCATACGGATGGACAAAGTCTATGTTGGAGCAGATCCTTACCGATATGCAAAAGGCAGATCCGGAGTGGAATGTGATCTTACTTCGTTATTTTAATCCGATCGGTGCGCATCCAAGCGGAACCATGGGTGAAAATCCAAACGGTATCCCGAACAACCTCATGCCATATATCACACAGGTGGCAGTTGGTAAGTTGAAAGAACTTGGCGTTTTCGGTAACGACTATGATACACCGGATGGTACCGGTGTCAGAGACTACATCCATGTAGTCGATCTTGCGATCGGTCATGTCAAGGCATTAAAGAAGATCGAGGAGAAGGCCGGACTTTGTATCTACAATCTGGGTACGGGTGTCGGCTATAGCGTTCTGGATATTGTAAAGAACTTTGAGGAGGCGACCGGCGTCAAGATCCCTTATGTGATCAAGCCGAGAAGAGCCGGCGATATCGCAACCTGTTATTCCGATGCGACCAAGGCAAAGGAAGAACTTGGATGGACTGCAAAGTATGGTATCAAGGAAATGTGTGCAGACTCCTGGAGATGGCAGAAGAACAATCCAAACGGCTATGAAGACTAAGAATTTTCTTGAATTTCAATTTTTTCAAAAAAATTGAAAAAAGTACTTGACGAGGAAGAGTATTTGATATATCATTGTCTTGTTGTCGCGATGCGGTAACAAGACATCATGGTTCGTTGGTCAAGCGGTTAAGACGCCGCCCTCTCACGGCGGAATCAGGGGTTCGATTCCCCTACGAACTGTTGAGCGCAAGTAGATATGTTGCTAGAATTGAGAGTGGACATTTTGTCCACTCTCAATTTTTTAAAAAAAGAAAGGTGGTGGACACATGTCACAAAGGGAGCAGTACGAAAAGAAGACAGAAGAATTGATCCTTCCGATTCTGGACGAAAAAGGCTTTGAATTGGTGGACGTGGAATATGTCAAGGAAGGTCAGGATTATTTCCTTCGGGCATATATTGACAAACCGGGAGGTATTACCATTGATGACTGCGTTGCGGTCAGCAGAGAGATGAATGTCCTGCTGGATGAACTGGATTATGTAGAGGGAGCCTATACCTTTGAGGTGAGTTCACCGGGATTGGGACGACCGCTCAAGAAAGCGCGGGATTTTGAACGCAGTCTGGGACAGGAAGTAGAGATCCGTACTTATAAAGCAATCGACGGTTCCAAAGAATTCTACGGTATCCTGCATGCCTATGATGATGATAGTGTCACTGTCCTATCCGAAGACGATGAAGAAGTTACATTTAATAAGTCAGACATTGCATTGATCCGTCTGGCATTTGATTTTTAGCGTACTATAACAAGAATTTTAGGAGGATGAACAAGAAATGAAGAACAATGAATTGTTAGAAGCGTTAAATGTGTTGGAGGCTGAAAAGAATATCAGCAAAGATGTCCTTTTGGAAGCGATCGAGAATTCGCTTCAGGTTGCCTGCAAAAATCATTTTGGAAAGAATGATAACATTACCGTGAACATCAATCCGGAAACATGTGAATATCATGTTTTAGCAGCCAAGACGGTTGTAGAAGATGTGGAAGATCCGGTAGAGCAGATCAGTTTGGAGGACGCACAGGCGATGGACGGATCTTACAATATCGGCGATGTGGTCAATGTTGAGATCAAGTCAACCAACTTTGGACGTATCGCAGCACAGAGTGCAAAGAACACGATCTTACAGAAGATCCGTGAAGAAGAAAGAAAGATGGTATTTGACGAGTATTATCAGTTGGAAAGAACGGTTGTGACCGGTATCGTACAGCGTTACATCGGCAAGAACATCAGTGTAAATCTTGGTAAGACCGATGCTTTCTTGGCAGAGAATGAGCAGGTCAGAGGTGAGCACTTTGAGCCGACAGAGCGTATCAAGGTATTGATCTTAGAAGTAAAGGATACGACAAGAGGACCGAAGGTCTTAGTTTCCAGAACCCACCCGGAACTGGTAAAGCGTCTGTTTGAAGAGGAAGTCGCAGAAGTACGTGACGGCGTTGTAGAGATCAAGGCGATCGCGCGTGAAGCAGGCAGCAGAACAAAGATGGCTGTATGGGCAGAGGATGAAAATGTGGATCCGGTTGGCGCATGTGTCGGTATGAACGGCAGCCGTGTCAATGCGATCGTAGATGAACTCCGCGGAGAAAAGATCGACATCATCGAATGGAATGAAAACCCGGCTATGCTCATTGAGCATGCCTTAAGTCCGGCAAAGGTCATTTCTGTTATCGCAGATGCAGATGAAAAGACAGCAAAAGTTGTTGTTCCGGATTATCAGTTGTCACTTGCCATTGGTAAGGAGGGACAGAATGCAAGACTTGCAGCCCGTCTGACAGGATTTAAGATCGACATCAAGAGCGAGACGCAGGCAAGAGAAGCAGGCGATTTCTTGGATTATGAAAACGAGTATGATGATGAGTATTATGACGACGATGAATACTATGATGATGAGTATGACGAGTCTGAAGATGATTATGTAGAAGATGACTACGATGATGATGCAGCATCAGAAAGTGAAGAATAAAATGAATGGCAAAAAAATTCCACAGCGCAAGTGTGTGGGATGTAATGAAATGAAAGACAAATCCCTTTTAGTCCGCGTGGTAAAGACACCGGAGGATACCTTTCTTGTGGATGCCAGCGGCAGAGCCAATGGCAGAGGGGCTTACATTTGTAAAGACATCGAATGTTTTCACAAGGCGATGAAGAATAAGGGATTGGAACGTTCATTGAAGTGTAAGATACCAGAAGATATTGTAAAACGATTGGAAGAGGAGATGATCTAAATGCAGGATAAGGCTTTGGCGATGCTTGGTATGGCAACAAAAGCGGGAAAAGTAGTCAGCGGAGAATTTTCCGTGGAAAAGGCTGTCAAAGAAGGCAAGGCATGGCTGGTGCTGGTTGCAGAAGATGCATCTGACAATACCAAAAAGAGTTTTACGAACATGTGTGAATTTTATGAGTGCGACCTTGTTTTTTATGGCAAAAAAGAGAATCTGGGGCATGCAATCGGCAAAGAGTTCCGGGCATCCGTTGCGATCACAGATGAAAATCTGGCACAGGCTGTAAAAAAGAAAATCACATTGGTATAACAACTGAATAATGGAGGATATAGTATGGCAAAAGTTAGAGTATATGAATTAGCAAAACAGTTAGGTGTAGAAACAAAAGAAGTTGTTGCAACACTTGCTGCAAACGGAATAGAAGTAAAGAGCCAAAACAGCATTGAGGATGCTGCGATCGCGATCGTAGAAAAGAAGTTTAAAAAGGCAGAACCGGTCAAAAAAGAAGTAAAAGAAGCACCGGAGAAGAAGACAGAAGCAAAGAAAGAGGCAGCGGTAAAAGAAGAACCTGCAAAAGAAGGGGCAAAGACCGGGGAAAAGAAGGCAGAGCATAAGGAAGAAAATGCACGTCCGAAGAAGAAATCAAGCATTTCCGCTGTCTTTAATGCCCAGTACAGCAAGCAGCAGAGACCTCGCCGTGATGGTGACCGTCCGAGAAGAAGACCGGATGGTGACAGACAAAATGGCAATCGTGGTGACCGTTCCGGTTCCGGACGTCCGGCACAGGGAAGAATCACAATCCGTCCGGAGAGTGAGCGTACCGTCAGACCTTCCCACCGCGTACAGGAGGAGAAGGAACGTCAGGAGAGATTGGAGCGCAAGGAACGTCAGGACAGACAGGAACGCCAGGACAGACGTGAGAATGGCAACCGTGGTGACAGACCAAACGGTAATCGTCCGATCCGTCCACGCCAAATGTCAGAAAATGACCGTCCGAGCAGCCGCGTAAACGCAGGCGACAACCGCAGACCGCGCAATAACGACGGCAATCGTGGCAACAGACCAAACGGCAACCGTCCAAACGGTGGTGGATTTGCCGGTGACAACCGCAGAAACAATGCTGCTCCGGCTGCGCCAGCTGCAGATATGAATGCAAAGGGAAGCCGCGACAACAACCGCAACAATAAAAAGAAACATGAGCACGATCAGTTTGGCTCTAAGAAGCAGGAACGCTATGTAAACTTGGAGAAGAACGGTGGCAAGAAGAAGAATAAGGCGCCACAGCCAAAGCCGGCAGAAAAGGATCCGAACGAGATCATTACACTGACCCTGCCTGAGCATATTACGATCAAGGAATTGGCTGACAAGATGAAAGTGCAGGCATCTGTGATCGTTAAGAAACTCTTTATGAAGGGCATCATGGTTACCGTAAACCAGGATATCGACTACGAGCAGGCAGAAGAGATCGCACTTGAGTTCAACTGCATCTGTGAGCCGGAAGTCAAGGTAGATGTGATCGAGGAACTTCTTCGCGAGGATGAAGAGTCAGAAGAAGATATGGTTGCCCGTCCACCGGTTGTCTGCGTTATGGGACACGTTGACCATGGTAAGACATCCCTTTTGGATGCTATCCGTGACACTAAGGTGACAGACCGCGAGGCAGGCGGTATCACACAGCACATTGGTGCTTACATGGTATCAGTCAATGGACAGAAGATCACCTTCTTAGATACACCGGGACATGAGGCATTTACCGCTATGCGTATGCGTGGTGCCAATTCTACCGATATTGCAATTCTGGTTGTTGCAGCCGATGATGGCGTTATGCCACAGACGGTTGAGGCGATCAACCATGCAAAGGCAGCAGGCATTGAGATCATCGTTGCAATCAACAAGATCGATAAGCCAAACGCAAATGTAGAACGTGTAAAGCAGGAATTATCCGAGTATGAACTGATCCCGGAAGATTGGGGCGGAAGTACCATCTTCGTACCGGTATCTGCACATACACACGAAGGTATCGATGAATTACTGGAAATGATCCTTTTGACCGCAGAAGTCTTGGAATTAAAGGCAAATCCAAAGCGTACGGCAAGAGGTCTTGTCATTGAGGCACAGTTGGATAAGGGCCGCGGTGCAGTTGCAACCGTTTTGGTACAGAAGGGTACCCTGCATGTGGGAGATCCGATCGCAGCCGGAAGTTCTTATGGTAAAGTCCGTGCCATGATCGATGAAAACGGACGCAGAGTCAAGGTAGCAACACCATCTACACCGGTAGAAATCTTAGGACTGAGTGATGTACCGAATGCAGGTGAGATCTTTGTTTCCATGGATTCTGAAAAAGAAGCAAGAAACTTTGCGGAGACATTTATTTCCGAGAGTAAGAATAAGTTAATTGAAGATACTAAGACCAGAATGTCATTAGACGATCTCTTCTCACAGATCCAGTCCGGTAATGTGAAGGAACTCAATATCATCGTCAAGGCAGACGTACAGGGGTCTGTCGAGGCAGTGAAGCAGTCTCTGGTAAAACTTTCCAACGACGAAGTTGTGGTTAAGATCATTCATGGCGGTGTTGGTGCCATCAATGAAAGTGATGTTATCTTAGCATCTGCATCCAATGCCATCATCATCGGATTTAACGTCAGACCGGATGCCATGGCTAAGGCTACCGCGGACAGAGAAGGCGTAGACGTCAGACTTTACAAGGTCATCTACAATGCCATCGAGGATGTGGAAGCAGCCATGAAGGGTATGCTGGATCCTGTTTATGAGGAAAAGGTTATCGGTCATGCACAGGTACGTCAGATCTTCAAGGCATCTGATGTCGGAAATATCGCCGGATCTTATGTCTTGGACGGTTACTTCCAGCGTGGATGTAAAGTCCGCGTATCCCGTGAGGGCGAGCAGATCTTTGAAGGTGATCTGGCATCACTCAAGCGTTTCAAGGATGACGTGAAGGAAGTTAAGGCAGGATTTGAATGTGGTCTTGTATTAGACGGATTTAATGACATCGCTGAAGATGATGTGATCGAAGCATATATTATGGTAGAAGTACCGAGGTAGGATATGAAAAAAAGAAGTATTAAAAATACAAGGATCAATGAGGAGGTTCACCGCGAATTGAGCAACATCATCCGCGGTGAGATCAAGGATCCGCGTGTCAGTTCCCTTTGCAGTGTTGTGGCTGTAGAGGTGGCACCGGATTTAAAGACGGCAAAAGCCTATATCAGCGTCTTGGGCGATGAAAAAGCCCAGGCTGATACGATGGAGGGCTTGCGCAGTTCTGCGGGCTATATCCGCAAACTCTTGGCATCCAATATCAATTTGCGCAATACACCGGAGATTCAGTTTATTTTGGATCAGTCGATTGAATATGGCGTCAGAATGTCAAAGATGATCGATGATCTGAATCAGGGCAACTAAGGAGGATCTTATGCAATTAGATCAGGAACTGCAAAATGTATCAAGTGTGGCGATCGCCGGACATATCCGCCCGGATGGAGATTGCGTGGGCTCCTGCCTGGCAACCTACAATTACATCGCCACCTATTACCCACAAGTTAAGGTCTGTGTGTTCTTAGAGCCGATCCCAAGGATCTTTCAGTTCTTACAGGGCGCAGACAAGATCTTGGAGGCAAAGGATAGCGAGGAGTCGTTTGACCTTTGCATTGTCTTAGATTGTGGGGATGCGACAAGACTTGGGGATGCGGTCAAATTTTTTGAGACAGCAAAAAGGACGATCTGCATTGACCACCATGTCAGTAATCAGGCATTTGCGGATAAGAATAAGATCGTGGCAGATGCATCTTCTGCCAGTGAACTTGTCTACGATAGCATGGATCCGGCTAAGATCACAAAGGAGATCGCCGAGTGCATATACACAGGCATGATCCATGATACCGGTGTCTTTCAGTATTCCTGTACTTCCAGTCATACCATGGAAGTTGCGGGGTGTCTGATGGACCTGGGGATAGATTATCCGACCATCGTAGATAAGACTTTTTATGAAAAGACCTTTGCCCAGAACAAGATCTTAGGGCAGGCACTCTTAAAGAGCCGGCTCTATGAAGATGCAGAGTGTATCGCTTCTGTGATCACACAGGAGGAAATGGCAGAATTTTCAGTCCTGCCAAAGCATTTGGACGGCATTGTCAGCCAACTCCGTATGACGAAGGAAGCCGAGGTGGCGATCTTTCTTTATGGTCTGGAACCGGGGGCTTATAAGGTCAGCACACGCTGCAAGGGAGACCGGGTCGACCTGTCACAGATCGCTATGAAATACCATGGCGGCGGACATAAAAAGGCCGCAGGCTTTACAGTCGAAGGGGATGATCCATGGGCATTGATCGATGGTATCGTGACGGATGTCAAGGAACAGTTAGCACAATAGGTAGCATATGAAAAGTGGAATTATAAACGTTTACAAGGAAGCCGGGTATACTTCGTTCGATGTGGTCGCGAAGATGCGCGGCATCCTTGGTATAAAAAAGATAGGGCATACCGGTACGCTGGATCCGGATGCCACAGGGGTGCTTCCGGTCTGTATCGGAAAGGCGACCAAGGTCTGTGATCTTTTGACAGACAAGGACAAGACCTATGAGGCGGTCATGCGGCTGGGGGTCGTTACCGATACGCAGGATATGACAGGGCAGGTCTTAGAGGAGCATGCTGTTACTGTGACAGAGGATGCGGTCCGGCGGGCAGTCGGGCAGTTTGTGGGGCAGATCGAGCAAGTCCCGCCTATGTACTCGGCTCTTAAAGTAGGAGGACAGAAACTCTGTAATCTGGCGAGAAAAGGGATCGAGGTGGAGAGAAAGCCCCGACCGGTCACCATTTATGAGATCCGAATAAAAAATATTGCACTGCCACTGGTTACCATGGAAGTGCATTGTTCCAAGGGAACTTATATCCGTACCCTTTGTCAGGATATCGGACAGGCTTTGGGATGCGGAGGCTGTATGGAGAGTCTGGTGCGTACGCAGGTGGCTTCTTTTGCCTTGGCAGACAGTCTGACCTTAGCCCAGATCGAGGAAGCCAAAAAGGAAGACCGGCTGGATCAGATCCTGCTGCCGATCGATCAGGTCTTTTCTGCTTATCCCAAGGTATATGCATCAGAGGAAGCAGATAAGAGACTGGTAAACGGCAACGCGATCGAGCAGATGCAGGCAAGGGCAGACGAGGCGATCGATGAGGGAGATCCGGTACGCATATATCTGTCAGATGGCAGATTTGTTGGGATATATCACTTAAATGAGCATCAGTTCAAACTAAAAAAGATGTTTTTGGAGACGACATGAAGATAATTACTTCGCTGGTAAATGAGACGATTTCAGAAAATACAGCCGTCACGGTAGGTAAGTTTGACGGTATACATAAGGGGCATGAACTTTTAACGGAAAAACTGCGTGGGCAAAAAGAAAAGGGGTTGGCAGCCTGTGTCCTGACTTTTGATGTATCACCGCGGATCCGTCTGAAAAAGGATATGACCAAACTCTTGATTACAAATGCAGAGCGGGCACATATTCTGGAAGAAGAAAAAATCGATTATCTGGCGCAGTGTTCTTTTGAAAAGGAGATCATGCAGTTGGAACCGGAAGAATTTATCCGCCTATTGGTTGAGAATTTTCACATGAAATACTTAGTCTGCGGCACCGACTTTTCATTTGGCAGGATGGGACGGGGCAATGCCAAGATGCTGGAGGAACTTTCCAAGACCTATGGTTTTACCTTGGAGGTCGTGGAAAAACTGCAAAAGGATCACAGGGATATCAGTTCTACCTATGTCCGTGAAGAGATCGCTGCCGGTAATATAGAAAAGGGCAACGAACTTCTGGGCTATGAATACTTTGTCTGGGGCGAGATCGTGCATGGCTATCATCTGGGAAGCAAGATGGGGATGCCGACGATCAATCTGATCCCGCCGGAGGACAAGTTACTGCCGAAAAACGGCGTTTATGTGACCAAGATCGAGATCGAGCATCATATATATCACGGTGTGACCAATGTTGGTGTCAAGCCGACGGTGACCGGGGAAAATCAAATGGGGATCGAGACACATATTTTGGATTTTGATCAGGATGTCTATGAAAAGGACGCGCGTGTGGTATTTCTTTCCCATATCCGTGATGAAAAGAAGTTCGACTCCGTAGAGGAACTCTTTGCACAGATGGAGAGGGATAAGAAAACGGCACTTTCTTACTTTAATCATTAGTTTGTTACATAATTGTTACAAATTTGTTGACAGATGAAATATGTCTTGCTATAATGCAAAAAGACAGCAGTGTTTGCTGCTGTTTTTTTAGTGGAAATTTTGGAAAATTCAGTTTGGATTTGGGAGGACATTGTGAAGAATCGATTGATTAGTGCAATTTCGGTGGCATGTGCAGGATGCCTTATATTTTCTTTTTGCTATAGCAACAAACAGATGCAGTCGCAGAGATTGACTGCAGGTATCGTGGCATCTGCTGCAGTCAATGTAGAGGAAGCGGCAGCCATGCCGCAGGTATCGGATGCGGATGTGGAGACCACCGGTACGGCACAGTTAGATACCTTTGGCTATGCTAATTTAGGACTAGCCAATGTAGAGGGCAATATCAATATCAGAGAAGCAGCCTCAACCGATGCTTCTATGGTAGGCAAGTTACCGGAAAACGCCGGATGTGAGATCTTAGGCACAGAGGGAGACTGGACACATATTTCTTCCGGTGAGGTAGAAGGCTATGTCTTATCCGAATATCTTCTGACCGGTGATGCAGCGATCACCAAGGCAAACGAGGTGGCACGTTATACTGCCACAGTCAATACTGACTCTTTGCGTGTACGCTTAGAGCCAAATACCACATCTGAGATCTTAGCGACCATGCCGGAGGGCGAGGAGTTAGAGATCGTATCGGAGACCGATGGATGGGTGCAGGTCAATATCGATGGCGAATATGGCTATGTCAGCGGTGACTATGTGACATGTGCAACGACTCTTGCAGATGCCATGACTATGTCAGAGGCAAGATACGGACAGGGTGTATCGGATGTCCGTGTGGATCTTGTCAACTATGCGACCCAGTTTGTAGGCAATCCTTATGTCTGGGGCGGCACCAGCCTGACCAATGGTGCGGATTGTTCCGGTTTTGTCCTTTCCATTTTTGCAAAATACGGTTACAGTCTGCCACATTCTTCCCGTGCACAGGCAAATTACGGTACCAGAGTCAGCACTTCCGAATTGATGCCGGGAGATCTGGTATTTTACGGCAGTGGCAAGAGTATCAGCCATGTGGCTATTTATATCGGCGGCGGACAGATCGTGCATGCCAGCACCGAACGTACCGGTATCATTATTTCCAGTGCCTTCAACAGATCACCGATCTGCTGCACAAGATTGTTAGATTGATACAATAAATATCTTTACAGGATATACAACCTGTGTTATACTCTTTTGGTATGATTTTACCCGTATTCGGTATTTGGAAACTCCGACCTTATGCTGAGTACAGGCGTATGAAATTTTAGGAGGTAGAAACATGATTTCAAAGGAAAAGAAAACAGCAATTATGGAAGAATACGCTAGAACACCTGGTGATACAGGTTCACCGGAAGTTCAGGTAGCAGTTCTTACAGCAAGAATCCAGGAGTTGACCGAGCATTTAAAGGAAAACCCAAAGGATCACCATTCTAGACGTGGTATGTTAAAGATGATCGGTAAGAGACGTAATCTCTTAGCATATCTTAAGGACGTTGATATCGAGAGATATCGTTCTTTGATCGAGCGTTTAGGTTTAAGAAAATAATTTGCTTGCATGGGCGGGGTAGTTTTCTATTCCGCCCAATTTTTCGTATGGGATTGCCCATAAGTTACCGGTTATCAGACAGGAGGATGATCCGAGACCACTGATAAGTGTCAGGCTGGCTTGGGATTTATCAGTAGTTTCGGGTTTCTGTCTTAACAAATATAATATAAGGAGATAAGAAATGACAAAGACATTTACAATGGAACTTGCAGGAAGAACCCTGCGTGTTGATGTTGGTCGTGTGGCAGCACAGGCAAATGGTGCAGCATTCATCCAGTATGGTGAGACAACCGTACTTTCAACGGCTACAGCATCAGAGAAGCCAAGAGAAGGTATTGATTTCTTCCCACTGAGTGTGGAATTTGAAGAAAAATTATATTCCGTAGGAAAGATCCCTGGTGGATTTAATAAGAGAGAGGGCAAGGCATCTGAGAATTCTGTGCTTACCGCACGTGTGATCGACCGTCCGATGCGTCCGCTTTTCCCAAAGGATTACCGCAATGACGTTACTTTGAACAACATGGTCATGAGTGTTGACCCGGAGGCTCGTCCGGAACTTGTTGCCATGCTTGGTGCAGCAATTTCAACCTGTATTTCCGATATCCCATTTGACGGACCTTGTGCTATGACACAGGTAGGTATGGTCGATGGCGAGTTCATCATCAACCCATCACAGGCACAGTGGGACAACGGAGATCTGAAACTGACCGTTGCATCTACAGCACAGAAGGTCATCATGATCGAAGCCGGTGCCAATGAGATCCCGGAAGACAAGATGATCGAGGCTATCTACAAGGCACATGATGTCAACCAGACCATCATCGCATTTATCAACCAGATGGTTGCTGAAGTTGGTAAGCCCAAACATTCTTACACCTCTTGTGCCATTCCGGAAGAGATGTTCGCAGAAATGCGCAAGATCGTGACACCGGAAGAAATGGAAGAGGCTGTATTTACAGACCAGAAGCAGGTACGTGAGGAGAATATCCGTCAGGTTACCGAGAAATTTGAAGAAGCATTTGCAGATAAAGAAGATTGGCTGGAAGTCTTAGGTGAGGCTGTATATCAGTATCAGAAGAAGACTGTCCGCAAGATGATCTTGAAGGATCACAAGCGTCCGGATGGCAGACGTATCGACCAGATCCGTCCACTTTCCGCAGAAGTAGATCTGATCCCTAGAGTACATGGATCTGCTATGTTTACACGTGGACAAACACAGATCTGTGACGTTGTTACTTTAGCGCCGCTTTCTGAAGTTCAGAAGGTTGACGGTTTGGATGAGAACATTACCGTAAAGCGTTACATGCATCATTACAACTTCCCATCATACTCTGTCGGCGAGACAAAGCCATCCCGTGGACCGGGACGTCGTGAGATCGGACATGGAGCATTGGCTGAAAGAGCCTTGATCCCGGTACTTCCTTCTACAGAGGAGTTCCCATATGCGATCCGTGCGGTCTCTGAGACATTTGAGTCCAATGGTTCTACATCTATGGCATCTACCTGTGCATCTTGTATGGCACTTATGGCAGCCGGTGTACCGATCAAGAAGATGGTTGCAGGTATTTCCTGTGGTCTTGTTACAGGAGAGATAGATGATGATTATATCGTACTTACCGATATCCAGGGCTTGGAAGATTTCTTTGGTGATATGGACTTTAAGGTTACAGGAACCAAAGACGGTATTACAGCCATCCAGATGGATATCAAGATCCATGGTCTGACCAGACCGATCGTAGAAGAAGCGATCCGCAGAACCAGAGAAGCAAGATTCTTCATCATGGATGAGTGTATGTCAAAGGCAATCTCTGCACCTAGAGAGAGCGTTGGCAAGTATGCACCAAAGATCATCCAGATCCAGATCGATCCGGCAAAGATCGGCGATGTTGTAGGTCAGCGTGGGAAGACCATCAATGAGATCATTGAGCGTACCGGCGTTAAGATCGACATCACAGATGAAGGTAACGTATCTGTTTGCGGTACGGACAAGGAAAAGATGGACGAAGCCGTAGAGATGATCAAGATCATCACAACCGACTTTGAACAGGGACAGATCTTTACCGGTAAGGTCGTAAGTATCAAAGAATTCGGTGCATTCATCGAGTTCGCACCTGGCAAGGAAGGCATGGTTCACATTTCTAAGATCTCCAAAGAGAGAATCGAGCATGTAGAAGATGTACTTACCCTTGGCGATGTTGTTAAGGTTGTATGTCTTGGCAAGGACAAGATGGGAAGAATTTCCTTCTCTATCAAGGATGTAAAATAATCTATAAACCCAGGAACTCTCATCGGTTTGAACCGATGGGAGTTTTTTTCATATACTGAAAAAAAGCGAAAAAATACAGATGAATCAGGTAAGGCATTGGATAGGATTTGAAGAAAACATGGATCGGCTGGGGGATAGAGACCAGCCGGTTGGTGTTTGTATTTTAGATAGCGGTGTGGAGGCACACCCTGATTTTGGAAAACGTATTGTTTTGTTCCGGGACTTTGTAGAGGAACGTCAGGGTTTATATGACGATTACGGACATGGCACCCATATTGCGGGCATCAGTTCCGGCAGCGGACTGCGTTCCAAGGGCAGGTATCGCGGAATTGCGGCACATAGCAATCTGATCATAGGAAAGGTCCTAAATCACCAGGGCGACGGACGTATTGAGGACTTTATCGCGGCAATTTATTGGTGTATGCAGATGCAGGAAAAATTCCACATTCGCATTTTAAATATTTCGGTCGGTCTGATCAAAAGTGTTGCCAAAGACTGGCAGAGAGACCTGTTAGGCGCAGTGGAAGCCGCCTGGGACAAAGGGATTGTCACGGTATGCGCGGCAGGCAACAATGGACCGGGTAAGGGGAGTGTCACCATACCGGGCACCCAGCCCAAGGTCATAACGGTAGGCAGTGCAGATTACCGGCAGGGTACTTTTTCTCCAAGCGATTACAGCGGGCGCGGACCGACAGCGGATTGCGTCAAAAAACCAGAAATCTATGCACCGGGAAGTAATATCACCAGTTGCAGCAAGCAGGGCTGGTATGTAAAAAAGACCGGCACTTCCATGTCAGTTCCTGTTGTGACGGGAGCCATTGCCTTGCTCTTACAACAGGAACCATATCTTAGCCCGGTCGATGTCAAACTCCGCCTCTATGAACGGGCGAAGCGGGGGCATATGGACGGTGGTGGCAACTGGGGCACCATTTACCTGCCGACACTCTTGGATACAAAGCAGTAATAGCAGAACATTTCCTGTAAAATATCTCCATAACCGGCAGCTGCAATGGACTCCTTGGCTACGACCGGGATGGATCCGATCTGCTTGTCACCCAGGTAATAGTCGATGGAGCCGACGGTATCACCTTTTTTGATGGGAGCCGTGAGGTTTTCAGGCAGGTTTTGTTTACTGGTGATCTGGCTGAGATCTGCCTTCTTTTGATCCAGATAGGAAAAATCCTGCTTGGCAACTGCATGCAGGGTATCGGCGACTCCTTTTTTGACCGGGATCTGCAGGATCTTTTCGGTCGTTTTGTCCTGATAGATGGCAGTGTTGGCAAAGCCATAGGCAAACAGCGACTGGGCATCCCGAATACGGTCTTTGGAGGTCGGTGCCGCCATGATCACAGCGATCAGATCGATATTATCTTTGCTGGCTGTGGCGGACAGACAGAATTTGGCAAGGCTGGTCGAACCGGTCTTAAGACCTGTGGCATAAGGATAGGATTTGAGCAGTTTATTGGTGTTGGTCAGTGTAAAAGGAGTCTGTCCTTTCTTGGTCGTATGGGTAATATCTTCCTGCCAGATCTGGCAATAGTCGTAGATGGCTGGAAAACGCAGGATCAACTGGCGGCTTAAAAGGGCAAGATCCTTGGCACAGGAGTAATGGTCGGTGTCATCCAGACCGCAGCAGTTTACAAAATGCGTGTTTTCCATGGAAAGGGCGGCGGCTTTTTCGTTCATAAGGGCAACAAAGGCTTCTTCCGAGCCGGCGACAGTCTCTGCCATGGCAACGGCTGCATCGTTGGCAGAGGCGATGCTGATACATTTGATCAGTGTCTCTACGGTCTGTATCTCACCGGCTTCCAAAAAGACCTGTGATCCGCCCATGGAGGCAGCGTGTTCCGAAACGCTGACCTGGGTTTCCGGAGAGATCTGTCCGTTTTCGATGGCTTCAAAGATCAAAAGCAGGGTCATGACCTTGGTCACACTTGCCATGGGAAGTCTTGCGACCGCATCCTTTTCGTATAGGATACAGCCGGTCGAGGCTTCCATCAAAACCGCGGAAGGACAGGACAAGGTCAGGGCAGTATCCTGCGTCTCGTCTGCTTCTTCTGCAAGTGCGGGCATACAAAAAAGAGGCAGGAGCAAAAGAAGCGATAGAAGCAGACATAAGAGGGATTTATAGGATTTCATAAAATACCTCAGGAAATTACATTATTACCTAGTATATAAAAAGAAATGTCTCCTATGCCAAAAACTTGAAATTCATGGGAAAACCCAGTATAATAGAAAGGATTTTGTGAAGAGGTAGGCATATGGAATTAGAATTCAAGTTACAGGTGTTTGAAGGACCTCTGGATCTTCTTTTACACCTGCTAGATAAGAATAAAGTCAGCATTTATGATATTCCCATCGTAGAGATTACAAATCAATATATGGAATATATCCGACAGATGCAAAAACATGATCTGAATGTCGTTAGTGAATTTATGGTCATGGCTGCGACACTTCTGGATATCAAGTCCAAGATGCTGCTCCCGGCAGATCCTACCGAGGAAGAGGATGAGGAAGATCCGCGGGCAGAATTGGTGCAACAGTTGCTGGAATACAAATTATATAAATGCATGGCGTTTGAATTAAAGGATTGCCAGGTGGATGCCTCCCATATTTTTTACAAAGAGCCGACCGTTCCGGAGGAGGTTCTGGCATACACACCGCCCATTGATACCAAGGAACTGGTATCAGACCTGACCTTGAACCAGTTGAATGATATTTTTAAATCCGTATTGAAACGACAGAAGGACAAGATCGATCCCATCCGTTCCAAATTCGGAGAGATCCGCAAGGAAGAAGTATCACTGGAGGACAAGATGGGCTATTTGTCAGAGTACGCCGGCCAGCATAAAAACTTTAGTTTTCGTCAGTTATTGGAAAAACAGAGCAGTAAGATGGAAGTGATCGTGACTTTCTTGGCGATATTGGAATTGATGAAATCGGGAAAGATTCTGATCTCGCAGGAGCATACCTTTGATGATATTCTGATCGAGTCGAAAATCGCGGCATAGAATAGGAGTGACGTTATGGATCAAAAACAGATGGAGTCCATCATAGAAGGGATTCTTTTTACCTTTGGCGAGGCGGTGGAACCGTCACGTATCGCAAAGGCACTGGAAGTAGAGACAAAAGATGTCGTAAAGGCATTGGAACATATGAAAGAAACATGGGCAGAAGAAGGACGCGGGGTGCAACTGACGGAACTGGACGGTTCTTACCAGATGTGCACGAAGCCGGAACTCTATGAATACCTGATCCGCATGGCAAAGCAGCCACGCAAGCAGGTGTTGACGGATGTCCTTTTGGAAACCTTATCCATCATTGCCTACAAGCAGCCGATCACCAAATCGGAGATCGAAAAGATCCGAGGCGTATCCAGCGATCATGCCGTCAGCAAACTGGTGGAATATTCCCTGGTGACCGAACTTGGACGTCTGGATGCACCGGGAAGACCGATGCTTTTTGGAACCACGGAAGAATTCCTACGTTCCTTTGGCGTATCTTCCATTGATGAACTGCCGACGCCGACGACCGACCAGATGGAGACCTTTAAGCAGGAGGCTGAGCAGGAAATCAAACTGGATGTAGGCGGAGAATAGTTTTTCTACCGAAAATGTCATAAAAGAAAGAAGACCTCATAGTTTTTTATAAAGTCTGTTTGGGAGGATTTTGTCTTGCTTTTTATAAAAAAGATGCGGTCTTTTTTTATTGTCCTTTTTGTCATCCTGTTATGGCAGCCGCAAACCATCTGCGCAGCAGAAAAGCAAACGATCGATGCAAATTCTATCCATGCCTTGTCTGCGGTACTTTTAGATGGAGACAGCGGCAGGGTGCTTTATGAAAAAGAGGGTGAGTGCAAGCGTGCCAATGCCAGCACGACCAAGATCATGACCTGTATTCTGGCACTGGAAAACGGAAAGGAAGATGATATCGTCACGGTATCTGCCTATGCGGCATCCATGCCCAATGTGCAGTTAAATATCGAGGAAGGCGAGCAGTATTACCTCAAAGACCTTTTGTATTCTCTTATGTTGGAATCCCATAATGATTCTGCCGTGGCGATCGCAGAACACATTGGCGGGAGTGTGGAGGGCTTTTCTGCCCTGATGAATGAAAAGGCAAAAGAACTGGGCTGCAGCAATACCTGTTTTTTGACACCAAACGGTCTGGATGCTTCGGTTGGAGAAGATACCCATGGTACGACGGCACATGATCTGGCGCTTATCATGCGTTACTGTAGCTGGCAGTCACCCCGGGCGGAGCGCTTTTTAGAGATCACGCAGACAAATGCTTATTCTTTTACGTCGCTGACGGAGCAGGCAGATGGCAGTATGATCCCGGGGACACGGAACTTTTCCTGTACCAACCACAACGCCTATTTGAGCCAGAACCCTGACTGCCTGTCGGGAAAGACAGGATTTACCGCGGATGCCGGATACTGCTATGTGACTTCACTTTCTTCCGGCGGGCGGAAATTTGTCATTGCCTTGCTGGCGAGTGGCTGGCCAAACAATAAGACCTACAAATGGCAGGACTGCAATAAGATCTACCAATATGCCACGACCTATTATCAGATGCGCAAGGTCATGGATCCGGCAGAGGGCTTACAAAGCGTAAGGCTCCAAAGAGCCCAGAACCCGGACTATGATCTCAAAACCCAAAAGTCTGCCATGCCACAACTGACGGATATGCGAAAGGAAGTCCTTCTGGCAGACTGGGAGACCATGGCGATCCGCTTACATTATCCGCGCAGTATCGAAGCGACGGGCAAGGGACTTCAAGCGATCGGAAACGCAGAACTTCTGGTGGATGATGTGGTCATAGATACCTGTGACATCCTTTTGGAGGATAGTCTTGCAGTAAAAAATATGCCATGGTTCTTCCAGGCGATCCTGAAAAAATGGGCTATGTTTTTCTAACAAAAGATAGCAAAAAAACTTTGTAAAAATATAGTGAAATAATTAACAAAAGTGGTTGAAAAAGGAAGGACAAAACGTTATTATTACGGTAGAGAAATTTTGAATTTATATATATGGAGGAAAAGTAGCATGAGTAATGTAACAAACAATCCTGCTATTCAGAGGATGAATGAATTACTTGATGAGCACAGTTTTGTCGAATTAGGCGCGCTGGTAACATCAAGAAACACAGATTTTGATCTGAACCAGCAGCAGACACCTTCTGATGGTGTAGTGATCGGACATGGTCTGATCGATGGCAATCTGGTATTCGTATTCAGCCAGGATGCTTCTGTATTAAACGGAAGCATTGGTGAGATGCATGCAAAGAAGATCATGTCTGTGTATGATATGGCTATGAAGATGGGAGCACCGGTCATTGGACTTTTGGATTCCACAGGTGTCAGATTACAGGAATCTGTAGACGCACTTGAGAGCATCGGAGCCATTTATGCAAAGGCAGTTGCCGCATCCGGCGTGATCCCACAGATCATGGGTGTTTTCGGCTCTTGTGGCGGTGGACTCAGCGTACTTACTTCTGTCAGCGATTTCGCACTTATGACAAAGGATGCCAAGTTATTTGTCAATTCTGCAGATGCTATTTCCGGCAATCGTGCAGACAAACTTGACACAGCAAGCGCAGACTTCCAGTATGCAGAGGCTGGCAATGTTGATTTTGTCGGTGATGAGGCAGAGGTCATGGAAGAGATCCGTCGTTTCGTTACCATCCTTCCAGGATGCAATGTCGAAGAAGGCTGTGTTGAGGAATGTATGGATGATCTCAACCGTGCCGCAGAAGGCTTAGATGGCAAGGTTAAAAATCTTGCACTTTTTGCAGAGGAGATCTCAGACAATCATCTCTTTGTTGAGACCAAGGCTGGATTTGCAAAAGAAATGCTTACCGGTTTTATCAAGTTAAACGGTATTACCGTTGGCGTGGTAGGCAACCGTGAGGAGACTATGGCAGGTGATGAAGTCGTAGATCTTGGAACCAAACTTACGTCTGACGGATGCGAAAAGGCAGCAGATTTCGTTTCTTTCTGTGATGCTTTTGATATCCCGGTACTTTCACTTACCAATACAACAGGTTACGAGGCTTCCGTATGTGCTGAAAAGCATCTGGCAAAGGCACTTGGCAAGATGGTATATGCATTCGCAAATGCCACAGTACCAAAGATCTCTTTCCTCTGTGGACAGGCACTTGGTAGTGCTTATGTGACCATGAACGCAAAATCACTCGGCGCAGATCTTGTATTTGCTTTTGCTGATGCAGATGTTGCACCGATGGATGCTGAACTTGCAGCCAAGATCATGTACGCAGATGCTTCCGCAGATGTGATCGCTGCAAAGGCTGAGGAATATGCAAACACGAATTGCGGTGTGGCAAATGCGGCAAGACGTGGTTATGTAGATCGCATTGTAGAGCCGGCAGATGCCAGAAAGTATCTGATCGCCGGATTTGAGATGCTCTTTACAAAGAGGGTAGATGGCCCATACAAGAAACACGGAACAAAATAGAAAGGTGAGCATATGAAAAAGAAAATCATATTAATGGTCAGTACTTTAGTATGTATGCTCGCGTTATGCTCCTGCGGTAAGAGTCAGGTAGATCTGAACGGTTTATCTGAGACTCAGTTACAAAGCGCATGTGAGCAGACAGCAGGAGTTTTGGAAGGACTCGATGCAAACGAGAGCGAACAGTACTATTCTTACTATGCATCACAGGATGATGGTAAGATCTATGCCGATCTGATGGAACAGTGGATTGACGTACAGCCACAGATCGGAGATTTCGTTGGATATAAGGACTTTAGCGTGACGAAGGCAGGAAAGACGATTTCTGCGGTAGAGACGATCTCTTATACCAAGCGAGACATCAAACTTACTTATGTTATCAACGCCAACAGTCTGGAGACGACAGCGATCAATGTTGAGATCGTTTATTCTCTGGGAGAGACGATGGCAAAGGCAGGACTTAATACGGTCATGTCAATCTCCATCGTATTTGTGATCCTGATCCTGATCTCACTGGTCATCAGTGCGTTTAAGGTGATCCCGGTCATTCAGGCGAAGTTCTCCAAGGAAGAAAGTGCTCCGGCAGTCAAGGTTGCCCCGGCTGCACCAGTTGCCGCAGAGGAGACGGATGATACAGAATTGATCGCAGTTATTGCTGCAGCAATCGCTGCAAGCACAGGAAGTTCTACAGATGACTTTGTAGTACGTTCCATCAAGAGAAGATATTAATTTAGGAGGAATTATAAATGAAGAATTATACAATTACTGTAAATGGAAATGTTTATGATGTTACTGTAGAAGAAAAGGGAAGCACAGGAGCAGCACCGGTCGCTGCAAGCGCACCTGCACCAAAGGCAGCAGCACCTAAGGCTGCTACAGGCGCCGGAAGCATCAAGATCGAAGCAGGCGCAGCCGGAAAGGTATTCAAGTTGGAGGCAACTCCTGGTACAAAGGTTAAGGCTGGCGATACCGTATTAGTTCTTGAAGTTATGAAGATGGAGACTCCTGTTGTTGCACCTAAGGATGGTGTGGTTGCAACAATTGATGTAGCAGAAGGACAGGCTGTAGAATCAGGCGATCTGCTTGCAACAATGAACGAGTAACAGGCAACAGGTATTATTAGGAGGAACAATTCATGAGTTACGTTACAGAAACGTTAAGTAACCTTCTATCCCAGACGGCGTTTGCAAATTTGGACTACAAGAACTTTATCATGATCGCAGTTGCATGCGTGTTCTTGTATCTGGCTATCCGCAAGGGATTTGAGCCATTACTTCTGGTTCCGATCGCTTTCGGTATGCTTCTTGTTAATATCTACCCGGATATTATTGCAAGCCCGGAGGAAACGTCTAACGGTGTAGGCGGTTTGCTTTATTACTTTTATACATTGGACGAGTGGTCCATCCTGCCATCCCTTATTTTCCTTGGTGTTGGTGCGATGACCGACTTCGGTCCTTTGATCGCCAATCCGATCAGTTTCCTGCTCGGCGCGGCAGCTCAGTTCGGTATCTTTACCGCATATCTTCTGGCTATCCTGCTCGGATTCAGTGATCAGGCAGCAGCAGCGGTTTCCATCATTGGTGGTGCCGATGGTCCGACATCTATCTTCCTTGCCGGTAAGTTAGGACAGAGTAGTCTGATGGGACCGATCGCGGTGGCGGCATATTCTTACATGGCACTTGTGCCGATTATCCAGCCACCGATCATGAAGTTATTTACAACGAAAAAGGAACGTGCGATCCATATGGAGAACCTGCGTCCGGTTTCCAAGTTGGAAAAGATCTTATTCCCGATCGTAGTAACCATTATCGTATGTTTACTGCTTCCTACCACAGCACCACTGGTTGGTATGCTGATGTTAGGTAACCTTTTCCGCGAGTCAGGCGTGGTTCGTCAGTTGACCGAGACTGCATCCAATGCTCTTATGTATATCGTTGTTATCTTGCTGGGAACCTCTGTAGGTGCTTCTACAAGTGCAGAAGCCTTCCTGAACATCACAACGATCAAGATCGTTGTTTTGGGTCTGGTTGCCTTTGCGGTTGGTACCGCTGCAGGTGTACTCTTTGGTAAGTTGCTTTGCTTCCTTACTAAGGGCAAGATCAATCCGCTCATCGGTTCCGCAGGTGTATCGGCAGTACCTATGGCAGCACGTGTATCACAGAAGGTCGGTGCAGAAGAAGATCCTACCAACTTCCTGTTGATGCATGCAATGGGACCAAACGTTGCCGGAGTTATCGGTACAGCAGTTGCCGCTGGTGTATTCATGGCTATTTTCGGTGTATAATATAAGGAGGATGACATGGCAGAAGTAGTTAAAAAACCTGTAAAGATTACAGAAACAATATTAAGAGATGCACATCAGTCTCTGATCGCTACCAGAATGACGACAGAGCAGATGTTACCAATCATTGATAAAATGGATAAGGTTGGATACCACGCAGTAGAGTGCTGGGGTGGTGCTACCTTCGACGCTTCCCTGCGTTTCTTGAAAGAGGATCCATGGGAGCGTTTGAGAAAACTTCGTGATGGCTTCAAGAATACGAAGTTACAGATGCTTTTCAGAGGACAGAACATCTTAGGATACAGCCATTATCCGGATGATGTTGTAGAATATTTCGTTCAGAAGTCTATCGCTAATGGTATTGATATCATTCGTATCTTTGACTGTCTGAATGATGTCCGCAACTTACAGACAGCAGTAGATGCCTGCAAGAAGGAAAAAGGACATGCACAGGTTGCCCTTTCTTATACCTTAGGTGATGCTTACACACTGGATTACTGGAAAGAAATGGCAAAGCGTGTTGAGGATATGGGCGCTGATTCTTTGTGTATCAAAGATATGGCAGGACTTTTAGTTCCACAGAAGGCTGACGAACTTGTCCGTACCTTAAAGGAAGCAACTTCACTTCCGATCGACCTGCATACACACTATACTTCCGGTGTTGCTTCTATGACTTACTTAAAGGCTGTAGAGGCAGGCTGCGATATCATTGATACCGCAATCTCTCCATTTGCACTGGGAACCAGTCAGCCGGCAACAGAAGTTATGGTTGAGACCTTCAAGGGTACAGAGTTTGATACCGGATTAGATCAGAACCAACTGGCTGAGATCGCTGATTACTTCCGTCCGATGAGAGAGGAAGCATTGGCATCCGGTCTTATGAATCCAAAGGTACTTGGCGTAAACATCAACACCTTACGTTATCAGGTACCTGGTGGTATGCTTTCTAACCTGATCTCCCAGTTGAAGGAGCAGGGCAAGGAAGACAAATACGAAGAAGTACTTGCAGAAGTACCACGTGTTCGTAAAGACCTTGGTGAGCCGCCACTGGTAACACCTTCTTCCCAGATCGTTGGTACACAGGCTGTATTCAATGTCCTCATGGGCGAGAGATACAAGGTTGCTACCAAAGAGACCAAGGATATGCTTCTCGGAAAGTATGGACAGACCGTTCGTCCGTTCAATCCGGAAGTGGTAGAAAAGGTTCTTGGCGATGAGAAGGATCAGGCGATCACTTGTCGTCCGGCTGATCTTTTAGAGCCGGGACTGGCTAAGTTTGAGGAAGAAATGAAGCAGTGGAAGCAGCAGGATGAGGATGTTCTTTCCTATGCACTCTTCCCAAAGGTTGCTACCGAGTTCTTCAAGTATCGTGAAGCACAGCAGACAGGTGTTGATCCGGCTGTTGCTGATACAAAAAATGGTGCTTATCCAGTTTAATTTTTAAAAGAAAAGTAGTATAATAAAATCCATTGGTGTGTTTTGCGACATGCCAGTGGATTTTTTATGTTTAGAAGGAATCGTTATTATGTCAAATAAAAGTGATCTGAATACAAAGATGAACGAACTCTACAAGTCCATGAGCAAGGGTCAGAAACTTCTGACAAATTACATCACGGACAATTATGATAAAGCGGCATTTCTTACGGCAGCAAAATTGGGTGAGACCGTCGGCGTCAGTGAATCTACCGTGGTGCGATTTGCCATGTTCTTAGGCTACAAGGGTTATCCGGAGTTTCAAAAGGCATTGGAGGAGACTGTCCGCAATAAATTAAATTCCGTGCAGCGTATGGAAGTTACCTATGGCAGGATCGAAAAAAATGCTGTACTCAGTTCTGTTTTGTCCTCTGATGCGGACAAGATCCGGGAGACCATGGAGTCTATGGATGAGGATGTCTTTGAACAGGCGGTTGATACCATTTTAAATGCAAGAAAGATCTATGTGATCGGTATTCGCAGTTGCGCACCGCTGGCATCTTTCCTGGCTTTTTACCTCAATCTGATGTTTGATAATGTCATCCTTTTGCAGACCAACAATTCCAGTGAGATCTTTGAACAGATGATACATATGAATGAGTCTGATGTCATCATTGGCATCAGTTTTCCGCGCTATTCCATGCGTACCTTAAAGGCGATGGAATTTGCCAACAACCGCAGTGCCAAGGTCATTACCTTGACAGACAGCGTACATTCCCCGATGAACCTCTATTCCTCCTGTAATCTGATCGCCAGCAGTGATATGGCATCTATTGTGGATTCCCTGGTGGCACCGCTGAGCGTGATCAATGCCCTGATCGTTGCCCTTTGCATGAAAAAACAGGATTCGGTCGCAGAGACCTTAGAAGCCTTAGAGGATATCTGGGACGAGTATCAGGTCTATGAAAATGACGAGATCGACCAGGTGGACGACTCGTTGAAGATGCGCTATGCAAAGATAGGAGATGGGGATGAGTAAGGTTCTTGTGATCGGTGGTGGCGCTGCCGGAATGATGGCGGCTTATGCGGCAGGTATGTGCGGTCATGAGGTGACCCTCTTAGAGCAGAATGAAAAATTAGGCAAAAAGATCTACATTACGGGAAAGGGCAGATGCAATTTTACCAATGCCTCGCCATTAGAAGAGATCATGCAGGCAGTGGTTTCCAATCCCAAGTTTTTGTACAGTGCCTTTTATACCTTTTCCAATGATGCGGTCATGGATTTCTTTGAAAATCAGGGCATGCCCTATAAAATAGAAAGGGGCAACCGTGCCTTTCCGGTATCGGATCATGCATCTGATGTCATCCGTGCGCTGGAGCGTGCCATGAAGGAACAGGACGTGCGCATCCGTTTGCATACCCAGGTGCGTGAACTTCTTATAGAGGATGATAAGGCGACTGGTGTTCTTTTGACAGATGGGGATAAGATCATGGCAGACAGCCTGATCCTTGCGACCGGCGGACTGTCTTATCCGACGACAGGATCGACCGGCGATGGTCATACTATGGCAAAAAATAGTGGGCACAAAATCGTCACACCGAGACCGGCACTGGTGCCGCTGACGACGAAAGAAGAATACATCCTGCGGATGCAGGGACTTTCCTTAAAAAATGTTTCCCTAAAGATCAAGGATGAAAAAAGAGTTATTTATGATTCTTTTGGTGAGATGCTTTTTACGCATTTTGGTGTGAGCGGACCTCTGGTCTTATCTGCCAGTTCTGTATTGAGCCGGCATTTCCCGAGAGAATACCAGGCTTATATCGATCTGAAACCGGCGCTTTCCGAGGAAGTTTTGAATGAACGCTTGCTGCGTGAATTTTCGGAACGTCCAAATCAGCATATCAAGGCAGTTTTCCAGCAATTACTACCTGCAAAAATGATACCGGTTATGATAGAATTGAGTCAGATATCCATGGACAAACCGGTCAATGCAATCACAAAAGAGGAGCGCAGGCGTCTGGTCGGACTTTTTAAGGCATTTCCTTTTACCATCACCGGTACGCGGGGCTTTAAGGAAGCCATCATTACCCAGGGCGGTGTTTCGGTCAAGGATATCGATCCGGCAACCATGGAATCCAAGCGGATCAAGGATCTATATCTGGTCGGAGAACTGCTGGATCTTGATGCACTGACCGGAGGTTACAATTTACAAATTGCCTGGTCAACGGGATATTTGGCTGGGATCAGTATAAAATAAAGGTGGAAAGATTATGAGTATGAATATTGCAATTGACGGACCGGCAGGTGCCGGAAAAAGCACGATCGCAAAGAGAGTGGCAAAAGAATTGGGATTTATCTATGTCGATACCGGGGCAATGTACCGTGCTATGGCACTCTACATTTTGCGCCACGGTGTCAATGAAAAAGAAGAAAGTGCGGTTGCTGCAGTCTGCGACCGGATCGACGTGGCACTGCGCTATGTGGATGGCAACCAGATGGTCCTTTTGTGCGGCGAAGATGTATCTACAGAGATCCGTAAGGAAGAAGTCGGCAATATGGCATCCGTAACAAGCGTTTATCCTTGTGTGCGTCAAAAACTTTTGTCTTTGCAACAGGATTTGGCGGCGCGTGAGGATGTCATCATGGATGGCAGGGATATCGGCACCTGTGTCCTGCCGGATGCACCGCTTAAGATATATCTGACCGCAAGTGTTGAGACAAGGGCAAAGAGACGTTATCAGGAATTGCAGGAAAAGGGACAGACCTGTGATCTGACCGAGATCATGAAGGATATCGAAGACCGCGATTACCGGGATATGCATCGCGAGATTTCCCCGCTTGCACAGGCAGAGGATGCCATTCTGGTAGATTCATCGGATATGACGATCGAGGAAGTGGTAGCAAAGATCACAGACCTTGCAAAGGAGCGTATGGCATGAAGGTGACATTGGCAAAGAGTGCAGGTTTTTGCTTTGGTGTAAAAAGGGCTGTGGATATGGTCTATGAGCAGATCGAGGATGCAAAAGAAAGACCTATCTATACCTATGGTCCTATCATCCACAATGAAGAAGTGGTAAAGGAACTTGCCGAAAAAGGTGTTCGGGTCATTGCGGAGGATGAAGATCTGCATGGGCTGGAACCGGGGACAGTCATCATCCGGTCTCACGGCGTGGGACGCAAGGTCAAGGAAGACTTGGAAAATGCAGGCTTTACCATTGTAGATGCCACCTGTCCCTTTGTGCAAAAGATCCACAGATATGTGGCAAAATATGCCGAAGAAGGCTATTTCGTCCTGATCGTCGGAAGCGAGAGCCACCCGGAAGTACAGGGGATCGTCGGCTGGATGCCAAACGATTCTTATGCCGTTATTTCTACGCCGCAGGATCTTGAGGATCTGGCTTTGGCTGGAGAAAAAATCTGTATTGTCTCACAAACGACATTTAACTACAATAAATTTCAAGAATTAGTTGAAATTATCCGAAAAAAAGGGTATGATATACTTGTTTTGAATACTATCTGTAATGCTACTGAGGAGCGCCAGAGCGAGGCGGCTATGATCGCAAGAGATGTAGATGCCATGATCGTGATCGGCGGCAAGCACAGTTCCAACACACAGAAGTTATTTGAAATATGCAAAAAAGAATGCCAAGATACTTACTATATACAGACAAAAGAAGATCTCGATTTGTCGGTACTTCAATCCATTAGCAACGTAGGTATTACCGCAGGGGCTTCTACCCCAAACAAAATTATTGAGGAGGTTCAAAAGATATGTCAGAAATGAGTTTTGAACAAATGTTAGAAGAATCATTTAAAACAATAAGAAATGGAGAGGTAGTTGAAGGTACCGTTATCAATGTTAAGCCTGATGAGATCGCTGTAGACATTGGATACAAATCAGACGGAATCATCCATCGTAGCGAATACACAAACGAATCAAACGTTGACCTGACACAGCTTGTATCTGTTGGTGACAAGATCGACGCTATGGTCATCAAGGTAAACGATGGCGAAGGACAGGTTGCACTTTCTTACAAGAGACTTGCTGCTGAAAAGGGCAACAAGCGTCTGGAAGAAGCATTTGAGAATCATGAAGTACTTACCGCTAAGGTGGCACAGGTATTAAACGGTGGTCTTAGCGTTGTTATCGACGAAGCAAAGATCTTTATCCCAGCCAGCCTTGTATCAGACACCTACGAGAAGGATCTGAACAAGTACAATGGTCAGGAAATCTCATTCGTTATTACAGAGTTTAATCCTAGAAGAAGACGTATTATCGGTGATAGAAAACAGTTATTGGTTGCTGAAAAAGAAAAACTTGCAGAAGAATTATTCGCAAGAATCCATGTTGGTGATGTTGTAGAAGGTACTGTCAAGAACGTGACAGATTTCGGCGCATTCATCGATCTCGGTGGAGCAGACGGACTTTTACATATCTCTGAGATGTCTTGGGGCAGAGTTGAGAACCCTAAGAAGGTATTCCATGTAGGAGATCAGGTCAAGGTATTCATCAAGGATATCAACGACAAGAAGATCGCACTTTCTATGAAGTTTGATGATGAGAACCCATGGAAGGATGCTTCTGAGCGTTTTGCAGTAGGAACAATTGTAACTGGTAAGGTTGCAAGAATGACAGACTTCGGTGCATTCGTTGAACTTGCTCCTGGTGTAGATGCACTTCTTCATGTATCACAGATCGCAAAGGAACACATCGACAAGCCTTCAGATGTTCTTTCTGTAGGACAGGAAGTAGAAGCAAAGATCGTAGAGTTCCGTGAGGAAGACAAGAAGATCAGCCTGAGCATGAAAGCACTTCTTGCAACACCGGAAGAAGACAAGGCTGCTGATGATGCGGAGTTCGCTGACGTTGACATCGATGCAGTAGCAAATGAAATGGAAGAGACAGAAGAATAATTCTTTTCCACTTGGGGACATATAAGTATGGATGATTATGAATCTTTCAAGAAAGCGGTATATTCGCTGACAAAGATCGACCTCAGTTCCTATAAAGAAAAGCAGATGCGCAGACGTATCGATTCTCTGGTGCGAAAGCGCAAATGCGCATCTTATGATGCTTATGTCAAGTTATTGAAGTCAGATCCGGTCGTCTTTGAGGAGTTTGTCAACTTCCTGACGATCAATGTGTCAGAGTTTTATCGTAATCCGGAACAATGGGATTTACTGGTGCGGGAATTTGTACCGGAACTCATTAAGAAATTCGGGACCAATTTGCATATCTGGTCAGCAGCCTGTTCTACAGGCGATGAGCCGTATTCGCTGGTCATGGCTTTATCCAAGCATTTAGATCTGAGCAAGATCAAGATCACGGCAACGGATATTGACAAGCAGGTGATCGCGACAGCCAAGGTTGGTCTGTATTCCGAAAAGAGTATTGCCAATGTGCCGGATGAGTTCAAACGTAAATATTTTACCAAGGTAGGAAATTCATACCAGATCTCGGAACAGATCAAGAAGTGCGTGGATTTCAGAGAACACAACTTATTATCTGATCCGTATCCGAGAGACTGCCACATGATCGTGTGCCGCAATGTATTGATCTACTTTACAGAAGAAGCCAAGAATGAGGTTTACGAGAAATTCGCAAAATCTCTCAAAGATGGCGGTATCCTCTTTATCGGCAGTACAGAGCAGGTGACAGATTACAGGGGCATGGGCTATAAGCGTAGATATTCTTTCTACTACGAAAAAAGTCAGGAATAAAATAAGGATCCTAACTTCCTTTGGGAGGTTAGGATCTTTTTGTATTAAGAATACTCAATTTAGGAGACAGAAAATGTAGCGGGCGATGAAAGTCTCATCCACATAGGATTTCTGGTAAGGGATGAAAGATTTCTTATCCTTGTATGCTCTGGCAAAGAAATAGATGTCATCACTGCATTCTAAAGCATCCGGCACCATGAGATAGGTGTCGACTTTGGCAATGTAACATGTCGCTGGGGTGGCTTTCTGCTTTTTTTCTTTGGCAATATGGGATGCCAGTTCTTTGGGGATGACCATGTCTTCTTCCGGCAGGTAGACATAGGACTTTACATCCGGCAGGAAATGATACATTTTCTCGTGATAAAGTGAAATCGTGCCTTTGATGCTATCGTCTTCTAAGATGATGTAATAATCATCCGTGTGCAGACGTAGGGGTGCGGGCAGACGAAAAGAAGTGGAAGCGGTAAAAGTGAGTTCCTGATTTTGTATGCCCTGATAATCGGTATAGGAGGACAGGGAGAGATCTGTAATCCTTATCTGCATGTCCTTTAAGTGGGCATAGGATAGGATGGGCAGGATCTCGACCATGCCAGCCACATCTTCGTAGTTATGTAGTTTCAAAAGTGTCAGAGCCTCATCATCCGGCTCATTGCAGTAGGACTGGTAGACAGAGATCAACTCGCCGCCGGAGTATTTGTCCTCCCGGTGGATACCAAGGAAGGATTCGATGGTTTTTTGCCGGTAGGATGGCAGATTTAAGATGGATTTCATGCCGCGGCATGCCTTATAGATGTCAAAATGCTGATCGGGCAGAGCGTCGGTAGGAATTTGCAGTTTCTGACAGCGGTCAAGGATAAATCTTTCATCAAAACGGATGCCGTTAAAGGAAAGAAGACCTTGAAAATCTTTACACAGTTCCAAAAAGGCTTCTAAGACCTCAGATTCCTCGGCGGGTGTCTCGGCAAGGTATTGCAGTAAGGTAATCTTCCTGCCCTTGTGATAGGCACAGCCGATCAGATATATGGTGTTATATTTTGCAGAAAGACCGGTGGTCTCGATGTCAAACAGGAGTTGATCTTCCTGCCAAAAGTCCAGTTCTTGATAGCGGGGCGTATAAGTATAGGTGTCCGTAAATGTAAGCATGAGAGCCTCCTTTTGGTTAAAAATTTAACAGACAAAGCCTGTATATTCCATAGTATAACACATATGGAAAAGGTACTCAAAAAGATACAAAAAGATGCGTCTGTATGTCTTGATTTGTTTACAAAAGTGATATAATGTATTCAAAGTGTGTAATCACATAAGTATCGAAAGAAAGAGGGGTACAGTTCATGGGCCTAAAGACATTTAAGGGCGGCGTTCATCCTAAGGATGGCAAAGACTTATCCAAGTCCAAGCCGATTAAAGAATTGCTGCCGGAAGGAGACTTAGTCTTTCCTTTATCTCAGCATATTGGTGCTCCAGCAACACCTATCGTTGCTGTTGGCGATGCTGTATTAAAAGGACAGAAGATCGCAGAGGCAGGTGGCTTTGTGTCATCTCCAATCTACTCATCTGTTTCAGGAACGGTCAAGGCGATCGAGCCTAGACGTGTAACTGTTGGTGATATGGTCAATTCCATTATTATCGAGAGTGACGGTGAGTTCAATGAGGTTACCTACGAAGAGACAGAAGATGTGACCAAACTTTCTAATGAAGAGATCATTGGAAAGATCAAGGAAGCCGGCGTTGTCGGTATGGGTGGTGCAGGTTTCCCAACCCATGTCAAGTTGTCTCCGAAGGAGCCGGACAAAATCGAGTATATTATTGCAAACTGCGCAGAGTGTGAACCATATTTGACATCCGATTATCGTAGAATGATCGAGGAACCGGAAAAGTTGGTCGAAGGTATGAAGATTATCTTGCAGTTGTTCCCACATGCCAAGGGTATCTTTGGTGTCGAGGACAACAAGCCGGATTGTATCGAAAAGTTACAGGCACTGGTTGCAGGAGAGGCCCGTATGGAAGTTTGTCCGTTGCAGACAAAGTATCCACAGGGTGGTGAGCGTCAGTTGATCTTTGCTACCACAGGCAGAAGCATCAACTCCAAGATGTTGCCGGCAGACGCAGGCTGTATCGTTGATAACGTAGAGACCATGGTCGCTATTTATAATGCAGTACGTTTTGGTCGTCCGCTGACCAACCGTATTTTCACAGTTACCGGTGATGCGGTATGTGAGCCGAGAAACTTCTATATCAGCATTGGTACAAGTTACAGCCAGTTGTTAGAGGCAGCAGGCGGACTGGTAGCACCAGCGAAAAAGATGATCGCCGGTGGTCCTATGATGGGATTTGCTTTATTTGGCGTAGATGTTCCTACAACAAAGACAACGTCAGCCCTGCTTTGTATGACAGAGGATGAGGCTTCTAAGTATGAGACAACCGCCTGCATCAACTGTGGACGTTGTGTGGAGGCTTGTCCTGAGGCATTGGTTCCATCCAGACTTGCTGATTACTCTGAGCACAAGCAGATGGATAAATTTGAAGAATGGTATGGTCTTGAGTGTGTAGAATGTGGCAGTTGCAGTTATGTATGCCCGGCACGCAGACCTTTGGCACAGTCAGTCAAGACAATGAAAAAGTTTGTTCTTGCTGAAAAGAGAAAGAAAAATTAGGAAGGGGTGAATCTTGTGAGTGATTTATTAAACGTTACATCTTCGCCACACGTTAGAGATAAAATGGATACCCAGAAGATCATGGCATTGGTAGTGATCTCTTTGCTTCCGGCATCTATCTTCGGTATCTGCAATTTTGGATTGCATGCACTGGTATTGATCCTTGTGACTATCGCATCCTGTGTGGCTTCTGAATGGATCTACGAGAAGATCGTACATAAAAAGAGCACAATCAATGATCTGAGTGCAGTTGTTACAGGACTTCTGTTAGCACTCAACTTACCACCAACATTACCATGGTGGCAGGCAGTCCTTGGCGGTGTATTTGCTATTGTTATCGTCAAGATGTTATTTGGAGGACTGGGACAGAACTTCATGAACCCGGCACTGGGAGCAAGATGTTTCCTTTTGATCTCCTTTACCGGATCTATGACAAGTTTTACTTATGACGGCGTGACAGGTGCAACACCACTTGCTGCTTTAAAGGCTGGTGAGAGCGTAGATACCATGTCAATGCTTCTTGGTACGACAGCCGGAACCATCGGTGAGACATCTGTTATCGCACTTTTGATCGGTGCGATCATCCTGATCTTATTCGGGGTTATCGATCTTCGTATTCCGGGATCTTATATCATTACTTTCGCCATCTTTGTATTGATCTTTGGTGGACATGGATTTGATATGAACTATCTGGTTGCACAGTTATGTGGTGGTGGACTTATGCTTGGTGCCTTCTTTATGGCAACCGACTACGTGACTTCACCGATCACACCAAACGGCAAGATCCTTTACGGTATCGTTCTTGGTATTTTGACCGGTATCTTCCGTATCTATGGTGCATCCGCAGAAGGTGTTTCCTATGCGATCATCTTCAGTAACCTTTTGGTTCCTTTGATCGAGCGCATCACAATTCCAAGAGCCTTTGGCGTTGTCAAGGAGAAGGGAGGCAACAAATAATGGATAAATTAGTAAAAGACGCATTAGTCCTTACTGCAATTACTCTTATTGCCGGTGTCTGCCTTGGTGGTGTATATGAGATCACAAAGGATCCGATCGCAAAGGCACAGGAGTCTGCAACCCAGGAGTCTTACAAGGCTGTATTTGCAGATGCTGCTTCCTTTGAAGATTTGGAAGGATTTGATGCTGACGCAGCAACAAAGATCGCTGCTGATGCAGGTTATACAGATGATGATATTACAAATTGCGTGGTTGCAAAAGATGATGCAGGGCAGGCGATCGGTTATGTCATCACGATCACATCTCATGCCGGATACGGCGGAGACATCACATTCTCTATGGGTGTGACAAACGATGGTACTTTAAATGGTTATTCCATTACAGATATTAGTGAGACAGCAGGTCTTGGTATGAAGGCAAAAGAAGATGGCTTTATGAGCCAGTTCGCCGGGATCCCTGCGCAGATCTTGGAAGTTACCAAGTCTGGCAAGACAGCCGATACAGAGATCGAAGCCATCAGTGGTGCAACGATCACATCTAAGGCAGTTACCTATGGTGTCGATGCTGGTCTTACTTATTACAACAGCCTTGTAGGAGGTGCGTCAAATGAATAAGATCGTAGAACGTTTACAGAACGGTATTATCAAAGAAAATCCTACCTTCGTCCTGATGCTTGGTATGTGTCCGACACTTGCTGTTACCACATCTGCGATCAACGGACTTGGTATGGGACTTTCCACAACCGTTGTACTTGTTATGTCCAACTTAATGATTTCCTTGTTGAGACATATTATTCCGGACCGTGTACGTGTGCCGGCATTTATCGTTATCGTTGCATCTTTCGTAACGATCGTACAGTTCCTGGTACAGGGATTTATTCCAAGTCTTTACTCAGCACTTGGTATCTATATTCCGCTTATCGTAGTAAACTGT
Organism: Roseburia sp. AM16-25; assembly: GCF_003473825.1. Lineage (NCBI taxonomy): Bacteria > Bacillati > Bacillota > Clostridia > Lachnospirales > Lachnospiraceae > Roseburia > Roseburia sp. AM16-25. The sequence goes on from NZ_QUCW01000002.1 coordinate 522,791, forward strand.
ATCATCTTAGGAAGAGCAGAGTCATATGCTTCTAAGAATCCTGTCATTCCGTCTATCTTTGATGGACTTGGTATGGGACTTGGATTTACCGTAGGTCTTACCTCTATCGGTATCGTACGTGAGATCCTGGGAGCAGGTCAGATCTTTGGTTTCCAGATCCTTCCGCTTGCAGATGCTGCAACAGGAAAAGCAGGTTATACACCGATCACTATTTTTGTTCTTGCTCCTGGAGCATTCTTCGTACTGGCATTCTTGATCGCACTGATGAATGTGATCCGTGCAAATGCAGAGAAGAAGGGCAAACATATCGCACCGGCTACCGGATGTCTTGCAGGAGACTGCGAGTCTTGTGGTATGGGATCTTGCTCAGGCAAGTCTAATGTCAGCGTAGCAAAGGCAGAAACAAAGACAGAAGCAAAGGATAAGGAATAGGAGGAAGAGCAATGAAAGAATTACTTTTGATATTGGTTGCATCTGCAATCGTAAATAACGTTGTGCTTAGCCAGTTCCTTGGACTGTGTCCTTTCCTTGGCGTTTCCAAGAAGATTGAGACAGCTGCCGGTATGGGCGGTGCCATTATTTTCGTTATTACCATTTCAAGTTTTGTAACAGGACTTATTTACAAGTTTATTTTGGAGCCGACTGGATTTTCTTATTTGCAGACGATCGTATTCATCCTTGTGATCGCTGCATTGGTTCAGTTTGTTGAGATGTTCTTAAAGAAGCAGATTCCCGCACTGTATCGGTCACTTGGTGTATATCTGCCGCTGATCACAACAAACTGTGCTGTACTTGGTATCGCACTTAAGAACGTAACCAAGGGATACAATATCTTAGAGGGCGTGATCAACGGATTTGGTACAGCAGTAGGCTTCACCATCGCTATCGTGATCATGGCTGGTATCCGTGAGAAGATCGAATTCAATGATATTCCAAAGCCATTTAAGGGCTCTGCCATCGTTGTTGTTACAGCAGGACTTATGGCGATCGCATTCTTTGGATTCTCAGGAATTATTAAGTAGGAGGGCTGACAGATGAGCGTAACAGGAGTTATTGTAGCCGCTGTCATTGTCGGCTGCACAGGATGTTTGATGGGATTTTTCTTATGCTTTGCATCAGAAAAGTTCAAGGTTGAAGTAGACGAAAGAGAAGAAGCAATTATTGGTGTTCTGCCGGGAAATAACTGTGGTGGATGTGGTTATGCCGGATGTTCCGGTCTGGCTGCTGCCATCGTCAAGGGAGAAGCACCGGTCAATGGTTGTCCGGTCGGTGGCGCTGCGGTTGGAGCCAAGGTTGGCGAGATCATGGGCGTTGCTGCTGAAGACAGCGTTAGGCAGGTTGCTTTTGTAAAGTGTGCCGGTACTTGTGAAAAGGCTGGCAAGGACTATGAGTATGCCGGTGTAGAAGACTGCCAGGCAATGGCATTCGTACCAGGCGGCGGTCCAAAGTCTTGTAACTATGGATGTATGGGATTTGGTTCCTGCGTAAAGGCTTGTCCTTTTGACGCTATCCATATCGTAGACGGTATTGCAAAGGTTGATCCGGAAGCATGTAAGGCTTGTGGTAAGTGCGTGAGCACCTGTCCGAAGCATTTGATCGAACTGGTTCCTTACGAGGCTACCACATTAGTACAGTGTAGTTCTAAGGACAAGGGTAAGGATGTCATGAAGGCATGTTCGGTTGGATGTATCGGATGTCATCTTTGTGAGAAGAACTGTGAGCATGATGCCGTACATGTCATTGACAATGTGGCATACATCGATCAGGAGAAGTGCGTAGGCTGTGGTGTCTGTGCACAGAAGTGTCCGAAGAAGATCATTCTTTCCAAGTAAGATCATCTTTTTAAAAGAGTTTTGGAAAATAATAAAACGGATAGGAGAGATCGTAAATGTCTTTCCTATCCGTTTTTTACTTTACTACTATATTATAATCCTTATCTAATAATTCAAAAGGGATGGTTTTTCCGATGCCGGAAGTGTATTGGATGGATCCGTCGCTTGTCACAAAGATGGCTTCTACATCGGAAAGGCTTTCTACATAGGCAAGACCATCGTCAAGCCCCATGAGAAAGACCGTCGTGCTTAAGGCATCACAGGTAAGAGAGTCATGGCTGATGATCGTTACGGAATCCAGATCATTGTCACATGGATAACCGGTGGAAAGATCCAGGATGTGATGGTAACGCTTGCCATCTACTTCAAAGTATCTTTGGTAGGTGCCGGAGGTGACGACCGAGTCGTCAGCCACCTTTACTGTGGCAAGTGCCGTACCGTCCTCGGAAAATGGTTTTTGAATGGCTATCTTATAAGATTTTTCATCGCCGTCCTTCGGACCGACACATAAGACATTGCCCCCCAGATTGATCAGCCCACTTTGAACGCCCTGGTCATTAAGGTAGGCTTTCATCTGATCGGCGATGTAGCCTTTGGCGATACCGCCAAGATCTATGGCAGCATTCGGATCTGTCAGGCTGACCATATTGCCGTCAATGACAATATTTTGGTAGTTGATAGTGGCAAGGGCTTCCTGGATGGCTTCTACGGATGGGATTTCCTTGGAAGACGATTCGGAGAAATCCCAAAGGGAAGATAATTTTCCGACCGTGATATCAAACTTGCCATTGCTAGACTTGCTGTAAGCAATACCGGCATTTAGGATGTCGATTGTCTCATCACTGACTTCCACGGCTTGTCCTTGGCTGTGATTGATCTTCCAGATATCTGTACCTTCCTTTTGGGCACTGAAAAGATCCTCATATTTTTCTGCCATAGAAAAGCAGTGATCCAGTTCCTTTTCATAGGATGCGTCATATAAGGTAATGGTTATGACCGTATCAAAATAAAAGCCTGTCTTTGAGATCGGCTCTGTCGTCTTTCCACACCCGCCCAGTGAGAGCAAGGTCAAAAAGAGGCAAAAAGATAAGCCGAGTGCATGTATTTTTTTCATGGTAAACACCTCATTTTTATCGTCCTATTATGATAGCATAAATGAATTGCATAAAAAAGAGATATTCGCTATAATTACATTGGTTTATTAGGGATTTGGAAGGATAAGATCTTATGAAGAAAAATAGATTTAAAAATAAGAAGCGGATCGTTGTCAAGATCGGGTCTTCTTCTTTACAACATAAAAAAACAGGCCAGCTGGATTTTATCAAACTGGAAAAACTGGTCCGGGAACTTTGTGACTTGAAAAATCAGGATATCGATGTCTGCCTGGTATCTTCCGGTGCTATCGCCGTCGGACGAAAGATGCTCGGTATCACCAAGCGTCCCAAGAACCTTTCGACTAAACAGGCATGTGCTGCGGTAGGACAGGCCAGTCTCATGATGACCTATCAGAAACTTTTCGCAGAATACCACCAGCAGTGCGGTCAGGTCCTGATGACCAAAAAGACCATGATCGATAACGTATCCCGCAAAAATGCACAGAATACGTTTGAAGAACTCTTTCGTCTGGGCGTGATCCCGGTCGTCAATGAAAACGATACGGTAAACACCTATGAGATCCAGTTTGGTGACAATGACTCACTGGCAGCGATCGTTGCCTCTTTGATCGGGGCGGATCTTCTGATCCTGCTTTCCGATATTGACGGTCTGTTTACGGCAGATCCCAAGACAGATCCGGAGGCAAAACTGGTTGACGTGGTAGAACAGTTGGATGAAAGGTATCTGCATATGGCAAGTTCTAAGGCAGGCAGTGATGTGGGCACCGGCGGCATGACGACTAAACTCAATGCTGCGCGGATCGCTACTTATTCCGGCTCGGATATGATCATCGCCAATGGTAAGGATGTGGGGGTCCTGCATCAGATTTTAGAGGATGATTTTGTGGGAACCGTCTTTAAAGCAGACAAAAAGGATGACTTTTTCATCGCAGATTTTATAGAGGAGAATATGAACTAATGACAGAGGAAAAGATTGCAAGGATCAATGAATTATATAAAAAGTCCAAGGCAGAGGGGCTGACAGAGGAAGAAGCAAAGGAACAACATGCACTCCGTCAGGAATATCTGGATAGTGTAAGAAAGAATCTGAGAAGTCAGTTAAACAATATTGATGTCAAAGAAGCAGACGGAACGATCGTCAACCTGGGAGAAAAATACGGCAAGAAGCATGAATAAGCAGGAACTGCGAAAAGAACTCAAAAAAAGGCGGGATGCCCTGCTACAAGATGTGCGGGAGACTTACAGCAGGCAGATCTGTCAAAATCTGTTGGATCTGCCTATGGTAAAAGAGACAGATATTATCTATGCATATAGTGCCACCAGATCCGAGGTGTCTTTGCAGATACTGATTGAAGATGCTTTGGAGAGACATAGCAGGATAGGCATGCCCAAGGTCTTTGGTGATACCATGGATTTTTATGTTATCCGGCAACTGTTAGATTTAAAAAAAGGAGCCTTTGGTATCTTAGAACCGCAGGCGGACGAAAAAGATCTTTTGACAGACAATCGGGGCATATGCTTGGTTCCGGGACTGGGATTTGATGCCGCAGGCGGCAGGATCGGCTATGGCAAGGGCTATTATGACAGATATCTACAGGCATTTCCGGGGCTGATACGCATCGGATGCTGTTTTGAGGAACAGTTAGTAGAAAAGATCCCAAAAGAGGCGCAGGATATATCCATGGATTATCTGATGACGCCATCCGGTCTTTTGGTGTGCAAGGGAAATGAGGAGAGAGCATGAGTGATTTAAAACAATTAGGAAGTCTGGCAAAAGAGGCATCCAGAGTCTTAGCGACCATGGGAACAAATGAGAAGAACCATGCACTGACAATGGTTGCAGATGGTCTGAAAGCGGATGCAGCTGAGATCTTAGCAGAAAATGAAAAAGATATGGAAAAAGGCAGAGAGGGAGGCATGCCGGAGGGACTTTTGGACCGTCTGCTCCTGACCCCGTCCCGAATCAGGCAGATGGCAGAGGGCTTACGTCAGGTCGTCGCTTTGGATGACCCGATCGGAGAAGTACTTTCCATGAAAAATCGTCCGAATGGTCTGACCATCGGAAAAAAACGTGTACCGATCGGTGTGGTCGGCATGATCTATGAGGCAAGGCCAAATGTCACGGCAGATGCTTTCGGACTCTGCTTTAAGACCGGAAATGCCGTGATCTTAAAAGGCGGCAGTGATGCTCTTTACTCTAATATGGCAATGGTTGCCAGCATCAAACGAAGCCTGAAAAAGGCGGGCGTGACAGAACATGCATTAGAACTCATCACCGATACGGATCGCGAGGTTACCAACCGGTTTATGAAGATGAACGAATATCTGGATGTTCTCATTCCGCGTGGGGGAGCAGGACTCATCCGTGCCGTGGTGAACAATGCGACCGTCCCTGTCATTGAGACCGGAACCGGAAATTGTCATATCTATGTCGATGAGACCGCTGACCTTTCCATGGCGGTAGACATCATCGAAAATGCCAAGACACAGCGTATCGGGGTCTGCAATGCCTGCGAATCCCTTGTGATCCATAAGGATGTGGCAGAAAAAGTCCTTCCTATGATAAAGACGAGATTATTTGCCCACAATGTCGAGATCCGAGGGGATGCCAGAGCAAAGAATATCTGCCCGGATATTTCTATGGCAAATGATGAGGATTGGGGAACGGAATATCTGGATTACAAGATCTCCGTCAAGATCGTATCGGATATTGATCAGGCGATCGATCATATCAACAAGTATAATACCGGACATTCGGAAGCCATTATCACGCAGGACTATAACCATGCCCGGAAATTCTTAAATGAGATTGATGCAGCATGCGTCTATGTCAATGCGTCTACCCGCTTTACGGATGGCTTTGAATTTGGATTTGGCGCAGAGATCGGCATCAGCACACAAAAACTGCATGCCAGAGGTCCGATGGGCTTAGAAGCGCTTACCAGCACAAAATATATTATTTACGGAAATGGACAGATCCGTCCATAGCCTTTTGAAGGAGAATAACTTTATGATGAGATTAGAAGATGTGCTTTCGGAAGACAAGATTCCTGCTACCGAAGTAGAAAGACAGTATTATTTTATTGACGTAGCAAAGCAGATCCTAGAAGATAAGGAAAAGGAAGCCGGACGCAAACTGACCTTTTGTGTCAATACTTTCGGGTGCCAGATGAATGCCAGAGATTCTGAGAAACTGATCGGTATCTTAGAGCAGGTCGGCTATGTGCAGGCGGATTCCGAGGATGCGGATTTTGTGCTCTACAATACCTGTACCGTGCGTGAAAATGCCAACAACAAGGTCTATGGACATTTGGGCTATCTGCACAATAAGAAAAAGAAAAATCCTCATATGATGATCGCCCTGTGCGGTTGTATGATGCAGGAAGAGCATGTGGTTGAGACCATCCGCAAGAAATATCGTTTTGTCGATCTGGTCTTTGGTACACATAATATTTACAAATTCGCAGAACTTTTGGTGCGGTCGCTTTTATCCGAGTCTATGATCGTAGACATCTGGAAAGATACCGACCAGATCGTAGAAGACCTGCCGATTGAGAGAAAATACAGTTTCAAATCCGGTGTCAATATCATGTTCGGTTGCAATAATTTTTGCAGTTATTGTATTGTACCTTATGTCCGGGGCAGGGAGCGCAGTCGTAAGCCGATCGATATTATCCGTGAGATTGAAAAACTGGTCGCAGACGGCGTGGTAGAAGTCATGCTCTTGGGACAGAATGTCAATTCCTACGGAAAGAATTTGGACGAGCCGGTGACTTTTGCCCAGTTGTTGGAGCAGGTGGAGCAGATCGAGGGATTGGAACGTATCCGTTTTATGACATCCCATCCAAAGGATTTATCCGATGAACTGATCGAGGTTCTGGGGAAATCCCAAAAGGTCTGCAAGCACTTACACCTGCCACTGCAATCCGGCAGCAGCAAGATCTTGCAAAAGATGAACCGCCATTACACCAAGGAAGATTATTTGACTCTGGTAGATAAGATCCGCGCGGCAGTGCCGGATATGGCGATCACAACCGATATCATTGTCGGTTTCCCGGGCGAGACCGAGGAAGATTTCTTGGAGACTTTAGACGTCGTAGAAAAAGTGCGCTATGACAGTGCCTTTACATTTATCTATTCCAAGAGAACCGGTACGCCTGCTGCATCCATGGACGATCAGATCCCGTCAGATGTGGTAAAAGACCGTTTTGACCGCTTGCTTAGCCGTGTGCAGGCGATCTCCGCAGAAAAGGCAAAGGTCTACGAAGGCAAGACTGTAGATGTTTTGGTAGAAGAAATCAACCAGCATGATGCCAGCCTGATGACCGGACGTATGAGCAATAACTCTACCGTACATTTCCCGGGAGAAGCCGATCTGATCGGGCAGATCCTTCCGATAAAACTGGTAGAGTGTAAAGGATTTTACTATATTGGAGAGCGGGTTTGATGAGACAGCACTTTGGTAAGAGAGATTGGATTCTGTTGGGAGTCTTAGCAATCATTGCTATCGCTATCTGGGGCTATACGAGTTTTTGGCAAAAGGAAAGTGCAGAAAAAGCTATTGTCACGCTGGATGGTGAAACCTATGGTACTTATGATCTGAAAAAAGACCAGACGATCGAAATCAAAAAGGATGATTCTGTATGCAATGTCCTTTGTATTCAGGATGGAGAGATCTTTATGCAGGATGCCACTTGTCCGGACAAACTCTGTGAAAAGCAGGGGAAAAAGAGCCACGATAAGGAGACCATCGTCTGCCTTCCCAATAAGGTAGTGGTTACCGTGGTCTCTGCGGATACATCCGGGATCGACTCGGTGGCAAACTAGAGGTGGATATGAGAAAAAAAGTCGCATTGCTGGGTGTTTTTTTAGCACTGGCATTGATCTGTAGTTATATTGAATCCCTGATCCCTTTTTATTTCGGGGTGCCGGGCATGAAACTGGGACTGACCAATATTGTCGTTGTGCTTCTTCTTTACTTTTATGGGACAAAAGAGGCACTGGCGGTATCTTTCATGCGTATTTTGCTTGCCGGTTTTATGTTTGGAAATGCCTTTAGTATCCTCTATAGTCTGGCGGGCGGACTGCTCAGTTTGTTTGTCATGGCACTTTTAAAAAAGACAGGCTGGTTTCATATGATCGCCGTCAGTATCTGTGGAGGGATAACCCATAATCTGGGGCAGATCTTGGTGGCTATGGTGGTCGTTAAGAATTACTATATCTTCGGCTATTTTCCCTTCCTTTTTGTCGGTGGCTGGATCACGGGACTTTTGATCGGACTTTTAGCCCAGGAAATCTATACGAGAACAAAACATTTTATAAGATGATGGAGAGATTATGTATTCCTATATTTCAGGTCAGTTGGTTGAAGTAAATGAAGAAACGATCGTGGTGGATAATCATGGGATTGGCTATGAATTTTTTATACCAAAATCTGTGGTCTACCAGTTGCCAAATGTGGGCGGCAATGTCAAGATCTATACCTATTTGTATGTAAGAGAAGATGCTATGCAGTTTTTTGGTTTCCGCACCAAGGAAGAACTGGCTCTGTTTAAACTCTTGATCGGTGTCAACGGGATCGGGCCCAAGGGGGCTTTGGCAGTCCTTGGTGTCTTAAGTGCGCAGGATCTGCGCTTTGCCATATTAGCAGAGGATGCCAAGGCGATCGCGGCAGCACCGGGGATCGGTTCTAAGACAGCCCAGCGTGTTATCATTGACCTCAAAGACAAGATTGATAAGATCGCACCGGCGGGCAGTGCCAGCGGCATTCCGGTAAATGATGCTGCCTCTGCGATCAAGACGGATGTGATCGATGCCATGACCTCACTCGGTTACTCGGCATCCCAGGCACTGCGTGCCATGGAAGATATGGAGATCACGGAGGACGATACCGTGGAAGTGGTCTTGAAAGAAGTCTTAAAGAAAATGTCTTTTTTATAGGAGCAGGATATGGAAAAGCGTGTTATATCAACAGAAGTTCTGACAGAAGAACGCAGTGTGGAATCCTCCCTTCGTCCGGTCAAATTGGCGGAATATGTCGGGCAGGATCGCATCAAGGATAATTTAAAAGTATATATCGAAGCGGCAAAGAACCGTGGAGAGGCACTGGATCATGTGCTTTTCTACGGACCGCCGGGACTTGGTAAGACCACTCTTGCCTGCATCATTGCAAGTGAGATGGGCTCCAACATCAAGATCACATCCGGCCCTGCCATTGCAAAGACAGGGGACATGGCATCAATCCTATCCAACCTGCGCGAGGGGGATGTCTTATTTATTGACGAGATCCATCGTTTGAACAAGCAGGTGGAGGAATTTTTATATACCGCCATGGAAGATTATGCCATGGACGTTTTGATCGGCAAAGAAAATTCAGCCAAATCCGTGCGTATCGAACTGCCTCGCTATACGCTGGTGGGAGCGACGACAAGAGCAGGACTTTTGTCGGCACCGCTGCGTGACCGTTTTGGCGTGGTACATCATCTGGAATACTACAACGCAAAGGAGTTGCAGACCATTGTCTTACAGTCGGCGGGAAAATTAAATGTCAAGATCGATGAGGAAGGTGCCTACGAACTGGCAAGACGATCCAGAGGAACGCCACGTATCGCCAACCGCTTTTTGCGCCGTGTGCGTGATTTTGCGGAGGTACGTTATGACGGCGTGGTGACAAAGGAAGTGGCTGCGGCGGCACTTGACCTTTTGGATGTGGACTCTATGGGCTTAGATCGCAATGACAGAAGGATCTTAGAGACCATCATTCATAATTTTTCCGGTGGCCCGGTAGGCCTTGAAACCTTGGCAGCGACGATCGGCGAGGATTCGGGAACGATCGAAGATGTGATCGAGCCATATCTGGTCATGAACGGACTGATCATGCGGACGCCAAAGGGACGTGTGGCGACCGATCTGGCATATCAGCAGTTGGGATTGGAAAAATAAGGGAATAGTCTTGTAATTCTAAAAATAACCCGATATAATAGATATATTGTAGACAGTAGGAGGAAGCGTTTTATGGCTGCGAAAAAAAGCGCGGAAGTCATTATTGATGGTAAGGTATATACCTTAAGTGGATACGAAGAAGAAGATTATCTGCAAAAAGTAGGTGCCTACATCAACAATAAAATAAGCGAGTTTAATGAGATGGAGGAGTTCCGTAGATTATCTGCGGATACCCGGAGTACGCTTCTTGCCCTCAATATTGCAGACGATTATTTTAAGGCAAAGGAATCTGTCGACAAATATCAGATGGATATGGATCAAAAAGAAAAAGAGATCTATGATCTTAAGCATGACTTGATCGCAGATCAGATCAAACTCGAAAACTACGAGGAAAAGATCAAGGCTTTAGAAGCGGATAAGCAGGAATTGCTGGTCCAGAAGTCCAAGTTGGAGGCATCGCTTGAAGATGCATTGCTTGGAGATATAGCGGAAGATAAGTAAGGACAGTGTAAACTGTCCTTTTTGTATAATAGGAAAGAGGATGTATGAGAGCAAAAGAACTGGAACTATTGTCTCCGGCGGGGAATATTGAGATCTTTAAAAGTGCGATCGATGCCGGGGCGGATGCGGTCTATTTTGGGGGCGATCTCTTTGGTGCCAGAGCCTATGCAAAGAATTTCAGTATAGAGGAAGGAACAGAGGCTATCCGCTATGCGCATTTATATGGCAGACAGGCATATCTGACGGTCAATACCCTTTTAAAAAATCTAGAGATCGAACGGGATTTATACAAGTATATACGTGCCTATTATGAGGCGGGACTGGATGCGGTCATCGTGCAGGATATGGGCGTTTTTGCTATGCTCCGATCTTATTTTCCGGATCTGGCACTCCACGCCAGCACCCAGATGACACTTGCGGGAGCAGACGGAGCCGCCCTTTTACAAAAGCAGGGAGCCAGCCGTATTGTCACTTCGCGTGAGTTGTCTATTGCGGAGATCGCAGAGATCTACCAAAAGACCGGCATCGAGATCGAGACCTTTATCCATGGGGCGCTCTGTGTCTGTTATTCCGGTCAATGTCTGATGAGCAGTATGCTGGGCGGGCGCAGTGGTAATCGTGGTCGCTGTGCACAACCATGCCGTCTGCCTTATGATCTGCTGGATGAACATGGAAAAAAATCCAGCATGCCGGGGCAGTATCTGCTCAGTCCAAAAGACCTCTGTGGCATAGATTATATCAAGGCACTGGCAGAGGCGGGCGTTTACTCCTTTAAGATCGAAGGACGCATGAAACAAAAGGAATATGCAACAGGTGTGGTTAGTTTATATCGAAGGTATATGGATGCTTATCTGGAGGGCAGAGACCTGCCTGTCAGCAAGGCAGACCGTCAGCGGATCTTTGATCTTGGCAATCGTAAGGGCTTTACTCACGCCTATTTTACCAGGCAAAATGACCCGGATATGATCACCTATACCAAGCCGTCCCATGAGAAGGCAGACCTTGCAACCACGGAGCCTGTGGCAGAAAAATTAGGCGTATCCGGCAGATGTTACTTACAGATCGGCTGTCCAGCCAGACTCTGTGTGTCATATCAGGATGGAAAACGTGCGGCAAGTGTAGAAGTCTTTGGAGATGTGGTAGAGACTGCCGGTAAAACGCCGATCACAGAGGAACAGGTAGAGGTGAAATTAAAAAAAACGGGAAACACACCTTTTACTTTTTTAGATCTTGAGATCACATTGGAATCGGGCGCCTTTCTTCCGATGGGGCGTATCAATGAAATCCGCCGGAATGCTTTAGATGCCTTACTGGAACAAATAGAAAAAGGATCAGGCAAGAGAGAACCGGCACTTGACTTTGAAAAGTTGGAAATGGAGGAAAATGGACAAAAGGCGGACGCTTTGCTGCATCTGCTTGTCACCTGTCAGACCAAAGACCAGTATGTGCTTGCCTTAGAGGACAATCTGGTAAAAACAATCGGTCTGCCGCTTGCCTTCTTTATATGGGAGCAGGATAAGAGACTTTCAAAAGATGCATGTCTTGAAAAGGTAACAAGGATCTGCGAAAACGCTCATGCAAAGAATAAAGAGATCTATCTGCTAATGCCACCGATCTGTCGCAAAAAGGAGACAGATCTTTTGCGGGCATGGGATTTTCTTTTTGCGGATTCCTATTTTGACGGCATGATCGCAGCCTCCTATGATGGACTGGGATTTTTGGAAAGCATAGCATATCCTAGGGACCGCGTGATCTTAGATCACAGGCTCTATACGTTTTCTGACCGGAGCCAGCAGGCTTTTGCGCAGATGGGCTATCCACGCAATACAGCACCATTGGAACTCAATGCCAAAGAACTGCGCCACCGCTACAATGCAGCATCTTATATGTTACTCTATGGCAGGATACCGCTCATGATCACGGCAAACTGTCAGAACGCAAATGCAAGAGGCTGCGATCATAGGCCGCGGACATATTATCTGCAAGACCGCTACAAAGAGAGATTTCCAGTTAAAAACTGCTGTGCTTTTTGTTATAATGAGATATACAACAGCAAGATCTATCAGATCATTTCTGAAAACAAGACCTTAGAGAGTCTGGGCTTTTTCGGATATCGCATGGACTTTTCTTTTGAGACAAAAGAGGAGATGAAGCAGGTCTTAGCGCGATATGAGAATGCCTTTTATCATAAGGGTTTTGGCACAGAGGATGCCAAAGATGACGGTAACTATACCAAAGGCCATTTTAAACGAGGAGTAGAATAATGGTTCATTTGATCGTTTCGGTGAGTCGCTTTTCCATGCTTTTTATGATAGCGATCTATACCTATTATTGTTTTGCAACACTGAAAAAGAATATTTCGGAGCGCAGACAGACGAGGCTTTACAAAAAACAGACGACCCTGATGTATGGGCTTTTGATCAATGCCAATCTGGTATTGTATCTGGTCATGCAGGATATCCGGGTCTTAGGGCTTTGCCTGTGTGAGATCCTTTTGTTTGCCATCACGCTTTTGATCTATCAGAAGATCTATGCCCATGCCTCCAAGGCATTGGTAAATAATATGTGCATGCTGCTGGCAATCAGTTTTTTGATCCTGACAAGACTGGATATCGATAAGGCGATCAAGCAGTTTGCCTTTGCGGGCGTAGCGGTCGTGATCACCTGTTTTGTGCCGATTCTGGTTGCCAAGTTAAAGGTCTGGGATAAACTGGGCTTTTTGTATGGTCTGATCGGTATCGGTGGACTGGCTTTTGTATGCCTTGCAGCATCGACGACTTACGGTGCCAAACTCAGCATCAGCATCGGACCGGTCGTTTTGCAGCCATCGGAGTTTATCAAGATCTTATTTATCTTTTTCTCAGCATGCATGCTTTACAAATCGACGGAGTTTCATCATGTGGTAAAGGTGACGATCCTAGCGGCATTGCATGTTTTGATCCTGGTGGCATCGCGTGATCTGGGTGGGGCGCTGATCTATCTGATCACCTATCTGGTCATGCTCTATGTGGCGAGCCGAAAGCCCATCTATATGGTCTTGGGACTTGGCTCCGGGGCATTAGCCTCTGTTGTGGCATATCACTTGTTTGCCCATGTCAGAGACCGTGTGATCGCCTGGAAAGATCCTTTAAGCGTGATCGACGACCAGGGCTATCAGATCTCACAATCCCTCTTTGCCATTGGTTCTGGCGGCTGGTTTGGCGTCGGTCTGGGTCAGGGGATGCCGGACAAGATCCCGGTCGTAAAAACGGACTTTGTCTTTTCAGCGATCGCTGAGGAATTCGGCGTGGTATTTGCAATCTGTATCATCTTTATCTGCATTTCCTGTTTCCTCATGTTTTTCAATATCTCAATGCAGGTAAAGGACATCTTTTATAAATTGATCGCTCTGGGGATCGGTACCTTGTATGGCACGCAGGTCTTTTTGGCACTGGGCGGCGTGACAAAGTTCATACCGTCTACGGGAGTCACCCTGCCACTGGTAAGTTATGGTGGTAGTTCCCTGCTCAGCACGATCATATTATTTGCGATTATTCAGGGCTTGTATGTAATGCAGGTGGATGAAGGAGAGTCTGATGAAAGAATGGAACGCGCACGAAAGAAACGAAGATAAAGAAGTTGAGATCCTAGATTTCAACGATAAGCAGAAAAAGAAGCGCAGAGATAAAACAAAGACAAGTACAAGAGGGGCAAAGTACGAGCAGTCTCGTCAGATGCAGACACCGAGAAAGGCAAAGAATGAGCGGCGGACGACGACACGCAATAAGGAATATGCGATCGTCACCTATGTATTTTTGGCACTCTTTATCTGTATGACGGGCTGGATCATTTATTTTATGCAGTTTAAAAGCGAAGATTTTATCAATAATTCCTACAATGCGAGACTGGCAAAACTTTCCGATTATACCGTGCGGGGCGATATCCTTGCAAATGACGGTACGGTGCTTGCTACGACAAATGTGGATGAAGCGGGCAACGAGACCCGAAAATATCCTTATGGCAGTGTTTTTGCCCATGCCGTCGGTTATTCGGTCAACGGTATGTCCGGGGTGGAACTGGATGCCAACTACAATCTGCTCCGTTCCAATGCCTTTATCTTAACCCGTATTTTTAACGAGATCCGTGACGAGAAGAATCCGGGGGATGATGTCGTTACAACCCTGGATGTGTCCTTACAGCAGGCATGTTATGATGCCATGGGTTCCCAGGATGGTGCGGCGATTGTCATTGATCCTGCAACAGGCAAGATCCTTGCCATGGTCTCCAAACCGGACTATGATCCCAATACCATCGCACAGAACTGGGATTCTTATGTGGCGGCAGATTCCGATTCTACTGTGCTTTTGAACCGTGCGACACAGGGCTTGTATGCACCGGGATCGACCTTTAAGATCTTTACCTTGCTTTCTTATTTAAAGCAGGGCAATGATCCGAATGCATTTTCCTATGATTGTAACGGCACTTTTGAATACAACAATTATGCCATGCATTGCTATAATAATAAGGCACACGGCAGTGAAAACCTCATGGATGCCTTTGGTAATTCCTGCAATTGTGCTTTTTCCAATATCGGGCTGTCTCTGGATCTGGATGCTTACCATAAGTTGTGCCAGAAGATGCTCTTTAACCAGGACTTGCCGACAGCCTTAAAAAATACCGCCGTCAGCAAAATGACCTTGGAGGATGGAGCATCATCTTCTTTGATCATGCAGACAGCCATCGGTCAGGGAGATACCATGGTTTCGCCGCTGCATATGGCAATGGTCGCCAGTGCGATCGCAAATAACGGTACTTTGATGGAACCATATATCATCGATCATACACAAAACGAGAGTGGAACGATCGTCAAGCAGTTTGATGCGACTTCTTACGGCGAACTTTTGTCATCTTCGGATGCTGCGACTTTGCAGGAATATATGCGTTTTGTTGTCACGAACGGAACCGGCAGTGTCTTGAACAGTGACCTGTATGAAGCATACGGAAAGACAGGAACGGCTGAATTTTCATCCAACAAAAATGAGGATCACTCCTGGTTTGTAGGCTTTGCCAAGAATGCGGAAGGCAAGCAGATCGCCGTGGCTGTTGTCATGGAGGGTGTGGAATCCGGCGGACATTATGCCGTACCGGCGACCAAAAAGATCTTTGATGCTTATTTTGGCGCATATTAGAAATAAAACCGGTAAATTCTGGATAAATGGGTAATACTATATGAGATGGTACAAGGATTTATATGTCAGTGAAAATATCACAGGAAGCCTAAAGTATATACAGTTTATGGTCGATCATGGCTTGCAGGTCAGACCCTTATATCTGATCGTCCTGTCTGAGATCAGTGACGGACAATTAGAGATCATTCCGGTTGCAACCTTAAAAATCCCGATTTTTCGCCATAAGTCTTATGATATCATTGGCGTGGCAAAGGGCTATTATCATGCAAGAAGTCTGGTAGAACGCATTTATGGGGATGTGTACAGTCAGACCGGAGACTGTCAGGTGAAAGCCTATTTCCGGCAGAAATTTGAGAAAGAGGAGCGTGCGTAAATGGGTGTATTAACAATTATCTTATCCATTTTAAAAGTAATCGGCATGATTCTTCTTATCCTGCTGGGCTTGGTCGTTTTCATCCTTTTGTACCTCTTGTTTTTGCCTTTCCACTATGAACTCTCCGGCAGTCATAGCATAGAGGACGGCTGGGAAGGACAGGTATATTTCGCCGGCTTTTTGCATTTCTGGCAGTTGCGCTTTGCCAAGTTTGCAGAGGAATACGAAGTGCGGATCTATGCTTTCTGGGGGATGTTGCAGATCTATCCTTGGAAGAAAAAGGCGAAGGCTGTTTCAGATGATGAGGCGGATGCAGAGGATTTTGCCGAGGATATGCCGGCGGAGGATACTCTGGATGATGATGATATAGCGGAGATTTTAGAAGATAAAACCGTATCGAAAGCAGATGTAAAACGTATGGCAGAGTCGAGCAAGACGGCATCTGCGACAAAGGCGACATCTGCTCAGGCAGATAATGAGTCTGCGGAGGATGCCGGAAATCAGGCAGGGGCGCAGGAAAAACAGACGAAAAAGACTGCTGCAAAAAAGAAGAACAAGTCCAAAACAAAAAAGCCGAGTGGCGGTCTGAAAGAAAAATGGCAGACATTTCATAAAAATGTGACGGATGAGCATAATAAGAATGCCGTATTCTTTCTGCTGCAAAAGGCACTCTGGATTTTAGGGCGCGTCAAGCCGACGATCATGGAAGCGGATGTCGATTTTTCGCTGGGAGATCCGGCACTGACCGGCGGGGCGACCGGAGTCATCAGCCTTTGCCCGGTATGTTATGGAAAGAAATGTCGTATCATTCCGGACTTTGAAAGCGCTGAACTATATCTTCTGGGCAGTATTTCCTTAAAGGGAATTGTATTTTCATGGCATTTCGTTTATCTTATAGTTAGCGTATATTTTAATAAAGATTGTAAAAAATTATTTCATTTATAAAGATGCACAGGGATGCAGAGATCATAAAGGAGAGGTAATATGGAAAAGAATAATGAAGTATTTAATGAGACAGTCAATACACTCTTT
Source organism: Roseburia sp. AM16-25 (assembly GCF_003473825.1). NCBI lineage: Bacteria > Bacillati > Bacillota > Clostridia > Lachnospirales > Lachnospiraceae > Roseburia > Roseburia sp. AM16-25. Next base: position 539,754 of record NZ_QUCW01000002.1, read on the forward strand.
CAGGGGATGGATGGTTTTATTTCCACCAAGACCGTTGTCGGTGATGCCATCCATATCGGCGATACGATCATCGTACCGCTTGTCAATGTAACCTTTGGCGTGGCTGCGGGGGCATTTCGTGCAGAAAAGAAAAATAACTCCGGTGGTGGTATGGGCGGAAAACTCACACCGAGCGCTGTGCTGGTGATCCATAATGGCATTACCCGCATGATCAGTGTGGAGCGCAATTCCGGTATCGAAAAGATCCTGGATATGGTGCCTGACTTTGTAGACAAGTTCGTGAGCAAGAAGGAAGGAGCCGAGCAGGATCCTGAGGCAAGAAAGGCTGCCCATGAGGAGATGGAAGATATTTTAAGTGATGCTGTCAATAATGCTACGGTAGAGGAGTAGGTTTAGACAGAGCTGCGAAAGCTAACTTTATTTGGATCCAGAGCAAGTCAGACAAACAGATCTGATTGATGTAGGCCAGGTGGTGGAATTATATGCAGCGTAGAGATAGGATTGGAAAGTACAAAATAATTTTATAAATAGAGGAGACAATAATGGTAGTAGCAATTACTTATGACAAGGAAACAGGAAATGTAGGGCAGCACTTTGGTCATGCTGATTTCTTCAAATTGTATGAAATCGAAAATGGCAGGATCATGGATTCGGCAGTGGTAGCCCCTTTTGGACAGGGACATGAAGCAGTGGCAAGTACCATGGATGATTATTCGGTATCTTTGGTCATCTGTCAGAACATCGGTGACGGAGCCATGCAGGCACTTTCCGCCTATGGCATTGCCGTGTGTCCGAATGTAGAAGGCTTGGCAGATGATGCGATCGAGGCTTTTATGCAGGGAAGCCTTTTGATCGAAAATGCACCGAATTGTGACTGTGATCATGGCGCGGGAAGTTGCTGCGGCGGAGAAAGTTCCTGCGGCTCCACTTGCGGGGGCTGTTGTCACTGATAGACAATAGCAAACAGCCCGAGTTCTTCCGGCGGCGGAGGTTCTGCCGGTGGTGGATCCGGCGGTGGCGGCGTCTGGTAAAGGTTTTTTTCATGCAATAATGTAAAAGAAAAGGCATATAATATATGTAAGATCACATATTTTATATGTCTTTTTTATTATGAAAAAAGTAATCGGCTTCGGCATGTTTTTTACAGGCGTGGGGATCTTTATCGGAAATTGCATCGGAAACGGATGCATCTGTATTTTACTGACGATAGGACTTTTGTGTGTCGGATTTAAACTCTTTTGTTGCGACTGAGTAGAAGGGGAGAGCGTGAGGAGTATTTTGGTAACAAAAAAAGGAACTGTCTAAAAGACAATTCCCTGATTGACGAAATATTAAACTCGCTCAACTTTACCAGAACGTAAGCAAGAAGCACATACGTACAACTTCTTAGGTGTTCCGTTTACGTTACACTTAACAGACTTGATGTTTGATTTCCACATTCTGTTTGATCTTCTATGAGAATGGCTCACATTATTTCCGAAATGAGCGCCTTTTCCACAAACTGCACACTTAGCCATGACTGCACCTCCTTGGATTATGGTTTTGTAATTTCTGTATTCGATACAAAATCGCAACACGCATATTATATCAGAGCATTTTCTAAAAAGCAACGTTTTTTTGCTTCTTTTTTTCAAAAAATATAGGGAAAGCCAAAAATTAGATTGTATTTTATGGAAAAACGTTTATAATAAATACATATTATGTCATTTATATTATGGACGATTATTGTGGAGGTATATATATGCAAGGTCAAATGGAAACCAATTTGGGTAAGATCGTGATCGAATCAGACGTTATCGCAACTTATGCAGGATCTGTAGCAGTAGAGTGCTTCGGTATTGTAGGCATGGCTGCTGTCAATATGAAGGATGGTCTTGTAAAGTTATTAAAGAAGGATTATCTGAATCATGGAATCGCTGTCTCTATTGATGAAAACAATGAGATCACACTTGATTTCCATGTGATTATTTCTTATGGTGTCAGCGTGGCTACCGTTGCTGACAATTTGATGGAGACTGTCAAGTACAAAGTAGAATCATTTACCGGTATGACAGTCAAGGCAATGAATATCTACGTTGAAGGCGTAAGAGTAATTGACTAAGGAGGATATACGATAGTGGAAGCCAATACAATTAACGCATCTACATTAGCCAAGATGTTTTTAGCAGGTGCAAAGAACTTAGAGTCTAAAAAAGAATGGATCAATGAACTGAATGTATTCCCGGTACCGGACGGAGATACCGGAACTAATATGACAATGACGATCATGTCAGCAGCCAAGGAAGTCAGTGCATTGGAGCAGGTCGATATGAAGACTCTTGCCAAGGCAATTTCATCCGGTTCCCTTCGCGGTGCACGCGGAAATTCCGGCGTTATTCTTTCACAACTTTTACGTGGATTTACAAAGGCTATCAAAGAGGTAGATCAGGTAGATGTCGATGTTTTGTGTGAAGCGTTGCAGCGTGCCGTTGAGACCGCTTATAAGGCTGTTATGAAGCCAAAGGAAGGTACGATCCTTACTGTTGCCAAGGGCGCTGCGGACAAGGCATTGGAATTAGTCGATACGACAGATGATATTGTTTACTTTATTGATGAAGTGATCAAAGAGGCTGATTATGTCCTTGGAAAGACACCGGATATGCTTCCCGTATTAAAGCAGGCCGGCGTTGTAGATTCCGGCGGACAGGGACTTGTCGTTGTTATGCAGGGTGCTTATGACTGTCTGCTTGGCAAAGAAGTAGACTATACGATCGAAACAGAATCCGGATCCGGCAATGTGGCAAAGACTGCTCCGGAGGCTGAGGCAGAGATCAAGTATGGTTATTGTACAGAATTTATTATTGTTTTAGATAAACCATTGACTGAGGCACAAGAGCAGGAGTACAAGGGCTATCTCGAATCCATCGGTGATTCTATCGTCGTTGTTGCAGATGATGAGATCGTTAAGACCCATGTACATACCAATGATCCGGGACTTGCCATTCAAAAAGCCCTGACACATGGTTCTCTTAGCAAGATCAAGATTGACAATATGCGTGAGGAGCATCAGGAGCGTCTGCTCAAGGATGCAGAGAAAGCGGTTGCACAGCAGGCTGAGGAAAAGAAAACTGAAGAAGAGACACCTGCCAGCGCAGAACCGGAAAAGGAAATGGGATTTGTTGCCGTATCGATCGGCGAAGGTCTCAATGAGATCTTTAAGGAACTGGGCGTAGATTACATGATCGAAGGCGGTCAGACCATGAATCCTAGCACAGAGGATGTCTTGGGTGCGATTGCTAAAGTACCTGCCAAGACCGTTTTTGTATTGCCAAACAATAAAAATATCATACTGGCTGCAAATCAGGCGGCTTCTTTGTGTGAGGATAAGGAAGTCATCGTTCTTCCGACCAAGACGATCCCACAGGGAATTACAGCATTGATCAACTTCATTCCGGAGCAGAGTGCCAAGGAAAATGAAGATCGTATGATCGAGGAACTTTCCAATGTCAAGACCGGTCAGGTCACTTATGCAGTGCGTGATACCGTGATCGACGACAAGGAGATCCATGAGGGAGATTATATGGGTATCGGTGATGCCGGCATCCTTGCCGTGAATACTGACATCCAGACCGTATTCCTTGATATGATCGCTGAAATGGTAGACGAAGATTCTGCTATCGTTAGCATTTATTATGGTGCAGATGTGACAGAGGAAGATGCAGAGGCACTTGCCGCTGCTGTTGGCGAGAAGTTTGCTGATCTGGAGGTAGAGTTACAGATGGGTGGACAGCCGGTTTACTATTACATTGCATCAGTAGAATAGGAGTATTATGGATTTACATTCTTCATTACGCGAGATCAAGGGCGTGGGAGAAAAAACTGAACAATTATTTCAAAAGATAGGAGTATATACCCTTGGGGATATACTCCTTCATTTTCCCAGAACTTATCAGGAATATCCGCAGCCGGAAGACCCAGATGAGGAAAATATAGGGCAGATCGTGGCTGTCTGCGGTTCCCTTCGTACCCCAGCCATCTTTCGTAGGGGAAAACGCATGGATATTACTTTGGCAAGCCTCTTTTGTAAGAATCAGGTCGTAGAATGTGTCTGGTTTCATATGCCTTACATTGCCAAACAGTTGCAGGTGGGACAGCCCTATATTTTTTATGGGCGGCTTTTGAAAGAAAAACAGGGCTACAAGATGGAACAACCGGCTATATTTACACCGGAAAAATATCTTACGCTTCGGGACAGCTTACAGCCGATCTATAGCCTTACCAAGGGTATGACACAACAGATGGTGCGCAAACTTACCCTGGCGGCATGCGATAGTCTGGCGGATTATTCTGAGGAAAACCTGCCGGATTTTGTAGAACAAAGAGAGGGCTTTCCTTCCTATATGCAGGCGATACGCCAAGTCCATTTTCCTATGCATTTTGAGGCATTGGCAGAAGGGCGTCGACGGCTCGTATATCAGGAGTTCTTCTACTTTATCTTACATAGCAGGATCTTAGAAGCAGGGACGACAGGCATTGAAAATCCCTGGCATTTTACAGAGACCGCACTGACGGATGAGACCATCCAAAAGTTACCTTACACCCTTACCAAAGGGCAGATGGATACACTATCACAGATCCGCAGCGACTTGCAGGGCCCTTATGTGTCCCAGCGTCTGATACAGGGGGATGTCGGTTCCGGTAAGACGATTGTTGCCTTTCTTGCCATGCTGGATGTGGTTGCCAGCGGCTATCAGGCTGCCATCATGGCACCGACAGAGGTACTTGCTATGCAGCATGCGGCTGGTTTCCGGGAGATGTGCGCAGATTATGGGCTGCCTTATCAGGTTGTCTGCCTGACTGGTTCCATGACGGCATCCCAGAAGAAAAAGGCATATGAGATCATAGCGACCAGACCACAGATCTTTGTGGTAGGCACGCACGCCTTGATTCAGGAAAAGGTCGATTATCTGAATCTGGCATTGGTGGTAACGGATGAACAGCATCGTTTCGGTGTCAAGCAAAGGGAGAGCCTTTCAAAGAAGGGTATGACACCCCATATGCTTGTCATGAGTGCGACACCGATCCCGCGAACCCTTGCCATGATCTTATATGGGAATATGCAGATATCTGCCATCCATGAATTGCCTGCAGACCGTATTCCGATCAAGACCTGTGTTATCAAAGAAGATCTGCGGCAAAAAGCCTATGAAATGATCGGGCGGGAACTGGCAGGCGGGCATCAGGCGTATATTATCTGTCCCCTGGTGGAAGCAAGCGAGCAGACGGAGGCGGAAAATGTGACCGACTATGTGGAGCGGATCCGTCCGATCTTTGGCGCACAGGTTTCCATCGCAGCCTTACACGGAAAAATGCCGCCCAAGGAGAAAAATGCGATCATGCAGGCATTCGCCGAGGGAAAGACGCAGATCCTTGTATCTACGACCGTTGTTGAAGTCGGGGTCAATGTCCCGAATGCGACTCTGATCATGATCGAAGATGCCAATCGATTCGGACTGGCACAACTGCATCAGTTGCGCGGTCGTGTCGGACGTGGAAAATGGCAGTCCTATTGCATACTAATGGACAAGTCCAAGGGAAAGAAAAAGACCGATCGTCTGGAAGTCATGCACAAGTCCAACGATGGATTTTTTATCGCCCAGGAAGACCTGCGTCTGCGCGGACCGGGAGACTTTTTTGGCATCCGCCAGAGTGGCGAACTTGGTTTTCGACTGGCGGACATCATAGGAGATGCAGACTTGCTGCAAAAGGCATCCCAGGATGTGGCAGATTTTTTGAAGGAAGATGAAAGTCTGGAAAATTATCCTGCCATCCGAAAAAATCTGTCCTCTTTTGCAAGTGATAACAATATGATCTTATAAAAAACTACCTGTGATTTTTCACAGGTAGTTTTTTCTTAGGGGTCTATTTTGTTTTTCTGGGACCGGATCATCTGCTGCACCATATAAGAGCCGATGGATTGTGAGTCTTTTGCACGTTGTACCTTGGTTTTCGAATGAAGAACCGTGCCGAGTTCTTGGGATAATTCGCATTTGAACTGTTGCAAAGCCTCTTTTGCCGCAGGATCCAGTCGTTTGGTCTCGGGCTTTCTTTTCATTTGTGCTCCTTGTTGCAGGACTATGGTTACAATCATAGTATATGATCAAAAAATCATATCATCCTAGCACAATTTACTAGAAAAAACAAAAGTCTTATTTATCACTGACCAAAGTGACGTGCGCCAGAGATGGCGTTGCCACTAGGGAATAATTGGTGTAATAGACAACAAATCCCGGCGCGCTGCCGTTTGGCTTTTTGACGTTTTTCTTTTGCAGATAATCGATCTCCACTTTTTCGTTATCCCTGCCACTGGAGTAGTAGGCTGCAAGCGCGGCGGCGTACTCATAAGTGGAATCCGGCAATTCTTTGTTTTCGGATTTGACGATCACATGCGAGCCTGTCATCTGCTTGGCATGGAACCACCAATCATTGCCGGTCGCAAATTTAAAAGTCAACTGATCGTTCTGATAATTGTTCTTCCCGACATAGATATGAAAACCGTTGTCATCCACAAAGTGAAGGGGCTGACTTTTGGAAATCCGGTTCGTTTTCTTTCCACTGTGTTTTTTGATAAAACCGTATTCCTGCAATTCTTCCTTGATGGCGGCAAGATCGCCCTCTGTTTCAGCAATGGAAAGGGAAGTCTCGATTGACTCTAAATGTTTGATCTCGTTTTCAGTTTCTAGAATATAAGAGGAGAGGGCATTTCCGGTTCTTTTTAACTTGGCATATTTATCAAAATATTTCTTGGCATTTTCCATGGCATCCAGTGTCGGATCCAAAGGGATGACGAAAGGCTCGTTGGTATAATAATTTGTGACCTCGATGGATTTATCACCGGGGCTTGCGGCATAGCCGTAGGTGTGGAGCATTTCTCCGTAAATACGGTATTTATCCTTCTTCTCTGTATCAGCCAACTGCTTTTTCTGCAAAAGATATTTCTTGCGGTCACGCTCTAAATGAATGCTGACGATCTTGCGTAGGTCTGTGGACTTCTGATGGATCACAGTGTGCTTGTTGCGCTGCGCATAAAAGGCTTCCAAGACCTCGGATATAGAAGAAAATGTCTTATATTCCATGTCGGAATAGATAGTCAGTGGGATCGGGGCAAATTCTTTTGGCGCGCCGGTGACGGGATCGTAGTAAATACCATAAGAAAAATTCCCATCGGACAGATCCTGTAATAAAGAACGAAAGACATCATACAAGCGCTCTACATCTGCCTGCGTCAGTGCGGCGGTAGAATCATCGGCATCCAAGCCGCTGCGATAGGCAAGTTCGGTTGCTATGATCGGTGAAAAACCGACTAAGGACGTATAGATCGCCTTTGCCACAGAGCAAGGTTTCTTTAAGATCTGCTCGACGAATTGTTCTTTTGCAATCTGCCAAGGATCGAAGCGATCCTGCTGTGCCGGGATAAAATAAGGTCGTCCCGGAAGGACTTCACGGATGGAACTCATCTGCCCGGATACATGCTTGACGCTGTCGATGATCTGCCCATCTTTATCACAAAAAATAATATTGCTGTGCTTGCCCATGATCTCCACATAGAGATATTTTACCGCAGGATCGCCCATTTCATCCAAATGCTCGATGGTAAAGCAAAGCACACGTTCCATAGAAGGCTGGCTGATCGCACTGATGCGTCCGTTTCCGATATATTTGCGAAGGAGCATACAAAAATTAGGCGCATTCAAAGGGCTGGTCTTGTTTTCTTTTGTCATATATAAAAAGGGCAGGGAAGCATTGGCAGAGATCAGAAGGCGGTTGCTGCCTTCATTTAATGCTTTAAAGGTAAAAAGCAGTTCCTCGCGCTCCGGCTGGGCGATCTTGCTAATACGCTGTCCTGCCAGTAGATGATTTAATTCCTGCATAATGCAATTTGTCGTGATCCCGTCAAATGCCATGAGATGATCTCCTTTTTCTTCTTATCTTTTTCTATTTATTATAAATGTTTATATTGAAAAAACAAATACAAATAATTTGACCTTTTGCCATGGATTTAATATAATATAGACATCTATGCATAGGTATTTATGCAAATGGGAGGTGCCGATGGCATGATAAAGAGCATGACAGGTTTCGGGAGAGGCGAAGCCGGTGATGAAACAAGAAAAATAGTTGTGGAGATCAAATCCGTAAATCATCGTTACCTGGACTTGAATGTGAAACTCCCTAGAAAATTAAACGCTTTTGAAGTGGAGATACGCAATTTTATCAAATCCCGTATTGTGCGCGGCAAGGTTGATGTTTATATCACCTTGGAAGAGACCAAAGAAGCATCCGATATCCTGCATTACAACACACATATCGCCGATATGTATATGGAAAACATCCGCAAGATGTCGCAGGATTACGGTATTCCTTTTGATGTCACAGCGACTTCGCTGGCGCGTTTCCCGGATGTCTTGGAGATGACGGATGCAGAGGATGATGATGAGATGCTTCACTTATTCCTTATGGATGCACTGACCACTGCAACAGACCAGTTCGTTGAGAACCGTTCCCAGGAGGGCATGCGCCTGCGTCAGGATATGCTTGCCAAAATGGATGAGATGTCGTCTTATGTGACGACCTTAGAAGAACGTTCCCCGCAGATCATCGAGGAATACCGGGAGCGTTTACAGACCAAGATCACAGATCTCTTAGGAGATCATGCCATAGACGAGACCCGGATCGCATCCGAAGTTGTCTTGTATGCAGATAAGGTTTGTATCGACGAAGAAATGGTACGTTTGCGCAGCCATGTGGAAGAAACCAAGCACATGTTAGCAGATGGTGGCGAAGTCGGTCGTAAACTGGACTTTATCGCCCAGGAGATGAACCGCGAAGCCAATACGATCCTGTCCAAGTCTACAGACGTAGAGATCGCAGGCATTGGGATTTCTCTCAAGACCCTAATCGAAAAAGTAAGAGAACAGATCCAGAATTTAGAATAGGACAGACAAGAATATGGCATTTATCAATATCGGATTTGGCAATATCATCAATACAGATAAAGTGGTATCTATCGTGACACCGGATTCCGCGCCTGCCAAACGCCTGGTGCAACGTGCCAAGGAGGAAGGCAATATCATTGATGCGACGCAGGGACGCCGCACCAGAGGAATCATCATTACAGACCAACACATCGTGCTTTCCGCGCTTTTGCCGGACACGATCGCGACAAGATCCAAAGAAGCAGCAACAAAAAAGAAGGAGGCTGATGTTTTATGACAAGGAAGGGAATGATCATTGTTTTATCTGGTTTTTCAGGCGCCGGTAAAGGCACGATCATGAAGAACCTGTTAAAAGCACATCCCGGTCAGTATCACCTGTCTATTTCTGCAACGACCAGACAAAAGCGTCAGGGCGAAGAAGATGGCAGGGAATATTTCTTTAAGACCAGGGAAGAATTCGATCAGATGATCGCAGATAATCAGTTACTGGAATACGCCATCTTCAATGGCAATTCTTATGGAACACCGCGTTCTTATGTGGAGCAGTTGGTAAACGAGGGCAAGGATGTCATCTTAGAGATTGAGATTCAGGGAGCGCTTCAGGTCAAAAAATTATACCCGGAAGCCCTGCTTCTCTTTGTGATGCCGCCATCTGCAGATGCCTTAAAGGAGCGTCTGGTCGGCAGAGGAACCGAGACACCGGATGTGATCGCACAGCGTTTGGCGATCTCTTCCAAGGAGTCACAATACATGAATGGCTATGATTATCTGGTCATCAACGATCAGATCGAAAATAGTGTAGAACAAGTGCATGCTATTATTTCTTGCGAGCATTTTAAGACAGCGAGAAATGAAGATACAATAGACATGATCCAAAAAGATTTAAAGAAGTTTGAAGGGAGATAGGAAACATGTTACATCCATCATATGTAGAATTAATGAAAGTAGTAAACAAGAACAGCGACGAGATCGGTGAAGAACCGGTAGTAAACAGCCGTTACAGCATCGTTTGCGCTACCGCAAAAAGAGCAAGACAGATCATCGACGGACAAGAGCCGCTGATCCGTGTATCTAAGGGAGAAAAGCCACTTTCTATCGCAGTAGATGAACTCTATCGCGGAGAATTACAGATCATCTCTGAGGATGATGAGGAGCAGGAAGAGGAAGCATAATGAAACTTCTTTTTATATCGCTTGGCTGTGATAAGAACCTGGTCGATACCGAGCATATGCTTTCTATGATCACAAAAGATGGCATTATCATTACCAATGATGAGAATGAGGCAGATGTCATCGTTGTCAATTCCTGTTGTTTTATCAGTGATGCCATGGAAGAAAGTATCCAGACCCTGATCGACATGGGCAGTCTCAAAGAAACCGCAAATCTCAAAGCTTTGATCGTGACCGGCTGTCTGGCAGAGCGTTACGCTAAAGAGATCGCAGAGCAGATCCCGGAAGTGGATGCCGTGATCGGCACTAATGCTTATGATGAGATCGTATCTGTCATACATGAGGTCATGGAAGGTCATAAGACCAGTGTCAAAAAGCCTTTGAACGGCTTGCCAAAAAACTATGCCGGCAGGACACTTACGACCGGCGGACATTTTGCCCACCTAAAGATCGCCGAGGGCTGTGACAAGCACTGTACCTATTGCGTGATCCCATCTATCCGTGGCAATTATCGTTCCGTACCGATGGAAGATATTCTGGCGGAGGCTGCATCACTTGCGGCAGACGGTGTCAAGGAACTGATCTTAGTTGCCCAGGAGACAACGCTTTATGGCGTGGATCTTTATGGCAAAAAAACACTGCCGACCTTATTAAAAAAGTTAAGCGAGATCGAGGGGATCCGCTGGATCCGTTTACAATATTGCTATCCGGAGGAGATCACAGACGAATTGATCAGGATGATGGCAGACAACCCAAAAGTATGCCACTATATTGATATTCCCATCCAGCATGCCAATGATGAAGTCTTAAAACGCATGGGACGAAAGACTTCGCAGGCTGACCTGCGCCGGATCGTTGGCGCACTGCGTCAGGCTATGCCGGACATCTGTATCCGCACGACTTTGATCTGTGGATTTCCTGGTGAGACCGAACAGGCACATGAGGAACTCAAAACGTTTGTCAGTGATATGAAGTTTGACCGTCTGGGCTGCTTTGCTTATTCCAGACAGGAAGGCACACCGGCAGATACTTTCCCGGATCAGGTACCGGAGGAGATCAAGCAGGTGCGTGTGGCAGAGATCATGGAATTACAGCAGGATATCTCGGCTGCCTGCAATGAGACCTATATCGGCATGACCTTAGATGCCTTTGTGGAAGGCAAGGTTGCAGACGAGAATGTCTATGTTGCCAGAACCTACCGGGATGCACCGGATGTAGACGGTTATGTTTTTATTCAGACGACCAGAGAACTCATGACAGGTGATATCGTATCGGTTCATGTGACAGGTTCGTATGAATATGATTTGATAGGAGAATTAGCATGAATTTACCAAATAAATTAACCATTTTCAGAGTAATTTTAATTCCGTTTTTTGTTGTATTTTTGCTCTTGGATCCGTCCAACCAGACCTATCGCTATATTGCAGATGCGATCTTTATCATTGCAAGTCTGACGGATATGTTGGATGGCAAGATCGCAAGAAAATACAATTTAGTGACAAATTTCGGCAAATTTATGGATCCGCTTGCAGATAAATTATTAGTCAGTGCGGCTATGATCTGCCTGATCGCAACAGGACAACTGGCTGCCTGGATCGTGATCGTTATTATCAGCCGTGAGTTTATCATCAGTGGCTTCCGTCTGATCGCATCCGATAACGGTATCGTTATTGCCGCAAGTTATTGGGGCAAGTTCAAGACCGTATTCCAGATGCTTATGATCATTGTTTTGATTGCCAATATCCAGATGCCTTTCTTTACGGTTTTAGGTACGATCCTTATCTATGTAGCACTTGTGCTTACCATCGTATCTTTGATCGATTATATCGTAAAGAATAAAGACGTATTAAAAGAGCAGAACTAATGCAGGATATCATAGAAAAAATCGTAAAAGAATTAGAAAAAGCACAGGCAACAGTTGCAGTTGCAGAGTCCTGCACCGGCGGAATGGTCAGTGCCAGTCTGGTCGATTATCCGGGCGTTTCCGCCTGTTTTAAAGAAGGCTATGTCACTTATTCCAATGAGGCAAAAGAGAAAAATCTCGGTGTCTTACATACGACTTTAGAAGCCTACGGCGCCGTCAGCAGGCAGACTGCAGAGCAGATGGCAGAGGGCGTGCGAAAACGGGCTGGAGCCACTTACGGACTTGCCACCACAGGCATCGCAGGACCGGATGGTGGGACTGAGGACAAGCCGGTCGGACTGGTATATATTGCGTGTGCCGGCAGCAAGAAAACACTTGTCAAAGAATGTCATTTTTCCGGTGGCAGGCAATGCGTGCGCAGGCAGGCGACAGAAATGGTCCTGCAATTATTACTTACATGTATCAAGGAGTTAAATTGCTAAGATGAGAGTGATTTCCGGTACGAGAAAACGTTTGCAGTTACATACGGTATCAGGCATGCATACCAGACCAACCCAGGACCGCATCAAAGAGACCCTTTTTAATATGATCCAGAATGACCTGTGTGATGCACAGTTTCTGGACGTTTTTGCAGGAAGCGGTCAGATGGGGATCGAGGCGCTCAGCCGGGGCGCGGCATGTGCTTATTTTATTGAGAACAACAAATTAGCCTTAGACTGCATCCATCACAATATCACGCATACACGTTTTGATGATGAAGCCTTTGTATTGCCGGGGGATGTGATTTATGAACTCCGCAATTTAGAGGGGCGGATGCAGTTTGATATTATTTTTATAGACCCGCCTTATCATGGTGGATATGAGCATGACGTATTAGAGACGATTGCACAATGTGATCTCCTGGCAGAGGATGGATATGTGATCGTAGAAGCAGATCTGCACACGGATTTTACCTTTGTCACGGATCTGGGCTATCAGATCTTAAACGAAAAGGATTACAAGACAAACAAGCATGTCTTTTTAGCAAAGGATGAGTAGAGACAAATGAAAAGAGCAATTTATCCGGGAAGTTTTGATCCGGTCACTTTCGGACATTTAGACATCATTGAGCGGTCTGCAAAGATCTTTGACGAAGTGATCATCGGTGTTCTCAACAACAGTGCCAAAAATGCATTGTTTACTGTCGAAGAAAGGGTTGCCATGATCGAAGATCTGGTTAGGCAGTATCCAAATGTGACCGTGGATTCTTTTGACGGACTTCTGGTCGACTATGCCAAGAAAAAAGAGGCTGCAGTCATCATCCGTGGACTGCGTGCCGTGACCGACTTTGAATATGAAATTCAGATTGCACAGACCAACAAAGTCGAGTATCCTGAACTTGAGACAATCTTTTTGACGACCGGATTGCACTATTCTTATCTGAGTTCGACCATTGTAAGAGAATTTGCTTCTTATGGTGGAGATATTAGTAGATTTGTACCTGCGGAGATCATTCCGCTGATTCAGGCAAAGTATAATTCATAAAAGGAGATTCTATTATGTCAAGTGGTATTGAAGAAATCATCGAAGAAATTGAAGAATATGTAGACGGATGCAAGCCATCTGCATTTTCTCCATCCAAGATCATCGTCAACAGAGACGAGTTAGAGAGTCTTTTGGAAGAACTGCGCACCAAGACGCCGGAAGAGATCAAGCGTTACCAGAAGATCATCAGCAATAAGGAAGCCATTTTGGCAGATGCACAGAACAAGGCAGATGCCATCATCGCACAGGCACAGATTCAGACCAACGAACTGGTCAGCGAGCATCAGATCATGCAACAGGCATATGCCAAAGCCAATGAGATCATTATGCTGGCGACCAAGAATGCGCAGGATATGCTGGACAAGGCAACAGAGGATGCCAACAGCATCCGTATGGGAGCCATTGCCTATACCGATGATATGTTAAATACCATCGAGAGCGTGATCTCCAATTCCATGGAGACAACACAGGCAAGAACAGAGACCTTCATGCAGACTATGCAGGGCTATCTGGATATCGTTGTTGCCAACCGTCAGGAACTGGCACCGCAGGAAGTAAAAGAGCCGGAAGCACCGGCAGACCAGCCGCAGACACCAGAACCAAAGGCAGAGGAGACGGCTTCTGAGGACAATGTACCGGCACTCGACATCCCGGAATCCTTCTTCAATAAAGAATAAAAAAATACAAGATGGTGAGCAGACCACTTATGAGGGCAAAGAGCAGGCGTTCTTTGATATAATTTCTCATAGAAAAGGGGGCGCCCATGCAAACGGACCAGGTCTGCATAGCCGTACATAAGCCGCCAAAGGAAAGCAAGGGGATGGCACACAGGTATTTGACCATACCGGATATTTCTAGTATGGATATCTCATGTATTCCGATTGTGATCTCCAAAAAAGCAAGTATGCATGCCCGAAGCCCGGTCGGCAGAAATTGGATTTCTTTAACAAAGGCACAAAAGATACCAAAAAGGATCAGATAACCGCCAAGAATGGTTATGGTTTCAAATCCATTCATGATAGCGACATTTAAGATTTGAAAGCAGTTTCGAAGTCTTGGTGTCGCTTTTCTTGTCGTTTTGCCATAGGATGTGATATGTATTTTTTGTTCTGTAGTTGCCTCTTTTTTAGAGAAAAAACATACAAGACAAAGGATATGGGGCAGGTATAAGAGCAAAAGGCTGATGCCAAAGAGGTCGGGAAGGTCCAGTTTTTTCGTCAGGACATAAGAGCCGACGAAGGACGGTCCGATCAGATTACAGTGGTTTAAAAGGATCTGTCCTTCCCTGGCATCGATGAGATTTTTTTGATAGAGGTCTTTTGCCATTTTTGCACCGATCGGTAGTCCAAAGGTCAGTCCCGCTAAGACAGCAAAAAGGATGCGGATTTTTTTCGCACGCAGGGGTGACATCCGGGCAAAGATATATTCCTGCACAGGATCCGACAAGAGGATATTGGATAGGATCATAAAGGGAAGTAGGGTCGGCAACAACTGAAAAAACCAGATATTGAGACCGCTAACGGCTCCGGAAAAGGTGATCTGGGGCTGACACAGGGCGATCAGGATGGCAATGATTACGAAAACAAGTCCAAACTTCATATAGTTAATCTATGAAAGTGATACAGAAAATATGATGCGATTAGATAAATTTTTGAGCAATGCAGGGATTGCTTCCCGGTCTGAGATCAAGAAAATACTAAAAAAGGGCGCGGTCCGCGTCAATGGAAATGTCGTCAATGACGGTAAATTACAGATCGATGAAACTGCAGATCAGGTCTTATATCAGGGAAAGAAAGTGGAATATGAGACTTTTGTCTATTATGCCTTCCACAAACCGGCAGGCTGTGTCTGCGCCGCCAGGGATGCCCTGCATCCGACGGTTTTTAACTATGTACCCATGAATGCAAAGCAAGATCTTTTTACGGTAGGACGACTGGATCTGGATACGGAAGGGCTTTTACTGATCACTAATGACGGTGCCTTATCCCACGCTTTGCTCAGTCCCAAAAAACACGTAAAAAAGACTTATCTTGCCTATTTAGATGCGCCGGCAGATCCAGCAGATATCCGGCTTTTTGCGGAGGGGATCGATATCGGCGAAAAAAGACCAACCAAGCCGGCAGAACTTGTCATAGACCAAAATGATCCGACACACGTCTATATCACGATCTCGGAGGGGATGTATCATCAAGTGAAACGCATGGTGCACGCATGCGGCAAGGAAGTCCTTTATTTGAAACGTTTATCTATGGGCGAGTTTAGTTTAGAAGATACTTTGGACAAGGGTGCTTATCGCACATTGACAGAAAAGGAAATGAATTATGTTAGAGAATATAAAGGCAGTACTCTTTGATCTGGACGGCACACTGGTCGACTCCATGTGGGTCTGGAGGCAGATCGATCTGGATTATCTGGGAAAGCGGCATCTGCAAATGCCTAAAAGCCTACAAAAGGATATTGAGGGGATGAGTATGCGGGAGACCGCCTGCTTTTTTCAAAAACAGTTTGGCATCACAGATGATATTGATACCATGATGGCAGAGTGGAATGCCATGGCAATGGATGCCTATGCCAATCATGTGACTTGGAAGCCTGGGGCAGAGGCATTTTTACAAAGACTGCGCAGGGACGGCATCGCCACAGGCATTGCGACCAGCAATTCCAAGGAATTGTTACAGGCAGTCGCAGATGCACTGGGAATGCAGGACTATATTGATTATTTTTTGACCGGAAATGAAGTAGAACGCGGAAAACCGGCACCGGATATCTATTTAAAAGTGGCAGAGCATTTAGGCGTGCAGCCCAATGACTGTCTGGTATTTGAAGACATCTGTCCGGGCATCATGGCGGCAAAAAATGCCGGGATGAAGATCTGCGCGGTCTATGATGACTATTCCAAGGACATCACGGCAGAGAAGAAGACCCTGGCAGACTATTACATTACAGATTACAGGCAGATCGACTAGAACAGGACGTTAGTATGGAAGCAATACATGATTTTTTACCGATTTCAAAAGAAGATATGAAAAGACGCGGCATAGACCGGTTGGATTTTGTCTATGTATGTGGGGATGCCTATGTGGATCATCCTTCCTTTGGGCATGCCATTATCACACGTCTCTTGGAATCCTATGGCTATAGCGTGGGGATCATTGCCCAGCCGGACTGGAAAGACGATGCGTCTATTTCTGTTCTGGGAGAACCGCGTCTTGGCTTTTTGGTTTCCGGTGGCAATATGGACTCTATGGTCAACCATTATTCGGTATCCAAAAAGAGACGACAGACTGATGCCTTTTCTCCGGGCGGTGTCATGGGAAAACGTCCGGATTATGCATCCATCGTATATTGCAACCTGATCCGCCGGACTTACAAGCGCACACCGATCATCATAGGTGGGATCGAAGGCAGTCTGCGCCGTCTGGCACATTATGACTACTGGTCAAATAAGGTCAAACGGTCCATTCTGATGGATTCCGGTGCAGACTTGATCTCCTATGGTATGGGCGAGCGTTCGATCATTGAGATCGCAGAGGCACTTGCCGCCGGCATCGACGTTAAGGATATCACCTATATCCGCGGGACAGTCTTTCGGACACAAGACCCTTCCTTTATCGAAGATGCCATCCTTTTGCCGTCTTATGAGGAGATTTCGACCAATAAAGAGGCATATGCCAAGAGTTTTTATACCCAGTATCAGAATACAGATGCCTTTAGTGCCAAAAAGATGGCAGAAGCCTATCCGCACGGTGTCTATGTGGTGCAAAATCCACCGCAAAAGCCGCTTTCCATGCAGGAAATGGATGATGTTTATGCCTTGCCTTATATGCGCACCTATCACCCGATCTATGAAAAAGATGGCGGGATCCCGGCTATTTCCGAGGTCAAGTTCAGCCTGATCAGTAACCGCGGCTGTTTTGGCGGCTGTAATTTCTGTGCCCTGACTTTCCATCAGGGACGCATTGTGCAAACGCGCAGTCATGCTTCCATTCTTGCAGAGGCAGAGTGTATGATAAAGGATAAGGATTTCAAGGGCTATATTCATGATGTTGGAGGCCCGACCGCCAATTTCCGGCACCCATCCTGCCAAAAGCAACTGACCAAGGGTGTCTGCATGAACCGCCAGTGTCTTTTTCCAAAGCCTTGCAAAAACCTGACGGTCGACCACAAGGATTATTTAAAACTGCTCCGCAAACTGCGTGCTTTGCCGGGCGTAAAAAAGGTCTTTGTGCGATCCGGTATCCGTTTTGATTATTTGCTGGAAGATCCGGATGATTCCTTTTTCCGGGAATTGTGCCAATATCATGTCAGCGGCCAGTTAAAAGTGGCACCGGAGCATATCAGTGACAATGTCTTAAAATATATGGGAAAGCCGCCGGTAGCCGTCTATGATCGCTTTAAGGATAAATACCGCAAGATCAATGAAAAGATCGGAAAGAAGCAATACCTGGTGCCATATCTGATGTCGTCGCATCCGGGATCTACCTTAAAGGATGCCATTGCTTTGGCAGAATATCTGCGGGATCTTGGTTATATGCCGGAACAGGTACAGGATTTTTACCCGACACCGTCGACCATATCGACCTGTATGTACTATACGGGGCTGGATCCGGCGACCATGGAACCGGTCTATGTGGCGCACAATCCGCATGAAAAAGCCATGCAGCGTGCCCTCATCCAGTACCGAAATCCAAAGAATTATGATCTGGTCTATGAAGCACTTAAGAAAGAACATCGGGAAGATCTGATCGGTTTTGATAAGCACTGTCTGATCCGCCCGCGCAAATTAGCGGAAGAAAGGCAAGGGCAGAGCCGTAAGAAAAAGCAGGATAGTAAATATCAATCCAAAGATAAGCGGCAGCATAGTAAAAAAGCCACGCAGCGACCACGCGCAAACAGGAAAGGAAAACGATAGGTCTTATGACAGAAATTCAGATTACTTCCGGTCAGGAAAAACAACGTTTTGATAAGTTCTTAAAGAAATACTTTAAGGCTGCCAGTGGCGGATTTTTATATAAGATGCTGCGCAAAAAGAACATTACCCTCAACAAGAAAAAGGCGGACGGATCCGAGATCTTACAGGCAGGCGATATGATCCAGGTGTTTTTCTCCGATGAGACCTTTTCCAAGATGCGGGGGCAGGAGGCGGTTTCTTCAGAATATCAGAAACTACTTCAAGTACCTCATGAGCTTCAAGTGGTCTATGAGGATGACCTTATGCTGATCGTCAATAAGCCGAGTGGAATGCTGTCACAGAAGGCAAGCGAGTCGGATATTTCTTTAAACGAGAGCATCCTTTCTTATCTGATCCATGAAGGGCTCTTATCAGAGGAGACTTATGCCGTCTTTCACCCGTCGGTTGCCAACCGGCTGGACCGCAACACCTCCGGGATCGTGCTTGCCGGAAAGACCTTAGCAGGGCAGCAGTTCTTATCGGATATTCTGCGGGATCGCAGTGCCAAAAAGATCTACCATTGTATCGTTCGCGGCAAAGTAGAAGAAGAGATGCATTTAAAAGGCTATCTGCTAAAAGACGAACGATCCAATCAGGTGCAGATATTTTCCGATGAAACACAAGATGCCAAGCCGATCGAGACAGCCTATCGTCCGCTTGTCGTAGGACCGGATGCCACGCTTTTGGAAGTGCATCTGATTACAGGGCGCAGTCACCAGATCCGGGCACACCTGGCATCTATCGGACACCCGATCGCCGGAGATCCAAAGTATGGAGATATGGTCTGGAACAAAAAACTCCGTCAGGACTTTTCTGTCAGATCCCAACTGCTCCATGCTTATTCCATCACCTTGCCGGATGGACGTACCTTTATTGCAGACGAACCGGAAATTTTTTCACAGATCATGAGAGGATAATTATGGCAACATGGCATTCCAGAGGATTGCGTGGATCGACCTTTGAGGACTTGATCAACCGCACAAATGATATTTACGAGAATAGTAATCTTTGTCTGATTCAAAAAGTACCGACACCCATCACGCCGATCAACATTGATAAGGATACCAGACACATTACTTTGGCATATTTTGACAAAAAAAGTACCGTCGATTATATCGGGGTAGTACAGGGGATTCCTGTCTGCTTTGACGCCAAGGAATGTCACAGCGACCTTTTTCCCTTGCAGAACATCCATGACCACCAGATCAACTTTATGCAGACTTTTGAAAAGCAGCAGGGCATGGCTTTTTTTCTGCTCTACTTTACCCAGCGCGACGAATTTTATTATCTGCGCTTAGAAGAAGTCATGCGCTATTGGAAGCGCGGGCAGGAGGGTGGTCGCAAGAGTTTCCGCTACGAAGAACTGGATCCCGATTTCTTCTTTCATGCAAAGCCCGGTATCTTTGTTCCTTATCTGGATCCTTTGCAAAAAGATTTATCTATGCGAGATGCTTGACAGTTGTTCTGTCTTTTCCTATAATATGGATAGTTTAGTTGTTTACCACTGCACCATGATAAAGTTTAAAGGAGCCATAAACTATGCAAAATAAGAGATTACATACCCCGGAAGGTGTTCGCGATATTTATAATGATGAATGTGAGAAAAAGCATTATATCTTAGACCGGATGCGACAGGTCATACAATCTTACGGCTATCGTTTCATTGAGACACCGACTTTTGAGTTCTTTGATATCTTCGGACAAGAAGTGGGTACTACGCCGTCAAAAGATCTCTATAAATTTTTTGATCGTGAGGGCAATACCTTGGTCCTGCGTCCGGATATGACCCCGTCCATCGCAAGGGCAGCATCCAAGTATTTTCCGATCGAGACCGAGCCGGTGCGCCTTTGCTATGAGGGTAATGTCTTTATCAATAACAACAGTTATCAGGGCAGGCTCAAGGAAAGCACCCAGTTGGGTGTCGAGTTCATCGGAGAAAATTCAGTCGATGCTGACGGCGAGATCATAGCCCTTGTCGTCAATAACTTAAAGGCTGCCGGCTTAGAACAGTTCCAGATCAGTATCGGTCATGCAGATCTTTTCCGTCAACTCATGAAAGCAGCAGATTTTGATGCAGAGGCAGAAGAAACCTTACGCGACCTGATCTTAAATAAAAACTTCTTCGGCGTGGATGAATTCTTGGAGCGTCATCAGGTAACAGATGATCTGCGCAGCCTCTTTTCCATGTTGGGAAAGATGTATGCCAGTCCAAAAGAATGGGCAGGGATGAATGAAATCGCCCTTCGTTTCCCGGGTGTAGCGGATGCCCTTTCTTATCTTCAGGAACTTTATGAACTTCTTGAAGTGTATGATGTGACAAAATATGTTTCCTTTGAACTGGGATTGATCAGTTCTTACAGTTATTATACCGGTATCCTATTTAGCGGCTATACCTTCGGAAGCGGCGAACCGATCGTAAAGGGTGGACGCTATGACGGGCTTTTGTCCTACTTTGGAAAAGAGGCTCCGGCGATCGGCTTTGCCCTTATGGTAGACCAACTTTTACTGGCATTGGAGCGGCAAAAGATCGCCATTTCGGCAGGACAGGAAGCAGAGATCATCCTATACACACCGCAGCAGAGAAAGATCGCTGCCACGACTGCAGAGGAACTGCGAAATGCAGGCAAGATTGTCCGCCTGCATCTGATGAATCTGGACAGCCACAGCATAGCGGATTACCGCCAGCGGTATCAGGGACAAAAGATCATTGTATTGGAGGACGAATAAGATGGAAGAACAAAGATATCTGACTTTTGCCCTGGGAAAGGGACGTTTGGCAAAGCAGACGCTTGCCACTTTTGAAAAGATCGGCATTACCTGTGAGGAGATGAAAGATCCGGGCACCAGAAAACTCATCTTTGTCAATGAAGATTTAAAACTCCGCTTTTTCCTGGCAAAAGGACCGGATGTGCCGACCTATGTCGAATACGGCGCGGCTGACATCGGTATTGTTGGAGAGGATACGATCTTAGAGGAAGCCCGAAATATTTATGAGGTTTTAGATCTTGGCTTTGGTAAATGCCGCATGTGCGTCTGCGGACCAAAGGAATCCAAGGAACTCCTGCAGCACCAGGAATTGATCCGCGTTGCTACCAAATATCCGAGGATCGCTAAGAATTATTTTTATAACGAAAAACATCAGACGGTTGAGATCATCAAGTTAAACGGTTCGATCGAACTGGCACCGATCGTGGGACTGTCCGAAGTGATCGTAGATATCGTAGAAACTGGCTCGACCCTGCGGGAAAACGGACTGGAAGTCTTAGAGGAAGTTTGTCCTTTGTCCGCGCGGATGGTCGTCAACCAGGTCAGCATGAAAATGGAATATGAACGCATCACCAAATTGATCGGTGAGTTAAAACAGGCATTATCAATCGAAGGGTAGGTATGGGATATGAGGATCTTAGACTTAAATAAAGAAACAACAAGCAATATTTTGGAATCTCTCTTAAAGAGAAGTCCCAACAGTTATGGCGAATACGAAGCACGCGTGGCTGCCATCATCGAGGAAGTGCGAAAGAATCGCGATGCGGCGGTTTTTTCCTACACCAAGCAGTTTGACCGTGCCGAGATCAATGCAGACAATATCGTTGTGACCGATGAGGAGATCAATGAGGCATATGCGACAGTTGCACCAGAACTTTTGGATGTGATCCGCAAGTCTTTGGTCAATATTCGCGCTTTTCACAGCAAGCAGTTGCAGAACTCCTGGTTCACCAGTGGCGAAAACGGCACGATCTTAGGTCAGAAAGTCACTCCTTTGGATAAGGTGGGCGTTTATGTTCCTGGCGGAAAGGCTGTTTATCCGTCTTCCGTTCTGATGAATGTCGTTCCGGCAAAAGTAGCGGGCGTTCCTCATATTTATATGACAACACCACCTGGGGCTGATGGCAAGATTGCTGCCTCTACCTTAGTGGCTGCCAAAGAAGCCGGTGTTGATACTATTTATAAAGTTGGTGGCGCCCAGGCGATCGCAGCCCTTGCTTTTGGTACGGAATCCATTCCGAAAGTAGACAAGATCGTTGGTCCCGGCAATATTTATGTGGCATTGGCAAAAAAGGCAGTGTTCGGTCATGTCAGCATCGACTCTATCGCCGGTCCGAGTGAAATCCTGGTTTTAGCCGATGAGACTGCAAATCCAGAATATGTAGCGGCAGACCTTTTGTCACAGGCAGAACATGATGAAATGGCATCTGCTATCCTGATCACGACCAGCCGTGCTCTGGCAGATCAGGTTTCCAAGGAGATCGATTATTTTGTGGCAAGATTATCCCGCAAGGCGATCATTGAAAAATCTTTGGAAAACTACGGTTATATCCTGATCGCACCGGATATGGAGACTGCCATTGATACGGTAAATGAGATCGCATCCGAGCATTTGGAGATCGTGACCAAGAATCCGTTTGATACCATGACAAGGGTAAAAAATGCAGGTGCTATCTTCCTTGGCGAATACAGCAGTGAACCGCTTGGCGACTACTTTGCAGGTCCAAACCATGTACTTCCTACCAATGGAACCGCCAAATTCTTCTCTGCCCTCAGTGTTGATGATTTTATCAAGAAATCCAGCATCATTTCTTATTCCAGAGAGGCGCTGGAAGATGTCTACCGTGACATTGTGCAGTTTGCAGAGTGTGAGCAGTTGACGGCGCATGCAAATTCGATTAAAGTAAGATTTGAAGATGTTTAAGATTAAGTAGAAAGTAGGGATAAAGGGTGAGTGATGTAAGACGCGCCCACTGTGTGCGCACAACAAAGGAAACAGATATCGATCTGACATTTACGATCGACGGCAGTGGCAAATCGATGATCTCCACGGATATCGGCTTTTTCGACCATATGTTGGAGGGCTTTGCCAGACACGGACTTTTTGATCTGGATGTAAAGATCAAGGGAGACCTGATCGTGGACTGCCACCATACGATCGAAGACTGTGGCATTGTTCTGGGGGAGGCTATCAAGCAGGCGCTGGGCGATAAAAAGGGAATCTGTCGCTATGGCTCCTGTATCTTACCTATGGATGAGACTTTAGTGCTTTGTGCCATAGACTTGTCCGGCAGACCTTATCTGTCTTTTGATGCAGAATTTACCACCGATCGGATCGGCTATATGGATACGGAGATGATCCGCGAATTTTTCTATGCCATTTCCTATAGTGCAGGCATGAACCTGCATATACAGGTATTAAAATCCGGCAACAATCATCATATGGCGGAAGCCATGTTCAAGGCTTTTGCAAAGGCTCTGGATGCGGCAACGACCAAGGATCCGAGAATCGCAGACATTCTTTCCACCAAGGGAAGTCTGGCTTAAAATCAATAGAAAGTGAACATACTAAGATGGAACACAAAAATATCGTAGCAACAATCTATTTAAAAGATGGGATGGCAGTGCGTGATCCAAAGCATACCGACGAAAAGCAGGATGTCTTAGAATTGGCACGCCTCTACAACGACAGTGGTATTGACAAGATCATTTGTTATGATCTTTCTTCGGAAGATGAAGAACATGAGAAAAACATTTTAGCCATCCGTGAGATCAACCGTAATATCGAGATCAAGACCTGTGGCGGCGGCAACATTAAGCGACTGGAAGATGTTAAGAAATTTCTTTATGCCGGCTGTGTGGAAGTCATTTTAAACGGCTCCAAGCCATCCGCGATCGAGATCTTAAAGGAAGCCAGTGCCCGTTTTGGAGCGGAGAAAATGCTGGTATCCCTGACAAATGTGGACTTTCTCTTTAAGACCAAGGATGTCCTGGAAGACCATGTCCATGAACTTGTGATCTATGATCGCACACTTTTAAACAGCATTGAGAGCATTACCAATGTACCTTACATTGTTGATGTAGATTCTTACAACTTTAAAGATGTGATCGACCTTTTAAAGTCTGACAAGATCCGTGGTATCTGTGGTTCCTTTATCAACGATACCCAGACCGATATCATGCAGGTCAAATGTGAACTTTCCGATGCCGGCATCAAGATGGACAATTTTGAGCCAAAACTTGCCTGGAGCGATCTGAAAGTAAATGCAGACGGACTGGTGCCTGTGATTGCGCAGGATTATCAGACCGGCGAGGTTCTCATGCTTGCCTATATGAATGAGGAAGCCTTTAACACGACGATCCGTATCGGCAAGATGACCTATTACAGCAGAAGCAGACAGGAACTCTGGATCAAGGGTTTGACAAGCGGACACACCCAATATGTCAAGTCGTTAACCGCTGACTGCGATTATGATACTATTTTAGCCAAGGTATCCCAGGTGGGCGGTATTGCCTGTCACACCGGCGCACCAAGCTGCTTTTTCAATGAGATCATCAAAAAAGAGTACACAGAACGCAATCCACTCAAGGTCTTTGAGTCCGTTTACCAGGTGATTGCTGACCGCAGGGAGCATCCAAAGGAAGGTTCCTATACCAATTATCTGTTCGATAAAGGTATCGACAAGATTTTAAAGAAAGTCGGAGAGGAAGCGACGGAGATCGTGATCGCTGCCAAGAACCCGGACAACGAAGAAGTCAAGTATGAAATGTCTGATTTCCTCTATCACATGATGGTCTTGATGGTGGAAAAAGGACTGACTTGGGAAGACATTACACGCGAACTTTCCCAGAGATAAAAGCGAGAGGAATTATACAATATATGAATAAATTAGCACTGTCAGATGATATCTTAATGCAACTCGATAAGCCTGCAAGATACATCGGCAATGAACTGAACATGGTAAAGAAGGATCCCTCCAAGGTCGATATCCGTTTTGCCATGTGTTTCCCGGATGTCTATGAGATCGGTATGTCTCATCTTGGCATCCAGATCCTTTATGAAATGTTTAACAGAAGAGATGATGTTTACTGTGAGAGAGTATATTCTCCCTGGCCGGATCTGCATAAGATCATGAAAGAGGAGGATATCCCTCTTTTTGCGTTAGAAACACAAGATCCCATCAAGGATTTTGACTTTGTTGGCATCACCTTGCAGTACGAGATGTGCTATACCAATATCCTGCAGATCTTAGACCTTGCCCAGATCCCTTTGTGGCAGAAAGACCGTTCGGATCAGGATCCGATCATTTTATGCGGAGGACCTTGTACCTACAATCCGGAGCCGATTGCTGACTTTTGTGATCTGTGCTATATCGGTGAGGGCGAGATCTCTTATGATGCGCTCTTGAGTCTATATAAAGATATGAAGCATGTCGGAAACTACACCAGAGCGGAATTTCTTCGCAAGGCTGCTCAGATCCCGGGCATCTATGTGCCATCTTTGTATGAAGTGACTTATCAGGAAGACGGAACGATCGCAGCCATGACACCGCGTTTTGCGGATGTCCCGGAAAAGGTAAAGCGTCAGGTACTGGTTAATATGGATGAGGGCGCCTATCCGACCAAGCCTTTGGTTCCGTTTGTGCGTGCCACACAGGACCGCGTGGTCTTAGAGATCCAGCGTGGCTGCATCCGTGGTTGTCGTTTCTGTCAGGCAGGTATGGTCTATCGTCCCAACCGTGAAAAGAGTCTGGATCTTTTAAAGACCTATGCCAAGGAAATGTTAGACTCGACCGGACACGAGGAGATCTCTTTGAGTTCCTTGAGTTCCAGTGATTATACCCAGTTGCCGGAACTGATCAATTTCCTGATCGACGACTGCTGTGGAGATGGTGTCAATATCTCCCTGCCATCCCTGCGTATCGACGCCTTTTCTTTGGATGTCATGAGCAAGGTACAGGATGTCAGAAAGAGCAGTCTGACCTTTGCCCCGGAAGCCGGTTCCCAACGGCTCCGCAATGTCATCAATAAGGGACTGACCAAGGATGACATTTTAAACGGTGCCGGTATGGCATTTGAGGGCGGCTGGCAGAAGGTAAAACTTTACTTTATGCTTGGCCTTCCGACCGAGACCGAAGAAGATATGCGTGCCATCCCGGAACTCGCCAATGAAATTGCGGTTCGCTATTATGAGATCCCAAAGGACAAGCGCAACGGCAAGTGCCAGATCACGATGAGCACTTCCTTTTTTGTACCAAAGCCTTTTACCCCATTTCAATGGGCACCTATGTATGAAAAAGGCGAATATCTCCGCCGCGCCAAAATTGTCAACGATACGATGAAGGAGCAGTTGAACCACAAAAGCCTGCGTTATAACTGGCATGAAGCGGATGTGACGGTATTAGAGGGACTTTTTGCCAGAGGCGACCGCAGACTTGCCAAAGCCATTTACGAAGCCTATGAAGAAGGCTGTATGTTTGATGCCTGGTCGGATTATTTTGATGTCGATAAATGGCATGAGATCTTGGAGCGAAACGGTATCTCTCTTGATTTTTATGTCTATCGCCAGCGTCCTTTGGATGAAGTTCTGCCATGGGATTTTATTGATGTTGGTGTGCGCAAGGAATTTTTTGTACGCGAATGGAAGCGTGCGACCATCGATCAGGTGGTAACACCAAACTGTAAAATGCAATGCTCCGGTTGCGGTGCAGCATCATTTGGAGGAGGCATTTGTTTTGAAGGTAAGAATTAAATTTAGCAAGAGCGGCAGTATGGTCTATATCGGTCATCTGGACATCATGCGCTATTTCCAGAAAGCCATCCGCAGAAGCGGACTGCCGATCAAGTATTCCGAAGGTTTTAACCCGCATCAGATCATGTCTTTTGCGGCTCCGCTGGGCGTTGGTCTGAGCAGTTCGGGCGAATATATGGATATTGAATTAAAAGAGTTTGTGCCAAGCCAGGAAGCCTTGCAGCGTTTGCAGGCTGCTATGGTAGACGGCATGGAAGTGACGTCTTTCCGCTATTTGCCGGACAATACGAAAAATGCCATGTCCTCCGTGAACGCCGCCTCTTATATTTTATCCTATAAGCACCCGGAGAAGTTTCCTTATACGATTACAGAGTTGCAGGCTGCCAAAAAAGCCTTTTTTGATGATGCAGGGACCATTCCCATCATCAAAAAGACCAAAAAGGGAGAGCGCGAATTGGATCTGAAACCTTTGATCTATGACTTTACCATCTCTGAGGTCTGCAATTCCTGCGGAGACAGCGGTATTATCTTTTCGCTTTTAGTCTCCACCGGCAGTACGGATAATATCAAGCCGGAACTGGTGCTGGATCACTTTTTTAGAAGCATGGGAAAGACCGACTTAGGCAAATATGACTTCTTTATCCATAGAGAGGATATGCTGACCGGTCAGGCTCCGGACTTTGTATCTTTGGGAGAGATCGGTCATGACAAAGAATAATCGTTGCTTTATTACAGAATGGACAAGCGGGCAAAAGCAGATGGAACTTTTGCTCTATCTGGACGCGCACGATCATCCCATCGAGATCCATCCATATGATACAAGTTCACCATCCTTGATCGGCAATATTTATGTTGCAAGGGTCGATCGAGTGATGCCCCAGATACATGCCGCCTTTTTGAAGGCAGATGACCTAACCTTCTTTTATCCTATGGAAGATACCGCTATGGAAAATATCATCTTTACCGGAAAGAACGGAAAGAAGGATGCCTTAGTGGAGGGGGATGAATTGCTCGTACAGGTCATCCGTGATGCAATCAAATCCAAGGAAATCTGCGTTTCGACCAACCTTTCCTTTTCTTCCGCGCATCTCTTGCTCACGACAGGCAACCGCTTACATGGGATCTCCAAGAAGATCTCTGGGGAAAGGCGAAAACAGATCCAGAGTGGTTTTCTGGACCGGGTTGCAGACGAAAATTTGGGGATCGTTGTGCGAACCAATGCGATGGAATGTGACGAGGATCTCTTATATGCCGAATACCGGATGCTGCAGGATAGCGTGAGTGACCTGCTTTCAAGAGCGAAGCACCTTGTCGCTGGATCACTTCTTTCGGTGCCGGGACAAAGGCATCCTTTTTTTGAGCATATAGATCGTTTTCAAAGAGAAGGTCTGACAGAGATCGTAACCGATGATCCTGTCTGGTATGAACGGTTAAAAGAAACTGATACCGAGGGCATACCGGTACGCCTGTATGCAGATCCTGCCTATTCCCTCAAACAGCTTTACGGCATAGAGCAGATGCTGACCCAGGCGCTTGCCCAAAAGGTCTATCTTTCTTCCGGTGGCTACCTTGTCATTGAGCCGACGGAGGCACTGACGGTCATTGATGTCAACAGTGGCAACAATACCAAAAAGAAAAAGAAGGATGATTATTACCTCTCCAACAATATGGAAGCTGCCAAGGAGATCGCCAGACAAGTGCGTCTGCGCAATATCAGCGGCATCATTGTGGTCGATTTTATCAATTTGAAAAATAAGGAGCAAAAAGACGCACTGACTACTTATATGAAATCCCTCTTAAAAGAGGATTATGTCAAGGCGAATGTTGTGGATTTTACCCGCTTAGATCTTATGGAGATCACACGCGCCAAGAAATATCAGTCCTTGCAGCAAGCACTTTCATATTGTACGCAATAAAATACAAAATATCGACATAATTTCCGACAAACGATTGACGAAAGCAGATTCCTATGCTAATATATCAAGGTATGCCGCACAACGAGGTTTAAGTTGCATTTTGCACACCGTAGTTGGCGAGTAATGATAATAGGAGGTGCCATATGTACGCAATTATAGCAACAGGTGGTAAGCAGTACAAAGTATCTGAAGGCGATATCATTACCATTGAAAAGCTTGGAGTAGAAGCTGGTGAAAAGGTTACATTTGATCAGGTTCTGGCTATCAGCGATAACGGATTAAAGATTGGTAATCCGACCGTTGAAGGCGCAACTGTAGAAGCTTCTGTCGTTAAAGAAGGCAGAGGTAAAAAGGTAATCGTTTACAAGTACAAGAGAAAGACTGGCTATCACAATAAGAACGGTCATAGACAGGCGTTCACACAAGTACAGATCAATAAGATTAATGGATAATCGATAGGAATTGTTATGATTTCGATAACGATTTTCAAAGATCAGGAGCAGTATCGGGGCATCCGTTGCAGTGGACATGCAGGATTTGAACAAGCCGGCAAAGACATTGTCTGCGCGGCAGTATCCATGCTGGTGATCAATACCATCAATGGGATCGATCAATTCACAGAGGATGCATATGCTTTGGATAGCAAAGAGGACGATACCAAGACATCGAAAAAGAAAAGATTTTTTCTAGGAAAAGAGGAAACCGATAATCTGATTGATTTCCGATTTACGGAGGCCGTTTCCAAGGAATCGAACTTACTTATGGATGTTCTGGTCTTAGGCTTAACAGAGATTTATAAGCAATACGGTGATTCGTATCTTACACTAAAATTTGAGGAGGTGTAGACATGTTAAAGTTGAATCTTCAATTTTTCGCCCACAAAAAGGGAGTTGGTTCTACTAAGAACGGACGTGATTCAGAGTCTAAGAGATTAGGCGCAAAGAGAGCGGACGGACAGTTCGTTAAGGCTGGAAATATTCTTTACAGACAGCGTGGAACAAAGATTCATCCGGGTACTAACGTAGGTATCGGTGGTGATGATACATTATTTGCAACAGCAGATGGTATTCTTCGTTTCGAAAGAAAGGGCCGCGACAAGAAGCAGGCTAGTGTTTATCCAGTAGCAAGCGAAAACTAAGAACATTTTGGTAGACTCGACTATTGTTTAGCCGAGTCTACTTTGTTATATAATAGTATTTAGAAAGCGGATACTACTATATAACAAAGTAATGTATACCAAGTATTTTTTGAAAGGTGTAATCATATGTTTGCAGATCGTGCACGAATTATAATCAAATCAGGAAAAGGCGGCGACGGACATGTCAGTTTCCGTCGCGAGAAATTTGTACCAAATGGCGGTCCGGACGGCGGTGACGGCGGAAAGGGCGGCGACATCATATTTGAAGTTGACGAGGGCTTAAATACCTTGACAGACTATCGCCATCGCAGGAAATTTGCCGCACAGGCAGGCGAAGAGGGCGGTAAAAAGAACTGCCACGGTAAAAATGGAGCTGATCTTATATTAAAAGTACCGGAAGGCACCGTGATCAAGGATGCAGAGTCCGGCAAAGTCATTGCAGACATGTCCGGCGACAACAAACGCCAGATCATTTTGACCGGCGGACGTGGCGGCCTCGGCAACCAGCATTATGCGACTTCCACCATGCAGGCACCAAAGTATGCCCAGCCGGGTGGCGAATCCATTGAGATCGAGGTACAGCTGGAGTTGAAGGTCATTGCTGATGTCGGACTGGTCGGATTTCCAAATGTCGGCAAATCCACCTTCCTTTCCCGCGTGACAAATGCCAAGCCAAAGATCGCAAATTACCACTTTACTACCTTAAATCCAAACCTTGGTGTGGTAGATTTAGATGGCAACGGCTTTGTGATCGCGGATATCCCGGGATTGATCGAGGGTGCCTCTGAAGGCATTGGTCTGGGGCATGAATTCTTACGTCACATTGAGCGTACCAAGGTCATCATCCATATGGTAGACGGTGCTTCTGTTGAGGGTAGGGATCCTCTTGAGGACATCAAGGCGATCAATAAGGAATTAGAGGCCTATGATCCGGCAATCTTGGATAAGCCACAGGTGATCGCAGCCAACAAGATGGATGTCTGCATGGAAGGCAGTGAGAAGATCATCGAAAAACTCCGCAAGGAATTTGAACCAAAGGGCATCGAAGTCTTTTCCATTTCCGCCGTCAGCGGGCAGGGTGTAAAGGAACTTTTGTATCACGTACAGGAACTCTTAAAGACTTGTCCGGAGGAAGTGACCGTCTATGAACCTGAATTTGATCCGGCGCTGCGTTTCTTTAGCGAAGAACCGTTTACCGTTGAAGTCAACGAAGAAGGCGAATATGTGGTAGAGGGACCTCGTATCGAGAAGATGCTGGGCTATACCAATATTGATTCCGAAAAGGGCTTCCTTTTCTTCCAGCGTTTCTTGAAAGAGCAGGGCATTTTAAAGCAATTAGAGGAACTTGGCATTGAGGAAGGCGATACTGTTCGCATGTATGGTCTGATGTTCGATTATTATAAGTAAGGAGCAAAAGAATGATGAATAACAAACAAAGAGCCTATTTATCAGGTTTGGCAAGCAAAATGACACCGATTTTACAGATTGGAAAATCTTCTCTGACACCGGAGATCATTACTGCCGTAGATGAAGCCTTAGAAGCAAGAGAACTGATCAAGATATCCGTGCTCAAGAATTGTTTTGATGATCCAAGAGCCATTGCAGAGACCATGGCAGAGCGTACCCACAGCCAGGTAGTCCGTGTGATCGGTAGAAAGATCGTTCTTTACCGTGCGGCGAAAAAGCCAAAGATCGAACTTCCAAAATAAAAAAGGTTGCTTGCTGTGAAAAAGATCGGAATTTTAGGTGGGACCTTCAATCCCATTCACGAAGGACATTTGAATATTGCAAGATGTGCCAGAGATTTTCTTTCCCTGGATGAAGTCTGGTTTTTGCCGGCGGGAACACCGCCACACAAGGATGTTGCAGAACATGTGTCTGCCTGGCACCGTAAGAATATGGTAAATTCTGCGATCGCGTCTGAACGGGCATTTTTGCTCTGTGATATTGAATTAGAAAAAAAGACACCGTGTTATTCCTGGGAGACCTTGGAAGAATTACATGCGCAGTATGGTCAAAATGCAGATTTTTATTTTATCATTGGCGAAGATTCTTTTGCCATGTTCGATCAATGGGTGCATCCGGAGCGCATCTGTGCCGTCTGTAAAATTGTCGTCGCCAAACGTCCACTGGATAAGGCTGCTATCAAAAAAGCCCATCCAATGGCATTTAACGAGCGTATAGAGGCATATCGGCAGAAATTCTCGACGGAATTTATTGAGATGCCGGTAGAGGTGATGGATATTTCTTCTTCCTATATCCGCAAATGTCTGCAAGCAGGGGAAATGGAAACGATTTTATCCATGCTACCGGATGCGGTGCTTTCTTATATTGCTGAGCATCAATTATATCAGGCAGACTATCCGCTTTCTTTGATCGATACTTTACAAAAAAAGGTCAAAAGGGAGTTAAAACCGGAACGTTTTGAACATACCTTGGGAGTCATGTATACGGCAGGCAATCTGGCATCCGTCCATGGCTATCCGCAGATAAAGGCCATGGTTGCCGGTTTACTGCATGATTGTGCTAAATGTCTCAGCGACGAAAAGCGATTAGACATCTGTCATAAGCAAAAAATTACGGTTACAGATATCGAGAACCGGCATCCGCATTTATTACACGGAAAAGTCGGTGCTTACCTTGCAAAAAAGAAATATGATATTACAGATCCACAGGTCCTGCATGCAATTGCTGTGCATACGACCGGCTGTCCGGATATGAATCTTCTGGATAAGATCATTTATATTGCGGATTATATAGAGCCGCACCGTGACAAAGCGCCACATTTGGAAGAGATACGCCGTAAATCTTTTGCAGATATCGATGCCGGACTTTTTATGATCTTGGAGGATTCTGTCCAATATTTAAGTCAGAGTCCATCCGATATGGATCCAATGACTTTAGAAACATATGAATACTATAAAAACTTGCAAAAATAAAAAAAGGAGCAAAATTTATGGAAATCAAGGAAATGGTGAAATTGGTATGTCATGCTTTGGACGAAAAGAAAGCAGAAGACATCAAAGTAATTGATATTAAGGGACTTTCCGTTATGGCTGACTACTTTATCGTTGCCAGTGGCGGAAGTCAGAACCAGTTGCTTGCTATGCAAAATGAAGTAGACAAGGAAATGTATGAGCATGGGATCCACGCAAAGCAGGTTGAAGGAAATCGTTCTTCTACCTGGATCCTGATGGACTACGAAGATGTGATCGTGCATCTGTTTTCACAGGATGACCGGCTTTTCTATAATTTGGAAAAGATCTGGCAGGATGGACGTGTTCTCTCCGCAGAAGAACTGGATAATTTATAAAATGATAAGTCGTAAGGTATAAGAAAACGCAAGGATCCGATCATAGATCCTTGCGTTTATAATTTACGGCATTTGCTGCCTGACGCTTGTGTTCATCCTCCATGGCAGCATAATAATCAATGGTGGTATTGATATTTTCATGCCCTAAAACATCGGCTACCAGACGGATATCGCCTGTCTCACGGTAAAGGGCTGTGCCATAGGTACTGCGCAGTTTGTGCGGCGTGATCTTTTTGTTGGGCACCGCCATCTGTGCATAACGCTTTACCAGACGTTCGATGGAATCTACGCTCATGCGCCGTCCTTGGATAGAGTAGAAGAGGGCAGGAGCATCCGCCTCATATGGCGTGATCAGGGCGCGTTCCGAACAGATATAGTCATCTAAGACCTGATGGATTTCATCACTAAAATACAAGACATCCTGCCCACCACCTTTGCGGACAATGGTCATAGAATTGACATTAAAATCCAGATCGTTTAAATCCAGGCCGCGACATTCCGAAACACGGATGCCGGTGCCAAGCATAAGGGTCATGATAGCAAGATCTCTTTTCTGGGTCTTGGCGGCATATTTTCTTTGTCTTTCGGTCATAGGCACGCCGGCATTATTTTCAATGACATTTAAAAGTGCCTGCACCTCATAATTGTTCATGCGGACAATGTTTTTATCCTTTTTTAACTTTGGCAATTTGACCAGTATCATCGGATTATCTGAAATATTCTTGCGTTCATAATGATACTGAAATAAACCTCGCAAAGGCGACATTTTCCGTGCGATGGCTTTCTTACCGTTTTCATGCATTTCACCATCTAAATTTAACTCCAGATAACGTTGGTATTCCACAATATCTTCTGATTGTAAGTGATCCAGGACGGACAAAGGGATTTCTGTCAAAGAAAGATCCTTTAAAGTTGAATTATGCGTCTGTAAAAAGCGAAAAAACGTCAGCAGATCGTAACAATAAGATATCAAGGTGCTGGGCTGTGTGGTAAGTTCTTTACTGTAGATATAATCTGCAGCCAAACTCGGCAACTGGTCGATAAGACCGCGCAGTTTGACTTTCTGTGATCTTGTTTTTGATTTGTAATAAGCAGAATCTTTTCCCATAATAAATCCTCATCCATATATAAAAACATTAGGAACTCATAAGAAAACGCATAGCATGCATAAAAGTCTTTGGGTGCGTTTCTCTATATAAGTATATCATCTTCTGTCTTTTGGCACAACATCTTTCGGAAAAACAGATATTTATCCGCACGATACATTTTCAAACAAATACTGCTATGTCACCTAATCATAGATACCATAGCAGTTTCTTACACATCCGAAGAAAACTTGATTGCCCTTCATCGGATCATAATTGTTGTATTACCTTATACCGATCAGATCGATGCCTGTCAGCCGGCATCCACAGCAAAGTCTGCCATGCGGGCAATGATGCGCTGGCGAACCAGTTTGGCAATTTCCGGTGTCTTCATATCTTTATACTCGTCATAATAGATGGCTGGTAAAAAAACAACCTTGGTCGTAACTGTTCCAAATTCCAAACTGTTGAAAGGTTTGTAGGAATCGATCAATGCAACCGGTACGATCGGTGTTTTGGAACGAACCGCACATTTAAAACTTCCCGGCTTAAATTGCTGTACCTTGTTGCGATTCCTATCATAACCACCTTCTGAAAACAGGATGTATTTCTTGCCCTGCTTGACTTCCTCTGTGATCTCATTGATAACGGTAAGATTTTGTCTGACATTATCCAGTTCCAGACGCTTGGCACCCAACATATCGACCAGTTCCTTGACCAAAAAAGAATTGGACTTTGCCTTGTCCATAACAAAGGAACAGGGCTGCTTGTGAGCATATATAATCCCTAATGCATCATACTTGCCCTGGTGGTTGGGATACATCACATAACCGCCCTCTAAAGGTAAATTCTCGGTGCCATAGACTTCCGTCTTGATCTTGCCGGAAGATTTCATGTAATTGATCAGTTTCTGTGCAAATGCATAACGTACCTGCTCGGAATAACGCTCCGGATGATGGAACATCTTTCGCATCTTGGGAATCAGATATGGTCCACGCTTTACATTTGCAAGTACTACTAAAATAAATCGTAACATAAATTCAATTTCTCCCTCTATCCTGTAGGTAAATATAATTTAACTACAATCTATATTATACTGGTAATAGTGGGAAAAGACAAGCAAACTACTGTACTTGTGCGGAATAATAAGGTATCGTCAGATACTCTCCTGCATGAATGTCATCCCCGGAGATATGGTTGATCTGCTTCACCTCATCAATATAATCGGTATAAGATGCGTAAGAGTCTACGTCAGAGTACTCCTTGGCGATAGACCAAAGGGAATCCCCATCCTCTACCTGGACGCTGGTATAATACTTGTACATATTGTGGTCTTGCTTGGCATTGGATGTCATAGCAAAGGCACAGATAACGGTAACCATAATAGCGATTGCCATCAACAAATAAAATAAAATACACTGCTTTTGCTGGATTCTCTTTGTCATATCTCTCATCCTCTTTCTCAAAATGTATCAGAACGAACCTTTGTTCTGGTATTAGAATACAACGCGAACAGATGTTTGTCAAGAAGTTTTTCGAACAAATTTTCGGAATGTATGTTTGCTTTTTATACTTTCCTATGCTATAATCTGAATAAATCATTTATCTATTTGTTTACGAAGGGAGTTTTCTATGGAATACGGACGCATTACACCAAAGCAGCGTGAAATCTTAGAATACATCAAGCAGGAGATCTTAAATAGAGGCTATCCGCCTACCGTCAGAGAGTTATGCGATGCAGTACATTTAAAGTCTACATCTTCTATCCACTCTCATCTGGAATCCTTGGAGAAAAACGGCTATATCCGCAGAGACCCGTCCAAGCCGCGTGCGATCGAGATCGTGGATGACAGTTTTAATCTGACCCGGCGTGAGATGGTCAACGTTCCGATCATCGGTTCTATTGCCGCAGGTCAGCCGCTATTAGCCATTCAGAATATCGAGAATTATTTCCCGATCCCTGCAGAATACATGCCAAATCAGGATACCTTTATGCTCCGTGTCAAGGGCGAAAGCATGATCAATGCCGGTATCTGTGATGGTGATGTGATCATTGTCAAGCAGCAGAATACGGCTTCCAACGGTGATATGGTCGCTGCCCTGGTGGATGATTCTGCTACGGTAAAGACTTTCTATAAAGAAGACGGACACATACGCCTGCAGCCGGAAAACGACAACATGGATCCGATCATCGTCCCGGATTGCCAGATCCTCGGCGTTGTATTTGGTGTCTTCCGCTTCTTCTGATTTTTGCATGGCATATTTATTTACAGGGCTTTGCCCGTTTTCCTGTACCAGGAATTATATAAAAGCATAAAACGGACATTGCCTTGTCATGTAGGATTTCCATACAGACCAAGCGGTGTCCGTTTTCTTTTAAAACATCTGTATTCTTTTTTAGATTAGCCTTCTATTCCGGCAATATCTCCAGTAAATATTTGAAATAATCCGGTAATGGCGCCTCGACCTCCAGATATTCCCCGCTGGTCGGATGCACAAAGCCAATGACCGCGGCATGCAGTGTCTGTCCCTGTAATTTGTAAGGACACTTCTTTGGACCATATAGGACGTCTCCCAATAAAGGATGTCCAATGGACGCCATATGCACACGGATCTGATGTGTCCGACCGGTTTCTAACTTAAATTCCATATAGGAATAATCTTTAAAACGCTTGAGCAGGCGGTAATGTGTAATGGCATCTTTACCATTCTTCTCATTGATCGCCATTTTCTTTCGATCATTAGGATTGCGCCCGATCGGTGCGTGTACCAGTCCCTCATCCTCTGCCGGATGACCGATCACGATTCCCCGATAAATACGGTTGATCGAATGTACCTTGATCTGTTCCGCAATCTTGATATGCGCCTGATCATTCTTACATACGATCAGAGATCCGGTCGTATCCTGATCGATTCGGTGGACAATGCCCGGACGGATCTCTCCATTGATGCCGGACAGCGACTCCTTACAGTGATACATAATGGCATTAACCAGTGTACCATCGGGATGCCCCGGCGCCGGATGCACGACCATGCCCTTTGGCTTATTGACGATCAGAAGGTCTTTATCTTCATATAAGATATCCAAAGGGATATCCTGTGGCTGGATGGATACTTCTACCGGTTCCGGTACAAATAAAGCGATCGTATCTCCCTTGTTGATGCGATAATTTGCCTTGCAGGCTTTCCCTTGGACGAGGACATTGCCGTCTTTGATCCATTTTTGTATGGCACTTCTGGAAACATCCGGCTGACACTTACATAAAAATTGATCGATGCGCATGCCCTGGTCCTGCTCTGTCACATGATACTCTGCCATAACTACTTGCGCTCCTTTTTCCTGCCAAGTGCTGCCGCAGAGATCTCATCAAACTCCTTGTCCGAATAGACAAAGAGGATCAAAAAGAAGAGGCAGATCACCCCACAGGTCACATAGATATCCGCTACATTAAAGACCGGAAAATTGATCAGTGAAAAATAAATAAAGTCAATCACATAGTGATAAGAGATCCGATCGATAAAATTGCCAATGGCTCCGGCTAATAAAAAGACCAGGATCAGACGCAGAGAGCCATATTCTTTTTTATCCGGCAATTTGATAAAAAGACAGATCATCAGAGCACATAAGATCGGCGTAATGATGCAAAAGAAGATTGTCTTATTCTCCATAATGGAAAAGGCTGCTCCCGTATTTTCCAGATAATGTAACTGCAATATGCCGGGGATCAATATGATATTCCCCTGATCCATCAGATGACTGACTGCCAAC
This sequence comes from Roseburia sp. AM16-25, assembly GCF_003473825.1. NCBI lineage: Bacteria > Bacillati > Bacillota > Clostridia > Lachnospirales > Lachnospiraceae > Roseburia > Roseburia sp. AM16-25. The sequence goes on from NZ_QUCW01000002.1 coordinate 577,976, forward strand.
TGCTTGGTCCACTGATCAAGAAATACCAAAATTGCAAAGCCGATGAGTGCCAAAATATATTTTTTTGCAAGTGATCTTTTCATCCTGTTACCTCATTCATCTGTAAGTAGAACCTGAATGCCCTCTAATAATTCCTGATCACTAAAGGTCATGTCGATAGCTGCCTGCCCGATTTTTTCCAATACAATAAATTTGATCTTATCGCCCACCATCTTTTTATCGGACTTGGTGTTGGCAAGGATCTCCCCTGCATCATAGTCGGATACACTGACCGGCAGATCAAAGCCTTGAATCATCGCCAAAATATCCTCATACTGGTCTTTTGTGATATGTCCCCGTTTGAAAGACAGATATGCTCCACTGTGCATACCGATTGCCACGCATTGCCCATGATACAAAGAAAAATCAGACATCTTTTCAATGGCATGTCCTATGGTATGGCCAAAATTCAAATAGGCACGTATGCCCTGTTCCTTTGGATCAGTCTCAACCACATTCTTCTTGATCAGACAAGAACCGTAGACCATTTCTTCCAGAACATCCTCATCATGCGCCTGAATGGCAGCCTGATGATCTTTGAGCCACTGATAATAAGATGCATCCCGGATCAGTCCATGTTTGATGATCTCTCCCATCCCGGAAGCAAATTGTAAGTTTGGCAGAGACAAAAGACTATGGATGTTGATATAGACCATACGCGGCATATAAAAGGCACCGACCATATTTTTATATTGTAAAAAGTCTACACCGGTCTTACCTCCGATACTGCTGTCAACCTGCGAAAGCAGGGTCGTTGGCATCTGGATAAAATCAATACCACGTAAATAGGTAGCGGCTGCAAATCCGGTCAGGTCACCGACAACACCACCGCCCAAAGCCAGAAGCAAATCCTTGCGATCAAAGCGGCTTTTTATTAAATATTCATATAATTTCTCTACTGTAGCCATGTTTTTAGAGGATTCGCCAGCATCAAATACAAAGTATTCGACGACTGGAAATGCATTTTTGCAGATCTCTGTCACTTCATTTAAGTATAGTTTTGCCACGTTAGTGTCTGTGACAATGCATATTTTCCGATCTCTGGAAATGCCTTCCTGCTCTAACGCATCCAAAAATCCGTCAAAAGAATGGTTTAAAATGATCTTATAGCAGGGTTTCTCCTGATAATTTACCTGAACCTGTCGTGCCATATCTGTCTCTCCTTTTTATACATACCAGGCATACCTTATATGCAGTCTGCCCTTTTTTGTTGTATTTAAAAATGCCTCGAAACGTAACTTGCCATGACCACGCAGGGAAACGACATCCCCCTCTGCTAAACCCTGATTATGATTCGTCACAAGTGCGCCGTTAATAAAGACATTCTCTCTCAGGATAAATTGTGCTGCCTGCGCCCGGGACAATTTGCATGCCTGTGCCACAAAAGCATCCAGACGATTGGAGGCAATAAAGCCCTCTTCTGTACGGTACTGCATCTCAATATGCAGATCCACAGGCTTTACGCGCTGGGTCATGACCTGGGTATGTTTGATCTTGTATAGTTCCTTTGCGATAAAATCAGCCATCTTCTCTACACAGAAAATATAAGCCGACTTATCCTTTATAAGGATATCTCCGATCAAAGACCGGTCGATACCCAAGTGCATCAAAGCCCCTAATATATCCCTATGGGACAGATCCTCGGAAAAACGATGGTTGAGTGGCTCTACCTGCACGCAGGAAATCGGATATTCCCAATTATAATAAAGAGCATCAGGCTGGAATGCTACCATCTGACGCTCTGCTTCCTGATAACCTCCATATAATGAGAACCCGGTATAAAAAAGGTTCTCATTCTGATGTAAAAGGTTAATTTCATACATATTGAGGAAATTACTAAATAATACGATCCCTTTTCGGTCTGCCTGATTGGCGAGATCTAAAAAGCGATGTAGGATCTCATCCGGATTGTCACTTTTACTCATGATCTAAAATCCTGTCTGAATGCCGGAAAAGTCAAAGGCATCCACGATTCCCTGCAGATCACCCGAAATATCAACGGCTGCCGGGGTAATGATAAAGATATAATTGCTTACCTTTTGCAGGTTGCCATCGATCGCATAGCAGCATCCTGAGGTAAAGTCAATGATACGCTGGGCAAGTCCAAGATCCAGACCTTCCATATTTAAGATCACGGTACGATCTGCCAATAATGTTTCGGATATCTCTCTTGCATCTTCAAATGAAGACGGCTTTATAACACATACTTCCATATTTGTACTATTACCCTTTCTACTAGAGCGCATTGGTGTGATCTTTGACGAAGCCTTGGCTGCCGGTTTCTCCTTGACACTTGGTGTCGGCTTTGCCTTGACTACACGAGGCTGCTCATCTTCTTCCTCATCCTCGTCATCGTCTTTCTTGCCGAACAGATGGAAGATAGAATGATCATCGTCATCATCGTAATCATCATAATCGTCGTCATCATACATCTCATCATCGTCGTAGTAATCGTCTTCATCTTCGCCTAATTTCATCACATCAAGCATACGATCAAAAAAAGCCATGATTTATCTCTCCTTAACTAATATCCTTTAGGTGTTTTGATAATTTCTTTTGCCAAAGATTCCTGTCCCGACGCGCACCATGGTCGCTCCCTCTTCGATCGCAACTTCAAAGTCACCCGTCATTCCCATAGACAGAATATCCATAGATACATTATCAATGTTTTGTTTTGCTATGTCAACAGATAACTCCTTTATTTTGCGAAAATAAGGGCGATTTTCCTCGGCCTCTACAACATATGGTGCTATTGTCATGAGACCCTTGATCTCGATCGCATCCAGTGTTGCGATCTGTCTGACTAATTCCATGGCATCTTCTCTGGTAACACCAAACTTGCTTTCTTCTTCTGCGATGTTGACCTCTACCAGGATCGGTACGACAATACCCTTTTTCTTTGCCTGAATATTGATCTCTTCCGCCAAGCGGAAACTGTCAACCGAATGGATCAGGGCAACATTGCCAACAATATATTTGACCTTGTTACGCTGCAAATGACCGATCATATGCCACTTGATGTCCTGTGGCATAACTTCCATCTTTGCACACAATTCCTGTACTTTATTTTCGCCAAAATCACGTTTGCCGGCATCATAGATCTCCTGTAAGTCTTCTACCGGTTTGGTCTTGCTTACAGCGATCAGTGTAACCTCACTCACATCGCGTCCGGCTCTTTTACATGCTGCCTCAACGCGTCCTTCAACTTCTCTTAGATTTTCTTTTAACATGCCTTTCCTCCTCAAAATAAATGTATGGATTGATCAACGAATGATCTGATTTTCCTTTACCAGATCTCCCTGCAACACAATGTGGTCGTACAGGGAAAGTCCATAGGTCGTGCCGGTACTGATAATGGCATAATCCTCGTTCTGATATAAGATATTGATCTGCTTAAATACCGCATAGCCCTTATTGATATTATACACGCCCTGTAAAGATGCTGTCTCAGAACCGATGGTGTAGGTTTCCTGCGAATCCGGTTTTAAAATAACGGTATCCTTTTTGACATCCTCGGAATCAATATAGTAATAATCGTCCGTCTCATAATAGATCGTTGGTGCTACGAACTGCGAATCGCCCTTCTTATCCCGCACCATCAGACCGGAAGAATCGGAATCATTTCCCATAAAGAAATAAGCCTTCGGAACAGTGAAAAATTCTTTTTCCACGATAGCACTGTTTGGAATCTTGAGCCCCGACTCCTCATTTAACAAAAGTTCGATCGGGATAAAACGGGAATCCCCATAACGGGCAACGCTATCATCCAGACTCAGCACCAGATAGTAATCGCCTGCCTTTTCCGTGATGCTGCATGCCGCCCAGGTCGTCGCATTGTCCGCGGCAAAACGGATCTCGATATATTCCATCTTCTCGTCCTGGATGATCTTGACCAGGTCTTCGTCGATCGGCATGATCATATTCCAGTCGTCGGAGGTGATGAGTTTATATGCCGGTTTCCCTGCTTCTACACTCTCCTGCGTTTTTAGATTGGTCACGGAAAGATTGCCCGTATCAAAAGATTCTGATGTGACCTGATCCAATGTCAGCCCCTCATAGCCATCCGTCTGGTAGACGACCACACCGGAGGTCGGTGCCGTATAAATGGAAAATTTTCCTTCCTGCGTCGCCTGTTCGATCTGCGGTGCAATCTCTGACATGAGACTATTGCTATAATACTGTTGCAGATTGGAAGAAAGATCTGACTTAAAGGAATAGACCTTCTGGAACTGATTGCTGTCATAATCATAGACAAAATCACCGATCTGCTTTTGTAGGCGGCTCATATCATTATCCGTCAGTGCTGTCGTATCCGTGGCATGGCTCTTTAACTGCTTGGTGATCTCTCCCGAAGTGTCAATAGAGTAAATATTGGATTTGACTCCTACCTGATCCAGATTGGATGCATAATAAAAAATATCTCCGGAACTATCCGCGTTGACAACCTGCTCCTGACGGATTGCCAGCGCCTGATAGATGTAATTCTGTGCGATCGTCCCCTCCTGTACCTCGTAGACCGTGATATTATCCGAAGTCATATAACTGAAGATATGGAAAAGTACATAAATAAAGATAATACCAAAAATGATCAGTCCGATATTGATCTGTATCTGCTTATGAAATTTTATAATATTATCATTTCTTTTCAAAAAACTGCTCCTTGGCATGTATAATCGCGCCTTACCTGTCCCATACTATCTAAAAAGGAGGTTATCATGAAAGGTTTAGATTATACATTACTCACTCTTGTAATCATCGGTGCAATCAACTGGGGGCTGATCGGCTTCTTCCAATTTGACCTCGTGGCCTTTATCTTTGGCAATATGTCATGGCTATCACGTATCATATATGCCCTTGTCGGTCTGAGCGGACTATACATGATCAGTGCCTATGGCAGAATCCGATCCAATTAAACTTTTATCATGTAAAAAGGTGTTCTCATATAACGAACACCTTTTTTGATACCTTTATCTAAAGTGATAAACAAATCTTTGCATTTAATTCTTCCGGCAATTTTTCCTCTTTTTGTGAAATGCTGAGGACAAAATTCACATGGAATGTCTTGCTGATCACGGATAACTTGTCGATCGCCAGACGAAGTCCTTCTGAGGTGTCAATGTATGCCAGTGTGAGAAAACTATCAATAAAGATCTTCTCAATGCTATTGTTCTGCGAGATCACACCACATAAAAATCCGATCAGTTCATCCGTATCATTGATCGGATAATCCGGCATATTGATCATGCGCACACGAGAATCCAACTGGTACATATATTTGGGACTCTTATCAATGTAAACAAGTGTCCCCTGCACTGTTTTGATCTCCTGATTGACGCGTTCCAACATGTGCTTTGTCTTTCCCGTTCCTTTTTCTCCAACAATAATCTCTACCATAGCGTCCACTCCTTATCTGTGCTTTACGATGGTGCTTCTCCGAATGTATATAACAATTCATTCATGAGATAATATAAATTCAGCGTACAATCTGAATTATATACAATGGAAATGATCGGCTGGTTCTGGTCGTTATAAGAGTAAAGAACCAGACAATAGCCGGCTTCGTAGGTCGTACCGGTCTTGCCGCCAACTACGGTAAACCCTGCCGGTGCGCTCTCCTTGCCATTTAGATAACGATTGGTCGAAACCCAGGTCTGTGACTTTGCCTGCCCGTCTGCCCCGGTATAAGAGACATCATAGGACGGCGTACTGATGATCTGTAAAAAAGTCTCATTCTGTACGGCTGCCTGAAAAATCAGATACATATCATAAACGGTCGTATAATGATCGTCCTCATGTAAGCCGTGCGGTGTCACAAAATGGGAATGTGTTGCCCCAAGTGCGGCTGCCTTTTCGTTCATTAACTTTGCAAAGCCTTCTTCACTGCCACCGATCGTCTCTGCTATGGCGATAGCGGCATCATTACCGCTGCGGAGCATCAGACCATATAATAGGTCTTTTAGTGTCATGGCATCCCCTTCCGCCAGATTGGCTACGGAAGAATCCGCTGTCTGGTCGGCTGCATGGGCACTGACCGTCACCTGCGTATCTAAGTCTGCCTGCTCGATCGCAACCAGACAGGTCAGTATCTTGGTCGTGCTTGCCGGATACATTTTGCCAAATAAATTCTGTCCGTAGGTACACTGACCGGTCGCCAGATTAAAGACGCCTCCGGCTCCGGCAACCTGGGAATCCACCTGATCGATCCCGAAATTGTCCTGATCGGTCACACACAGATTGCTACCGTAAAAAGATACATCCGATATATTATTGACCTTTGTGATCCCGTATTGATAGGAAGTCGTCTCCAGATCATATGATGTCTGATCAGTGCTCTCACTCCCGCAGGAGACAAGCCCCAATCCAAGACAGGCGACTAACAATAGGGAAAGCAGTTTATCGATACATTTCACGCCACTCAAGATCTCCTCTATCTAAGGATTTGATTAGAAGTTCCGCTGTCGCAAGATTCGTTGCCAATGGGATATTGTTGGCATCACAACAGCGTGCGATCGTGTTGACATCCGGCTCATGGGATTTGGCAGTGAGCGGATCGCGCAAAAAGATCACAAGGTCGATCTCGTTGTGCTCGATCTGTGCAGCCAACTGCTGGGTTCCTCCCAGATGTCCTGCCAGATATTTATGTACGGAAAGATTGGTCACCTCTTCGATCAATCTTCCGGTCGTGCCTGTGGCATACAGGTCATTTTTGGATAAAATCCCACGATAGGCAATACAAAAGTTCTGCATTAATTTTTTCTTTGAATCATGTGCTACTAAACCGATGTTCATAATGCAAATCCCCCTAATTTAATATTTTTTCGCTTGTAATCCAACATTTAATACAAATCCCATACCAAAATACATGGTCACCAGGGATGTCAGACCATAACTGACAAAAGGCAGTGGTAATCCGGTATTTGGAAAAAGTCCCGTAACAACGCAGATATTTACAAAAGACTGGAAACCGACCAGGGCTGCCATACCAGAGCAGATCAACTTACCGGAAAGATCTTTTGCCACCTTTGCCGTCTGGATACATTCATAAACAATAAAAAGAAGTAATAAAATGATCAAGACCGAGCCCAGAAATCCCATTTCCTCACCGGCAACCGAAAAGATAAAGTCGGTGTGGGGCTCTGATATATAATTACCGTTCTTGACGGAATCTACACTGTTATTGTAAAGTCCCTTGCCAAAAAACTGACCGGATCCGATCGCCATGATGGAATTCTGCTGCTGGTAAGCCGTCTCGGGATATTCCTCCGGTTTGAGCCAAGCCAAGATACGCAGGCTCTGGTAGCCCTGTAAAATGGAACTTCCCTTGTTTACAATGACAAGAAGTAAAATGGCAATGGCAGGGATCGTGATCCCCAGTACAATGCCGACCAACTTGTAACTAAGTCCGGTCACAAACATAAGGGATGCAATGATCAAAAAGGTAACGATAGTCGTCGACAGATCCGGCTCTTTTACGATCAGTGCCAGTGGAATGGCTGCTAAGATCGCTGTCTGGATGATAAACTTAGGATTATTGATCTCATCCTCATTACGCATCAGATAAGAGGCAAAGAAAAGGATCAGCAGAACCTTTCCAAGTTCCGAAGGCTGGAAACGGATACCAACATCGATCCAACGGGTCGCGCCCTTGGAACTATCTCCTACCAAAAGAACCAGAGCCAAAAGTCCGATCACGGCAACATAGTAAAGCCGCGAGAACTGTAGGACAAAATCATAATCAATCAGTGCCACGATCCCCATGACGATAATACCAAGGATCATACCTAAGATCTGCTTGTTCTGGTAGTCCGCATCAGCAGAGCCGATGATCAAGATCCCCAGGATTGTGAGTGCCAGAATCCCGATGATCAATTTTATATTCAGATTTTTTAATTTGTAAGTTCGAAACATAAACTACTCTCTTCTATTCTGTCTCTTTTGCCGGCATCAGGATGGTCCGACAGATCGGCAGGATCTCCTTGCCCCGGATCAGAAAATCTGACGGCATAGCGCATTTCTTATGCATATCGGGCAGACTGCCCAAATACTCTGCATGAAAGGCATGTCTTGCCATCTCCTGCAGCCTGCTGCGGTTGCGTCTTTTTGCCATATCAGGTCCCATCTGATTAAAAATAAGACGGGCTGGAAGTCCTTGCTTTTGCAGAACATGGCAAAAGGATAAGGCATCAGCCAGAGAGGCCTGGCTCATGGTCACGACCACAAGTGCCTGATCTACATAGGGAAACATAGCCTGATGTATCGGCGTGATCCCCGCCGGCGTATCGATCAAGACAATATCAAACTGCGCCTTTAATTTTTCGATCAGGCAGGAAAAGGCATCTTCCGGTAAGGAAAAATCATAATTCCTGCTGCCCGGCATAATATAAAATGTACGATTGGAATCCAGTGGTAAAAGAGCCTGCCGATAGGAACAAACGCCCTTTAATACATCCACCAGATTATATATGATCTTATTTTCCAAATGAAAATATAAGTCGAGGTTCCTTAGTCCGAAGTCTGTATCCAACATGACAACGGTCTTATCCATGCGTGCGAATTGGCTTCCAAGCATGGCACACAGTGTCGTCTTTCCAACGCCACCCTTGCCCGAAGCGACCATAAACACATCGCCCACAACAAATCTCCTTATAAATGTTTTAATAGTCCACTCCGAAGTGGCTCCGCCAGAAGTTCCTGTTCCCAGACAACGACCGCATATGGCTCGCTCTCACTCTTTCTGGAGCGGAAAGACCATTTACTCGCCACCTTGACATCGCCTGCGACCTTGCCGATCTGCATGTGAGCGGCATTGATCTGATTGGCAGCGATATAGCATTTGTCATCCTCAGGATAACCGGCATAAACACTGCCTTCCAGACTGCCCATAACGATGACATTGCCGGCGGCCTGAACACTCGCCTTTGACTTGACATCACCAAGGATCACAATGCTTCCGTCTGACGTCACGACATCCTTCTTTGTCACACTACCCATAATAATTTTAGCATTCTCATAAATATTTTCATAGTAGAATCTGTCGATTTTTTCTTTCATTTCGATATTCTTTAATTCGTTGTCTTCCTCGATCAAAGAAATCGTAATGTCCGAATTTAACTGGATCGCCTCCACGATGACCGCGGCTTCCTCAGCACTGACCGGACGCCCCTCAATGGAAAGCACAAGTGTGGCAGTTCCAAAGAAACTGCGCGATGTGGCAAATTTTTTGCAGATCTCCCGCACTAATTGTTCAAAAGAAATCTCCCGATCCAAAACCAGTGTCAGTCCATAAGGACTGCTCTTGATCACTACAGAATCTTTTTTAACCATAAGCGCCTCCCTTTTAATCTGTCACACTGTTGGTGGTAGTCTCTGTGTTGGCACCACTCTCCGCAATGTTTTCCAGCGTCTTTTCGCCGAAGTAATAAGACATGATCTCAGCCGCAACAACGGATGCATTGCTGGATCCATATCCATGTGCGATACGGGTCGCAACCGCGATCTCCGGATCTGTATATGGTGCATATCCTACAAAAAGAGCGTGGTTTGGTCGAAGCAGGGACTCCTGCGCCGTACCTGTTTTTCCGGCTGCCGCAACGCTGGTTCCCTTAAATGCCGACAGGTCTTCTACGACCATACGAAGGCCGGAATTTAAGGTCGACCATTCACTGTCCGTCAATGCCGTGATCTGATTTTTCACAGCTGGACTGTATGTTGCAACGGTCTCTCCGCTCGCCGGATCCTCCACATGGTCTAAAAGTGTCAGATCGTAGACAGTTCCGCGGTTGGAAACTGCCGTGATATAACGTGCCAATGAGATCGTCGTAAAGTTGTTATCAGACTGACCAATGGCAGCCATGACTGGGAATTCCGTTGCCGGTGTCGGCGTAGACTCATCGATCTCTACGCCCGTCTTGGAATCCAAGCCATACATAGATGCATATTTGGCAAGTTTTTCAATACCCTGACTGTCATTATAATTATTGCTGTTGCCACCAGCCAGATCATACCCCACTTCATAAAAGAAATAGTTGCAGGAAAAACGCAATGCCTCAGCCACATTGATCAGACCATGTGTACTTCGCGGATAGATCCAACATTCCGGTTTATTGCTGACTTTTTCAAACTTACCCTGATCCAGGATCTGGGTTGAAGTCGTAATGACATTTTCTGCAAGCCCGGCGGTCGCACTGACGATCTTGTAGGTAGAACCCGGTGCCGTCTTCTGCTGAGTCGCATGGTTATAAAGCGGTTCCGACTTACTGTTGGTCAGATAAGCATAATAGGTAGAATCCACCGAATTTGCCAGTTTGTTGTTGTCATAGCCCGGATAAGAGACACAAGCCAGAACCTCGCCGGTCTTTGAATCAATGACGACAGCAGATCCGGAACAAGGATCCAGTCCCAACTGCCCCGGTGTGATCTCAAGGTTCTTGATCTTATCCAAGACAAAACTGTAAGCAGAGATACGACCAGACAAGAGTGCATCGTGTGTCGTATCATCCTCCGGCAGAACGCCCTGCTCATATAAAAGAGCACACAACTGGTTGCCGGATATCATATCCTGCTGAATAGCATATTTGTAGACCAGTTTTTCAAAAGATGCATCGGTCTGCAACTGATCCAAGACATAGTCAATCAAAAGACCGTACAATTCATCCGTATCCACATACTTGGTATCTTTTGCATATTTTGTAATGTCGATCCAGTTCTGCTCGATCGCATAGAGTAAGTATTCGTTGACACTCAAAGACTCACTGGTCCATTTGGTCTGCATCTCATCCGAGGCGTCGATCGCATCTTTATCAAAAATGCCCTGTTTTTTCAGATAGGTCACAATGTAAGTCGCATAATCCTGATATTCCTCGGACAGATCCTTATAGACCGTACCGGTGGTCGGCTTAAGCTGGCTTTGCAACTGGCTGAATACATCCGCTGTCTTTTTATCATAAGCAGACTTTACTGACCTCTCTGTATCCGTTGCATCCGCATCGGAAAACTTTGAGGTATCGATCAGGTTGTTATTGATAAAGGAATGATAGACATCATAGACCGGGATCATGATATCCGATTCTTCTCCTGTCGTATGATAGGTCTTGATATTGGCGATCTTGGAATAGACAATACTTGCGATCTCTTTTTCCAGAGCGCGGTAGGTCGCCTCCTGTAGATCCTTGTCGATCGACAGATAGACATCATCCCCGGATTCCGGCTCCTCATAATCCGATACCTGGATCAGATTACCGACACTGTCTACATAAAGTTTTTGTTTGCCCTTGGTACCGGACAGATAATCGTTCATGACCTGTTCGATGCCGGATTTACCAACTACATCTGTCAGTTCGACGGAATCGTCATCCTTCTTTTTTTCGTTGTATTCATCAGTAGAAATGGTACCGGTATAACCGATGATATGTGCAAAATACTCGCTGTCTACATATTTACGGATCGAAGTTTCCTTGATGTCTACGCCGGTCAGTTCATTGCTGTTTTCCTTGATATAGGCAACAGACTCATCACTGACATTGCTGGCTATGGTCGTAGCAATATATTTCTGATAAGAATTCTGTCCGATATTGTAACGCACGATACAGATCTTATAGCGCATTTCTCCATCATATTTGTCGGAAATGTTGTAGCGTTCCTCTCCCATCAGATAGTCCATGATCTGATCCGGTGTGGCTTCCGCTTCATCAAATCCCAGTTTGTCATTGTATTCCAGATCATCAATGCTTGCATGTCCAAAAACATCCGCACGGAAACGCTGTAATGCTGTGCCGCTGTCATTGACAAAGGAATATTGACCGGAAGAAGACCGCGTAATACCAAAATTATTGTCAATACTGTCACCGTTCGCCTCGATATGGGTGATGATGTCAGAAATCTCCTGGTTCATCTTTTTATTGCGGTCTTTTCTGTTCTCATAAGTGCCGTTGTCTTCAATGGTAATGGCGTAGGCAAGTTCATTGTAGGCAAGGAGTTTGCCATTGCAGTCGTATATGTTGCCACGGGTCGCTGCGATCGTCTCATCCTTTTCTACAGTCAGGTCATAATTTTCCTGATAATCGGCACCGCGGACGATCTGCAAGACAAAAAGACGGGTGATCAGTATGCCCGCAAGCAAAACCATAACAGCCGTCAATACACGCAAACGCGACGTAAATATTCGATTCGTCAAAAAATCTTTTATTTGCTCAAACAAGTTTTCTAGAACTCCTTTTATTATCTTTGTCCAATCGCTGATTGATCTTTAAGATGACATAATAAATCGGGATGGCAACCAAAATCGTATAAGTGACCTCCGGTAAAATAAGGTTGGTCAGATAAAAGAGGAAGTCGTATCTTCCACGGAATAAAAACAGAACGACAAAGACTGCAATCCCATAGATCAGGTCACTCAGACCGATCACGGCAAGCGGTAATTTGATATCATCACCAAAGAAGAGCTTTTTGAACAGACCACACAAAAATCCCAGATAAAGATAGAGGATCGCATATAATCCAAAAGTCGTACCGCTAAAGAAATCCAAAATCAGTCCACTGCAAAAGCCTATGATCATCCCTTGTTTGCGTCCTCGCATCAATCCGTAAGAAGTGATGATGATGACCATGATATTGGGTGTGACACCTGCCAGTTCCACGTGTGGGAACACGGTCGTCTGCAATAAAAATCCTACAATGACGATAGCAAGAACCACAAGAATATATTTTATGATACCCTTGATCTCCATGACTACTTACCTGTCTCCTTTAACTGCGTGATCACAAGCACATCCTGTAAATGTTTAAAATCGACCACCGGTGTGATCTCGCCCGATTTGGTCAGATTGTTATTGTCCTCTGTGATATCTGTCACATAGCCGATCAAAAGTCCTGGCAGATACTTGTCACTGATGTTGCTGGTAACAACAGAATCTCCTGTGGAAACCTTATCCTCACTGTCTTCTAAATTAGAAAAAGTGATCATGTTGGATTCCGTCATGGACTTGAGATTACCGGATACGATACAGTTGTCATTGTTGGATAAGATCATACCGCTGACATTGCTGGTGTCGTCGATAATAGCACGTACTACCGCATAATTCTTGCCCACATCTGTCACGATGCCGACCAGTCCGCTTCCTGCGATGACGTTCATATCTACCTTGATCCCATCCTTGGAGCCTTTGTCGATCGTAAAGGTATTAAACCAGTTGCTGGTTCCCTTGCCGATCACGTGTGCCCCGGTCGTCTTGTAGTCTGCATAAGTCTGATCCAGATCATATAACTCCCGCAAAGTATCCAGTTCGGATTGCTGCAATCTGGTATTGGTCAGTTGTGTGGAAAGTTCGTCTATCTGCTCCTGTAACTGCTCATTCTCTGCGATCAACTGCTCCTTGGTCTTGGTATCATCACTGTTGATGGAGATAGATTCACCCACATAGTCCAAGCCCTTTTGCATTGGCACAAAGACATAGTTACAGATGGTCCGTATCGGTTCTCCAGCATAACCGGTCGCATAGCCGGCAAAGAGCAGCATGATACAGATCACAGTCAAAAGCAATAAAACATATTTACTTGGAAAAGAAGATTTTCCTCTGCGCTTCATAAAATCCTACCTTTATTTAAAAATTCTTGTTCGCATACTATAGCCAAAGCGTTTGTATTTGGCATCTGTCAAAACTTTTTCCAGTCCCAGAGCCGTTGTCTCTTTTGCATGCTCACTAACATTAACCTTAATGTTTGTCACTTCTGTGAACAGATCGGAAAGATCTGCGATGGCTGCACTGCCACCGGTCAGATAAATACCGGAATACACGATATCTTTTGCGAGTTCCGGCGGAACCTTCTCCAAGATCATCTTGATGGAATTGCAAAGATTTTCCAGATCAGACTTGATACCGTCATAAACGGTAGATGCCTGCACTTCCATTTCGATCGGCAGACCGCTTACCACATCACGTCCGACTACCGTCATAGAAGCCTCTTTGCCAGGCATTGCACTGCCGATATTCTCTTTTAACTGACAGGCTGTCTTGCGTCCGATCAAAAGATTAAACTTGCGCTTCATGTGTGTCACGATGGCATCATCCAGATGATTGCCGCCAAATGGCAATAATTCTGTCAGTACCAGTCCGCCCAGGGAAATCACAGAGATCTCTGTCGTATCGGCACCAAAATCAACGACCATGACACCGGTCGGTTCTGTGATATCCAGATCCATACCAATGGCATCTGCCAGTGGCTTTTCACATAAAAGCACACTGTGTGGCTTGGTCTTGGAACGGGCAAACATATCGTAAAATGCCTTTTTTTCTACCTCTGTGATGTCGGTAGGAACGGCAACCACGATGTCCGATCCCTTGATCCTTGCCTTTGCTTTCTTTTCTAAGACCTCAAATAACATGGTCTGCATATTATCAAAATCAGCGATCACACCAGATACGATCGGAAATGAGACAGCGATCGTCTCCGGTGCCTTCTCATACATAGAATATGCATCATCGCCATAGGCATACATCTGATCTTTGTCTACAATGGCGATGGTATTTTTCACATTGATGATCTCACTGCTGTTGCTGCTATAAATTTTAAGGTTATTGGTTCCCATATCAATTCCATATGAATTGCTCATTTGTTCTTCCTCCGTTGCCTTTGTCAAAACATTCTTGGCTACATTATTTTATATTAGCATAATTAAATACCCTTAACAAGATTGGCATCATAAAGTTTTTGCAGTGCCATCATGATACCGAGTTTGCCGTGATACCAGGTAAGTCCGCCCTGAAAAAAGGCTGTATATGGCGGGCGGAGCGGTCCGTCTGCGCTGAGTTCGATGGAAGATCCCTGGACAAAAGCACCTGCCGCCATGATGACCTGACTGTCATAGCCCGGCATATCCCACGGCTCCGGTGTCACATAGGAATCTACCGGTGCTGCTGCCTGGATCCCCTGGCAAAAAGCGATCAATCCTTCCGGCTTTTCAAAAGTCACTGCCTGAATGATGTCATGTCTGGACTCACTACCGTTCGGAATGACGGCAAAGCCCAGTCGTTCAAATACATTTGCCGCAAAGATGGCACTCTTTAAGGCCGCGTTTACCACCGTTGGAGCCAGAAAAAATCCCTGGAAGAAAGACTGCATCATGCCAAGGGATGCACCGACTTCCTTGCCCAGTCCCGGTGAGGTCAGACGGTATGCCGCATTTTCGACACATTCTTTCTTTCCGACAATATAGCCGCCGATCGGTGCCAGTCCACCGCCCGGGTTTTTGATGAGAGAACCGACGATCATATCAGCGCCGACTTCCAGTGGCTCTCTCTTTTCTACAAATTCGCCATAACAGTTATCGACCATACAGATGACATCCGGCTTGACCTCCTTGATAAAGGAGATCAACTGACCAATGCGTTCTACCGATAATGTCGGTCTGGAAGCGTAGCCCTTAGAACGCTGGATGGTCACGAGTTTTGTGCGGTCATTGATGGCATTTCTGATCCCATCAAAATCAAATCCGCCATCGGCAAGCAGATCGACCTGGGCATAGGTCACACCATATTCTGCCAAAGATCCCTTAGACGGGCGGATACCGATCACCTCTTCTAAAGTATCGTATGGTTTTCCGACCGGGGATAAGATCTCGTCACCCGGACGGACATTTGACATCAGTGCCAATGCCAGCGCATGTGTCCCACAGGTGATCTGCGGACGTACCAGTGCGGCTTCTCCTTTAAAGCAGGTCGCATAAACCTCCTCTAAGGTATCACGCCCCAGATCGTTATAGCCATAACCGGTGGTTCCGTTAAAGCACTCGGCACTCACGCGGTGTTTCTGCATGGCTGCCAGCACCTTCATCTGATTGTACTCTGCAACCTCATCCAGTTTTTCAAATCTATCTTTGAGGGATGCCTCCACCTCCAGACAAAAATCTGAAACGGCATCCGCGATCCCAAAGTTTTTATACATTTCTTTCATATCTGATCTATTCTCCTAGTTTTCTTTTTGCATATTTTTTATCATGTAGGTCAAAATAGCGGCATTGTCATAGGAAAAATCCGCCTTATTGATCCAGATAACTTCCGGTTTGCTGTGAAACCAGGTCAACTGCCGTTTGGCAAAATGTCTGGTATCTCTTTTGATGCGGTAGATACCTTCCTCCAGACTGCAACTTCCATCTAAAACATCAAAGAGTTCCTTGTAACCCAGTCCCTGCATAGACACCATATCCTTGGTATAGCCCATTTTCTGCAAATGATCGACCTCATCCAAAAGTCCTTCTTCCATCATCTGATCCACTCGCTTATCAATGCGTCTGTAAAGATTTTCCCTGTCGTCATTTAAAACAAAATAACGAAAATCATAAGGTGATTCTTTTTGTCTTTGTTCCTGATTATGTAGGGAGATCGGCTTGCCGTGCATCCGGTAATATTCCAGTGCCCTTATCACACGTTTGATATTATTGGGATGGATGGTATCCGCGCTGGCAGGATCAACCTGACGCAGACGATCGTGCAAGGCAAGTGCACCCTCCGCCTTTGCAAAGGCTTCTAATTCCGCCCGGATCTTTCCGTCACTGTCTTCTTTGGAAAAATCCGTATCATACAAAAGTGCCTGAATATAAAAGCCCGTACCGCCGACTGCAATGGGAATATGCCCGCGCTCATAGATCTCTGCCATAGCCTCTTTTGCCATAGCGACAAAGCGCGCCACATGAAATTCCTCATCCGGCAACAACTCATCTACCAGATAATGCCTGATGCCATCCATTTCCTCCGACCGGATCTTGGCGGAACCGATATCCATATATTTGTAGACCTGCATAGAATCACAGGAAATGATCTCGCCTCCGATTGCTTTTGCAAGAGAGATAGAAAGTTCTGTCTTTCCTACTGCCGTTGGTCCGGCAAGGATGATCAAAGGTGGTTTCTTGCTCATAATTATACGATCCTCTTAAATTTCTTCTCTAATTCATATTTGGTCATGGCTATGATCGTCGGTCTGCCATGTGGGCAATGGTAAGGATTTTCCAAGGATAACAATTCATCCAGCAATTCCTCGATCTCCGGATAAGACAGGCGGTTGTTTCCCTTGACCGCCGCCTTGCAGGACATGGAAGCCACTTTTTCTACGATCATATCGTGACCGTCATTGCCTTTTAATTCGCCGCAGGAAGCCAGCAGTTCCATAAAAAATTCTTTGACATCAAAGGAAAAGAGATTGCCCGGCACACCCTCAATGGCAAATTCATTGCCACCAAAAGAGGAAATGACATAGCCCAATTCCGAAAAGACTTCCTCGTAGCGTTTCAGGATATCCTGCTCTGCTTTGGTCAGCGATACAATGATCGGCGGGCTGACGTATTGTGTCGTCATCTCCTTATCCTGCAGCTGCTTCATCATGCGCTCAAATAAGACTTTTTCATGGGCGGCATGCTGGTCGATGATATACAACTTATTGTCATGCTCGATCAGCCAGTAGGTATCAAAGACCTGTCCGATGATACGGTGCTTGGCACGCGCCTGCTCGGATAAAAACGAGGTCTGCTCATAAGTAACCTTTTCCTCCCGGCTCTGGTCCTGCTCTTTTTCCTTTTCCTGATAATACTCCTGGTACTTTCTTTCGTATGGCGTGTCCGCATGGATCTGTGCCGTGATCTTCTGGCGCATTTTTTCCAGACGGGACTTTTCAAAAGGTTCCGGTGCCACTTCTATTATGGTTTCTTCTTTTTTGCTCTCCGGTTCGCATGTCATAGACTCACTCCCCGGATCTGTCGCATCGTTCTCTGTCGTCTTACGCAAAGGAGCAGCCTGCACATTTTCATCTAAGGTCACCTCGGCAATGTCCTCTCTTTGATGCAGACGTTCAAAGATCAGCGACTTAAAGATGTCCGCGATTGCCATCTCATCATCAAAGCGGACTTCCTGCTTGGTCGGATGTACATTCACATCCACAGATGCTTCCTTGGTCGTGATCATCAGGACACAGAAAGGATACTGATGCTGCATCAGATAGCCCACATAGCCTTCTTCCACAGACTTGGAAAGCAGGGGACTCTTGATATATCTGCCGTTGATATAAAAATTCTCCAGACTGCGGTTGCCGCGCGCCACATTGGAATTACCGATAAAACCACTGACTTTTAAAAGATCGGTCTCCTTTTCTACCGCAAGCAGGTTGGATGCGATCAGTCTGCCGTAGATCTGATAAATGGTATCCATGAGATTGCCATTGCCGGAGGTATGTATCTTTTCTTTTTTATTGGAAATAAGGCAGAAAGAAATATCCGGGTGCGACAGTGCCAGCCGCTCCATCAGTTCGGAAATATAGGAGGCTTCCGTCGTGTCTGTCTTTAAAAATTTCTTGCGTGCCGGGGTGTTAAAGAACAACTGATAGACCATGATCGTCGTTCCATCCGGTGCCCCGATCTTATCCAAAGATACTTCCTTAGAGCCCTCGATCACATAGCGCACGCCCATAAGGGTATCTGCCGGTTTGGTGATCATTTCTACCCTGGAGACCGCACTGATGCTGGAAAGCGCCTCACCGCGAAAGCCTAGGGTATGAATATCCGCCAGTTCGGATGCGTCCCGGAGTTTTGACGTAGAATGGCGCATAAAAGCGACAGACAATTCGTCCTCCGGGATGCCACAGCCGTTGTCCGTAATGCGGATATAGGATTTGCCGCCATCCTTGATCTCGACCGTGATGGCAGATGCCCCTGCATCGATCGCATTTTCCACAAGTTCCTTTACGACAGAGGAAGGTCTTTCAACGACCTCTCCTGCCGCGATCTTATCTATTGTCGATTTTTCCAGAACCGCTATCTTATTTCTTACCATCGATTTCTTACCTTTACCTGTAGTTCATTGAGCGCATTCATTGCTTCCAGTGGTGTCATATGACTGATGTCCAGATTGCGGAGTTCGTCAATGATCGCATCATCACTGACCGTATCCAAAAAGGACATCTGTGCCTTGTCTACATCATCCAGTGGCTTGGTCTGTTTTTTGCCGCCTGTCGTCTGCCCTTCGACCGCAATATTTTTTGCCAGGTCTACAATATCATTTTCACAAAGCTGGGTCACAATGCGGTTGGCACGATCAATGACCTCATCCGGCAAACCTGCCAATTTGGCAACCGCGATACCATAACTCTTGTCCGCGCCGCCCGGGACGATCTTTCGTAAAAATACAATATCATCACCGTTTTCTTTTACGGCAATGCAGTAGTTATGTACACCCTCTAATTTGCCTTCCAACTCCGTCAATTCGTGATAATGGGTGGCAAATAAGGTCTTGGCTCCGATCAGTTTGACATTGCTGATATGCTCGACTACTGCCCAGGCAATGCTGAGTCCGTCAAAGGTACTTGTTCCCCGTCCGATCTCATCCAAGATCAAAAGGGAGTCCTTGGTAGCGTTGCGCAAAATGTTTGCTACTTCATTCATCTCTACCATAAAGGTGGACTGTCCGCTCGCCAGATCGTCCGATGCACCTACACGGGTAAAGATACGGTCTACAATACCGATATTTGCTGACTTTGCCGGAACAAAGCATCCGATCTGTGCCATGAGTACGATCAATGCACTCTGGCGCATATAGGTAGATTTTCCTGCCATATTTGGACCGGTAATGATGGAAACACGCTGCTTTTTGTTGTCTAAATAGGTGTCGTTATCAATAAAGAGCTGCTGATCCATCATCTGCTCGACCACCGGATGTCTACCACCCTTGATGTCAATCAGGCCGCGCGTATTGATCTTTGGTCTGCAATAATGGTTCTTTTCTGCCACATAGGCAAGGGATGCATAGACATCCAGTCTGGCAATGGCTTTTGCCGTTGTCTGAATACGGGACACCTCCGACGCAATGCGGTTGCGCAACTGCCGGAACAATTCGTATTCCAAGGAGATCAGTTTATCTTCCGCTCCCAAAATGGTATCTTCCAACTCTTTTAATTCCGGGGTAAAGAAACGTTCTGCATTGGCAAGCGTCTGTTTTCTCTGATAATCCGCCGGTACCAGATCCTTATAGGAATTGGTCACTTCCAGATAATAGCCAAAAACCTTGTTGTATTTGATCTTTAGATTTTTGATCCCGGTACGCTCTCTTTCTTTCGCTTCCAGTTCTGCCAGCCACTTTTTGCCCTCGGTCTTGGCTTTTCTGAGGCGGTCTACTTCCTCATTGTAACCATCCTTTAAGATGCCGCCGTCTCTGGAAGATATCGGTGGTTCTTCACAGATTGCCGCATCAATATCTGCACAGATATCCGATAAACTATCGATATTTTCAGAAAGTTCCACCAGATTTTTTGACTTAAAGTCTGCCAGCACGGTCTTGATCGCCGGCAACATGGCAACCGAATTTTTAAATGCCAGAAGATCACGCGGATTTGCCGTCTGATATACGATACGGGTGTTCAAACGTTCCAGATCATAGATCGGATTTAAGTATTCCCGCAATTCTTCTCTTGCCATCATATTATGTAAAAGTTCGTCTACGGCATCCAGCCGGTCAGTGATCAGGTCGGCATTGGTCAGGGGCTGTTCGACATCAGAACGGAGCATTCTTGCTCCCATGGCAGTCTTGGTCTTATCCAAGACCCAGAGCAGGGAACCTCTTTTTTGCTTTTCCCGCAAGGTCTCGACCAATTCCAGATTGCGTCTGGTCGAAGAATCCAAGAGCATAAAATTGCCATTGAGATAAGGCTGCACATGGTTGAACTGTTCCAAGGATGACTTCTGGATCTCGGTCAGGTACTTCATCAAAGCACCGGCAGAAATACTTCCCATAGGGAACTCTTCCAGACCAAGGGCAGACAGCCGACTGGTGTGGAAATGTTCCAGCAAGACAGCCACAGCCAGACGGTCATCAAAATAATGAGCATCCAATTTTGCGATGGAGATCTGCATGCGTTCTTTGAGATCCGCAATATCGATACCGCTGATGGTAAAATTCTCATTGCAGATGATCTCCGATGGCACATATTTATTGATCTCGTCCAGACAGGAACGGTTGGAATCCACTTCTGTAACAAAGAAATCCGCCGTCGTCACATCTGCGATCGACAGACCGTATTTGTCACCGTCGAAAAAGATGCCCATAATATAATTGTTCTTGGACTCGTCCAAAGACATAGCATCCATATTGGTGCCCGGTGTTACGATACGGGTCACGGCACGCTTTACCATGCCCTTGGCTTCTTTTGGATCCTCGATCTGTTCGCAGACAGCCACTTTATAACCTCTTTGTACCAGGCGTGTCAGATAGGTCTCTGCTGCGTGATATGGCACGCCACACATGGGAGCACGTTCCTCAAGCCCACAACTTTTTCCGGTCAAAGTCAGTTCCAGTTCCTTGGATACGATCTCAGCATCCTCAAAGAACATTTCATAGAAATCACCCAGACGATAAAACAGGATACAGTCCGGATTGGCATCCTTAGTCTGTATGTAATGCTGCATCATGGGCGTTAATTGTTCAAAATCTACACTTTTATGATTCATAATTCACCTGATATCTCTTTATAATCTCTTCTGCAACTTTCATGCCATCCATAGCAGCAGACGTGATCCCGCCTGCATAACCGGCACCTTCTCCGCAAGGATATATCCCCTCCACACTGCCGACAAAGGATCCGTCTCTATGGATGCGGATAGGCGAAGATGTCCTGCTTTCAATGCCGGATAATATGGCATCTTTTCGGTCAAAGCCTGTCATTTTATGCCCGAACAAGGTCATGCCCTCCACAAAAGATGCATTGATCTCCTCAGAAAAAAGTTCCCGCAGATTGGCAAAATCTGTCTTTCCCTTGGTAAGCGAAGCAAAATCGCCATAGGAAGAACTTTTGACATTGCTGCAAAAATCACCGTATAACTGCTGGGGAACGGCTCCCTTTGCCAGGGTATAAGCCTTCTTTTCCAGTGCCATCTGATAAGCGATCGCTCCCATGGGATCATCTAGGGCATACTCGCCCGCCCCCACGGAAACCACAATGGCACTGTTGGCATTGGCAGAATCCCGCTTGGAATAACTCATACCGTTGACCGCCAGATGTTCCTGCATGGAAGATGCATTGACGACATAGCCACCCGGACACATACAAAAGGAATAGACACCACGTCCGTTTTTTAATTTGGTCGCCATCTTATAAGGGGCTGCCGCCAAAAAGCCCGGCGCATCCTTACCGTATTGCGCCTCCTGGATCATGGTCTGTGGATGTTCAATGCGCAGTCCGACCGCAAATTCCTTGGCACTCATGGAGAGTCCGCCCTCATAAAGCATCTGAAAGGAATCTCTGGCACTGTGTCCTAAGGCAAGCACCGCCACTCCGGCATCCAGCCTAATGGTCTCATTTAGACCTGCCTGTCGGATCTTTAAGGCAGACAAAACGCCATCCTTGACCTCAAAATCCTCAAACTTTGTCTCAAAATAGACAAGTCCACCAAGGCGCCGGATCTCCTGTCGCATATTCTTTACGACTTCCTGCAGGATGTCCGTACCGATATGTGGCTTTGCATCCCAAAGGATCTGCCTTGGTGCCCCAAATTCCACAAAAGTCTGCAAAACAAATTGATTTCTGCCGGTCTTGTCCTTAGTCAATGTATTTAATTTACCATCCGAAAAGGTTCCGGCTCCGCCCTCACCAAACTGCACGTTGGACTCTGTATCAAGCAATCCGGTCTGCCAGAATTTTTCCACATCCGCCTGTCTATCTTCGACTGCGCGTCCTCTTTCCAAAAGGATGGGTGAAAAACCGGCGCGTGCCAGCAAAAGCCCGCAAAAAAGCCCTGCCGGTCCCATACCGACAATAACCGGGCGCTTAGAGAGTGGCTGTTCTCCGCTCTTTGGCATCTGAAAAGTCATCGGTTGATACAGGGAAATGTCCGTATCCTTTGCGCATTTCTTTAGTAACTTCTTTTCCTGATGGATGTCCAGACGAACCGCCACGGTATAAATATAAAAAAGATCCGGCTTTTTCCTTGCGTCGATCGAACGCTTCAAGATCTCTATCTCGTAGATCGATGCTACCGTAATATGTATTTTCTTTGCGACCGCCTGCCGTATGCCTTCTGTCTCCTGCTCCGACACGGCAACCTTTAACTGTCTGATTAAGATCATTTTCTTTTTCCTATACAATGCATGCCTGCAAGGGCTCCGCTGGACCATGCCCATTGCAGATTATAGCCTCCACAGATACCGTCCACATCAAGGACTTCTCCTGCAAAGAAAAGTCCCGGCACAAGTTCAGATTCCATAGTCTTTGGATCGATCCTGTCGGTCTTTACGCCGCCTGCCGTAACCTGCGCATTGGAAAATCCATGGGTATCCGTGATCTTTACTACATAATGACGCAGGGCTGCCAAGAGGCAGGTCACATCCTCTTTGTCACAATCTCCTGCCAGTTTTTCTGCCGAAAGCCCGGCTCTTTTTAAGATCGGGGCGATCAGTTTGTCGTGCAAGAGTCCCTGTAAACTCTGCTCCAAGGTCAGGTTTCCTTCCCGCATATGCAAACGTCTCTGTAAGAGTTCTTCCGCCTCTGTCTTAGCATACTCTGGCAAAAAGTCCACATCCAGACAGACATCTTTTTTCTCCAAGAGTCCATATGCCGCCAGCCGGCTGGACTGAAAGACTACAATGCCTGAAAGCCCATAATCAGTGATCTGTAATTCTCCCTGCCAGAAAGCGGTCTTCTTATCGTCGATCCAGGTCGTGATCCCGGCATCTGCCCGAACACCCGCAGCCATTTTTACCAAAGGATCCGCCGCATGCAGTTGCACAAGTGCCGGTACCGGCTCTGCGATCTCATGCCCCAGACAGGACGCCAGATAATAACCGTCCCCCCGGCTGCCACGGATAGCAGATGCCTTGCCGCCACAGGCAAGAATGACGCTTCCTGCCGTAAAGGTCTCTTTATCCGCCGTCGTAACGAGAAATCCCGGATCTGTCATTTCGATACGTTTGACCTGTTTTTCCATGACCAGCGTCACAGACAGCCTTTGGATCTCTTGTAATAAAGCCCCCTGAACACTCTTTGCCTGCTTGCTCCGCGGATACAAAAGCCCCTCCTGTTCATAGGGCTCAATGCCAAGCCCTCGAAAGAAATCTTCCGTATCCTGCTCTGAAAAGGCAGCAAAGACCTGCTCTAAGAAAGCCCTGTCGGCTCCATAATAATTGTGCAGGTCTATAGCCCGGTTGGTGTAATTACACTTGCCGTTTCCGGTCGCCAAAATCTTTTTTCCAAGTCTATCATTAAATTCGATCACAAGGACAGATGCACCGGCTCTGGCTGCAAAAATAGCCGCCATCATACCTGCGGCTCCGCCGCCTGCCACAATGACATCATATCCCCTACTGCTAGTATTCTTCATAAAAATCACCACATGTCATTGTAGCATAAGCCCTGTCAATTCTCAACACTGGCGAGGCAGTTTTATATAACTAACTGCTGTAATTTTCCAAAAAGGCAAAGAGATCTTTTTCGCTGGAAAAATCCATGCCGTCTCTTAAGTCTTCGACCACATCTTCCGGCAGGCGCTCCTTTGCGATATCCGTCGTCAGATACTTTTTCCAGTCAACGATCTCATAAACTACGACCGTGTCATTTTCTAAGAGCACCATATACTTTGCCTGGTTTTCACTGGCACTTGGTATGCTGGAATTTTCGGTCAGAAGCATCCTGTCTTCTTCCTCCGCCTCTCTCTGGTCTTTTTCACTTGTTTTTGCAATGGCAAAAAAGATGAGTGCCAGAGCCACCAGTCCAATACATAAAAAAATACAAATACTGTTTGTTCGTTTCATTTTCATCACCACAAACAGTATTTGCATTTCAAAAAAATATATTCATGATTCCTGCAACAAGTGCATTTTCTTTGCCAGCGCAATGATAGTATTGCCTTTTGGCATACGCGCCAGTTCGGATTCTGTCAGTCCCTTCATCAGCAAAAGCAGAACAAAGTAGATCAGAACACCGACACAGATACTAAGAATCGTTGCAATTGCATTGGAATTGATGATCTTGTGCACCAGTTCATAGGACAGGAAAACTCCGATTCCCATCACGATGGACGCAAACAGCGGAATGATATAGGTCTTTTGCAGATTCACCCTTGCTCCACTATAACGGCGCAGTGCCAGATCATTTAAGATGCAGACACACAGTCCGTAAATATTATTAGCGATCACGACCGCATAGATATTCAGATCAAACAGTTCCATCAAAAGGAATAAGGCTATGACATGTACCAACAAAGAGATCACAGCATTGATGACCGGTGTCTTCATGCGGTCGATCCCCTGCAAAAGTCCATTGGTCAGGGTCGATAGTCCAAAGAGTGCAATGGAAATGGTTCCCAGCAGCATGATCATCATAGTCGTCTTGTCTCCATCATGGAATAAAAGCAGGTTGAGCGGTCTGCCCAAGATTGCCATGCCGATCGTTGACGGAATTGCAATGACCATAATAAAACGTGTCGCCAGAGAGATCTGTCGATTTACCGTATCAAAATCTTTGGCATGGTATGCTGTAGAAAGACTCGGTACACTGGATGCCGCCAAAGAAGATGCAATGGAGATCGGAACATTGGTCAGAACAATAAACTGACCGGAATATACACCCCACCATTCCGAAATCTGCTTTGCAGAATAGCCTTGTAAAGATGCGATATTTTTAAATACACCCTGGTCAATAAGGGTGCTGACATTGTAAACGATCGTGCTGAGCAGGATCGGGAAAATGGTCAGTAAAAGCATCTTTAATACATGTCCATAGGACTCCTGCTCGCGATGATGGTCGCGCCGCATACGCTTTTTAAAGCGTTTCCGATAGACAAGATAAACAAAGAGCACAAATAGGAAAGCCAGAAAGGCACCTGCCGCCGTACCAAGGGTTCCACCCGCAGCACCATAGGCTGCCGCGTAAGCATCCGCATCACCTAATACCGCTCCTACCCTCTTTCCGTAGGAATAAAGCATATAAGCGGCAACCACACTGACGATGGCATTTAAGATCTGCTCCGCTACCTGGGAAAAGGCACTCGGCATCATGGTATTTAAGCCCTGGAAAAATCCTCGGAATACACCGAGCAGAGCCACGACAAATACGGTCGGTGCCAGAACCTTAAGAGCGATCGCACTCAAAGGTGTCTTTAGCAGTGTCCCGGTAAAGTAATCGGCACCAAAATACAAGAGCAAAGCACCAAGCCCGCCACTAACGATAGCAAATCCAAGCGCTCCCTTAAATACCCGGAAAGCATCTTTTGCTCTGCCATTTCCCATTCTGGATGCGACCAGTTTGGAGACCGCCAGCGGCAGACTGAATGATGACATGATCAATATAATATTGTATATACTGTATGCCGTTCCATAATAATCATTACCCGTCTTTCCAATGATCGCCGTCAACGGGATACGATAAATAAGTCCCACGATACGGCTGATAATGGATGCAATGGCAAGGATGGATCCCTGCATAATAAAACTGGCATCACTGTTCTTTGACTTACCCAATTTTTACCTCTTAACTCTTACTGTGCTGATGAGAATTCCTCTTCGGTCGCATAGAATGCGGAGTCATCTGCATACTGACTCTGGATGATGCATACCCATGTCTTACCCTGATTTAAAACGATCTCATTGCCGTCGTTGTCATAGTAATGTGTGATACCGTCATCGCCCTTGCGCCATGTGATGTCGATCATCTTACCCTGTGTAAAGAACTTACCTTCTCCGGAACCGGAAACGGTAATATTTAAGTACTGGGTTCCCTCATAGATACTATTATTGACATTCTGGAAAATAATATTCGAAACCTCTACCTGCTTACCGTCCACAGCGTCGATCTGCTCAGCGCCAAACTGGTATCTGGCATAGGTCTGGCTATCCTTATTGTAAATAAAATACGGATGGTTGTAGAAATAATACGGCTTTACAACCACACAGTCTGTGCCTGCGGATAAGGTATTTGGACTGTCATCCTCTGCAAAGATATAGTGTCCGTCATAAGATGCATCATACTGTGTGTCGTATCCCTTCTTTGCAATACCGCTGGCGATACCCTCTGCACTCGTATATGCGTTGTGTGGTGCAGCATGTTCGCTGGTACGGTAGAATGTATCTCCCAAAGATCCGTCCAAGCCGCTCAGATTATCCACGATACCGGTAGCAAGCAGTTGCTCGCCCTGTACGCTCTGTCCGAAATGCACATAAATGGCATCAAACTCTGCAGCAAACTGGGCATAATACGGACGACAACTACGCACATTTCCCATCTGTGTCAGATCGGCATAATCTTCGTAGATCGCCATCATTCTGGTGATCGAGCCTTCAACCGGAGCCTCATACAAAACACCGGCAGAATTGATACCATACTGTGGCAGAGCCGCTTTGGTATTCTCTGTCATGACGGCAACGGCACGACTGCGGCCGATCGACTGATCTACCCATTCTCCGGTCAGATAAGATTTGACCTGTCCGTCATGGTTGACTTCTTCCTCTTTTTCAACGACCTCTTTGGTCTGCCCATCATCTTTTTTCTGATGGGTGACAACAAATGCAGCAGTGCCTCCTGCGAGCGCCACTACAACGGCACAGATAATGCCGATCAATGCTTTCTTAGACATTCTTTTCTTCCTCCCTCGTAATATGTAATAAATCTAAGATATAAGACTGTTTTTCTTCCATAAGGGTTGCCTCATCCGGGGTCATATGATCATAGCCCATCAGATGCAGCATACTGTGTGCGATCAAAAAAGCATATTCCCTCTTCCGGGAATGTCCGTATTCTTTTGCCTGCGCCAAAACATGATCTACAGAGATCACAATATCTCCTAAGATCAGTTCATCATTTTCTGATGTTGCCGACAGATCAAGCAAAGAAAAGTCTCCCGGTGCCGGATAATCCATCATAGGAAAAGACAATACATCCGTAGACCGGTCCATTTCCCGGAATTGCTGGTTTAATTCATGGATCGCCGCGTCATCGGTAAGTACCAGGCTCACCTCGACTTCGTATGGAAATTCTTCCACTTCCAAAGCCTTATCAATGACATCCTCTGCCACCTTGCGGTAGTCAAAGGAAAATGGGATATCCACCTCTTCTTCTAATAATAATGTCATAACAAAGAATCCTCCCGGACTAATTTCTCACGGATCTTCAAAAACTGATTGATGCTGATCCCCGACTCGTCATAGATCCCCTTTTGCGATAATTCATTCAACGTCTGATATATTACCATATCTTGGTTCCATGTGCTAGACATAGTATCCTGATCCAAAAGTTCGATCTTGGTCACCAGAGCATCTACCATGTGCACGATCGCCGATTCCGGTGTCTGTGGCAGGCGCAAAATACCCCCGTATTCCTCCATGACCGCCATGACATCAGTCGGAAAACAATGGTTGTTTGCCAGCCGCAGTGCATTGTCAATCTCCGGCTCGCCTTCCATCTTGCCCAGTCGGTAATAAAATCCTGCCATCATAGCACAGGGTGCATCTGCACCGATCTCACCCGCGCAGATCCCCGCTAAACGCGAAACCCGCCTGCCGTGATTGTATTCTGCCATAGAAAACCGTCGGATATCCATGACCAGCGGATAGGTATCTTCCAAAAAAAGCCGATATGATCCTTCCAGTTCTGTCTGATTTTTTTGTAGAAGCCAGGGAACCAGGGCAAGAACTACAAAAGCGTAGGCTATGCCATCCCCCAATCCCCACAAGACCTGTCGGATCCCCAGTGTGTGATGGGAAAGATAATAAAATACGATCGGCAGTAAAAATCCCAGAACAAAATAAAGCAAATGAATGCCAAAAAACGACGTCTTTTCCCTGCCCTGCAAATAAGGGGTCAATAAAATACCACAGATGACCAAAAGGCTATAGCAGACGATCTCATACAGGCTGAGACTTTGTGTGATACCTAAGAGTAAGACCATATAAAGTCCAAGTCCTAAGGCAAGCACATCATCCATTGCCGGAAACAAAAGTATGCCGATCAGCAAGACCGGTGTAAAAAAATGCGGACAAAAGGATCCTGCAAGCAGGACTGCCCACGCCGGCAAGACCGATAAAAATACCTTTTGATAAGAAGCGGACTGCTTCTGGGGAAGTTCTCCTAATAAACGGTGCTTCATCAGGGCAAGCATAAAGATCAGAAAGAAACTGATGTCTAAAGTTACAAGGCATAAAAGTTGATCCAAAAGGATCTCTTGTCCTAGGCAAAGTAAGACCTGCCCCGCCAGGAAAAGAAGTCCCATACCCAGACAGTATGTCAGTCTTTTGCTGGAAATATTATTTTCTTCCACGGTCTTTTCCATGTGTCTTTCCAACCTTTTTCTTTTTGTTTTTCGTATCTTCTTTCTTCTCGTAGACCTCGTATGCGTGTACGATCTTTTGTACCAGAGGATGTCGGACAACATCCGCACCGCTCAATTTACAGATACTGATCTCATCTACACTGCTAAGGACATCCACAGCCACATCCAGACCGGATCTGGCACTTGCCGGAAGATCCTTTTGTGTCGCATCTCCCGTAATGACCGCCTTGGATCCAAAACCGATACGGGTCAGAAACATCTTCATCTGCGCCGGTGTCGTATTCTGTGCCTCGTCTAGGATGATAAAGGCATTATCCAGAGTCCTGCCTCGCATATAGGCAAGCGGTGCCACCTCAATCAGACCTTTTTCCATATTGCGTGCAAAACTCTCTGCCCCCATGATCTGATAAAGGGCATCATACAAAGGACGCAGATAAGGATCTACCTTGCTCTGCATATCCCCCGGCAAAAAGCCAAGTTTCTCTCCGGCTTCGATCGCCGGTCGTGTCAGGATGATACGGCTGACTTCTTCCCGCTGAAAGGCCGTGATCGCCATTGCCATGGCAAGATATGTCTTACCGGTACCTGCCGGACCGATACCAAAAGTGATCATCTGATCCCGGATCGCATCCACATAGGCTTTTTGTCCGATCGTCTTGGGCTTGATCGGCTTACCGGAGGTCGTATGACAGATACAGTCGTCTGCCAGATCTTCCACCGCCTTGGTCGGCAGTTTCTGTTCGGTCAGTCCCAGCAGATAATTGACTTCCTGCTTGGTGATCGTCTCTCCCTTTTTTGAAAGTGCATAAAGACGCTGCATGATATCAGCTGCACTTTTGATCTTGTCTTCCTCTCCGATTACCTTTAAGCGGTCGTCGCGTGCGATAAAGGTAACCGAAAGTGTCTGTTCGATCAGTTTAATATTGGCATCAAACTGCCCAAAGATATTCTCCAGATGTTCTACTGGTATATCAAGAATACATTCTTTTTCACTCATAAATGCTTTCCTTTATATCGGATATTTCCGGCAGGTCCGTTTGTTTCTTTTCGGTCGCCGGAGATTGCAAAAGCAATTCTCCGTGCATGGTGCACAAATCATTACTGTATTCCATAATAACATTTTTATCCATTATTTGAATACCTTTTTCCTCAAAGTTTTTTTGCAAGTCGTCAAGATGTATTTGCATGATTTCCTGCATTTCTTTTTTACTATGTGACGTTTTCTGCAATTTATAGGATTTTTCTGTCAAATAGTTGCAATAGATTGGAAGATCCCAAACGCCTCCCAGAGAGATCGGATGGATCTCTCTTAAGGTCGTATGCTGTGTTTTTCCCAACATATAGGGAACGACATTAAAATAAGAACCATTGGTGCCAAAGACAAGGTATTCCCTACGCTGCCCCATCTCGATCCTTTTCTGATAGGTCATTTCTTCCGCAAAGGAAAAGGCATAGACGCCCTCGATCAAAACATCCCCGTCCGCATTTTTGGGAGCATATGCCAAAGTCTGGTCTCCGGCATCGTTGGTGATGGCGATCCAGCCATAGATCAGGACATCCCCCTTTTTGACATCGCTTCCCTTTTCCACTGCCGCCGTTCCATCGCGTACATAAAGAGACGTGACCTTACCATCGCATGGTGCAAGCAGGTCCATGCCGCTTTTTTCTTCCGTCTGCGCTTCTTCGGCTGCCGCCATCTTTTCTTTCATAGCGATCTGTAAGGAGGAACCTTCCATGGAAACCGATACCCAGATGACCTCCGGAAAATCTGCAAGGATTTCTTTTTCCAGAATCTCGCAATCCATGTCTTTCTTTTTGCTGCCGATTCCCTGTCCTTTCCGGCTCAGATAGGATTCCAGCATTTCCTCCGTCACAAAGGAATTGCCCGACACCCGGATCATCCAGATATAACCTGAGACATAAAAAAGAAGGGCAAGCATGGCGAAGATGCCCAGGACATAGCCAGCCTTGTGACGGTATCTGTGCAAAGAAAAGGGCAGACCGATCTTCTTTTGTATCCGCACCCTAGATTTGGTCTTATGCAGTATGTCATGCAATTTCCAGACATCGTTTCCGTAGAGCATAGCCTGCATATGATAAGGATCCTGACTCTTTACATCCCATAAAAAAATCCCCCGGCTAATACATATTCTGATCAGACGGGGAAGATCATCTCCTGTAAATGCTACGCACACATAGCCTTTAAGAAAACGAAATAAGATCAATGATTCTTTTCCTTTACCTCTATTTTTTCAATGTTTCCGGCAATCTGCATCTCGGTCCTGGTATAATAGCAGATCCGCAGATGATCTCCCAAAATGCTGACTTCCTCCTCCTTGGACTGCACAATGATCAGTTTGTCATGATACTCGATCAGACCCTTGTAATTTTCGATCAAGGCGCTGCGGTTTCCCAGAAGGGTCAATTGGATCATACCGATCATCAAAGGATTTTCCAGCGGTTCCTCCCGCTCTAAAAGATTGCCGATCGTCCTCTTATCATTTTTCATCATAATGCAGTATATGAGTCATGCCAGAAACATATGCCTCAAAAGGTCTTTTTACTTGTGATATGGCTCGCCACGCATAATGCGGTAAGACCGGTAGATCTGCTCCAAAAGAATGACCCGCATCAACTGATGTGGAAAGGTCATCTTTGAAAAACTCAAGGCATAGTCACTGCGTTTTAAAACAGCGGTATCCAAACCGATCGAACCACCGATCACAAAGACCAGACTGGACTTACCCGCCAGTCCCAGACGGTCGATTTCCTTGGATAAGCCTTCCGATGTCAGCATCCTTCCATCGATTTCTAAGGTGATACAATAATCGCTGTCTTTGATGTGTTTGAGCAGACGCTCACCTTCCTTTTTGCGGATCAGATCGTTTTCCGCCTCGGATGCATTTTCCTTGGTCTTTTCATCGGCAACTTCGATCATCTGCAATTTGCAGTAGCGGCTCAGACGCTTTTGGTATTCTGCGATCGCATCACGAAAATATTTTTCCTTGATCTGTCCGACACACAAGATGGTAATATTCATACCTTAATTTCCTCCATATAAGCAAAGCATTAAAGCCACAGGAAATTCCTGCGGTCTTAATGCTTCTTTCTTACTATTGTGGTATATATTTGTAATTACACTCTAAAACGTCACTGGTCTTGCCATGCTTATCTACAAGGATCAGAGATAAGATATTGTTGCCCTCCATCATCTCGATCGGTCCTGTGTACTTGGCAGAAGCCTGTGTCGGTGTCGTACCGTCCCAGGTATAATAGACACTTGCACCTTCCGGCACTTCCACAGTGATCGTCGTTGGCGTCGTGAAACTGCCGCCGGATGGGGTGACAACCGGATAATCCGGGTCAGCATAGGTGATCTTATAATTCTTTTCAACTACCTGACTGGTCTTGTCGTCATTTTCACATACCGCCTTGACCGTCGTCGTGCCCTCCTCTAAAGTAAAGGCTTCCGTATAAAGAATGCCGCCCTCAGTCGGATCACTGCCATCTAAGGTATAATAGATCTTGCCTGTCTTGCAGGAAAGTTCGATGGTGACATCATCATCATATTTTCCTCCGTCTACGGAAAAGACCGGTGCGGACAAGAGGTTGTCATTAAAGAGATCCAGTAGTTTCTGGCTGGAAGCCTGTGTCTGTAAATTGGTCAACTTATCATAATCGCCTGTGGTCAGATATAGAACGATCAGCGATTTGTAGGCAGAAACGTTATCATCATCTTGAGCGATCACCTCTAATAATAAACTTTCCGCTGTATCATATTCTTCCAACTTGATATAGTCATTGGCTGCAAGTATCTTCGCCTTTGTCTTGGTATCGTTCTTTTCTATGGCACGATTGTAATAGACCAAAGCACCTGTATAATCCTCTTTTGTATCCAAAGTCTTGCCCTTGGCGACATAATGGTCGTAAGATGTCATATAAACGGTCAAAAAGACCAGCACAAGACACAGGGCAATGATCCCACCGATCAAACCAGCTCTTGCCTTCTTATTTGCCCAAAGCCCCGCAAAGCCCTTTTTCTTTTCCGGATTTTCTTCTACTGCCTTTTTAGCGGTAGAAGCACTCTTGCCACCGGCGGAAGTCTTCTTATCCGACTGGACATTTTGTCCAGCTGTCTCCGGCTGATTTTCTTCCGTTTTTCCGGCTGATTTTTCTTCTTCCAGAAGGGATATCAGAAAATCATCCTCTAAGATATTGTAGTCCGGCACCATCTGCACCGGTTCCCCACATTTTTTACAAAAAACACTGCCGGCATCAATCTCGGCTCCACATTTACTACATTTCATAGCAATCTCCTATTTTTGCAGATCAACGGATTCCAGACAATTATGCATGAGCATAGCGATCGTCATCGGTCCAACACCCCCCGGAACCGGTGTAATGGCGGAACAATGCGATGCTACCTCATCATATGCCACATCCCCACACAAATGGTTGTTCTCATCCCGATGCATACCAACATCAATGACAACGACTCCCTCTTTGACATAGTCTGCCGTAATAAACTGCTTCTTGCCGATCGCAACGATCAGGATATCTGCCTGTCTGGTCACAGAAGCAAGATCTTTGGTCTTGGAATGGGTCACAGTGACCGTAGCATTTTCGCGCAGCATCAAAAGTGCCATCGGTTTTCCAACGATATTGCTGCGTCCTACGATCACACAATGCTTGCCTTCCATGTCAATATGACTGCGCTTTAACAACTGGATAATGCCTGCCGGTGTGCAGGATACAAAGCCCGGCAGACCGATGGAAAGTGCACCGACATTCTGCGGATGAAAACCATCGACATCCTTAAGCGGATCAATGGCTCTGGTGATCTTGTCCTCGTCCATATGTTTCGGGAGCGGCAGTTGTACCAAAATACCATTTACATCCTTGTCGCCATTTAATTTGTCAATGAGCGCCAGCACCTCTTCTTCGCTGGTATCCTCTGCCAGTTCATAGGACAAAGAGCGGATGCCGATGTACTCACAGGCTCTTTTCTTATTGCGCACATAAACGCAGGATGCCGGATCCTGTCCTACCAGAACCACTGCTAAGGTCACTTCCTGCCCCTGCGCATGCATAGCGGCTACTTTTTCCTTTAACTCGTCCTTGATCTCCTGTGAAATCTTCTTTCCATCAATGATTTCTGCCATTGTATCTTCTCGCTTTCCAGTCTTTTTTAAAATAATCCGGTGATCACACCGTCATCTGAAACATCAATTCCAAATGCTGCCGGCTTCTTTGGCAAGCCCGGCATAGTCATGATGGCTCCTGTAACAACCACCACAAAGCCTGCACCGGCACTTGCATAGACTTCTCTTACATTCAAGGTAAAGCCTTCCGGTCTTCCCAGTTTCTTTGCATCATCAGAAAGGGAATACTGGGTCTTTGCCATACAGACAGGGAAATCTCCCATCCCTAGTTCCGTAATATGAGCCAGTTCTTTTTCCGCAGCCGGTGCATAAGAAACATCTGCGGCACCATAGATCTCCTTGGCGATCGTAGCGATCTTGTCCTTTAATGACATTTCAGACGGATAGATCGGTGCGAAATGACTTTCCTTATGATCTAGGACATCCAAAATGGTCTCTGCCAAGGCAACGCCGCCCTGACCGCCTTTTTCCCATACTTCGGATAAAGCGAAGGCACAGCCGCGTTTCTCACAGAAGTCACGGACAAAGGCTGTCTCCTCCTCGGTATCTGTAATAAAGGAATTGAGGGTCACTACGACCGGCACATCAAATTTCTGTAAGTTTTCAATATGCTTTTCCAAATTGACAATGCCCTTTTTCAAAGCATCCATATTTTCCTCTGACAAGGCATCCTTTGCCACGCCGCCATTGTATTTGAGGGCACGGATCGTTGCTACCAGAACAACGGCATCCGGGTGTAAACCTGCCATGCGGGACTTGATGTCAAAGAACTTCTCTGCGCCCAGATCAGCACCAAAACCTGCCTCTGTCACACAGATATCTCCCATTTTCAGTGCCATCTTTGTCGCGCGCACACTGTTGCATCCATGTGCGATATTGGCAAACGGACCACCATGCACCAGTGCCGGTGTATGCTCTAAAGTCTGGATCATATTTGGCTTCAAAGCATCCTTTAGCAGGGCTGCCATGGAACCGACTGCCTGCAGGTCTGCTGCCGTAACCGGTTCTCCCTTAAAGTTGTAAGCCACGATAATGCGGCCGAGTCTTCTCTTTAAGTCTGCCATATCATCTGACAGACAAAGGATCGCCATGATCTCAGATGCAACGGTAATGACAAAATGATCCTCTCTTACCATACCGTCCATCTTGCTGCCCAAGCCAACGACAATATTACGGAGCACTCGGTCATTCATGTCCAGACAGCGTTTCCATTTGATCTGTCTTGGATCAATGCCAAGTTCGTTTCCCTGCTGGATATGATTGTCTAAAAGGGCTGCCAGCAGGTTATTTGCAGAAGTAATCGCATGAAAATCTCCGGTGAAATGCAGATTGAGATCTTCCATAGGAACGACCTGGGCATAGCCACCGCCCGCAGCACCACCTTTGATACCAAAGCAAGGTCCTAAGGAAGGCTCACGAAGTGCAAGGACTGCCTTTTTTCCTAACTTTGCAAAAGCCTGTCCAAGGCCTACACTGGTCGTCGTCTTTCCCTCGCCTGCCGGTGTCGGATTGATTGCAGTGACAAGTACCAGTTTGCCATCTTCTTCCTTTGCCAAGCGCTCCATACACTCATCTGACAACTTAGCCTTGTATTTTCCATACATTTCCAAGTCATCTGGCGTAAGTCCTACCTGTTCTGCAATCTCGGTGATCGGAAGCATGGTCGCTTCCTGTGCTATTTGGATGTCTGTTTTCATGTTCTCTCTCCTTACATAAGTAAAATGTTGTCTGGTCTCTAGTAACCTCTATCCTAAAAGTCATCGCTGACCGGATATTCCTCTTCCACCGCTGAAACTGCTGATGGATTTAAGAATTGCTCAAACTGGGTCGGTGTCATATGTACCGTTCTAGGTTTGGTTCCCATTTCCGGTCCCACGACTCCGGCCTCCTCCAACTGATCCATAATGCGGGCTGCTCTGTTAAAGCCGATCTTGAAGTTGCGCTGTAACATGCCGATGGAGCCCTTTTCCTTGGATACGATCAGACGACCTGCCTCTGCGAAATAGGAATCCCTCGTATCTTCAAAACCACTGCCGCCTCCGATAGCGGTAGCACCATCACTGCCGTCCGCGCCGGACTCAATATGCTTGGTCACATTTTCATCATAGGAAGCCTCTTCATTGTTACCCTTGATATAGTCGACTACATCCTGCACTTCCTCATCTGAGACAAAGGCACCCTGCACACGCAGCGGCTTGGTATAGCCCTGTGGATAATAAAGCATATCTCCGTTTCCTAAGAGTTTTTCAGCCCCGAACATATCCAGAATGGTTCTGGAATCCACACCACTGTTGACCGCAAATGCGATACGGGACGGCATATTCGCCTTGATCAGACCGGTCACGACATCAACAGATGGTCGCTGGGTTGCTAAGATCAAATAAATACCGGCGGCTCTGGCCTTTTGTGCCAGACGACAGATGGATTCCTCGACTTCCTTGGCGGCAACCATCATAAGGTCTGCCAACTCGTCTACGATCACGACCATTTCCGGCATCTTTTCAAAGGTACCCAATTCTCCATTGGAATTGATCGGTAACTGATAATTATGTTCTTCCAGTTTTTTATTGTAAGATTTGATGTCACGCACACTGGCATCCGCAAATTTCTGATAGCGGTCATCCATTTCCGTAACCGCCCAGTGCAATGCCCCAGCCGCCTTTTTGGGATCGGTAACGACCGGGATCAACAGATGGGGTATGCCATTGTAAATACTAAGTTCAACGACCTTTGGATCGATCATGATAAACTTGACCTCGTCCGGTCTTGCCTTATATAAGATACTCATGATGATCGTATTGATGCAGACGGATTTACCGGAACCTGTCGTACCGGCGATCAAAAGGTGGGGCATCTTGGCAATATTTGCCGTAATGACATTGCCCGCAATATCCCGCCCTGCACAGAAAGTCACCTTGGACTCTGCCTTTT
This sequence comes from Roseburia sp. AM16-25, assembly GCF_003473825.1. NCBI lineage: Bacteria > Bacillati > Bacillota > Clostridia > Lachnospirales > Lachnospiraceae > Roseburia > Roseburia sp. AM16-25. Next base: position 615,392 of record NZ_QUCW01000002.1, read on the forward strand.
TAAATTCTGCGGAGGAAGCCATTTCCTCAAAGGATACCATGACTTTATTTTTGTTTGGCACTTCGATACCAACGGCTGCCTTTCCCGGGATCGGCGCTTCGATACGGATATCCGTAACCGCCAGATTCAACTTGATGTCGTCTGCCAGATTGGTGATACGGTTGACGCGTACACCCACTTCCGGCTGCAACTCATAACGGGTAACCGTCGGTCCACAGGTGACATCTGTCACCTCTACATTGATGCCAAAATTGCGGAGGGTCTGTTCCAGTTTGTCTGCCGTGGCTTCCAATTCTGCCTTGGAATTTCCGTTTCCGCTCGCCGCCTTCTTTTTCAAAAGTGACAGGGTTGGAAATTTATAGGCTGCCGCCGGCTTTGTCTCCTGCTTGCTCTTGGCGATCTCATCTGCCACCTGATCTGCACTCTTTCGGGTCTCCTGCATGCTTGCCGCTGTCTTGCGTGGACGTTTTTCCGGGGGTGCCACAGCCTCAGCCGCTGTGGGTGCTGCCGTCTCCTTTTCCTCAGCCCTGACAAATTCCGGCGTAGAAGGCATAACTGCCTGCCTTTGTGGCTGTACCGGAGAAGTCGGTCTTACCGGATCATTTTCTGCCTTAGGCGCTTCCGTGGTCACATTGGCGACAGGTGGGGTCGATAACTTAATGCGTCGGCTTGGACGTACCGATTCTGCCTTAACAGTTTCTACCGGCTTTTCCTCATCCAGCCCAATGACAGACGCAGATCCGGTGCACTTGGAAGATAAAGGCACACGCTTAACATTCTTAACCTCGACATCCTTTTGCGGTGCCATATGTACCTGTTCCACCTCATCCGAGGATGCCTGCACCGCCTGGATCTCCGGTTCCATCTTGGTATCAAATGCCACACCTGAGATCTTCCGATCTCTGCGCGGCGCGTTTTCATCTACCTGACCGGCAGCCGCCTGCCGTTTCTTATCGGCCCGGATCCTTGCCAGTCTTGCCTCGCGGTCTTCATTTGGATCTGCATAGCGTCTTTTCTTTCTACGTCTGCGACTGCCTGCCTGCTGTAGCAAAGAGCGTTCCGTAATGAGAATCAGGCAAACGATCATGATGACAAAGGTAAGCACATAAGCACTGATCAGCCCAAAACCTTCCACCAGCCCGGATGCAATCATTCCTCCCAAAAGCCCGCCGCCAGCCTTGCTCTCTCGTCCATAGTAAAAAGCACGCATGGCTGCATAAGGAGCATCCCCGTGGGCAAACAATTCCACCAAAACACTAAGAAAAACCGTAAGCACGCCACCGGCGATCAGTTTGATCGTGGCGATCCGGTTTCCCTGATTGGAAATGCCAAAGAAAGTAGCCACCAGAAGCAGGATGGGAAACAGATAGGCAACCAAGCCGAAAATGCCAAAGAAGAAACTACTGACAGCATTACCTACGATCCCACCGATCCCCAGATTACTCAAAAACAAGAGAACACAGACCGCAAGGAAGATCCACAAAAAGATCTCTTTGATGGCTTCTGCCTTTGCAACATCGACCACTTCCGCCTCGACTGTGACATTTTTGGCAGTTGTTTTCGGTTTTGTCCCCTTTTTCGTCGTCTGTTTCTTTGTGGCTGTAGACTTTTTGCTTGCGGAAGTCTTGGTCGTATTCCGTTTTGCACTTGTCGTTTTATTAGCCATAATTTACGAATCCCCTAATCTTATAATCACATACATCCTACGATCACTGCAATCACACCAACGATCATGCAATATACAGAAAAGATGGTAAATTTCTTCTTGCGGACAACAAGAAGCATGGTCTTGATACAAATATATCCTACGACAGCGGCAACCACCATACCGACAACATAATTGACGATCTCAGAAGATGCTGTTGTTGCAAGACTCAAATCCTTCAGTTCCAAAACGGCTGCCCCAAGCACTGCCGGAATGGACATGATAAAGGAGTATTTTACTGCGAAAGTGCGATCGAAGCCGCTCAAAAGACATGCCGTGATCGTTGTTCCTGAGCGGGATAAGCCCGGAAGTGTAGCAAAGCCCTGACATACGCCGATCACAACCGCATTGCCATAACTTGCGTTTTCTTCGGTCTTTTTACCGGTTTTCACACGATCGGAAATAAAGAGCAAAATACTTGTGATGATCAGACAGATGCCCGGAACCAATACCGTCGCAGATGCTGCTTCGATCAGGTTCTGTCCCAGAACACCCATGATACCGGTAGGGATAGTCGAGACAATGATCAACATAACAAAGCGGCGATACGGTGTATCCACCATCTTGCGGTACTTCTTTTTCCTGGAAGAAGAAAGATTGCCGATCGCGATGCCAACATTGGCAAGAAAGTCGATCACAATAGATACGCCCTCACAGATCAACTCCCAGATATCTTTATAGTAAACAGCAAAAATAGCAACCAGAGTCCCTAAATGCAGTAAAACGTCAAACATAATCCCGGTATCTGTCTGCACATGAAATAATGCCTTAAAAAGTGCAAGATGCCCGGAACTGCTGACCGGCAGGAACTCCGTTAATCCTTGAATCAGCCCCATGAAAATAGATTGCAATAATGACATAATGACCTCCATATATGTGATTTTACCAACTTTTTAATATTACCATATTTTCCAGAAGCTGTCATTATTACTTTTCTACAGATTACACGCCTTTTTGCACCGTCTTTTTGCCTGCTATCATTCTTTCCAAGGTCAGCATGGCATCCCCCAGACTGCCCACATGAGAGATCAAACCTTCATTGACTGCTTCTTCGCCTACCAGAATAGTTCCCAGATCCTTGGCCATGGTATCTTTAGCAAGCATGAGTTCTTCCAGACGTGTCTTTTTGATCGCCGCATGCCTACAGATAAAACCAATGATCCGCTCCTGCATCTGGTTGAATTGATAATAGGTCTGGGGTGCTCCCAGTACGGTTCCACTCATCCGTACCGGATGTGCCAGCATAGTCGCGGACGGCACGATAAAAGAACAATCCGTTGCGACTGCCAGTGGGATGCCGATGGAATGGCTGCCGCCGATCACAAGAGAGATCGTTGGCTTTTGTATGGCAGCAATCAATTCTGCCATCGCCAGACCGCACTCCACATCCCCGCCAATGGTATTTAAGACAAAAAGAATGCCGTCTACAGAGGCATCATTTTCCATGCCGATCAGAAGCGGTATCATATGTTCATATTTAGTTGTCTTAGCATTTGCAGCCAGAAGCGTGTGTCCTTCGATCTCGCCTATGATGGTCACAATTCCGATCCTGTGTCCCTTTTCTGTTGTAATGACTTCCTGTCCATATTCCTTCACACTATCCATTTTAATCTTCCTTTTTCTTTTTAGTGTGCATCAAAGAATATGAAAAAATACAAAAAGCGCCCGTTCCTAAGAACTGACGCATCTTTTTGTATCTATTACGACTCGCCCATCAGATAGGAGTAAAGTCCCTCATAATTGGCTTTAGAGTTTTTCCATGAATAATCTTTTTGCATGCCACGGTCTACCATCTTGTTCCACTCTGCCTTCTTTTCAAAGAAAACATACTTGGAATAATTGACAGTGTTCAAAAGTTCATCCCCATTATAATTGGCAAAGGAGAAACCATCCCCGGTATGCTCATATTCATTGTAAGGGATGACCGTATCCTTTAAGCCGCCTGTCTCGCGCACGATCGGCACGGTACCATAGCGGAAAGAGATCAACTGGGTCAGACCACACGGTTCAAAGCGCGACGGCATCAAAAAGGCATCTGCCGCTGCGTATAACTTGTGAGCCAGATCCTCGGAATAACAGATGTTTGCGGATATTCGATCCGGGTATTTCCATGCAAAGTGACGGAACATATTCTCGTACTGGGCTTCGCCGGTACCGATTACGACCAGTTGGGTGTTGTCATCCACCAGACGCTCGATACAGTAATTGACCAGATCCAGTCCCTTTTGGTCTGTCAGACGTGAGATCAGCCCGATCATGTACTTTTTCTTGTCTACGACAAGCCCAAGCAACTCCTGTAACTTCTCCTTGTTGACCTTTTTGTTTGTTCTAAAATTGGATGCACTGTAATTTTTGAAGATCAAATCATCCTTTGCCGGATCATACATAGCATAGTCAATACCATTGACGATACCGCGCATGTCAAAATGTCTGGCTGACAGAAGTCCGTCCAAGCCCTCGCCATAATAAGGGGTCTGGATCTCCCCTGCATAGGTATCACTGACGGTCGTAATATAGTCTGCATAGACCAGACCGCCCTTTAACATATTGGCACCCTTTTTGAACTCCAATTTGTCCGGTGTAAAGAGTTCCATCGGCAGACCGGAGATCCCCTGAATGGTCTCGATATCCCAGACACCCTGGAACTTGAGGTTATGTATAGTCATGACTGACTTCATGCCCCAGAAGAAAGGATTACCGGCAAATTCTGTCTTTAAATAAACAGGGATCAATCCTGTCTGCCAATCATGGCAGTGGATGATATCCGGCTGAAAGTCAATGAGCGGTAACATGGAAAGTACTGCCTTGTCAAAGAAAATAAATTTCTCGATATCGTAGCGCGTATCCCCATAAGGATAAAAGCACTCAAAGTACTCCAGATTATCGATAAAATAGTATGTGATTCCCTGATACTCATACTGCATGACGCCTACATAGCGCTCGCCGATATAAGATCCCATCCCCATCTGGAAATGACACACATACTGAAAGGAATCACGGTATTGTGGCGGGATACAGGTATAGTCCGGCAGGACCACACGGATATCCCATTCTGATCTGTCAAATTCTTTTGGCAAGGCTCCTACCACGTCAGCCAATCCCCCGGTCTTGACAAATGGCACACACTCGCTTGCCGCAAAAAGTACTTTCTTCATAGTAACCCCTCCTAATGAATCAAAATACTACTCGTCCCAGTTATGATATACTTCTTGAACGTCATCATCTTCATCCAGCAAAGATAAGATCTTGTTGATGTTGTAAAGATCCTGCTCATCTGTAAGTTCTACATAGGTCTGCGGGATCATGGTCACCTGTGCATCTGCCATAGCGATCTTCTCCTGCTCCAATGCTTCACGGACAACAGAAAAATCATCCGGATCTGTCAGCACGATGAAGGAATCTTCTTCCTCTGTGAAATCCTCTGCACCTGCATCCAGTGCCATCATCATCAGATCATCTGCATCCAGATCACACTCTTCCTTGTCAATGATGATCTGTCCCTTTTTATCAAACATGTAAGATACACAGCCCTGGGTTCCAAGACTGCCCTTGCCCTTGGTGAAAGCGCTGCGCACATTGGCAGCGGTACGGTTCTTGTTATCGGTCAAAGCATCAACGATGATGGCTGTACCGTTTGGTCCATAGCCTTCATATGTAACCGATTCATAATTGACTGCATTTGCATCACCGGCAGCTTTCTTGATACCTCTTTCAATGGTATCGTTTGGCATATTGTTGGCCTTTGCCTTGGCAATAACATCACGAAGTCTGCTGTTATTGTCAGGATCCGGTCCGCCTTCCTTGACCGCTACTGCGATCTCACGTCCGATAATGGTAAATACCTTACCCTTTGCAGCATCATTTTTCTCTTTCTTATGCTTAATGTTAGCAAATTTTGAATGTCCTGACATAAAATTATATCCTCTTTTCTAAAGTATTCTTATCCAGTGTATCATTTTTTGTTTTATATGGCAAACACCTGTACCTGCTGGATCATTTTTCCTTCTACATCCAGCACTTTGAATCGGTAGCCCTTGTATTGCACTTCAAAAGTCTCATGTTCCTCCGGGATCTTGTCAATATGGGAGATCAAGAATCCATTTAAGGTCTCGTAGTCCTCCGGGAAGGTAATCCCCAGAACCTCTGCCGCTTCTTCTAGGGAAGTGCCGCCATCCATGCGGTAAAAATTCGGTGCGACCTGTTCGATGGACGCTTCCTCCTTGTCGTGTTCGTCCTGGATATTGCCCACGATCTCCTCTAAGATATCCTCCATAGAAATAATACCGCTGGTCTGCCCATACTCATCCACCACGATCATCATGTGCTTTTTCTTGGACTGCATCTTGGCAAATAAGGTATTTAAACTGTGGGTCTCCGGCACAAATTCCGGTGAGTGCAGCAGTTTGTCAAAATCCCGCAGTTTCTGCCCGTAAGTCTTATGGTCTTTGGCAAAGACTAGTGCATCCTTAATATGTAAAAGACCGATGATATTATCCAGATCGTTCAAATAGACCGGATAACGGGAAAAAGGTGCATCCTGCATAAAGGTAAGCGCCTCGCCAAAGGTCATTTCGCCATCCAGGGCAATGATCTGCCTGCGGTGGACCATGATATCCTTGGCGTCCTTGTCGCCGAATTCAAAGATGTTATGTATCATGGCGGCTTCACTGGCTAACAGCACCCCATGCTCATGTCCCTCATTGACAATGGAAATGATCTCATCTTCCGTGACATCATCCACTTCCTCCTTGGGATCTACCCCAAAAAGACCGCTGATCTTCTTGCTGAGAAGATCATACAAAAGGATCAGAGGTCGAAAAACTTTTCGCAAGGTCTCATAGGCTCCCAGATAGCGCAGTGCGATCTTACAATGCTTTTTGGAACTGATACGATAAAGAGTTCCAAAAAAGAAAACCGCATATAATACGACAAAGACCACATACACAAGAATTGCAAATAAGACCCTTTCCCATGTATTTTCTGCAATGTCCGACAGTCCATTGTAAAGCAGGTAAAAAGAACTTGCTACAATGCCGATCCCGGAAAAAATCCGCAAAAAGGAACTGCTGATGACCAGCAAATGATCATCACTGTGATAACGCTCTAAGCACCCTGCCTTGGCAGGATCCCCTTTTTGTAACTCCTCCAGATCACTGTCGTTGATATGATCGATCGCGATCTTAAAACTACTAATGATGATCTGCATGATAGCACATAGGCAAAATACGATCATGCAGATCAAACACCTGACTCCTTCATCCATGGTATTCTATTCCCTCATTTCCTTTCTTATGTGAAAATCTTTGAAACTGCTATGTAAGCAATTCCAGACTGATCTCTAATGCTTTATCAATCTCAAATAAAACCTGATTATCCAGATGACATATCTTATCCTTAAGTCTGGTCTTATCGATGGTGCGAAGCTGCTCCAACAGTACGACCGAATCCTTGACCAGATCATATTTACCACTATCCAATGAAACGTGTGTCGGCAATTTTGCCTTGTGCAACTGTGATGTGATCGCTGCACAGATCACGGTCGGAGAATGGATATTTCCGACATCATTTTGAATAATCAGTACCGGTCGGATCCCGCCTTGTTCCGAGCCGACGACCGGTCGCAAGTCTGCATAATAAATATCGCCTCTTTTAATTGTCATACTACACTCTCCAAAATTGAATTTATAAATAGTATTTCCACAATTTCAAAAGCTATTCATATTAGATTATGCAAAATAATTCATTTCGTCAACGCATGCGCCGTCCTTCTGATAAAAACGTGGAATGCGGTCTCCCAGATCACATGCCAGTTCATAGTTAAAACGCCCGGACATTTCTCCCAGTGTCTCCATAGAAATGACTGCGTTCCCATCCTGACCGATCAAGGTCACGCGGTCCAGATACTCTGCATCCGGGATATCCGTTACATCCACCATCATCTGATCCATGCAGACCCTGCCCACGATCGGTGCAGGCTTGCCGCGCACAAGCACATAGCCCTTGCTGGATAAAGAACGAGGATAGCCGTCGCCATATCCTACCGGGATCGTCGCGATCCGGCTTTCTCTTTCAGTGACATAGGTGCCGCCATAACTGATCGCACTTCCCGCCGGAAGGGTCTTGATGTGTACGATATGACTGTAAAGAGATAAAATCGGATGCAAAGGAAAGGCATGATCCATCTCCTCTGACGGCCACAGACCGTATAAAGTAATGCCTGCACGCACCATATTTTCATGATAGCCCGGCAGTTCTAAGATAGCGGCACTGTTGCAGCAATGGCATATCGGAAACGTAATGTCCTCTTTTTGCAGCGCTCCTATCATATCCTTGAATAAGCTATATGCCTTTTTTGCATAAGATTTATCCGCTTCATCCGCTCTGGCAAAATGGGTAAAGATACCTTCCAGGCAAAGATGTTTGAGCCCTGCAATCTCTTTGATCTCTTCTACCGATTCCTGACAGACCGGATAGCCGATCCTGTGCATACCGGTATCGATCTTGATGTGGATCAGTGCCTTTTTATGACATTTTTCCGCTGCCGCATCCAAGGCTTGCGCCACATCCTTGCGGTAAATCCCAAAACGGATATCCTGCAGAATCAGATCTTCATAATCTTTTTCAAAGACATAGCCTAAAATCAGAATCATCTTCCCAATGCCTGCTTTTCGCAGTTCCAAGGCTTCTTCTGCCGTTGCAACCGCATAACCGCTGATGCGGTCATTGTCCTCTAAATGCTTAGCAATTGCCTTAGCACCATGCCCGTAGGCATTGGTCTTGATAACAGCCATCATGCCGACGTCCTGCGGCAGTTTTTCTTCCATTGCCTGCACATTTTGATCTAAGGCATCAAAATCTACGATGGCGTAAACACGCCTTTTTTCTATTTCCACTGTCATCTTCCTTCTTTCTGATAGATCGTTTTTATTCCTTTTATGATGTCACCTGCCTGCATGCAAAGATTAGCCTCTGTCCTTGCGGCTTCCTCTCCCGCAAGTCCATGCAGGTAAACGCCCAGTGATGCCGCATCTTCCGGTCTTAAGCCCTGCGCGATCAATCCTGCGATCACACCGGTCAAGACATCACCACTGCCGGCTGTCGCCATACCGCTGCAGCCGCTCGCATTGATATAAGTCGTGGCATAAGGCACGGATACGATCGTAGCCGCATCCTTAAGTGCACAAATGACCTGATAATCTCTTGCAAAATCCTGTGCTATGGATAATTTATGGTCAGTCACATACATAAGCGGACTGCCCATCAGGCGTGCCATTTCACCCAGATGCGGAGTGATGACGGTCTCTGTATGCGGCTTTTTCAGCCACTGTAAATGTTCTGCCAGAATCCCCAACGCATCCGCATCCACCACCATCGGCACTGCAGCATTTTCTAAAGTCGTGCGGACCAGGTTCTCCGCCAGATTAGACTTTCCAAGCCCCGGTCCTATGGCTATGGCATCCGCCCAAGCAAGTTCTTCCAACAACTGCTTTTCATTCCATTTATCATAGGTAACAAGAATGGCTTCCGGGAATCGTGTCAAAATGATGTCACGATTGCATCTTGGTGTATAGACCTTGACCATGCCGGCACCACTCGTCAGAGCACTTTTCGATGCAAGATAAGCCGCGCCTGCCATATCCTCACTGCCTGCGATCACAAGCACCTTTCCCCGGCTTCCCTTGTGATCATCCGAGCTTGCCTGCGGTAGTTGTTTTAGATCTTCTTTTTCCAGACTCTTACAAGGAAGAACCTGATCTGCCAGACTGCATGATTCGATTCCGATTGCAGATACGATCAATTCACCACAGTATTTTTTCCCCGGATAAAGCATCTGTCCGACCTTGGCAAAAGCAAAGGTTATGGTCGCATCCGCCAAAAATGCCTGCCCCATGATCTGTCCGTCATCCGCAGATACACCGGATGGTATATCCACCGCCAGCCGGTAGGCATCCATGGCATTGACCTCTTGCAAAAGTGCAGGATAGTCACCGCCCAATTCTCTGGAAAGTCCGATACCAAACAGGGCATCCACAATCACCTGGGCGTCTGCAAGTGTATCCGTAGAACTAGACAAGTCCATGCCATACTGCCGACAGATCTTTTGCTGCGCCATGTTTTCCGGCGAAGCCTTGGAAAAATCGCCCACCAGGCATACCGACACCTGACCCCCCTCTAAGTATAAAAGCCTTGCAATGGCGAGTCCATCCCCACCATTGTTGCCACTTCCACATAGTATGACGATCTTCTTTTGCCACAAATCTCTTTCATGCAAAAATGAAACAACCGATAACGCGGCTCTCTCCATCAGCACCATGGAAGGCAGACCATAATGCTCGATCGTGCGGCTATCGCATTGTTTCATTTCGCGACTGTTTAAAATATATTTCATACGTCTCCTTTTTGTACATCTTTTGATAACTGTTTGTCCTGGGTCGTATCACCGGACGGGCGATCCTCTCCTGTGATCAGATCCACATCATCATTTTGCACATCAAAAAGATTGATGATATCTTTTCCAAATATATCATGCATATATGCATAGATTTCTTTATTGTTGATCTCCCGATTCTGTTTGCGGATGATGTTCTTTTTTAATTCTACCCGGACCTTTTTGATCCATTCCGCAATCTCCTCGGCTTCTTTGCAATTGGTGCGCAGACGATCATAACAAAAGGTCATGGTCTCCATCATCAGCGCGTCATTGCAGGTCTGTATCTCCTTTGGGATCTCCAAAAGGGCATCCTCGTTGGCTGCGATCTTTTCCTTGACTTCCTCGATCAGCCGTTTGTTCTCGTCCATCTGCCGGCTGTGCGTCTCCTTGTCCTCCTCTGCGTCCATATGCTCTACGATATTCTGCATAAGGGATGACTTGACCTTCTTTAAATCCTTTAACTCCTGCGTCAGGCGTCCCTGCCGCTCCAAGATCTCCTTCAACTGGCTTTCCAGTTCCTGCACCTCTTTGGGCTTGCCATCTAAGGCAAAAAGCCGGTGCCATTTCTGGTCCAAGACCAGAATGGGTATTTTTGTTTTCGCCAGTGCTTCTGTAAACGCCTGTCGTTCCATACGCTCACCTTCTTTTGAAAACTATTTTTTGTGGTTGGCAATATTGTAAGAAAGCTGCATCAGACTATCGGACAGATGCACATTCTCTACGACCATATCCTCCACATCATCCAGATCGACATGGGCAAAATTCCAGATGGCATGTACGCCCAGGGAAGATAACTGTGCCGCGGTCGCTTCTGCATTCTGCTTTGGCAGGGTCAGTGCCGCAATATCCACACGTGTTGTCTTTACAAATTCTGGTAATTCCTCCAACATACGGATTGGGATATCTCTTACCTCTTTCCCCTTCAATGCCGGATTGACATCAAACAGACCGACGATCTTGAAACCTAATTTTTCAAACTTAACATAATTGGCGATTGCCTGCCCCAAGTTACCGATACCGATCACGATCACATTGTGTGTCTCATTCAATCCTAAGATCTTGCCGATTTCATCATATAAGTACTGAACATTATAGCCATAGCCCTGCTGACCGAAACCACCAAAATTGTTGAGATCCTGCCGGATCTGGGATGCCGTCACATGCATACAACTGCTGAGTTCGTTGGACGAAATGCGCTCCACTCCTGCATCAAGCAATTCTCCTAAATATCTGTAATATCTTGGCATACGACGAATGACTGCCTGGGATATTTCCTTTTCCACGTTAAATTCCCCCTACTTCCACTGTCAATGATGACATATATATCATATTTATATAAAAATTATAAATATTTTAAATATATATGTCAAATTTTTAACAGAATCCGCCTATCCTATGCGAAATCATTTGTCAGTGTCTCCGACAATTCTTCCCAACTTTCATAGAGGGCATCCAATTCTTCCTGTAACTTTTCCTGTTTTTGTGATAATTCATTAAGCTTTGCCGAATTTGTCGCCACATCGTCCTTGGCAAATTCTTCCTCGATCTGACGCAGGTCTTCTTCGCAGGCGGCAATGCGGTCTTCCACCTCTGCCAGACGATTTTCTACCTTGCGCTTTTCGCTCTGGATCTTCTTTTGCTGCTTCCAATCCGTCTTTCCTTCAGATTGTCCGGAAATCGATTCTGTATCACCACGCTTTGCGTCTTGTACTGCTTTTTCCTGTGCCATACGCTCTGTTTTCTTTTGGATGAAATAATCATAATTACCCAGATATACGCTGAACTGATGGTTTTCAAGTTCTAAAATCTTGTCTGCAGTCTGGTTGACAAAATAACGGTCATGTGACACATAAAGCACCGTTCCCTCATAGGCATTGATGGCATTTTCCAGGATCTCCTTGGACTCCATATCCAAATGGTTAGTCGGCTCATCTAAGATCAAAAAGTTGGCACCGGACAACATGAGTTTGGCAAGGGAGATACGTCCACGCTCTCCACCGCTCAGATCGCCGATCCTCTTGTAGCAGTCATCCCCTAAAAACATGAATGCCGCAAGCACATTGCGAATCTTTGTATTGTTTAAGTTTGGATAGGCATCGCTCATTTCTTCAAAGAGTGTTTTGTCATCATCCAAAACCTGTTGTTCCTGATCGTAATAACCAATCGTAACATTTGCGCCGAGCCGGAAAGAGCCGGAATCTGCGGTCACAATCTCATTGATGATCTTAAGCAATGTTGTCTTTCCTGTACCGTTATCACCAAGGATGGCAACGTGCTCACCTCTTTGCAAAAGGAAATCTACGTTAGAAAAGAGCGGCATGCCATCATAGGATTTTGAAAGTCCGATCAGTTCCAGTACATCATTGCCGCTTGTCACATCTGGTTGCAAGGACAATTTCATATGTTCCTGCGCATCGATCGGTTTTTCCATAACATCCATTTTATCGAGGGCTTTCTGACGGCTCTCTGCACGTTTGATGGATTTTTCACGGTTAAACTGTTTTAACTTATCAATGACTTCCTGCTGATGGGCAATGGATGCCTGCTGTTTTTCATATTCACGCATCATGGTCTTACGGATCTCTTCTTTTTGCATGGCAAAGGCAGAATAATTCCCTTTGTAAACATGTGCAGTATGCATGCTGATATCAATAACCTTTGTAACGATACGATCCAGAAAATAACGATCATGTGCTACAATAACAACGGTTCCCTTATAATTCATAAGGAAGTTCTCTAACCACTCAATAGAATTCAGATCCAAATGGTTGATCGGCTCATCTAAAAGCAGGATGTCCGGTTTCAAAACAAGGAGTCTTCCGAGAGATACACGGGTTTTTTGTCCACCGGAAAGCATATCCATCGTCTTTGAAAAATCCTCTTCGGAAAAACCAAGTCCACGAAGCACGCCCTGTACTTCCGATTCATACGCATAACCGTTCATATGATCAAAAACATCATGCATCTCATGATAGCGGACAAGCAGTGCATCTAAGGCATCATCTGTCAGTTTTGTCATCTGTTCTTCCATTTTTTGCAGGTTTTTCTGCATTTCCAAAATATCTGTACGCGAAGAATAGACGGTCTGATAGACCGTCTCATTTCCTTCCATATTCTGATACTGCGCCAGATAACCGATGGTGGTATCCTTGGCAAAAACAACCGTTCCTGCATCGGTATCCAACTCACCCGTTATCATCTTTAGCAGTGTTGATTTTCCTGCACCATTATTTCCGACAATGGCTACCTTGTCTCCTTCATTGATCTGAAAAGAGACATTCTTTATGATGTCATCACTTCCGAAAGATTTCGAAAGATTCTGGCAGGATAAAATCATGGCTTCCTCCTATAACATGCCCTCAAGCCTTGTTCTGATGGCTTTGATAAATTCCTCACTATTCAAAACGACTGGATTTGGAATACTTGTGATCAGAGCAAGATCTTTTGTCATCTTTCCATCCTCAATCGTCTTGATGCATGCCTGTTCCAATTTGTCTGCAAAATCGCAAAGTTCCGGTGTGCCATCCAACTCACCGCGTTTTCTCAGTGCGCCTGTCCATGCAAAGATCGTAGCAACAGAGTTCGTGGATGTCTCCTCTCCCTTTAAGTGCTTGTAATAATGTCTCTGTACGGTTCCATGAGCCGCCTCATACTCATAGACGCCCTGTGGAGATACCAGAACAGAGGTCATCATGGCAAGAGATCCAAAAGCAGACGATACCATGTCACTCATGACATCGCCATCGTAGTTCTTACAAGCCCAGATATAACCGCCCTCAGACTTCATCACACGAGCTACGGCATCATCGATCAGGGTATAGAAATAAGTAATGCCTGCCTCGGCAAACTTATCCTTATAAGACTCCTCATAAATCTCCTGAAAAATATCCTTAAAGGTATGATCGTATTTCTTAGAGATGGTATCCTTGGTCGCAAACCAAAGATCCTGCTTTGTATCTAAGGCATAGTTAAAGCAAGCCTTTGCAAAACTTTCGATAGAATCATTCAGGTTATGCTGTCCCTGAACAACACCGGTGCCGGTAAAGTTATGTACCACTTCTCTCGTCTCACTGCCGTCTTCAGCCGTATAAACAAGTTCTACTTTTCCCGGTCCCGGAACAATCATCTCTGTATTTTTGTAGACATCTCCATATGCATGACGCGCGATCGTGATCGGTTTCTTCCAATTCTTTACGCAAGGCTCAATTCCTTTTACGATGATCGGTGCGCGGAATACCGTTCCGTCCAAGATGGCACGGATGGTTCCGTTTGGACTCTTCCACATCTCTTTCAGATCATATTCACGCATACGCGCTGCGTTTGGCGTGATTGTGGCACATTTTACAGCAACGCCGTATTTCTTTGTTGCCTCTGCTGAATCGATTGTCACCTGATCATTTGTCTCATTACGATATTCAAGACCGAGATCATAGTATTCTGTCTTTAAATCTATAAACGGCAGTAACAATTCATCCTTGATCATCTTCCAAAGGATCCTTGTCATCTCATCACCATCCATCTCAACCAGTGGTGTCTTCATCATAATCTTGCTCATGTCATTTGCCTCCTTAGCATTTTCACTATTGTACTTTAGTATAGCAAAACTTTTTACTGTGGTAAAGTCACGAATATTCCATGTCGGTAAGCGTGGGGGCTTACCCCCACTGTTTGCTTGAAAATTCTGGTAAAACTGGATGCATTCTCGTATCCACACTCCATTGCGATTCTTTCCACGGGCAGTGTGGTATCCCGCAAAAGCATCTTTGCTCGTTCCATCTTCATATCGCGAATCACATCTTTAAAATTTTTCCCTGTTGCATTCTGCACAATGCGGATCAACTGGCGTCTGCTATAATGAAACCTATCCTCCAGTTCTTCCAGAGTCACACTGCGATAATTCTCACTAATATACCAAAAAATCTTAGCATATTCCTTTTTCCAGTTGGCTTTACAGTCCTGTGGAAAAACCAGATTCTGTTCATAATAGCGAAGCAAGTGCACAAAAATCGCATTCATGATAGTCTCACACATCTCACTGTGGTATTTTTCCTTGCATTTCTGTTCCTCCCAAAGATGATCAAACAAACGTGCAACCGTCATATCCGGCTTATCCTTTTCTGCTGTATGAAAAAGAATATAACTTATCTCTTCCTCTCCACGGAAAATCCGTTGAAAAAAAGAATATAGTAAAGGATTGCCGGAAAATACCCGAAAGAAAATCTCTAAAAAGGTCCGCTTGCGGATCGCTGATGTCATCGTCCTGCCATCGAGATCTCGCACGCCTTCTCCATGCTCAATATCCGGCGGCACGATCAGCACATCCCCCTCAACGAGTTCTAGTTTCTCCTGACGGAAAAAGCACTGACTTTCTCCCTCCATAACATAAATAATATCGAAATAATTATTCTTATGCCAGTGTGGAAGCATGCCCGGCTGCAAAAAGGCAGATGAAATACTGCTATCATTTTGTAAAAAAATTTCTTCCTGCTGTACACGGAAGATCTCCTGCAGACGCTTTTGCGCATCCTGATCAGGTTCACTTTGTACTTCCAGAAACAATTGTGCCAAGGGTGTCCTATAACTTTGTGGCAATTCGCTGACTGTTTCAAATGCCTGCCAGCGATATTCCCTGGCATTCTCCTCTTTCAGACATTGGGCTGTCCGTATCATGCAGGCAATATAGTCATCGTTCTCCAAAATCTCGCAATCCCCGGAACATAGACTGCGAAAGATCCTCCCATACTCCTTTTGCATTTCCTCTTTCTGTCTCATATAGTCGTCCCTGCTTTCAGGTTCTTTTTTCCCCTCGTCAAATGCATTCATGTTTTCTACCTCTGTTGATATACATGTCACTTTCTGCATATTTTTCTGTCATTTTATCCTATTCCATTTTTTCTTTTTCTGCAATATGCTTTAGGTAGAATTTATTTATTCAAGGAGGTTTTTATGTACACAGAAAACACAAGCATAGGAGAACTCTTAGAGTTGCCCCAGGTCATGGCACTTCTGGAAAAAGCCGCACCACAGATGGTTAGCGGTCCTGCCAAGGGCTACCTGACACCCCTTACACTGGCACAGTTAAAAGTCGCACAACCGGAATCTGCACAACTTGCCGATGCCATACTCGCGCTGGCAAATGGAGCGGACGTGGATCTGACGCCTTTGGATCCAAGTAAGAAGAAGCCCATCCTAAAGGGAGGTTCAACCGTGGCACAATATGACATTGATGATGTCGATGGCAAGATGTATATGCTCAATCATGCCTTTTCCGGTTGTTTCATACTTTCCTTTTCCAAACCGATAGATGAACATATCAAAGGTCAGGTCACTTACGATGGAATTCCTGTCAAATACATTCTTTCCACCATGTCTATTGCGGGCGGTATGCAGTTAATGGGCGTCTATGTTCGCGACATCTGCACCCAATACGGCACAGACTATACCTTCCACTTTGAAGGATTTACTGATACCGACGGTAATGTTATGGATCCACAGGATTATATCATTTCCACGGTTGCTAAAAATCTGCCGGATCCTGCCTACGCTACCCACGAAGCCATCGCGCAAAAGGCTGCTGAGGAAGGCATGGTTCTCTTAAAGAATGATAATGGACTGCTTCCCCTTGTCAAAGATACTAAACTCGCCGTGATCGGTGAGGAAAATTTCCGTGACGGTGCTGTCGGTGCCGGAAAGATCAATCCGCGCTACCATGTACGCCTTGGACAGGCATTGGCAGACAGTAACTTTATCCTCACTGAAAATGCCGACACCTGTCTTTTTGTAATCTCACGCGCATCCGGAGAGAACTTTGACAACGGAACTTTTCAGGGGGAGTTTTATCTGACCGATGCGGAAGAAAAACAGATTTGCGAAGCCAAGAAAAAATATGCCCACATAATTGCTATCATCAATTCCGGCTATCCTATGGATGTCCGCTGGACACTGGACGTGGCAGTTGAGGCTGTTATCTGGACCGGATTTTCCGGCATGCTTGGCGGTAAGGCACTGGTAAATATCTTAAACGGAACGACCAATCCATCCGGTAAACTGCCAGATAGCTGGAGTCTCGATTACTTTGATATTCCTTCTGCACATAACTTCTATGTTGCACCAAGTGCAGAAGAATCCGTTGGCGCAGATGATGATATCTGGATCGATACCGTGTATGAGGAAGATATCTATGTAGGCTATCGTTATTTTGAAACGTTCAAAAAAGATGTCGCCTATGCATTTGGACACGGTCTGTCCTACACCAACTTTGCCATCCAATCTTTATGCACGGGACAGGACTTATCTCATATTTCCATTTCTGCCACTGTCACCAATACAGGAAAGGTAAGCGGAAAAGAAGTCGTTGAGATCTATGCCACCATCCCGGATGGGAAACTGGAGCAACCGGCACTGCGTCTGGTTGCCTTTTCCAAAACATCACTGCTTGCTGCCGGAGCCTCCGAGATTTTAACACTGGACGTTCCTGTAGAAAACCTTGCTTCCTACGATGAAGAAAGGCATGCCTTTATCACAGAGGCTGGCGAATATCATTTCTATTGCGGGGATGACATCCATGCCCTCACAGAAGTGGCTTCCATTACAGCAACAGAAACCCAGACCATCAAAATTGTTGGTGATTATATGAAACCACCGGTAGACTTTACCCGCCTTTCCAAAAAGGATGAAAACACGTATCCTAGCGGCAAAAAGAGTGGTATCATCGCAGACGTGCATGAACTTCAGCATAAGACCATCCGTGCAAACATTCCGGATACAGAAGCCATCGACGATTCCTTTATCGATGACTGGTCTGTCGAGGAACTAGCCCGCTTCTCTGTCTGTGCAAGTTCCGGCTGGGGTATGCAGGATGTCGGCGTTGCCGGACGCATCTATCAATTGGAAGGACGAGATATTCCTTACTTTGCTGTTGCAGACGGCAATAATGGTGTCAATATCAACAAACCAAATATTGGTATGCCTACCTCTAATCTGGTCTGTGCTAGTTGGAATCCTGATCTGGCTTACCAAGTCGGTCGCGTGATTGCCGAAGAAGCCAGAGAAAACAATGTGCAGATGATTCTGGCGCCGGCCATGAACCTGCATAGGAATCCACTCTGCGGCCGTCATCCGGAGTATTTTTCTGAGGATCCGCTGCTGGGCGGCATCATGGCAGGAAATCAATGCAAGGGATTGGAAGAAAATGGCGTATCTGCATCCATTAAACATGTTTGCTGTAACAATGCAGAATCATCCAGAAAGCGTAATCATTCCATCGTCTCACAGCGTGCCCTCCGCGAACTCTATCTGCGCACCTTTGAGGTAGCCTTTGACATCCACATACCGGATTCTATCATGACCGGTTACAATGCATGTAATGGTGTCTTTACAGCCGAGGACGAAGAGATGATCCAGGGCATCTTTCGAAACGAATTCGGCTTCAATGGCTATGTAATGACAGACTGGAACAGTTACGATACCGCCGATGTTGCCAAAGCCATTGCCGCAGGCAACTGCTGGATGACACCAGGCACTACGGACGATACCTATGTAAGTCCGATTATCGAAGGTATTAAAAATGGCACAATTAGCGAAAATCGACTTCGCCAGAATATCAAGTATATGTATCGCGTCATCCGTAAGCGGACACAGGCCTAAATAAGCCCCTTCTATTTATAGACAGTAAAAAGCAGTTTGTGAAGACAATCTATCATGTCTGATCACAAACTGCTTTTCTATTTTACACTTACATATGTTATCACTTTGTTTATATAACTGGTATCCGACATTCTACCCATGAGCCATCTTCTGTCTTAGCCTGAACCGTGACAACATTGGCATCCGTCACCCGGATGACCGCCAGTGCATTACCGTAGTATGTCGTATATTCCCCGGCATCAAAGCGATCTTCCGTTCTTGGATTGGCACTGCCAAAGCCAAGCAATTTTCCGCCTTCGACGGTAACTTGTACCTTGCTATCCTGATTGGATTCCACATTGCCGGAATCATCCGCGAGCACTGCCTTGACATAAACAATTTCTCCCACAGATACCTCTTTCTTTTCCGGCAGTAGATGAAGCGATGCGTTCTTTGCCGACTGTAGGCGACTTCTGCCGATTTCCTTGCCGGCTGCATCATAAGACACCGCCTCCACATTACCGGTGACATAGGTAGTCTTAAAGATGGCTCTTGCATCCTTTACTTTCTTGCATCCCAAGGATTTTCCATTGACAAGAAGTTCTACTTTGGCAGCATCTGCATAGACCTCAACCATCACCTTATTGCCATCACAGTTTTTCCATGACCAACTAGGGATGGCATTTGTACCACGCCAAGTAGCCTTAATAATCTTTTCATTTGGATGATTGCATGGCTGCACACCGATCAGAGGCTGCTTGGCATAGCCCCAGACTGCCTTTGCCCACATTGCCTCTCCGGTCGGATTGCCCAAAAGATCAAATGCACCTGTATCTGCTAAAAGCCATGGATAAGGCTTGTCAAAACCTTTTGCATCCGCCTCGTAAGACCAAGTGCCAACGCCTGCTTCTCCGATATAATCCCATGCTGTCCACATAAAATCACCGATCAGATATGGATATTTTTTGACCATAGCCCAGTTTTTGGCAATATCCTGTGGGAAGGTCTCACTACCTACCACAATACGATCCGGATGAATCTGTCCTTCCTTTGCGTAGCGACCGGATGCATAATTATATCCGCAAATATCAAGTATCGCACATCCCGGACTGGTCACTTCATCTGCCTTTCTCCCATTGGCAGCCTTGTTCATACCTGTTCCAACCATGGACGTGATCATGTTAAACATGGTACTGCTCATACCGGCGGCTTTTGCCTCATTACTGTCGTTTCTTCCCCCCTCTTCCTTATAGACGCCTTTACCTTCTGCGGAAGACTTGATAATCATAAGGTTAAATCCTGCCGTAACGGCTCTCGTTTCATCCAGATTTCTGAGATAGTCTGCCATCTCCTGTGATAGGGCAACTCCCTTTTGACTTGCCGGTTCGCTGACCTCATTGCCAATGGAATACATGACAACAGATGGATGGTTATAATCCCGTCTGACCATAGCCTCCAAATCTTCTTTGTAGTGACTCATAAACTCTGTCGCATAATCATATTTGGACTTGTGGCTATACCACATATCCCAGGTTTCATCCATAATGTAAACGCCAAGCGCATCACAAGCACGAAGAAGCGCCTTAGAACAAGGATTATGTGCACAACGAATGGCATTATAGCCATTCTCTTTTAAAATACGGATTCGGCGCATTTCGCTCTCATCATAGGTGCAAGCCCCTAAAACGCCATTGTCATGATGAATACATCCACCTCGCAAAAGCGTTTCTTTTCCATTTACAAAAAATCCCTTAGGGCTCCATGTAATCAGGCGAACACCAAAGGTGTCCTTCGCCTGATCCAGGATAGAGCTATCTGCCCCCAGAAGGGATGCTCTTATACCATACAGATAGGGAATCTCCTCCGACCAAAGATGTGCCTTTGGTAGCGGAATCTGTACAGAATCCTTTTCTAATAAAGCAGTAGCGGCCTGCTTGCCCTCTGCATCGATAATTTCTACTTGCACCTTGCCGGCGGTGCGCTCTACAGATACTTCCATCACGGTAGGATCTATAGACACCGTTTTTACACGGATGCCTTCGATGGCAATATGATCTTTGGGTTGGATATGTAGCCAGACCGGACGATAGATTCCGGCACCACTGTACCAACGACTGTCCGGTTGTTGGCTATTGTCCGTCTTAACAAGAATTGTATTTTCTCCTGCCTTGATGTGCCCATCCAAGATGACGAAAAACGGACTATAACCGTAAGCAGCCTGATAAACCTCTTGACCATTTACGAAAACTTCAGCATTTTTATATGCACCTTCAACTTCAAGGGTCAGGTGCATTTGCACCTGATCCTCCGTCAACATTATTTTTCTTTCATAGCAGAACACGCCGCCCGGGAAAAAAGCACCGGCACTTCCACTTTCTGCTTTTGGATCTCTTTTTTCATGCAGCATGGCATCATGGGGAAGCATCACTGATTGTTTCTGCTTATCTCCCTCCTTATAAAACAGCCATCCGTCATTCATACTTTGAACCATGATCTTCTCCTATTATTTCTTTTTCTTCTTAGCAGCCTTTGCCTCTGCTTTTGCTTTTGCCTCGGCTAATTTTGCCTGATACTTTGCTTCTTCTTCGTCAAAATCCAGCCCCTTCTTAGCACATTTTTCCTTTAATTCTTCAATACGCTTCTCTTCTGCTTTACGCTCCTGTTCTTCCTGTTCCATTGCCTGCTTTTCTTCCGGTGAAATCCATACTTCACCGCGTGCTTCTGCCTCTGCCTTATGACGGGCTGTGATATCAGCAGAAATCTGCGGAATCTTTGCTTCCAGATCATAGAAGGTAAAGATCAGGGAAATGATCAGATATCCGATCATTTCGACACCTACAAACATCCAGATGATAAAGGACTGTGTAGAAGCCGGCTGGTTGATAATGGTATCTGATGTAGCTCCGATCGATGCCGGTGATATGTATCCGGATGCGTTAAGTCCACCCAAAATCAAAGTCTGCGCAATACCTGCGGAGATTGTAATAATGATCGTGTTCATAGAAGCGATAAAACCATCTGCACGATAGTGATTCTTCCACTCAATGTGATCCATTGCCTCTGCCAAAAATGCTGCCATGGCATATGTTGGAAGCATACCAAAGGATTTCAGGACACATCCACCCAAAACCGTACCAAGACTGTGTGGATTCAGGAAAATGATCAGACATCCGACAGCAGCGATTACAAAACCGATCTGAGTAACCCAGCGCTTACCAAACTTATGGATCAGCGGCCAGAGAATAAAGATACCAAAGCCAAGCGGTGCCTGACCGACAGCATTTACCAGAATCTGATTGGTCGCGCCCTGCGTAACCGAACTTCCCAATACCCAGTTACAGAAATAAAGCATAACATTTGTCTGCAGATTCTGTGTCAACTGGAAAATTGCCCAGAATGCCATAACCATCCAGAAGTACTTGTTGGTCACACATGCCTTGATCTGATCTTTCATGGCAGCAATCTGCATGGTATTCTCACCATCATCGCTGATGTTTTCTTCTGTTACACGTTCCTTTGTAAAGTAGTATTCCACCAATACCGCAGGAAGGGCAAAGATAGAAATAATACTCATAACTTTTGCCCAATTGCCCTGTGCAGACAGTCCAACGCCCATCTTGGCAACCAGAATCGGCATAATGATAGTAACCAGCATTCCCGGAATCATAGATGTTCCAGTGGATGTCAGCATAGCAAGACTGTCACGCTGTCTTGTATTTCTTGTTGCCAATGGCACCATCAACGTATGTGACATATTGTAGATGGTATAGGCAAAGGCAAAGAAAAGATTGTAACTAATGACAATCCATACCAACTGTACACTTTGGCTTGCCCTTGGCACATTGTAAAGCATAATACCGGTAAGCATGATCAGCACACCGGATATTAAAATCCAAGGTCTTGCCTTTCCCTGTCTGGTCTTTGTCTTATCAATGATACGCCCCATGATGATATTGGTAATGGCATCAAAGATCTTAGAAAAGACTGGCATCATGGTAAGTACTACACCACTCAAGCCCAAGACATCCGTATAGAACTGTGTCAGATAAGTACCGGCAATACCATAATACGCCATACACATAAACATTGGTCCTACAAAATAACCCCAAACTTTTTCTTTGCCCTCTGTGTTTGCCGATTTGATCTTAGAATCAAAAAGCGGCTTTGCAAAGAGTTTTGTCATCATTTTACCCATAAACTTTTTCTCCTTCTTCCTTTGAAATAAAATAGGAATCCCTTTTGTTAAACTAATGTTAACAAAGGAACCCCTATATAGTTATCGTTATATTTGCTTTTTTATCTTTTATTTTTCCAAAATATAAAAACTACTTTTATTCCACGAAATCACGTATCTTGTGCTCACGTCGATAACACACCGGCGTCTGTCCATATTTTTTCTTAAACTTTTCGCCGAAATAACTCTGCGATGAAAAGTTCAAATACTCCGCGATCTCGCCGATCGACTCATTGGAATATTGAAGCAGGTTGGCAGCATTTTCCAGGCGCACATTCATGGCATAATCCTGCATAGTCATGCCTGTCTGCTCAGAAAACAGACGAGAGAGATAACTGGCATTCTTTCCAACCGCCTCGGATACCTTTTCCAGAGAAAACTTCTGGGTACGATGTCTTGCAATATAATCCTTACATTGCTCCACACAGTCATAATTGCGGTTTTCTTTTGACTGACGCACCAATTCCGCGAATTTTAAAACCGCCTGCATATGAATCTGCAATATCTCCATAGCGTTGGTACAAATTGAGATTTTCTGCATATATAGTTCACTCAACCGATAAGACTCATAAGCATTAACACCGCCACGAATGGCTGCACGGGAAGCGAGCGTAACCGATGTCACTGCCATGTACTCATACTGTTTCATAGAATTTCCGCCAGTCAGTGTACCAATGCGTTCCATCTTTTCCAGATTTTCCGGTGTCATCTGATCATCCAGTGTCTTTAAAGTACCATTTTCAATCCGACTCAGCCAGTTTAATTCTTCCTGATATGCAAGGTGCTGCTTCTCTTCCACAGTATTTTTTGTCTCATAGACCATCATATCCTGTTTCAGATCAATATCCCCTTCTTTCAGATGACTTGCTTCAAAGATATGTCTCTCCGTCACCTGTCTTCCTGTCAGCGTGTAATAGACAAGTGCTACACCGTTCAAGGAGGATGCCAGCGGTATCTTTGGCACCAGATAGCCCTGTTTTTTTATCTGATGTCTTCTTCGATAGGCGATTTGTTGGGCAAAAGATAATTCCTCAATTGCCGCCGGGCCAAAAAGAAAGAATCGTTTCTCATCATCCCAAAATGCCAGATAGTAAATTCCATCCTGCCCCACATAGATAATTGGCGCATTTGCCTTCTCTGCTTTGCTATGGATCGTATCATATAAGTCATTATCCTCGACATCTATGCTACCTTCCAGTTCCTCTTTTTTTGAAAAATCCACCTTTTCCCTGGTTCCCATAACAAAGTCCACAAGTTTGCCATCGGCATCAAAAACGATAGCATTCATTTTCCACCCATAGAAAAAACGTTCCAAGACAAAGCGCACATCATCCATCTTTACATCTTTCATCTGCTTTCATACCTCTCTGATTGCTATACTAAAGCATTCATCCGTTTTTCTCAAGATATGACACATATAAAAAAGGCAAAACCTTTCGCTCTAAGCCTATCTATAAATGATATTTTCCGGCACCAAGTGTCTGCTTTCTTCCATCTGGAAAACGTACCAATGCTGACGTATTCGCTGGAATTTCAATCTCATAAGAGATGTTTTTCTCCTCTTTTTTC
Organism: Roseburia sp. AM16-25; assembly: GCF_003473825.1. Classification (NCBI taxonomy): domain Bacteria; kingdom Bacillati; phylum Bacillota; class Clostridia; order Lachnospirales; family Lachnospiraceae; genus Roseburia; species Roseburia sp. AM16-25. The sequence goes on from NZ_QUCW01000002.1 coordinate 639,956, forward strand.
CATGCAACCGACACTTTTCCATAAATACTCTGATAAGATGCACTGGCATCGGTCAGACTGCCACCCGGTAAAGGTGCGATCACGAAATAATTTTCCCCTTCTACCTGAATACCGCAAACGCCGCTAAAAAGCCATTCACAGACAGCGCCCGGTGAATAATGATTGTGACTGACGTCACCTTCCCAGTTTTCCCAGATTGTTGTTGCTCCATCTGCCACCTCCCCAAGCCAGCCCGGCTTTTTCGTGTTTTCCAGCATCCGATAGGCAGTCTCTACTTCTCCTGCCTCTGCCAAGACGGGCAGAAGAAATGGCGTTGACACAAAGCCTGTTCCAACACAATAGTCATAGTCTTTTACCGCCTCCACCAACCACTTTTGGGCATCTTCTTTTTCAGCCCCGTCCAAAAGGCCAAGAGCAAGTGGACGTACTAATTTTGCCTGACGGTTGGTACGCAGTTTTCCACTTTCCACGATTAGGCTATGATAGGCTTTCTTTGCACCCTTTGCATATTCCTGACACTTTGCCTCGATTTCTTTTTTGCCAAGGAGTCCGGCAATCTCTCCAATCGTCGTCATAGACAGATAGAAATAAGCCGTACATTCTTCCGGATGCTTTGCCTGTGCTCCATATTCCTTGTCCCTAAACTTCTCCGGCTCCAGCCACTCGCCCAGATGCACGCCTTTTTCATACGTGTAGGCATTGTATGGATTCTCTTTTGCAGCCTTCTTGTCTGTCATACCCAGATGTTTCCATAGATATGCGGCATACTTTTCTATCATATCCCAGCAATCTTCCAACACGGACAGATCACCATAACGCTTATAATAACGATAAGGGATCAGATAAACAGCATCCGCCCAGCCCACAGAAACACCTGTCGCTTTGTACATCATGTCTACACCCTGATATGGAAGAACCGCCGGAATGGTTCCATTTTTATACTGAGCATCCTGCATATCCAAAAGCCACTTTTTGAAGAAAGCCGCTGTATCCATCATATAAGCACCTGTATAAAAGAAAATCTGCGCATCCCCTGTCCAGCCCAGACGTTCTCTCGTCGGACAATCCGTCGGCAGATCTAAGAAGTTTCCTTTCATACTCCAAAGTGTATTTTGATACAACTGATTGATCATTGGATTAGAGCAGTTAAATTCTCCTACGGTTTCCATATCCGAATATACTGCAATGGCGGTAAAATTCTCCGGCTTGATGGCAATATCTGTCTCCACTTCAGCATAACGGAAACCAAATACAGCAAAGGATGTCTTGTAGGAATCCTCACTTCCACTACAAACAAAGTTGATCTCCTGCTTTGGTGTGACCTCTGTCGCTCCCTTGATCGGTGCTCCCATCAATTTCTTTATCAGATCCATCTGGCTCCACCCCTTTGCCGGTCTGGTCTCCTGAATACCGGACAAATCAACTCTTCCCTCTTCATCCAATACCTCGCCACATTTCAGAACAAGTTTCTGCCCTTTTTCTCCATGGATAGAAAATGCAATATATCCGGCCATGTTCTGCTCAAAATCCAAGACTTTTGTGCCATCTTTTGCGATCAGAAGTTTTGGCTGAAAGGTTTCTTTTTCCTGTACTGCTACATTGTTGGATGCCTGTAAATGTGGCTTGTTTTTTGCAGAATCCATGATCTCAACTGCTTTTCCCTGATAAGACGGCTTTTTCTCGGCATCATAGATTTCTCCATCCTTTAAATCTGCAAAACGGATTGGTCCATCATTGCTCCATGCAAATGAGCCGTCCGTTGCAATGACATCTTTACTTCCATCGGTATAGATCACTTCCAGTTGTGCGATCAGACTGGTCTGGTTTCCATAGACCTCCGTTACGCCATAGGCTGCACTGCTACCCCGATACCAACCATCTGCCAGACGTAGTTCTAAAGTATTCTTGTCCTGCAAAAGTCCGGTCACATCATAAGTCTGATACTGTATGCGTTTTCTGTAATCCGTCATACCCGGTGCTAAAATAAAGTCCGTCAGGCGGCTTCCATTGATACAGACATCATAGAGCCCCCGCGCACTCGCATAAAGTCTGGCCTTTTTTATCTCTTTTTTCGTCTGAAAATCCTTTTTGAAACAATCCACAGGATAGCGTTCCTTTTTCTTAGGCTTGTAGTCTCCGCTGATCCATTTTGCCAGCCAGTCACTTTCTTCCAAAAGTCCCATCTCAAAGCTGGCACTGTTCCACGCTCCTGGTTGATCTTTTTCATCCCAAAGTCTGACCTTCCATGTCACTATGTCTCTACTCTGCAAAGTCTCTCCGGCGTATGGAATATGCGTCATGGCATCAGAGACCACCTTGCCGGTATGAAAGATTTCTTTTCCATTGCATTCTGCCATGATTTCATAGGCAGTCTGTTTCTCACCACCCTCGCAATTCCAATAAAAACGCGGCTTTGTAATATCCATCCCCATGGGATTTTTTAAATATGAAGTTCTAAGTCTTACTGCTCTCATAAAAATAACTCCCTTTCTGACAAATCGTTTCTAGCATTAGTATAAATGGAAAAAATGGTTCTTTATATTTTTTTCTTTTCTTTATTATCGTTTATTTTACTTTTTGATTATTTCTGTAACCGTTTTTAAAAACCAGCATAAGATACAGTGTAAATATTTAGGAGGGTTTCTTATGAGTGACCTTGTAGCAACAAATTGTGGATGTGGAAATGACAACAATAACGGATGCTGCTCTTCTTTGATCTGGATCATCCTGATCTTAGCATTGTGCGGTAATGGATCATCTTTCTCAAATGACGGATGTGGATGTGGAAACAGCATCTGGATCATCCTCTTACTTCTTTGCTGCTGTAACGATGGCGGCGGCTGCGGAAGTTTCTTCTAAAAACCTTCATCGAAAAAGGCGTCCTTATTTAGGGCGCCTTTTTATTATGCTATCTTCCTCTCTTTTTCCTGGCATTCCAACGATCGTCTTTTCCTTTTTCGTTCTTTTTACAGTGCACACATTCTTCTCCCTGCATTTTCTTTTTCCGCAGGCATTCCTCATCCACTTCAAAACATTCATTTCCACGCAGGATCAATCGTCTCATATTTCTGTTTTCCTATAAGTATTTTCTTATTATCTTATTCTAACTTTTAAAATCCGTCATATAGTAAATAAAAAACGCTTATGGAAAATGAATCTCTTTCTCTTTATGACAACCGTTTACAAAATAAGGAAATAAACATATTAAAAACGATCCTGCCTTACCTGGGATCGACGGCACAAAAGAATATCTCCATGATGATCTCCTATCTGCAAATGCAAAAGACGATGGAATATTTTGAAAATCCGGAAAATACCATGCAGATCAGTGCCATGGAAAAAAAGAATTCAACATCTGACATCTTAAATGCCATCAAGGTCTATTGTAACGACAATGAAAAAAGACAGATCGATCAGGTATTAAACGCCATGCAGATGTTATCCACCTACGAAATCCTATTTAACGGAGGCAACGACTAATGGATCCTTCTTTTCTGAACAACCCGATCTTCCAATCCATTCCCAAAGAAAAGCAACAGTTTTTGCAGGCTTTTGCCGCCAGATCCCACACGGGGACAGCCAACGAACTGGCAAGCCAGTTATCCAGTGCCGCAATGGAGGCAAGATCCAAGGGACTGACTTTTACCGATGCTGAGACGACACTGCTCATCGGTATGTTAAAGCAGAACATGTCACCGGAAGAACAAAAAAAGGCGGATCGTATCATCCAACTGGTACATACTTTCCGCCCACATTAAGACAGACAATAAGGACGACCCACATGAGTCGTCCTTATGTATATCTTGCTCTTATTTTGCTACGATGTTGACAATGCGTCCCGGTACATAGATCTCTTTTACAATGTTACCGGTCAACTTATCTGCAATAGATTCTTTTGCTTTTGCAATAACATCATCTTTTGCATCGTCTTTACCAATGGTTATCGTTCCTTTTGTCTTTCCGTTGATCTGTACTGCGATCTCAACGGTTGACTCAACGGTCTTTGCTTCATCATATTCCGGCCATGTCGTCTGGTAAAGGTATCCCTCTCCACCAACGATCTGCCATAACTCTTCTGTAATATGAGGTGCAACCGGATTCAATAAGGTGATCAGGGTCTTATATTCGCCCTTGGTAACGGCATTCTTCTTATAGAAGTCATTGATCAATGCCATCATTGCTGCAATTGCTGTGTTGTATTTTAAGTTTTCAAAGTCATTGCTGACCTTCTTGATGGTCTGATGCATCTTTGTCTCTAAATCCGCAGAATAACCTTCCTCATCTGTCATGATATCCTGTAATTTCCAGACACGCTCTAAGAAACGGCGGCAGCCTTTTACGCCATCTTCTGACCAGGATGCTGCCAAGTCAAAGGCACCGATAAACATTTCATAAGTTCTTAAGGTATCAGCCCCGTACTCTCTTACAATGTCATCCGGATTTACGACGTTTCCTCTTGACTTAGACATCTTTTCGCCATTCTCACCGAGGATCATTCCGTGGGATGTTCTCTTCTGATATGGTTCCGGTGTCGGAACGACCTTCTGGTCATAGAGGAATTTATGCCAGAATCTTGAATAAAGCAAATGCAGGGTCGTATGCTCCATACCGCCATTGTACCAGTCAACCGGAAGCCAGTATTTTAACGACTCCGGACTGGCAAGTGCCTTATCATTATGCGGATCACAGTATCTTAGGAAATACCATGAAGATCCTGCCCACTGCGGCATGGTATCTGTCTCACGTTTTGCAGGTCCTCCACAACATGGACAGGTGGTATTTACCCAGTCTGTCATGGCAGCAAGCGGTGATTCTCCGTTATCGGTAGGCATATAACTCTCTACTTCCGGAAGCATCAATGGGAGTTCGCTTTCATCAATCGGCACATAACCGCATTTCTCACATTCTACAATCGGGATCGGCTCGCCCCAGTAACGCTGGCGTGAGAACACCCAGTCACGTAATTTGTAGTTTGTCTTTGCAGTACCGATTCCTTTTTCCTCTAAGTAAGAGATCATCTTTTCTTTTGCATCTTTTACTTCCAATCCGTTTAAGAAATCGGAATTGATCAAAACTCCTGTTGCAACATCTGTAAATGCTGCCTCATTGACATCAACAGCCTCACCATTTTTTGCGACTACCTGAATAATCGGAAGATTGAATTTCTTTGCAAATTCCCAGTCTCTCTCATCATGTGCCGGAACCGCCATAATGGCTCCTGTTCCATAACTCATCAGTACATAATCAGAAACCCAGATCGGCACTTCTTTTCCATTGACAGGATTTACGGCAACAAGACCATCAATCTGAACGCCTGTCTTATCTTTTGCAAGTTCTGCACGCTCAAAATCGGATTTCTTGGAAGCAGCCTCACGGTATGCTTCGATCTCAGACCAGTTTTTGATCTCTGCCTTGTATTTGTCAAGATATGGGTGCTCCGGAGATACTACCATGTAAGTGACACCGAATAAGGTATCACATCTTGTTGTATAAATGCGGAGTTTGTCTTCTTTTCCCTTGATAGAAAAATCAACTTCTGCTCCGGTTGATTTTCCGATCCAGTTCCTCTGGGATACTTTGACACGCTCAATGTAGTCGACATCATTCAAGCCTTCGATCAATTTGTCAGCGTATTCTGTAATCTTAAGCATCCACTCGCTCTTTACCTTGCGGACAACCTCAGAACCACATCTCTCACAACGTCCGTTGACAACTTCCTCGTTTGCAAGACCTACTTTACAGGAAGTACACCAGTTGATCGGCATCTCTTTCTTGTATGCAAGTCCGGCCTTGAATAATTTTAAGAAGATCCACTGTGTCCATTTGTAATAATTCGGATCTGTTGTGTTGATCTCTCTGTCCCAGTCAAAAGAATATCCAAGGGAATGCAACTGATCCTTAAAATGTGCCACATTGTTTGCAGTTACGATCTTTGGATGTACTTTATTTTTGATGGCATAGTTCTCGGTTGGAAGTCCGAACGCATCCCAGCCCATCGGATAAAGTACATTGTATCCCTGCATTCTTCTTTTTCTTGCCACAATATCTAATGCGGTATATGGTCTCGGATGTCCTACATGAAGTCCCTGTCCGGATGGATATGGGAACTCCACCAATGCATAATATTTTGGTTTTGAATAATCATCTGTTGCGGCGAAAGCCTTCTCATCATCCCAGACCTTCTGCCATTTCTTCTCAACGACTTTGTGATTGTAAGGTTTTGACATTTTCTTTTCCTCCTAAAAAACAAGCCCCTAACTAGAATCATCTAATTAGAGGCGAAGTATCTTACTCCGTGGTACCACTCTATTTCGTATGATACAGATACCTTTCCTAGTCGATTTCATTTGTACATTCACGATAGCAATATCATATATCACGAATGCAATTCGTAATATATTTTAGCATATCACTACTATTTGTCAATAAAGAAATCTTATTCATCTGTCAGCAGCAGAGCTTATAAAACTGGCTTTTACACGCTTCAATCATAAAAAATGCTCTCCTCGGAAAGCAGGAGGATTTTATCCAGCGGATACTTGCAGGTTCCCTTGCCGTCGCTCCCCTCAAAATATTTATAGGAAGCCGTCTCAAACAAAACATAGCAAAGCCCGTTTTCCACAGCGATCGCCTCCGATCCCGGCGGCATTTCCACCCGTGCAGAAGGCGTCCAGAAATTTTTCTGTAAATGGTCCATGTCGGAATAAATATTTAAATAGGAAGACTGATTGCGCCCATAGGACAGGCTTAAAAAAACACGTCCAGCCTCATCCCGGCAGATTCCCTGCACCTTGGGCGGCAGCAAACACTTTTTGTCTGCTGTAAGGCTTTTGCCATCATAAGTATAAGCACACAGGATCCCGGGCGTATAAACATGATGGGTTGCGACATAGATCTGACCATCCATACAGGCAATGGCAGACGGTGTATTGTCGACCGGATAACGTTCAAAGCAGGAAGTGATGTCGATAAAATTCTGCCGGCTCACCCCCGCCAGTTTTTTGATAAAGGCATAGGAGATCCGCTCCACTTCTTTGCTATTGGAATGACAGATCCAGAGTGCCTTGCCGTCATAAGCGATCCCGCCAAGATGGCTGTCTGCCTCCATGCCAAAAGACATGATATAGGTATGACTTGTCCGGTCATACAAGGTCAGGGCGCCCAGTTTATCTTCTTCCAGTGCATAAGACGATACGATGATATAGTCCGGTGTGATGCAAAGCCCCTGCGGACACTGATACTCTGAGGCATACTTTTGCTGCAAAAGATCCTGGATCCGGGTTCCGGGATTGCCCGGCGTTTCCAGTTCATATAAAAAACTGTAGGTCAGGTCTTTGAGCAAAAGATCGCCATCCTTTGCCTTGTAAGGATATTCCTGCACATTGCGGTTGGGTTCGATGCAAAGATTCCATTTGGCATACAACCGTTTGCCCCCGGTATCCTCTATGCGATAGATCCGTTCTTCCCAATTTTCGTCCAGATACCAGCCGCCAAAGAGATATCCCTCTCTTTTTGGATTTTTTAAAAGGATAGGCAGTTCATCTTCTGTCACAGACTCCGGGTTTAAGATAGAATTGCTCCCGCCGCCCAGTTCATAAAGGATCTGTCCTTTTTCTATGACATCTTCCAATCCCCATTTTGCCTCTAATGTCTGCCGCATGCCAAGCAAGGCGATCACAAAACAGGCAATAATACACGTTTCTTTTACTTTCATAAAAGTAGTCTTCCCAATTTTATGGATTTGATTATTTTTCGTACTTTAAACTTTTACGCTTTAAAGTGTTGACTTTAAGAATAAAAGTGACTATGATAAAATCTGTATTTAATATGAAAAGGAGTAATGCACTATGATCTTAGTAGTCAAACCACAAACACCTGAGGATGCCCTGCATCACCTTATAAAAGATATCGAAGCCACCGGATTACATACACACCTGTCCCGTGGCGAGGAAGTCACGATCATCGGTCTGATCGGTGATAAGACCAAGATCGACCTGACTGCCATCGAGTCCAACCCGATCGTCGACAAGATGATCCCGGTCACGGAAAGTTACAAACTTGCCAACAAAAAGTTTCATCCACAGCCAACCGAATTTGCCGTCAAAGACACCAAAATCGGTCCAGACAACATCACGATCATGTCCGGTCCTTGTGCCGTGGAATCCGAAGAACAACTGCTTACGATCGCCAGAGCCGTAAAGAAAGAGGGTGCGACCATCTTGCGCGGCGGTGCCTACAAGCCACGTACTTCCCCATACTCTTTTCAGGGCTTGGAAGAAGACGGTCTCCGCTATATGCAGACCGCATCCAAAGAGACCGGTCTGGCTACCATCTGTGAAGTCACTTCTGCTCACGCCGTAGCATCTGCTTTTAAATATGTAGATATGTTACAGGTTGGTGCTCGCAATATGCAGAACTTTGAACTCTTAAAAGAAGTCGGAAAAACCGGTATGCCGGTACTTCTAAAGCGGGGACTTTGCGCTACGATCGATGAATGGTTAAATGCAGCAGAATATATCATGTCTTCCGGCAGTTCCAAGGTAGCCTTATGCGAGCGCGGTATCCGCACCTATGAGACTTCCACCAGAAATACCTTGGATTTGTCTGCTGTCTGCGTCTTAAAGGAACGCACACACCTTCCGGTCATCGTCGATCCAAGCCATGCTACCGGCGTGCGCTCTTTCGTAGAACCTTTGGCAAAAGCAGCCATCGCCTGCGGTGCTGACGGTCTTATGATCGAAGTCCACAATGATCCGGCACATGCCCTGTCCGACGGTCCGCAGTCGCTTGATTTTGACCAGTTTGCTTCTGTGATGGAAGGCTTAAAGCCTTATATTTCACTTGCAGGTCGGACATTATAGTTACATAAGGAGAATCATTATGTTATACCCAAAAATCGGATTTATCGGTCTGGGATTGATCGGTGGATCCATCGCTAAGATTATCAAAGAAAAATACCCAGAAACGGAAATGATTGCGATCGCCTCACGCGAAAGCACCATACAGGCTGCCTATGCCGATGGCATCATCACAAACGATACTATGCTGGATTTGGAGGCTTTTGCGGATTGTGACCTTTTATTTTTATGCGGTCCGGTCAGGGTCAATGTCGATTACCTCACCCGTCTGGCGAATATTCTGCCGGCTCACTGTATCATTACAGATGTAGGAAGCGTCAAGGGGGATATCACAAAAGCCGTTGCTGATCTGGGACTGACCTCCCGCTTTATCGGCGGTCACCCAATGGCAGGTTCAGAAGCCATCGGTTACGACCACTCCAGTCCATACCTTCTGGAAAATGCTTATTATATCCTTACGGTAACAGATGATTTTTCTAGGGAAAGACTGGCAGACTTTTCTGCCTTTATCACTTCTCTTGGTGCGCTCACACTGATCATGAGCCCGGAGAAACATGATTTTGCAACGGCTTGCATCAGTCATCTGCCTCACGTCATTGCAGCATCTTTAGTCAATTTTGTTGCAGAGAATGATTTTGCGGATGAGACCATGAAGACGATCGCCGCCGGCGGTTTTCGCGACATTACAAGGATCGCATCCTCCTCTCCTGTCATGTGGCAGCACATCTGTGCCACCAATCGGGATGAGATCTTAAAGGCTGCTGCCCTTTACCAGAAAAGCCTGCAGGACTTTATCACATCTATCACAGACCAAAAGGAAGATGCTGTGATAAGGCTCTTTTCTTCGGCAAAAGATTACCGGGATGATCTTCCCCTCAAAAAACAAGGGGTACTTCCTTCGTCCTACGAGTTTTATCTGGATCTTGCAGATGAAGCCGGTGCCATTGCCACGATCGCGACAACACTGGCAGCCAACGGCATCAGTATCAAGAATATTGGTATTGTGCACAACCGAGAATTTGAAAAAGGTGTCCTGCGTATCGAGTTATACGATCAGGCTGCCATGGATGCAGCAGAACTTGTTCTCAGCAAGCATTACACGATTCACGAATCCTAGACTATCCGAGGTAAGAAAATGGAAATCAAAAAAGCAAATCATATCAAAGGTCAGATCCACATTCCCGGTGATAAATCCATATCCCACCGCGGTGTCATGTTCGGCGCCATTGCCGATGGCACGACCGAACTGACCGGCTTTTTGGATGGGGCAGACTGTCGTTCCACGATCGCCTGCTTTCAAAAAATGGGCATTGCCATTAAACAGGATGCCGATCACGTCGTGATCCAAGGAAAAGGCTTACATGGTCTGACGGAGCCAAGGAACATTTTGGACGTTGGCAACAGCGGCACCACGACAAGACTGATCAGCGGTATCCTATCCGGCTGCCCTTTTACCTCTACCTTAAATGGGGATGCATCCATCCAGAAAAGACCTATGCAGCGTATCATCAAGCCACTTTCTATGATGGGGGCAAGAATCACCTCCCTGCGTGGCAATGACTGCGCGCCTTTAGAGATCAAAGGTGGTGATCTGCATGCCATCCACTATGACTCTCCTGTGGCTTCCGCCCAGGTCAAATCCGCCATCCTTTTGGCTGGACTTTACTGCGATGGCACGACTTCTGTCACAGAGCCGGTCTTATCCCGTAACCACACCGAACTTATGTTGAGTGGTTTTGGTGCGAATGTGACCTCATCCGGAAGAACTGCAAGCATTGAGGGCAATCCACACCTGGTCGGACAAAAGATTCAGATTCCGGGCGATATTTCTTCCGCTGCTTATTTTATTGCAGCCGCTTCTATCGTTCCAAATGCAGAACTTATGATCTACAATGTCAACTGTAACCCTACCCGCGACGGTATCCTAGAAGTTGCCGAACAGATGGGTGCAGATATCACTTACGAAAACAGACGCAAGGTATCCGGTGAGGAGGTCTGTGATCTGATCGTCCGTTCTTCTTCTTTACACGGTACGACCATTGAGGGAGACCTGATCCCGACGCTGATCGACGAGATCCCGGTCATTGCTGTCATGGCTGCATTTGCAGAGGGCGATACCATTATCCGGGATGCCAAAGAACTCCGTGTCAAAGAGTCTGACCGTGTTACCTCAGTTGTAGAAAACCTCAATGCCATGGGGGCTGATGCCATCGGAACAGAGGACGGCATGATCATTCATGGCGGACGATCCATGCATGGAACTCAGATCAAGACCTATGCAGATCACCGCATTGCTATGTCCTTTGCCATTGCCGGACTTGCCGCGGATGGCGTAACAACTTTTGATGACCCGGATTGCGTTGTCATCTCCTATCCAAACTTTTATGACACTTTACAAAAGATCTCATCGTAGATCGATCCTTCGCACATAAAAAAACCTCTGGCTTAAGATGCATTACATCCTAAGTCAGAGGCTTTTTTGTATTTCTTATTTATTTTTCTTGCCGCAGCACTGCTTGTACTTGCGACCAGATCCACATGGACAAGGATCATTGCGTCCAACCTTAACGGTATTACGGATCGTGTGTGCATTCTTTGCCTCACGATACAAGGTTTTTTTCTTGTCTGCATCAAAGATTTCATTCCACTGTGGAAGTTCATAGAGCCAGTCAGCCTTAGCATCTACCATATTCTCATATAACTTCTCCTTATCGAAAGCCAGAGAAACTACGGTATCCTCTTCCATGGTCTCGATCGGGTTCGGTGTGATCAGACTGTCATTGATACCATCCAAAAATCCGGTCATAGCCATAATGTCGATCTCATACTTATCAGCCAATTCCTTGACGGTGCCGGAAACTTCTTCATCCGGATTGTCCAGTAATTTTTCATAGATACCCTTCTCGATCAAGAAATAATTCTGCCAAAATCTCTGTAATGTGGCACGATCCTGCTCCTGGTTGTAGGAGATTTTCTGCCATTCCTGTAATAATGCCATATCTTTTTCCATCCTTTATCACTTTTGTAGCACATATACGATACCACAGACCATAAAAAAAAGCAAAACATAATTTTGCCAGAGGGCAAGGACGGCTCGCGCTCTCTCCACCGTCCTCTAGCACAATCCCTTTATATGTGGTATCATGTCCTTATCAATTATGAAGGAGAACCCTTATGCAACGTTTACGACAGATCCTTGCCATCATCGGCATTATCTTATTGGTCGGCATGTATGTCCTCACCATCTTTGCCGCCGTCTTTGACAATACCAAGACCATGTCTTATCTGACAGCCTCCATTGCGGCAACCATTCTCGTGCCATTTACCCTATGGCTGTTAAATATCATGATCCAGAACAAAAAGAAAGATCAGGACGAAAAAAAGGAGCACTAAGACTCATCCGGCATTAAGTCGGAAGTGCTATAGCCGCATGCCGTCAACATAGAAGAATCGATCACATAGACCTTGCTCTCATCATAATTTACCATGAGATAATATTTATCGGTGATGGCGTTTTGCATACCGATCGTAAAGGTCGTCTCACTATCTTTGGTTGTGACGGTCACTTCATTGGTGGCTGACGAAAATCCATACTGGCTGATATCGTCTGTGTCCTCAATGACATCACTGGCTTTGATGGTGGTAAGATAAGATAACATGGTCTTGACCTTGTCATCATCTAAGATCACACCGTCCGCATCCTGCCACTGATCATCCGTTTTCGTCAGTGTCACCTGCGCACCATTGTTATAATAGGCTACCTTTGTCACATCATCTGCATCCACAGAATATACCTGAATACTTTCCTCCGCAGAGTCAATGGCATCTGCCTTCTCTTTTTTATCTGCCAATTTCTTAGCCCCCAGCAATCCCAGCAGTGCTACACCCAATAGCACTGCCAGAATGAGCAGGGTCTTTTTTTGCTTATCCATCTAACGTTTTCTCCTTCTCGCCCAGACAATGATACCGATAATGATAAGTGCGATCGGCATAAAGATGCCCCAAAGAATACCATAGACAAGCATGGCATTTGCTGAAACTGTCAGGTTGGATACAGTATAATCCTTGGCTGCGATCACTACCGCATTATCACTGTTTCCATCATCTGTTGTCACAAGTGCATTTACGATTCCATTGAAAAGCGTTGCATTATGACCGGATACGATCTGATTGGCACTATCTGTACACATCATAGCTGAACCAAGCACACAGAGTTCGCCTCCATTTTCATTTGTGACCATCATGCCCAGACTATATTGTCCCTGGGTATCGCCATCCTGAACACTCGCTATATTGGCCGCATCCGCCTGTGACTGAACGGCAGCAATATTGGCCGCTGCTTTAGCAATCGTAGTGTCTGAAGTCGTCATAAATGATGTCACATTGCTGTCATCCTCTCCCGTATAGGTAAGTCCCACACTGTAAGGCACAAAGACCTGTGTCATACCAGCCACAGAAGAAGACACTTCCGTATTTTCTACATTTGGCAAAAGATAAAATGGACTCTGATAATAATAAGAACGATCTGTCTCTGCCAAAAGACTCTCAGTTGTCTCAATGCTATTATCAGAAAGTAATTTCTTAAAGTTTGTCAGATCATTCCACTTGGAATAATCGATCGACAGATAGATCTTTCCGCCATTTCCCAGATACTGGCTCAATTTGCTCAGATCATCCTCAGACAGATCCGACTGCGGTGCTGTGATAAAGAGTGCCTGACAATCCTCCGGGATCGCATCTACGGTCAAAAGGCTGAGTGATCCTACATTCATGAAACGCTTCTGGAATACTTCTGAAAAGTCACCGGAAAGCGTTGACTCATCATGCCCTGTCAGTTCATATACATTAGTCGTAGACTCGGATGTCACATACTGGATGGCTGCTGTCACCTGTCCCTCACAATCATATCCTGTCACGGAATAATTGTAACTGGAGTCATAAGAATACTCATAAATATCGGAATTGTAGTCAATGACCTTAGAGCGGTCTCCACAGACAACAATAATGGAATTACTGGTCACATCACTGTCCGTATACTTGGATGCAAAAGTCGGACTGACATTCGGATCCACATATTTTACCTTGACATGCTTGGATGCAGATGCATATTTCTGCAAGGTGCGGTCTACATTATCATCTTTGCTGTTTTTATTTACCATGACATAAAGTGTCACATCATCTTTTAAGGTATCCAGATACTTCTCCGTGTCTTCCGTAATGGAATAAAGTTTCTGGGATGTTGCATCGATCTGCGTATAAGTCTCCGGCAAAGCGGATGCGATCAGATTGACAACCACCGTCAGTGCCACGACAATAGCGATCATACCGGTACTAAATACGGAGGTAGAGATCATGTTGCGGCTGATCGTCCATCTGCGCTTCTGGATCATCTGCTCTGTCAAAAAGAGTGCCAGTGCGATCACAGAAAGATAATAGACGATACCGGTAACAGAAAGGGTTCCATTGAAGAAATCATCCAATGGCGTATAAAGGTCATAACATCCTAAGATCTTGGTCAAAAGATTACCGGATGATGAGATCACGCTGCAGATGGATGACATCATATAGCCAACAAAGATCAAGCCAAAGGATACAACAGCGGAAATGACCTGGCTCTCTGTGAGTGAAGATACAAAGGTACCGATGGCGATCGTTGCCAGACCATAGAGCCAGAAACCTAAAATACCCACATAGGTCTCTGCCAGCGGCACATCTCCAAAGATCATAAGTACCAAAGGTGACACACAGATAACGCCGATACAGATCGTATAGACAAGGGCAAGCGCCAAAAACTTGCCAAGTACGATCTTTCCTACGGATATCGGTGCCGTCAAGAGCAACTGGTCGGTCTTGGCATGTTTTTCCTCTGCCAAAACACGCATGGTAAGGATCGGCACAGTCACCATAAATAAAAAGGCGATGGCTGACAAAGAATAAGATATATAAGGATAACCATAGGACAGATTATAGACAAAGAAATAGAGTCCAAACAGTGCTAAGGTAATACCGATGAACAGCCATCCGGTAATGTTCCAGAATAAGGATTTAAATTCTCGTTTAAAAATTGCAAGCATTATTCTTTGTCCTCCTTTCCTGTCAGTTCGATAAATATTTCTTCCAAGGATGCTGCTTTCTCTTCATCCATGGAAAAATCTGCCACTAATTTTCCATGATCAATGATATAAATGTAGTCACATACGGCACTGACCTCGGATAAGATATGGGAACTTAAGATCACGGTATGGTCTTTGCCAAGTTCCTTGATCAGATCACGCATTTCGATCATCTGCACCGGATCCAGACCAACGGTAGGCTCATCCAAAATGATAATGGATGGGTTGCCTAGGATTGCCTGTGCCAATCCGACACGCTGTTTGTAACCTTTTGACAAATTGCGGATCAGGCGATGCTCCATCTCAGAGATGCCGGCTTTTTCCATGACATCCACGATATGTTCGTCGCGCTCTTTTTTACCGATGCCTTTTAACTCTGCACAAAAGTCCAGATATTCATATACGCTCATATCCGTATAAAGGGGCGGAATCTCCGGCAGATAGCCGATCTCCTTTTTGGCAGCCTCTGCCTCTTTGAAAATGTCATGCCCACACACTTTGACACTGCCGGATGTCGCACCGATATAACCTGTGACCATATTCATTGTCGTTGTCTTGCCTGCACCATTCTTTCCAAGCAAGCCATAAATATGCCCCGGTTCAATCTTCATGCTCAGATCATCTACAGCCGTGAGCGAGCCATATTTTTTTACCAGATTTTCTACTTCTATCAAATTAATTTCCTCCCTAATTTTTCCAAAATCACACATTGATTATTGTATTTCACCTATGTGCTGATAAGGTGTTGGAATTGTGTCAATTCTGTGAATGAGATAAGGCGTACCACGAAAAAAGAGAGCCCTCCGCCAAGTGCTCTCTTTCGTCTTGCCTTTATCTTATCTCATATTACTTTACGTCGCGGTAAATAATATCTTCTCTTCCCGGTCCATTTGAAATCATGGTAATCGGGAAGCCGATCTCTTTTTCTACAAACTCAATGTAGTTACGGCAGTTTTCCGGAAGATCTTCATACTTTCTGATACCGCGGATATCACATTTCCAGCCCGGAAGTGTCTTATAGACAGGTTTTGCCTTTTCCAGTAAATGGGTAACCGGAAAGTCGGTCGTAACCTGACCATCGATTTCATAGCCCACACATACCGGGATCTCATCCAGATAGCCCAATACATCAAGCACGGTAAAGGCTACATCCGTCGTGCCCTGCATACGGCAACCGTATTTGCTGGCAACACAGTCAAACCATCCCATACGTCTTGGACGACCTGTTGTGGCACCAAACTCACCGCCATCACCACCGCGTCTGCGGAGTTCGTCTGCTTCATCACCAAAGATCTCGCTGACAAAAGCACCGGCTCCAACTGCGGAAGAATAAGCCTTACATACGGTAACGACCTGCTCGATAGACTGTGCCGGAATACCTGCACCAATGGCACCGTAAGCAGCCAAGGTAGAGGAAGATGTTACCATCGGATAGATACCATGATCCGGATCCTTTAAAGTACCAAGCTGACCTTCCAAAAGAATAGTCTTGCCTTCCTTTAAGGCATTCCACAAATAAGAAGAAACATCGCAGACATAAGGTGCGATCATATCGCGGTAACTATGTAAAGTCTCCAACAAATCATCCGGGTCAATGAGTGGCTTGTGATAAAGGTGCTCTAACAATACATTCTTGGACTCACAGGTACGTGCAACCTTTTCCTTTAAAAGTTCATCATCAAAGAGTTCGCTGACCTGATATCCAACCTTTGCATACTTATCAGAATAAAATGGTGCAATGCCGGATTTGGTAGAGCCGAAGGAAGCCTTTCCTAAACGCTCCTCTTCATACTGATCAAATAAAATATGATACGGCATAACGATCTGTGCACGATCTGATACCTTGATCTTTGGCATTGGCACATTTTTGTCTGTAATAGACTTGATCTCGTCAAACAAGACAGGAATGTTTAAGGCTACCCCATTACCAATAACGCTTGTTGTGTGATCATAAAATACGCCGGATGGCAAGGTATGAAGGGCAAACTTACCATAATTATTGACGATGGTATGTCCTGCATTCGCTCCTCCCTGAAATCTCACAATGATATCTGCATTCTGCGCAAGCATATCTGTGATCTTACCTTTTCCTTCGTCACCCCAATTGGCACCAACAACTGCTTTTACCATGCTCTTGTTCCTCCTAAAAAATTTATTAAAATGATGTTAATTTCTTTGTACAAGTCACTGCAAGTGCACCCGGTCCAATATGACTGGATACGACCAAAGATAAAGGATCCACAAAAATATCATGTCCCGGGAAGCGTTCTTCCACTTCTGCCTTGAACTTGGCGATCTCTTCCTCATTCTGGGTATGTGCCATAGCAATGATAGTATTCTCGCCGGTCGGATCATGGAGCACTTCGTCCATATCCTTGGCAATGGCATCCATCATGATCTGCTTTGCCTGTTTGACCGTTCTCGCCTTAGCAAAACTGTCTAACTTTTCTCCGCGGATCTGCAATACCGGTTTTATCTTAAGCAAAGAACCAATAGCCGCAGCAGCCGGTGTGATCCTTCCACCCTTTTTGAGATACTCCAGCGTATCTACCATGATGTAGATGGTTGACTCAAACTTCATCGCCTCTAATATCTCTTTGATCTCTGTGGCAGACTTTCCTGCATCTGCAAGTTTCTTGGCATCATAAACGGATAACTTCATGGTAACGGAAATACGCTGATTGTTGACAACCTGCACCTTACCATCGTAATCCTCAGCCAACATGATGGCTGTCTCACAGGAACTGCTGAGTCCGCTGGACAAAGGAATATATACGACCTCATCATATTCCTCAAGCAGACTTTCCCACTTGTCGATCACATCACCTACGACCGGCATGGAAGTTTTGATCTCTGCCCCCTCTGCCTGTCTTGCAAAGAACTGGTCTGTCGTAAGATCCACGCCTTCATAAAAGACCTCGTCATTGATATAGACCGGTGTCGGGAAGACGTAAATCCCTGCCTGCTTGGCTTCTTCCTGTGTGATTCCACTGTTACTGTCTGTTAAAATCGCTACTTTACTCATATGGTCCTCGTTTCGTTTTTATCCATCTTGTGCATGTCTTCACACACATGGTTTATCATACCATACTTTATAGGTACTGGCAAATGCGTTTTGCACAAAAAAAGGGCGGCGTTTCCGCCGTCCTTTTTAAAGATCTTACATCATTCCCATACTCGGATTTGCTGGCATTTCCGGTGCCGGTTCCTTGATGTCTGCAACAACAGATTCTGTTGTAAGCAAGGTAGATGCAACAGAGCATGCATTCTGTAATGCGCTACGTGTTACCTTGACAGGATCCAGGATACCTGCCTCTACCATATTGACATAAGTCTCATTATAAGCATCAAAGCCAAATCCCGGCTGTGCTTCTCTTACCTTATTGATGATAACGCTTCCTTCCAATCCGGCATTTGCTGAAATATGGAAAAGCGGAGCCTCCAGCGCCTTTAATACAACCTTGGCACCTGTCTTTTCATCACCTTCCAGAGAATCAACCAGTTTTGCAACTTCCTTGGAAGCGTGGATGTAAGCAGATCCGCCACCTGCGATGATACCTTCCTCTACAGCAGCACGTGTTGCGTTTAAGGCATCTTCCATACGGAGTTTGCTTTCTTTCATTTCTGTCTCGGTAGCAGCACCTACACGGATAACGGCAACGCCACCGGCAAGTTTAGCCAGACGCTCCTGTAATTTCTCTTTATCGAACTCAGAAGTTGTCTCTTCGATCTGTCCACGGATCTGTGATACTCTGGCTGCAATGGCATCCTTATCACCCTCGCCGTCAACGATAACGGTAGACTCTTTCTGAACCTTAACTGATTTTGCACGACCAAGTTGATCCATGGTAGCATCCTTTAATTCCAGACCTACTTCTTCAGAGATTACCTGACCACCGGTAAGGATGGCGATATCCTGTAACATTTCTTTTCTGCGGTCGCCATAACCAGGTGCCTTAACAGCAACAACATTGAAAGTACCTCTCAACTTGTTCAGGATCAGGGTTGTAAGGGCTTCACCCTCTACATCCTCTGCAATGATAAGAAGACGGGATCCTGACTGCACGATCTGCTCTAAGAGTGGCAGGATTTCCTGAATATTGCTGATCTTCTTGTCTGTGATCAGGATATATGGATCATCCAGAACGGCTTCCATCTTATCCATATCGGTTGCCATATATGCTGAAATATAACCACGGTCAAACTGCATACCTTCTACCAAGTCAAGTTCCGTCTGCATGGTCTTAGATTCCTCGATCGTGATAACGCCATCATTGGAAACCTTTTCCATGGCATCTGCTACCATGTTACCAACGGCTTCATCACCTGCTGAAATTGCAGCGACCTTAGCGATCTGCTCTTTTCCGCTGACCTTTTCAGACATGGAAACAATAGATTCTACTGCGGCATCTGTAGCCTTCTTCATACCTTTACGAAGAACGATCGGATTTGCTCCGGCTGCTAAGTTCTTCATACCTTCTTTGATCATAGCCTGTGCCAATACGGTTGCGGTTGTTGTACCATCACCGGCAACATCATTGGTCTTGGTAGCAACTTCCTTGACAAGTTGTGCTCCCATGTTCTCAAACGGATCTTCCAATTCGATCTCTTTTGCAATGGTAACACCATCGTTTGTGATGAGTGGAGCACCGTAAGACTTATCCAAAACAACGTTGCGTCCCTTTGGTCCGATCGTAACTCTGACAGTGTCAGCCAACTGATCTACACCTGCTTCTAATGCTTTCCTAGCTTCTGCGCCATATTTAATTTCCTTAGCCATAATTTAATCCTTCTTTCTTATATCTATTTTTACTCTACTACAGCAAGAATGTCATTCTGACGAACGATGATATAATCTTCGCCTTCTAACTTTACTTCTGTTCCGGCATACTTGGAATAGATGACCTTCTGACCAGCCTTAACCTGCATAACAACCTCTTTACCCTCTACCATTCCGCCAGGACCTACGGCAATAACCTCTGCCTCCATTGGCTTTTCCTGTGCTGCACTTGCCAGGATAATGCCTGACTTTGTCGTTTCTTCTGCCTGACACTGTTTTAAAACAACGCGATCTGTTAATGGTACTAATTTCATTTCTATATGCCTCCTTATATTTCTCTCATTCTTTGTTAGCACTCACTTTGTACGAGTGCTAACCACAATTCATATAATAGGATTCTAAGAACCAAGTTGCAACTTTAGTCACATCCAATAATTCCAAGAATCCTATCTTTATCTAACGTATACTCTTATTTTCTCACTTTTTCTTACGCTCAATACTTTTTGTCGTATTCATAAGCCTTTCTGACAGCGGATTGTGAAAGAGTTTTTCCTGCACATTATCTGCAAAGGTCTCTCCGCTGGAATAGGCAAAACGGCAGATGACATCCTTTAAGACCTGCTGCTTTTCCACCGGCATGGCAGATAGGGTCTTAGAGATATTGGTCATCATGGAAAATTTGTTTGCCGTCAGTTCGTCCAGCGTCGTTGCTCCGGTCGATTGCAGGGTACCAAATAAGATATTGACAAATTCTTCCCTCTCCTCCGCACTCAGACCATAGATCCAGTTTTTTAAAGTACGATCCAGCATCACGGAAGACTCTGACAGATTTTCGGCAAAAACAAAATGGTTGCCAAGGACTTCCCATGACATGGCATCATGCTGCATGGCGCCGGTCTGTGAACTCTTTACCACCCGATGATCCATCTCGTTTTCCAAAAGCATGCCAACAATGGAAGATTCCGGTATGGTACTGACGACCCGGGGCATAATGCGCTCATAAGACTCCTGCGTCGTGATCTCTTTTAAAAAGCCCGGACCATCATTGGAATAAACACAAGTAATGCGATCCTGAATGGCAGGCTGGCAAAATGCAGATGCATATACGGCAAAGTTGCCGCCCTTGGAATGTCCTCCTACAAGCAGTTCATAAGAAGTATCGCCATAGCAGTCATTCAGATACTGGGCTGCCCGGATCTGACCCTCCGTCTGATAAAGGAAAGACATATTAAAGTCTTCTTTCCAGCCGACAATGGTATTATCCGTCCCGCGGAATGCCACATAGACCCTGTCATCATCTAAAAGAAAAGACAAAACCGAAAACTGGGTCTGATTTTCTTCGTCGATCTCATTGACATAGTTCATAAGCCGCAGATTTTGAAAACGTGCAGATGCTACCATCTTGTGCATCAAAAAAGGTGCGACCTTGGTGGTAGAGTTCTTCGCCATGATCTCTTCTTCTGAATACATAGAAAAGAAGCGATCGTGTGCCTCCCGGATCGTGATCCATTGTCCCTTTTGATTCAAGCCCGGGACAATGCCGCCAAAATCTGTGTATGCCAGTTCTGCTAAGACCAGATTATCTACTTCATTAAAGGGGTCAATCTCCATGGTAATATCACCACGCCAATCTAAATAATCCGAAATATTTGCCATGCCAAACTCCTTTCAAAAATCCTACACTTCTTCCTCTACCAAGGCAGAATCCGCTTGATCTGTATCCGGCAGTGGATCACTTTCTGTCTCATCGGCATGGTCCTCTTCCACTTCCTCCGTAATAGCCGTGGTCGTCTCCTGCTTGCCTTCAAACCACTGGTCGGATTCTTCGATATTGCGTTCCAACTCCCGTTTGCTTTCCTTGTGATAATGCTTGGTCCTCACCCCAACAAAACACAGGGATAAGAGTGCAAATGCACCAACCATGATCAGGATACCATAAAAGGCAGTCTCATACCTTGTTATCATATTCCCGATATCCAGTAATATGACAACCGATCCTGCTACGGAAAGCAGGGAAAAGATCAGACTGACGATCCAAAGATCTCCATGTAAGTTCTTTAACTGGACGGTGTTCTGCAACATGACAACGCCCTCGATCAGAACCAGGATACCCAGATAATTTGGTATGGAGTCCGCAATATCCTGTGCACGGATCAAATCAATGGCTCCCAAGATCACGACCAGCGTGCCGACCGAAAAGCCATAATTGGTCGTTCTCTGAAATTCCTTATGTAAAAAGTAACGGCTGATCATCCAGATGCCCCATACCAAAAGACAGGCACCGGCACCGTAGCAGAAATAGATCATCCTGACCGCATCCGTAAATAACATGATGCAGCCCACGGCGATCAAGAGGATCGACATAAAGACGATCGCAATATTTCCAACAACATTGGGATTATCCTGTTTGCTCATCCATTCCTCCCCACTGTCTTACAGTGTTTCTGCTCTCTCTGAAATGTTCTTCTTGAAGTTGATCACATCATGATTGTATTCCTTGTCGATGAAATCCGATGTGATGATAAAGTCAGCCGTCGCCTTGTTGTTGGCGATCGGAATGTCATAGACCTGTGCGATACGAAGCAGTGCCTTTACATCCGGGTCATGCGGCTGTGCCGTAAGCGGATCGGAGAAGAAAATGATCAGATCGATCTTGCCCTCTACGACCTTGGCTCCTACCTGCTGGTCACCGCCTAAAGGACCGCTGTTATAACCGCGTACCGGAAGTCCTGTACGATCTGTGATCATACGCGCGGTCGTGCCGGTACCGCATAAAAAGTGCTTCTTTAATTCTTCTTTGTGTTCTTCACACCATGCAATGATCTCAGCCTTTTTTCCGTCATGTGCAATGAGTGCAATGTTCTTTTGCTTACCAATGGTAAGTGTGATCTTGCTGTCGTCCATAATCAGATCCTCCTTATGTCTCTTTTAAAAATGTCTTATCTATCCGAGGCTTGCCAATATGACAACGATAAAATTCGTCAATCCATGAGCCACGATAACGACCCAGAGTTTGCGCGTTTTGATATATACCGTTGCAATCGCAAGACCTACCAGAAATCCATATAAGAATTGTACCACATTAAAGTGCATGATACCAAAACAAAATGCAGAAATAATGACTGCAATTTTTTCGTCATACCAGAGGCTCAACTGCCCGCATACGATCCCACGGTAGACCAGTTCCTCCAAAATCGGAATACTGATGCAATTTGCAAAGATTTTGGTCAAAAGACCGCCCGCATAAAGCGTGGCATTCGCCTGGGCATAGCCGGAAGAATAAGCCACCAGCGGCGTATGGGAAATGATGAAATTTAAGATCAGTCCCAATGCCACAACACCAAGGATATACAGACATTCTCTTGGGAAAGTCTCTTTATCCCAGACTTTTTCTGCCCGCACGATTGGGGCTTTTTTGTAAATACCATAGCAAAAAGGTATGGTCAAAAGACTGGCGATCCCCAGCAAAAACAAATGACTGGCGTGTGCGCCAAAAAGCAGGCGCAGTGCCACGAAAAATACATTGTATAGCAGATAATATACCACAATCGGATAAATGATCTGCCAGAGTCTGTTTGTCCGAAACTTACGCATTTTCTTTTTCCTTCAACATGTAATAGAGATCATAGATGGTACGTCTTCTGACCGGATGTACCAGTCCCGGTGCGATCTGCATGAGCGGTTCTAAGACAAACATGCGGTTGCACATATCAATATGCGGCACGATCAGGTCTTTGGTATGGATGCAGGCATCATCATACAAAAGAATATCCAGATCCAGTGTCCGTGGTCCCCAGTGGATCTCGCGCTTACGGTCTGCTTTCTCCTCGATCCTATGTAAAAAGGCAAGCAGGTCTTCCGGTGATAAAAGGGTCTCTATGGTCGCTGCCCCATTTAAGAACTTATCCTGATCCACATATCCATAAGGCTCGGTTTCTATATAGTCTGAAACAATGACATTTCTGACATTAGGATCACTGATCAACTCTTCCATGGCATCGGTCAGATACTTTTCCTTGTCGCCCATATTGCTTCCGATCGCAATGGCTACCTGATGCCATGCCTTTTCTACCTTGACACCCACGTTTGCAAATTCCATAGGAATCGGTGCATGCGGTTTTTTGATCTCTAAAACTAACTTTTGTACGCCCGGAAAAGCATACATGATGGATGTTGCAAGTTCATCTGCTACCTTTTCCAAGAGATCATGTGCATTTTCCGCAAAATATTTTTTGATAAAAAGACATACATTTCCATAGTCCACCGTATTTGACAGGTCATCGGAATGAATCGCTCCGGCAAAGGAAGTATCAATCCAGCAATTCACGACAAAGATCTGTCCTTCCTCTTTTTCCTGTTCATATACGCCGTGGTATCCAAATACTTCTAATCCTTCTACTATGATCTGTTCCATTTTTACCTGCTTTCCCGGATGCGTTCTAACATCTGAATCAATTCCACATTTTCTTTGACATCATGCACACGCACGAACATACAGCCTGTCTGTACGGCTACGGCACTTGTCGCCAGAGTTCCCACCAGACGCTTGTCGGTCGGCACATCTAAGACATAACCGATCACAGACTTTCTGGATGTCCCCAGTAAAACCGGATAGCCCAGTGCCTTGAGGCGGTCCAGATTTGCGATAGTCATAAGGTTCTGTTCCTGGGTCTTGGCAAAGCCTACCCCCGGATCCAAAATAATCCGCTCTTTCTTGATGCCGGCATCCAGTGCCCTTTTTGCATCTTCTTTCATCTGCCCGATAAAAAGATCGGCGTCCATCTCCTCCGTGATCTTATCCCGATTGTGCATGAGGCAATAAGCGACACCGCTGTCTGCTACGATCTTTCCCATGGCAGGATCATACTGTAAACCCCAGATATCATTTAAAAGATCGGCTCCTGCCTGAATTCCCTCTTTTGCCACGGCTGCCTTATAGGTATCTAAGGATACCGGGACGGAAAATTCCTGCTTGATCTTTTCGATCACCGGAAGGATGCGGTCGATCTCCTCCTGGTCTGTGATCTTTTCATGTCCCGGTCTTGTAGACTCTCCACCAACATCAATGATAGCCGCACCATCTTTTATCATCTGCTCAGTATGTTTTAAGGCAGCGTCCAAATGATTATATCTGCCGCCATCCGAAAAGGAATCCGGTGTCACATTTAAGATTCCCATGACATAAGTGTGTCCCTCTTCCAAAAATTCCTGATTTCCTATGATCATAGCAAGCCTCTCTTTCTTATATCATAATCTTCCTTTATCTCAAAATAGGGTCTGTCGATCCTTTCTTCTGCTTTCCATTTGCAGGTATCGCTTGCTAGGCAGGCAAAGCATTCCCTCGAAAAATGATCGGCAAAGGAAAGCAAGTCTTCCAAGGTCTTTTGGCTGCCACGCTTGGCATAACGAATCTTGACATCCTGCCTTTTGCTATGGCATTTCACCGCTGCACATATCCTGTCTGTCTTAGCAGGATCATAGCCAATAGACAACAAAATCTCCTCTGCAAGGATCGCTGACGATTCTGCATGGGAGATTCCATTCTGATACTGCAAGGCACGCCCCAGATCATGAAAGAGGGCTGCAAGCATGATCTCCTCTGCATCGATCGAAAGCCCATTTTCTTTTGCCAACAAAATAGCGATCTGTCCTACCCGAAGAAAATGTTCCATATCATGTCTGCAATAAGTCCTATCTGCTTCGTAGTCCGTGATCGTCTCGCAGCATGCTTTATATTGGGGATGTTCTAAAACCTGTGTCACTGTGTCCATATGCCGTATCCAAACTTTATTTTACTAATTGAAAAAAACGATCCTGTAGTGCCGTATCCTCTGCAAAGATGCCCCTTGTCACATAACTGACTGTCTTGCTGCCCGGCTTTTTGACGCCGCGCATGGTCATACAGGTATGCTCTGCCTCAAGCATGACCATAACGCCCATGGGATGCAGTTGTTCATTGATAGCATCCGCGATCTGTGCCGTCAACTGCTCCTGCAGCTGGGGTCTTTTTGCAAAGACCTCAACCGTCCTGGCGATCTTGCTGAGTCCCACGACCTCGCCCTTTGGGATATAGGCTACATGTGCCTTGCCAAAGAATGGCATCAGATGATGCTCGCAGGTGCTGTAAAATACAATATCCTTTTCCAAGACCATCTCATTTCCAGCCACATGAAAACGCTTGGAAAGCGGCTCTGCGGCATCCTGATACATACCGGCAAAGATCTCCTCATACATGCGTGCTACACGATCCGGTGTCTCTAAAAGTCCCTCGCGCTCCACGTCTTCGCCCACGCCCTCCAAGATCAGGCGCACGCCCTCTTTTATTTTTTCGTGATCAAACATCTCTTACTCCTTTACAGATGCTTTTACAATCTTCTTAAAGTCTCCCAGATAAGAAAGGGAACCAAAGGCTAAGATCATATCATCCCCCGCCTGCAGTGCCTGATAAAGTGCATCCTCTAAAGAAGGACAGGCAAGCGCCGCATAGGAAAGATTCTCTATGGTCTTTTGCAATTTTTCGGCCGGCAAGGCTCTGGCATTGTCCGGTGTGACCGTATAGATATGCCCTGCTCTTGGCAGAAGCAGTGCCAGCATTTCCTCGTATTCCTTATCCGCAAGTACCCCCATTATATAGGTTATGGATTTATTTGTAAAATCACTTTCCAGCGTTTCCCATAATCTTTTGGCTGCGGGCAGGTTGTGTGCCCCATCCATATAGATCAGCGGTTCCTTACAAAGGCACTCCATCCTTCCCTGCCAGACGGTCTTTTGCATGCCCTCTTTTACCGCCGCATCCGAAATAAAAACGCCCAGTTTGCGCAAGGTCCGAATGGTCTCTAAGACCAGGACACTGTTTTGCAGTTGATAGGAGCCCTCCAGGGGTACCTCTATATCCGAAAATTCCTTATAGTCATAACAGAGCGGCTTTCTTTGCTTTATCTTTACCTTGCTCTCATCACAAAAAGTAAGTCCGGTCTTTCCAGCCTTAGCCACATCCTCTAAGACTTTGGCAGCCTTTGGCTCCTGCCAGGTGGAAACAGCCTGTCCCCCTGCTTTCATAATGCCAGCCTTGATGCGGGCAATGCTTTCCAGATCCGGTCCTAAGAACTGCATATGGTCTCTGCCGATTGCGGCAAAAACGCTGCATAGGCTATGGTTCAATACATTGCTTGCATCGGTCGCCCCGCCCATGCCAACTTCCATGATGACATAGTCACAGCCTGCTTCGTAAAAATAAAGATATGCCAGTGCCGTCTCCACTTCAAAAATGGTCGCGCATACACCATGCTGTCTTTCAACTTCCTGCCAGGCATCCTCCATGCGGTGCATATAGGCATTAAAAGTCGCTGCGTCTATGTACGCGCCATCGATGGAAAAACGTTCCTCGTAGCAAAAGACTGCCGGGGACGTATAAAGCCCGACCCGGTAGCCCTGCAGGCATAAAATACTCTGCAGCATAGCACAGGTAGAACCCTTTCCATTGGTTCCTGCCACGTGGATGACCTGTAATTGCTCCTGCGGATCGCCCAGAGCCTGCATGAGCAGGCACATGGCATCCAGCCCTAAGACACTGCCTTTTTTTGCAATTTTATCCATAAAAGCACGGGTCTTATCATCAAACGTCATTATTTCTTGACACCTTTCGTATCGCGATTGCCAATGTGCAGGCGGTTTAAGACCACATCCTTGCCCTTGACTTTGACCGTCTTGCTATCACCTGTATGCAAGAGATAGACAGCCTGCAAGAGATCCTTATCGGCTAAGCGCATGCCCCTGACACCAATCGCGCCCTTCTTTTTCTCCGGTATGGCCGCCGTATCAATGCGCAGGAACATTTCCTTCTCGCTTTGCATGACAATACTATCCTGGTCTTCTAAGACTCCGACTAAAAGCAGACCATCATCCGGGGCTAACTTGGTAGCAGCCGTCGTTCTCTTTGCCACATCAAACTCGCCGCCATCGACTACCTTTAACATGGATGTCTTGGTCGCAAATACCAGTTTTTTATCTTTTAATGCAGCAACGGACGCGATCAAAAGGCTTTCTTCCTTGCTCGCATCAAAGTTACTTACATTATCCAGCGGCTGTCCCTTATCGCGGAACTTGCCAAACGGCAGGTCTAAGACCTTGATCAGATGCATCTGTCCCTTATCGGTAAAAAGTGCCAGTTTATCCGTATTTTTACAGAAGATGATCTGGCGGCTCTCTGCCTCAGCCGCCTCTTTGTTGCGTTCAAAGGTAGGCATATCCACAACACGGCCGTAGGCAAAACGATCGATCATGACAGCAACATCCACTTCCTCGATCGGCTTTTCTTCTACCACAACTTCTGCCACATTATCAATGACCGTGCGGCGCTCCTTGGCATATTCCTTCTTAAACTCTTTTAATTCCTTCATGATGACCTTTGCCATGGAAGCACGGTTTTCCAGGATATCAGAATATTCCTGAATATTTTTCATGGTCTTTTCATAGTCGTTCATGAGTGCCTGGATCTCCAGACCGATCAGTTTATACAAACGCATTTCCAAGATGGCAGTTGCCTGTCGTTCTGTAAAATGCAGTTTTTCGGCGTCTCTTTTTGACACTTCCGACTTAAAGCAGATGCCTTCGGTAATCCCCTCAACCAGACATGCTTTTGCCATTTTCATATCCTTACTGCCGCGCAGGATCTCAATGATCAGATCAATGACATCGCATGCCTTGATCAAACCTTCCTGAATCTCCTTTTTCTGGCGTTCCTTGGCAAGCAGGGTCGTATATTTTCTGGTAGCCAATTCATACTGGAAGTTGACATGATGGCGGATGAGCGGGACAATGCCCATTGTCTCCGGTCTGCCGTCTGCAACGGCAAGCATATTCACGCCAAAGGTATCTTCCAATCTTGTCTTTTTGTAGAGCAGATTGCAGAGATTTTCGGCATCGGCTCCCTTTTTCAGATCAATGACGATACGGATGCCTTCTTTGGAGGACTGGTTGGAAATATCAACGATATCTGTCGTCTTTTTCGACTCGACCAGACCATATACGTCATTTAAGAACTTTCCGATATTGGCACCGATCATGGTATATGGGATCTCCGTGATGATCAGACGTTCCTTGCCGCCCTTGACCTTTTCGATCTCCACCTTGCCACGCACCTTGATCTTACCGACACCGGTCGCATAAATGGCATGCAGATCATCCTTGTTGACCACGATACCGCCGGTCGGGAAATCCGGTCCCTTGATGTATTCCATCATCTGCTGGGTATTGATATCCGGGTCTTTCATATAGGCAATGACACCGTCGACCACTTCCCCAAAATTATGTGGCGGAATACTGGTCGCCATACCAACGGCGATACCTTCCGCACCGTTGATGAGAAGGTTTGGCACCTTGACCGGAAGGACTTCCGGCTCTTTTTCCGTCTCGTCAAAGTTTGGAATAAAATCAACGACATCCTTATCCAGATCCGCCAGATAACACTCCTGGGTCACCTTGTGCAAACGTGCCTCGGTATAACGCATTGCCGCTGCACCGTCACCCTCGATCGAGCCAAAGTTACCATGCCCTTCCACCAAAGGAAGTCCCTTTTTAAAGTCCTGTGACATAACGACCAGGGCGTCATAAATGGAAGAATCACCATGTGGATGATACTTACCCATGGTATCTCCGACGATTCTGGCTGACTTACGGAAAGGCTTATCGTAACGGATCCCCAGTTCGTGCATATCATAAAGCGTACGTCTCTGCACCGGCTTTAATCCATCGCGGACATCCGGTAAGGCTCTTGCAATAATAACGCTCATGGCATAATCGATATAGGATTTCTCCATGATCTCCGAATATTCCATGCGAATCAATTTTTCCTCTACTGCCATCTGTTCTTTCTCTCCTACTTACTATTTCAAACGTCTATACGTCAAGCTGCGCATCTCTCGCGTGTTCGTAGATAAAGGCACGGCGCGGTGGCACATCATTTCCCATCAACATTTCGGTCACATCGGATGCCATACGTCCATCCTCGATCTCTACCTTTTTCAAGATCCTGCATTCCGGATCCAAAGTCGTCTCCCACAACTGTTCCGCATCCATCTCACCCAGTCCCTTATATCTTTGCAGGGTAAAATTACCCGTATGGGTCTTTCTGTATTTTTCCAAGGCGGCATCATCATAGAGATATTCTTCCTTTCCCTTGGATGGGATTGCCTTATAAAGAGGCGGCATAGCAATATAGACATGTCCCTCATAAATGAGTTCCGGCATAAAGCGATAGAACAAGGTCAAAAGCAAGGTAGAAATGTGGGCACCGTCCACATCGGCATCCGCCATGATGATGATCTTGTCGTAACGCAGTTTGGTAATATCAAAATCGTTGCCGTAGCCCTCGGAAAAACCACAACCGAAAGCATTGATCATAGTCTTGATCTCGGCATTGGCAAGTACCTTATCGATGCTTGCCTTTTCCACGTTCAGGATCTTTCCACGGATCGGCATGATCGCCTGATACATACGGTTTCTCGCCATCTTGGCAGAACCGCCCGCAGAATCTCCCTCCACGATAAAGATCTCGCACTTGGAAGCATCCCTGCTCTCGCAGTTGGCAAGTTTTCCGTTGCTGTCAAAAGAAAACTTCTGCTTGGTCAGAAGATTGGTCTTGGCACGTTCTTCTGTCTTACGGATCTTGGCTGCTTTTTCCGCACAGGAGATCACGGTCTTTAAAGTGTCAAGATTTCGGTCAAAATACAACTGGATCTCGTCCCCGGTCACTTTAGCGGTTGCCTTGGAAGCGTCCTGGTTATCCAGTTTGGTCTTGGTCTGTCCCTCAAAACGCGGTGCCGGGTGCTTGATGGATACAACTGCCGTCATACCGTTTCTGACATCAGCCCCGTTAAAATTGGCATCTTTATCCTTTAAAATGCCAAGTTCCCTTGCGTAATTATTGATGACTGTCGTAAAGACCGTCTTAAATCCGGTAATATGGGTACCCCCCTCTGCATTGTAGATATTGTTACAAAATCCCAGAATATTTTCATGGAATTCGTTGCAATACTGAAAAGCGATCTCCACGCTGATTCCATCAGACTCTCCGCTAAAATAAACGACATCATGGAGTTTTTCTGCATTTTTATTGATGTCCTTGACAAAGCCGATAATGCCGTCCGGTTCGTGGTACTCGATATGCTCGACTTCTTCTTTTCTTCTGTCCTCATAAATGATGGTCAGTTTGGGATTCAGATAGGCAGTCTCATGCATACGGCTCTTGATCTCGTCCTCTTTGAAATTGGTCTTTTCAAAAATTTGGGGATCCGGCAGGAAATTGATCTTTGTCCCGGTCTTCTTAGTCTTGCCGATGGTCGGCAGCAGACCATTTTCCAGTGCGATCACCGGATGTCCCTGCTCATATCTGTCGTGATGGATAAAGCCATCGCGGGAGATCTCCACATCCATATAGGTAGACAGGGCATTGACCACGGAAGAACCTACACCGTGTAAGCCACCACTGGTCTTATAGACACTGTCATCAAATTTTCCACCTGCATGTAATGTGGTAAATACCACGCGCGCGGCAGAGGCACCGGTCGCATGTAAACCAACCGGAATACCTCGTCCATTATCTTCTACGGTACAAGAACCATCGGCTTCCAGTGTCACCCAGATCGTATCACAGGCTCCTGCCAAATGCTCATCTACCGAGTTGTCCACGATCTCATACACCAGATGGTTCAGCCCCTTGCGGGATACACTTCCGATATACATACCCGGTCTTTTGCGCACTGCCTCAAGTCCCTCTAATACGGCAATACTGCTCTCGTCGTAAACGTTCTTTTTCGCCATTTCCTAACCTCACTAAAAAATTGCCTAAAGAAATGCGCCGAAGCAATGCTTGGCGCATCCTTTTGCTCTTATTATAACTTTGAATAGCCGAAGCCATTGACCATGGCCTCGATCGGTATGCCTTTCTTGCAATACGGACATTCATGCGGTGCATAGGTCTGATAGCCCGGCAGATCATCCGTGGTAAAGAGTGGAAATACCTCGGTATTGCCAACCTTGGTCATGGTACCAAAGATGGAAGATACACCCACGATATTACCTCCGTAATACTCAATACATTCCAGACTCCTGCGCACGGTCTCGCCCGTCGTCATGGTTGCCAGCAAAAGCAATACATTTTTCCCCTCGATCGCCGGACGTACATTTTCACGGAAAAGCAACTGGTTGATGCTGTTGACTTCCGGAGACACGATATAAACAGTCTCATGTTTGTTGTTATTTGCGAAATGTCCTTTTTCTAATTCCTCTGCCAGATAAGCGCCCAGTACCTCCGTACCATCCATGCAGACAATGGTATCCACTGTCGTCACATGATGCAGCATCTTGTTCTTGATGCTTCTTGCTGCTTCCCTCGCCTCATTGGCACGTACCTTTAATCGCGTCACATCGATATAGAAGTTGATGTGTGATGAACTCGTTGCAAAATGCCCCGGTGTCGCGTTTAACGTAATGGTATTGTCATCCTTTGCATAAAACTTGACCATACGATCCCGAATACTCTTTACTGCCTCTCCCATAATGCATACCTCCTACATTTTACCGGTAGATCCAAATCCACCTTGTCCCCGTTCTGTCTCGTCTAAATCTGCAACCTCTTCAAATTCTACGGAAAGAAATGGCATGATGACCAGTTGTGCGATCTTTTGTCCCGGCGCTACGACGCGCTCCTCCCCGCTGTCGTTATGTAGTGCCACCTTGACCTCACCACGATAGTCTGCATCGACCACGCCGGTACAGTTGGCAGGACGAAGTCCCTCCTTGGCAGAAAGTCCGCTTCTGGCAAAAACACCGCCAAAATATCCTTCCGGCACTGCCAGTGCGACACCTGTGCCGATCATTTTGGTTTCGTGCGGTGCAAGCCTTGTCTCCTCTGCAATATCTGCAAACAGATCATAGCCCGCTGCCCAAGCACTTCCTCTCTCCGGCATTTTTGCGGAAGATGTCAGTTTTTTCCATGCTATTTTCATTCCATCTACTCCTAAAAAAGAATTGCTATTTACAATGTAACACGATTTCGTTTGTTTTTCTAGTGGCAACTACATCGATCACACGCTGATTGCTGCTGCCGCGCCAGTAAAGACTGGTATCTTTCTTTTCTACGACAAATTCTCCGTCCACCAAAACATCCACGTATTCCATGACAGGAAGCGTCTGGATAGTCTCGTAGGTAAAGCCGGTATAAAGCCATATGGTTTTTTCCGGAAAACGATCCTTTACCTCTTTGGCAAGCAGGGTCACATCTTCCCGGTTGCCATAAAAAAGAGGATCTCCACCGCTAAAAGTGATACCGGAAATATAATCATGATCCAGTGCCTCAAATAACTCTGCCTTTGCCTCTGGATCAAACTCCAGACCGCCATTGGGATCCCATGTGACCGGGTTCTGGCAATCCTTGCAGCAATGATCGCAGCCGGCAACCCATAAGACCACACGCAGACCGTCGCCGTTTAGCATATCGTCTTTTGTTATATTATGATAACGCATTTATTCCACCTATACTACATACTCTTTCTTTCTGCTATTTCTGCCATCTTGGCATCATTCAATCTGGTATCTCCCTTGACTCTGGAGTAAGAAAGATATCCATTCATACGCTCGATCTTGGTCAGATTCTTGCTGCCGCAGACCGGACACACATCCATATCCAATTCCTCATGACCACAATCATCACAATAGGAAAGGGAAAGGTTGACGCCCTCGTAAAATCCCATTTCCATGGCACGGCGTACCAAGGTCTTGACTGCCTCTTTGTTGTAGCCGATCGGGTATTTTACATACTGGATCTTGCCACCATTGGAAAGTTCCCAGAAACGATATTCCAGATCCTGCTTCTGGATCGGTGTGATATCTTCTGTGACATGACAATGAAAACTGTTGCTGACATATTCACGGTCAGATACATTTTCAACGATACCGTATTTCTTGCGGAACTGCTTTACCTGTAAACCGCAAAGGTTTTCTGCCGGTGTACCGTAGATTGCATAAAGATTGCCGTCTTCTTTTTTAAACTCATTGATCTTGTCATTGATGTGCTCCAAGACCTCTACCGCAAACTGTCCGTCCTCTACCAGGGACTTGCCATTGTAGAGTTCCTGCAATTCGTTGAATGCAGTAATGCCAAAAGAAGCTGTAGCGGTCTTTAAGATTGGTTTGATCTTGTCATTGTATTTCAGATGTCCGCCATAAAATCCGCCTTCACAATATGCCAGTGGATTGGTGGATGCACGCATCTCACCAAGATAAGCATAGGTACGGATATGGAGTTTACGGATAAGTTCCAGATAGTAATCCAACACTTCGTAAAAGTCGCGGCTCTCCTGTCTTGCCTTTGCCAAGATCATTGGCAGATGCAGGCTGACGGCTCCGATATTAAATCTGCCGACAAAGACCGGACGATCCTGATCGTCTGCCGGATACATACCGCCTCTTTCATACCAAGGAGAAAGGAAGGCACGACAGCCCATCGGACTGATGATCTCTCCGTATTGCTTATACATGCTGGCGATATAGCCCTTACCGGTCAGGCTCAGCCAATCCGGATACATGGTCTTTCTGGAACATTCGATGCCTGCTTCAAAGACATCTTCCAATTCCTTGCCCGGTCCGTGTAAATTCTCATCATATAAAAATACGATCTTCGGGAAAAGTACCGGTTTCTTATGTCCCTTTTTGCCCTGTCCGTTCATGCGGACACGGAGCATGCAGATGGTCGCCATCTTGGCAAAACGAGTCGTTCCGGTTCCGGCGGTCACCGTGATAAACGGATAATCTCCACGGCTGCTGGCAACGGTATTGAACTTGTACTCCCAGCCCTGGAAGCCCTGTTCAAAGTCACGTTCTACATCTGCCATAGCGGTTGCTTCTGCCTTTTCTTGGGAAAGTCCCAGACCTGTATATTTTTCCACATACTTGGCAAAAGAAATCTCTGCGTATTTATCCAGGATCAGATCTGCGCTTGGCACCGTAAAGCCGCCATACTGCTGGCTGGCAGCACTCAGCACGATATCTCCGATCACGTCAAAGGCAACATCCAGGGATTTCGGCTCATTGTACCAGATATTTCCCATCTCAAAGCCGCCCTCCAAGACTGCTTTGACATCAAAAAGGCAGCAGTTCATGGTATCACGTCTGGCTGACATATCATGGATATAGATATAGCCGTCACGAATGGCCTGAATCTCCTCTGTCGTCAGGAAGAACTTCTTGTATAATTCACGGTTGAACTCGTTAAAGATCAGGCTTCGCTTGGTAGATACCAAAGCAGAGTCCGTATTGGCATTTTCCTTGTCACCGATATACATAATGGACTGGCTCTTGGTATAGACATCGTCTAACATCTGCACAAAGTCCTGCTTGTAATTACGGTAATCCCTATAACTCTTGGCTACCACCGGATTGACTCTTTCCAGTGCGCCCTCTACGATGTTATGCATCTGGGCAATCTCGATGCGGTCGATACCGAGAGCAAATACTTTTTCTTCTACAAACTGGCAAATAAACTTTTCTTCTTCTTCTGTAAAATTGATCAATACCCTGCATGCAGATTTGTTGACTGCATCCACGACTTTTTGTACGTTAAAATCCTCTAATGTTCCGTCTTTTTTTACTACTTTTATCAACGATTACGCTCCCTTTCTTATCTATATGTCGATATAGCACATCCTGCAATATACTATATCTTGTGCTCCGTTTCTACATTCTAGCATCATAGGAAATGGCAGTCAATAGATTTTTAAGCAATCTCTGATTTTTTGTCACGTTCCATGAGACTGCGCACGGCAAGGCGGGGATCTACGTCATGAAACAAGACCTCATTGACCTGTTCTATGATGGGCAGACTGACCTGGTATTTTTTTCCCAGCGCCAGTGCCGCCTTGGCTGAATAAACACCTTCTACAACCATATGCACCTGATCCATGGCATCCTTTGGACGCAAGCCCTGACCGATCAGCATACCTGCCTTACGGTTTCTGCTGTGACGGCTGGAACAGGTCACGATCAGATCCCCTGTGCCTGCAAGACCACTCAGGGTCTGCGGAAGTCCTCCCATGGCAAGTGCCAAGGAAGATATTTCCTTGATGCCGCGTGTGATCAGTGCCGCCTTGGTATTGTCCCCATAGCCCAGACCATCCGACATACCGGCAGCCAGCGCGATGACATTCTTTAAAGAGGCACCGATCTCAATCCCGGTCACATCCGTGCTGGTATAGACACGGAAATTTTCATTCATAAAGGCATTCTGTAAAAATTCTGCCACGGCTATATCGCGTGAGCCGGCAACCACAACGGTCGGCAGACCTTTTACGACTTCTTCTGCATGAGACGGACCGCTTAGAACGCCCACCTTAGCATCCTTCCCCAAGACATCTTCTAAAATACCGCATTGGGTCAAAAGGCTATCTTCCTCGATTCCCTTGGAAACACTGCAAAGGATCTGGTTCTTTTCCACATAAGGCTTGATCTTTTCTGCGGTCTCTCTGGTTGCCGTAGAAGGAACCGCTAAGACCAGAAGATCCTTGCCCAAAAGACAGGAAGAAAGATCCCAGGTCAGGCTCATTTCCTTTGGAAGCATGACTCCCGGCAGTTTGTCACACTCCCCGCTTGCCTGCATCTTTTCGATCTGTTCCCTTCTATGTCCCCACAGACTCACCTGACATCCGTTATTCTGTAATAAAATTGCCAGCGCACATCCCCAACTTCCTGCGCCGATGACACCAACTTTCATTTTCCGCTCCTTTACTTCCATGCAAAAGAACCCTGCCAAAAGCAGGATTCCTTGACTGATTTGCTAGTCTCGTTTTGATTTAAAAGAAAACTTGTTTTCATTACCTGCCAAAAGCCGCTTGATATTGCCCCGATGCAATACAATGGCAAGGATACAGGCAAAAGATACTAAGATCTGGGCTTCTAAAAGATCCGACGTGGCAAATGCCAGCCAGCCCTTTGCCCCAAAGATCCAGATCTGTACCATGAGTCCCAGCGCCGCCAGAATAGATCCCAGAGACACATAGCGTGTGATCGCCACTGCCAGAACAAAGATCAGAACACAAAGTGGCAGACACTGCGGAAAGAGGGCTAGGATCATACCAAAACTACAGGCAATGCCCTTGCCCCCCTTAAACTTCATAAAGAAAGGGAAATCATGCCCCAGTATGGCACCCAGTGCCCCGTATAATTCCAACAAGACAATATGCTCCGGGTATGATGTGCGAAAAAGAAGCCAGACGACTACCACTGCCGCCACACATTTTAAGCAGTCACACACCAGTGTCAGCGCACCTACCTTGATGCCTAAAATACGCATGGTGTTGGTCGTACCAATATTGCCGCTTCCCTGTTTGCGGATATCCACATCTTTTTTCTTGCCAAAAAGATAGCCCGATAAGATCAATCCAAAGGCATAACCGATCGCAAGTGCGACGAGCCTCATCAATTCCATAATTAGTCGTCCTTTCTCTCCCGGATGATAAACTTAAGGGAAGTCCCCTCAAATCCAAAGGCATCACGGATACGGTTCTCCAAATATCTGGTGTAGGAGAAATGCATCAATTCCTTGTCATTGACAAAGATAACAAATGTCGGCGGCTTGACTGCCACCTGGGTCACATAGTAGATCTTGAGACGCTTGCCCTTATCGGATGGCGGTTGCTGCATAGCAACAGCCTCGGTCACGATCTCATTTAAGACACCTGTCGCAACACGCATAGAATTATTCTCAATCACGGCATCGATGGTCTCATAGATCTTTGGCAGACGCTGTCCCGTCAAAACGGAAATAAACATGATCTGCGCATATGGCATAAAGGATAAGGTCTGTCTGATCTTTTCCTTATGCTTGTAAATGGTCTTGTCATCCTTTTCGATGGCATCCCACTTGTTGACTGCAATGATAATGCCCTTGCCGCGCTCATGTGCGATCCCGGCGATCTTGGCATCCTGCTCTGTCACGCCCTCGGTCGCATCGATCATCACGATCACGACATCTGCCTTTTCTACGGCAGCAACGGCACGAATGATACTAAATCGCTCCAATTCTTCCTTGATCTTGCTCTTGCGGCGCAATCCTGCCGTGTCGATAAAGATATATTCCTTGCCATGGAACTTGACCTTGGTATCGACCGCATCTCTGGTAGTTCCAGCCACATTGGAAACGATCACACGGTTCTCGCCCACCAGACGGTTGACAAGGGATGATTTTCCTACGTTTGGTTTGCCAACGATCGCGATCTTAGGAATATCCTGATCCTCATCTGCGCCAGCATCTTCCGGGAAATGTGCGATCACCTGGTCTAGCATATCCCCAAGCCCTAACATAGAGGAAGATGAGATTGGAATCGGATCCCCGATACCCAGATTATAAAATTCATAGACATCCGCCATGTATTTTTCAAAAC
The DNA here is from genome assembly GCF_003473825.1 of Roseburia sp. AM16-25. Taxonomy (NCBI): domain Bacteria; kingdom Bacillati; phylum Bacillota; class Clostridia; order Lachnospirales; family Lachnospiraceae; genus Roseburia; species Roseburia sp. AM16-25. The sequence continues at coordinate 678,141 of NZ_QUCW01000002.1, forward strand.
TGTCAACCTTGTTGACTACCAAAACGACCGGTTTTTTGGAACGGCGCAGCATATCCGCTACTTTTGCATCCGCATCTACCAGTCCCTGTCTGACATCTGTCATAAAGATGATGACATCTGCCGTATCAATGGCGATCTGCGCCTGCTCACGCATCTGGCTGATGATAATATCTTTTGATTCCGGCTCAATACCACCGGTATCGATCATGGTAAATTCATGCTTCAACCATGTAACATCTGCATAGATACGGTCTCGGGTCACTCCCGGCGTATCTTTTACAATCGAAATCCTCTCTCCTGCCAAGGCATTGAACAAAGTAGACTTTCCTACATTTGGTCGTCCTACAATGGCAACTACAGGCTTACTCATATTTTCCTCCATCTATTTATAATGTAATTAATTGTTTCACGAGATCTTGTCCGCTTGATTTTACAATATCCACCTTTACTTGTAAAGCGTCACTTAACTGGGCGACCGTCACATCATCCAAGAAATCCTGTTCCTCGGCACGCACCATATTCTGCGGTAAGAGCAGGTGGCTTCCCAGCGGCTGTTCCTTGAGTTGTGCCATCAGATCCTGTCCTGTGATCAGACCAGAAACCGTGATCTTTTCGCCAAAGAAATCGTTGCGGATCTCATAGACATACACGGTGACTTTGGGAAATTTCTCCATGAATTCCTGACACAGCATGCGGATAAAAGGGGCTGCCAGCCTTCCGGTCGCGATCGCACATTCTTTTTTCCGCATAAAAGGATGCTTTTTCTCTTTGGCTAAGGCTTCCCGGAATTCGTCCATCAAAAGCCGGATCATGCCGACACCGTTTTCCAACTGGGTATAGCCGTCATAGCGTTCTTCCGTCGGCAGGTCATAACCGGCGATCAGATACCATTCATCAGATGCCTGCACAAAATGTGTGCCGTACTTTTCAAAACTGATGTCCTGCCATTTGTGGATGGTAGCAAGCACTTCGCGCGCTTCTTCTCTTTCAAAAGGTTCCAGCGGGTACAGCCCCTCTCGAAACTTGGTCAATCCTACCGGCACTACAGACATGCTCTGCATCTGCGGGTAAAAAGATAAAAGATCTCCGATGGAACGATCCAGTTCTGCCCCATCATTTTCTCCCTTGCACAAAACGATCTGGGCATTCATCTCAATATCGGCATCCGCTAACATCTTGATCTTGTCTAAGATGTCACCGGCAAAACGATTGTGGAGCATCTTGCAGCGCAGTTCGGGATTGGTCGCCTGCACAGAGATATTGATGGGGGCCAGATGATAGTGGATGATACGTTTGAGATCTTCCTCCTTCATGTTGGTCAGGGTCACATAGTTGCCCTGTAAAAAAGAAAGTCTGGTATCGTCATCCTTAAAATATAAGGTTTCCCGCATGCCCGGCGGCATCTGGTCAATGAAACAGAACATGCATTTATTGTGGCAGGACCGATAATCGTCCATCAGTCCATTTTCAAAGGTGATACCAAGATCTTCGCCCTCTGATTTTGTGATATGCACAAGATGTCTTGTCTGATCCGGCTTTTCGATCAGCATATCAAATGCCGGTTCATCCTCGTAGTAATAATAATCAAAGATATCGATCAGTTCGACACCATTGATCTCTTTTATGATATCCATCGGTTCCACTCCTGCAAGTGCCGCGGGACTCCCGGGTCTTACAAAAGCAATCTGATGTGATGTGCTCATAAATCTATCCTCATCTTTCTCGTCACTCGGTAAGCATCAAAAATGCTCCCAGATTTCCTCGTTTCCCCTTGCTGGCTCTGTGCGAAAATAAAATACTGCTGTTGCAGCAGGTACAAAGCCCTGCAAGGTCTATATGCTCTTTCAATACACCTGCCTCTGTCAATACGATCTCATTGGCTTTCCACAGATCCAACTGGTATTTGCCGAGCGCGCCTGCCTGTAAGATCTCCTTTTCATGAGTCGGAAATGCAAATATAAATGCCTCTGCCACATCCCGGCTCACCTCATAGCAGTCCTGGCAGATGGATGGACCGATGGCACAGAGCAGGTCTTTCGGCTGACTTCCAAAGGATCTTTCCATGGCTTCTACCGTCGCCTGTCCCATACGTCCTACCGTCCCTCTCCAGCCGGAATGGGACAGACCGATCGCCTTATGCACCGGATCCACAAAATAAAGCGGGACACAGTCTGCATAGAAAGTGGCAAGCAAAACACCCGGCTGGTCTGTGATCATGCCGTCCACATCTTTATAATCGCGTGGGCGCGTGATCCCCTTGCCAAGATCTTCCTTTCCCACAGGTCTCACATTGGTCGTGTGGGTCTGGTCGCTCGTCACGATATGATCTATGGACGTCCCCAGTGCCTGAGCCACCCTTCGGTAGTTTTCCAAAACTGCCGTCTCGTCATCCCCTCTGGTAAAACTTAGGTTCAGGCTTTCATAGATATCCTTGCTGACACCGCCCTCTCTGGTCGTAAACATATGCCGGATATAAGGCAGTGCCTCATAACTTGAAAAGGAAAGATAAGGCAGAACATATCCTTCCTCTGATCTGTAGTTTCTTTTTTCTATCATAAGCCGATATAAGGAAAGGCATTGGTAAGAAGTGTGATCTCGTCCTTTAAAATGGCAACGACATCAAAGCGGATCTGTAGATCTGCCCACTGTCTGTGCGTCAAAAGGAAATGATCCGCCACCCGACAGATGACCGTCTGCTTTCGCCAGCCGACCGCCTCCAAAGGATCTCCGGCGGCAGCATCCTTGCGGTACTTTACCTCCACAAAACAAAGGTAGGCCCCGTCCCTCGCCACGATATCGATCTCACCCTTGCGGTTGCGATAATTCATAACAAGGATCTCATAGCCCTGACGCCTTAAATAGTCTGCCGCTTCTTTTTCATACCTGCTCCCCACACTTCTTTTATTTGCTTTCGTTCCTATTTCCTCCCGTCCAGTTTTGCTTTCACCTTTTCCATGCCGTCCACAAAGACCAGTATCTCCGCAACGACCTCATATAATTCCGGTGGAATGGCTTCTCCAATGTCAAATTTGGATAAGGTATCTGCCAGTTTTCCATCCTGATAAAAAGGCACATCATTTTCCTTGGCGGAGGTAATGATCTTTTCCGCCACATGTCCCTTGCCCGTCGCCACGATCTTTGGTGCAATATCATTTGGATCATAGGATAGGGCGACTGCTGTCTTTTCTTTTGAAAAATCCTGGGGTTTCCACTCTTTATTTTCCATACTTATGCCCTCACATCAAAGGAATACCGATGCACCTCGCCGCTGCTTTTCTGGTCTGCCTTTAAAAAATCTTCCACAAAATCGATCTTTTTGGCATCCTGTTCCAATTTCATGCTACAGGTGTAACCCTTTTTTTCTAAGCGATCCGTCAAAAGATGCATATTCTCCTCCAAAAGCGTCAGACTGTCTGCATCCTCTAAGTACCAGTTGGCAGATACATTTTTTTGGAGCATCTTGACCGAAATATCCACACCGCCCAGATTGTCCATATCAAAATGTAAAAAAGCCGTCAGTTCATCGTCTGCCCCCTTGTCGCGCCCCCCGTTGCGATAAACAAAAAGTTCGCTGTTGACATTCTGTCCGCGCAGGCGTATCGGCACCTGCACATAGGAATACATCTGGCTTAACTGGTTCATGAATTCTATATTTTGTGACAGGGAATTGGCTGTCCCCTGTATGGTCTCTTTGGCACTTGGAAATTTGTCTGCCAGTTGTTCCAGATCATGGATCTGCTGCGACATTTTCTCATACAGGTGGCTGATACTGTGTTCTTTTGGCAAATCCTGCGGCGCAACCGTCCACTCTTTTGTCACCAGATCAGAAAATAACTTCTGATACCCCTTGGAACGCAAAAGATCTTGCACACTCTCCTTGGAAAGCCTGCCAGCATTTTGTCCTAAAAAAACAGAGACTTCCTGCAAAAAAGCATCCACCTTGGTCTGTGGTAGAAGCTGCCCCTCTGCCGTAAAAAAATTGGCGTGTTCCTTGATAAAAGACGGCATCTGTCCCAAGACATTTTGCAGGTCTGCAAATGTCCCCTGATCCAGACTATTGCCAAGTGTTCCGGCTTCATAGGCATCCATATCCTCCAGTGTCTGCGAGAAGATCCCCGCCCTCTGGGATAAGTATTCCAGATCCACAGACTCCTGCCCTTCTGCTGGTAGCATTTCCTCTGCATAGACCGCTTCGCCTGTGGCAAACGCCTCCTGCATGGAAAGATCTCCGAAAAATGCCACCAGCCGGTTGTTCTGCCCGACCATCGTCTGGGTATCTACCGCATCATCTAAAAAAGACTCTCCCAATACCGCCACCAGATCCTGCACCTGACTTAGGACTTGACGCCTGTCCGCCTTATAATTTTCAAACTGCTCGACACTGTTGGCATCGATGGGAAGTTGTAATTTCTGCATCTGCACAATGGTCTCCGGCTGACTGCCCGGGACACTGCCGATCTGTCTTGCCATATTTTGCAGGCTTTTGGAATCGATCGACATGCCTTCTTTCATCATGGCATTTACCATGTTTAAGTTACGCTCGCTCACTGCCAGACTTGCGGCATCCAGTGCCTGCATCAGTGTCGGATTGCCCTGACCTGCTCCCATGGCGATCGGCTTGATCCGGATCTGTTCTCCGTCATTGGATTTCACCTGAAAAAAAACAGACTGTCCCTTAGAAAGAGACAAGCCCGCGTCCAATCTGGCTGTAATATTCTGTCCACTGCTCAGCCCTAATATTACCTGAGTACCGCGTATGCTATTTACGGTTCCCTCAAAGATATTGCCTGTCTTTAATTGTTTTACCGTCTCGACTAATTGCTCTATCCCCTTTGTCTTGGTGGAGACCTCACTGCCGGAAGATAAATTGTTTTGATACTGTGTCAGCAAATCAGAAACCTGCACTTCTCTTCCCCCTTAGAAAAGTTACTCACATTCCACAAAATGACCGATAAAGGACTTTCTGTGGATAGGACTTGGTCCGTACTTCTGTAACGCTTCGATATGTTCTTTCGTGCCATAGCCCTTGTTCTGTGCAAAGCCATACTCCGGCATGATGGCATCGTATTCTTTCATCAGTCGGTCTCTGGTCACTTTTGCAATGATACTTGCCGCCCCGATGGAAATGCTCTTGGCATCCCCCTTGATGATCGGCACCTGTTTGACGGATACCTCCGGTATGGTCACAGCATCATTTAACAAAAGATCCGGCGCAACCGCAAGTTCTGCGATTGCCTGACGCATGGCAATATAAGTCGCCTGTAAAATATTGACCTCATCGATCTTTTCCGGCGAAGCAAAACCAAGACCTACTGCAACTGCTTTTTCCATGATCTCATCATAGAGCGCCTCACGTCTTGCCTCCGATAATTTCTTGGAATCATTGATATAAAGGATCTCACAATCCCTTGGTAAAATGACTGCCGCCGCACACACCGGCCCGGCAAGCGGTCCTCTGCCCACCTCATCAATGCCACAGATCATAGGGTATGCATCTTCATAGCGGTGCTCATAAGTCCGCAAGACCTCCAAACGCTGCCTTTCCTGTTCCAACCGGTCCAGTCTTTTTTTCGCCTGCCCGATGATCTTGGCAACACCCGGTCTACCGTCTCTTATGTATTCTTCAATAAAATCCGGCAATTCCAGATCGTCTTTTTCCTTGTATTCCTGCTGGATATCTTTGATCTTTTTTTCCATATCCACGACTTCTCCTAAATGCTACTGGTGTTTGATGACCATGATCTTGTTGAATGGATAGATACGCACCCATGCCTTACCGATGATGTCCTGACGCTTGATCGCTCCTACCGAGGCAAAACGGCTGTCGGTACTGTTGTTGCGATTGTCACCCATAACAAAGTATTCATCATCGCCCAGTGTGATGGGTTCCGATGCCAGTCCCGGATTCTGGATGGTCTCCAGTCCGTAATTTTCTTTCAAAAGAGTGCCGTTGATATAGATCTCTCCGGCATCATTGATGTAGACCGTCTCGCCCGGAAGACCGATGATACGCTTGATATAATAGGTGTTTTCTTCATATTGATAAGGGAAGATGATGATATCAAAACGCTCAGGATCATGTAAGCGGTAAGAGATCTTATCCACGATCAGATTGTCCCCATCGGAAAGTGTCGGTTCCATGGAAGAACCACTCACGCGGGATCGCTGTCCCACAAAGGTTATGATCAAAAAACAGATTCCAAAAACAATAACGATATATAAAAGCAAACTTAAGATCTCATGTGCCGGTGATGTCTGCTCTGCCTGATCCGGTTTTTTTGTACTTTTTTGTTCTTGTGTCATTTTATACTTCCGTCTCTTCCTTTTTTATTTTCTCCGGAAATTCCAGAGAAATCTTGCCGATCGTTCCGCTGCGGAAATCATCGATCACCAGAAGGGCTGCCTTGCTGTAATCCAACTGGTTTCCCTTAGAGCGGCAATTCCGATTTTCAGCGATCTGCTCTAAGAAAGTAAGAACTTCTTTTGTCTCATCGATCTGATAACGCCCTGCCAGAGCCCCCGGATACTTGTCCTTTAAGATCTTGCAGAGTTCTAAGGCGAGTTCTTCTGTCTGCAAAAGTTCATCTTTGATCGAGCCGATGCATGCTAAATGCAGTCCGACCGTCTGATCTTCAAACTTTGGCCATAAGATGCCCGGTGTATCGAGCAACTCGACATTTTTATTGAGGCGTATCCACTGCTTGCCCTTGGTAACGCCCGGCTTATTGCCGGTCTTGGCGCAGGCTTTTCCAGCATAAGAATTGATAAAGGTCGACTTTCCTACATTTGGAATACCTACGACCATAGCACGCACCGGTCGGTTCTTGATCCCTCTCGCCCGGTCTCGTTCGATCTTTTTGGCACAGGCATCCATGACGACCTGTGTCACTTCCTTCATGCCCTTGCGATTGCGGGAATCCAGGGTTACGACAAAATATCCCTTATCCTGAAAATATGTTTTCCAGCCTGCTGTCACCTTAGGGTCTGCCAGATCTGCCTTATTCAGCAAGATCAGTCTTGCCTTCTGCTTGCCCAGTTCGTCTATATCCGGATTGCGGCTGCTCAGGGGAATCCTTGCATCCACCAGTTCGATCACCAGATCGATCAGTTTTATGTCCTCCTGCATCTGTCTTTTTGCCTTGGTCATATGACCCGGGTACCATTGAAATTCCATATCTACTCCTAGTTTACCGGTCCGAATCCCTTGAGGGATAAACAGAACCATACCTTTCCTATCATTTCCTTGCGCGTCACATTGCCAATGGATTCGTAGCGGCTATCCTCACTGTTGTTGACATTGTCACCCAGTACAAAGTACTCATCATCCCCTAAGGTGATCTCCGTCTCAGCCCGTCCGGCATCCTTAATAGACAATCCGGTCTGTTTGAGGTTTGTGGCTGTTCCGTTGACATAAAGTCTACCACTTTTGATCTGCACCGTATCCCCCGGCACCGCCACGATACGCTTGACATTATCGTTGGCACTGGTATTGCCCTTTGGTGTAAAAGCCACGACATCCCCTTTTTTCGGTGACCGGATGTGATATGCCACACGATCGACCAGCACACTGCCATTTTCCACAACTGCCGGTGCCATGGATTCTCCCGAGCAGGAGATTCTTTTGCCATAGCCTAAGGTAACAAGAAAGGCTAAGGCGATAACAGCTAAGATCTCTGCGATCCAAATACTGACATAGCGGACTTTTTCACCCTGTATCTTGCGACGTCGGCGGCGGAAATTCAGCCCACTTCTACCAGTGCCTATTTTTTTCCCTACCTGCCTCGCCATGCGTATAATCTGTCTTTTATTCATAATTCATCCTATTATCATATCTCATTTATCGGATATATAACAATCCTATATTACTATACACGATATGAAAAAAAAGAACAACCACATTTGTGGTTGCTCTCTTCTGGTCTTACTACTGAACTAATTCTTTAACCTTAGCCTTCTTGCCGATACGATCTCTTAAGTAGTTAAGTTTAGCACGTCTTACCTTACCACGACGTACTACTTCGATCTTCTCTACGTTAGGGCTATGCACTGGCCATGTCTTTTCTACTCCAACACCGTTAGAGAACTTTCTAACAGTAAATGTCTCACGATTGCTTCCACCCTGTCTCTTTAAAACAGTACCTTCGAATACCTGGATTCTTTCACGGTTACCCTCTTTGATCTTAGCGTGTACCCTAACAGTATCACCTACGTGGAACTCGTCTACTTCAGACTTTAACTGTTCTGCTTCAATGTTCTTGATGATTTCATTTGCGTTCATTTTGTGACCTCCTAATTAAATTATCTTGACGTTCTTAATACATGCGTACCAGAGGACCATCTCTTTTCACAACTCGTTGATAATATCATAAACCCGTGCAAAAGGCAAGTATTTATTCTATTTCCTTACATTTTTCTAAAAATTCCCGATCTTGTTTTGAAAGATCCGCTGCTGCCAGAAGATCCGGTCGCCTCTCTTTTGTACGAAGCAGGGATTGTTCATGCCGCCAGGCATCCACCTTGGCATGATCTCCGGATAAAAGAATGGCAGGCACCTTCTTGCCATTCCATTCTTCCGGTCTGGAATACTGTGGATACTCTAAGAGATTATTTTCAAAACTCTCCGTCTCTTTGGAGTCTCCATTGGAAAGCACGCCCGGAACCATACGGGAAATAGCATCGACCATGACCATGGCAGGAAGTTCACCACCGGTAAGGACAAAATCCCCAATGGACATATAATCGGTAACAACCTCCTCTAATACCCGTTCATCGATGCCTTCATAATGGCCGCAAAGCAGGATCAGATTTTCCTCCTTAGCCAGTTCCTTTGCATCGTTCTGTACAAAAGTCTTTCCCTGGGGGGTCAGATAAATGGTGCGTACACTGCCTTCCACACGATCGACAACAGACTTCCACGCATCGTAGATCGGCTGCGCCTGCATGACCATGCCCGCACCGCCGCCATAAGGATAATCATCTACTTTACCATGTTTTTCTGTCGTAAAATCTCTGATATTTACTGCTTCGATGGATATTTTTCCCTTCTCAACGGCGCGACCGATAATACTTGTATGCAATCCCTGCATTACCATCTCCGGGAATAAAGTCAAAATGAAAAATTTCACGTGATTACTCCTCATCCAACAGTCCATCCAGCAAATGAACCGTCATTTTTCTCTCGTCATCATTTACCTGTAAAATACAGTCATGAATGGCAGGAATCAAAAGTTCTTTTCCCGACTCCATCTTTACTGCATAGACATCATTTGCCCCTGTTGTAATAACATCTGTCAGTGTACCAAGTACACTTCCATCATCCGTCACAACTGTAAGTCCGATCAGATCTGCAATAAAATACTCATCCTCATCACATGCAACACGATTTTCTTTTGTCACATACAACTTGGCGCCCTTGTACTTTTCTACATCATTGATGCTGTCATAGCCCTTGAACTTTAAGATCACCAGATTTTTCTGTGGTCTCGCCGAAGTCACCTCCAGCGTGATCTGCTCTCGACCGGTATCTAAGATCAGATCTTTCATATTTTTAAAGCGCATCACATCATCCGTCAAGGGAAATACCTTGACCTCGCCCCGGACGCCATGCGTCTGAGTGATCGCGCCCACCTGATACAAATCCATACTTCTCTCCCAAAATTATTCTTTTATATAAGAAGAAATCCCCAACCGCCATACATTCGCATGGCAATTAGGGATCTTAGTCTTATACAATATCTACAACGACTTTTTTATCCGACTTTGAGGCTGCTGCCTTCACTACGGAACGGATTGCTTTTGCAATACGTCCCTGCTTGCCGATTACCTTGCCCATATCTGATGAAGCCACATGTAACTCAACAACAATGGTCTTGTCATTTTCTGTTTCTGTAACAACAACTTCCTCCGGGTAATCTACCAGTGACTTTGCAATTACTTCAACTAATTCTTTCATCACCTAATACCTCGTTCTTTCAATGCCTGTTTTTATGGATTATTTCTCAATACCAGCCTGCTTGAAAATTCTTGCTACAGTCTCTGTTGGCTGTGCTCCGTTAGCGAGCCACTTCTTTGCCAACTCTTCGTTTACATGATATACGGAAGGATCCTGATTTGGATCGTATGTTCCGATCTCCTCGATGCACTTACCATCTCTAGGTGATCTGGAATCTGCTACTACGATTCTGTAGAAAGGATTCTTCTTCTGTCCCATTCTTCTTAATCTAATCTTTACTGCCATTTTGTTTTCCTCCTAAGAAATTAAAAATTATAAATTTATGTTGTTAAAAAGGAAATTTCATTCTTCCTCTTTTACCACCCATCATGCCCGGCATTTTTTTCATCATCTTTTTCGTCTGATCGAACTGTTTGATGAAACGGTTGACTTCTGCAATGTCAACGCCGGCACCTCTTGCCAGTCGCTTTTTACGACTCGGATTCATAAGTTTTGGATTGGCTCTCTCCTCCGGGGTCATCGAAAGGATGATTGCCTCGATGTGTGCCATCTTTTTATCATCAATAGCGCCCTCTAACTGTGAGACCTGCGCACTGTTCATGCCTGGGATCATCCCCGGCATCATACCAAGCACACTGCCGATACCGCCCATTTTCTTCATCTGCGCCATAGAGTCGAGATAATCATTGTAATCAAATTCTGCCTTGCGCATCTTGCGGGATAAGTCCTTTGCCTTGTCCTCATCAATGGATGCCTCTGCCTTTTCGATCAGAGAAAGCACATCACCCATGCCAAGGATACGGGATGCCATACGATCCGGATAAAACTGCTCCAGATCATCCAGTTTCTCTCCCATACCACAGAAAAGGATCGGCTTGCCTGTCACGGCACGAATGGAAAGTGCCGCACCACCTCTGGTATCACCATCTAACTTTGTAAGAACAACGCCATCAATACCGATCTTCTCATCGAAAGTACCTGCTACATTGACAGCATCCTGTCCGGTCATGGCATCGACAACCAAAAGTGTCTGTGCCACATCTACGGATTCCTTGATCTCTACCAACTCATCCATCATGCCCTCATCGATATGCAGTCGACCTGCAGTATCGAGGATCACAACATTAAAGCCGTTTTTCTTTGCATGCTCGATGGATGCCTTTGCGATATCTGCCGGCTTGTTCTTGTCTCCCATGGAAAATACCGGTACACCCTGCTTTTCCCCGTTGATCTGTAACTGGGTAATGGCCGCCGGACGATATACATCACAGGCAACCAAGAGCGGCTTCTTGCCTTTTTTCTTTACATGACCTGCTAACTTGGCAGTCGTAGTCGTTTTACCGGCGCCCTGCAGACCTACCATCATGATGACCGTAATCTGCTGTCCCGGACGATAAGCAATCTCCGTCGTCTCAGATCCCATCAGATTCGTAAGTTCTTCATTTACGATCTTGATGACCATCTGTCCCGGATTCAGACCGTTCATGACATCCGCACCGATCGCACGCTCCTGCACTGTCTTGACAAAGTTCTTTACGACTTTGAAATTGACATCTGCTTCTAAGAGTGCCATCTTGACTTCCTTAAGAGCAGCCTTGACATCTTCCTCGCTCAGACGTCCCTTACCACGAAGGTTCTTGAATACATTTTGTAGTTTGTCTGAAAGACTCTCAAATGCCATCTTATAACTCCTCTAGGATATCGTTGGATATGATTGTGATCTGTGCTAAGATCTCTTCCACAGAATGTTGATCGGTAGTGTGAACCAAAGTATCGATCGTCCTCACTTTGTCTCTGATATGAACAAACTTTTCAATCAGATGTAACTTGTCCTCATATTCTTCTAATGTTCGAGTGGATCGCTTGATCACATCATGCACCGCCTGACGACTGATGCCTCGATCGGCTGCGATCTCTCCCAAAGACAGGTCATTTAGTACGAAATCTTCATAGATGCTTCTCTGATGATCGTTTAAAAGTTCACCATAGAAATCATAAAGATCTCCCTGCTCAATCTTATCGTTCATATCATCACCTCGTATAATATACTATAGCAAAAAGCAGGTGTCAAGTATTTTTTCTTGACACCTGCTTGTACTTTTTATATTTTGCTCTTACAAACTCGTTCTCACAATCTTTGGCTGATAATCGCCCTTTTCAAGGGCATCTAAAATCTGGTTCTTATGATCTGTGCCAAATGCCTCCAAGGTGATGCGAAGTTCTACGGCTGCGTTACGGTTGGTCGTTACAAACTGGTTATGCTCCAATTTGATGACATTGCCCTGTACCCCTGCGATCGTCTCTGCGACTCTTGCAAGTTCTCCCGGCTTGTCCGGAAGCAGTACGGATACAGTAAAGATACGGTCTCTAAAGATCAAGCCCTGCTGAACGACAGATGACATGGTGATGACATCCATATTACCGCCACTAAGGATAGAAACCACACGCTTGCCTTTGACATTTAATTTGTTTAAGGCTGCCACGGTAAGCAGTCCGGAATTTTCTACGACCATCTTATGGTTTTCTACCATATCCAGAAAGGCTGCGATCAGTTCATCATCCTCAACTGTGATGATATCATCCAAATTTTTCTGGATATATGGGAAAATATTGCTTCCCGGTGTCTTTACAGCTGTACCATCTGCGATCGTATTGACCGTCGGAAGGGTTGTAACTTTTCCGTTTTTGATGGATGCCTGCATGCAATTTGCCCCTGCCGGCTCTACACCGATCACCTTGATCTTTGGATTTAAAAGTTTTGCCAGTGTTGATACACCGGTAGCAAGTCCGCCGCCACCGATCGGAACCAGGATATATTCTACCAGCGGTAACTCCTTAAAAATCTCCATAGCGATCGTACCCTGTCCTGTTGCAACTGCCAGATCGTCAAAAGGATGGATAAAGGTATATCCATGCTCATCTGCCAGTTCGTAAGCCTTTGCGCATGCCTCATCATAGACATCGCCATAAAGGACAACTTCTGCCCCTAAATTCTTGGTACGGTTTACCTTGATGAGCGGTGTTGTGGTCGGCATAACGATCGTTGCCTTTGCTCCAAATTTCTTTGCGGCATATGCAACACCCTGCGCATGGTTACCTGCGGACGCTGTGATCAGTCCCTTCTTTCTTTCCTCTGCTGTCAGTGTGCTGATCTTATAATAAGCGCCTCTTACCTTATAAGCCCCGGTCAACTGCATATTTTCCGGTTTCAGATAAATGCTGTTACCACACTTTTCACTCAGAAAATCACTGTAGATCAACTTTGTCTCCAAAGTAACTTCGCTGACGATCTTACTTGCTTCTTCAAACTTGTCTAATGTCAACATCTTTTTCTCCTTTACTGTTCTTCTGTATAAAACAATGCATTCACAAATTCTTCTGCATTAAACTTCTCTAAATCCTCAATCGACTCACCGACACCGATATACTTGACCGGTATGCCAAGTTCTGCCTGGATCGCCACCGCGATACCACCCTTGGCTGTACCGTCCAACTTGGTAAGCACGATACCGCTTAGATCAGTGACCTCCGAAAACTCCTTTGCCTGATTGAGCGCATTTTGTCCGGTCGTACCATCTAAGACAACCAAAGTCTCCCGATAAGCCTCCGGGAACTCGCGGTCAACGATATTGTTGATCTTCCGCAGTTCTTCCATGAGATTTTTCTTATTATGAAGTCTGCCTGCGGTATCGATCAGGAGCACATCACACCCTCTTGCCTTTGCCGCAGATACAGCATCATAGACAACGGAGGCCGGATCAGAGCCTTCTTGTCCGCCGATCATATCCACCTGGGAACGGTTTGCCCATTCTTTCAACTGCTGACCTGCCGCCGCACGGAAAGTGTCCGCTGCTGCCAGAAGAACCTTTTTATTCTGTGCGCGCAACTTGGCTGCCAATTTACCGATCGTGGTCGTCTTGCCCACACCATTGACACCGACCACCAAAACGACCGAGGTACGGTTTTCAAATTCATATGCCGCCTCACCGATATCCATCTGCTGTCGGATGCTCTCTATAAGCAGTTCCTTACACTCTCCCGGCTCTTTGATCTTTTGTTCTTTGACCTTGCGCTTTAAATCTTCTAAGATATTTTCCGTTGTGGTAACACCAATATCACCCATGATCAGGATCTCTTCGAGTTCCTCATAAAACTCATCATCAATATTGGTAAAGCCCCGGAAAATATAGTCCATGTTTTTGACAAAATTATCTCTGGTCTTTGTAAGTCCTGCCAGTAATCGTTTGAAAAATCCGCCTTCTGCCATTTTTTCTCTCCTTATGCATCCAAATCATTTTCGATCAGGTTGACGGATACCAGTGCAGATACACCCTTTTCCTGCATGGTAATACCATAGAGTCTGTCTGCCGCATTCATCGTACCTCTTCTATGAGTAATGATAATAAACTGCGTGTTCTTCGTCAACTTATGTAAATAATTTGCAAAACGTCCTACATTCGAGTCATCCAGTGCCGCCTCGATCTCGTCCAAGAGACAGAATGGTGACGGTTTTAAGTTCTGGATGGCAAAAAGAAGCGCGATCGCCGTCAGTGACTTCTCTCCACCGGATAACTGCATCATATTCTGCAGTTTCTTGCCTGGCGGTTGTGCGATGATACGGATGCCAGTCTCAAGGATATCCTCACCCTCGACCAATTCCAGTGTACCCTTGCCTCCGCCAAAGAGTTCTTTAAATGCCTTATCAAACTCTCTTTGGATATCGGCAAAACCCTCCGTGAACTGTTTGCGCATACCCTCGTCCAGATCGTCGATAATACCCATCAAAGTCTGTTCTGCCTCAACCAGATCGTCATGCTGTCCCTTTAAGAAATTGTATCGTTCCGATACTTCCTTATATTCCTCGATCGCATTGACATTAACATTTCCCATGCGACGGATCTCATCCTTGACACCGGATGTTGCCCTTCGCATCTCATCCAAATTATCATATTCCGGATCGCGGAGTTTTTCTGCCCCACGCTGGGTCAGTTCATATTCTTCCCACATATAGGTGTTCTGATAATTGATGGCTTCTTCCAACTTTTCACGCTGTGAATTCAAGCGGTAGATTTCTTTATCCAAAGCAGAAATGCGGTCTGCGATCTCTTCTCTCTGTCCGAAAAATCCCTTGTATTCCTGGTTCATAGCATCCTTTTGTTCCAAGGCTTCTTTCAGACGTTTTTCCAGTGTTGCGAAGTTGTCATCGCTGGCGATCATGGTCTTTTTGATTTCTTCAATATCGCCGCGTTTTTTATTGGCATCTTCCTTGCCATTTTGGGCTTCTTCTACCAGACGAACGATATCGGCTTCCTTCTTCTCGATCTCGCTTGCGACACGCTGGCAGTTTTCCATGACAAAAGTAACTTTTTGTCTGGCACTGGCTTCTTCGATCTGTGCCTCGGAAACATTGCGGGCTGCCGATGTCTCCATATAGGTCTTTTCATCCAAAAGTTTCTGATATTCCTCGGTCTGCTCTTTTAAGGATTGTTCCTTTTGGGCAGCTTCGCTACGCTCGCGCTCGATCTCTTTCTTGCCGGCAGCGATGTCACGCAACTGACGCTCCATCTCCTCGCTCTCGGTATTCAGACTGGAGAAAGCATTCTGGCTTTCGGACTTCTGCTCCTGCACACGCTGCAAATGGATCTGCGCCGTGTTGCAGGCAAGTGCATTTTTCTCCATCTCGCTGCGGTTTTCTTCGCGGTCTGCCTCCAAGAGCGCCTGTGCGGTCTCAATCTCTGCGATGCGGTCCTTTGCTGCCTTTTTTTCATCCCGCAGGGATGCCAGTTTCTTTTCCAGATCATCAATCTCACGGTTTCTTCCTAAGAGATTGCTGTTGTTCTTGAAACGTCCACCGGAAAGAGATCCGCCCGGACTGAAATACTCGCCTTCGAGTGTAACGATATGTAAAGAATAATGATTCTTCTTTGCCAATGCGATACCATGATCGACCGTATCGACCACGATCACACGTCCCAACAGATAAGAAAGAACATTGGCATACTCTGCATCTGCCTCCACCAATTCGTTGGCAAGCCCCAGCACACCCGTATCGGATAAAATGCTCTTATCCTTGGCAAAGCCCTTGCCGGAAACGCTGGTCAGTGGCAGGAAAGTCGCACGTCCCAGACGATTTTCTTTCAGATAAGTGATCATCTTTTTGGCGGTTGCCTCATCCTTGGTCACGATATTTTGGATATTACCGCTAAGTGCCGTCTCAATGGCAATCTCATACTTTTTCTCTACATGGATCAGATCGGAAACAACACCAATGATGCCCGGATTGCTGTCCTTTTGCTCCATGACCTTGCGGATACTGTTGCCGTAGCCGTCATAGCGCTCGGCAATATTCTTTAAAGCCTCCAACTTGGAAGATAATTTATTATAGTCATCCTGACTGCTTGTCAGACGGTTCTGGGCTTCCCTGCGCTTGTTCTTCCACTCAACCGCCTTATGTCCGCATTCTTCTTCCTTATGCTTGCTGGCATCTAAGGCAGACTTGGCGTCTTCATATTCCTTCTGGCAACACTTTAGTCTTTCATTCAGATCTTCTTCCTCTGTCTTACGCTGTAAGAGGCGCTGGTTGAGTTGTGCCTTGCGGATATTGATCTGCTCCAACATGGTATCCAGACGCTGCTCTTTGGATTGGATGGTTCCCTTGCTATTTAAAAGTTCCATCATAGCCTGATTGTTCTGCTCGATTCCATCCGTGTATTTCTTGATGTCTGCCTGCAAGTCATCATTGAACTTACGCACAGAAGCAAGACGTCTTTCTACTTCTTCCAACTGCTCCTGCAACTGGGCTTTTTCAGTCTCGTAGGCATCTTTTTGACGGATATATTCTTTCTTTTCCGCCTCTAAGGCACCCTTTCTTTCCGAAAGATTCTCATCAGCACTCTCCGCGAAACGGATCTGTTCTTCCAAAATGCGGATCTGGTTTTCCAGTTTGCCCTTCATAAGCGTTGTATTGCTCTGTTCCTCACGGATACCCTGAATCTGCTCATCCATGGCATTTAATCCTTCTTCCAGAGATGCATACTGGTCTTTGATCTTTTCCTGCTTGTCCTTATTTTCCGTCATCTGCGTTTCGGCGATCTGATAATTTTTCTCGATCTCGGAAAGACGACGGTTCATATCTTGAATCTCAAGCAAAAACATATTGACTTCTAAGGTCTTTAACTCCTCTTTTTTCTTTAAGAAAAGTTTGGCATTCTCTGCCTGACGCTCCAAGGGTCCTACCTGACGCTCCAATTCGGATAAAATATCATTGACACGCACCAGATTTTCCCGCTCATGTTCCAGTTTTTTGACTGTTGCGGCTTTGCGCTTTTTAAACTTAACAATGCCGACCGCCTCGTCAAAAAGTTCACGGCGTTCCTCCGGCTTGCCACTCAGGATCCTCTCGATCTGTCCCTGACCAATGATGGAATAACCTTCCTTACCGATACCGGTATCATAGAAAAGTTCATTGACATCTTTCAGACGGCAAGGCGAACCGTTGAGCAGATATTCACTCTCACCCGAACGGTAGACACGTCTGGCAATCGTCACTTCCTCATAATCAATCGGAAGCAGATGATCCGAGTTGTCCATCGTGATCGCTACATAAGCGTAACTGAGCGGCTTACGGTTCTCTGTTCCTGCAAAGATAACGTCCTGCATGCTCGCACCACGCAACTGCTTGGCACTTTGTTCACCAAGTACCCAGCGGACCGCATCGGAAACATTACTCTTTCCACTGCCATTCGGTCCTACAATGCCGGTGATGCCGTTATGAAAATCAAATACGATCTTATTTGCGAAGGACTTGAATCCGTACATTTCAATGCTTTTTAAATACATATTCTTCCCCAAAAACTTTCTATTTGTTCTGACTCTCCTGCTGCTTTAAATACAAGAGTCCATGATAAGCGGCTTCCTGCTCGGCTGCCTTTTTCGTACCGCCGCTGCCGTCGCCCAATTTGTGATCTCCCACCGTCACATCCACATGGAATACTTTGGCGTGATCCGGTCCGCTCTCTCCCAGAAGATGATAGGTCACATTCTGGTGGAACTTTGCCTGACACACTTCCTGTAAAATGGTCTTGCTGTCATAAAACATGCGCTTGTGCTCAATATCCGTCATGATATAACGGAGCACAAAGGCTTTGGCAGCGTCAAAACCGCCATCCAAAAAGATAGCACCGATCACTGCCTCCAAGGCATCTGACAAGACCGATTTGCGGCTCCTGCCCCCTGTCATGTCCTCTCCTTTGCCCAGATAGATATAAGATCCCAGATCGATCTCTTTGGTACAATAGGCAAGAGTCGGTTCACAGACCATACTTGCACGAAGTCTCGTAAGATCTCCTTCCGGCAGATCCCTGTAATTCAAAAACAAAAATTCACTGGAAACAGCCTCAAGCACAGCATCGCCCAAAAATTCCAACCGTTCGTTGTCGGATAACTTTTTCATATGCTTTTCATTCGCATAAGAACTGTGGGTCAGTGCCTGGCGCAATAAACTTTCGTTTTCAAACTCATATCCTATTACTTCCTGAAACTCTTTGATTGTCTTCACTTTTTTCTCCTTAACAGAGCAAAAGCCCTTGAACCAAGGGCTTTTGTCATCTAACATTCTGTTCGATTAACCAACCGTCTTTTTGATCAATTCTACAGCATCGCCAACGGTCACGATCTTTTCAGCCTCTTCTACATTCACTTCAATGTCAAGTTCTTCTTCAATTCCCATAATAATCTGGAAAACATCAAGTGAATCTGCTCCAAGATCATCCACAAATGTGGTATCCATTGTGATCTCTGCCTGATCTACATTCAAGACCTCGGCAATGACCTTTCTCAGCATTTCTAATTCCATCTCGAATTACCTCCTCTATTCTGTCTTATCTCCCACGCAAATGTTTGCTTGTATTTTACCACTAATATCCTGTTCTTTAAAGGACACACATTGAATAATTGAATTTTTGATCTCTTTTGCTTTGGAACTGCCGTGGGTCTTAACGACCAGCCCCTTCAAACCCAAAAGCGGTGCTCCGCCATATGCGGATGCATCAAATGCCTTCAAGGTGTTCTTCAAAGCCGGCAAAGCCAGTGCCGCTCCGATCTTGCTCCTTAAGGTACTCATCAAACCTGTCTTTATAACACCGATCAGTGTCGAACTGAGTCCCTCGTATAATTTCAAGATCACATTGCCCACAAATGCCTCACAGACAATGACATCCGCCTGTCCCGACGGAATATCTCTCGCCTCAATACTTCCTATAAAATTGATGTCCTTACATTCTTTTAATAAAGGATAGGTCTCCTTGACTAAAGCATTTCCTTTTTCTTCCTCAGCGCCAATATTGACAATGGCAACTTTCGGATTCGGGATACCTACGACATGCTCCATGTAGATCGATCCCATACGCGCAAACTGTACCAGATGGGAAGATCTCGCATCCACATTGGCTCCACAATCGATCAGAAGCGATACGCCTTTCTTGGTCGGTATCAATGGTGCCAAAGGTGCACGTTCTACGCCCTTGATCTTACCAACGATCACTTGTCCGCCCACTAAGACCGCCCCCGAACTGCCTGCGGAAACAAAGCCATCCGCCTTGCCTTCCTTGACCAGTTTTAATGCCACAACGATCGATGAATCTTTCTTTTTGCGTATTGCCATAACCGGTGGTTCTGCTGTCTCGATAACCTGACTTGCCGGCACGACCTCGATGCGGTCTGTCGGATAGGTGTATTTGGTCAGTTCTGCCTGAACCACATCTGCAAGCCCCACCAAAAGGACTTTGATGTCTTCCCGCTCCTTGACTGCCTCTACACATCCCTTGACGATCTCTACCGGCGCGTTATCACCACCCATAGCATCTACTGCTACGACTTTTATATTATCCATGATACGCCTTCCTCCTATGCATAAAAATGCATCATAAGAAAAATATACTATAAGTGTACCTATAAATCAACACCAAATCTCCCCAGAAAAAGAGCAAAAAAATAAGGCTTTCCGAAATTGGAAAGCCTCCTGTTTCATCTTAGTCCTGAGCGATGATCTCTTTCTTATTGTAGGAACCGCAGTTCTTACAAACTCTATGTGGAACCATTAACTCTCCACACTTGCTACATTTTACTAATGTAGGAGCTGTCATCTTCCAGTTTGCTCTTCTCTTATCTCTTCTACCCTTAGAAGACTTATTCTTTGGACAAATTGACATATCGGGTCACACCTCCTTAAATTCATTAAAGATATCTTGGAACTTTGCCATTCTTGGATCTATTACCTGACGATCACATCCGCAGTCCTGCTGGTTCAAATTCTGACCACACACCGGGCAAATACCCTTGCAATCATCCTTACACAAGACTTTTGTCGGCCAGTTCACCAAGATTTCGTCATAAATCAGTCTGTCAACATCTAACTCATGTTCCTCCAGAAAGGTATTTTCCTCGTCCTCTGCAAATTGCACATGACCATCTGCAAGCATAACCTTGCGATCAATGGCAATCTGGAGTGTAACATCGACATCCGACAGACATCGATCACACGGAACTACCACATCCAGAGTAGTGTCACCTGAAATCAATAATTGCTTATTGTTATCATTTGTCAGACATATACTGAATGGCTTAATGTCGGTAATAGGAAATCTTCCTCCGCTCACAGAAACTTCTGACATCTCTGTTGTAACAGGTATCTCCCGTTTCTTATCGGCTGTAGAAATGACATCTAAAATATCAAACTTCATAGTCTCTCCTATTCACACTCAAACTATTATACATAGATGTCAGGCGCTTGTCAACAACTTTTTCGCCCTATTTCTTATTTTACAAGTGCTACCGTTTCTCTTGCAATAGCAAGTTCTTCGTTGGTAGGGATCACGCATACCTTAACCTTGCTGTCCGGTGTAGATAAGGTAACTTCATCACCGAAAGTCTTAAGGTTGGTCTCCTCATCAATAGCGATACCAAGATAACCTAAGTATTCGCATACCTTGCGGCGGACAAGTGCAACATTTTCACCGATACCGGCGGTAAATGCGATGGCATCCACACCATTCATGGCTGCTACATAAGAACCGATGTATTTTGCTACACGATAACAGAATACTTCAACAGCGTCTGCTGCCAACTGGTTGCCAGCCTTGATCTCAGCCTGCAGATCACGGAAGTCGCTGGATCCGCCCTTTGTCATACCGGAAAGACCGGACTTCTTATTTAATACAGTAACCATCTCTTCGATGTTTAAGTTTTCTTTCTTTGCGATGAACTCCATGATTGCCGGATCAATATCACCAGAACGGGTTCCCATGACAAGACCTTCAAGCGGGGTCAGTCCCATGGAAGTGTCTACACACTCGCCGTTTAAAACAGCACTGATAGATGCGCCGTTTCCAAGGTGTGCTACGATGATCTTGGAATTTTTCAGATCCATGTCTAAGTACTCTGCACATCTCTTAGATACGAAACTATGGCTGGTTCCGTGGAAACCATAACGTCTTACTGCATACTTCTCATAATATTCATATGGAAGTCCGTACAGATAAGCCTTTCTCGGCATGGTCTGATGGAAAGCAGTATCAAAAACACCTACCATAGGTACGTTTGGCATCAGTTCCTTGCAGGCATTGATACCGATCAGGTTTGCCGGATTATGCAGCGGTGCAAGATCATTACACTCTTCGATGGTCTTTAATACTTCATCGGTAAGTACAACGGAAGATGCGAACTTTTCTCCGCCATGTACGACACGGTGTCCAACGGCATCAATCTCCTCCAGGCTCTTGATCGCGCCTGTCTTGTCGTTGATAAGTGCCTCGATCACAAGTTGGATTGCCTGCTTATGTGTTGGCATATCTGTCTCAGTGATCTCCTTATCCAGACCGGTCTTCTGATATACAAGTCTGCCGTCAATACCGATACGTTCACAAAGTCCCTTTGCAAGTACAGATTCGCTTTCAGAATCAATGAGCTGATACTTCAAAGAAGAACTTCCACAGTTGATAACTAAAATATTCATCGTTTATCTCTCCATTTCTTATTTCCTTTTCTTGGGACAAGCCCAAACTTAAATCTATTATACTATCAAATATTTTTTGGTACAAGATACCAGTATGGATTTATTTAAGTTCAATCTGCATGGCAGAATATGATTTGTCGCTTGTCGCCCGATCGCCTTTATGCTATCGTTTTAATATCAATATTGCACTTATCTTCAAGGAGACCATACATGAAAGTCGTAGGCATCATTGCAGAATACAATCCATTCCATAAAGGACATGCATACCAGATCCGCTATGCCAAAGAAAGGCTCGGCGCAGACTATGTGATCGTTGCTATGAGCGGTCCTTTTACCCAGCGTGGCACGCCGGCACTTTTTGACAAGTACAGCCGGGCAGGCCATGCCCTTGCCTGCGGTGCCGACCTGGTCTTGGAACTTCCGGTCGTCTATGCGACCGCCAGTGCCCAGGTCTTTGCTACCGGCGGTGTGGCTCTTTTGCAAAATGCAGGGCTGGTGGATACCCTCTTATTCGGCAGCGAATGTCCTGATCTTGCGGCTTTAAAAAATATTGCAGACAGGATATCTGAAGAATCCCCTGCCTATCAGGCGCTCCTGCGCCAGGCTTTGCAGGAGGGATCCTCCTATGCCGCTGCCCGCGCAAAAGCCATAGAAAATCCTGCCTATGCCGAGATCTTAGCCCAGCCCAACAATATCTTAGCCATAGAATATCTAGGGGCTCTCTCCCGCTTAGATTCTTCCATGACACCCCTTTGTCTGCAAAGACAGGGTGCCGGCTATCACGAAACCTCTCTGGATGAGGACATGGCATCTGCCTCCGGCCTCCGGCATTTTCTGGCAGACCATCCGCAGATGAGCGACCAGGAACTTGCCCTGCTTTTAGACCAGATTCCGGAAGCCTTGCATGCTTCTGTGAAAGAATTGATCCATGACGGACAATTTCTTTTTGCAGATGACACTTCGCTTCTGTTGCACTATGCATTGACGGAAACGCAGGACTTTACAGAGATCGCCGATTCTAATTTTGATATTTCGAATAAAATCTTGCAGAATCGACATTTATTTGCAAGTTTTCATTCTTTCTGTCAACTGTTAAAATCCAAAGATCTTGCCTATAGCAGGATCTCCCGCGTTTTATGCCATATTCTTTTGGATATAAAAAAGCAGGATATGCTCCTGCCAAACGATACTTGCCCTCTCGATGCAAAAGAACTGGCGCCATATCTACGCATCTTAGGTTTTTCAGATAATGGTCGTCCTTTATTAAAACAGATCAAAAAAAACGGAACTGTTCCTCTAATCACAAGCCCCCAGAATGCCAAGGGACTCCTCTCACCGGAGGCCATGCACCTTTTGGATAAGGACATCTTTGCATCGGATGTTTATCGCATGATGCTTTCCAATAAGACCGGACAGTTTTTTCCAAACGAATATACCAGAAAGTTTTCATAAAAAGGGGACACTCCTTATGGCAAAAGGAACGTCCCCACTGGAAAATTTCTGATTAGTGATGGAAAAGACGGATGCCGGTAAACGCCATCGTCATACCATATTTGTTACAGGTTGCGATCACATGATCATCGCGGATAGATCCGCCCGGCTGTGCAACATATGCCACACCACTCTTATGGGCTCTTTCGATATTATCCCCAAATGGGAAGAAGGCGTCGGATCCTAAAGCAACGCCTGTGTTCTTATCCAGCCATGCTCTCTTTTCTTCTCTGGTAAAGACCTCCGGTTTTACCTTAAAGATCTTTTCCCATTCGCCATCCGCAAGCACATCCATATAATCCTCGCCGATATACAGATCAATGGCATTATCTCTATCTGCACGACGGATACCGTCTACAAATTGCAGTCCCAGCACCTGTGGAGACTGGCGCAGCCACCAGTTATCTGCCTTGCTTCCTGCCAGACGTGTGCAGTGGATACGTGACTGCTGACCGGCTCCGATACCGATTGCCTGTCCGTCCTTTGCGTAGCATACAGAGTTGGACTGAGTGTATTTCAAAGTGATCATGGCAAGTGCCAGATCGATCTTTGCCTGCTCCGGAAGTTCCTTATTTTCGGTCACGATATTGGAGAAGAAATCGTCATCAATGACCAGTTCATTTCTTCCCTGCTCAAACGTAACGCCAAAGACTTCTTTTCTCTCGATCTTCTTTGGCTCATAATCCGGGTCGATCTCGATCACATTATAATTGCCCTTTTTCTTTTGCTTTAAGATCTCCAACGCCTCATCCGTATAGCCCGGTGCGATGACACCGTCAGACACCTCTCGCTTGATCAAAAGTGCGGTTGCCTTGTCACATACATCGGACAATGAAATAAAATCACCGAAAGATGACATACGGTCAGCCCCTCTGGCTCTGGCATAGGCATTGGCAAGCGGGGTAAATTCCATATCCATATCGTCTACCCAGTAGATTTTTCGCTCTACGTCAGAAAGCGGCAGTCCTACGGCTGCGCCCGCCGGAGAAACATGTTTAAAAGATGTTGCTGCAGCAAGACCTGTTGCACGCTTTAATTCTCTAACTAACTGCCAGCCATTAAAAGCATCCAAGAAATTGATATATCCCGGCTTACCGCAAAGCACCTTGATCGGCAGTTCGCCCTCTTCCATATAGATACGTGATGGTTTCTGGTTTGGATTGCATCCATATTTTAATTCTAATTCCTGCATATTTTCGTCCCCTTTATATAATCAATACTATCTACTTGTTCTTGTTGATGATCTTTGACTCATATTTTCCTGTTGCAATATCGATATAACGAACAAACAGAGAAACTTTATTGTCCTCATTTAAAGACTTCCAGATCTTGTCTGCAAAAGCATCCATATCGTCTTCGATGGCAACCAGTTTCGGCTCTCCTTCAAAACTCGGAAGTGGATTGCCGTCACACTTGTAAGTATGGATAAAATGTCCCTCGCCTGCGACCGGATTTTCATAGGCAAAGGTATAACGATTACAGGCATCCGGATTGCCATTGTTACTCTTTAAAATAGACATGGCGTAATTGTATTTTCCGTCCTTGATATGCATGATACCTGAAATTCTAGGAGTGTAGTTTGGTCCGTCCGGCTCAAACTCTCTGGTACGCAGGGACTGCTCAAATGTCATCTGCTTGTCCATGAGTTCATAGATCGTATCTGTCTGGTCGCCATTGGTAACGATGGTCTTGTTGCCAAGCACGCGGACAGGCGCATAGATGATCAGGCTTGGATCACTCAACTTGGATGGATCAAATGCCTGTGTGCGAATGCCCTCTCCGTCCTCTACAAATACACGATTACGGCTGTTCTCACTTCTGCCCATGATAAAATAGGCGGTCACTGCCTTCGTGCCATCCGGTGTCTTACCGATCACGATACCTCTGCCCGGGTAGGCATTTGACTGTAATTCCGCTTCTAATGATAACATTTCCATGAAATAACCTCCTAAAATTTTCTAGTCTATGCTATATGGCTTGTTACATAAGATGATTATAACGTATCGCGCCGTTTTTTACTATGCGCTTTTCCTAATGTGATTGATTAGTCTATCTTATCACACGCCTTTCATTTATAAGTATCAGTGGAATTTCCTATTACATAAAAAATAGAGCCAGTCCCCTTCCGGAGTCCGGCTCTATCATCAATCATATTAAATATAAGAACTATAGGTCGACATAAGGTCATTCATGGAAATGGCACCCGTTCTGGTATAAGAACCGCCGGAAGCCTGTGAAAGTACACTACTTCTGACCATAGAAGCCTTTGCAGAAATCTGATAGCCATAGCCGCCGGATGTCTGGAATAAAGACTTGGCAACCGTCATATCTGACTTTTTAAAAGTCGCCTCATCCACAGACAAATGCCCATTGCTGCCTACACTGATACCAATGCTCTTTAAGATAGAAGAATTGGCAGAAGTCAATCCCTCCATGCCAGATACCGCAGAGCGTACACCGGAAAGACTGGCACCGTCGCCACTATCGATCATGTCATTGTAGGCATCAGCAAACTTCTTGACCTCTGAGTAAATCTTGTCTGTATCATAACCATAGGTGGTCTTGCCATCCGCATCCTTTTGTTCAACCTTGCTGAATAAGGAATCGGTTCCCTTTTTCAAAAGTGTATTCGCCGCATCCGACAGTTCGGTAGCATCGCTTTTCCACTCTGCCATCTGCTTGTCCGTCGTCTGTAACTTGTCCTTATCGGTCGTTGTCGTTGTATCTGTTCCGTTCTTTGGTGTGTAATAAGAGCGAAGCAGTTTGAAATAAGATCCTGATTGGATACTATTGTATTCCCCTAAAAGACTGGTCATAGAGGAAAGAGATGATCCACCACTGCTGCTCGAACTGTTCAAACTGGAGAACAATGTGCTGATACTGGAAGAATCATATCCTGATACGGTAAGTCCCATTTTCATCACTCCTTTGATAAAAAAACATCCATGTACGTTACTTACTTATATACTTATTTTCGGCAAAAAGGCTTGCTTTCATAACCTTTTTCACCTAATCCTATACAGATTATACAATATTTTCGATCTGCCAGTCAATAGGGGCTGCACCATGCGCCTCCAAGAAGGCATTGGTCTGGGAAAAATGCTTACATCCAAAGAAGCCCCGATAAGCCGAAAGCGGACTCGGATGTGGAGCCTCCAGGATCAAATGATTGGGATTTGGCGTCAGAAGTTTCTTTTTCATCTGCGCCGGTCTGCCCCAGAGCAGGAAAACGATCGGCTGCTCCTGCTTATCTACAATGCGGATCACCGCATCCGTAAACTCCTCCCAGCCAATATTCTGATGGGAATTTGCCTGATGCGCCCGCACGGTAAGTACGGTATTTAAAAGAAGAACGCCTTGCTCTGCCCATTTAACCAAGTATCCGTTATTTGGAATATAGCATCCCAGATCATCCTGTAATTCTTTGTAGATATTGACAAGAGATGGTGGAATCTCTACCTCCGGTCGTACGGAAAAGCACAATCCATGCGCCTGATTATAGTTATGATAAGGATCCTGTCCTAAGATCACGACCTTGACATCTGAAAGCGGTGTCAGATGAAAGGCATTGAAAATATCGTCCGCCGGTGGGAATACCGGTCCTCTTTGGTATTCTGCCAGAACCGTCTCATATAGTTTTTTGTAGTAAGGTTTACGAAATTCCTGACTGAGCGGTGCCAGCCAATCATTTGAAATTGCAGGCATATGCCATCTCTCCTTTATCTTCTGACAGATACGCCTTTTTCTGCCAGATATGCTTTTAGATCCATGATCTCTAATTCTTTGTAATGAAATAAGGATGCCGCCAGAGCCGCATCTGCTTTTCCCTCTGTCAAAGCATCGTAAAAATGTTCCTTGGTGCCCGCTCCACCGGAAGCGATCACCGGAATGGAAACCGCCTCAGCAATGCTTCTGGTGAGTGCAATGTCATAACCGGACTTGGTGCCGTCACAGTCCATGCTGGTAAGAAGAATCTCTCCCGCCCCCAAGGCTTCTGCCTTTTTTGCCCATGCTACGGCATCCAGACCGACATCAATACGACCACCATTTTTATATACATTCCAGCCACTGCCGTCTGCACGCTTTTTGGCATCGATGGCAACGACTACACATTGGCTGCCAAACTTGTCTGCAGCTTCCGAGATAAGTTCCGGACGGTTTAGGGCAGAAGAATTGATCGATAT
Organism: Roseburia sp. AM16-25; assembly: GCF_003473825.1. Taxonomy (NCBI): domain Bacteria; kingdom Bacillati; phylum Bacillota; class Clostridia; order Lachnospirales; family Lachnospiraceae; genus Roseburia; species Roseburia sp. AM16-25. The sequence goes on from NZ_QUCW01000002.1 coordinate 705,778, forward strand.
CTTATCTGCGCCCTCCCGAAGCAGAACACGGAAATCTTCTACGCTGCGGATCCCGCCGCCTACCGTAAAAGGGATAAAGACATTGGCTGCCACCTTGCGCACCATATCTACCACCGTAGCCCGGTGATCGCTGGAAGCCGTGATATCCAAAAAGACCACTTCATCCGCCCCTGCCTTATCATAGGCAGCCGCGATCTCCACCGGATCTCCGGCATCTTTTAAATCTACAAAATTAACACCCTTGACCACTCTGCCGTCCTTGACGTCCAGACATGGTATGATTCGTTTGGTAAACATATATCCTCACGCTTCCTATCTCTTATAAATCCGCAAAATTCTGTAAGATCGCCAGTCCGACTTCCCCGCTTTTCTCCGGGTGGAACTGACAGGCAAACACATTGTCCTTTTCCACCGATGCATGGATCTGCACACCATACTGGCAGGTTGCTTTTACGATGGAAGGATCTTCTGCCTGAAGATAATAAGAGTGGACAAAATAAACATAAGCCCCCTCTGAAATACCGGAAAAGAGTCTTCCCTCTGATGGAAAACCCAGAGAATTCCACCCGATATGTGGAATCTTCAGTCCCTCTGTTTCCGGGATCCGCAGGCACTGTCCCTTTAAAATGCCAAGTCCCTCAACGCCCTCTGTCTCCTGACTTGCTTCAAACAAAAGCTGCAGTCCCAGACATATACCAAGAAATGGCTTCTTCTCGGCAACGACTTCCCGGATGGCACGATCTAATTCGTATTTCTTGAGGTGCGCCATCGCATCGCCAAAGGAACCCACGCCCGGCAGGATGACCTTATCCGCCCGCAGGATCTCATGGAAATTCCTTGTCAGAATGGTTTCCTGTCCCAGATGGTTCAAGGCTTTTTCTACACTTTTGATATTGCCGGCATCATAATCGAGTATTGCTATCATATCCTGTCCTTTTCCTCTTAGTCGTCTAAATGCAAGGATGCAATGATCTCATCAATGCGGAGCGAATAATCCTCGCGGTTCAACTGATACATAGCGACCGCATCCTCGCTTGATACGCCATATTGATCCTGCAAAAGTTCTGCTAATGCATCTCCCAACTTGGTGTATTCATCCTCGATACCAAGTTCTTTTGCCTCGTCTAAATTCTCCTCATATCTGGCAACACCTATTACCAGAGAATCCAATGCCAACTCATACTTCTGTCTTTTTACAAAGACCTGATATTCCTGATCCAGTTTTTGCAGATCACCCAAAAGTCTCGCTTTCTTGAAAAGATCCTCATCTGCTTCTTTTAAATCCATACCCATCAGATCTTCATAGGAAGTAAAGTAATCTCCTGCATTATATGCGGTTCTCGCATCACTTAAGGATAATTTATATCCCATCATATGCTGCGCGAGTGTGATCAGCGCAACGATAGAGACCGCCAGTACCAGGAAGATGACAATGACCTTGGCTGGGATCTTAGGAGAATTGTCCGGTTCCTTTGGTGGCTTCGGTGGTTTTTCCTTCTTTACTTTTACCTTCTTTTCTTTTGGCTCTTTCGGTTTTTTCTCTTTTTTTGGCTTCTTTTCCTTTTTTGCCTTCTTGGATTTCTGTTCAGCCTCAGAAAGTTCTTTCAAGATATCCAGATTTTCCTGATTCAGATCCTCCTGCGGTGCCTGAGAGATATCTAAGACCTGATCTTCCTCTTTATCCTTTTTGCTAAAGATGGATTTGATCTTATCGATCAAGGCTCCCAAACCCTTTTTGCCCGGTGCCCCGTCTCCTTCTGCCGGACTGCCTTCGGGGTCCGCATCCGCAGAAGGGTCTGTCTGTTCTGCCAACTGTTCAAAGGTCTCCTGGGCTTCTTCTAAAGGCTGATCCTCGCCGTCTGCCTGTAACAAAGCGCCTATATCATCCAGATCTTCATCCCCGGACAAAAGTCCCATGAGATCCATATCTTCATCGTTTTCGTCCAATAAAGACGGTTCTTCTGCATCTGCTGCCTCGGCATCGTTCATCTGTAGATACTTTGCCAGTAGGTCCTCGCCCGCTTCACCGATCGACTCCTCCGCATCCGGTTCTTCCTTATCCTCGGCAAATTCCGCATCCATCTCATCTTCGCCATAGCCATCCAGCGCCGGCAGGTCATCATCGCCCTGTTCGATCTGCTCTTTTGCCTTGTTGACGACTTCTTCGATATTATCCAGAAAAGATGCCGTATCATCCGCAGGTCTGTCTTCGTCGGATGTCTGCACATCAGATGCCTGATCCTCGGCTGGTCCTTCTACCGTATCTTCCTCGGTTACAGTTTCCTCCGGCACTGAGATTTCTTCTTCCGGCGTCTCTTCTAACGATGCTTCCTCTTGGAAGGACTTTTCGTATTCCAGTTCATCCTGTGCGATCTCATCTTCAAATTCGCGGATAAAGTCATCCGACTGATCAAGATCCTCGCCCAGTTCTTCCTCGAACATCTTGAGAAAATCATCTTCTGACAATGCCTTGCGCAGATTTTCATGGCTGGTCGGTTCCGGCTTATAATCACGGATCCCGCTGGCTTCCATAAAATCATCATCCGGCTTTATTCTGTTTCTCTGTTCCTGTTTTTCTCTCAGGATTGCTTCTGTCTGCTTTTGGGCATCCGTGACATCCTTGCGCACGGTCTGTACCGAATTCAACAGACTATCCAAGTAATCTTCTGAATTAGCCAAATTGTTACCTCCAAAATGGTTATTTACATACAGATAAGGGATGTGTCAAAAGCACATCCCTCTTCTAAACCTTATATTATTTGCGGTTTGCTTCGTATTTCTCGATCAATCCATCAATGGCTGAAACCAACTTACCGATCTCCGGCTTTGTCAACTGTGCATCCGCTCCAAGGGATTCTCCTTTAAGTCTGATCTCTTCATTGATCAGAGATGAGAAGATAACCACCGGAATCTTCTTCATGACATCATTTTCCTTAACCAGTTTGGTCAGGCGGTGTCCATCCATCAGTGGCATCTCGATATCTGTAATGATACAGTGAACATCATCTAAGACTGTGCCACGCTCATTCATCTCACACAACTTGTCCCATGCTTCCTGACCATTCATATTGACGATCAGATTGGTGTAGCCTGCCTTGCGCAGACATTCGCAGATCAACTTGCTCAAGAGTGGAGAATCTTCTGCAATGAGAATCGGAGAAGAACTACGGTCTCTCTCCTCATAATTATCCATATCGGAAACCTTAAGTCCGGTCTCGGGGTTGATGTCAGATACGATCTTCTCAAAGTCTAAGATCACGACCAACTTGTCATCTAACTTGACAACACCGGTAGATACGGCAGAATCATCTGCACTGATAGTCGCATCCGGCTTGATGATATTTTCCCAGGATACTCTGTGGATACCAAGTACCTCATCTACATGGAATGCTGTGTTTAACTTGTTGAAGTTGGTGATGATAAATAATCCGTCTGTCTCAGCCGGCTCAGTAATATTCAGGCATCTGCGAAGGTTAATGACAGAAATCATCGTATCTCTCGGCATAAAAATACCTTCTACGCACGGATGTGAATTTGGAAGTGGAGTGACCGGTTGATACAATAAGATCTCACGGATCTTGGCTACGTTGATACCATAGTGATTATTCGCTACCTTAAACTCCAAAATCTCCAATTCGTTTGTCCCTGACTCAAGTAAAATATTAGTGTCCATACCTTTTTCCTCCCAAATGCCTACTAGGCACTGTATGCTAATTGTTTAAATCAATCGTGTTCGTCTGTCCATCCTTGGTAACCAGCAGTTGAAGCGTATCCATGGACTCTAACTCGGTCTGACTGACCTGAAAAAGAAGTACCATATCCTGCGTCGCCTGTGCTTCCAAAGATTTGTTGTAATAGGTAGAAAGATCTGCCATAGAAAGTGTCGTGATACCATCGATCGCTGTCCCGTCATTGATCTTGACCTGATAAGTGACCGGCTGGTTGATCAGATCGACCGTCACAGCCTGATCTGTCGTATTTGCCACCTGCACATGTAAGATCAGATAAGAATAGCCCTCTCCCGCATCCGGTATGGCAACATCTGTCGTTTCATATGAGGAAGATATATCATATCCCTGGTATGAAAAACTGATCCCGGCTATACCAATAGCATCCGACAATGTCATCTGCGTTTGCTCCTGTTGCGTCTCATCCACCGATGCATCGTCTGATTGTCCCACGTCGGTATCCTTTTGCTGGTCCTTATGCTCATCCGATACATAAGAGTAACCTGTGTCCTGTGCACGGTTGTACTTGGAAACCATCTTGGCGGCATAAAGCACGACCTGATTTTCCTCATCATCGGTCATGACATATAATTTTCCGCACCCGGTCATGCATAAGCAGAAACACAACATCAACCCACAAAGAACCTGTTTCTTGTATTTCATATTGCGCTCCTTGCACATGATATTGTTCTATATATACTATTATGTTATCATTCTTATTGGCAATATTCAACAAAAATTTGTCCTTTTTCTGAAATCAGCACTCGACTTCAAACCAGAATTCTACGCCATTTTCATGATTTTGCACACCATATTCCTGCCCCATGCTCTCCATGATCGCCTTGACGATAGAAAGCCCGATTCCGGTGCCGCCATATTCTCTGGTACGCGCCTTATCCACCTTGTAAAACTTGTCCCAGATATGCTCCATGCTATCCTGCGGGATCGGGTCACCCGTATTAAATACGCTGACGCGCAGTACATGCTCTTTCTTTGTCAGTTTGATATCGATCTTCTTTTCATTTTTGGCATAATGAATGGCATTGCTGAGATAATTGCTGACGACCTGTTCCACCGAATATTCATCGGCATAGACAAAGATCTCCTGATCGTGTGCAAAAGACAGGCTGATGTCATTCTGCTGCAAGAGGATCTTCATGGACTGGATCATGCCTTCCAGCAAGGCAACGATGTCGAAATGATCGTACTCCATCTCGTTATTGCCGGTCTCGATCTGGTTGAGGGAGATCATGGACAAGACCATACGGTTCATTTTCTTGGCTTCATCAATAATAACATCACAGTAAAACTCACGGCTTTCCTCATCATCCGTAATGCCCTCTGCCAACCCTTCCGCATAGCCCTGGATCAAAGCGATCGGCGTTTTCAGTTCGTGTGAAACATTGGAGATAAACTCCTGCTGCCGTTTCTGATTTTCCTCTTTTAAGGCAATATCTGCCTGCAATTCATGGTTTGCCTGCTTTAATTCCACGATCGTCTCTTCCAGCGTTTCGGACAGTTCGTTCATGTGCTCACCTAAAACATCCACCTCGTTGCGCTTTTTCTGACTGTGATATTTGGCTTGAAAATCCAGACCGATCATGCGCTTGGAAAGGTCTGTTAAGGCAAGTATCGGCTTGGTGATCCTTCTCGTCAAAAAGAAAGTTGCTAAAATACTCAGCGTCAGTGCCAGAATACCGATCCAGATCAAAAAGCGGTTGGTCAGGTTGGTACTTTCACGGATACCCTCGATCGCAGAACGGAGCATGATGATATTGCCGTTGTCAAGTGTTCCCCAAAGCACAAGGTATTCTTCGCCCAGCCGGTGATCCATCTGCTGTTTGATGACATAGTTGTCACCACTTCTTTCTGCCCCCGAACTGCCCTGCATCTGTTTTCCAAACATGGCGTAATACAACTGGGAGTTCATGTCCTCCGTGTCATGTGCCGTCGTCAAAAGGACATTTGCCGCCGAATCTACAACGACAACGGAAATACTGTAATTAGCATGCGCCTTTTCCAATTCATCCAGAAATTCCTCGTCATCAAAACTGCCTGCGACTGCCGCCCGATTGACCAGATCAAAGGTCGAGATCATGGCTTCTTCCTTTTCGTGCTGATAAAAATAGCCCAAAAAGCAGAAATTGATGATGAGTGGTGCCACGATCGTCAGGGCAATGATCGTTATGTAAATGCCCGCCATCTGGCGGTTGATACTCTGTACTTTATTCTTCGACTTCAAACTTATACCCCATTCCCCAGATGGTCTTGATATAATTTCCCTTGTCGCCTAATTTGGCGCGCAGTTTCTTAACATGGGTATCGATGGTTCTGGCATCCCCAAAATAATCATAATTCCACACACCATTTAAGATCCGGTCTCTCGACAGGGCGATTCCCGCATTTTGCATAAAATAGGTCAGCAGTTCAAATTCCTTTACGCTTAGGATGATCTCCTGTCCGTCAATGGTAACGATATGTGCCTTGCGGTCAATGACAATACCACCTGCTTCCAAGAGGTCTTTGTTGCCGTCATCTGCATCCGATGTCCTGCGGATAATGGCATTGACATGTGCCACCAAGATCTTTGGACTGAAGGGCTTTGGAATATATTCATCCGCGCCATATTCATAACCGTTTAGAATGTCATTTTCCTCACTTTTTGCGGTCAGCATGACGATCGGGATCTGGGAGGTCTCTCTGACTTCCTTACATACCATAAATCCATCCACGCCCGGCATCATCACATCCAATATCATGAGGGAAAGATCTTTTTCCCGGTAAAAGATATCCAGTGCCTGCTCACCATCTGCGGCTTCCAATACCTCATATCCCTCACGCACCAGATAATCTGATACCAGTTTGCGCAACCTCGCCTCGTCATCTGCGATCAATATCTTCTTTCCAGCCATCTTACACTACACCCTTTCTGCTACTGTTTTCTCTCATGCTACACATATATTATGTCAAAATTGTGACCTTATCGTCTCCAAGTCCCTATTGGTTCAACTTCTGCTCTCTTTCGTTTAACTCCTGTTCCCTGGCATCCAGTTCTTCTTCCCATGACGCATACTTGTCTACGATCTTTTCTTCATAATTCAAGATCGTCGGATTCTGGCTGGTCGCATTGATGGCAAACATGCCAATGATAATAAGGAGCATGGTAATACATGCGATCAGAAGTAGTCGGGATAATTTCTTATATCGTTTCAAAGCCACCGTCATTTTTTCTGGCGTCAGATCTTCTATTTTCTCTTTTTGCTTTTTTTCCTTACGAGAAGCCTTTTCTACTTTTTCTTTTTTTGTCTGCCTGGTCGGGCGGGATGCACTCTTTCCCCCGGCTCTTTTTTCTTCTGCTCCTGGCTTAGGCGCCGGCTTTGCCCCTTCTTTCTTTTCTACAGGCCTTTTGGGTGCCGGTGCTTCTTCTTCCTTGATCAGTAACCGCTCGGTCTGTGGCTTTGGCGGAAGGCTTGGAACCGGCGGCAGATCTGCCGCATCAATTTCCGGAAGGGCAAGCAGTTGTTTTCTCATGTCTTCCAAAAATCCCAGCCCGAGTTTTGTATGAAAGAGATCTTTTTTTACCATCTGCTGATAGGCTGCTAATACTGCCTTGGGATCTTCGTTATCGATCTGCTTCATAATATAGGAGATCGCCTGGACTTCCTTTTGTGCCTCTCTTGCATCTTCTTCTGTTTCAAATGAAAAATCACCGATCACGTATGCCATACCATTTCTCCTTTTAGGTAAATCTCTTTTCCACCAGATCATAGGCGGACAAATAATCTTCGCTGTCTATCTTTCGCTCTACTTCCTGTAAAAGCCCCACAAAACCGCCGGACGCCTCCAGTGGCTGAAGTATCTTTAACATTTCCTGTCCATCCAGCCCGTATGCTGCATCTTCCAACTGCGTCAGAAGTTCTTTTTTCTCTGCTTCGGATAAGTTGACAGATGCACTTTCTTCGTTTTCCGCTCCCACATCTTTTCGAGGGGAAAGCGGCATATCAAAATATGCCTGTATGCTATGAATATCCCGGATAAAAAACTGCATCATTTTTTCGTGTTGTGACAGGATATAAAGGATGTCGCCTTCTTTTCCGGCGGCTTCCAAAGCCTTTGCCTCCTCTGACAGTTCCATAGCACCGATCGCCTTCATGGAACTCTTGATTCCATGTACCTCGATCCTGTAATTGTCCCAATCCTGCTTGGCAAAAAGTTCCTCTATCCGCACCCAGTTGTGTTTTCCCCGCAAAGCATAGTCTTTTAAGATCTTATGGTAGATCTCATCATTGCCGCAATAGAGCCGTCCAACGGATGCATCCAGCGTAGGCAGGACATCCTCTTTTTCAGGCAGAGGACTGACAATGGCATCTGCCAGTTCCAGACTGCTAAAAGGAACATAGAGAGCGATCTGATTCGTGCGTTCTTCTATCCTGTGTCCCTGCCGGCAAAAGACGATCAGACGCACATGCTCCGGCAGATGGGAAAAGTATGCCTGATGCACCTCATACTGCGCCATGGATAACATAAGACAGACTTCTCTTTTCTTTTGCAGTTCTGCCTGCAAATGCTGTATGGTGCCACAGAGAACAAAAGGCAGTCCCATTTGCTTGGCCAGATGCTCCTGGGTGATCAGATATGCCTGTCGCTCCCCCGCATCCATATTTTGTTGTCTTTCATAATAACCGATCAGTTGGCAGGGTTCTTTACAGGTGACAAGCGGACCTTCTTCTACAAGTAATTGAGGGAGAACCAATGTCTCGGTTCTCCCCATCATTTCATGCGGTGCCTGCCCCTGATCCCGAACAGGATGTGTCTGTATCAGTACTAACAGATTACCTGTCGGAAGGCTTCTTTCATAAGTCAGACGTATGACCAAAAGTCTGGTCTTGCCATAACTTAAGACCTCTTGTATCTTTTGTAAAATCTCCTGCTGCGTCGTTTGCAGATCCCCTGTCAGTCTTTTGGGCACATTGACATCACAGTCGATGACCATGCCCATAGGTTCTTTTTCATAGGTCTCGTGCAAAAACGCCATCAAATGATCGATCAGATCATTTTCTGCGTAGGATTCCATCTTAGTATTTTCCAAATCCATCATCTAAATGAATGTATGGTGTCTCAGCAGCATCTTCGTTAAAAGATCTTTCCGGCAACTCGTGAGGGCTGATATCTCCCAGATGATAGGTCGATAAAAGTTCCTGCATACGGTTTGCCTGGTTGGAAAGTTCAATGCTGGCTGCGGCACATTCCTCGCTGGTCGCAGAGTTGTTCTGTACGACCTGGGATACCTGATCGATCGCCTGATTGATCTGTGCGATCGCCGTTGCCTGATAATTGGATGCCTCGGAAATGCCAAGGATAATGCCTTCGCTCTCCTCTACGGCGCTTGTGATCTCTGCTAAAGCATTGGCTGTCTCGGATGCGATCTTGGAACCTGCATTGACTTTGTGGATGGAATCTTCGATCAGTTCTGCGGTCTCGGATGCTGCGGTAGCACTCTTTGCTGCAAGGTTTCTGACTTCTTCCGCAACAACGGCAAATCCCTTTCCCGCTTCTCCGGCTCTTGCTGCCTCTACTGCAGCATTTAAAGCAAGGATGTTGGTCTGGAATGCAATGTCATCAATCACCTTGATGATCTTTGAAATGCTCTCGGAAGAATCGTTGATATCACGCATAGCGTTCATCATCTCGCTCATCTGGTCATTGCCTCTATGTACGTTATCTAAAGCATGTTCTACCAACTCTGCTGCGTTGGATGCTTCTTGGGCGTTTTCCTTGGTCTTGCCGGCTACATCACTGATAGAGGCTGTGATCTCCTCGATCGCACTTGCCTGCTCGGTAGATCCCTGTGCCAATGCCTCAGATGCATTTGCCACCTCAGAAGAACTGGTCGATACCTGCATGGCTGCATCGGTAATATGAGACAGGGTTGTCTGGTTCTTCTCTACCATGTCCTTGAGCGCTGCGCCAAGTGCATCATTATCCGAAGATGGCTTGACATCGATCATCAGATTACCCTCTGCCACCTGACCTGCCACCTGTGACTCATAACGGATATTGTCTACGACCATCTGGAAAGAATCTACCAGTTCGCCGAACTCATCATTACGTTTTTTCTTTAATTCTACATCCACATTTCCCTTAGCAATCTCTCTTGCAGCCGCATTCAGGCTTGCCAATGAAGTGCGGATGCTTCTGGAAATCGTAATGCAGACCGTCGTGATCAATGCAATGCAGATCACCAATTCCACAAACAAAAACAGATTGTATGACTGTAAGTATTTCGGTGACATCATACCATGTTGTGCCTTAGCCACAGACTTATACGAAAAGATCTGCGTAATGATCAAAAGGATCTCCGGCACGATAAACGCAAAGATCAATAATGTGTGTACCTTGATTGCTTTTTTCTCTTTCATGTTACTCTTCTCCTTCTTCACTCTCATCTTCATTATTCAAATATCCTACCAGTGCGGCTTCTTCATCCCCAAGTAACTTGGCAGGATCTAACAACAACTTGACATCATTTCCAACTTTACCTATACCGGATACGAATCGGCTTTTGGCATTATCATTTTTGCCAATCGAAGGGGAAGGTAAAATGTTTTCTGCCGGTATCTCTACGACCTCGGCGATTTTTTCAACGATCAAACCTACGACCATCTGCTCATAACGGATCACGATGATACAGGTCCTGTCCGTATAAGGAATCGGTTCCTGATGAAAACGCAGGCGGACATCCACGACCGGTATGATCTTGCCGCGCAGATTGATCAATCCCTTGACATATTCCGGGCTTTCCGGAATCTCTGTTATCTCTTGAAAAACAATAATCTCATTGACATATTCGATCTTAAGTCCAAAATATTCACTCCCCGACTGGAAAGTCACATATTTGTCTTTTTGTGTGTCAAACTCACTCATCTTCTTTCGTCCTTTCCTAGTATTCCATCAGACCGGCGGCATCCAATATCAATGCGATGCTTCCATCTCCCAGTTGTGTGCATCCCGACAAACCTTTGACCTTTTTTATGTACTTCGGTATCGGTTTGACGACGATCTCCTGTTTGCCGACCAAACGGTCTACAAATAGACAGACTACATTTTTTTCTATTTCTACTAGAACCATCATACCATTTGCAATCTTGGTCTCATAGTCATGTAACTCATAAAAATCACCCAGACGGATGACCGGGTAGCAAGCCCCACGGATCATGACCGACTCCCTGCCATCCGGCTCATGGATAAGCATATCCTCCGTGACATGGACGAATTCCCTTACGGCTCCTGTCTCCATGACGAAAGAAGAATCCCCTACATCCATAACAATGCCATCAATAATGGCAAGTGTCAATGGGATCTTTAAATTCATTGTACTTCCCTGACCGGGTACGCTGTCGATCTCTAACGTACCTCCGATCTTTTGCAGGTTGGAAACAACGACATCCATACCTACGCCTCTGCCGGAGAACTCCGTCACTTTCTTGTTAGTCGAAAAGCCCGGCAGGGTAATGAACTGATATACCTCTTTATCTGTATAAGAGGACTCCGGTCTGCCCGGTTCCAAGAGTCCCTGCTGTCTGGCTTTTGCCATGATCTGCCCGCGGTCTAAGCCTTTTCCGTTATCCGCAACAGAGATCCATACCTTGCCGGATTCTGTCTTGGCGGAAAGTGTGACCTTGGCTTTTTCCTGCTTGCCGCTCGCCAATCGCTCCTCATTGGTCTCGATACCATGATCCATGGAATTGCGCACCAGATGCATGAGCGGGTCCGAAATATGTTCGATGATGTTCTTATCTACTTCTGTCGTATCGCCGATCATTTCAAAAGTTACATCCTTGCCAAGTTTCCGTGACATCTCAAAGACGATACGGTTCATCTTCTGGAAGGTATTGGTCAGCGGCACCATACGCATGCTCATGATCACATTTTGCAGATCGGTCGAGATCTTTTTCATCTGCCCGGCTGCCTTGTTGAAATTGTCTAAATTCAGTCCCGGCACTTTCAAATCCGGGTTTTGTAAGACGACCGACTGGGAAATGACCAGTTCACCGATCAGATCCATGAGTTGATCCATCTTGGCAATGTCGACACTGATAAAGGAAGCCTTATCCTTTTTCGCCGGACGCTCTTTTGCCAGGTTCTTGCCCTTGCCCGGTTCCTTGGAAGCAATGACGAAATCACCGGGTGCGATCTTCTTTTTCGGTGCAGTATCTGTCTGCCCCTCTTTGGCATCCGCCCGCTTTTCGATCTCCTCCACGGAGGAATCCAGATCGATCAGAATCTGTGCCTCCTCTGCCTCGAATCCTAGTTGAAATTCCTGTGCCGTACATTCATAGACCTCAACTTTAGTCAGATCATAGCCCGGCTGTACGATCTCGCGGATATCCTCCTCGGTCGCATCTGTTTTGATCAGGATATTAAATCCATCTTTAACAATCTCATCGGATGTCGCCTCGTTTGTCAGGATATCCTCCGGCGAGTATAAAATGTCCTTGGCGATCTTCTTTAAGGCAAATACCGTCTTGTAGGCATGCATACTTGCCATCTGGATCTCAGGATTATAAGTCAGATAGATACGGAAAAAGTGACTGTTGCCACCGGTTTCCGGCGCAATATAGAACTGCTTTGGTGTTTCTTCCTTTTGTACCGGTTTGGTATCCGCTTCTTTGGCTCCATTCTCCCCCTTGATCTTTTGCAAAAAAGCATCCAGACTTGCGACCAGTTCTGTCGCGTCGCCATCGGCATCACCGCCATCCGATAACTTGTCCATCTCCGCCATGATAAAATCAGAGACATCCAGCACATGTTCCACCAGTTCTACATGTGGTACTGTGGTCGGATGGGACTCACGGATAAAATAAAAGACATCTTCCAACTTATGAGATACTTTTGTGATCTCATCAAACATCATAATACCGGAAGATCCTTTGATCGTGTGCATGGTACGAAAGATCTCATTGATACTATCTTCGTCAAAGCCATCCGCATCTTTTTGTTCCATTACGATATTCTGCAGATTTTCCAGAAGCTGCTGGTTTTCAAATAGATAAACACTGAGCATATCGCCAGTATTAAAATCGTCTGCCATGAAAGACTCCTTTCTATATCAAGCCTAATTTCTTTAATGCCTGATCGAATTTTTCTTTGTTGATCGGCTTTCCGGAATACACACTGCATCCCAGATCAAATGCCATCTTTACATTTTCTTCATCGTTGAGCGCCGTTGTCATGATGACCTTGACCTGTTCTTCCTCCGGTATGCCGTGATCAGCCTCCAGATCACGGATGCTACGCAAGACCTGATAGCCGTCCATCACCGGCATCATGATATCCAGACATGCCAGATCGTATGGCTCTCCGTCCTCCAATGCCATGAGATAGGCATCCACTGCCTCCATCCCATCGACAGCCGCATCACATTCTCCATAAGATGACAAAAAATTCATCATAAACTTACGCGTTACAAAATCGTCTTCTGCCAGTAAAATCCTCATATTCCCTCTCCTTATCCCTTATTTGTTTAAAACATTATAAATTCTTTTTGCAATATCCGGTAATTTTTCCTGATATTCCACTGCCCCGATCTCATAAGCGACCTTGGGCATACCGTAGACGATACAGGTCGTCTCGTCCTGGCCGATCGTATGGGATCCGTTTTTGCGCATCTCCAAAAGCCCCTTGGCACCATCGCCTCCCATGCCGGTCAGGATCACCCCCATGGCATTTTCCTTGGCATGCTTAGCTACCGAAGAAAACAAAACATCTACCGACGGGCAGTGACCGTTTACCTTTGGTGCCTTTTTGAGTACTATTTTATACATATTGTCCTGTCTTATCAACTCCATATGTTGATCACCACCCGGTGCCAAAAGTACCAGCCCCGGTCTGACAATATCTCCACTCTTTGCCTCACGCACTTCCAATTCACACCGCTCGTTCAGGCGGCTGGCATACAGTTCCGTGAAGCCTGCCGGCATATGCTGTACCACAACGATTCCCGGCACATCTTTATGTAATCCCTGCAAGACATCGATGGTCGCCTCCGTGCCACCGGTCGATGCCCCGATAGCGATCAGGTCGCATTTTCCGGTCGGCTTTTGAATATGCAGGGCATTTACAACTTCCGCATGCGTCCGTCTGCGATGGATCTTTGCAATGGACGCGATCTTGATCTTGACCGGCAACTCCGTGCGGATAAATTCTTCGATTGCTCTTCGTTCTGTGGATGTCGGCTTTGCAACAAAGTCAACCGCTCCGGCGTTCATGGCATCAAAGACACGGTCACTCAGCGAACTTATCATAACAACCGGCATAGGATACTGGGGCATAAGTTTCTGTAAGAACTCTATGCCATCCATACGCGGCATTTCAATATCCAGGGTCATGACATCCGGCTGATATTTGAGGATCATGTCCCTCGCTTCAAAAGGATCCCTTGCCGCAGCCACGACTTCGATTCCTTCGTCTTTATTCAAATTTTGTACCAGGAGTTCCCGGAATACCAGGGAATCCTCCACAACTAACACTCTAATCTTTCTAAGCATCAAGCCACCTCCTATTTGCAAAAAATCGATGGCTGTATCATTTGAAATGGTGCTACCGAACGATCTATCGTTTCCGTCCTTCCTATAAATAAGTATCCACCCGGTTCCATACACTGATAGACCTTGCGGATCAGTTCCTGCTTTGTTTTGTTATCAAAATAGATCATCACATTGCGTAAAAAGACAATGTGAAATTTATGCTTGAATAAAAAGGGACTCATCAGGTTAAAACGCCTAAAAAGGATCTCCTTTTTGATCTCGTCCGTCACCTGATAATGCAAGCCATCCGGACATGCCTTAAAATAGCGCCGTTTCCATTGCGCCGGCATGGGTGCGATCGCATCTGCCGTATAGATCCCCCGCGTCGCCTGCTCCAGGATTTCAGCGGATACATCCGTTGCCAGGATCGTTGTATCCCAATTTGCATGATCCAGACCGAAATAATCCTTGATCAGCATAGCTAACATATAGGGTTCTTCTCCACTGGATGCCGCCGCACACCAGATTCCCAGATCTTTTGTCTTTGCCTCTTTTTTGGAAAGTTCCGGCAAGACCACGCGGGATAGATATTCCATGTGTTCAAACTCCCGCATAAAAAATGTATGATTGGTCGTAAGCATGCCAATCAGGCGCTTTTCCATATGACCGGTCGGATCTGTCTCCAAGGCATTCATAAAGGCATCATAGGAAGCGTAGCCATGTACGACCACATAGTTTTCCAGACGCCCGGTCATGATCTCTTTCTTTTTTGACATATCAATTCCATAATGTAACTTCACGTATCGGTAGATACGTTGGAATTCTGCTTCTGTCATCTTCATTGTACTATAGTCCTCATTCTCTTTTGTAT
Source organism: Roseburia sp. AM16-25 (assembly GCF_003473825.1). Lineage (NCBI taxonomy): Bacteria > Bacillati > Bacillota > Clostridia > Lachnospirales > Lachnospiraceae > Roseburia > Roseburia sp. AM16-25. The sequence goes on from NZ_QUCW01000002.1 coordinate 720,903, forward strand.
TCTCCCCTATACCAACTGTCGTTTTATCATATAAAGCACATCGTAAAGTGCCGGATTAAACTTGACACCTGCTTCTTCTCCTAAAATCTCCACGGCTTTCTCCTTGGAAAAAGCACTACGGTATGACCTATCTTCTGTCAGCGCACAGTAGGCGGTAACGATATTTACGATCTGTGCCGACAAAGGGATCTCCTCTCCCGCAATCCCGGTAGGATAGCCGCTGCCATCCCAACTCTCATGGTGATACTTTACGATATCCCGCGACATCTGTATAAAATCATTTCCCTGCTCCTCGTCATCGATCCCCTGCAGGATACGCTCCCCGACTTCGGTATGACGCTGCATGATGCGGCTCTCCTCCGGTGTCAGGCGATCGGTCTTTTGTAAGATCTCTGTCGGGACTGCCACGTTTCCGATGTCACACACCGGGGCAGCCAGTTCTATGGTATCCACATATGCATCCGGGATCAGGTCTGCATATTCCTTGGTCAGTTGCAAGGTTTCTGCCAGGACACGGCAATTCTTACTGATGCGTTCCATATGCGCCACATCATAGGCAGCATTTTCTCTGGCAACCCGCAGCAGGGCGTAGAGAACATTTCTTTTTTCATTTTCCACACGCCGCAGTTGTTCGATCACAGATAACTGCAACTTGTGGTTCATATCCTGTAACTGGCGTGTCGTCTCATATAATTTAAGATGGATGTTAATTCTTGCTTTAACAATATCCGGTACAAAAGGTTTTGTGATGTAGTCTGCTCCCCCGCAGGCAAAGCCCTGTTTGATATCCTGTGGATTGTCCAGAGCGGACGTAAAGATAATCGGGATCTCTCTCGTCCTCACATTCTCCTTGATCTGCCGGCATACTTCAAAGCCATCCATTTCCGGCATGGCAATATCTAAGATAACAAGATCGATCTGCGTTCTTTCCAAAACCTTGATTGCCTGCATACCGCTTTCCGTCAGGACCGGGGTGTAGCCCGCCTGCCGGATGATATCACGCAAGGCAAAGCGATTTGCTTCTACATCATCTACCACCAGTATCTTAGGTGTCGTAATCTGATCCATAATCTCCTGCCTCCCTAGTTCTTCAAGATCTCTTTCAACGCCTGATAATAGGTGTTGACGGTATCGTAATTTTGTTTCTGGACTGCCATCTTAAGGCGGAGCACACCGCTTTTGACTTCCTGTGGTGCATCCATGGTCAATTCCCGCACCGTGGCTGCAAATTCTTCCGCCTTGACCCAATTATCCATTTCCACGGATAATATAAGTTTATTTAAATCTCGTTTTAATTCTTCTCTATTTTCCTGGGTGCCATATTTCCTTACATGATCCATACCGTTTTCCGCTGTAAACTCCGCAAGACTATGGATAGAGGAAACATACTTAGTCGTTGGATCCTGCAGGCTCCGGCTGGTCTGCAACTCACTCTGTGGTGTCTCGACCCAGATCTGAAAGGAGAACATGGAACCTTGTCCCTGCGTACTCTCCACATGGATCGAGCCATCCATCAGTTCTACTAACTGCTTACAGATATTCAGCCCTAATCCCGTACCGCCATAGCGTCTGGATATAGAAGCATCCACCTGGGAAAAACTTTGAAAAAGTTTGTCCTGATCTTCTTTGCTGATACCAATACCGGTATCGATGACCAGAAAGAAGAGTTCCATACGATTGTGGATCTGGGAAGTCTTGACGACCTCCACGGCAATACGTCCTACCGATGTAAACTTGCAGGCATTGGACAAGAGATTGTTTAGTACCTGCACAATACGGAGTTCATCTCCAATGATATGTTCCGGTATCTCCGGGGAGATACTCATGCTAAACTGCAAACCTTTTTCTGCGATCTTATTCTTATGGTTCGCCTTGACATATTCCATCATAGAGCGGAAATCAAACTCCCGCTGCTCTAATGTAAACTTGCCTGCTTCCAACTTGGAAAAATCCAGGATATTATTGATAATAGCATTCATATCAGCACAACCGCGTTCCACTAAAGATATGATCTGCAATTTTTTGGAATCTTCTTCGATCTCCCGTAAGGACATGATATTGCCCAAGATCCCATTGACCGGAGTCCGCAATTCATGTGTGATATTTGCCACAAATTCTGATTTGACTTTGGCTGCCGCCTTGGCTTCTTCTCCGACCTGGTCGACCTTACGCGTCAGATAGATCTCCTTTGTCCGGTCGTGTGCAATGCAGATATAATCTGCATTCCCAGTATCTAAAAGGCGCATCCACACCGGAAAACAGGTCCGGTTGTATCGATAGATATCCACCGGCAAACGATCAACCTCAGCCTTTTGTCTGGTCTCTGCCAGATCTTTTGCCTCAGTAAAAATGCCGGGAAATATATCAAAAATAGAAATGGAAGGATCACTCACAGGATATTCCAGTTGTTTCTGTGCTGTCTCATTCATATAAATGATCCTGCCTGTCTGATCACAGGCAAGGATCATATCACAGATCTGATCTATGGATTTTGCAATGATTTCCTTTTGTTCCATCTAACGTGTCCTCCATTTAGAAAAACCCACATTTTATTGTAAAGAAGTGTCTGCTAAAGTGCAAGAAAAAAGAATGTGCAAAAACACATTCTTTTCACAAAATTGACACTATTCGATATCCAGATCTGCGGTGATCTGGTAGTAATCACAGGCGTGCGAGGTATAATTGGATACATTGGATCTTGAGATCATGCTCATCTTGAGGAAGGAACAAAAGACAAAGGCATTGTCATCCAAAAGGATCTGTTGCATCTGCACTGCAAGGTCTGCACGTTTTGCCGTATCAAATTCCTGACTCAACTGCTCATCCAGTGCATCCAACTGCGCATTGGAATACTTGCCCTGGTTTTTCGCGGAATCGCTAAGTGCAAACACGCGGAACCAGTATTCCGGATCCCCGGTCGGTGCCTGCACATTTGCCATGGCATACACATCCCAGGCGGATGCATCCTGAACCACCTCATTGACATCCAGCGTATTGTTGATATCCACCTCGATACCGATCTCCTTCAGGCTTGCCTGTGCGGCTTCCGCCAAAAGTGGCAGTTCCTGGCGCGTCGGATACGTCAGCCATTTAACGACCAGTTTCTTACCATCTTTTTCCCGGATGCCATCGCCATCCGTATCGACCCAGCCGGCATCTTCCAAGACCTTCTTTGCCCCCTTGGGATCATAGGATTCGGTCGTTACCTTATCTCCGCCAAATGCAGTCTGATCCGGGAAAACACCATTTGCCACATAGCCGTTGCCTTCTAAAAGCGTATCTACAAAACTCTCTTTGTCAATTCCCATAGCGATCGCCTTTCTGACCGCAGGATCTGCACACACCGAATTTTCATCAAAATTCATCTTGGCAAAAAAACAGCGTGAAGTCGAGATCTGTGAAAACTGGTAATCATCTCCTTCAAATAAAGGATAAGACTCATATGCCATACCGTAAGCCGCCTGTACCTCATCTGCCTGTAAAGCCTTTGCCAGGGTATTGCCATCGGTAATGGATTTGATCGTGATCTCATCGATCTTTGGATCTCCATTCCAATAATTGTCATTCTTTACCAGTTTTAAATAATCATCCGTCTTTAGATCGACCGCAATGTAAGGTCCTGTTCCCGAAACAATGCCATTATCAAATCCTGCTTTAACATCTATAATACAAGCATAAGGATCTCCCAGGTAATTGAGAAGTGCCGGTTTAGGCTCGGATGTCTTGATCGTCAAGACCTGACCGTCTGCTTCCATAGAGGCGATCTTGGTATCTGCTGCCGCACGATCATGCACAGCAAGCAAGTGTTCCAGACACTCCTTGACTGCCTCCGCATCCATATCCCTTCCGCTGGAAAATTTTACATTGTCCTGTAAAGTGATCTTCCAGGTCAGTGGATCGACATTTTCCCATGCCTTTGCCAGCCATGGCTCAATCTCCATATCGTCGGAATACTTGACCAGAGTCTCCCCGATACCATAACGGATACAAGCCCAGCCCGCATAAGTATTATGCGGATTGATGTCTGCCTCCTCATTGGCACTGTTAAAACTGACATCCCCTATGACCAACGTCTTTTTCCCATCACTTGCCTCTTTTTGCGTCTTTCCACAACCACTTAAAGTCCCAAGTGCCAGACAGATGCCAATTAGCACTGCCATCATCTTTTTCTTTTGCATACTCCCTTATCCTTTCTTAACTCTATATATAATTTTTATTTTCCTACTATAAAACACTATCCATCAGCATTTTTGTATAAGCATGTTTTGGATGCCGGATGACCTGGTCTGTTGTACCCTCTTCCACGATCTTTCCTTTTTGCATCACGATCATGCGATCACAAAACGCCTGCACGAGCGCAAGGTCATGGCAGATAAAAAGATAAGACATATCTCTATCTTCCTGTAAACTATCCAGTAAGCCTATGATCTCTTTTTGCACGGTCATATCAAGTGCGGAGGTCGCCTCGTCCAAGATCAATAATTTAGGTTGGATCGCCAGTGCCCGCGCAATTGCTGCCCTCTGGCACTGCCCACCACTCACCTCATGCGGATACCGGGTCAAAAATTCTTTGCCTAGTCCACATTCCCCCAGTAAGCGTTCTGCTTCTTCCCATGCTTCTGCTTTTTTCATCCCCCGGTTGATCAGGCTTTCCGCGATACCGTCGCCCAGCCGTCGCCGGGAATCAAAAGAATCTACCGGCATCTGAAAGACCATCTGCATTTTCTGATAGATATTTCTTAAATTGTGTCCTTTTGCCCGCGTAATATTTTCTTCTTCCAGAAAGATCTGACCGCTTGTCGCCTCCGTCAGCCGTGTGATCATGCGGGCAAGTGTTGTCTTTCCACTGCCGCTTTCTCCAATCACTGCCATTTTTTCATGAAACCCTAGCGAAAACGACACATCATCTACTGCCCTGTATGTTTCTCCTCCATGCGTTGAGAAATCTTTTGTCAAATGTTCTACCCGCAACAATGTCCGCATATGCTATCTCCTAAACCTCGGCGCTGCCTCCAATAATTTTTCAGTATATTCCGATGTCGGCTGTGCCAGAATATCGTCTTTCTTACCATAATCCACTGTCTTTCCCTGATGTAAGACCAAAATCTCATCTGCCATGGCACGGATCACACCGATATTGTGGGATACCAGCAAAATAGATGTACCAAACTTTTCCCGGATCATCAGAAACTGCTCTACCACCTGCTTTTGCACCGATACATCCAGTGCAGAGGTCGGTTCATCTGCCAGCAAAACGCGCGGATGCAAAAGCATGGCAGCAACAATTCCTACGCGCTGTTGCATACCGCCGGATAATTCAAAAGGATAGGACTCTAGGATTCGATCTGGCTTGTCAAATCCAAATTTATTCAGAAGGTCTAAAGCCTCATCCATAAATTCTGCCTTGCTGATCCTTTTGTGCGCCCTGACGGCTTCCTGCATTTGCACGCCTAAGGTGCGAATCGGGCAAAAACTGCTTCCTGCCATCTGAAAGACCATGCCCAGTTCCCTTCCACGGATCTTTTGCATTTCTCTTTCACTGCATTGCCCCAGATCTTTCCCATCATACAAGATCTTTCCCCGGCAGAGTTGCCCTTCTTTTCCCAAAAGTCCCATACCTGCCTTTAAAAGTGTGGATTTTCCGGAACCGCTCTCCCCCACGATTCCCAAGATCTCACCGCTCGCCAAGTTAAAATCCACATCCTCTATGACCAGAGATTGCCCATATCGGATATTTATATGGTCATATCTTAATAATTCCGCCATCATGACCTCCCATTCTTTGGATCCAACCAATCACGCACTGCTTCACCAAACAGATTGAAGATAACAACCGAGATAAAAATAGCGATTCCCGGCGATAGCGTGACCCATGGCTGTGTCGTCAAAAGATTTCTGGTCTCGCTCATCATACTGCCCCATTCCGCGATCGGAGGCTTTGCACCCAAACCTAGAAAGGACAGCCCCGCCAGTTCCATCATCATGGTTCCGATATCCAGCACGGCAGTTACCAAGATCGGTCCCATAATATTGGGAAGAATGTGTCTTACGATCAGTTTCCAATCACTATCTCCCGCTAACCGGGCAGCCTTGATATAAGTTGCCTTTTTTTGTGTCAAGGTCTGGCTGCGCGCCAGACGTGCGTATTTTGGCCAGGAGATCGCAGCCAGTGCTATGATGGCATTTTGCAGACCTCCGCCTAAAACCGCTGCGACTGCAAGGGCAAAAACCAGTCCCGGAAAGGCCAGAAACATATCGGCAATACGCATAAGAAGGACATCGATCTTGTTTTCAAACCAACCACAGATCAAACCGATCATGCTCCCAAACACGCTAATAAAAGTTACCAAAAGTAACGTTGAGAAAATACTGGTCTTACTTCCTACAATGATGCGAGATAACATATCGCGTCCATACCGATCGGTTCCCAATGGGTGTACAAAAGAGGGTGCCGCTTTCGCATTACTTAAATCCTGTAGATAGGGATCCATCGGACATAACTTATCACTGAACAGAGAAAAAAGGATCAAAAGTCCTGCCAGGGATGCAAATACTACGAGACGGAATTTAACGATATTTCTTTGTTTCCTGCTTTTTTTCATTGCTTTGCCTTCTCCCCCAATCGTATTCTTGGATCCAGCACACGGTATAAAAGATCCGTAACAAGATTGACCAGCACATAAATGATCGCCATCCAAACCACATAAGCCAATATCATAGGATAATCTCTCATGTTAATAGAATCCACTGCCAACTTACCAACACCATCCCACATAAAAATGCTCTCAATAATCGCAGTTCCTCCTAAGAGACTGCCAATAGACAAGGCAAGTAGTGTCAGTATCGTAACCATGGCTGACTTCATGACATTTTTCCACAGGATGTCCCTGCTCCGCACGCCTCTTGCCTTAAGTCCTATGACATAATCTTTGTTCAATTCCTCCAGAACAGTCGCCCGCACCTGCCGCATATATTTTGCCGACATAGAAATAGCAAGTGTCAAGGTCGGCATAATCGCACTTTGGAACGACACATCGCTGGCAATCACCGGCAGCCAGCCCAACTTGATGCTGAGCAATTCCATCAGCAGGATAGCAACGAAGAAATTCGGCATGGCGTTGCCGATAAAACTGCTTATCCGAAGCAGATGATCCATCCACTTTCCCTGCTTTATGGCAGCCAGAATCCCCAGCGGGATAGAAATCAGTACCGTAAGCAATATGGATAAAACCGTCAATAATAAGGTGGCCGGTAGTTTTTCCATAAATGTGTCTAAAACATTTCTTCCGGTCACATAGGATATGCCCATATCGCCGGTGAGCATACCCTTCAGCCATGTAAAATACTGCGTCAAAAAAGGCTTATCCAAGCCTAACTCCGCTCTTTTGGCATCTATGATTTCCTGTGAAACTTCGACACCTCGATTCGTATATAATTGCGTGACCACATCTGATCCGGCAACATGCATCATTGCAAATGATAAAAAGGTAATACCTAATAAAATGGGAATCAGTTGTAACAAACGTCTGCAAACATATTTCACTGCTACTATCCTCTTTCTTGGCACTCATGTCCTTTTCGGACAATGCAAACACTGTTTAACATTATAACAAAAAAATTGGAATGCATGACGAGAATTGCCTCATTATGCATTCCATTTTGTTATAGCATATGTCATTTTTTACGGCAGATTTAATCGTTTTTCCATATAAGAAAGAAATTCCTGTGCCAGTGGTACAATGTCCTCGCCACTGCGTTTTACATAGCCAAAGGAAACACATTTTTCCCCATGATAGAGTATGCTTCCCTGAAACATAGAACGCTTCTCCAGATGATTACTGCTCACATTACAGAGATTTGTATTTTTGAGTAACATATTCATGACGTAATCACTATTGGTGATCACACCAATTTTGTCGGAAAACAAATCTTCTTCCTGACCTTTCACCATTTCCCAGTAATGATTCAGTGCAAATTCATCCTCATAGGCCTGTACCAACCGTTTATCTGCCATATACTCTTTGATGTCAGTGCCCTTTTCCGGAGCCGGATTTTGTCCATAATACAGAACAGCCTCGCTTTTTTTCAATTCATGGAATTCTAATTGTGCCCTTTGTAACTTGTAATCCAGATGTTCTCTCTGCGATTCCATAAAGAAAATGAAGCCAATATCATCCTCGCCACTAGACACACGCTCCAGAATATGATTCAGATTCGCTTCTATCAGTTGGTAGCGGACCTGTTTTTTGCCAAATTGTTGATAAAAAGAAGTAAAGGTTTCCGCAATCCACGAACTCGGGTTGCTGGACATATTTACCTCTTCCCTGTCATCTAACTGATAAATTTCTGCCAAATGTTTTTCCTGCTCTAGGATTTTTACTGCATATTCGTAGGCTCTTCTCCCCTTATGGGTAAGCGTTATTCCTCTATTTTCTCTGCGAAATACAGGAAATCCCAGTTTGCTTTCCAGACTCTTGATCACCTTGCTGACATTGGGCTGGGTCGTATAAAGCACCCTGGCGGCCTTGCTAAAAGATCTCACATCTGCACAGATCACAAAATATTGTAACTCCTTCACTTCCAGCATAGATAACATATCTCCTCTTTAAGTATTCAATTTTATTATAACGTCAAAAATCTATCCCGTCCAGTTATCTTCTATGCTTGACAGATTATCTACATAAAAGAAACCTCTACTTTTCAAAGTAGAGGCTTCTTTTTTACCAATTACTGATTTAATATTGCATTTCTAACAATCTTCTTAGGATCTTGGATCAATAAAATCACCAACCATATGATCAGACCAAATGCAACTACAGACAGCCCAAGGAACAAATCGTTGAGCATATCCATCGGATCCGGGGTAAAGTATGCTGCATGCAATTCTGCATATTCAAAGATAGCATCTACAAACCACATAATAGAAGCACCCCAGTACATTAAACTCAATGTTCCCAAACGCAATTCCTTACGGTTTTCTTTTTGATACCAAAGGATAGTAGAAACTATTGCCGCAAAAACAGTCACAAGTAATGTCATAATTCTATCCTCCTATCTTTTGTTGGTAAGTAAGACATCTGTATCACGTTTTTCCAAAATATTAGAAACTGCCACCATACCTATCCATACTACAGTAACTAATACCGCCATAAGTACACCTGTCGTACTCATCTCATGAAGCATTTCTGCCGCATCGGATGGATTGGAAGCCGCTGTCAAAAATGGAAAGAACGGAACTACCTCTCCATGCCATACATGTTCAAACGCTAATAAAGCCGCACCGCCCCATAACATCGTGTTTAACCATTTTAATTTTCTTGAAAATGTTACCTTACCCTGTTTCTGAAGTGTTTGTCCCTTATCTTCTTCTTTTTTTTCATGTGCCTCAACATTTTTTTCAACAATTGTCGTAACAATTGCCTCTGTTGTTGGAACTAAAAAACATGCCATCTCATTCTCCTCCTTTATGTGCATTTCATAATGCGTATAAATAAATTATAAACGATATGACAAATTTTTCAATTTCGTAGTCATTCCATTCTGTTATGTATCATAGGCAAAGCATACTGTTATTCCGTATCTTCTATAACATTTTGTTATTTATTCCATTTGAATCCAACGATTGCACCAATGATTCCGCCCACAATATGTGCCATATGAGAAATATTATCCTGCAGGGTAATTCCCTCATAAACCTGCTGTCCGATAAAGACTGCAGCAACCAGCAGAAAAGTAAGCGGAATGTCTCCGCTGCGGAATCCGGTAAAGGAGGTCATTACGATAAAAGCAAAGGCAATACCACTGGCTCCGCACAAACCAACACCAGGGAAAAAAATGTAATTGATAAGGGCTGTCACAAGTGCTGTAATCAGGAACACTTTTAAAATATTCTTAGATGAATATTTCTCCTCCAGCATCGGTCCCAGTAAAAGGATATAGGTCATATTTCCCAGAAAATGATCCCAGCCGGAATGTCCAAAGACATGGGTAAAAAATCTAACATAAGTCAATGGATCCTTGAAAGAAGAATGATAGGTTACAAATAGAAGTTGATTGCTCCGTCCGCCGGTGTGTTCATTTAGGAGTGTTACCAGAAAACAGATCAATACAAATCCTAAAATGACCGGTGAATTAAAAACAATGCGAATACCTCTCTTACTGTTTTTCATAGAATTTCTCTCCTTTTTTCACTATAATTTTCCTATTGCCATAACAAAAAGCCTTGAAACATTGCAACACAATATCTCAAGGCTTTACTAAGACAGGGGATCCAGGAATCGAACCCGGCTCTGGAGTTTTGGAGACTCTTATTCTACCGATGAACTAATCCCCTATATATCACAAAACCTATAATACTAGATTATAGGATGTAATGCAAATATAAATTTTTATAACACCTTCAAAATTTCATACAGATTCTTTGAATCAAACCTTCTTGGTTAAGCCTTCGATCTATTAGTAACAGTCAGCTACATGTATTACTACACTTCCACCTCTGTCCTATCTACCTTGTAGTCTTCAAGGGATCTTATCTCCTTATAGGAGGGGATATCTCATCTTGAGGGGGGCTTCACGCTTAGATGCCTTCAGCGTTTATCCCGTCCAGACTTGGCTACCCGGCTATGCCATTGGTTGACAGCCGGTACACCAGTGGTCCGTCCAACCCGGTCCTCTCGTACTAGGGTCAGCTCCTCTCAAATATCCTCCGCCCGCGCCGGATAGGGACCGAACTGTCTCACGACGTTCTGAACCCAGCTCGCGTACCGCTTTAATGGGCGAACAGCCCAACCCTTGGGACCTGCTACAGCCCCAGGATGCGATGAGCCGACATCGAGGTGCCAAACCACTCCGTCGATGTGAACTCTTGGGAGTGATAAGCCTGTTATCCCCAGGGTAGCTTTTATCCGTTGAGCGATGGCAATCCCACTTTATACCACCGGATCACTAAGTCCTACTTTCGTACCTGCTCCACCCGTCGGTGTCGCAGTCAAGCTCCCTTCTGCCTTTGCACTCTTTAAATGGTTTCCGACCATTCTGAGGGAACCTTTGAGCGCCTCCGATACCCTTTCGGAGGCGACCGCCCCAGTCAAACTCCCCGCCTGGCATTGTCCCATCACCGGATTACGGTGACTGGTTAGAAATCCAATACTACAAGGGTGGTATCCCAACAGCGACTCCCTAGAAACTGGCGTCCCTAGTTCATAGTCTCCCACCTATCCTGTACATGCAGTACCGAATCCCAGTACCAAACTGGAGTAAAGCTCCATGGGGTCTTTCCGTCCTGGCGCGGGTAACCAGCATCTTCACTGGTACTTCAATTTCACCGGATGCATTGTCGAGACAGTGCTCAAATCATTACGCCTTTCGTGCGGGTCGGAACTTACCCGACAAGGAATTTCGCTACCTTAGGACCGTTATAGTTACGGCCGCCGTTTACTGGGGCTTGAATTCAAAGCTTCGCCGAAGCTAACCTCTCCTCTTAACCTTCCAGCACCGGGCAGGCGTCAGCCCATATACATCACCTTACGGTTTCGCATAGACCTGTGTTTTTGCTAAACAGTTGCTTGAGCCTATTCTCTGCGGCCTGATTTCTCAGGCACCCCTTCTCCCGAAGTTACGGGGTCATTTTGCCGAATTCCTTAACAATGCTTCTTCCGTCGGCCTTAGGATTCTCTCCTCATCCACCTGTGTCGGTTTACGGTACGGGCACATGGCAAACAATAGCGGCTTTTCTCGGCACAGACTCTACTCGCTTCGTTACTTCTAGTTCACTCCACATCACGCTCTTGGATTATACGGCGGATTTGCCAACCGTACTCCTCCTTCGCTTGTACCGGTCTTTCCATTCCCGGCTCGAGCTTTGTCCATGCGTCCCCACAGTTCTGTTACCATGCGGTACAGGAATCTCAACCTGTTATCCATCGACTACGTCTTTCGACCTCGCCTTAGGCCCCGACTTACCCAGCGCAGATCAGCTTTACGCTGGAAACCTTAGATATTCGGCCGTAAGGATTCTCACCTTACTCTCGCTACTCATTCCGGCATTCTCTCTTCTTATCCCTCCACTGCTCCTTTCGGTACAGCTTCGTCGGTATTAAGAATGCTCCTCTACCACTTATACTTGTGTATAAATCCACAGCTTCGGTGTTGTGTTTTAGCCCCGGACATTTTCGGCGCAGGACCTCTCGACTAGTGAGCTGTTACGCACTCTTTGAATGTATGGCTGCTTCTGAGCCAACATCCTAGTTGTCTATGAAATCCCACATCCTTTTCCACTTAACACATACTTTGGGACCTTAACTGGTGGTCTGGGCTCTTTCCCTTTTGACTATCCAACTTATCTCGTATAGTCTGACTCCCATACATCATCTTTATGGCATTCGGAGTTTGATATTCTTTGGTAAGCTTTGACGCCCCCGCGGAAATTCAGTGCTCTACCTCCACAAGACTAATATGAGGCTAGCCCTAAAGCTATTTCGAGGAGAACCAGCTATCTCCGGGTTCGATTGGAATTTCTCCCCTATCCACACCTCATCCCCACCCTTTTCAACGGATGTGGGTTCGGTCCTCCAATGACGATTAGATCATCTTCAACCTGGACATGGATAGATCACCCGGTTTCGGGTCTACTCTCACTGACTATGCGCCCTATTCAGACTTGGTTTCCCTTCGGCTCCAGACCTGTAGTCCTTAACCTCGCCAGTAAGCGTAACTCGCCGGACCGTTCTACAAAAAGTACGCGGTTCATCATTTAAAGATGTTCCACAGCTTGTAAACACAGGGTTTCAGGTTCTCTTTCACTCCCCTCCCGGGGTTCTTTTCACCTTTCCTTCACAGTACTTTGCTCTATCGGTCACTAAGTAGTATTTAGGCTTACGGGGTGGTCCCCGCTCTTTCCATCAAGGTTTCTCGTGTCTCGATGTACTCTGGATCCTGCTCGGTCATCTCTCTTTTCGCTTACGGGGCTTTCACCCTCTATGGCTGGCTTTCCCAAAACCATTCTGCTAAAATCGATGAATCCTAAATGCAGTCCGAACCCCGAAACGCACGCGTCTCGGTTTGGCCTCTTTCGGTTTCGCTCGCCGCTACTCCCGAAATCGATGTTTCTTTCTCTTCCTCCGGGTACTTAGATGTTTCAGTTCCCCGGGTTCCCTTCCTAACGTTATGGATTGGCGTTAGGATAACTGAAGTCCTTTCAGCTAGGTTTCCCCATTCAGATATCCACGGATCACAAGTTATTTGCACTTCCCCGTGGCTTTTCGCAGCTTATCACGTCTTTCGTCGGCTCTTAGTGCCAAGGCATCCACCCTGCGCTCTTCTTTGCTTAACCTCGCGTTGCATAGCGTTGCAACATTTTGTTTTGCTTAAAAAAGCTTTTCTCAGTTTTTACTGAATTTTTGGTTTGTTAATTCTCGGATGTCTTGATATTGAGAGTTGATTTTATTCAACTTTCTTTCATCAAAATCTATCTGTATGAAATTTTCAAGGTGCTATT